>NZ_VSFA01000002.1 GCF_008119785.1 Micromonospora sp. MP36 | reverse complement strand
TGACGGACGCCGCCGTCGAGCGACTGCTCGACGGCGGCGTCCCCGCATCCCGCGCCGTCGTCGCCCGGGTGGCGTAACGTCCGGTTCATGCCCACGATGCCGAAGTCGTTCTTCTGGTCCAGAACCGACACCGCCGGGTCGGAGCACGCCATCCTCGATGACCGCCAGGGCCTCACCGCACAGGGCGTGATGCTGGCCGTGGACCCGGTCCCCTACACCTGCCGATACCGGCTGACGGTCGGCGCGGACTGGTCGGCGACCCGGCTGGAGGTCGAGGCCGACGGGGGCGGCTGGGCGCGGAGCGTACGCCTGGAACGCGACGGGGACGGGTGGCGGGTGCGCACCGGCGAGGAGGGCGACCTCGACGCGGCGCTGAGCGCGGCCGGGCATCCGCCCGCCGGGCTGCCGGGCACCGACGAGCCGGGCCGGCTGGCCCCGGCGCTCGACCTCGACCTGGGCGGCTCGGTGCTGTTCAACACCCTTCCGGTACGCCGGCTCGGGCTGAGCCGGGCCCCGGCGGAGCAGGCCCGGCGGATCGCCGTCGCCTGGGTGCTGGTGCCGAGCCTGGCGGTGGTCCCGGCCGAGCAGGTCTACACCTCGCTCGGGCCGGCCCGGATCCGCTTCGCCAGCGACAGCTTCACCGCCGACCTGGATCTCGACCCGAACGGCTTCGTGGTGCGCTACCAGGGGCTGGCCGAGCGGGTCTTCCCCGGCTGACCCGCCCAGCGGAGCCGGGTCAGGCCGGCCAGGCGCCGGTGGCGAGGAAGCGGTCGATGGTGGCCTGGTGCGGGGCCAGGTCCAGGCCCTGCCCGGCCACCCACTCGTCGGCGTAGTAGGTGTGCGCGTACCGGTCGCCGGCGTCGCAGATCAGGGTCACCACCGACCCGGTCCGGCCGGCGGCGAGCAGCTCCGCGATCAGCCCGAACGCGCCCCAGAGGTTGGTGCCGGTGGAGCCGCCCACCCGGCGGCCGAGCACCGCCGACCCGGCCCGCATGGCGGCCAGCGACGCGGCGTCCGGCACCTGGACCATCCGGTCCACCACCGAGGGCAGGAACGACGCCTCCACAGTGGGCCGCCCGATGCCCTCGATCCGGGAGCCCCGGCCGGTCCGCACCGACCAGTCCGCGGCCTGCCAGGCGGGGTAGAACGCGGAGTTCTCCGGGTCGACCACGCACAGCTTGGTGGGCAGCCGGCGGTAGCGGGCGTACCGGCCGATGGTGGCGCTGGTGCCGCCCGTCCCGGCGCCCACCACGATCCACGCCGGCACGGGGTGCCGCTCCAGCGCGAGCTGCGCGTAAATCGACTCGGCGATGTTGTTGTTGCCTCGCCAGTCGGTGGCCCGCTCGGCGTAGGTGAACTGGTCCATGAAGTGCCCGCCGGTGTCCTCGGCCAGCCAGCGGGCCTCGATCACCACCTTGGCCGGGTCCTGGACGAGGTGGCAGCGCCCGCCCTGGAACTCGATCTGGGCGATCTTCTCCGGTGAGGTGGAGGCCGGCATCACCGCGATGAACGGCAGCCCCAGCATCCGCGCGAAGTACGCCTCGGAGACCGCCGTCGAGCCGGACGACGCCTCGATGATCGTGGTCTCCGGCCCGATCCAGCCGTTGCAGAGCCCGTACAGGAAGAGCGACCGGGCCAGCCGGTGCTTGAGCGAGCCGGTGGGGTGCACCGACTCGTCCTTGAGGTAGAGGTCGATGCCCCATTCCCGGGGCAGCGGGAAGGGCAGCAGGTGGGTGTCGGCGGAGCGGTTGGCGTCCGCCTCGACCGTGGCGATCGCCTCGGTCACCCAGGCTCGGCTGGCCTCGTCACACCGGTCGAGATGAGTCACGTCGGCAACGTTACAAGCGAGCTCAGCTCGCGCTCGGGCCGGCCCGGCGCGCCTGCCGGCGCTGACCGGCCCGACCGGCGGCCCGGACCACCGGGGTGAGGGCCAGGGCGAGCCGGGGGAAGGCGTCCAGGAGCCGGACCTGGGCACCGCGCCAGCGCGGCAGGCTGACCACCGGGCGCGGCCGGCGGGCCAGCCGCACCGCCCGCGCGGCCACCCGCTCGGGCGTGAGCAGCGACCCGGTGAAGGAGGCCAGGGCCCCCGGGTCGTCGAGCTTGTCGTGCAGCATCGGCGTCCAGATCCCGTCCGGGCAGAGGCACGACACGTGTACGCCCCGGACGCCGGCCATCCGCAGGTCGGCCAGGGTGCCGAGGCTGAACGCGAGCAGGGCGTGCTTGCTGGCCGCGTAGACGGTCTCGCCGGGGGCGGCGATCAGCCCGGCCAGGGAGACGATGTTGAGCACGTGTCCGTGACCCTGTTCCCGCATGATCGTCAGGGCGGCCAGGGTCCCGGTCATCGCGCCGAGCGCGTTCACCTCGACCAGCCGCCGACGGGTCGACGCGTCGTGCGTCCAGGCGGGTCCGGTGACCAGCAGGCCGGCGTTGTTCACCCAGAGCCCGAGCCCGCCGGCCGCTCCGGCCGCCGTCGCGGCGACCTCGGCGCAGGCCGCCTCGTCCCGTACGTCGAGCCGCCGGGACCAGCCGCCGAGCGGTGCGGCGGCGGCGGCCACCGCGTCGCCGTCCACGTCGGTGAGCAGGACGCGCCATCCGTCGGCGTGCAGCGCGGCGGCGATCGCGCGGCCGAGCCCGCCGGCCGCCCCGGTCACCACGGCAGCGCCCCGCGCGGAGATCGTCATCGGCGCACGGTATCCCCGCGGCGAGGTCAGGACCAGAGGTCCCCTGTCCCGGCGGCTGACCGGCCGCTCGGTTTCGACCGGCACCACCGGCCCGGCGGATGGCCGTAAACGAGCCGGTCAGGAGGCGGACGGCTCGACCGGCTGGGGGCGGTTCTCCCACTTGGTCGACAGAGCGATCCCGGTACGGGTGGAGGCCACCCCGGGCGTCCGGTTCAACCGCACGATGAGCTGCTCCAGCTCGGCGATGGTGCCCACCCGGGCCTTGAGCAGGAACGACTCGACCCCGGCCATGAAGTAGCAGGACTCGATCTCGGGCATCTGCCGGAACGCCTCCAGCACGTCGTCGGTGTCGGCGTTGGAATCCTCGACGATGCCGATCAGCGCGGTGACCGCCAGCCCGATCGCCTCGGGCTCGACCTCGGCCCGGTACGCCCGGATGACCCCGCTCGACTCGAGCTTGCCGACCCGCTCGTGCACCGCCGGCGCCGAGAGCCCCACCTGGCGGGCCAGCTCGGCGTACGACAGGCGGGCGTTGCCGCGCAGCAGCTCCACGAGGCTCAGGTCGATCGCGTCCACAGAGTGTCACCCTATCCGTTCGGGCGTAACGCCCGACGGTCGGTAACAGTTGAACATGACGTCATGTAACGGTTCACAAACCAGCAGTCAGGGCAGTTCTCGGCCGGTACCATTTACTAACTTCTCACTTCCGTGCGTTTTTCGCGTTTGGGCGGACAGGCCAGGTCGCTGGTGCTGTAATTGCCATACGTCCCTCATGACGGCTCTGGGCTCGCACCGGCCGGGGGCAGTGTGTTCAGCCGGGGGCTTCGTCGATGCGAGGAGGGGGCTGTGGACACTGGAGATCGCCTGCTGACACCGGGTGAGGTCGCCGCGCTGTTTCGGGTTGACCCGAAGACCGTGACGAGATGGGCAGCGGCCGGGCGGATAGGCAGCATCCGGACTCCAGGCGGGCATCGCCGGTTTCGGGAATCGGAGGTACGGGCCCTGCTCGAGGGGGAGGGCATGCTGGACGAGGCGGAGGACATGGGAAAGTCGCGCAACATGGGCCCGACCGCCTCGACCGGCCCCGGACCGGCGAACGCCGGCATGTACTGAGTCGGTACCGATCGGCACGCGGGCCGGCCGTCAGGCCCGGTCCGCGTCCCGCCGGGACGCGGCCAGCTCACCCGACCACCGACGAAAGAGCGTGTGCGGTACGCCGAGCGAGTCGAGCACCTTGCCGGCCACGAAGTCGACCAACTGCTGGGCGGAGGCCGCCGCGCCGGCGCCGTAGAAGCCGGGGCTGGCGGGCAGCACCACCGCACCGGCGTCGTGCAGCGCGATGAGATGCTCCAGGTGGCTGCGGGTCACCGGGGTCTCCCGTGGCACCACCACCACCGGCCGCCGTTCCTTGAGATTCACCTCGGCGGCGCGCTGCAAGAGGTCCTTGGAGAGGCCGATCGCGATGCCCGCGCAGGCCGCGGTGCTCGCCGGGACCACCGCCATCCCGCGTACCCGGTAGGAGCCGCTGCTCGGGCCGGCCGCCAGGTCGCCGGCGGGCCAGTGCCGCAGGTCGGCGCCGGCGAGGTCGCGCCCCAGCCAGGCGGCCAGGTCCTCGACCCAGTGCGCGTCCCGGAAGGCGCGGCCGGTCTCGTCGAGGATGGTCAGCCGGGCGGCCCGGGAGACGATCAGGTCCACCGCCTCGCCGGCGTCGAGCAGGCCCCGGACGACGGCGGCCGCGTACGGCGTGCCGGAGGCCCCGGAGACGCCGACCACCCATGGTTCACGCATACCGTCAAGCGTGCCTGGTCCGGCCGGGCGGCCGGGCGGGGACCCCCGCGGCACGTCCGTACCGTCCTGCTTGTCCCGCGACAAGCACCGATGTCCACAGGGGCGGCGAGGCGCTCCGCGACCTGCCATGCTTCCGACGATCATCCATGCCCAGGAAGGGATCGGTGATGACGGAGGCGGTGCTCCGCTCGCTGCGGTCCGACTGCCCGATCCGGCCCCGGCTCTCGCCCTACGCCGACGGGGTGCAGGAGTGGCTGGTCGACCAACTCGACCGGCTCGGCCTGCTCCGCGACGCCGCCGCTCGGCAGCGGCTGGCCCGGGCCGGTTTCGCCCGGTACGCCGGCCGGCTCTACCCGGGCGCCGCCGAGCCCGACCTGCGCGCGCTGGCCGCCCTGTTCGCCTGGTTCTTCCTGGTCGACGACCTGTGCGACGGGCCGGGGCGGCCCGATCCGGCGGGGATCCGGGCGCTGCGGGACGGGACGCTGGCCCTGCTCCGGGAGGGTCCCCGGGCCCGGCATCCCGGCTTCTCGGGTCCCCTGCGGCGGCTGCTGGTGCAGGCGTGGCGCGAGCCGCGGCGACGGATGCCGGCCCGCTGGCGGCTGCGCTTCGCCGACGCCGTCGCCGACCACCTCGACGGCGCCGGGCGGGAGGCGGCCGCCAAGGCCGCCGGCCGGCCCCCCGGGATCGAGGAGTACGTGGCGCTGCGCCGGGCCACCTCGGCCGCGTACGTGTCGTATCCGCTGATCGAGTTCGCGGCCGGCCGGCCGCTACCCGACGCGGTCTACCACCATCCCGCGCTGCGCCGGCTCGCCGAACTCGCCAACGACCTGCTCTCCTGGTTCAACGACCTGGCCTCGTTGGACCGGGACCGGGCCACCGCCGGCGGTCACAATCTGGTGCTGGCGGTGGCCGCCGAGCGGGGCGTGCCGGTGCGGGACGCGGTGGCGCTGGTCGCCGACCGCTGGCGGACCGAGATGGCCCGCTTCATGGCGCTGCGCGCCGCCGTACCGTCGTTCGGTCCGGCGCTGGACGAGTCGGTCGCCGTCCACGTCGACGGCGTCTCGAACGCCGTCCGCGGCACCGTCGACTGGACCCTGGAGAGCGCCCGCTACCCGGTCGGCTCCGCCCGCTGACGCGGGCTCACGGCACCGCTGCCCGCTGACCTCCGACTCACGGCCGCAGGCCGAGGCGGACCACCAGGTCGAGCAGGGCGAACACGAACAGGGCGATGCCCACGAAGCCGTTGGCGGTGAAGAACGCCCGGTTGACCTTGCTCAGGTCGGCCGGGCTGACCACCAGGTGCTGGTAGCCGAAGGCGAGCGCGGTGAACGCCAGGCCGATCCACCAAAGCCAGCCGAAGCCGACCAGCGCGCCGAACCAGATGAACAGCGCGAAGGTCACCACGTGCGCGACGGTGGAGGCGTGCAGCGCGAAGCGCAGCCCGTAGCGCGCCGGGACGCTGTGCACCCCGATCTTCCGGTCGACGTCCGCGTCCTGGCAGGCGTAGATCAGGTCGAAGCCGCCGATCCACAGGCCCACGGCCGCGCCGAGCAGCCAGGCCGGCCCGGAGCCGGCGAGCGTGCCGGTGACCGCCAGCCAGGCGCCGACCGGCCCGACCGCCTGGGCCACCGCCAGAATGGCGTGCGGCCAGTTGGTGAACCGCTTGCCGTAGGGGTAGACGACCAGCGGGACCACGGCGAGCGGCGCGAGCGCCAGGCAGAGCGGGTTGAGCAGGGCGGCGGCGGCGAGGAAGACCACCAGCGCGACGGCCGCGCCGGTCCAGGCCGTCCGCAGGCTCACCGCCCCGGTCACCAACTCCCGGTTGGCGGTACGCGGATTCCGCGCGTCGATCCGCCGGTCGAGGATCCGGTTGGCGGCCATGGCGAACGTCCGCGCCCCGACCATCGCCACGGTGATCAGCAGCAGGTCGAGCCAGCGGACCTGCCCGCCGTGGACCCGCATCGCGGTCAGCGCGGACAGGTACGCGAACGGCAGCGCGAACACGGAGTGCTCGATGGTGACCAGCTTGAGGAAGGACTTGACCCGGCCCGGGCGTTCCACCGGGGCCTCGGCGACCGCGGCCATCAGATCCCGTACTCCTTCCAGCGCTTGTCGACCAGCGACACCACCTCGGGCGACATGGTCATCTCCTCCGGCCAGCCCCGGGTGTAACCCTCGGCGGGCAGCTTGCGGGTCGCGTCGATGCCCGCCTTGCCGCCCCAGAACTGCTGGTACGACGCGTGGTCGAGGTGGTCCACCGGCCCCTCGGTGAGCATCAGGTCGCGGGCGTAGTCGACGTTGCCGAAGGCGCGGAAGGCGACCTCGTTGTAGTCGTGCACGTCGCAGTCCTCGTCGACGATCACGATCAGCTTGGTCAGCGACATCAGGTGGGCGCCCCAGATCGCGTTCATCACCTTCTGCGCGTGCTTCGGGTAGCGCTTGCGGATCGACACGATCGCGCAGTTGTGGAAGACCCCGGCGGCCGGCAGGTCGTAGTCGACGATGTCCGGGATCAGCAGCCTGAGCAGCGGCTGGAAGATCCGCTCCGTGGCCTTGCCCAGGCCGTGGTCCTCCTGCGGCGGCTTCGAGGTGACGATCGAGTGGTAGACCGGGTCGCGCTGCATGGTCATCGTCTCGACGTGCAGCACCGGGAACGGCTCGACCGGGGTGTAGAAGCCGGTGTGGTCGCCGAACGGGCCCTCGGGCAGCCGCTCGCCGGGCTCCAGGTAGCCCTCCAGCACCACCTGGGCGTGCGCCGGCACCTGCAGCGGCACGGTCAGGCAGTCGACCATCTCCACCCGCTCGCCGCGCAGGAAGCCGGCGAACAGGTACTCGTCGATGTCACTGGGGAGCGGCGCGGTGGCCGCGTACGAGACGACCGGGTCGCAGCCGATCGCGATGGCGACCGGGAGCCGCTGGCCGAGCCGCTCGGCGACCGCGTGGTGGGCGGTGGAGTCCTTGTGGATCTGCCAGTGCATGCCCAGCGTGTTCCGGCTGTGCTGCTGGAGCCGGTAGAGGCCGAGGTTGCGCTTGCCGGTCTCCGGGTGCTTGGTGTGGGTCAGCCCGAAGTTGTGGAAGATGCCGCCGTCCCCCGGCCAGACCTGCAGCCCGGGCAGCCGGTTCAGGTCGACGTTGTCGCCCCGGTAGACCACCTGCTGGCAGGGCGCGGTCTTCACCTTGCGCGGCGGCACCGACTTGAGCTGCATGACCTTGCCGAGGCCCTCGCGGATGCCGGACCAGCCGACCGGCAGCTCCGGCTTGATCAGCCCGCCGATCCGCTCGCCGATCTCGTCCAGCGACTCGACGCCGAGCGCCATCGCCATCCGCTTCTCGGTGCCGAACAGGTTGATCGCCACCGGCATCTCACCCCGGGTCGGCCGCTCGAAGAGCAGCGCCGGACCGTCGGCCCGCACGGTCCGGGTGACCACCTCGCTGATCTCCAGCGTGGGGTCGACCGGGACGCTCACCCGCCGCAGCTCGCCCGCGCGCTCCAGCGCCGCGAGGAAGTCCTTGAGATCGGTGTACGGGAAGCCACGAGCCGCCATGACTGCCATCCTCCCGCACCCCCCACCACCCCGCCCACGCCGGGTGCTGTGACGCGAGAGGAAGGACCCCGCTCAACGCCTCCGGTAGAGCAGGGGTCCCCGGTTGGCGCACGCGCGCTCAGCCGGCCGCCGGCTCCCAGGCGTACGCGGTGAGAGGCGGGTCGAGCGGGGCGTCGACGAGCCGGTTGGCGAAGGTCGAGATGGTGTACGTCCCGACGCCGAGCACCACGTCCAACGCGTGCCGCGGCCGCCAGCCGGCGGCGAGGAACGCGTCCAGCTCCGGATCCGGCACCGCGCCCCGGTGGTCGAGCACGGCCAGGGTGAACCGGCGCAGCGCCTCCAGTCGCGGCTCCGGCAGTGCGGCGCCGGCGCGCAGCGCCTCGATCAGCTCGGGCGTCCCGCCGCGCCCGGCCAGGGTGGCGGTATGCATGGCCACGCAGAGGTGGCACTCGTTGCGGGTGGCGACGGTGAGCACCACCACCTCCCGGGCGATCGGGTCGAGGTCAGTGGACTCGAAGACGGCGGTGGCGCCGAGGAAGCCCTTGAGCAGCTCGGGCGACTCCGCCATCAGGCCCACGGCGGTGGGCAGGTGGCCCTGCTTGCGATGCACGCCGGCCATGACCGGACGGGCGGCGGCGGGCGCGGTGTCAAGGGTGTGGGCGGTGAAGACTGGTCGGGACATGACGGGACCCCTCACGTAAGATAGTCAACGTGGTTGACGAGATAGTAAACGGGGTTGTCGAACATGGCAACGCCTGACCGCCCGGGCTTCGCGCTCCCGCTGCTGATGCTCGCCGGCTTCCGCACCCTCATCGACGACCTGCACGCCGAGCTGGCCCGGCAGGGCCACCCCGACCTGCGCCCGGTGCACGGCTTCGTCCTTCAGGCGGTCGGCATGGCCGGCACCACGGCCAGTGAGCTGGGCCAGCGCCTCGGCGTCTCCAAGCAGGCGGCGGGCAAGACCGTCGACCGGCTGGTGGCGCTCGGCTACCTGGACCGCGCCGACGACCCCGCCGACGCCCGACGCAAGCTGGTCCGGTTGACCGACCGGGGGCTGGACGGATTGCGCCGCTCCGCTGTCGTGTTCGATCAGCTCCGCGACCGCTGGGCGGCCACCCTGGGCGCCGACCGGGTCGCGGCGATCGAGGACGACCTGCGCACGGTGGCGCAGCCGAACTTCTTCCGCCTCGACGTCCCCGGCTGGTTCGGCACCTGACCCGCGCGCTCAGCCGGCGTAGAGCCGCGCGGAGTCCACCAACACGACGTCCGACTCAGCCGACGCCACGCCGACAAGCTCATCGGTGAACCCGTCCGCGCTCGCAAGCAGCAGGCGGGTGTGGGTGGCGTCAACTCCGGGGCGACGGACGAGCACTTCCCGAATGCGCCGCAGCCGCTCCAGGTCCGCCTGGCCCAACCGCCGGCCCCACTTCACCTCACCGATCGCGAGCAGCGGACGCGGGCCGTCACCGAGCGGCGGCTCACCAAACGCGACGAGATCCAGCTCGTGGCTGGTTCGGGTGGACGGGTCCGTCACGGTCGCGGCACTGGCCTCCGCGACGATGCCGCCGAAGACGTCCAGGTCGGCGAAACGGATTGCCCACTGCCGGACGATCTCCTCGAACCGCGGACCGAGAACGGCGCTGGTGTACCGACGCTTCGACCGGCGCCACACGTCCGCACCGCGACGCTGTTCCAGCGCGGTCCAGGCAGGTCGCATGACCGCCTGATAGAAGGTGATGAGTGGTTCGGTGATCCGGTAGCTGCTGCGCCCGCTCCGCAGCGGGTCCGGTTCCCGCACCAGCAGGCCGGCGTCCTCCAGCACAGTGAGCGGGTGTTGCAGTTCATTCGCCTTACGCCCGATGTAACCGGCGATCCCGCCACGACTGGCGTTGCCCTCGGCAACCGCCGCGAGCACCGAATGGTAGAGAGCGGCGTCCCGCAGATCAGGGTCCTCGGCCAGCAGGTAGCGCGCCTCCCGGAACAACGGTCGCGCCGGGTTGAGGACCGTCCGCACCACCCAGTCGTCGAAGTCCTCCGGACCGCTCGGCGCGTCGTCCTGGACGTATTCGCGCCGGTAGGCCGGCGTCCCACCGACTATCGAGAAGACCTGCACCGCCAGCAACGGGTCCTCGACGCCCCAGAACGCCGCAGCGGCCCGATAGTCGAGCGGCGGCACTGGTAGCTCCAGGCCGGCCCGACCACGCAGCGGGGCGGAACCGGCCAGCAGGCCACCCATGAAGGGCAGGGCCGATCCGCAGAGCAGCAGGCGGGTACGGGACTGCGTACGCTCCGGCCGCCCAGGCGTAAGAGCGTGCTGGATGATCGACGGGAGGTCTCGGGCAACGCGCACCAGATAGGGGAACTCGTCGATGACCACCGTTACCGGCCGTTCCCGCCCCAGGGCGAGCAGGGCATCCACCGCCGAACTCCAGTCGGCCAACTGAACCGGTCCGGGCGCACCCGTGTAGGCACCGAGCGCCTCGCCGAGCCGCCGGAGCGACTCCGCCGCCGTCGCCTCCGTAGCGCCGAAGTAGAAGCCGCCGCTGGCTCGGGCCAGCTCATAAAGCAGCAATGTCTTGCCTTGGCGGCGTCGGCCGCTGACGACCCCGAGGGTGGCACCCGATCGCTCGTCGCCGGCGAAGCGAGTCAACTCGGCCCACTCGACGTCCCGGTCGAAGATCACCTTCGGCTTCGGCAGTTGAGTCACGAGGGCCACCGCATTTCATAGAACTACACTTCTTAGAAGTGTAGTTCTACATTTTGCGGATGCAGGAGTGGACACGGTGCCTTCGTGGCGCGAAGGTACGAGGATGAGTGACGCGTACGTGGTGGGCGACCCGGACGGCCTCTCCCCGCTGCTGCGGGAGATCCGCGACGCGGTCGCCCGGGAGCTGCACGCCCAGCTGGCCATGCGGGCCGAGCGGATCGAGCTGGCCGACGTCCCCGAGATCGCCTACCAGGTGACGCTCGGCGTCGACCGGGTGCTCACCGGTCGACGCCGGACGGGGGTCAGCTGACGCCGGCGTACGAGTGCAGGCCGGTGAAGAAGAAGTTCACCCCGAACAGATTCATCAGCATGGTCAGGAAACCCAGAATCGAGATCCAGGTGGCCACGTTCCGCTTGACGCTCGGGGTGGCTCGGGCGTGCAGGTAACCGGCGTACACCACCCAGGAGATGAACGCCCAGGTCTCCTTGGGGTCCCAGCCCCAGGCCCGACCCCAGGCCGCCTCGGCCCAGATCGCCCCGGCGATCACCGCGAAGGTGAAGATCGGGAAGGCGAAGGCGTGCAGCGCGAAGGTCAGCCGCTCCAAGCCGGCCGCCGCCGGCAGCCGACGGGCCAGGGTGTACGGGAAGCTCCGCCGCCCCTGCTCCCAGCCGGCCCGCATCAGGTACGCCGCGGCCGGCACCACGCCCAGCAGGAAGATGCCGGAGGCGAAGATGATCGTCGACACGTGGATGATGAACCAGTACGACTGCAGCGCCGGCATCAGCGGGGTGACCTGCACGTAGAGCTTCAGCTCGGCGAACGCCAGCAGCAGCACCATGACCAGGGTCAGGAAGAGCCCGAGCCGGCGCAGCGACGGCTGCTTCCAGAGCACCGCGAGCCAGGCCGCGGCCCCGATGAAGGTGACCGTCAGCACGAACTCGTACATGTTGCCCCAGGGCATCCGGTCGGCGGCGACGCCCCGGGTGACGACCGCACCCAGGTGCAGCACGACGGCGAGCGCGGTGACCCAGCCGGCGATCCGCCCGGCGAGCGCGGCGCGGGCGGCCGAGCGGCTGGGCCGGTTCCCGGCCGGCGTGGCAGGCGCGGTGCTGGCCGGGGCGGCGGGTGCCTCGACCGGGCCGCCGGCGCCGCCGACACCGGCACCGGCACCGACCAGCTCCCGGGCCGGCGCGGCCGTCTTCACCGACACCGCGCGGGCGTTGCCGAGCGCGTACTCGACGGCGTGGCTGATCATCGCGACCAGGTACGCCAGGATCGCGTACGTGACCAGCTGGTCGGAGAGTGCGGACATCACTCGACCCCTTCTCGCGCCCGGCCGTCGCTTCGCCCGTCGTCGCTGACCGCGGCGACGAGCTGTGCGAACTCGTCGGCGAACCCCGGATGCTCGGTGCGCGGCAGCCCACCGGCCTCCACCAAGCTACTACCGTGCGTCGGAGATCCGCCCTCGGGGGGCGAAATCCGGAACCAGACCCGCCGCCGCCGGGCGAAGAGCGAGCCCATCAGGCCGGCGAGCAGCGTCACGCAGGCGCCGAGCATCAGCATCTGCCCTGGGGCATATCGGACCGCGATGGTGATGTACGGCTTCGTGCCGACGAACTCCAGCGTGCTGCCGTCGTCCAGGGTCCACTTCTCGCCCACGCCCAGCTTCTTGTTGCCGATCTGCTTGAGCTTGCCGTTGTCGATCTGCCGCTGGTCGAGCTGGTAGACCGACCCGGGGATGCCGGCGTCCAGGCCGAGGTTGCCCCGGTACGCGGCGAGCACCACCGCCGGGTTCCGTTCCTCGGGGAACTGCGACGCGACGAACGGCGCGCTCTCCGGGGCGGTGGGCAGGTAGAGCCCGTCGAAGGCGACCTGCTGATCGGGGGCGCGCTGGCCGGTCTTCGGGTCGACGTTCGCGTCCGGGAACGCGGCCACCCCCTCCTCGGTCGCGTTCGCGTCGCCGGTACGCAGGAACGGCACGGTGCTGGTCTGGGTACGGCCGTAGCGGTCGGTGTACTTCAGGATCGGGGCGTACCCGTTGCCGAGCAGGTAGACGTTGGCCGAGCCGAGCCGCAGCGGCGAGTTGACCGAGAAACCGGCGGTCCGCGTCGCGCCGTCCGGCTGGTCGACGGTCACCGTGGCCCAGTAGTGCGCGGCCTGCCCGGACGGGAGGTACTTCGCGTCGAACTTGTCCAGCTTGAGGCAGAACGGCGGCAGGTCGGCGCTGTCCACCCGGGGGCCGAGCGTCGCCTCGGCGTACTGCTGCCGGGTGTTGCAGAAGGCGTTGTCCTCGCCCGCCACCAGCAGCCGGTTGCCGTGCCAGCCGTACCAGGAGCCGACCGCGACGCCGAGCAGGACGGCGACCAGCGAGACGTGGAAGAGCAGGTTGCCGGTCTCCTTGAGGTAGCCCTTCTCGGCGGAGACCTCGTTGCCGCGGACCACGACCCGCCAGCGGCGGCGGCGCAGCACCGCCGCGATCGCCTCGGGGTCGGCGGCGGCCGGGGCCGCCAGCACCGTGTGCTGCGGCAGCCGCTCCAGGCGCTTCGGCGCGGCCGGCGGCTGCAGGCGCAGCGCCCGGACGTGGTCGCGCGCCCGGGGCAGGATGCAGCCGACCAGCGAGGTGAAGAGCAGCAGGTAGATCGCGGAGAACCAGACCGAGCCGAAGACCTCGAACATGCCGAGCTGGTCCAGGCGCGGGGCGAGGTCGGGGTGGTCGACGAAGTACTGGTTGACCTTCTCCGGGCTGACCCCGCGTTGTGGCAGCACCGAGCCGGGGATGGCGGCGACCGCGAGCAGGAAGAGCAGGATCAGCGCGGTACGCATGCTGGTGAGCTGCCGCCACGAGTTGCGCAGCAGGGCCAGCACCGGGTTGACCCGGCGCCGGGGCGCGGGCGGGGCCGCCGGCCGGTCGTCCACGGTCGTCATCAGATGCTCACCTCGCCCGTGCCCACGTGCGTCTGCAACCAGATCACGAAGTTCTGCCAGCCGCCGGTGACCAGCGCCAGGCCGATCAGGATCAGCAGGGCGCCGCCGATGCGGGTGACCCAGCGGCTGTTGCGCCGGACGGCGCGGAACAGCCCGAGCAGGCGGTGGAAGCCCAGCCCGAAGACGACGAACGGTACCCCCAGGCCGAGGCAGTACGCCACGGCGAGCAGCACCGCCCGGTCGGTCTTGCCCTCGACCGCCGCCAGACCGAGCACCGCACCGAGCGTCGGGCCGGTGCACGGCAGCCAGCTCAGCGCGAAGACCGCGCCGAGGACCGGGGCGCCGAGCAGCCCGGCGGCGGGCAGCCGGTGGATCCGGAACTCGCGCTGCAACCCGGGGACCACCCCGAGATAGCCGAGGCCGAGTACGACGATTAGGGCGCCGATGACGATCTCCAGCGTGCGCTCGTACTCGAAGAAGAGCTTGCCGACGCCGGAGAAGAGGATCGCGGTGGCGGTGAACACGGCGGTGAACCCGGCGATGAAGAGCAGCGTGCCGGCGAGCACCCGCCCCTTCACGACGGCCACCGGCCGGGCTGCCGGCGGCGCGGCGACGGCCACGCCGCCATTGCTGTCCGCGCCGCCCGCCGGGTTGGCAGGGGCCCCCTCCGCCACCGGGGGCGTCGACCGGGGGCGCTTCCTTTCCGCCCGCCCCTCCAGGTCGGCGCCGGCCAGCCCGGTGACGTACGACAGGTAGCCGGGCATCAGCGGCAGGACGCATGGGGAGAGGAAGCTGACCAGCCCGGCGAGCGCCGCCGCGCCCACGGCCAGCAGCAGCGGGCCGGACTCGGCGAGGTGGCGGAACGTCTCGCCCATCAGCGGGATCCGGACGCCGGCTGCTCGGCGGCGATCCGCTCGACGATGGGTCGCAGCCGGTCCTGGGTCACGGCGGCCCGGATCACGGTGGCGATCCGCCCGTCGCGGTCCAGCACGACGGTGGCCGGGATGGTGTTCGGAGGGATGTCCAGGGCCAGCGCCAGCCGGCTCGCCGGGTCGAAGAGGCTCGGGTAGGTGACCCGGCCCTCCTCGAAAGCGATCGCCTTGTCCTTGCTGTCCTGCACGTTGATGCCGAGGAAGCTGACCCCGGACGCCTTGGTGGCCTGGTAGGTGGCCTCCAGGTCGTCGGCCTCGGCGCGGCAGGGCGCGCACCAGGAACCCCAGAAGTTGATCACCACGACCTGCCCGCGGGCGTCGGCGATGTCGTACCGGCCGCCGGTGAGCAGGTCACCGGCCAGCTTGGGGGCCGTCGACCGCTGGTCGGGCGCGCATTCGATGACGCCGTTCCGGTCCGAGCAGCGGCTCTCCTGGTTTCCGGAGGAGCAGCCGACCAGCGCCGTCCCGGCGGTGACGGCGGCGAGCAGGGCGGCGACGAGCCTCCGGGTGAGCATCAGGCTCCCTTGGCCGTCCGGGCGGTCGGCGAGATCGCGATCAGGTGGGCCGCCGGCTCGGAGTAGCCGATGCCGACGACCTTGGCACCGTCGAAGTGGAACGAGGTGAGGCTGGCCAGCCCGCACTGCCGCTTGCGCGGGTCGTGCCAGAGCCGCTTGCGCTCGACGTACCGGCGCAGCGTCCAGATGGGGAGCTGGTGGGAGACGAGCACGGCCTCGCGCCCCTCGGCGGCGATCCGGGCGGCATGCAGCGCGGCGAACATCCGCTCGGCGATGGCCCGGTAGGCCTCACCCCAGGACGGGGTGACCGGGTCGCGCAGCACCCACCAGTTGCGCGGGTCGCGGAACGAGCCGTCGCCTGGGGAGACCTTCTTGCCCTCGAACCAGTTGGCGCTCTCGATCAGCCGCTCGTCCACCCCCACCGGGAGGCCGAACTGCGCGGCGATCGGCTCGGCGGTCTGCTGCGCGCGTTCCAGCGGGCTGGCCACCACGTGCACCACGGTCTTGTCGGCGAGCGCTTGGGCGGCGGCCTTGGCCATCTGGACGCCCAGCTCGGAGAGGCGGAAACCGGGCAGCCGGCCGTAGAGGATGCCGTCCGGGTTGTGCACCTCGCCGTGCCGCAGCACGTGGACCACCGTCTCGCTCACCGCTACCCCCCGTGTCCCGCCGCTGCCGCCGCCGTCGCCGCGCCCGGCAGGGCGTCGGCGATCTGCTCCAGCGCGGCGTCGTCGATCGCCGCCGACACGAACCACGCCTCGAACGCGCTCGGCGGCAGGTAGACGCCGGCCGCGAGCATCGCGTGGAAGAACGCCTTGAACGCGGGCACCTGCTGGGTGCGGGCGCTGTCGTAGTCGACCACTTCGGCGTCGGTGAAGAAGATCGAGAACATGTTGCCTGCGGTCGACAGCCGGTGCGGGACCCCGGCGGCGGCCAGCGCGTCGGTGGCGAGCTTGCCCACCACGGCGGCCGTCTCGTCCAGCTTCCGGTAGAGGGCGTCGTCGGCCAGCCGCAGCGTGGCCAGGCCGGCCGCACACGCCAGCGGGTTACCGGAGAGGGTGCCGGCCTGGTAGACCGGGCCGGCCGGGGCCAGCCGGGACATGACCTCCGCGCGCCCGCCGAACGCCGCGGCGGGCAGGCCGCCACCCATGACCTTCCCGTACGTCCACAGGTCGGCGTCGCTGGCGTCGAGGCCGTGCCAGCCGGCGCGGGAGACCCGGAACCCGGTCATCACCTCGTCGACGATGAGCAGCGCGCCGTGCGCGTGGGCGATCCGGGCGAGCTGCTGGTTGAAGCCGTCGCGCGGGGCGACCACGCCCATGTTGCCGGCGGCCGCCTCGGTGATGATCGCCGCGATGTGCGCTCCCTCGGCGGCGAAGGCCTCCTCCACCCCGCGCAGGTCGTTGTACGGCAGCACGATGGTGTCCCCGGCGGCCGCGCCGGTCACGCCGGGCGAGTCGGGCAGGCCGAGCGTGGCCACGCCGGAGCCGGCGGCGGCGAGCAGCGCGTCGGAGTGGCCGTGGTAGCAGCCGGAGAACTTGACGATCTTGGCGCGACCGGTGAAGCCCCGGGCCAGCCGGATCGCCGACATGGTCGCCTCGGTGCCCGAGTTGACCAGGCGGACCTGCTCGACCGGGGTACGGTCGACGATCTCCGCGGCCAGCTCGACCTCGCCCGGCGTCGGGGTGCCGAAGCTGGTGCCGTACGCGGCGGCCGCCTGCACCGCCTCGACCACGGCGGGGTGGGCGTGGCCGAGGACCAACGGGCCCCAGGAGCAGACCAGGTCGACGTAGCGGCGACCGTCGGCGTCGAAGAGCCAGGGCCCCTCCCCC
Organism: Micromonospora sp. MP36; assembly: GCF_008119785.1. Lineage (GTDB taxonomy): Bacteria > Actinomycetota > Actinomycetes > Mycobacteriales > Micromonosporaceae > Micromonospora. The sequence goes on along the minus strand of NZ_VSFA01000002.1, from coordinate 371,868 downwards.
CGGAGCATGAAGCGCGGAGTGCCGCCCACGGCACGGAACGCGCGGACAGGAGAGTTCACCCCGCCGGGCACGATGGCCTTGGCGCGGTCGAACAGGGCCTCGGAGGCCGGCGCGTCGGCCGGGTAACGGCCGGATCCGGCGAAAAAGGTCTCGGTCACGATGCCGCCATTGTGTCAGCGCCGGACGGCTGATCAGCAGCCACCCCGCACCGGGGGTTACCGGGCTCACGCCCGCCCGGCCGGCCGGAGATCGACAGCCGGGGGTGGCTCGCCGGGCCCGGCGATCGAGATCGCGATAGGCTGACCGGGTGGATCGTGCCGAACTGTCCATCACGGTACACCGGTCGGGCGACGAAGCGGTGCTTCGCCTGGCCGGTGAGATCGACATGCTCACGGCCGCCCAGCTGTCGACCGTCGTGAATGAGGTGCTGGCCGAGGCCCCGCCGCGCATCGTGCTCGACCTGGGCGGGGTGACCTTCTGCGACTCGCAGGGGCTCGGCACCCTGGTGGTGCTCAGCCGCAAGGCCAGCCACGCCCAGAGCCTGCTGGTCCTCAGCAATGTCGGCGACTTCCTCCTGCGCGTCCTGGACATCACCGGCCTCCGGTCGGCCCTGATGATCCGCAACGAAACCGCCCCCTGACGCGCCCCACCCTCATCTCCTCCGCCCCGCCGCCCCGGTGATCATGAGGTTGACGGCGATGTAAATCTCGTCAGGCGCCGCCAACCTCATGATCAACCTGGTTGACCGTGCGGGTCAGGTGACGGGGGTGTCGCGGCGGCGGAAGGCGGCCAGGCCGGCGAGCGCCAGCAGCAGCGCCACGAGAGCCAGCGCGTAGAGCGGAGTGACGCTCCAGGTGTCCCGGAGCACCTGCGGGGTGTGAGTGAACGGGGAGAGGTCCAGCAGCCACTGGTCCAGCTCCAGCACGGCGCCGAGCTGGCCGAGCAGCAGGCAGACCGCGAGCACCGCCCAGGCCACCGGGGCGAGCCGGGGCAGCAGCCCGAAGAGCAGGACCGCGAATCCGGCCGGCACCCACGCCGCCGGCACCTGGGCCAGCCCGGCGCCGACCATCCGGGGCAGCTCCGTCGGCACGTCCTGCACGCTCAGCCCGTACGTCACGCCGATGGCGAGGCCGGTCACGGCGAGCACCACCGCCGGGCCGAGCAACGCGAACACCACGTGGGACAGCAGCCAGGTCGAGCGGTGCTCGCCGGTCGCCAGCAGCGGCTCGGCCCGCCCGGTGGTCTCCTCCGCCCGCATCCGCAGCGCCGCCTGGATGCCGTACCCGGCGGCGGCCAGCCCGGCCAGGCTGAGCGTGGCCCCCAGGTAGGCGTCGGCCAGGCCGGAGGCGCCGCCGATCCGGGCCATGATCTCCTCGAGCTGCGGGTTGCCCTCGACGCCCCGGCCGGCGCCCTTCGCCGCCCCGCCGAGGATCAGCCCCATCAGGCCGAAGCCGACCGACCACCAGAGGATCTGCCCGCGGTGCAGCCGCCAGGCCAGCCCGAACGATCCGGAGAGGGCCGGACCGGCGGTGGCCGGCCCGAGCCGGGGCGGCAGCACCCCGGCGCCCAGGTCGCGGCGCACCGATACCGGGTACGCCACGGCCGCGAGCAGCACCGACGCGGCCACCGGCAACGCCAGCACCCACCAGCGCTCCCCCTCGTATGGCCGCACCCGGGCCGCCCAGCCCAGCGGGGAGAGCCAGCTCGGCCAGTCGTTCGAGGCGGTGTCCCCCACCAGCCGGAGCGCGAAGGCGGCGCCGAGCACCGCGATACCGATGCCCCGCGCCCCGCCGGCCGTCTCGGTGAGCTGGGCGGCCAGCCCGCCGATCGTGGCGAAGACGACGCCGGTCAGCGTGGCGGCGAGGCCGTACGCGTACGAGCCGGCCGCCGGCAGCCCGGTGGAGGCCAGCCCGGCCGCGGTGAGCAGGCCGAGCAGCAGGTCGGCCGTGTACGTCACGAGCAGTGCGGCGGTCAGCCCGGCGTACCGGCCGAGCACCGTGCCACCGAGCAGCTCCCGCCGGCCGGCCTCCTCCTCGGTGCGGGTGTGCCGGATGACGGTGAGCAGGCTGGCCAGCCCGACGATCACCAGCAGGAAGCCGGCGCGTTGCGCGGTCAGCGCGCCGACGCTGTCGCCGTACACCGGGCCGAGCAGCGCGACGATGGACGGGTTCCGGGCGGTGCCGGCGGCGTACGCGGCCCGGTCGGCCGCCGTCGGGAAGAGCTCGAAGAAGCTGGTCGCGTACGTCATCGGCAGGACGGCGAGCACCAGCACCCAGAGCGGGAGCAGGACGCGGTCCCGGCGCAGGATCAGCCGGGCCAGGTGGCGGGTGCCGGTGAGGGTGCTCATGCGGCCACCTCGCTCCACTCGGCGGCCGTCTGAGGCACGACCGCGCGGTACTGATGATTCGTTCGCTGACGCTTGCTCATCGGGTCGCCTCGGCCGGGGTCGCCTCGGTCGGCGCCACCTCGTAGTGCCGCAGGAACAGCTCCTCCAGCGTCGGCGGCTGGCTGACCAGGCTGCGTACGCCCAGCTCGGTGAGCCGGCGCAGGGCGGTGTCCAGGGCGGCGGAGTCCACGTCGAAGCGCACCCGGTTGCCGTCGACGCGCAGGTCGTGCACGCCCGGCAGGTCGGCCAACCCGTCGAGCGGCGCGGTGACCTCGGCGTCGATCGAGGTGCGGTGCAGGTGGCGCAGCTCGCCGAGGGTGCCGGACTCGACGGCGCGGCCGTTGCGGATGATCGTCACCCGGTCGCAGAGCGCCTCCACCTCGGCCAGGATGTGGCTGGAGAGGAGGACGGTCCGGCCGTCCTGCTTGGCCCGCCGGACCCAGTGCTGGAAGACCTCCTCCATGAGCGGGTCCAGCCCGGAGGTCGGCTCGTCGAGGATGAGCAGCTCGACGTCGGAGGCGAGTGCGGCGACGAGACCCACCTTCTGCCGGTTGCCCTTGGAGTAGGCCCGGCCCTTCTTGCGCGGGTCCAGCTCGAAGGACTCCAGCAGCTCGGCGCGGCGCTTCGGGTCCAGCCCGCCACGCATCCGGCCGAGCAGGTCGATCACCTCGCCACCGCTGAGGTTGGGCCAGAGGGTGACGTCGCCGGGGACGTACGCGAGGCGGCGGTGCAGGGCGACGGCGTCCCGCCACGGGTCGCCGTCGAGCAGCCGGACGGCCCCCGCGTCGGCCCGCAGCAGACCGAGCAGCACGCGGATGGTGGTCGACTTGCCGGCGCCGTTGGGACCGAGGAAGCCGTGCACCTGCCCGGCGCGGACGGTCAGGTCGAGTCCGTCGAGTGCCCGGGTCCGGCCGAAGGTCTTCACCAGGCCGGACACCTCAATTGGGGTTTCCATACTTCGGAAGCTACGCTCGTTTCATAAACTTGTGAAGACTGTGAGAGTTGGGGCACCATCAGCTTCACGACTTTTTAACGCGAGGAGCCACCGCCGATGCTTGACGACCGCCCGGCCCGGAACGAGGAGGAGGTCCACCTCTTCGTCGAACGGATGGCAATGGCCTTCGCGGACGTCGGCTTCCCCCGGATGGCCGCCCGGGTGCTCTTCAGCGTGATGAGCGCGGACGAGCCGTTGACCGCCGCCCAGATCGGTGAGCGGCTCGGGGTCAGCGCGGCGGCGGTCTCCGGTGCGGTCCGCTACCTGACCCAGTTCGGCATGCTGGTCCGCGAGCCGGTCAAGGGCTCCCGGCGGGACCGCTACCGGATGCCGGACAACCCCTGGTACGAGGCCACCATCACCAAGACCGGCCTCTACAAGAACTTCATCGACATCGCCAACGGCGGCGTGAACGCGCTGCTCGGCCGGGACACGCCGGCCGGCGAGCGGGTGGCCGAGATGCGGGACTTCTTCCTCTTCGTCCAAGGGGAACTCGACACGATGGGCGAACGGTGGCGGGCCTGGCGCGCCGCGAGGGCACACGGCGACCCGGTCGGCTGACCCTTGCCTGTCGGCCCGGCCGACCGAGCGTCACTCCGTGGCCAACGGACCGGCCCGCGCAGCGCTCAGGCGGTGTTGCCCCAGCGCGCCTGCTCCAGGATGTCCACCGCGCGCTCCCGGGCCTCCGCGCCGTCGTCCGCGCGCAGCAGCGCCGTCGCCTCGTCCACCGCGTCGGTGAGCACCCGCCACTGCCGGTCCCGCTCCCGCACCAGGTCGGACTGGGCGGCGAGCTGCCGGGTCTTCACCCACAGCTCCACGAAGACCGACACCTTGGCGCGCAGCACCCAGGGGTCGAACGGCTTGGTCAGGTAGTCGACCGCGCCCACCGCGTAGCCGCGCAGGGCGAGCTGGGCGTCCCGGTCCGCCGCGGTGAGGAAGATGATCGGCACGTGCCGGGTCCGCTCCCGCCGCTTGATGTGGGTGGCGGTCTCGAAGCCGTCCATGTCGGGCATCTGCGCGTCGAGCAGGATCACCGCGAAGTCGTCGACCAGGAGCTGCTTCAGCGCCGCCTCGCCGCTCTCCACCGCGACCGACTGGACCGGAAGCCCCTGGAGGATCGCCTCCAGGGCCATCAGGTTCTCCCGCCGGTCGTCCACCAGCAGCGCCTTGGCCATCTGAGTCACGGGGTCTCCTCGCCTCGGCTGCGGCCGATCCAGGACGACATCATCTCGATCAGCTCGTCCAGGTCCACCGGCTTGGTGATGTAGTCGCTACCTCCGGCCGTGATCGCCGACTCCCGGTCACCGGGCATCGCCTTCGCGGTCAGGAAGACGATCGGCAGGTCCGCGAAGCGGTGGTTGCGCCGGATCTGCCGGGTCGTCTCGTAGCCGTCCTGGTCCGGCATCATCGCGTCCATCAACACGATGTCCACCTCCGGATGCTCGGCCAGCTGGCGGACCCCGTCCGCCCCGTTGTCCGAGTACAGCACGGTCATCCCGTGCAGTTCCAACGCGGAGGTCAGGGCGAACACGTTACGGACGTCGTCGTCGACGATCAGCACGGTCACGCCCTCCAGCCGCCGGGTCGCCGGAGTCTCCTGCGGCTGCGGCAGCTCCATCGGCATGAGCAGCGACGACGGCAGGCCCGCGCGGCTCGGTGAAGGCGGCGCCGGCGCCACCACCGCGTCCGGCGCCAGCACGTCCGGTACGAAGAGGGTGAACGTCGACCCCTGGCCGGGCGCCGACGACACGGTGATCGTGCCGCCGAGCAGGCGCGCCAGGTCCCGGCTGATCGACAGGCCCAGCCCGGTGCCCCCGTACCGCCGACTGGTGGTGCCGTCGGCCTGCTGGAACGCCTCGAAGATCAGCGACAGCTTGTCGTCCGAGATGCCGATCCCGGTGTCGATCACCGTGAACGCGATCACCCGCCGCGCGTTGGTCAGCGCCGGCACGTCGAAGACGGCATTCTCGGCGGCCGGGGCGATCCGCAGCGTCACCGCGCCGTTGTCGGTGAACTTCACCGCGTTGGAGAGCATGTTGCGCAGGATCTGCTGCAACCGCTGGGCGTCGGTGACCAGTGCCGGGGGCAGGTCCTTGCTGATCCGGACCTGGAAGTCGAGGCCCTTCTCCTCGGCCTGCGGGGCGAACGCCTGCTCGACGTAGCCGCGCAGCTCGGAGAAGCGCACCTCGGTCGGCTCCACGTCCATCCGGCCCGCCTCGATCTTGGCAAGGTCCAGGATGTCGTCGATCAGGGAGAGCAGGTCCGAGCCGGCGCTGTAGATGGTGCGGGCGAACTCGATCTGCTTCGGCGTCAGGTTCTGGTCCGGGTTCTCGGCCAGCAGCCGGGCCAGCAGCAGCAGCGAGTTCAACGGCGTACGCAGCTCGTGGCTCATGTTCGCCAGGAACTCCGACTTGTAGGCCGACGCCCGGGTGAGCTGCTGCGCCTTCTCCTCCAGGCCGAGCCGGGCCAGCTCGATCTCCCGGTTCTGGGTCTCGATGTTGGCCTTCTGCTCGGAGAGCAGCTTGGCCTTGTCCTCCAGTTCGGCGTTGGTGCGCTGCAGCTCCGCCGACTGCTCCTGGAGTTCGAGCGCCAGCCGCTGCGACTGGGCCAGCAGCTCCTCCGTACGCCGGTTGGCCTGAATCGTGTTGACCGCGATGCCGATGGTGGTGACCAGCCGCTCCAGGAACGACAGGTGCAGCTCGGAGAAGGTGGTCACCCCGGCGAACTCGATCACGCCGAGCAGCTCACCCTCGAAGAGGACGGGCAGCACCACCAGGTCGGCCGGGGGCGTCTCGGCGAGCCCGGAGCGCAGCATCAGCCGCCCGTCGGGCTGGGCATTGACCCTTATGGTCCGCCGGGAGAGGGCGGCCTGCCCGACCAGCCCCTCGCCGGGCCCGAAGGTCACGTCGTGCCCCCGCGCCACATACCCGTACGAGGCGGTGAGCCGCAACCGCATGCTCCCCTCGGAGCTGTCCGCCAGGAAGAACGCGCCGAGCTGCGCGTCGACCAGCGGGGTCACCTCCATCATGATCATGCGGCAGACCTCGCCGAGGTCCCGCTGCCCCTGGAGCAGGCCACCGATCCGGGCCAGGTTGGAGTCCAGCCAGCCCTGCTCGGCGTTCTTCTTGGTCGTCTCCCGAAGGGTGACGATCATCTGGTTGATGTTGTCCTTCAGCTCGGCGACCTCGCCCTGCGCCTTGACGGCGATCCGCTGGGTCAGGTCGCCCCGGGTCACCGAGGTGGAGACCTGGGCGATCGCCCGGAGCTGGGTGGTGAGGGTCGAGGCGAGCTGGTTGACGTTCTCGGTGAGGTCCCGCCAGGTGCCCGAGACGCCCTTCACCTGCGCCTGGCCGCCGAGCTTGCCCTCGGTGCCCACCTCGCGGGCCACCCGGGTCACCTCATCGGCGAACGAGGAGAGCTGGTCCACCATCGTGTTCACGGTGTTCTTCAGCTCAAGAATCTCGCCCTGGGCGTCGACGGTGATCTTTTGGCTCAGGTCACCCTTGGCCACGGCGGTGGTGACCGAGGCGATGTTCCGCACCTGCGACGTCAGGTTCGACGCCATCGAGTTCACGTTGCCGGTCAGGTCCCGCCAGGTGCCCGACACGCCCTTCACCTGCGCCTGACCACCCAGCTTGCCCTCGGTGCCCACCTCACGGGCCACCCGGGTCACCTCATCGGCGAACGACGACAGCTGATCCACCATCGTGTTCACGGTGTTCTTCAGCTCAAGAATCTCGCCCTGGGCGTCGACGGTGATCTTCTGCGACAGGTCACCCTTGGCCACCGCCGTGGACACCTGGGCGATGTTGCGCACCTGCGACGTCAGGTTCGACGCCATTGAGTTCACGTTGTCGGTCAGGTCGCGCCAGGTGCCGGCGACGCCGCGTACCTGGGCCTGGCCGCCGAGCTTGCCCTCGGTGCCGACCTCTCGGGCCACCCGGGTCACCTCATCGGCGAACGACGACAGCTGATCCACCATCGTGTTGACCGTGGACTTCAGCTCAAGAATCTCGCCCCGGGCGTCCACCGTGATCTTCTGCGACAGGTCACCCTTGGCCACGGCGGTGGTGACCGAGGCGATGTTCCGCACCTGGCTGGTCAGGTTGGACGCCATCGAGTTCACGTTGTCGGTCAGGTCCCGCCAGGTGCCCGACACGCCCTTCACCTGCGCCTGGCCACCCAGCTTGCCCTCGGTGCCCACCTCACGGGCCACCCGGGTCACCTCGTCGGCGAACGACGACAGCTGGTCCACCATCGTGTTCACGGTGTTCTTCAGCTCCAGGATCTCGCCTTGGGCGTCGACGGTGATCTTCTGGCTCAGGTCACCCTTCGCCACCGCCGTGGACACCTGCGAGATGTTCCGCACCTGACTGGTCAGGTTCCCGGCGAGCTGGTTGACGTTCTCGGTGAGGTCGCGCCAGGTGCCGGAGACCCCGCGTACCTGGGCCTGGCCGCCCAGCTTGCCCTCGGTGCCCACCTCACGGGCCACCCGGGTCACCTCGTCGGCGAACGACGACAGCTGATCCACCATCGTGTTCACGGTGTTCTTCAGCTCCAGGATCTCGCCCTGCGCGGCCACCGTGATCTTCTGCGAGAGGTCGCCCCGGGCCACTGCGGTGGAGACCTGGGCGATGTTGCGGACCTGTGCGGTCAGGTTCGACGCCATCGAGTTGACGCTGTCGGTCAGGTCCTTCCAGGTGCCGGCGACGTTCGGCACCTCCGCCTGGCCGCCCAGCTTGCCCTCGGTGCCCACCTCCCGGGCCACCCGGGTCACCTGCTCGGCGAAGAGCCGCAGGGTGTCGGTGAGCGAGTTGAAGGTGTGGGCCAGCTCGGCCACCTCACCCTTGGCCGACACGGTGATCTTCTGCGACAGGTCACCCTTCGCCACCGCCGTGGCCACCTGGGAGATCGAGCGCACCTGGTAGGTCAGGTTCGACGCCATGGTGTTCACCGAATCGGTGAGGTCCTTCCAGGTGCCGGCCACCCCGCGTACGTCGGCCTGGCCGCCGAGCTTGCCCTCGGTGCCCACCTCCCGGGCCACCCGGGTCACCTCGTTGGAGAAGGACGAGAGCTGGTCGACCATGGTGTTGACGGTGCGGCCGATGCGCAGGTACTCACCGCGCAGCGGGCGGCCGTCGATCTCCAGCGCCATGTGCTGGGACAGGTCGCCGTCGGCCACCGCCACGATGACCCGGGCGATCTCGGTGGTCGGCCGGCCCAGGTCGTCGATCAGTGAGTTGATCGCCCGCTGGCCCTCGGCCCACGAGCCGTCCAGGCCCTCGTCGTCGAGGCGTTCGGTCAGCCGGCCGTCCCGGCCGACGATCCGGCTGATCCGGCGCAGATCCAGGTGCTGCCGCTCCTGGAGCGCCACCACGTCGTTGAACGCGTCGGCCACCTCACCGGCCAGACCGGCCCGGCGGGGCAGCCGGACCTTGAGATCGCCCCGGCGTACCTGCCGCAGCGCCTCCACGAGGTCACCGAGCAGCGCCTCGTGCTCCGAGGCGGCCGGGTCCGCGGCTATCGACTGTTTCGCCGTGGTCATCATTCCTCGCTCAGCTCGGGGCCAACCGGCTCGTGCCGACATCCCACCATTCTGCCCGCGGCACGTCGAGGTGACGACCAGTCGACACGGCGTGCCCGACCCAGCTCCGGCGGGTGGCGCGACGGGGGGCGCTTGGCACCGGGGGCGGCGGCGATGGAGGATACGAAGGTGTCAGCGGAGGCGGGGCCGGTGGTCGACAACGGCGCGGACGAGCATGTCCGGCGGGTCCGGCTTCCCGCCGACCGGCGTACGCCGGCGGCCGCCCGGGCACTGGTGCGGTCCGTCCTCGGCGAGGCGGAACTGGACGAACTGCTCAACGAGGCACTGCTGCTCACCACGGAACTCACCACCAACGCCATCGAGCACGCGCGCACCGAACTGGACATCGAGGTCGAGGCGGACGATCGGGGACTGACCGTCACGGTCACCGACTTCGCCTCCGGCCCCGTCGAGGAGCTGGTGGTCGGCGTACGCAACGTCAGCTCCGAGATCGCCGAGGTGGCCGAGCGCGGGCGCGGCCTGCTGCTGGTGGACCACTTCGCCAGCCGGTGGGGCACCACCTACCTGCCCACCGGCAAGGGCGTCTGGTTCCGGCTCGACCGGCACGATGGGACGTCGGCCGCCCCACGGACCATGACCGAGCACCGGGTCATCACGTCGGGTGAATCGGCGGAGAGCGCCCCGAGCGCCGCCGCGATGAGCGAGCTGATGCAGACCACCCCCGACCCGTACGCGGACGACCCGCTGCCGGAGTTCGCCACCGGGCTGCTGGCCCGGCTCGCCGACATGGTGGGCGCCGCCGGCGGCGTGGTCCGGCTGGACCGGGGCGACGGGCAGGGCACCCAGGTGATCGCCCGGTACGGCCGGCAGCCCCGGGAGGGGAACGAACTGCTCCGGGTCCCGCTCGCCGTGCACCGCCCGTACGCCGGTGAGCTGGAGCTGGACGCGGCACCGTCGGCGTACGCCCGCCCGCTCGCGGTGCTGGCCGCCGAGCGGCTCTCGCTGCACCTGGAGAACGACCGGCTGCGCCGGGCGGACGTCCGCCGGTCGACCTGGCTGACCTTCCTCGCCGAGGCGAGCGAACTGCTCGCCCAGTCCCTGGACGTCGAGCTGACCATGGCGCTCATCCCGCAACTGGTGGTGCCCCGGCTCGGCCAGTGGTGCGCGGTACACACCACCGACGAGTGGGGGCGGTTGCGGCTCGCCGCGTGCAGCCACGCCGACGAGTCGGTGCTGCCGCAGCTGCACCGGGTGCTCGAGGAGACCGGGCCGGACTCGATCCAGGCCCGGCTGCGGGAGGCGTCCCGGAGCGCCGCGCAGGTGCCGCTCAGCGGGCCGATGGAGGGGTTCGCCGTACCGTTGATCGCCCGCGGGCAGCGGCTCGGCACCCTGGCCGTCGGCCGCCACCAGCGGCACCGGCACGACCCGGACGAGGTCTCCGTGCTGGAGGACGTGGCCCGCCGCGCCGCCCTCGCCATCGAGAACGCCCGCATCCACGCCGAGCGCCGGCGGGTGGCGCAGACCCTCCAGCAGTCGCTGCTGCCGCCGGTGCTCCCGGTGGTCGAGGGCATCGGCTTCGCCGCCGAGTACGTCCCGACCGGCGACGACGCCGACGTCGGCGGCGACTTCTACGACGTGGTCCCGCTGCCGGACGGCCGGTGGCTGGTGGTCATCGGCGACGTCTCCGGCAAGGGCGTGCAGGCGGCGGCGGTGACCGGCCTGGTCCGGGACGTGATCCGGGTGCTGGTCGGCGACGGCAAGCCGCTGCCGGAGGTGCTGGGCCGGCTCAACGAGACGCTGGTCGAGCGCGGCAGCGGCCGGTACTGCACGCTGGCGCTGGCGGCGGTCGGGGCGGGCGAGGGCGAGCAGCTCGACGTGTCCCTGCACCTGGCCGGGCACGACCGCCCGGTGCTGCTGGCCGGCGGCGGCGGGGCGGCCTTCGTCGGCACCGGCGGTACCGCGCTCGGGCTGCTCGACTCGATCGCCACCCCGACGGCCGAGCTCACCCTCGGCCGGGGCGACGCGCTCATCTTCTACACGGACGGCGTGACCGAGCGCCGCCGCGGCCGGGAGCTCTTCGGCACCGACCGGCTCCGCGAATCGGCTGCCCCACTGGCTGGCTACTCCGCCGACGTGGTCGCGGCCCGGCTGCGCGCCACGGCGATCGGCTTCTCGGTGGAGGCTCCCCGCGACGACATCGCCATCCTCGTCCTCCGCAACGACGCCCTCTGACCCAGTTGGTCAGAGGCCGCCGGGGAGGCGGCCAGGGGCCAGGCGGTGGTGCGGGTCGAGGTGTGCCTTGGCCGTGCGGAGGCGGGGCAGAGTGGGCAGCTCGCCCCAGAGGTCGACGGCGCGGCGGACCGGTGCCGGGGCGGACACCACCACGCAGCGGCCCTGCCGGGCGAGGAGCACGCCGCGGACGGCCGCGAGGATCGAGGCGACCCGGTCGGGCGCCAGCGAGCCGGGCAGCGCGGCGTGCACCGTGCCGACCCCGGCGGAGCCGCGGACCGGCACCGGGCTGCCGGCCGCGTCGCGGAGCGCGTAGACCGCCGCGTGCAGGTCGTTGATGGGCACCTCGATCCGCAGCGCGGTGTCGCCCGGGGCGAAGGGGTAGCGCCCCCACCACTCCGGCGCCGAGTGGCCGACCACCGCATCGCCGCCGAGCAGGGCGGTGAGCCGCTCGGCCCGCTCCGCGACGTCCGCCGGGCCGCCCTCCAGCAGCACCACGAGGCTGCCCGCCGCGGCCGGCCGGGTCGAACTCCCGGTCAGCGCCGGATGGTCGGGCCGGCCAGCGACCGACGGGTGCCACGGGGAGACCCGCCGGCGCGGCAACGGCACCGGTACGGGCAGGTCCAGCTCGACGGCCGCGGGGTCGAGCCGGGCGGCGAGCACCGCCCGGACCAGGTCGTGCACTTCGAGCGGGGTCCAGACCGGCCGGGACACCCAGACCCGGCTGGCCGGTGCGGCCTGCACCCGCAGGGTGGCCGAGACCAGCACACCCAGCCCGCCCTGCGAGCCGCAGAGCAGCCGCGCCACGTCCAGCCCGGGGAGGTCGTCGGTGCCGAAGAGCGCCCCGGCGCCGCCCGCTCCCGCCCGGCCCGGAGCTGCCGCCCCGCCCTGGCCCACCTGGTCGCGAGCGGTCGGTGCCGCCCGGCCCAGCGACGCCGTGCCGGGCTCGCCGACGCTGACCAACTCGCCGTCGGCGTCCAGATAGCGCACCCCGACGAGCTGGGCGCACGGGCTGCCATGCCGGAGCCGGAGCGGGCCGGCCTCGTCGGCGGCGAGCACCCCGCCCAGGGTCGCCCCCGGGGAGGGCGCGTCGACCGGGAGGCGCTGGCCGGTGCGTTCGAGGGTGGCCTGGACCGCCCGGAGCGGGGTGCCGGCGCCGATCTCGGCCACCGGGGAGCCCTGCGGTTCGTGCCAGACCCCGGCCAGCCGGCCGGTGTCCAGCATGATGTCGACCTGCTCCGGGGCCGCTCCCCAGTCGATCTTCGTGCCGGCGCCGCGCGGCACCACCGTCAGGTCGTGCGCGGCGGCCAGCCGCAGCACCTCGGCGGCGGCGTGCGGGCCGCCCGGCACCGCCACCCAGCGGGCCGTCCGGCCGGCCACCTCGTCGGCCGGGCCGGCGAAGCGGGCGAACGGCGGGCCGCAGATCTCGGCGAGGCGCCGGGTGATGTCGAGGGCTCCGGGTCGATTCGTGGAACTCGCTGCAGCCGCCATGGCGGTCATCGTACACATGTTCGAAAGTCTCGGACCGCGAGTTGCCAGATCCGACAGTGCGACGGCCCGGAACCGGGCGGCCGGCCGGTAACGTGACGCCGTGACCACCGAGACCCCGTTACCCGTCGCCAAGCGGGTGCCGAGCGAGCGCACCCACCACGGCGACACCGTCGTCGACGAGTACGCCTGGCTGGCGGCCAAGGACGACCCGGAGACGATCGCCTACCTGACCGCGGAGAACGCCTACACCGAGGCGCACACCGCGCACCTGGCCGAGCTGCGGTCCCGATTGTTCGAGGAGACCCGCCGGCGCACCCAGGAGACCGACCTGTCGGTGCCCACCCGCAAGGACGGGTACTGGTACTACACCCGCACCGTCGAGGGCCAGCAGTACGGCGTGCACTGCCGCCGGGCCGTCCGGAACGGCGAGACCGAGCCCCCGATCAGCGCCGACGGTGCCCCGCTGGAGGGCGAGGAGGTGCTGCTGGACGGCAACCTGCTCGCCGAGGGGCACGACTTCTTCGCCCTGGGCGCGTTCGACGTCAGCCCCGACGGGCGCTGGCTGGCATACTCCACCGACTTCGCCGGCGACGAGCGGTTCACCCTGCGGATCAAGGACCTCGGCACCGGCGAGGTGCTGCCCGACGAGATCCCGGACACCTTCTACGGCACCGCCTGGTCACGCGACGCCTCGACGCTCTTCTACGTCACCGTGGACGACGCCTGGCGGCCGAACCGGGTCTGGCGGCACGCCGTCGGCACCCCGTCGAGCGAGGACGTGGTGGTCCACCAGGAGGACGACGAGCGGTTCTGGGTGGGCGTCGAGCTGACCCGCTCCGAGCGGTTCGTGATGATCGACATCCATAGCAAGATCACCAGCGAGGTACGGGTGATCCCGGCGGCCAACCCGACCGGCGAGCCGGCCGTAATCGCCCCGCGCCGGCAGGGCGTCGAGTACTCGGTGGAGCACCACGGGCACCGGTTCCTGATCCTGCACAACGACGGCGCGGAGGACTTCGCGCTGGCGTTCACCTCGGCGGACACGCCCGGCGACTGGACACCCCTGATCGAGCACGCACCCGGCACCCGGCTGGAGTCCGTCGACGCGTTCGAGAACCACCTGATCGTCTCGCTGCGCAGCAACGGGCTCACTGGGCTGCGGGTGCTGCCGGTCGGTGGTGGCGACCCGTACGACATCGACTTCCCGGAGCCGATCTACAGCGTCGGGCTGGACGCCAACCCGGAGTACCGCACCCGGGAGGTGCGGCTCCGCTACACCTCGCTGGTCACCCCGGACTCGGTCTACGACTACGACCTGGTCACCCGGCAGATGGTGCTGCGCAAGCAGAAGCCGGTCCGCCCCGGGCCGGACGGGCGGGCGTACGACCCGGCCGACTACGAGCAGCACCGGGACTGGGCGCTGGCCGACGACGGCACCCGGGTGCCGATCTCACTGGTCTGCCGGAAGGACACCCCGCGCGACGGCTCCGCTCCCTGTCTCATCTACGGCTACGGCTCCTACGAGGCGAGCATGGACCCCTGGTTCTCCATCGCCCGGCTCAGCCTCCTCGACCGCGGCGTCATCTTCGCCGTGGCGCACATCCGCGGCGGCGGCGAACTGGGCCGGCGCTGGTACGACGAGGGCAAGCTGCTCGCCAAGAAGAACACCTTCACCGACTTCGTGGCCTGCGCCCGGCACCTGGTCAAGGCCGGCTGGACGGCCACCGACCGGCTGGTGGCCCGGGGCGCGTCGGCCGGCGGCCTGCTGATGGGCGCGGTGGCCAACCTCGCCCCGGACGCGTTCACCGGGATCGTCGCGCAGGTGCCCTTCGTGGACGCGCTCACCTCGATCCTCGACCCGTCGCTGCCGCTCACCGTCACCGAGTGGGAGGAGTGGGGCAACCCGCTCGACGACCCCGAGGTGTACGCGTACATGAAGTCGTACACCCCGTATGAGAACGTGGCCGAGGTCGCCTACCCGGCCATCCTCGCGGTGACCAGCCTGAACGACACCCGGGTGCTCTATCACGAGCCGGCCAAGTGGATCGCCCGGCTGCGGGCGGTCGCCCCGGAGGGCGACTACCTGCTCAAGACCGAGATGGGCGCCGGCCACGGCGGCCCGAGCGGCCGCTACGACGCCTGGCGCGAGGAGGCGTTCATCAACGCCTGGATCCTCGACCGCCTCAACCGCGCCTGAACGACAAAGGCAGGACCCCCGCCGGCCAGCGGGGGTCCTGCCTGAGGCTCAGCCGACGAGCACCGACGCCAGGCGAGCCGGGTCGACGTTGCCGCCGGTGATCACGGCGGCGGTACGGCCCGACGGCAACTCGTCGCGGCGGAAGAGGCGAGCGGCGACCGACACGGCGCCGCTCGGCTCCACCACCAGCCGGGCCTCGCGGGCCAGGCGGCCCATCGTCGCGGTGATCTCCTCCTCGGTCACCGTGACGATGCCGTCGAGGCGGGCCCGCAGGTGGGCCAAGGTCAGCTCGGACAGGTTCGTCCGCAGCCCGTCCGCGCTGGTCCGGTAGGTGCGCTCGACGTCCCAGACCACCACCTCACCGGCGGCGAGCGAGTCCCGGGCGTCCGCGGCGAGCAGCGGTTCCACCCCGACGACCGCGGCCTGCGGGCGCAGCGCCTTCACCGCCGTGGCGACCCCCGAGGCGAGCCCGCCCCCGCCGACCGGCACCAGCACCACGTCGACGTCGGGCAGGTCCGCCACGACCTCCAGCCCGATCGTGCCCTGCCCGGCGATGATCCGCCGGTCGTCGAAGGGTGGCACCAGCGTGGCGCCGGTGTCGGCGGCGATCCGCTCCGCCTCCGGCAGCCGGCGGGCCGGCGTGACCAGCCGCACCTCGGCGCCGAGCGCCCGGATCTGGTCCACCTTGACCTGCGGCGCCCCCTCGGGGACGACCACCGTGCACGGGACACCGAACGCCCGGGCGGCGTAGGCGAGGGCCTGCCCGTGGTTGCCGGACGAGTGGGTCACCACGCCGCGGGACCGGACGGCCGGGTCGAGCCGGGCCACGGCATGCGTCGCGCCGCGCAGCTTGAACGACCCCACCGGTTGCAGGCTCTCCGGCTTGAGCCACAGCTCGTCGTCCCACGGCGCCGGCAGCAGCGGCGTACGCACGACGGTGCCGGCGATGTCCTCGGCGGCCGCCCGGACGTCCTCGATCGAGATCAGCTCCATCGGCCCATCCTGCCCCGCTGTGGGCGCCTAGACTGCCCCGGTGAGTCGGGCCGAGGAGGACGAGCCGGCCGGGGCGGAGGCAGGCCCGGCGGGGGCGGCCCGGCGCGGGCCGACCTGGGTGATCCTCGCGGTGGTGGCCGCCGCCCTGCTGGTCTGCTGCTGCTCGGTGGTGATCGGCCTGGCCGTCTCCTGGTCCGCCGGCCTCCTCGGCGGCCGCTGATCCGGCGCTGACGCCCGCCGCATCGCACTCGTACGGCGGATCGCCGTCACCGCACGGGCCGCCCGGGGGCCGTTCAGCCGACCGGGGCCGCCGGCACCAGGGCGGCCGCCTCCCCGGTACGCGCCATCCGCTGCCAGCGCAACCGGTTGCCGATCACCGCGGTCACCACCGACTGCACCACCACCAGGTACATCACCTGCCGGTAGACGAGCTGCTGGAACGGCAGCGCCCACAGCGGTCCGAACCGTTCCCGGTCCAGGCGCAGCGCGTACGCGGCGGTGAAGCCCTGGAGCAGGAGCAGCCCGAGCCACGCCAGCACCAGCTTCGACCAGGGCAGGAAGAGCAGCCCGTAGAGGGCGAAGATGTCGACCGCCGGAGCGGCCAACGGCAGCACGAGTTGGAACACGGTCAGGTACGGCAGCCCTCGACGGCCCAGCTTCCCGCCGGCCCCCGGCTCGCGCAGCGCCTGTCGGTGCTTCCACATCGCCTGCATGGTGCCGTAGCACCAGCGGTAGCGCTGCCGCCAGAGCTGGCGCAGCGAAGACGGTGCCTCGGTCCAGGCGATCGCACTCTCCTCGTACCCCACCCGCCAGCCGGCCCGGAGCACCTGCATGGTCAGGTCGGTGTCCTCGGCCAGGGTGTCGGCGGGTACGCCGCCGACAGCGAGCAGCACCTGACGGCGGAACGCCCCGATCGCCCCGGGGATGGTCGGCATACACTCCAACACGTCGTACATCCGGCGGTCGAGGTTGAAGCCGATCACGTACTCCAGGTGCTGCCAGCGGCCAAGCAGCCGGCGCCGGTTGGCCACCTTCGTGTTGCCGCTGATCGCGCCGACGCGCGGGTCCGCGAAGCCCTGGACCAGTCGGTAAACGGTGTCCGGCTGGAAGACGGTGTCCCCGTCGACCAGCACCAGCAGGTCGGCACGGGCGGCCCGGATGCCGGTGTTCAGCGCGGCCGGCTTGCCGGCGTTCGCCTGCCGGATGACGCGTACCCCGCGCAGCCGCATCCGCTCGACGATGTCGGCGGTGCCGTCGGTGGAGCCGTCGTCGACCACGATCACCTCCAGCGTCGGGTACGCGCTGGCGACCAGCGACCGCACGGTGGCGGCGATGTTCGCGGCCTCGTTGTACGCCGGCACGATCACTGAGACGGGTGCGGTCACCTCGGGCCGGCGCCGCCGCGGCCGGCGGACCCGGCGTACGTGCCGTTGTGCGCAGACCACCTGCACGGCGAGCCGCGCCACCGCGAGCACCAGAGCCACGCCGAGCAGCAGGTTCATGGCCGAGGCCAGCCAGCCTGCGCCGGTCTGCGCCCAGCGCAGCGCCATCCCGCTCAGCCGGGCGCCGGCACCGGCCGGGAGCATCGACGCCGGTGCCCCGATGCCCTCCGACACGGTGGTGAATCGGTATCCCGCCTCGGCCAGCCGGGGCAGCAACTGGTCGAGGGCGGCCACGGTCTGGCTGCGGTCGCCGCCGCCGTCGTGCATGAGCACCACCGCCCCGGCGCCGCCCTGCGGCGTGGCCGCCCGGACGATGGCCGGGACGCCCGGACACTCCCAGTCCCGGGTGTCCAGGTCGGCGAGCACCGCCACGTGCCCTCTCCCGGCGGCGCCGCGCAGCGCGCCGTACAGCGGCCCGGTCAGCGCCGCCGGGGTCGACGAGAAGGGCGGCCGGAACAAGGTCACCTCGCGACCGGTGGCACCGGCGATCGCATTCCGCGTCCAGGCCAGCTCGGCCCCGGCCCGCCAGCCGGGCACGGCAGCAACGTCCGCGTGGGTGAAGGTGTGCGAGCCGATCTCGTGCCCCTCGGCCAGGATCCGCCGGACCAGTTCGGGATGCTCGTTCACCCGGGCGCCGACCACGAAGAAGGTGGCGTGGGCATGGTGCCGGCGCAGCACGTCGAGCACCTGCGGCGTCCACCGCGGGTCCGGCCCGTCGTCGAAGGTCAGCGCCAGGGTGCGTGGCGCGAGCCGCCGGGTGACCGGCGTGGGGCCGTCCAGCCGCAGCACGGGTCCAGCCGTGCTGATCCCGTTCGGCGCGGGCACCGCAGCTGCCTGGACCGGGCCGGAGCCGCCCCGGACGTTGGTGACCAGACCGTTGAAGCTGAGCGCCGCGAGCAGCGCGACCAGCCCCAGCAGGAGCAGCAACCAGTGCGCCCGGGGGTCGCGGCGGGCCACGTGTCGCGCCATGGTCAGGGCTTGCCCGGAGTCCGGGTCGGCTTGGCGCTGCGCCGCCGCTCGTCACCCTGCCCCGGCACCGACGGTCGTGGGACCGCAGAGGTGGCGGCCCGGGTGGTCGTCGTCCCGGTGGCGGTCGGGGTGAGCGCCGGCGGGGTCGTGCTGGTCACCGGCTCGGGCCGGGGACTGGTCCGCTGCTCGCCCCGGGACGGGGCGTCGACGCCAATCTTGATCGGCGGCTGGACCTTCGTCTCCGACCAGCCGGGCAGCGGCACCGAGGAGTCGAAGAAGAGACCGGCGAGGATCAACCCGAAGCTGGTGAGCAGGCCGAGGCCCATCGCCGTACCCGCGACCACCGTCAACCGGCGGCGCCGTCCGGTCCGGTCGACGAACACCGGCGCCGCGTTGCCGGGCTGGTTGTGCATGCTGCTGGTCTCCCGCTGTCGCGCTCTCCGCCGGCCCTTCGGCCCGGGAGGGCCACCGGTGGGCCTCCCGGTGCGAACAGCGTCGGCGGTGGCCACCGCGTCACATCAGGTCGTCCACAGCTCCGCCACCGTCGTGCTGGCGCGCGGGAAGAACAGCGGGAGTCAGGGGGTCCAGGCCGGGTTCCGGCCGGTCCGGCCGAGCAACTGGTCCAGGGCGGTGGCGTCGGAGGTGGTGGGCACCGGTTCGCCGAACGCCCCCATCCGCTGGCCGGTCTCTCCCATCCGGTCCATGAAGCCGTGGCCCGCCGCCAGCACCGCCGGTTCGATCTCGAACCGCTGCCCGGTCGCCCGGGCCAGGTCCCAGGCGTGCACGGTGAGGTCGATGAGGGCCATGTCGCCGACTGTCTCCTGCGGCAGCCCCATCCCCGGCGAGACACCCTCCAGCGCCGCCGGGTCCGACCACGCCTCGGTCAGGCGTACGGTCTCCGCCGCGAACCGGTCCCGCCAGCCCTCGGTCAGGTGGTCGTCCTTCGCCGACCAGTCCACCTCCTGCCGCCGGGCGAGCACCTGGAAGTTGACCACCACGTCGTACAGGTGGTTGAGCAGGTCGCGCACCGAGTAGTCGGGGCACGGGGTGGGCAGGTCGAGCTGATCGTCGGAGATGTCCTGGACCACCGCCACCGTCCGGGGCGCGGCGGCGGCCAGCAGCTCACTAGTCTTCGTGCTCATAGGGCCAGCGTATGGGGGTGGTCTTGAAGAAATGCGACACGAACCGCGACGGGACAGCCGCGGCATCCTCGACCCGAGCCGGCTGCTGCGGAACGTGCGCTTCCGGCGCCGGCTGGCCGCGCCCGCGCTGCGCCCGTACGTCGAGCACTACTGGCTGGTCGACTGGGAGCTGACCGAGCCGCACGTGCAGCGGGTGGTGCCGCACCCGGCCGTCAACGTGGTGTTCCAGACCCAGGCGGGCGGCCCGGAGACCGGTGAGGTGGCCGGGGTCGGCCTGGAGCTGTTCACCGTCACGCTGCGCGGCACCGGCCGGGTCAGCGGCATCCAGTTCCGCCCCGGCGGCTTCCGGCCCTTCTGGCCGCGGCCGGTCAGTGAGCTGACCGGGCAGCGCCGGCCGCTCGCGCAGGTCGGGCTACCGGTCCAGGGCGAACACTGTGCCGGCCCGGACGACGAGCGGTGCCGCCGGCTGGACGAGCTGCTCACCAGCTGGGCGCCGGCGCCGGACCCGCTCGCCGCCGAGGCCACCGCGCTGGTCGAGGAGATCCGCGCCGACCGGCGGATCCTGCGGGTGGACGACTTCGCCCGGCGGCACGCCGTCTCGACCCGGCGGTTGCAACGGCTCTTCCTCGATCACGTCGGCGTCGGTCCGAAGTGGGTGATCCGGCGGTACCGCCTCCAGGAGGCGATCGAACAGGCCGCCGCCGGGCCGCTGGACTGGGCGCGGGTCGCCGCCGACCTCGGGTACGCCGACCAGGCCCACCTGGTCCGCGAGTTCAGCGCGGTCACCGGCGTCTCCCCCGCCGCGTACGCCCGCTCGCTGGCCGCGTCGCGCGGCGGGTGACGCTCGGGCGCGCTGCGGACGGACCCCGTGCTCAGCGGCGGCGGACCGCGACCACCGCGACGTCGTCATGGATCTCCGGCGGCGCCAGCTCGACCAGCAGCCGCTGGCAGAACTGGTCGAGGTCGTCGTCCACCCGGGCGGCGACGACCCCCAGCGCCGCCATCCCCTCGTCGATCGTGGCGTCCCGGCGCTCGATCAGGCCGTCGGTGTAGAGGACCAGCGTCGCGCCGGCCGGCAGCACGAACTCCAGGTCCGGCGGGCGCGGCGCACGGACCCCGAGCAGGGGCGCCGACTGCTGCACGAACTCCACCCGCCCGCCGCTGCTGATCAGGGCGGGCAGGTGCCCGGCGCTGGCCAGCCGGATCAGCCCGCTGCCCGGGTCCAGCAGCAGCAGGCAGAGCGTGGCCAGCTCGCTCGGCAGCAGGATGCGCATCAGCTCGTTGACCCGGTCCAGGATCACCCCCGGCGGATGCCCCTCGACCGCGTACGCCCGCACCGCGTGCCGCAGCTCGGCCATCACGGTCGCGGCGTGCAGCGAGTGCCCGGCCACGTCGCCGATCGCCATCAGCAGGTGGCCGTCGAGCATCACCAGCTCGTAGAAGTCGCCGCCCACCTCGGTGTGGGCGCTCGCCGGCTCGTACCGGACGGCCAGGTCCAGGCCGGAAATCTCGGGGAGCCGGCGGGGCAGCAGGCTGCGCTGGAGGGTCACCGCGATCCGGTGCTCCTGGTCGAAGGAGCGCTGGGCCTCCACCGCCGAGGCGACGGCCTGGGCGAGCTGCACCAGCACCGGCGTACGGACGGTCTGCGTGGCGGTCGGCACCACCACGTAGAGCGCGGCCCGGTCCTCCCGCAGCCGGGCGGCGGCCACCGTGACCGTGTCGCCGGTCGGCCAGTCGGCCAGCGCCCAGTTGCCCGGCTCGTCGATCCGGACGGTGGTGCCGATCGGCATCCCGGTGTCGTCGATGGTCCACGGGACGAGGACCCCGGCGGCGTCCGGCGCGGCGGCCACCCCGGCCAGGCAGTCGCCGTCGAAGGTCTCGGCAATCACCGCCGCCGGGCTCTTGAAGATCCGCGCCGCACCGGCCGCGGCCGCCGCCAGCAGCCGGCCGAAGTTCGGCGCGGCATGCATCTGCACAGTGGTGTCGGCCAGCGCGACCAGCCGCTCGGCGAGCAACTCGGCCTGCTGCCGGGCCTCGTGGTAGCGGAGCATGGCCGCGCCGCCGTCCACCGTCACGCTCCGGCCGAAGGGAGGATGATCGCGCTCAACGCCACGACGACCTCCCTGGTTTCTGGACGGGCGGACTCTATCACCGGAATCTGCGGGCTACTTGTCACGCGGCAAAGGAATGACCGGGAGCACTCCCGCCGGCCTCCGTTCTGCGTATCCCCCTTCTCGTGGGATACGGTTCCAACCGAACACAGGAGGTCTGCGTATGTCCCTGACGGTGCACACGGAACAACGCGGCGACGTGGTCGTCGTGTCGGTCGCGGGCGAGCTGGACATGGCGACGGCACCGCAGCTGCAGGACCAGATCACGGACCTGCTGGACAAGGGGCGCAACCGCCTCGTCTTCGACCTGGCCGAGCTGTCCTTCTGCGACTCGACCGGTCTGTCCGTGTTCGTCCGGGCGAAGAACAGCTGCGACGACACCGGCGGGGTGGTCCGGCTGGCCGCTCCGCAGCGCGGGGTGCTCCGCATCCTCGAGGTCAGCGGCCTGGTCGAGGTGCTGCACACCTACCCGACGGTGGAGCAGGCGGTCGCGGGCGACCCGACGCCGGCCTCCTCCTGACCGTCCCGTCTCAGCGCTCGTCCTCGATGTAGCGGGGGCGGGCGATCACCAGCCCCGCTGCCGTCTGCACCGCGAGCGCGACCAGCAGGAAGCCGATCGGCGCCGTCCAGCCTCCGGTCGCCTCGTAGAGGATGCCGACCAGCAGCGGTCCGAGCGCGGCGATGACGTATCCGGTGCTCTGCGCGAAGGCCGACAGCGCCACGGTGCCCTCGGCGGTCCGGGCGCGCAGCCCAATGGTGGTCAGGATCAGCGGGAACGCGCCCTGGCCGAGAGCGAGCAGCAGCACCCAGAGCGGCGCGAGGCCGTGCGCCGCGAGGGCCAGACCGAGGTAGGAGGCCGCCGAGAAGGCGGTCAGCGCGAGGACCAGCGGCCGCAGCGTCCGCAGCCGGCCGGCGAGGGTCGGCATGGCCAGCGCCACCGGCACGCCGAGCGCGGTCACCCCGGCGAGCAGCAGGCCCGCCGTCTCCGGCGCGTAGCCGGCGTCCCGGAAGAGCTGGGCCAGCCAGCCCATGATCGCGTACCCGCTGAGCGACTGCGCCCCGAAGTAGATCGCCATGGCCCAGCCGAGCCGGGTCCGGGCCGGCCGCACCCGCGCCGGGGTGGCGACGGCCGCGTCCCGGGTCGCGGTTCGCCGCGCCGCGCGGGCGCGCAGCGCCAGCGGCACCCACGGGAGTACGGCCACCGCGGCCATCCCGGCCCACACGCCGAGCCCGGCCCGCCACGACCCGAAGGCGTGCGCCACCGGCACCGCCGAGGCGGCGGCCACCGTCGTGCCCGTGGTCAGGGCCATCGTGTACGCCCCGGTGACCAGTCCGGTGCGGTGCGCGAAATGCTGCTTGACCAGCATCGGCAGCAGGATGTTCGCCACCGCGATGCCGGCCAGGGCGAGCGCGCTGGTGAGCACGAAGACCGCCGCCGAGTCGGTGACCACCCGGAGCACCTGCCCGACGGTGAGCGCGACCATCGCCAGCACCAGCACCCGGGCGGCCGGCCAGCGGCGGACCAGCCACGGGGTGAGCGCGCCGAGCCCGGCGAACGCGATGGTGGGCAGGGTGGTGACGAAGCCGGCCATGGCGCCGGAGAGGCCCAGGCCGCCGCGTACCTCGTCCAGCAGGGCGCCGAGGCTGGTCACCGCGGCGCGCAGGTTGAGCGCGACCAGCAGCATGCCGACCAGCACCAGCGCGCCGCCCGTGGCCGGGCGCCGGGCTGCCGGCGGGGCCGCCGCCGGGGCCGGACCGGGCGTCACGTCGGCGGTGATCTGGTCGGCGGCGGGAGCCTCGGCGCAGGTGGGTGGCGGTGTCATGACCTCGAACCTACAATCATGGGATGAATTTCGGCAGGAGTTGTAACCGGTGACACGCGCCGTTGATTCCCTCGCCGTGCCGCCGCGTGGGCACCGGGTGCGGCAGACCATCGAGCAGCTTCGGACCCGGATCCTCGGCGGCGAGTGGCCGGTGGGTAGCCGGATCCCCACCGAGCCCCAACTCGTCGCCGCGCTGGGCGTGGGGCGGAACACCGTCCGCGAGGCGGTCCGCGCCCTGGTGCACGCCGGGGTGCTGGAACCCCGCCAGGGCTCCGGGACGTACGTGGTGTCGACCGACGAACTGGCCCCGGTGGTGGCCCGCCGGCTCACCGACGACCGGATGGCCGAGGTGATCGAGGTCCGCCGCGCCTTCGAGGTGGAGGCGGCCCGGCTCGCCGCGCTGCGGCGTACCCCCGAGGACCTGGCGGCGCTCGACGCGGCGCTCGCCGCCCGGGAGGCCGCGTGGCGCTCCGGCCGGGTGCCCGAGTTTGTCGAGGCGGACGCCGCGCTGCACACCGCGGTGGTGGCCGCCGCGCACAACGCCATGCTGGCCGAGCTGTACGCCTCGGTCGGCGCCGCGCTGCGCAGCACCGTCGCCCAGGCGATGGGGGACGCACTGGAGCCCGAGCGGTACGTCGACCACGGTCGGCTGGTCGACGCGATCCGGGACGGCGATCCGACCCGGGCGGCGATCGAGGCCGGTGCTTTTCTGGAGGCTCCCTCCAGGGCATAGGTTGTCCCGGACGGAGATACCGGACAGCACGGGAGAGCGGATGCTCAAGGGCTTCAAAGACTTCATCATGCGCGGCAACGTCGTCGACCTGGCGGTCGGTGTCGTCATCGGCGCCGCGTTCACGGGCGTGGTCACGGCCTTCACGAACTCGTTCCTGAAGCCGATCATCAAGCTGGTCGGCGGCGGCGAAGATCAGTTCGCCGGAGCCTGGGAGATCAGCAAGGGCAACTTCATGGACTGGGCCGCGTTCGTCAACGCGGCCATCACCTTCCTGATCACCGCCGCAGTGCTCTACTTCCTGGTCGTCTTCCCGATGAACAAGCTCGCCGAGCGGCGCAAGCGCGGCGAGGAGCCGCCGCCGAAGGCGCCGAGCGAGGAGGTCCGGCTGCTCACCGAGATCCGGGACGCGCTGCTCGCCGGCAACCACGCCACGCCGGCCCAGCGGGGCGCGCTGGACGACGTGCTGGGCCGCCGGCAGGAGCCGCCCGCCGCGCGCTGACGTACGCGAGCACACCGGCCCCCGTGGGAATCCCACGGGGGCCGACGCGTGTCGAACACATGTTCGATAGAGTCCCGGTCATGGAGCAGCGCAGGCACTGGTGGAACGGGAAATGGGGGCGGCTGGCCCGGCGGGACGTCTTCCTCCGGGTCGACGGCGACCGCTGGCACGTCGAGCAGCGCGCCGGCGGCGCCGAGGGGATCTCCCAGTTCTACGAGTACGGCAGCGCGGAGGAGGCGGAGGAGACGGTCCGGGCGCTGCTGGAGGGGACGGACGCCTGGCGCGAGCTCTCGCCCCGTCCGCCCAGCGGCTGGACCCCGCCCGTTTAGCGCCGGGCCGGCCCGGGAACCGCTGACGGCATGAGTCAGCAGGTGATTTCCCGGGTCACCACGGGCATGCGAGTGGTCGACTCGACCGGCGCCGAGGTCGGCACCGTGGATCTCGTCCAGCGCGGCGACCCGAACGCGGTGACGGTGCAGGCACCCGCCGGGGTCGACCCGGGCGGCAGCCTGGACGAGTTGATCGAGTCGGCGGCGGTCGAGGAACCGGACGTCCCCGCCGACCTGGCCGCCCGACTGCTGCGTACCGGATACCTCAAGGTCTCCACCGAACTGGCCCGCACCGGCGCGGTCTACGTGCTGGCCGACCGGATCACGGCCGTCACCGACGACGGCGTACGCCTCGACGTCCCGGCTGCGGAACTGCCCGAGGAGGAGTGACGCCTGATCAGGCGACCCGCGCCGGGGTGGCCGGCTCGGCGGCGGACGGGTCCGTCGGGGGTGGTGCCGGACGCTCGGCACTCCGGCGGCGGCGGAAGAGCAGGAGCATCAGCCAGCCGGCGACCAGGCCCCAGAACGCACCGCCGATGCCGAGCAGGCTCACTCCGGAGGCGGTGACCACGAAGGTGACCACCGCCGCCTCGCGGGCGTCCGGCTCGGCGACGGCCGCCGAGACCGCGCCGGCCAGCGCACCGAGCAGCGCGAGCCCGGCCACCGCCTCGACCAGGATCGGCGGGGAGAGCAGCACCAGGGCGGTCGCCACCCCGGCACCGAGGCCGAGCAGCGCCATGCCGATCCCGGCGGTGACCGAGGCGATCCACCGCCGCTCCGGGTCGGGGTGGGCGTCGGGGCCGGCAGCCAGCGCGGCGGTGATCGCGGCCAGGTTCACCGCATGCCCGCCGGCCGGCGCGCCGAGCGCGGTGGCGAGGCCGGTCACCCGGAGCGCGGAGCCCAGCGGGGCGCGATAGCCGTAGCCGGCGAGGACGGCCGTGCCGGGCACGTTCTGCGCGGCCATGGTGACCAGGAACAGCGGCAGCGCGAGGCCGACCACCGCGGGCAGGGTCCAGGTGGGCGCGGTCAGCGCGATGGTCGGGGCGAGCTGCGCCCGGGTCGGCCCGGAAGCGGTCAGCGCGATCGCCACGGCCGCCACGGCCAGCGCGCCCGGCACCGCCCAGCGGCGGGCGAAGCGGTGCAGCACCAGCCAGGTGAGCACCACCGGTCCGGCCAGCCTGGGCACCTCGACGAGGGCCCGGACGGGCGCGGTGCAGAGCGGCAGGAGCACCCCGGCGAGCATGGCGCTGGCGACCGGGGCGGGGATCGCGGCGACCGCCCGGCCGAGCGCCGGGACCAGGCCGGCGGCGGCGATCAGCAGGCCGGTGAGCAGGAACGCGCCGACCGCCGCCGGCCACCCGCCGGGCACCGGACCGGTGGCGACCAGCAGCGCCGCGCCCGGGGTGGACCACGCGATCGCCAGGGGCAGCCGGTGCCGCAGGCCCAGCCAGACCGCGCAGCCGCCGGTGGCTAGGCAGAGCGCGAGCAGGCCGGAGGCGGCCTGCGCCTGGTCCGCGCCGACCGCCCGCAGCCCGGCCAGCACCACCGTGAACGAGCTGGCGAATCCGACCAGCGCGGTCACCACACCGGCCAGGACCGGTTGAAGTCGACCCGCCACGCCATCCTCCCGCCGTCGTTCCGTCGGCCATTCCGTCGAACGTTCCGTTTACGGAACGCCTCGATGTAGCACCATAGCCGCATGGCAGCAGCCCCACCAGCCCGGGACCGGGCGCCCGAGACGGTCGGCCGCCGGGTCCGCAGCCTCCGCGAGGAGCGGGGCATGTCCCTCTCCACGCTGGCCCGGCTGGCCGGCGTCGGGAAGGCCACCCTCTCCGGGCTGGAGAACGGCACCCGCAACCCGACCCTGGAGACCCTGTACGCGATCACCGCGCAGCTCGGCGTACCGCTCACCGCCGTCCTCTCCGAACCGGCGACGACCCCCACGGTCACCGGCGCGGCGGTCAGCGCCACCCTGCTGGAGGTCTTCACCGACACCGACGCGACCTACGAGCTCTACCGGATGCGGGTCGCCCCCGGCCCGGGCCAGCTCTCCCCCGCACACCAGCCCGGGGTGACCGAACACGTCACCGTCTTCGCCGGCGTGCTGCGGGCCGGGCCGGTGGGCGCCCCGCTGACCGCCGCGGCCGGCGAGCATCTGCGCTGGACCTCCGACGTCCCGCACAGCTACGCGGCGGTCGGCGACGAGGAGGTACGGGCCAGCCTCCTGCTGCGCTACCCGCGCCGCTGACCAGCGTGGACCCGGTCGCCCGCCCCGGACAACGGAATCTTTCTCGGCCGTACCCCCGGGTAGCGTAGAGACGGCGGTGGGGTCTTCTTGGCAAGCTTGACCCCATGACGCTCATCCTCCGCTCGGCCATCCTCAACGACGTCGGCCTCATCCGGACCAACAACGAGGACTCCGCCCTCGCCGGTGACCGCCTGGTGGCGGTCGCCGACGGCATGGGCGGCCTGCCCGCCGGCGAGGTGGCCAGCGAGATCGTCATCCGGATCCTGGACGAGCTGACCCCGCCGACCGGCCCCGACGAGGCCGCCGACGCGCTGCGCGCCGTGGTCAGCACCGCCAACCAGCGCATCCGGGCCGCCATCACGGTGGATCCGACGCGCGACGGCATGGGTACGACCCTGACGGCCGGCCTGCTCGCCGGCGCCACCCTGGTCCTGGCCCAGGTCGGCGACTCCCGCTGCTACCTGCTGCGCGACGCCGCGCTGACCCAGCTCACCCGGGACGACACCTTCGTGCAGGCGCTGGTCGACCAGGGCGCGCTCTCCCCCGACCAGGCCCGGCACCACCCGCAGCGCTCCCTGGTCACCCGCGCCGTGCAGGGCGCGGACGCGCCGCCGGCCATCGGGATGCTCACCGTCGTCCCCGGCGACCGGCTGTTGCTGTGCAGCGACGGCCTCTCCGACTACGTGGAGGACATCGCGATCGCCTCGGCGCTGGCCACGTACGGCGACCGGCAGCAGTGCGGCGAGCAGCTGGTGAAGCTCGCCCACCAGGCCGGCGCGCCGGACAACGTCACGGTCGTGGTCTCCGACGTCACCGAGGTCTGACCCGGTGTCCACCGCCCGGCTGCGCCGGCGCCAGCACGTCCGGCACCTGCCGGTGACCTGAACGGCAATCGGGTTGCGCCCGCCGCCCGCCCGGGTTGGGATGGACGGATGATCATCCGCCGGCTGGCCGCCGAGGAACGCCTCACCCACAGTTTCCCGCTCCAGGCGTACGCGTTCGAGGCGTCGCCGATGGGGCCGAACCGGCTCGACCAGTACCGGGAGTACCTGCCGTACAACGCGGGCAACCGGACGCTGGTCGTCGAGGAGGACGGCGGCGCGATGGCCGCCGCCACGGCGATCCCGATGCGGCAGAACCTGCGCGGACGCGTCCTGCCGATGGCCGGCGTGGCCGGCGTGGCCACCCATCCGCTGGCCCGCCGGCGCGGCCACGTCCGGGCGCTGCTGCACCAGCTCCTCGACGAGATGCGCGCCGAGGGGCACGAGCTGACCGCGCTCCACCCGTTCCGCGCCTCGTTCTACGAGCGCTTCGGATACGTCGGGCTGCCCGCCCGGCGTACCGCGGTCTTCTCCCCGGCCGACCTGGCCCCGCTGCTCCGCGCCGAGCTGCCCGGCGAGGTGGTCTGGGAGCGGATCGCCGCCGGCTACCCGGCGTGGCGCGCGTACACCGAACGGTGCCTGGCGGAGCGGCACGGGTTCGCCGTCTTCCCCGATTTCCGCGCGGTCGGGCTGCGCGATCGGGACGACCGTTGGCTGCTCACCGTCGTCCGCGACGGCGCGACGGTCGGCGCGGTCACCTACCGCATCGACGACCACGGCGGCGAGCTGATCGCCGACGACCTGCTCGCCGGCGACCCGTACGCCCGGGCGTCGCTGCTCCAGTTCTTCGCCCGCCACGTCGACCAGGTGGAGCGGGTCCGCGTCCAGCTGCCCGCCGACGAGCTGCCCGAACTGTGGCTCGCCGACCTGGCGGTGCACGTCGAGGCGCGGGTGTCCCGGCCCGGGTCACCGGCGCCGATGGCCCGGCTGCTGAGCCTGGACGCGCTCGCCGGCCTGCCGGCCGGCACCGGCCGGGTCACCGTGGAACTGGTCGGCGACCGGTGGCTGGCCGGCACCCACCTGCTCGACGGGGCCACCGGGCAGCTGGAGGTGCTGCCCAGCGACGCCGCCGCCGTCGGCACCGTCCCCACCGCGACGCTCACCGCCGCCGGGCTCAGCGCCCTGGCGTACGGGGTGCTCGACCCGGCGGAGGTCGCCATCCGGGGGCTCGGCGTGGTGCCGGTGGACGCGGCCGCCGAGCTGCGCCGCATCTTCCCGCGCCAGCTGCCCTATCTGTTCGCCGATTTCTGACCTGGTCTCCGTCGCTGGGGCGGGCGTAGGGTGCTGCCCGTGCCGCAGTGGCTGGAAGCGGGTTTCTGGGGTCTGCTGGCCGGGTCCGCCCTGTTGATCGGCGCGGTCGCCGGATACTTCGCGCGGGTGCCGCGCCGGATCATCGCGTCGATCATGGCGTTCGGCGCGGGGGTGCTGCTCTCCGCCGTCTCGTTCGAGCTGATCGCCGACGCGCACGAGCGGGGCGGCCTCACACCGACCGTGATCGGGGCGGTGGCCGGGGCGCTCGCGTACACCGGAGCGAACGTGCTGCTGGCCCGGCGCGGCGCGCGGCACCGCAAGCGCTCCGGCGAGGAGCAGCCCTCCGAGCAGGAGCAGCCCGGCTCCGGTACGGCGATCGCGGTGGGCGCGCTGTTGGACGGCGTACCGGAGTCGGTGGTGATCGGCGCCAGCCTGCTCACCGGCGGCCCGGTCAGCCTGGTCACGGTGATCGCGGTCTTCCTGAGCAACGTGCCGGAGGGGCTGTCCAGCGCCGCCGGCATGCGCCGGGCCGGCCGGACCAGGCGGTACGTCTTCCTGCTCTGGACGGCGATCGCCCTGGTCAGCGGGGTGGCGGCGCTGGCCGGGTACGCGCTGCTCGGCGGCGCGCCACCCGAGGTGCTGGCCGGCATCACCGCACTGGCGGGGGGCGCCATCCTCGCCATGATCACCGACACCATGGTCCCGGAGGCGTTCGAGGACGCGCACCTGCTGGTCGGCCTGATCACCGTCCTCGGCTTCCTGGTCGCCTTCGCCCTCTCGCACGCTTGACGCCGGAACTCGTTGATCAAGAAGTTTGCGTCTCCAGGGAGATCGACTCGGGCGCGAACTTCTTGATCAACCCGGCCTGGTGGGTGGGTGGTCAGTAGGGGTTGGGGTGGCCGGGGAGGCGGGACTGGAGGAGGGCGGCGGGGCGGCCGGGGAGGGTGGGCGCCGTCGAGAGGGGCGGCGCCGCAGTGCCGGCGTGGTGGGCCATGCCGGTGAGGACTTCCCGCAGCGCGGTCACCGAGTCGACCTGCGGGGTCCAGCCCAGCTCGGTCTCGGCGCGCTCGCTGGACATCAGCGGCACGTTCAACGCCAGGTCGACCCAGCCGGCGTCGACCGGCTGCAGCCGCACCCGCCAGGTCAGCGCCGCCGCCGCGCGCAGCACCGGGACGGCCACCGGCACCGTCCAGCCGTGGAAGTGCCGGGCCACCAGCTCCGGGGTCAGCACCGGGTCCGCGGCCACGTTGAAGGCACCGCGCGCCTCACCCAGGACCGCCTTCGCGTACGCGTCGGCCACGTCGTCGGCGTGCA
Organism: Micromonospora sp. MP36; assembly: GCF_008119785.1. Classification (GTDB taxonomy): domain Bacteria; phylum Actinomycetota; class Actinomycetes; order Mycobacteriales; family Micromonosporaceae; genus Micromonospora. The sequence continues at coordinate 341,291 of NZ_VSFA01000002.1, read as the reverse complement.
CCGCCTGCATCCGGAGGCGGCGGTTGGTGGGTACGAGCGGGATGCGGCCGTACCGCAGCAGCCGCACCGGGGCCAGCGGGCCGAGGAAGTAGCGGCTGATCTCGGTGCCGGCGTCCCGCTGGAAGGTCAACCCCGGCCGCAGCCGGACCACCCGCAGCTCCGGGCGCTCCCGCTCGACCGCGTCGAGGAGCGACTCCACCTCGGCCTTGTCCTGGCTGTAGGACGACTCGGGCACCCCGGTCGCCGGCCAGCGCTCGCTGACCGGGTGGTCCTTCGGGCCGGCCGCGTACGTGCCGACGGACGACGCGTACACCAGGGCGGGGACGCCGGCCCGGACGGCCGCGTCGATCACCGCGCGGCTGCCGCCGACGTTGGTCCGGTACAGGGCGCGCCGGTCGTGGCTGGGCTGGATCTGCCAGGCCAGGTGCACCACCGCCCGCGCCCCGGCGAAGATCGCGGCCAACTGCTCGGCGGCCTCGGGGCCGCCGATGTCGCAGGAGTGCCACTCCACCCGGTCGTACGGCTCCCCCGGGTCCAGCCCGGGCAGCCGGCGCGCCACGCCGACCAGTTCCGTCCCGGACTCCCGCCGCAGCCGGCGCAGCAGCGCCGTCCCCACGTTGCCGGTGGCTCCCACGATCACGATGCGCATGTCGCCTGCCGTACCCGCTGCAGCGGGTCCCAACCGCCGTGGCCGGTGAGTGCGACGCCAGGTCGGCGAGCTGGCGGTGACCGCGCCGGCAGGACACCGCCACGTCGCCGATCTGCCGCCGCGCGTCAGTCGCTGCCCACCAGCGCCCCGATCAGGCAGCCGAACGCCGCGACCGAGGTGATCGTCCGCGCCAGGTTCCACCGCACCCACGGCGCCTCGAAGCGCTCGCGGATCGCCGCCGGGTCGTCCGCCGGGCCGGCCCGGTCGAGCTGATCGTTCAGCGGCACGTTCCACCGCATGGTGATCACCAGCGTGGCGCCGTAGAGAACCAGGGCCGCGCCCGTCCAGACCAGCACCGGTCCGTCCGCGTAGTGCAACGCCACCGCCGCCACGATCAGCACCATCGACCCGAGGAACGCGGTGAGGAACCACCCGTTCAGGATCCGCCGGTTGATCCACTGCATAGTCTGCACGAAGCTCCGGTCGTCCGTCGCGGCCAACCCCGGCATCACGGAGCACGAGTACGCGAAGAACAGCCCCGCCATCAGCCCGGCCAGCAGGGTCGCCGCGACCAGCACCCCCGTACGCACGATCATCATGCGGCAAGCCAAGCGGAGAACGACGCTCCTGACCACCCCGCTTCCGTCACGCGGCGGGTACCGGCCGTCGGGCGTCGGTGCCGGGCATCGATGGGCGGTGGGAAGCCGGAAGCCTGGCGCGGACGGGTTCCGGTAGCCTGAGCGGGCGGGCCGCTAGCTCAATGGCAGAGCTGTGGACTTTTAATCCATAGGTTCAGGGTTCGAGTCCCTGGCGGCCCACTCTTACGCAGGTCAGCGGCCCCGACCGGGGCCGCTGTTGCCTTGATCGGGGCCGGTACAGCAGCGAAGTACAGCAGTAGGCCCGTCAACGGTCGAGCGCGCTGCCGAGCCGCTTGAGCGCGTCGCGGGTGGCCGCCGACGACACCACCGTGTAGATCTCCATCGTGATGGCGAACTGAGCATGCCGAAGGATCTGCATCGCAACCCGGGGATGCACGTCCAGGTCAGCCAGGAGCGACGCGCAGGTCCGCCGGGCGTCCCGCACGGTGATACGCCGGACTCCGGCTGTGTTGCAACGCCTGTCCCAGAAGCGGTTGAAGTTGCGCGGCTCGACCGGCCGGCCGTAGCGGGTGGTGAAGATCAGGTCCGAGGGCTGCCAGGCCGGGCCGGCGGTGTCCCGGGCGGCGGTCTGCGCGGTACGGCGGCGGTCGAGCGCCACGGTGCAGATGTCCGGCAGCGGCAGGGTGGCGTCCGAGGCGGCCGTCTTCGTCTCCCGGTGCAACAGTTCGGCACCGACCCGCTGGAGCTGCCGATCAATGGTCAGCTCCCCCGCGTTGAGGTCCACGTCGGCCCAGGTGAGCCCCAACATCTCGCCCTTGCGCAAACCGAGCACCAGGACCAGGACGTACGCGGCATAGAGCGGGTCGTCGTCGGCACGGGCCGACTCCAGGAAGCGCCGCGCCTCGTCGCTCGTCCACGCCTTCCGCTTGCGCTTCCGCACCGGTGGCAGCTTCACCAGGGACGCGACGTTGCGGGTGATCAGCCCTTCGGTGATCGCCTGGGAGAGCAGCGTCCGGAGCACGGTCCGCAGATGCGTGACACTGGTCGCCGAGGGCAGATCCTGGCAGCAGCGGCCGAGGGCACAGCAGCGACGCTGGGCGGGCTTGCGCCGCTCGTCCTTGCCTTGGGCGCAGCACTGACAGGTCCGCCCCACCTCGTTGATCCACGTCTGGACGTCGCTGACCCGGAGCTTGTCGAGGCGTTTGCGGCCCAGCCCCGGCACGAGGTAGAGCCGGACCACCACCTCGTAGGTGACGTAGCTGCCCGGAGCGAGGTTCGGCTTGACGATCTCGCGCAGCCAGTAGCCGGCGTACTCCCCCACTGTCGGGGAGCGCGTCGCCACCGGGCCGGCCTTGGCCTGCCCGTGCAGCTTGATCCACTTGTCGTGGACCTCTTCCCGGGTCTTGCCGTAGACCCACTTCCGTCCCCGCCTGCCGTCCGGCTTCTCCACCCACACGTACGCGGCGAAGCCGTTCCGGTACGGGAAGATCGATCCTTCGCCGTTGGCTCGTGCGCGTGCGGGCATCAGGCGGCCTCCTGGCGTTCGACCTGCTCGCGGATGTAGTCGTCGACCCATTCGGGAAGGATGCGGCGGTACTTGCCGTCCTTGATGGAGCGCAGCTCGCCGGTGGCGATCTTCATCTTGACCTTGGAGATCCCGAAGCCGAGCAGCACGGTGACTTCTGCCGGCGAGTACCAGCGGGGGCGGAGGTCGTGGGTCATGCGGCGGCTCCGGTGAGCCCGGCTTCGTGGGCGAGTTCTTCCCGGCCGATGCGTCTGCTCTCGCGTCGCTGTTGGGCGGCGGTGTTGGCGAGCAAGGCGTCACCTTCGGTGAGCCAGCCGGACCCGCGGTAGGTGAGGGTGCCAACAGTCAAGGTGTCGGTCGGTTCGTCGTCTTCGGTGCGGCGGTAGGTGGCGCGGGTGTCGCGGAGCAGGGCGAAGGTGACGGAGTAGCGGCGGGCTTTGGTGAGGAAGTGACCGCCGAAGCCGAGCATGTGCGCCCAGCGGCGCAGCCCGGCGTAGGGGCGCGGTTTGCTGTCAAGGCTGTCTTGACGGTCATCGGCGGTTGCGGCGCCGCTGCTGGTGTCGGTGGGGGTGGGGCGTCCGAGGTGCCAGCAGGCGTCGAGGAGGCGGGCGAGGTGGTCGCCTTCGGGGTCGGCGTAGTCGTCGATCGTGGCCGGGGTGAGCCGGGCGAAAGAGTGGCCCGTGGCTTCGGTGGCCTTGGTGGCGTACTTGGCGAGGTAGGCGGCTACCTTGCCGTTGGTCAGCTCGCCGCTCGTGGTGTTGATGCGTCTGACGTCGACCTGCTCGCCCCAGGCGATCAGCCACCCTTCGGGCTGGTCGGGGTGCGGTGGCGTGTTGACGGTGATCTGGCCGGCGGCGGCGTGGATGGCGGCCTCCAGGTCGTCAATGGTGATGCCGGCCGGTGGCGGCACGAGGGCGTCCGGATCGTCGGGGTCGATTCCGTCGAGGCGTAGCAGGACGTGGAAGTGCACGGCTGCCCGGCGCTGCATCTCGGCGACCTTGCCGTGCGACACCCGAACGGGCGGCACCCAGCGCACCTTGCCGGAGGCCGAGACGACCCGGACGAAGGGGATGCCGCGCTTGCGGCAGAGCGCGGCGAGGTAGCGGTCGGCGGCCTGCTTGGTGCGCCGCCACAACTCGCCGGAGAAGTAGTTCCAGACGACCTGGTGGTCGTGGTCGTAGCAGTCCAGGCACAACGGCCGTCCGAGCCGCGGATCGTCGGCCTCGTGTCGAGCAAAGCACGCCGCGGGCTGCCCGTGTGGGCAGGTGCCGGCGCTGCTGCGGGCGCGGCAAGGGGACGGGCGGCAGTCGCAGCGCTGCCGGTTGCGGCAGGTGTGGCGTGCGACGTGGCGGTGGTGGACCGGGCCGAAGGACGGGGCAGTGAAGGTGGCGAAGACGACCGGGTGCCGGCCGACCGATGCGGGCACGCCCTTGCCGCCGGTCAGACCGCGAACGACGACTTGGTAGGCGTCGCCCCGGTAGACCCAGGCGCAGTCCGGGCACACCGATTCGCGGCGGTTGCCGCACGCCTTGTAGAGCGTCCGGTCGGGCAGCTCGTCGGTGTGCAGCTGGCCGGTGATGCGGCCGGTGTTCCGGTCGACGGCGGCGATGGTGCCGGTGAGGCGGATCGGGCGAGCACAGCCGCCGGCGGGGCGGGTGTGCTCCAGCCAGCCGGAAAACTCCGGCGATGCGGCGCGGTGCAGGACCTGGGCGTCCCGGCCGACGGCGAGACCAGGGCGGTAGATGGTGAGCGGGGTGGTGGACACGGCTGTCTCCTCATCAGGGGGTGGCAGGGACGGGAGACGAAGCACCACCAGCCGTGGACGTCTGTCCGCTGGTGGTGTTCGTCGTGTCTCCTGGCACCGCCGAGAGGGCGGCTGACGCCGGAGGGCGGGTTCGTGGTCGTGCCACTTCCCGCCGATGGGTCATGTCCTTTCACGTGCGTGGACTTGGCAATTGGGGCCGGCACGGGTGGGGAGCCTGGAATATCGGCATCCGGCGGGTTGCCGCAGGCCGTCCCCACCCGTGGAGGTGAGCGAATCCGGGCCACCGTGGACGGCAGGAAAGGCCATGCTGGGCCACTCAGCGGATTCGGGGAACCGGCACAGCGGCCGGTGCGATCGAGAGCCGGCGGGACGTGGCCCGCGTCAGCGGCAAGAAGGCCGCTCGGCATCTCCGACGTCGAGTCCAGCGATCCGGCAGGAAGGCCGCGCTGGCGTCCTCGACGAGCGCCAGAGTAGCACCGGGTGCCGACACGTCAACCCGCCGTGACCTCTCAGGCCGGGGCGGAAGGGCCGGCTGCCGGCCGGTGTGGGAGGACTTTCTGTACGTCTATCAAGGCGGCCCTTGACGGGCCGCACGCGCCGCCGCCTGGGCGCGCGCCGGCCGCTGCCGCTGTCGCTCTGCGGCCGTCACGCCTGACGCCCGGCGGCTGGCGCGGACAGCGGGGAAGCCCGGAGGGCCGCCGCAGAACGACAGGAGCGTTGACCGGTGGATGGTGTGCCGGCAGCCGGCCGGGCCGCGCGGCCACAAGCCCGCGCGGCGTGAGGGAGCGGACGCCGGCCGCGTCGGCGAGCTGGCGGCGGTCGCCGGGTTGCGGTTAGGGCGCCTCCGGCGGGGGCGCTCCGGCTCCAGGATGGCCGGGGCACCGTCGGCGGGTCACGGTCCGTGGGTGGTTGCGGTAGGCCATCCCGCCTGCCATCGACCCGGGCGAGCCGAGCAGACCACCGCCCGACCCGCCAGCGCCCGAACCTGCGTCAAGGTCCGCTTGACGTGGCGGGCCGGGCGGCGGCCCGCTCCCCAGGAGGGCGGGTCGACGGCAGACGGGATGGCGCTTTAGCGATCTGAGTGGTCGTTGGGCAGGCTATCGGCGCGCTGTTTGGGTGGCAAAAGACGAGGCCAGCTGGGGATGCGATCCCGCATTTGCTCAATCTGCTCCATCGCGGCGGTAAGCTCGTCGCCGGAAAGTTCCAGCTTTTGTTCGTGGACCAGTGCATTTCGGAGCCGAAGCAGCAGGCGGAAGTTGTTGATGTCGTCAGTGGACCAGATCCCATCCGATGCAAGCACCGCGAAGATTGCACCGAGAGGGCCTTGGGCGGTGTCGAAATCCACTTCGCGCGCCACATAGTTTCTCGCATCCGTTTCTAGGCGCGACATCCCTCGAAGGAACAGTTGGGCATCTAGCACTACGGTCGCTGCTCGTCGATCAAGCCAATGAATCACGAACTGAGTAAGAAGTGCAACACTGACGCCCGACACGGCTACCAGTGGTGCCGAGTACCAAGCTTCATCCTTCGTGCTGTCCAGTAAGGAAAAGGCCGCGGTTGCGGCGATGGCAATGGGCAAAACCGCCATCAGCAAGCGAGGCGCGATGCTATTCGCCCGCCGCAGGACACCGAGGTAATGCGTTCGAGCGTCAGTCATAGAGATCCGTTGGATCGCCTCGGAAACCTCATCGGCACGAACTCTGCCCACCACGCCGTTTTGCTGACGGGCTCGCGCAATCTCCTGAAGCACCCGCCTATTGATAGAGTCGATATGTCCGGCGAGAACGCCAGCGGCCTCCTCCGTGAAATCACGGATTGCGACCTCGTCAGTCGTCAGTTCCTCTCTTTTCACCGACGCCTCCTCAAAGCCGCGATGGCATACCCCTGAGCCAACACGCCGATAACCGCGCAGCCGATAAACGACCACCACTGCCAGCGTGAATTCAGGTAGCTGCCGAAGACGCCTGCGAACATCGCCGCCGTAAACGCCGCCAACTGAGCCACCATAGCCCAAGGTGGTATCGGCGGATCGGGATCCCGGCGGGGGTTGCGAACTTCGTCGTTCGCTTTAACCACCATCGTGGCGGTGATCTCGGGAGCATCCACGACGTCTGCACGTTCGGCCTCTTCAAGTCGAGAGGTTTCTCGTGACAGCGCCATACTGAATTCATTGACACATGCCGCATATCGGTGCATGGCCTGCTCGGTCATACCGCCAGGCACCCATATTTCGATGTTGACTCGACGGTCCGGCTCTTTGGACGGGATGCGGTGGCCGGAGAAAGAATACGAGGGAAGCTCATCTTTTTGGAGACCGTCGAGTTCCGAGGAGCGATCAGCCGTTGATCTTGAGTCCACAGAAGCTCCGCATCTCCTGGGCAGTTCGTCTTGCAGTCCCTAGATGCTAGGGCATCTCATCGATGCCCAGGCATCGACCGCGCGACGTGGAAGGCCGCCGATTGGGGTCCCTCGTTGCCGACGAGCAGTCCGGGGGCAGGGAAGCGTGGCCAACCTGCCCCCAGCGTAGTCAGGCGATGAACAGTGCTGTGAGAGCGGTGATCGCGGCGATGAGTGTCCCCAGCGCTGTGACCAGCCCCGTTACAGCCGTGAGGTAACCGATCCGGCGCCCGTGCAGCGCCCATCACTCGCTCTGTGCACGGCTGTGCCCCTGGCGCTACAAGTTGAGGGCGTCATACGGAGGCAGCCGCGACGAGTCAGGCCAGCGTCGCCCACAGCTTGCCCGCAATCCGACGGCCAGCCATCGGAACTAGGCGGACCTCCAAAGATCATCGGGCACAGATCCGGCACAGCCGACAGCAAAAACGCATGCGAAACGTCGAGAGATACTGAGGATCGCAGCGCTGGCCAGCGGCTCGATGAGTCCAGTTTCGACGGTTCTGCCGTCGCCTCGCGGCTTAGGGGTTCAAGTCCACGCCAGCGCGGGAGGGGGCTAAGGCTCAGCGGGTGTCGGGTTTGGTTGGGAACGTGTGCGGGCAGCGAGGAACCAATGCGCGGCGACCAATGGGATGACGCCGACGGGGTACCAGGCAACATCAATGAGGTCGAACTGGGCGCCTAGCAGCTGGCGGGCGAGCCAGCTGCGTTGGGAGAGTGCCGCGGGTATGGGGGTGAGCTGTGCAAACTCGATGAACCAGCAGTATGCGATCGCGGCGCTGCCGGCGGGAAGTGGGGAGATCAGCGGCCATATGAAGATCACTATCGTGTAGACGATGGCCGCGGACAAGGCGGCGCCTGAGTACTGTTCGATAGGCCCGTCCATCGCGGCGCGGATTGCGAAGGCCGCGCCTATAAAGCCGGCTGCCGATACCACCATCAGCAGCCGAGTCCAGCGCACTGCGAGCGACATCGGGCAATCATAAGTGGCAGCGCAGGAGAAGTGCCTCCCACAGGTGAGCCCGGGTCAGACGGGTGAGTGAGGCAGCCAGGAGGCAGCGAAAGCAGCAGCAACGGCCAGCGGCGGACGACACGGGATGGCGAAACAGCCATGGCCGGCACCACAGAACGGTGCGCGACAGCACCCAACGGTGGGCCCCACCCGTGTTCACACCGAAGTGGTCAGCGTCCTTCCGCTGGTGCCTATCGCCGACGTTGCAGGGCCCGCGACAGTCGATTGAGGCAAGCTTCGTTGTGTGCCCGTATCGTGGGTAGGAGTCCGGGGACATCCATGAACGCGGTCAACGGTGTGTAGAAGTGGCGGCCCGAAGGGGATCGCCACTTCAACGCGGGATACGAGGTCAAGCCTTCAACGTCGCTGCGCGGGATCGAGCGGGACCACAAGAGCCCTCGGACTGTGATGCCTTCTCGCCCAATCGACACGGACATGCGGTAACCGCGGACGGACAGGATGAGCCCAGCTACTAACGGGGTCAAGGAGGCGAGCGCTGCATAGCCGGACAGGTCCTCGGCGAGCGGCCAAGCCAACAAGGCGACCACGATGCCGGGTGCGGTGTTGGCGATGCGAGTCATCAGCAGTGGTCGGAGTACCACCGGCCGATCATGACAGGTCCCGTCTCGTCGACTGCTAGAGATATGGCTCGGTTGGTGCCCGGGGTTGGTCGAGAAGTGCTTGCGCGTGAGTCGGGCAGCTGTCGACAGCAACGGTGACAGCAACCGGCCGGGATGAGGACAGCCGCCGACGGCCGGGCGCGGACAGTCGCCCGAGGTCGCGGATGAGGACGGACCCCGCCGGACGAAGCGCCCAGAACTTGTAAGCGAGTAGTCCGTGGCCACGCGTCGGGCCGTACCGGCCCGTATGCGGCCGAAGCCTCAAGCTTCCGTGCCGATCGGCCGGACTGCGGGCGCCCGGGCCAGTCGCCACCGGGTCGCGCTGTAGCCGAGCAGGAAGACGATCGCGGCCGCGCCCAGGCTCGGAATCATGGTCGCGGCGAGGGCCGGCCGGCTTGGAGCAGTCAGGGCACCGAAGAACGGGTCAGCGGTCAGGTACAGCGACCCGCAGATTGGGACGACGACAGCCACCGTAACCGCCCACCAGCGGTTGAGTAGCGCGGCTAGGCCGATCCCGACGATCGCGAACAGCGGGACACCGGCCGCCGCGCGAAGCACCACCGGCCACACCGACTCGTCGGCCAAGATCTGTACCGGCAGGAAGATGTCCTTCGAGACCATTTCGCGCCGAACCCAGTGGCCAGCGACCACTCTGGGTGCCAACGGCAGCACTGCGGCGAGGTCGGCCACGGCGAGGAGCACACCGAACAACGCGGCCACGCCCGCCTTCGCCACTAGGTACCGGACGGGAGAGGGCGGCGGGGGGAGCCGGGCCGGCGACGATGCCAGGGCCGGCAGGGAGGGCCGGGCCGGGCCGCCGGGCAGTCGTGGATCACGCAGTACCAGGAACGCCCCGGCCGCCAGCGCGGCTAGTTGAGCCCAGCCGAGGCCCGAGGTGTGGATCGCCCTGACGTCGAAGTGGTACGCATCAAGCTGTTCCTCGAAAGTCTGCGGGTCGTCGTAGACGTAGAACATGTAGGCGCCATCGTTGAACGAAAGACCGCTCAGGCCGGCGAGCGCGACCAGGGGCGGCAGGAGCCACAGCGCCCGACTGCGGGCCAACCCGCGCAACTCCTGACGCAATAGACCGCTCATCGGCGTCAATCTACCCGTAGCGGCCGATTTGGCTCACGGACGGCGCCGGGCGGACCAGTTCCTGCTTACGTCTGCCTTTGGCACCCCGATGGCGAACAGATCCGCTGTCTCACCGGCGCATTGCCGCCCAGGGTGATCGCCCGTGGGCACGTCCCCGCACCCCGCGAGCAGTCGCTCGACCGCCGAGGCAGCCCACAGGTCGACGGAGGCAGCGAGAAGGCAGCGAAAGCAGCGGCAACGGCTGCGGCCAGGCGTCACCAGACCCCGCATGGAGTGCCCTATATCGAGAGTCCCTTACACGCAAACTCAGCCGTTGCTGCGCACTGCCCGGCTCCCCCCGACGGGGGTCAACCTCGACGCTGAACGCCAGTCGACAATGCGAGGTATGAAGGTACGACGGAGACCGCGCTGGTACGGCGACTGCCCCGAATGCGGGCATGACTGGCGCGAACACGAGCCGCCGGAGCCATGTAGCGAGTGCCGGTACGAGATCGAGCACCAGGAGCCCGATGCTCCAATCGCTGCCTGCAGGGCGGTTGCCCCGCCGCCTACGCGATGACGACAGCCGGTTGCCGCCGGTGGCTGTCGACAGCAACGGGTCCAACCACCGGAGGCCGGCCACGGCCGGCGACGGACGACGGGCCGAGGTCATGCACGAGGACGGATGCGCCTGGACGGCCCGCACAGAGCTTGTAAAACGAGGCGTCCGGACTCGGCGTATTACCCAGGGCCTACCTGGGCAGGGGGTTGGTGACGTACACGCCCTTGCCTTGCCGGCCGTCGATCAGGCCCTCAGCTTTGAGCAGGAGCATGGCAGCTCGGATGACGGTGTTGCTGACCTCATAGTGCTCGCAAAGGGCAGCGAACGAGGGCAACTTGTCGCCCGGCTTTAACTGTCCGGAGCTGATCTGCTCGCGGATATCTCGGGCGACCTGCAGGTAGGCAGCTTCAGACATAGGTGGTGCTCCCAGCTTGGCGGCTGGTGCAAGCAGACCACATCGCGGGCTCGACTTACAACGCTATGTGTTGTAGCTGTTGACCCTGCGCACATTGCGTCCTAAGTTGCTCGTGGGGCTACCCAGCTTGGCGGTCGGGTGTCCTGCCGTGGGCGCCCCGTCTCCGGACACGGCTGATGGGGTGCCCACGGACCCCAGGCGTCGGCGGGAGGCGCGGTGACCAGACCTAACGATGCGAGTGCTTCGACCACAGGTGCCGGCTGCGCTGCCCGGGATGCGGGCCATTGGCGGCAGGGGTCGGAGAACAAAGGGCGCGTGTCCTACGACGAGTACGTCCTGGCGGTAGCGCTCACCCTCGCACGGCGGCACCGGCCGGTCTGGTCCTGGCGGAAGTGGCGGCGGATCTGCCGCTGCGGTGCCGAGCTGCCGTGTCGCGCCCGGCACCGAATTCCGATCAATCGCGGCCACTGGCCAGGAGAGGAGGCCCAGTGAAAGACGACCAGGAGCACGCGATCCTGGCCGCACACGTTCCCGGGCTCGACGGCATGTGCGTCGGCTGCCGCGCCTGGTGGTCACGGCTGACGCCGTACCCGTGCTGGCAGGTGGACTGGGCAACCAGCCGGCAGGCCCGGACGATCACCGCTCGCTTCCTGGAGGGTGTGCGGTGACCACCCACGGCCCGATCATGCCGATCTGGAACTGCGGAGGCTGCGACCTACCCTGGCCCTGCCCGACCCGTAAGCGGGAGCTACGGGCGGAGTACGCCGATGCTCCGGTGTCGCTGGCCCTCTACCTCGGCTCCTACCTCGTCCAAGCCACCGAGGACATGCCGTGGACGCCGGCCGGCGTGCTGCACCGACGCTTTCTCGGCTGGACCAGGGCCGACGCCAGCAGTACAGCAGCGATGCACAGCAACCGTGCCAGCCGAACCCGACCGAGACCAGCCTCAGCAGGCCGGATGACCTCGGACGGCACCCGATCCGGCCGGCTCGCCGGCAATCCATAGGTTCAGGGTTCGAGTCCCTGGCGGCCCACTCGTACTCAGGTCAGCGGCCCAGACCGGGCCGCTGTTGCCTCGAACCGGCCCGTACACCCGTAGGCCGGGCACCGACCGAGCGCCGGGCGCTGCCGCCTGCCTACCCGTCACGCCGGCTATCGGCACATCAAGTCGATCAGTGCCCAGCGTTCGCCGATCTCCGTGAGGCCGACGCAGCAGGCAGGTTGCCGCAGGCCGCCTAAGTTCCATGTCTGACGGCAGCCGTTGGTCCTGCCGTCGCCAGGTGAACTTTCCATCCCCGGGGGCCTGCCCGTAGGTGCAGGACCGACAGCGGCGCGACGTCGAGTTGCCAGAAGGCTGTCGACGGTGCTCGCAGGGCGTTGACCAGGGCGGCTCGGATCACTGCCGCGTGGGTGATCGCGGTGATTCGCTCGCACCGTGTTGTCTGTGCGTGAAGCCAGTGGCCGACGCGGTCGATGAGCGTGGTGAGGGTCTCTCCGCCGTGTGGTGCGGCGTCCGGGTCGATGAGCCATCGCTGCACACCGTCGGGGTTTGTCGCGGCGACCTCGTCGAGGGTGTGGCCGGTCCAGTCTCCGTAGTCGCAATCGGCGATCGCGGCTTCGATCGTAGGTCGTAGTCCCCAGGCCATCGCGGTCTGGACAGCCGCTTCGGCGGGGCTGCTCACGCACCAGTGCTCGCCCCAGCGCGCGGGGGCCTGGTTGGCCAGGGCGAGAGCGGCACGGCGGCCGCCCTCGTCCAGGTCCACGTTTCCGCTACCGAAGGTCGCCAGTCGTAGGGCACGGGTGGGTGCGTGGGCGACCAGCTGAATCCCGGTCGTGGTCACGCTCTGGCAGGAACGGTCGCCTCTGGTGAGGGCTCGCTACCTGCAGCCTTCGCCTGTCCACGCTGCAGCAACGCGGCGAAGGCAAGCCCGACGCCGGCCCACAGCACCAGCTGGGTGCCCAGCGAGGCGAGCCGGAAGTCCCACAGCAGGCCCGCCGGGAAGTTCGCGGGCACCTCGTTGAAGGACGGCAGCGCCCGGTAGCCGACGGCCACGGTGGCCAAGAAGCCGGCGACGGCGGCGGCACAGCGTGACCACTGTGGTGCCCCGGCGCGCATGGACCGGTAGGCGAGGGCGCCGGCCCACACCGCCACCAGGCCGAGGATCACCATTGCCAGGTAGCTGCCGGTGCGCTGGTTGATCGTGTCGGGGTTGCCAACCGCAGGCGGATTGGCCGGATACTTGCCGAACGGCACGATCACCGCACCGAGCAGCGCCGCACCGGCCAGAGCGAGAGCGGCATGGGCGTCGTGGCGGATCCGCAGCCGACGCCGCAGCAGTGCGTACGCGATCGACAGCAGGCCGCCCATGGCGACGCCGAACAACCCGGTGGCGAGGAAGAGCCCAGCCCGTTGGCCTTCGCGGCTGACCAACTCTTCGGCGTGGTGATCGTCGCCGGTCGCCGGATCGGCGTGCACAGCCTGTTCCTCAATGGCGATCGCCGCCTCGACGCGGGGTCCACCGGTGACATGGGCGAAGGCTCCGGCGAGCAGGCCAGCAATCAACCCGGCCAGGAGACCACGCAGCAGCACGGAGGTGAAGGTAGGCATCCCGGCGGCACTCAGTGGCACGGGACGCCGAGCAGGTGCCGGCCGTCGTGCATCAGTTCGTGCAGGTACATGCCACTGCGAGAAACCGCGCCCTGGTCGAACGCCACGAGGTACGCCAGGAGCAGCAGGACGGCGACGACTGCCAGCACCGCCCACACCATCCGGGGAGAGACGGCGGGCTGAGTCAGCGGGCGAGCCGGAGTGGCACTGGACATGATGAGTCGACCTCCTCTGGGGATGACGCGTCCCCTACGAAAGGACTGCGACGAAGGAGCGTCCTGACTCGCGGCCTCGTCTCCATCATCGAGACGAAGGCCGCTCACAGTGGCGCGACCGCACCGGATTCCCACCGGTTTCCCTCGCGACGCCGCAGATAGCGTCATGAACGTACCGACGCGATGCCGACCGGTCAACAGACAGCTTGCGGGGTCGGCGTGCCTGGCCCCAAGCGGGATACCACCGATGGACGCGCTCGGCAGGCGCGTCGGGATCGTGGCCATGCTCCTGCCACCCCTGCTCACCGGGGCCGCCGCCGTCGCGGCGACGGCCCCTGTCTACCCGATCGCGCCGCCCGAGACTTCAGCTCAACCGGCGCGAACCGACGCGGCCTCCCAGGCGAACCCGTCCGGGTCGGTGAAGGGACCGGCATCGCCGGCGATGGCGATCCGGTGCGATCCGGTGCCGTCCGGGGAGACGCCGACGTCCTTGGCGGCAGCGCGGCGGCTGTACAGCGCCAGCTTGACGGGCGACCCCGCGGCCTCGAACTCGACGTACTTGCTGCCGAAGCTCTTCGCCACGGCCAGGCCGCGGTCGACGTAGAACTGCTTGCTCGCCTTGACGTCCGCGACGCCGAGCAACAGCACGACGTCGTCGACCTGCCGGGTGGCCGGGCCGGTGTCCTTCTTCGCGGACGTCGCTACCTTCCAGATCGCCCCGTCCGGGGCCTGCACGACGCCGGCGTAGCCCCAGAAACTCTTCTTGACCGGCTTCAAGGTGGTGGCACCGGCGTCAAGGGCGGTGCCGATGAGGCTGTCGACGGTGCTCGGCTGGGACACCACGAGCGACAGCGCGAACCCACGGAAGCCTGTCGTCGGCGCCTCGGCGGCGCGGACGCCCAGCACAGCGCCCAGCCCGAACGCCGCGGCGTAGGAGGCGTCGGCGGCCGCGGGGTCGGGCACCTCCAGGGTGACGGACTCGATGGCGCCCATCTCAGTGCACCTCCTGCGTCCGGATCATGTTGCCGGCGAAGACGCAGTCGCTAACGCCGTACGGCTGCTCGGTCGGCTCCTGGGCGACCTCGGCGTCGCTGACCGACAGTCGGCGGCAGGTCGGGTGAATGGTGATGTCCATGGCGATCACGCTAGGTGCGGCGCGGCAGCCCAGGCTTCTCGATTCCTGATCAGTCTGGGCACCTACCTCGCACACACGGCGGCGTCCCCGCCGTCGCGCCGCGTAGCACCGTAGGGCGTCTGCAGACGTTCGGACACTGGTCAGCTAGCGGAGCGACCGGAAGCCGGCGCGAACCTCTTCGGAAAGGAGTTGCGGCTGTTCCCAGGCCGCGAAGTGCCCGCCCTTGTCGAGCTTGTTGTAGTGGATGAGATTGGGATACGCCTGCTCCGCCCAACTCTTCGGTGCCTGGTAGAGCTCGTCGGGAAAGACGCTCACGGCAACGGGGAGGGATGGGGATACGCCCTTGGCGGCGAAGAAGGTTTACGGGCCGAATGTGAAGGCGAACGCGCGTAGGCCGGGTTGGCTGGTGACGAGGGTCAGCAGGTGATCGTCCCGGGACGCGCCGGCGACAAGCCGAACCATCGCCGCCCGGTCGAGGTGCGCCACCGCGTCCGGGCCGACGTCGGCGCCGCGCTCGTCACCGATCGGTTTGCCGTCGAGCAGGACCCTGACCGCCGCTGTTCCGGACGGTCCCGGGTCCACGACGAGATTCACCTCGCCGGCGTTGAAGGGAAGCCCGATCTCGCCAGTGCCGCTGGCCAGTTCGACGTACTCGCCGCTGCTGCGCCAGTCGCCGATCAGGTCGAAAGTGCCCGGCTCGCACCGGTCGGCACCGACGTACGTCTCCGGCGTGACGCCGGCGTGGGAGGGCTGCCGGGTCGTGGCGAACACCGCCGCCTCGGGGCTGACCGGCGGCAGCTCGGTTCCGGGCGCGGCGGCCACGAGAAGCCGGCGGATCTCCGACTCCACCCGGTCGTAGTCACCTTCTCCGATCCACCGATCGACGAATCGTCCGTCCGCGTCGAAGAGATACCTCGCCGGCCAGGCGATGTTGCCGAGGGCCCGCCAGAACGTGAAATCGTTGTCGAGCGCGATCGGATAGGTGAGCCCGTGGTCACGGATCGCCCGGTCGATGTTCTCGGCGCGCTTGCCGAACTCGAACTCGGGCGCATGCACACCGATGACGACCAAGCCCCGATCGGCGTAGTCGCGGTGCCATGCCTTGACGTAGGGCGACGTGCGGATCCAGTTGATGCAGGTGTACTCCCAGACGTCGATCAGGACCACCCTGCCGTGCAGGGCAGCGGCGGTCAGCGGCGGTGAGTTGACCCATCGCTCAACAGCGAACTCAGGGATCCGGATCGTCATTTCTTCATCCGTCATCTCTTCGGGCCGGATGTCGACCTCGTGGAAGAAGATGAGCTGGCGGTGGGCGTGCTGGGCCCAGCGTTCGGTGCACGTGAGTTCGGCGTTCTCCGCGCTGCGGTCGGGCCGTTCTCAGCCTAACTTCGGCCTAGGGCGAGTGAGCCGGAACGCCAAGGTCAGCCCACCCTCACCGCTCAACGACGGACCGTACGGTGGGCAGCACCGTCGGCGACACGCCGCTGACCCGTCGTGTCCATGATCCGGCTGCGGACGCCCGCCACCTGGTACGACGGTGGGGAGCATGCCGCACCGAGGGGGTACCGATGACCGGTAGGCGGGAGACCGTGGAGGTCGACCCGGTGGTGTTCCGCGCCGTCTACGACTCGCCCGCCTCGCTGCCCGGCCGGCACCGGTGGACCACGCCCGAGTCGGACGTACGCCGGCTGGAGAAGCTGCTCAACATGCCGGCGCGCAGCATCGGCGCCCCGCTCTGGATCAGTGGCGACGAGCCGGACTGCCCGAAGTGTGGCCGCCGGGTGAACTGGTACGACATCGTCGCCTCCGCCCTGCACGGGGTGCACGACCGCACGATGATCGCCCGGGTGATCCTCGGCGAGCGCAAGTACGTGAACACCGAGGTGCCGGCCGCCATCCCCGGCGTGCACTGCGCGGACTGCCGCAGCCCGATCGAGGGGCTGCGCAGCTTCAAGTGCCACAACTGGGCGTACGCGTTCGAGGCGTTGGAGGAGATCGTCGAGCGGATGTCCGGGGTTCCCGCGCAGCCGGCGCACCCCTCCGAGGCGTCGTAGCGCCGCCACTGGGCGCTCCCTGCTCACCACCTGTGAACCGCCTGAGACTTCGGTGCCGGGCGGTGGATTTTCCCGGCACCCTCCAGGTGTACGGAGTATGAACAGTTGGTGAGGTGATTCATGACTGACGCCGTTATGACCGACGTTCCGGATATCAGCGCCGACTGGTACCACGACATCGTGCAGTACGCCGACAGCACGCCGCAGCCGGTGCACTGGTTCGCCACCCACTTCACCGAGGGCGCGATCCTGCTGCTCGGCGTACTCATGGTGCTGGCCGCGCTGACCCGGCTGGTCGGCGGCGACGTCCGGGGCCGGGCGCTCGCCCTGGCCGCGCCGGTCACCGTGCTGCTGGCGTACGGGGCCAGCGAGGGGCTCAAGGACCTGATCGCCGAGGACCGGCCCTGCCGCAGCCCCGCCGACCTGGTGATCGTCGCCGGGCATTGCCCCCCGGTCGGCGACTGGTCGTTCCCCAGCAACCACGCCACCATCGCCGGCGCGTTGGCCGCCACCACGCTGCTGCTGCACCGCCGGATCGGCTTGGTGGCCGCCCCGCTGGCGCTGCTCGCCGCGCTGTCCCGCACCTTCGTCGGGGTGCACTACCCGCACGACGTGGCCGCCGGACTGCTGCTCGGGGTCCTCGTCGGCGCCCTGCTCACCCCGCTGGCCGCTCGCCCGGCCGCCGAGTTGCTGGCCCGCCGCGCCCGGCGCGCCGCCCGCCCCCTCACCCGCCCCGCCCGCCGCTGACCCACCCCGTCGCCGCCCACGCCCACCCTCGGCCATGCGCGCAGATTCACGGCAACGGTGCTCATTCCGCCAAAGAGTGGCCACCGCGTGGGGACGGGCGGGAACGAGTGCGTCACCGGGCGGCGGGGGTGTCAGGGGGTGAGCAGGAGGGTCGCGGCGGTGGCGAGGATGAGGAACGGGCCGAAGGGCAGGTGGCTGGACCAGCGGACCCGGCGCGCCGCGAGCAGGGCCAGCCCGACCAGCGCGGAGAGGGTGACGGCGAGCACCAGCCCGACCACCAGCGCCGACCACCCGTACCAGCCGAGCAGCGCACCCGCCCCTAGGGCGAGCTTGGCGTCGCCGAGCCCGAAGCCGCGCCGGCCGAGCAGCAGGGTGGTGGCCGCGAAGCCTGCGCCGAGGACGAGCCCGGCGGCGGTGGCCCGCAGCCAGGGCACCGGACCGGCCCCGCCCACCGCGGCCACCCCGAGCAGCCCCCAGACGCCGGCCGCCGCCGGATAGGTGAGCCGGTCCGGCAGCCGGTGCACCGCCGCGTCGACCAGCGCCAGCGGCACTGCCCAGGCGAGCCACCAGGCCACCGCCACCCGCACGGCGACCGGGCCGCCGGCCAGCGCGAGCACCGCCACCGCCGCGGCCAGGGCCGCCTCGACCGCGCCGGGTGGCGCGCCGACCCGGGCCCGGCAGACCGGGCAGCGGGCCGTCGGTCCGAGCGCCGGCAGCGGCCGGTCCAGGCCGAGGGGCGTGCCGCACCGGTCGCACCCGGCCCGGTCCACCGATCCCGGGGGTACGGCGTACCGCGCGACCGCCAGCCGCATCGGCGGTACGAGCGCCAGGACCGCCAGCAGCCGTACCGCCGGACGCCGGGTGACCTCCGGTCCGGTGCTTCGGAGCCGTTCGGCGGTCACTTTGACCCGCCGGCGCGGTTGCTTACCGTTCCACTCTGGAGCACGGAGAGTGATATTTGCCGTGCCGGCGTGTGGCGGATGGCGCGGAAACCGGCGTGCCGACCGGGGCGGCCGGAGGCGGGGTGGCCGGCGGGCGACGGCCGGCGACGAGCCCGGACCCCGACGGGACGGATCGGACCAGAGGCACAGATGCCACCCATTCTTCCGCCCTTCGATCGACCAACGGACCGAGTGCGACCTTGACAGGGTGCGGGCACTCCTGCCACCGCCCCGGCCGGCCCTCGCGGGAGCGTCGCCGTCCGGACACCCACCGGCCACCACCACCTGTCATCACTCAGCGTGTTCAAAAGAATTGCCTCTGTTGCATCGGCGGACGTCAGCCTATGCTCGCCCCTTGGGTACGACGCAACCCCGAGCAATTGGCGTCGGAGGCCAACCAGAGACAACCTTTCGAATTCGTCGAAGATCAACAGAGGCAATTGCAGCGGTAGTCAGTCAAGGCCCGGCCGCACACATCCGGGCGCGCTGCCGCATGCCCGGAGTACGCCGGCGCGACCGCTCCGGGCCACCACCGAGGAGGCACGGCGTTGCGCACACGGCATTCCCGCCGCTGGACAAGCTGCCTGCTCAGCCTTGCCGTGCTGGGCGCGAGCACCGGTTGCGGCACCGAACCGGAGGCGGCGGCCCGCCCACTGACCGGGCACGACAGCACACCGGCCACCCATTCGGCCGCCGACGAACAGGCCGCCGAGAAAGCCGCCCTCGCCGCGTATTCCGGGTATCTGGACGCGTCCCGAGCGGCGAGCGCGCGCAGCGATCCGGCGCATCCCGCGCTGTCCCGATTCCTGGCGGATCCGCTGCTGACCCGGGTACGGGTGGCAATTCATGAGGCGAAGGAGCACGGCGCGATGCGTACCGGGACGCTCGTCTCCGATCCGGCCGTCGTGTCGGTCGACCTGGCCGCCGACCCGCCCACCGTGGAGATCCAGGACTGCCTGGACGCCACCGGCTACCGCCTCGTCTACGCCAAGGACCGCCGGGTCGTCCCCGGCACGCGCGGCGGCCGCTACCTGGCCACGGCCACCGCCACCCGCTACCCGGACGGCCGGTGGTTGATCAATGCCGGCGCCACGCATCAGGACCAGCCGTGCTGACCTGGGGAGGAGGGGGTGTCCCGGCCCACCCGACCCGGGCCGGGGCACCCCGAAGGCTGCTGCTCGCCGCCGGCCTGGCGCTGCTGCTCACGCTGACCGGCGTACCCGTCCGGGCGGCCGGTCCCGGCGGCAACTGCCCGCCCGGGCAGAACGACTGCAACGTCTGGGACGACGACCCGGGCGTCCCGGGCGATCCCGGCGGCGGTGGGAACACCGGCGGGGGCGGGAACGGCGGGGGAGCCGCCGCGAAGTGCCAGTGGAACGGGCGGGTCATCGCCTGCTACAGCGAGTTCCTCGGCTGGTTCAACAACGGTGACGGCTGCTACTACAAGCTGGCCGAGCCGCAGCAGGCCACGCCCGCGGGCAAGCAGTGGTACGTCCAGACCTGCAACGGCGGTGACCTGGGCACCCAGACCACGGTCCTGCGGGACGGCCCGCCGCCCGGCTACGGCGCGCCGCCCGACCCGGAGGAGCTGGCCCGCCGCGCGCTCGCCTCGATCACGCTGCTGCCGCCCCGGATCGCGGTCGCGCCCCGGCGGAGCAAGGGGCCCGGCCTGGTCGGCCTGCCGGTCTGGATGTGGGCCAGCAGCGGGGCCGCCTACTTCGGACCGCTGCGGGCCGCCGCCTCGGACCGGGGGCTGACGGTCCGGATCACCGCCCGGGTCAACCGGATCGTCTGGACCATGGGCGACGGCACCCGGATCACCTGCCGCAGGCCCGGCACCCCGTACACGGCCGACGGCCCCCGGGCCGGGTTGACCTCCCCCAACTGCGGCTACGACCGCGGGTACGCCCGGGCGGGCACCTACCAGGTCAGCGCCACCACGTACTGGACGGTGCACTGGGTCGGCGGGGGCAAGAGCGGCGACATCGCGCAGAGCCGGGTCAGCGGCACGGTCCCGGTGCAGATCAACGAACTCCAGGTGGTGACGCGGTGAGCGTGAGGACAGGGCGGCTCGCGTGGGACGCGGCCGAGCCGGGATGCGCGCGTGAGCCCGGCTTGCGCGCCCCGCAGTCGGGAACGGAGGTGGCCCAGTGAGTGTGGCGACCCGGAACGGGACCCCGTTGGACGCGCCGGTGGCGCCGCCCCGGGTGGTCCGGCAGCGGCGGGTCCGCCCCGGCCTGCTCGGCCTGGCGGTGCTGCTGATCGCCCTCGGCGGGCTGGGCTCGGCCTTCGCGGTCACCTCGGTCCGGTCCACCGGCAGCTACCTGGCGGTGGACCGCCCGGTCGAGGCGGGCCGGCAGCTCAGCGCCGACGACCTGGTCGCGGTGCGGGTCTCCGGCGGCCAGGGGCTGCGGCCGGTGCCGACCCGCCGGCTGAAGGAGGTGCTGGGCCTGCGGGCGGCGGTGCGCCTGACCCCGGGCACCCTGCTCACCCCGGCGCAGCTCACCGACGCCCCGCTGCTCGGGCCCGGGCAGCAGCAGATCGCCCTCGGGCTCAAGCCGAGCCAGGTGCCGGCCCGTACGCTCCACCCCGGCGACAAGGTCCTGCTGGTCAGCACCCCGGACAAGAACGCCGAGGGCGAGGCGCGCGCCGGCGGCACCCGGTTCGAGGCCACCGTGATCGACTCGGTCACACCGGAGCACGACGACGTGGTGGTCTACGTGGCCCTGGCCGTCCGGGACGTGCCAGCGGTGGTGGTGCTGGCCGCCGACGACCGGATCGCGCTCGTGCTCACCGGGGCGGCCTGATGGCGGTCATCGCCCTGGTCTCGGCGAAGGGCTCGCCCGGCGTCACCACGTCCGCGCTGGCCGCCGCGTTGAGCTGGCACCGACGGCTGGTGCTGGCCGAGTGCGACCCGGCGGGCGGTTCGATCCTCGCCGGCTATCTGGGCGGGGCGCTCGACGGCCCCCGGGGCATCGGCGAGTTGGCCGTCGGGGAGCTGCGCGACGGCAACCTGGAGAGCGCCTTCTGGTCGCAGCTGGTCGACCTGGACGCCCCGAAGCGGGAGCGGCTGCTGCTGCCCGGCGTGGTCGACCCGGCCCAGGCCGGCAGCGTGAGCCCGCTCTGGCAGCGCTTCGCCGACTTCTTCACCAGCCTGGAACGGGGCGTCCCCCCGTACGACGTGCTGGTCGACTGTGGCCGGCTCCAGGTGGGCGGTCCACCGTGGCCGGTGCTCCGGGCCGCGGCGGTGGTGCTGCTGGTCACCCGCGCGCACCTGCCGGACCTGTCGGCCACCCGGTCGACCGTCCGCGCCATCGAACGGGACTTCACCGAACACCGGGTCCCCCCGGGCACCCTGCGCCTTTTGGTGGTCGGGGACGGGCACGGCACCAGCGAGATCAGCAAGGCCCTGCGGCTGCCGGTGATCGGCCGGCTGCCGCACGACCCGCGTACCGCGGCGGTGCTCAGCCTCGGCGGCACCGTACGCGCCGGCCGGCCGCTGCTGCGCGCGGCCGGCGCCCTGGAGGTGCCGGTCCGGGCGCTGCTGGACCGGCGCCGGGCCCGGCTGGCCTGGCCGGGGGCGGCGGCGCCGGCGGTGACCGCGCCGGGCGGGCCGGGGGTGTCCGGTGCGGTTTGAGCCGGTCTCCCACGACCCGCGCGGGCAGCAGCCCGGTGCCACCTCCACGGTGCCGCCGCTGGCCCCGCCGAACGGGCGGCACCAGCCCGGCACGCCGGCCGTCGCGCCACCGGCACCTACGCCGCCGCCCCGCCCCCGGGTCGACTTCGCGGTGGTCCGCGAGCTGCGCCGGGAGCTGAGCGAGCGGCTCACCCTCTGGCAGCGGGGCCGGGAGTTCGACGCGGACGCCGAGGAGGTCGAGCGGGCCCGGCTGGCCGTCGCGGTGGTCTCCGCGTACGCGGACTCGGTGCGCCGGGCCGGCACGCCGATGCCCGCCGAAGAGGAACGACTGCTGCTCGACCAGGTGACTGCCGAGCTGGTCGGGCTGGGGCGACTCCAGACGCTGCTGGTCGACGAGACCATCGAGGAGGTGCACATCCTCGGCTGCGACCAGGTCCGCATCACCCGGCACGGCGGCGGCGTGGACTGGGCCGAGCCGATCGCCGACAGCGACGAGGAGCTGGTGGAGATCCTTCAGGCGGCGGCCCGGCGGGCCGGGGCCACCGAGCGGTCACTGTCCACCTCGAAGCCGACCCTCGACCTGCAACTGCCGGACGGCAGCCGGCTCGCCGCGGTCTTCCTGGTCAGCCACCGCCCGTACGCGGTGATCCGCAAGCACAACACCCTGGCGGTGAGCCTGGAGGACATCGCCGGCGGCCGGCCCGACCTGGACGAGATGATCGACCCGCTGCTGCGCGACTTCCTCCGCGCGTCCCTGCGGGCCGGGCTGAACATCATGGTCGCCGGGCTGGCCGGGGCGGGGAAGACCACGGTGATCCGGGCGCTGATGGAGGAGATCCCGGCCGACGAGCCGTACGTGCTGCTGGAGGAGAGCCGCGAGCTGCTGCCGGCCCGGCGCGGGCACCGGCACCGGGCGGTGATGAGCTTCGAGGCCCGCGAGGGGCACGGCGAGCGCGGGCTGGACGGCCGACCGGCCGGCGAGGTGAGCATCGCCGACCTGATCCCGGTCTCGCTGCGGATGGGCGTGCTGCGGATCATCGTCGGCGAGGTCCGGTCCCGGGAGATCGTGCCGATGCTCCAGGCGATGACCACCAGTCGCGGGTCGATGTGCACCATCCACGCCCGTACCCCGGCGGGGGTGAGCGAACGGATCATCGAGCTGGCGCTCGCCCACGGCCGGGAGATGACGGTCGACCAGGCGCGCCGGATGGCGGGCAACGCGCTCGACCTGATCGTCTACGTCACGGTGGAGGACGAGACCGCGATCGGCGGTCGCAAGCACCGCTTCGTCTCGCACGTCGAGGAGGTGGTCGGTGTCGGTGCCGGCAACCGGATCATCACCACCTCGGTGTTCGGGCCGGGGCCGGACGGCCGGGCCGTCCCCCGCCACCTCCCCGAGCGGATCCGGGACCAGCTCCTGCGCGTCGGCTACGACGCCCGGCTGTTGACCCGCTTCATCGAGGCCGGCACCGGCGCCTGGCGCCGCCCTCGGCACACCCGCCTCGGCCGGCGGCAACCGTGAGCGCGAGGAGTGAGCCGGCGTTGCGCGCCCCGCAGTCGCGAACCGAGGCCAGCACCGTGAGCGCGAGGAGTGAGCCGGGGTTGCGAGCCCCGCAGTCACGAACGACGACCAGCACCGTGACCAGGCCGAGGCGCACGAAGGCGGGCCCGACATGACGGTGATCGAGCTGATCGCTCTCTGCTCCGGCGCGGCCGGCGTGGCCGGGCTGGTGCTGGCCGTGGTCGCGCTGGTCGGCACCCACCGGCCACCTGGACCGGCGGCCGGCGCCGGGCCGGGGCTGCGCCGAGTCTGGACCGGATCCGGGGCGAGCCGACGGGAGCAGCGCCGGTACCAGGTGCTACTCGGCGCGGCCGTGGTGGCCGGCGCGGTGGCCTTCCTGCTGACCGGGCTGCCGGTGGTCGGCCTGCTGGTGGCGCTGGCGGTGCCCGGGGTGCCGTGGCTCTTCGGGGTCGGCCGGGCCGAGCAGCGGGCCGGCGCCCGGATCGAGGCGGTGGGTGAGTGGACCCGCCGGCTCAAGGACATCTGCGGCACCGGCCAAGGACTCCAGCAGGCCATCGTCGGCACCATCGCCACCGCTCCCGAGGAGATCCAGGAGGAGGTACGCACCCTGGCGGCCCGGCTCCAGGCGGGCTGGCTGGCGAAGTCCGCCCTGCTCGCCTTCGCCGACGAGATCGGCGATCCGGTCTGCGACCAGGTGGTGGCCGCGCTGATCCTGCACCTGACCGACCGCGGCGAGCGGCTGGGTGACGTGCTCGGCTCGATCGCCGCGGCCGCGTCCGCCGAGGTGGCCACCCGGCGCGAAGTGGAGGCGAAACGGACGCAGCCCCGGTTCGCGGTCCGCTTCCTCACCGGGATGACCCTGGCCGCCCTCGCGTACGCGCTGGTCAACACCGAGTACATCCGGCCGTACCGGACGCCGGTCGGGCAGCTCGTGATGGCGGTGCTCGGTGGCGCGTTCGTCGGGCTGCTGGTCTGGGTCCGGTCGATGAGCCAGCCGCCCCGGCCGGCGCGTTTCCTGCCGGCTCCCGACCCGGACGAGGTGATCGCGTGAGCGCGAGAAGTGAGCCGGTCGCCAACGAAGGAGGGCTGCGGTGATCCTCAACTGGCAGCTCGCCGCGGCCGTGCTGGGCGGGGCGGCCATCGGGCTCGGCCTCTTCCTGGTGGTCCGCGAGGCACTGCCGGCCACCCCGGCGCTCGGCCCCGCGCTGCGCCGGCTGCACCAGCCGCCCGGGCAGGTGGCCACCGCCCGGGGCGGCCCGGATTGGCTGGGCGGGCTCTCGCGCTGGCTGCGCCCGCCGCACCGGCAGCTCGCCCTGCTCGACCGCACCCCCGAGCAGTACGCCCTGTCGGTGCTGCTCAGCGCCCTGGTCGGGTTCGCCACCCCGGCCCTGACCTCGGCCGTGCTGTTCCTCGGCGGGGTGTCGGTGCCGTTGGCCGTACCCCTGTTGGGCAGCCTGGGGATGGCGTTCCTCGCCGGCCTGCTCGCCCACCGCGAGGTGCTGGCCAAGGCGGACGCCGCGCGGGACGAGTTCCGCCAGGCGGTCTGTACCTACCTGGACCTGGTGGCGTTGCAGCTCTCCGCGGCGCACGGCCCGGTGCAGTCGCTGGAACGCGCGGCGACGGTCTGCGACGGCTGGGTCTTCGACCGGATCCGGGAGGCGCTGCGGATCGCCCAGCTCCAGATGCACTCGCCCTGGGACGAGTTGCAGGAACTCGCCGACCGGATCGGCATCCCGGAGCTGGGCGACGTGGGCGCCATCATGCGCTCGTCCGGCAGCGAGGGCGCCCAGGTGCACGAGACGCTGCGCAGCCGCGCGGACTCGCTGCGCGACCAGATCCGTACCGACAACCTGGCCCGGGCCGAGGGGGTGACCAGCCGGCTGGACATCCCGGGCTCGTTGCTGGTTTTCGTGCTGCTCGGCTTCGCCGTGTATCCGTTCCTCGCCCGCCTGTGACATCCACCCCGAGAAGGAGTTCCCATGCAGCTCATCGCCTACCTGCACGCCGCGCTGACCACGCGCCTGGCCGACCTGCGTCGGGAGCCGGAGCGGGGAGACAGCCCGGTCCCCACCGCAGTGATCATTTTTGGCCTGGTGGCCGCGGCCCTCTTCGTCACCGGCCTGGTCATGGCCCGGGCACGGAACTGGATGAACGCCGTCCCGACCGCACCCTGACGGATCCGATGCGACGATCTGTGGCGAACGGCAGCGGCCTGGCGGCGGACCCCGCCCGGCCGCGGCGGCCCGCGCCCGAGCTGCGGCAGGCCGCCGGCTCGGCGGGCCGCCCCCCGGCCGCGTCCGGCGTCCTCCGCCGGGCGGTCGCGGCCGTCCGGCGGCGGCTCGCCGCGGACGGTACGGACCGGGGGGCGAATCCGGTCGAACTGGCCGTGGTGATGCCGGCCATCCTGGTGCTGCTCTTCGGGTCGATCCAGGTCGCGGCCTGGTTCGTCGCCCGCTCCACCGCGCTGCACGCGGCGCAGAGCGGGGTCAACGCGCAGCGGGTCCTCGAGGCGCCAGCGGGAGCCGGCGAGGCCCGGGCCGCCCGCTTCCTGCGGACCGCCGGGGACTGGCTGGTCGGCTGGGACGAGACCGGCCCCACCTGCGTCACCGGCGCCACCGAGGTGACCTGCACGGTCACCGGCCGGTCCCTGTCGGTCGTCCCGGGGGTCAGCTTCCCGGTCCGGCAGACCGCGCACGGCACCGTCGAACGCTGGACGACGGGGTGAGGCCGATGCGCGAACGGGGCTCGGTCTCGATCGAGGTGGCGGTGCTCGCCCCCGCCTTCATCGGGCTGCTGGTGCTGGCCGGGGTGGCCGGGCGTACGGCGGTGGCGGACGAGGCGGTGGAGTCGGCCGCACATGACGCCGCCCGGGCCGCCTCGATCGCCCGGGACGCTCGGTCCGGGCAGTCCGCGGCCGTCGACGCGGCCCGCCAGCAGCTCGACTGGCGGGGGCTGAACTGCGCCGGAGCCCCGGCGTTGCAGTTCAGCGGCTCGGTCCGGGGCCGGTCGACCACCTTCGCGGCGGCGTACCGGAGCGCACCCGGGGTGCCCGCCACCGTCACGGTCACGGTCACCTGCCGGGTCTCCTTCACGGACCTGCGCGCGCCGGGCGTGCCCGGGGTGCCGGGTGAGCATCGCGTCTTGGCGACCTTCACGTCTCCGCTGGACAGCTACCGGAGCCGGCGATGATCCCGCGGGCCGGCCGGGAGAGCGGCCGGATCAGCCTTTTCCTCGCCGCCGCGCTGGCCGGGGTCCTCGTGGTCATCGGGCTGGCGTACGACACGGCCGGCCAGTTGCGGTCGTTGCAGCGCGCCGACGACCTCGCCGCCGAGGCGGCTCGCAGCGGCGGCCAGATGATCGACCGGGCCCGGGCGATCGAGGGCGGCCCGAAGGAGATCGACGAGGCGGCGGCCCGGGACGCCGTCGCGGACTACCTGCGCGCCGCCGGTGGGGTCCGCGGGCACGACGTCAGCTTCCCGGTGGTCGACGGCGAGAAGCAGATCCAGGTACGCGTCCGTATCACCTACCGCCGGGATCTGCTCGCCCTCTTCGGCTTGGACGACTCCGTCACCGTCACCGGTGAGGCCACCGCGCGGGCGCTCACCGGGGCACCGTAAGGAAGGGAAGGCAGCAGCCATGGCCGCACCGCAACGCTCCGCCGTACGGCGGACCGGCCAGGTCCTCACCGGGCTGGGCGCCCTCGTCGTGCTCTGCGCGGTGTTGGCCGGCGGGCCGATCGCGCTCCTCGCCCTCGCCGGCAATCCTCTCCCCGACCACCTGCCCACCCTCGCCGGGGTGGGTACGGCGCTGACCAGCCGCGACGACGGGCAGCTGTTCCTGCGGGCGCTGGCGGTGGTGGGCTGGTTCGGCTGGGCGACTTTCGCGTTCTCCGTACTGGTGGAGTTGCTGGCGGCGGCGGTGCGCCGGCCGGCGCCCCGGCTGCCCGGAATGCGCCGGCAGCAGCGGGCGGCGGCCGCGCTGGTGGGCTCGGTGGCGCTGATCCTGGCGGCGAGCCCGGCCGCGGCGAGCGCCGCCGCCCTGGCCGCCCCGCAGCCGGCCGTCGTCGCTCCGCAGCCGAGCGTGGCCGGGCCGGCGGTCGCTGTTCCAAGGCAGGCCGCGGCGCCGGTCGCCCGGCTGGTCACGCCGCCGGAGCAGGCCGCCCGGGGGCTCGCCGCCCCGCCGGAACAGGTGGCCGCCCCCGCCCCCGCGCTCGCCGCCCCGCCAATGCGGGCGGCGTCCGACGCGGGCGAGCCGGCCGTCTACCGGGTGGCGAAGGGCGACTACCTGGGCACGGTGGCCGAGCGATACCTGGACGACTTCGACCGCTACCGCGAGGTGGCCCGGCTGAACCGGATCGCCGACCCGGACCGGATCCGCCCCGGCCAACTGCTGAGACTGCCGGAGGGGGCGGCGGACGAGGGAGCTCGCCGGCATGCCACCGGTCGGCTGGTCACCCCGGCCCCGCCGGTTCCCGGACCGCGCACGCCGGCCGCCGCTCCGGACGGACCGGCGGCGAAGCCCGGATCGTCAGCGACGCCCGGCTCGTCGGCGACCCCCCACAACGGACGGGGCCCGACGGCGGACGCGGGCGGCGCCGGGGCGGCCGGCCAGACGCCGAAAGCGAAGCCGTCCCCGGGGCGCACCGGGACGCCAGGGTCCACGGCAGCGGAACCGGTGGGCCAGCCGCCGGCGATGGCGGCGGGGGCCTCGCGGGCCACGGCCGAGGACGGGATCAACCGGCCGCTGGCGATCTCGGCGGTGCTGGCGGTGGCGAGCATCGTCGGCGCGCAGATCGGGGCGGTGCTCGGCCTGCGCCGGCGACCGGTCCCCCGGGCGGCCGGCCGGGCGCTCCTGCCCGGCCGCCACCGCAAAGACTGACCATCACCCACCACGCGCCCGCGTCGTGCCGCGCCGCGCCGCGCCGCGCCGGCAGACCTTGGCAGATTTCGGCCCTCCAGGGGCCATTTCCTACCAACATCTGGCCCGGGCGGCTTGCCGCGGCTGACCCTGGCTGGTCAGGGCAGGCGGGCCTCGATGCGGCCGTTGACCACCCGGGCCGGCAGGGTGACCTGGTCGTTCGCGGACGGCCCGTGCACCACCTCGCCGCCGTTGAGCCGGAACGTGCTGCCGTGCCACGGGCACACGACGCAGTCGTGGCCGTCGATATCCTGCACCTGGCCCTGGCCGAGCGGGCCGCTCTGGTGCGGGCAGCGCTCCAGCATCACGGTGATGTCGTCCCCGTGCCGGTAGAGGATCACCGACACATCGTCGATCTCCCGCGTGACGAGCTGCCGCTGCGGCACGCTGGACAGGTCACCGAGCGGGTGCCAGCCATCGCTCACCAGGTGCAGCTCGGAGATGCTCTGGCTGACCTGCGCCCCCTGCTTGTACGCCAGGTGCCCGCCCAGGTACGCCCCGCCGCTCGCCGCCGACAGCCCGAGGTACGCCAGCGCCTTGCCCATCCCGTACCGGCCGTTGCGCCGGGCGATCAGGGAGCCGGCGTAGCAGGCCAGCCCGATGGCGTTCGCGGTGGCGTGCACCAGGCCGATCCGGCGCTGGTCGCGAGAGAGTGCGGCCCAGTCGTTGAGCCCGGCGACGGCGGCCGGCACCGCGCTGGCCGTGCCGATCCCGATCAGGGTGGTCGCCGCACGGCGCTGCCCGGGCATCAGGTCCAGCACCGCGGCGCTGATCCAGGCGCCGACCGGCACCTGCACCATCGCCGGGTGCAGCGGGTGCCCCAGCCAGACACCGTGCAGGAAGTCCCGGATCCGCTGGCCACGCAGGGTGCCCTGGACGGCCCGCTGGAGCCGGTCGCCGATCCCGTCGAGCCGGGAGGCCTGTTCGAGGTTGTTCACTAGTCCGCGCACGTGGTCCGACTTCCCGGCAGGCGCGGCCCCAAACCGGGCGGGACTGGCCAATCACCCCATCGGGTGCCTCCGGCCATGCCGACGCAAGCCAGCCGGGCGCGACCACGCGGAGGTCGTCGCTGACAGCGAGCAGCGGCTTCCGCTGGCGGCTCCGGGCTGCTCTTCGCCGCTGCCTGGGCCCAGGGCCGGGAATTCCCTCGCGTCCCGCGCCGTCGCCGACCATCGTGACCGGAATGTACGCGCACGCCTCCCGTACCCCCTCGTCTCTGCCGGCGGCTCGGCTCGTCACGGCGCTGAGCCGCCCCGAGGCCGTACCCCCGCCGCTGCTGATGCTGCTCGGGATGGTCTCCACCCAGGTCGGCGCGGCGGTGGCCAAGCAGCTCTTCACCGCCACCAGCGCCGGGGGCACCACCACGTTGCGGCTCGGCCTCGGCGCGCTGGTCCTGCTCGCCGTCACCCGCCCGACGAGGTGGCCCGGCTGGCGGGCGGCCGGCCTGGTCGGGGCGTTCGGGGTGGCCATGGCCGCCATGAACCTCGCCTTCTACGCCGCCCTGCAGCGGGTGCCGCTCGGGGTGGCGGTCACGGTCGGGTTCGCCGGCCCGCTGCTGGTGTCGCTGCTCGGCAGCCGCCGCGTGGTCGACGTGCTCTGGGCGCTGCTGGCCGGGACGGGCGTCCTGCTCCTGGCCGGGCTCGGCGGGATCGGGGTGGACCCGCTGGACCTGCTGCTCTGCGCGCTGATCGCGGTCGGCTGGGCCGGGTACGTGCTGCTCGGCAAGGCGCTGAGCGGGCACCTGCCGGGCAGCCGGGGGCTGGCGCTGGGCATGGCGGTGGGTGCGCTCTGCGTACTCCCGTTCGGGGTGGCGTCCGGCGGCGCCGAACTGCTCGACCTTCGCATCGTGGCGCTCGGGCTGGGGGTGGCGCTGCTGTCGTCGGTGCTGCCGTACTCGGCGGAGCTGGCCGCGCTGCGCCGGATGCCGGCGCGGGTCTTCGCGGTGCTGCTCAGCCTGGAACCGGCGGTGGCGGCGCTGGTGGGCGCGCTGCTGCTCGGCGAGCTGCTGGCCGGGTCGCAACTGCTCGGCGTGGCCTGTGTGGTGGGGGCCGCCCTCGGTGCCACCCTGGCCCGGCGTGGCTGACCCTTTATCAACTCCAGTTACGCGGCATCGCGGTGTCGGAGTCAGTCGGATACCGCGATGTCGGCGACCTGGAGTCGATCAACGCACCCGCACCGATGCCTGGCGCGCCGGCCGCCGTCGAGGCATGCTGACCCGATGGGGGTACGCGTCGAGCACGCCGGGCCGGTGACCACGGTGATCCTGGACCGGCCGGAGGCGCGCAACGCCGTCGACGGCCCGACCGCCCGGGCGCTGGCGGACGCGTTCCGCGCGTTCGAGGCTGACCCGGACGCGGCGGTCGCCGTGCTCTGGGGCGCCGGCGGCACGTTCTGCGCCGGCGCCGACCTGAAGGCCATCGGTACGCCGCGCGGCAACCGGGTCGAACCGGAGGGCGACGGCCCGATGGGTCCCACCCGGATGCGCCTGTCCAAGCCGGTGCTCGCCGCGATCTCCGGGTACGCCGTGGCCGGCGGACTGGAGTTGGCGCTCTGGTGCGACCTGCGAATCGCCGAGTCGGACGCGGTGCTCGGGGTGTTCTGCCGGCGCTGGGGCGTACCGCTGATCGACGGCGGGACGGTCCGGCTGCCCCGGCTGATCGGGGAGAGCCGGGCCATGGACCTGATCCTCACCGGCCGTCCGGTCCCCGCCGAGGAGGCGTACGGGATGGACCTGGTGAACCGGCTGGTCGCGCCGGGTGCGGCCCGCGCGGAGGCGGAGCGGCTGGCCGCCGAGATCGCTCGGCATCCGCAGACCTGCCTGCGCAACGACCGGGCGGCGCTGCTCGCCAACGCCGGCCTGCCCGAGCCGGAGGCGATGGCCACCGAGCTGACCTTCGGCATGGAGTCGCTGATCACCGACGCGATGAAGGGCGCCGCCCGGTTCACCGCCGGCGCGGGCCGGCACGGTGCCGCCCCGGAAGACGACACCGTGCCCGGCCCGAGCGTCGATGCGGCGGAAGGGTCTACCTGACGACCTCGGCGGGGGCCGGCGGCTCCACCTTCACCGGCAGGCCGTAGTCGGAGAACGCCATGGTCACCTGGACGGTGGTCGGCGGACCGACCTTTCCGTCCTTCTTCCAGACGTAGGTGACTTCGTAGTCGAGCTTGGCGACCCGGTTGTCGGCGTCGAGCGTCACGTCGCCCACGACCTTCTCGCTCGCCAGCGGGGCGCCGGCATCGAAGCCGGTGGCCTTGCCGGTGGGCTCGACGCTGAAGTGATAGGCCCGTTCGCCGGTCTTGGTGACCGTCGCCCCGGTCTTCTTCAGCACCTGGAACAGCCCTTCCTGATCGGAGGAGGCGCCCAGGGCGCCGCCCATCGCCGCGTCGAAGGGGAGGAAGTTCCGCTTGCCCGGGTACCGCTTCCAGGGCATCTTCCGGCCGCCGTCGGCTCCGCCGAGGTAGTACACCCCGTCGACCAGTCGGTCTTCCTGGAAGCTCAGCCCATCGGGAAACGGGGTGCGCAGGTAGCCGCTGGCCGTTGCCGGGTCGAATGCGCCCAACGTAGTCTCCGACCACTTCGGATCGACCCGGGCGGTCCTGCGCACCGTGACCCGGTAGCTGGTGTTCTCGCTCGCGGCGACGGCGGCGGCCAGCTCCATCTGCGGAGACGCGACGGCCGGCGAGGATGCCTCGGCGACGACGGCCGGACGGTCCGACGCCGGCCCGTGGACCAGCGTGGCCGCACCGACCGCGCCGAGCGCGAGCACCGCGAGGCTGCCGCTGACGAGGCTGCCGGTCCGGCGCCGGCGGGCCTGGCGCCCCCGCTCCAGCAGCATGCCGGTCGGTGCGGCCGAGTCCGGCTCGCCGTCGACGAGGGCGTGCAGCTGGCTGGCGAGTCGCTCATCGATGTTGGTCATGCGAGGTCACCTGCTTCCCGTGTAGGAGGGTTCGTGCAAGAGGTGGCGGAGCTTTTCCAGGGCGCGGGAGTGCTGGCTCTTGACCGTGCCGACGGAGCAGCCCAGCATCCGGGCCACCTCCCGCTCCGGCAGGTCCTCGTAGTGGCGCAGCACCACCACCGCGCGCTGCTTCGGCGGCAGCGCACGGAGCGCCCGACGCAGTGCGACGGCGTCGTGGTCGGGGGCGGTGTCCGGCGCGGCCCGGTCGGGCACCTCCGCGACGAGGTTCTCCCGGCGGCGCCGGCGCCAGAACGAGGTCTGGTTGTTCACCAGGGCACGGCGGAGGTAGGCGTGCAGGTCGTCGCTCCGGGACAACCTGCGCCACCGCTCGTACATCCGGACCAGGCTGTCCTGGAGCAGCTCCTCGGCCCGCCACCGGTCGCCGGCCAGCAGCATGGCCAGCCGGATGTGGCGCTGCCAGGCCTCTTCGACGAAGGCCACGTACGAGGCGTCCGCCGTCGACAGTCGCTTGTTCTGGTCGGTCACGCCCCTACCACGCACCGGCCTACGGAAAGGTTGTCCGGCCCGGACCGGGCGGTCACTTCAAATTGCGCAGCGCGTCCTCGATGGCGCGGTGGAAGGTCGGGTACGCGTAGATCATGTGCCGGAGGTGGCTGAGCGGGACCGCCGCGTGCACCGCCACCACCAGCGCGGACAGCACCTCGCCCCCGGCCGGGCCGACCGAGGTCGCGCCGACCAGCACGCCCTGGTCGGCGTCGGCGACCAGCTTGATGAAGCCCTCGTTGCCGGCCTTGTGGATCCAGCCCCGGGCCGAGGCGGTCAGGTCGGCGTACCCGATCTGGACGTTGATGCCGCGCTCGCGGGCCTGCCGCTCGGTGAGGCCGACCGCGCCCACCTCGGGGTCGGTGAAGGTGACCCGGGGCAGCGCGCGATAGTCGGCGCTGCCGGGTGCGGCGGTCGACCCGCCGGCGCTCGTCGCCCCGCCGACCGCGCTGGCCACCCCGGCCGCGCCGCCGACCACACTGGCGGTGCCGCTGGCGTCCGGGCCGCCCTTGGTACGCCGCATGTGGTCGAGCACGTCGGCCACCACGATGCCCGCCTGGTACATGGCGATGTGGGTGAACGCGCCCTCGCCGGTGAGGTCGCCGACCGCCCAGATGCCCTCGGTGACGTGCATCCGCTCGTTCACCGGCAGGTAGCGCTGCGTGGCGTCCACGCCGACGGTGTCCAGGCCGAGCTCCTCCAGGTGCGCCTTGCGGCCGGTCACCACCAGCAGCTTCTCGCCGGTGAACCCGGTGCCGTCCGCGTGCACGGTGAAGGTGGTGCCGTCGTGGCTGACCCGCCCGGCCCGCACCCCGGTCTCGATGCGTACCCCGTCGGCGCGCAGCGCCCCGGCGGCCACGTCGGACGCCTCCGGCTCCTCGATGGCGAGCACCCGGTCGGCCGCTTCGATCACGGTCACCTGGACGCCGAACCGCGCGAAGACCTGGGCCAGCTCCAGCCCGATGGCGCCTCCGCCCAGCACCAGCAGCGACTCCGGCAGCTCCTCAACCTCGATGGCCTGGTGGTTCGTCCAGTACGGGGTGTCGGCCAGGCCGTCGATCGGGGGGATCGAGGGGCGGGTGCCGGTGCCCAGCACGATCCCGTACCGGGCGTGAAAGACCTGCTCGCCGACGCGTACCCGGCCAGGGCCGTCGAGCCGGCCGCTGCCCCGGACGAACCGGCCGCCCTTGCCGGTGAACCGCTCGACGGCCACCTTGTCGTCCCAGGTGTCGGTGGCCTCCTCGCGGATCCGCTTCGCCACCGGCGCCCAGTCGGGCCGGACCTGCGCCGAGCCGGCCAGCTCGTTGACCCGGTGCGCCTCGGCCAGCGCGTTCGCCGCCCGGATCATCATCTTGCTCGGGATGCAGCCCCAGTACGGGCATTCGCCGCCGACCAGGTTCCGCTCGATCCCGACGACGGTGAGGCCGGCCTCGGCGAGCCGCCCGGCCACCTCCTCGCCGCCGACCCCGAGCCCGACCACGACCACGTCCACCAGTTCCGGCTCCGCCATCCCGCCAGCATCCCGTACGGGCGGGCCGGGGACCACCACAGCGGGCGGAATTTGGCGCGGCCGTTCCGACGTGGACGGCCTACCGTGACCGGATGCACCCTCGCTTCACCCCCGTCCGGGACTGCTTCCACGACCTGTTCGCCAGCGGGCGGGAGACCGGCGCCGGCCTGAGCATCTGGTACGACGGGCAACCGGTGGTCGACCTGACGGGCGGGCACCGCGCGGGCGTCCGGTCTGGCCCGGCCGCCGCCGGCCGCGCCGCCACCAATGACCCGTGGCGGCCGGACACGCTGGTCAACGTCTACTCGGTCGGCAAGCCGGTGGCCGCGCTCTGCCTGCTCATGCTGGTTGACCGGGGTCGGGTCGAGCTGGACCGGCCGGTGTCCGCGTACTGGCCGGAGTTCCGCACCCCGGCGAGCGTGCGGCAGGTGCTCAGCCACACCGCCGGGCTGCCGGCCTTTCCGGTGCCGCGGCCCGCCGGGGCGGTCGCCGACTGGGCGCTGCTCTGCGCCGACCTCGCCGCGGCCGAGCCCGAATGGATGCCGGGCAGCGTCGCGGGCGAGCACGCCTGGACGTACGGGCACCTGGTGGGCGAGCTGGTCCGCCGGGTGGACGGGCGGCCGGTGGGGCGGTTCCTGTCCGAGGAGATCGCCGGACCGTGGCGCCTCGACCTGGGCTTCGGCCTGAGCCCGGCCGACCAGCGGCGCTGCGCCGACCTGTCGTACGCCGATCCGGGCTGGCTCACCCGGACGCTGGGCGAGCCGGGGTCGCTGCGGGCCAGGGCGCTCGGCAATCCGGCCGGCGGCCTGGACCTGGCGGTGGTGAACCACTCACTGTGGCGATCCGCCGAGGTCCCGGCGGTGAACCTGCACGCCACCGCAGCCAGCCTGGCGCGGCTCTACGCGGGCCTGCTCGCCGGCGGCACCCTCGACGGGGTACGCCTGTTCAGCCCGGAGCTGGTCGCCGAGGCCACCCGGGTGCAGTACGACGGGCCGGACCTGGTGCTGGACCGGAGGGCGTACTGGACCTTGGGCATGCAGTGGGAGCCGGACGGGAGCTGGGGCATGGGCGGCATCGGCGGGAGCAGCGCCTGGGCGGACCCGGAGCGGGGCTACACGTTCGCGTACGCGACGCCCCGCCTCGGCGAGCACGACCGGGTGGACGAGCTGGTCGAGGCGCTGCACTCCTGCCTGTGATTCATGCCACCAGCGCCGGCTGGAGTGCCGGACCGGGGACCGCCACCGGCGTGCCGGGCGGGGTGAGCAGCGCCCGCGTGGCCACCGCGAGCCGCCGCTGCACGGGTACCCGGGCCCGCCGGGCGAAGACGTCGTAGTCCTGCGCGGCCACCTCGTCGAGGATCCCGCCGTAGAGCTCGTACGCGGTGCGCATGCAGGCCTGCGAGGCGGCGGTGAGCAGCGGGATGCCCGGCGCGGCGGCCGCGTAGTGGGCCTGGGCCCGGGTCACCTCGTACCGGATCAGCTCGCGGAGCTGCGGCGTGCCGTGGCCGACCGCCCGGGCGGCGAGCAGGTCGTCGCGGGTGACGTCGAACATGGCCAGGTGCTCGTCCGGCAGGTAGGTCCGGCCCCGGTCCAGGTCCTCCGCGACGTCCCGGATGAAGTTGGTGAGCTGGAACGCCAGCCCGAGCTGGCGGGCCGGTTCCCGGGCGGCGGCCGGGTCGGAGCTGCCCAGGATCGGCAGCATCATGGTGCCGATGACGGCGGCCGAGCCGTCCATGTAACCGAGCAGGTCGTCGTAGGTCCGGTACGACGTGACCGTCAGGTCCATCGCCATGCTGCGCAGGAACGCGGCGAAGTCGGCGGGCGCCAGGTCGAAGACGGCGATGGTGTGCAGCACCGCGGGGAGCAGCGGGTCGTCGACCGGCTCCCCGCGCAGACCGGCGACGAATCGGTCGGACCAGTCCGCCAGCTGGGCGGCGCGCTCGGCCGGCGGCAGGTCCCCGGTCGAGTCGACGATCTCGTCGGCGTACCGGGTGAATCCGTAGAGGGCGTGCACGTGCCGCCGTTTCCATGCGGGCAACAGGCGGGTGGCGAGATAGTAGGTCCGACCGTGGCGTCGGTGCAGCCCACGACAACGCTCGTAGGCGGCAGCGAGATCGGCGTCCACCGGCCCTCCTCATATCGACGCATCAATCGACGCAACTCGTAGCCTAGGGTACGCTCGCCGACATGGCCAACGACGCGGTGGCGGCTGACGGGCTCCGGGTGGTGCCGGCACCGCCGGGGGCGACGGACGATCCGGTGAGGGAGGTGGTCACGTGCGAACCGTGACCGGACGGACCGACCGGGTGGTGGTCGTCGGCGCCGGCCTGGGCGGGCTGGCCTGCGCGCTGCACCTGGCCGGCGACGGCCGGCAGGTGACCGTCCTGGAACGCGAGGCGGTGCCGGGCGGGCGCGCCGGCCGGCTCAGCGTCGACGGGTACGAGTTCGACACCGGCCCGACCGTGCTCACCATGCCGGACCTGATCGCCGAGGCGCTCGGCGCGGTCGGCGAGGAGCTGACCGACTGGCTCGACCTGACCCCGCTGGACCCGGCCTACCGGGCGTACTACCCGGACGGGTCGACCCTCGACGTGATCAGCGACAGCACCCGGATGGCCACCGAGATCGCCCGGGTCTGCGGCCCCCGTGAGGCGGACGGCTACCTGCGGTTCGTCGACTACGCCCGGAGCCTGTGGCGGTGGGAGCGGGCCGACTTCATCGAACGCAACCTGGACGCGCCGACCGACCTGCTCACCGCCAACCTGGTGAAGCTGCTGGCCAACGGGGCGTTCCGGCGGCTCCAGACGAAGATCAACCAGTTCTTCCGCGACCCGCGTACCCAGCGGATCTTCTCCTTCCAGGCGATGTACGCGGGCCTCGCGCCGCACGACGCGCTCGCCATCTACGCGGTCATCGCGTACCTCGACTCGGTGGCCGGGGTGTGCTTCCCGCGCGGTGGCGTGCACGCGGTCTCCCGGGCGATGGCCGGCGCGGCGGAGAAGCACGGCGTGCAGATCCGGTACGCGACCACGGTGACCCGGGTGGCGACCGCCAACGGCCGGGCCACCGGGGTGGTGACCGCCGACGGCGAGTTCGTCCCCGCGGACGTCGTGGTGCTCAACCCCGACCTGCCGGTCGCCTACCGGGACCTGCTGCCCGCCGGCCGGCAGCGCCGGCTCACCTACTCGCCCTCCTGCGTCGTGCTGCACGTCGGGTCGCGGCAGGGCTATGCGAAGATCGCCCACCACAACATCCACTTCGGACGATCCTGGAAGGGCACGTTCGACGAGGTGATTCGGCGAGGTGAGCTGATGACGGACCCCTCGCTGCTGGTGACGAACCCGAGCCGGACCGACCCGGCGGTGGCCCCGGCCGGGCGGCACACCTACTACGTGCTCGCCCCGGTGCCGAACCTCGACCGGGCGCCCCTCGACTGGCGCGGCGACCTGACCCGCCACTACGCCGACCAACTCGTCGAGACCCTGGAGCAACGGGGCTACGTCGGCTTCGGCGAGGGGATCGAGGTGCTGCAGACCGTCACCCCGGCCGACTGGGCGGAGCAGGGCATGGCCGCCGGCACCCCGTTCGCCGCCGCGCACAGCCTCTTCCAGACCGGTCCGTTCCGCCCGGCCAACCTGCACCGGACGCTCGGCAACGTGGTCTTCGTCGGCTCCGGCACGCAGCCCGGGGTGGGCGTGCCCATGGTCCTGATCAGCGGCAAGCTCGCCGCCGCGCGCATCACCGGAGCCGGTCGGTGAGCGCGGCCCCGAACGAAAGGCCGTCCCGTGAGGTCCCGTGAAGAACACCTGGTCGAGCTGGTCGACGACGCCGGGCACGTGCTCGGCGAGGCCACCGTGGCCGCCGCCCACCAGGCGCCCGGACGGCTGCACCGGGCGTTCTCGGTGCTGCTCGTCGACCCCGACGGGCGGATCCTGCTCCAGCAGCGGGCGGCCGTGAAGACGCGGTTCCCGCTGCGCTGGGCCAACTCCTGCTGCGGTCATCCGCTGCCCGGCCAGTCGCTGGCCGCGGCCGCCAACCGGCGGCTGGCCGAGGAGCTCGGCGTCGGCCCCGTCGACCTCATCGAGGTCGGGGTGTACGTCTACTACGCCGAGGACCCGGCCACCGGCCGCGTCGAGTTCGAGTACGACCACGTGCTGCGCGCCGACGTGCCGGCCGACCTGCCCACCCGCCCCGACCCGGACGAGGTGGCCAGCCTGCGCTGGGTCGACCCGGGCGAGCTGACGGCCGACCTCGACGTCGATCCCCGCGCGTATTCGCCGTGGCTGGGCGGAGTGGTGAGCCGGCTGCTGCGACCGGCGCCGACCGCCGCCGACCCGGCCGGCACGGCGCCGTCCGGTGGGCCGGCCGAGCAGGCACCGGAGCGGCCGGGTGGCCGATGAGGCGCTGAGCGCGGGGGCGGCCGCCCGCCGCCTGGGGGTGGCGGTCACCACCCTGCGCACCTGGCACCAGCGCTACGGTCTCGGTCCCAGCGAGCACGTGCCGGGACACCACCGGCGCTACACGCCGGCCGACCTCGCCCGCCTGGAGATCATGCGACGGCTGACCGTCGACGGGGTGGCCCCGGCCGAGGCGGCCCGCTGGGCCCGGCAGGCACCCGGCACCGTCCCGCCCGAGCCCGGCGCGCGGCTCCGGCGGCAACCCCAGCTCGGCGCGGCCACCGTCGCGCAGCGAGCCGCGGCCGTCGCTCCGCGGGCCGCCCGGGACGGCGGCGGGACGGCCATCCCGGTCGGCCGGGCCGGGCCGGTCGCCCGCGGGCTGGCCCGCGCCGCCATGCGGCTCGACTCGGTCGCGATCGGCGAGACGATCGCGCAGGCCATCGCCACCGACGGCGTCGTGGCGACCTGGGACGGACTGCTCCGGCCGGTGCTCGCCGGGATCGGCGAACGGCACGCCGCCACCGCCGCGCTGATCGAGGTGGAGCACCTGGCGTCCCGGTGCGTCTCCGAGGCGCTCGCCGCAGCGGCCCGATCGCACCCGACCGCCGGCCCGGCCCGGATCCTGCTCTCCTGCGCCGACGAGGAACAGCACACCCTGCCGCTGGAGGCCCTGGGCGCCGCCCTGGCCGAGACGGGGGTGGGCTACCGGATGCTCGGCGCCCGGGTGCCCGTGGCGGCCCTGCTCGAGGCGGTCAACCGGACCGGGCCGGCCGCCGTGGTGCTCTGGTCGCACACCCCGGCCACCGCCGATCCGGACCAGCTCGCCGCGCTGCTCGCCGCCCCCCGCCGGCCGCTGCTGGTGCTCGCCGCCGGGCCAGGGTGGCAGGCCGACACGCTGCCGACGGGCGTGGTGCGGCCGGTGGACCTGACCGAGGCAGTCTCGCTGGCGGTGGCCGTACGGGACTCGCTGGATCCGTCGACCATCGGCTGACGGCCCCTGTCCGATCGGCGCGGCGTCCA
Organism: Micromonospora sp. MP36; assembly: GCF_008119785.1. Classification (GTDB taxonomy): domain Bacteria; phylum Actinomycetota; class Actinomycetes; order Mycobacteriales; family Micromonosporaceae; genus Micromonospora. The sequence goes on along the minus strand of NZ_VSFA01000002.1, from coordinate 301,514 downwards.
CTACCGTCGTTGGGTCCGCGTACCCCGACCCCCTCTTCGGGAGCGACGATGCGTCCACGCGCCGCACTGGTGCTCGCCCTCAGCATGGTCCTGCTGGCGGCCGGCTGTGGCAGTGCCGACAAGCCCCCCGCCCAGGCCGGCGGCCCGCCGACGGCGTCGGCCACCCCGGCGCCGCCGGAGCCGCCGAAGCCGACCCCCACGCCGCGGCCCACCCGGACCGCCCCGCCGAAGCCGAAGCTGCGTCCGCTGCCCAAGACCCTGCCCGCCGGGCTGCAGCGCAGGAGCGGCACCCGGGCGGTCGCGCTGACCTTCGACGACGGGCCGGACCCCCGGTGGACGCCACAGATCCTGGACCAGTTGCGGGCGGCCCACGTCACGGCGACCTTCTGCCTGATCGGCACACAGGCCCGGCGTTACCCGGAGCTGGTGGCACGGATCGCCCGGGAGGGCCACCAGCTCTGCAACCACAGCTGGCGGCACGACCTGAACCTCGGCCGGCGGACCGTCGCGCAGATCCGGGCGGATCTGGCACGCACCAACCAGGCCATCCGGGCCGCCGTACCGGACGCCGAAATCAAGTGGTTCCGCCAGCCCGGTGGCCGGTGGACGGCGGAGGAGGTGACCGTCGCGCGCCAGCTCGGCATGCACGCCCTGCACTGGACCGTCGACCCGCAGGACTGGGACCACCCACCCGCGAAGACGATCACCAAGCGGGTGGAGGCGGCGGCGCGCCCCGGCTCGATCGTGCTGATGCACGACGGAGGCGGCGACCGGCGCCAGACCATGGTGGCCTGCCGGCACCTGATTCCCGACCTCAAGCGCCGGTACGGAATTTCCCCACCTCGCTGACCTGCGCTTTCATCCGCCGTTGTGCCGGGGGGCATACCGGTTTGGTCGACCGACGGGGCATGGCATATGCTTCTCATGCCTCCGGCGGGGCCGGATGGGAGCAAGTCCGCTTGAAGTTGCGAGTGTGCAATGATGGCGGGGCCGCCCTCATCGTCTAGCGGCCCAGGACGCCGCCCTTTCAAGGCGGTAGCACGGGTTCGAATCCCGTTGGGGGCACGGTCCGGCTCAGGCCGGATGCAACACCAGCCAGGTCCTGTGGAGCAGTCGGAGTGCTCGCCGCCCTGTCAAGGCGGAGGTCGCGGGTTCAAGTCCCGTCAGGACCGCAAGCGCTGACGCCGCGCCCCTCATGCGCGGCGTTCTGCGTATCGGCCGTGCGGTAGCATGAGCCGAGCAGCACGGCCAGGTAGCTCAGTTGGTACGAGCGTCCGACTGAAAATCGGAAGGTCGGCGGTTCGACCCCGCCCCTGGCCACATAGCCTTTCGCCGGGCTACAACGGTCCTCACCTGCGGAAACGTCGGTGGGGACCGTTTGGCGTCTGGGCCTGCCGTCTGGCCCCCACGGAGGCAGCTTTTGCTGGGATACTGCGGCGATGTTGATGTGGATCGGGCGGGCCGCGGCTCTGCTTGTGGCGCTCGCGTCGACAGTCTTCGGTGTGCTGTTTGTCTACAGCTCTTGGAACGCCTGGGATGGTCTGTCGCCGGATGGGCCGCCTCTCGGCGATGCTGATCGGATCTATGAGGTTGGCATCGCCTTGTTCGGTCTGAGTCTCCTGGCCGGCGGCATCTGGCTCGCTGTCCGAGTCGCCCGCGGCGTGCGTCAGCGCACAGCGTGACCTGAACCCCCGCTTCCGCAGCTCCCTCCAACTCGCTCCCTCACCTCCCACCACTTCCGCCCCTCCCATTCCGGGGGCCTCAGCGGCCCCGTACGGGCCGTTCGGCAACTCCGTCCACCCGTGATGGCCTCCGGCCGTCGTGGCGCCTCTGGAACGTCGAGAACGGGTGAAGCCGTCTCCACCTGGCCCCGGCCATCTCCGGGACTCGTCACCGGGTCACCTCACTGATACCGGCGGCCGCGCGGGGCGGGGCGTGGGGTTCGGGCCGGCTGGACCGTCGGCTACCGCTCCGGTGGCTGCGGGCCGTGCTGACCCATGCCACCCTGGATCGCCTCCCAGACGCTCCGGCCGGCCTGGCGCAGCGTCTCCCCGGCCTGGCCCGCGAGGTGGGCCGCCCCGAACGGCCCCGCCGGCCGTCCGCCCGGTCCGCCGCCGGATCCCTGCTGCTCCGGTCCCGCCGCCCGGGACGGCTGGTCGCCCCGCTCCCCGGACGGCGGGGCACCGGCCGCCTCCGGCCACACGGCCTCGGCCGACGGTCCCGGGGGTTGCTGGCCGCCGGGGCCGATCGGCGGCTCGGGGTGCCGGGTCCCGGCAGCGGGCGGCGGGGGCGCGGGCTTGGCGACCCGCTCGCGTGATGTCCGGCGGGCCTCCACGCCGACCGTTCCGGTCCGCTGCCCGCCCTCGTCGACCCCGGGCGCGCCCTCGCGGCCGGTGAGCTGCCCGGCCGCCCGGTTCACGTCCGCCATGCCGGCGCCCACCGTCCGGGCCAGCGCGTCGATTAGCTGCGGGTTCCCGTCGATGGTGGCCAGCGCCCGGTCCAGGATCCGCACCAGCCGCTCCAGGCGTACCTTGAGCAGCGCCTCCGCGCTCACGCCGGTGACATCCAGCTCCACCCCGGTCAGGCGTACGCGGACCCCGGCGTCGAGTTCCAGCAGGTTCGCCAGCCGGGCGCGCAGCGACAGGTCCGCGTCGAGCCCGTCCGCCGCCAGCCGGAGCTGGTCGACCGCGACCTCCGGGATGTCGAGCAGGACGTCCTGCTCCGACGATTCAGCCCGATGGTTGCGCCGCTCGCTCGGGTCCGGCTCCCGCTCGGGTCGCTCCGCTCTCGCTCATGCTCCCCGCTCCCCGCTGGCCCGGTCCGTCGGGCCGGATCAGCCGCGGATACCCGGTTTCCGGCCGGGCACCCGTCCTGCCCCCGCTGTCCCGCCTCCGCCCTGGCCACGTCCCATCGACCAGCGATCCCCGCTTTCAGCACTGTCAGGAAACCCCTCTCCCGGTGTCGGGAAGCGGGCGCTCGCGAAGCTGCACACCCGGGCATCAGCCGGTATGGTCCGGGCCTATGGGACAGGAGATGGCCGATCCGGATGAGGTTCGTCAGGAATTCGACCGGTTCAGTCTCCGCAGCCGCCTCCTCGCCCCAGCGTCCGCCGAGCTGGCCTTCGCGGTCTTCACCGGGTCGCTGGCCGACTGGTGGGTACGCGAATACACCTGGTCCGGGCCGGAGGCCCTGGCCGACCTGGGGATGGAGCCCCGGGCCGGCGGCATGCTATACGAGATCGGCCCGTACGGCTTCCGCAGCGACTGGGGCCGGGTGCTGACCTGGGACCCGCCCCGGCGGCTCGTCTTCACCTGGCAGATCGGACCGGACCGGGTGGCGGTGCCGGACCCGGCGCGGGCCAGCGAGGTCGAGGTGCTCTTCCAGCCGGCGGGCCCGGAGCGGACCCAGGTCGACGTCGAGCACCGCTACTTCGACCGGCACGGCCCGGCCGCCGAGGGTTACCGCGAGGCGCTCACCGCCGGCTGGCACGAGCTGCTCTGCCGCTACCTGGCCACGGTCGCCCGCACCACGGCCTGACCGCCGCCCGTGCCGCCTCGCGCCAGCGGACCAGAGTCACCGCGGACTCGGGGGACCGGACTCACCGCCCGATGCCCCGGGCCACGGCGCCCCGGCCGGTCACGCCGGTGCCGCCCAGGTCGGCCCGGCGACCCGCCGCCGCACCCGGACCGAACCCGGTGCCGGCGAGCCGGCGGGGCGGCGCCGTACGCAGTCGCGGGTAGACCTCGGCGAGCCGGCGCTGGACCCGGTCGGAGCGGTCGGCCAGCACCAGCGCCGTCGTGGGCGTGCCGGAGTCGGCCACCGCGCCGGCCTCGGCCGCGCGCAGCCGATCCGCCACCACGTGGGCGAAGCCGGCCAGCCAGGTACGCCGGAACGCGGCCGGATGCTCCCCGGCCGGTACGGCAACACCGGCCAACCCGTGTGCGGCCTGCACCAGCAGCGAGGTGAAGAGCAGCTCGACCCGTTCCAGATCACTGGCGAAGCCGAACAGGTGCATCGCGAAGCCGCTGCCCTGCCGGCGTCGTACGCAGCGGCAGCGGAGTGGGTCGGCGACCGCCGCGAGCAGGCCGGCCTTGTCCCGGGCGTACGGGGCGACGACCTCGACCACCCGGTCGCCGACCGGGTCGGTGGCCGGTTCACGGGCGGCGAGCAGCGCCCGGTCGACGCCGTAGCGAGCGATCAGCTCGGTCGCCTTGGCCATGAACGCCGCCGCCTCGGCGGGCGTACAGGCCGGGTCCTCGGCCTGGGCGAGCAGCTTGCGGACCTTGCTCAGCATCGCCTCGGACATGCCCCAGAGCTATCACAGGGGCGGACCCGGTCGGGCGGCGGCGGTCACGGCGCGCCGGCCCAGCCCGGGCGGCGGCCCGGCGGATCCGGTCAGGCCGCCCGGCTGCGCAGCGTGGCGATCGTCGACCCGGCGAGGGTGAGCAGGCAGTCCGGCAGCAGCCCGTCGGCGACCGCGGCGCCGAAGAGCGCCTCGCCGGTGTCGGCGTCGTGGTTGGCGTACGCGCTGACGAACCGGGCCACCCACCGGGTGTCGTAGTCGGCCTGGTCGATCCCGGGGAAGTCGAGCGCGCAGCCGCCCGCCGGGGCGTCGTCACCGACCATCGTGGCCGCCAGGCACCACGCCACCCCGTACGCCCCGGCCAGCCCGGAGCGGTCCACCACGGCGTCGAAGGTGCCCACCACCGCGTCGCCGTCACCGGCCAGCGCCGAGCGGAGCACGGCGGTCGCATCGTCCAGCGTCTGCTGTGCTTCGTCGGTCACCTGCCGAACAGTAGGACCGAGGGTCAAGCGGTGACCCGGGATCGGCCCGGCCATCACGGTGCGTGATATCGGCAGTCGGGCTGCCGACGGAGCCGCCTCCACGGTCCCAAGGGCCGCGCCGGCACGCTAATGTGCGCAGCGGACCTTCGCCGGAGGAAGGACGACAATGCCCGTATCACGCGCGTCGCGCGCGGCCATCTCGATGGCCTGCGCGGCGCTCCTGCTCGCCACCAGCGCCTGCGGGAGCGACCAGCCCGAGGAGGCGACCACCAACACCCAGGTGCGCCTCTACGGCACCGACGGCAACATGCAGAACTCGTACGCGGCCGAACTGAAGGGCCGCGCGGACCTTCTGAACGGCATGAAGGGCACGATCCCGCTCGTGCAACTGCCGGAAAGCTTCAAGGAACGGCTACGCACCGTAGACCCGAAGCTGACCGACTACCTCTACTCCGCCGAGTCGTACGACGCGGTGGTGATCAGCTCCCTGGCCGCCCAACTCGCCGGCACCACCCAGCCGACCGAGATCGCCAAGCAGATCGTCGGGGTGACCAACGGCGGCCAGCGCTGCGAGGACGCGGCGACCTGCCTGCGGCTCGCCCGCACGGGCCAGGACATCGAGTACCGCGGGGTGACGCTGACCCGGGCCGGGTTCACCGACGCCGGCGAGCCGGCCACCGCCAGCTACGCCACCCTGCACTTCGATCACGAGCGGATCAACGACGGCAAGACCGAGTTCGTCGGCGCCGGCGACGAATCGGGGGCGAGCACCAAGACCCCGCCGCCGGGTCGGAAGCAGCGCGACGGCAAGTCGGGCGGGCCGCTGGTCCTCGGCGGCCTGCTGCCGAAGACCGGTGACCTGGCTCTGGCGTACCCGCCGATCGCGGCGGGCGTGGCGCTCGCGCTGCAGGACGTCAACGCCGCCGGCGGTGTGCTCGGCAAGCCGGTGACCTGGATCGACGGCGACGACGGCACCAACCCGGCGATCGCCAAGGCGACCGTGGCCTCGCACGTGCAGAAGGGCGTCCACGTCATCATCGGTGCGGCCGCGTCCGGCATCTCCCGGGCCGTGCTGCCCGACGTGGTGGCCGCCGGCCGGGTGCTCTTCTCCCCGTCGAACACTGATGCCGGGCTGACCACGATCGACGACAAGGGCCTCTACTTCCGCACCGCCCCGTCGGACATCCTCCAGGGCCGGGCCCTGGCCGACGTGATCATGCGGGACGGCCCGCACAAGGTCGCCATCGTGGCCCGCAAGGACTCCTACGGTGAGGGCCTCCAGGAGAACGTCCGCGCCGAGCTGGAGCGGGCCGGCCTGGGCGGCGACCGGGTGAAGCTGCTCTCGTACGAGCTGCCGGCCGACGCGCAGGCGCCGCCCGTGGACTTCTCCGCCGTGGCCAAGCAGGTCAAGGACGACGGGGCGGACGCCGTGCTGATCATCGGCTTCGGCGAGTCGCTGAAGGTGATCACCGCGCTGGACGACGCCGGGGTGCAGCTCCAGCACTGAGCGCGCGACGAGGGCCGCACCGGGCGTACCGGTGCGGCCCTCGTCGCGTCTCGGGCCCGGTCAGCGGGGCCGGCGCCGCTCCAGGAACTCGGTCATCCGGCGGTGCTTCTCCTCGTCCTCGAAGAGCACCGCCTGGCTGAGCAGGTCGAGCTGCGGGTGGGCGGCGGCCGGGGCGTCCACGGCCAGCTTGGTCAGCCGGAGCGCCAGCGCCGAACCCTTCGCCATCTCGTCCAGCAGGCCGTGCGCGGCGGGTAGCAGCTCCGCCGGCTCGGCCACCACCCGGTTGACCAGCCCGATCCGTAGGGCCTCGTCGGCGTCCACCCGGCGGCCGGTGAAGAGCAGTTCCTTGGCCCGGGCCTCCCCGATCAGCGCCGGCAGCCGGTAGGTCGCGCCGGCGCCCGCGAGGATCCCCAATCGCACCTCGGGCTGGCCGAACACCGCGCGCGCCGTGCACACCCGCAGGTCGCAGGCGTACGCCAGCTCGGCGCCCCCACCTAGCGCCGGGCCGTCCACGGCGGCCACGGTCGGCATCGGGAGCGCCCGGATCCGGGCGAAGGCGGCCTGGTTGATGGCGGCCAGGGCGTCCAGCCGGCCGCGTTCGCGGAGCTGGCCGATGTCCGCCCCGCCGGCGAAGATGCCCTCCGTTCCGCCGGTGAGCAGCAGCAGCCGGGGCCGCGCCTCCAGCTCGGCGCAGACCGCGTGCAGCTCGGCGATCAGGTCGGCGTCGATGGCGTTGCGCTTCTCCGGCCGGTCCAGCGTCACCACCAGCCGGTCCGGCAGCTCCTCGATCCGCAGGCCGCTCACTCTGCCAGCCTTTCGTTCGCGACTGCGGGGCTCGCAAGCTCACTCCTCGCGCTCACCGCTTCACCCCGCCTTCCCACGTGTAGAAGCCCTGGCCGGACTTCTTGCCCAGCTTCCCGGCGGCCACCATCTCCACCAGCAGCGGCGGCGGCGCGAAACGGTCCCCGTACGCGGCCTGGAGGGTGCGGGCGATGTCGAGGCGGACGTCCAGCCCGACCAGGTCGGTCAGCTCCAGCGGGCCGACCGGGTGCCGGTAGCCGAGCACCATCGCCTTGTCGATGTCGGCGGGGCTGGCCACCCCGTCGGCCACCATCCGGATCGCCTCCAGCCCGAGGGTGACGCCGAGCCGGGAGGTGGCGAAGCCGGGCATGTCGCGTACGACGACGGGGTCCTTGCCCAGCCGGCCGGCGAGCGCGACGGCCGCCTCGGTGGTCCCCGGCGCGGTGGCCGGGCCCACCACGATCTCGAGCAGCGCCATGGCCCAGACCGGGTTGAAGAAGTGCAACCCGAGGAAGTCGGCCGGCCGGTCCAGCCCCTCGACCAGGTCGGCGATCGGGATGCTGGACGTGTTGCTGCCGAGCAGGGCGGGCCGCCGCGCCTCGGCCTCCCGCAGCACCGAACGCTTGAGGTCGAGCCGCTCCGGAACCGCCTCGACGATCACGTCAGGCCCCTCGGCGACCTCGCCGAGCCCGGCCCGCAGGGTGACCCGCGCCCGGTTCGCCGTCGCCTCCTCGGCGGTCAGCTTGCCGCGCTGCACCCCGCGCTCCCACAGCTCGCCGAGGCGCTGCACGGCGCCGGCGCCGCGGGCCGCATCCACCTCGACCAACTCCACCGCGTAGCCGGCGCCGGCCGCCACGTACGCGATGCCGAGGCCCATGGTGCCGGCCCCGACGACCACAAAACGACCACTCATGACGTCCCCTCGCCGCGGGCGACGCGCGGGGTCTCCGCCGCGCCGGCCCGCACACTCCGCTCGTTCCTGGATGCGACCCTATGCAGGGCCGGCCCGGGCGGCGTGCGTGGGGGCGCGCCGGATCGGGTACGACGGCCGTCGAAGCCGAGAGGGAAGGACCGAGATGAGCCAGGCACCGGAGAGCACGGAGACCGTGGAGACCCGCGGCGACGAGCGGGTGGACCTGCTCCGCGCGGACACCAACCAGGACGGGCGGACGGACGTGTGGGTGGCGGACACCGACGGCGACGGGACGGCCGACCTGTTCCAGTTCGACACCGACGGTGACGGCAAGGTGGACATCACCATGGTCGACATCGACGAGGACGGCACCCCGGACGAGGTGGTCGACGGCGACGGCGGCCTCCCGCCGGAGCAGCACTCCCCGACCGTCCAGGTGTGAGGTGTGCGGACGGGCCCCTTGTCGACGCCGCGCGACTGCCGGGGCCCGTCCTTACCCCCGCGCTCAGGCCAGCTTCAGCGTGGCCAGGTAGTACGGGCGGTCCCGGTCGTCCACGTCGACCAGTCGCCACGGCGAGCCGTGGACCAGCTCGGCCAGTTCGTCGACCGAGCACACCAGATAGTCGAACCACTCGGTGCCGAGCAGCCGGTAGCGCAGCCGCAGCCGGAGCTGGCCACCCAGCCGGCCCCGCCGCCGGTTGCGCTCGTGGTAGCCGGTGTGCACCGGGTCGGTGGTGCCGTACGGGTCGGTGCCGTGCGCGATGACCTCGGCGCCGGGACGGGCCAGCGCGGCGAGCGCGGCCAGGAATCCGGGTGCCCGCTCCCGTCCCTCGATCAGCCCGAGGTTGTTGCCGAGCAGCAGGAATGTGTCGTACCGGTGGCCGTCGGCGACGTGCTGGTCGACCGTGCCGTGCACGAGGTCCCGTACGCCCCGGGCGCGGCAGACCCGCAGCGCGCCGGCCGAGGTGTCCAGCCCGGTCGCCGGGACCCCGCGCTGCTGCAGGTGCAGGGCGATCCGTCCGGCGCCGACCCCGACGTCCAGCACGTGGCCGCGCACCCGGTCCACGGCCCGGTGGTCGTGCGGCTGCCACGCCTCGGGCGGGTCCAGGTAGTGCTGGGCGGGGGCGCCGTTGACCAGGCCGTCGTCCCGCTCGATGATCTCGATCACCGGCCGGGGCAGGCGCCCGCCGGCCAGTGGCCGGGGTCCGACCCCGGTCGCCACCGCGTACGCGTCGCGGATCATCTCGCCGAACACGTCGCCAATCGTGGGTTCCCCGGTCACAGGCGCTGTCTCTGTTCGCGACTGCGGGGCTCGCAGACCCGGCTCGCTCCTCGCGCTCACGGCGATCACGCTATCCGGACTCGGCCGGGCTGTCGCGGCCGTATCCTGAGCGGCGTGACCGACCTGGACCGCCTGGCGGCGGAGAAGTACGTGCTGCTCACGACCTTCCGCAAGGACGGCCGGGGAGTGGCGACGCCGGTCTGGGCGGTGCGGGACGGCGACGCGCTGGCGGTGTGGACGGCGTCGGACTCCGGCAAGGTCAAGCGGATCCGGCGGAACGGCCAGGTGACGGTGGCCCCGTGTGACGTCCGCGGCCGGCCGCGCGGCGCGGCGATGCCGGGGCACGCGACGATCTGCGACCTGGTCGAGACCCGACGGATCCGCGGGCTGCTGAAGCACAAGTACCGCATGATCGGCCGGCTCAGCCTGCTGGGCAGCCGGCTGCGCCGCGGCGAGCGGGGCACCGTGGGGCTGCGCGTCATGCTGGACTGACAAACCCCGGACACGATTAAGGGCGGCGGATCGACGCTCGCGCGTACGTCCGGCCGCCCCTGATCGGAACGCCTGAAAGGCGTCCGGTGGTCAGTCGCCCTGGCGCTGCTGGGGGATCTGCCCCTGCAGCAGGGCTCGAACCTCCGACTCGCGGTAACGGCGGTGGCCGCCCAGGGTCCGGATGGCGCTGAGCTTGCCAGCCTTGGCCCACCGGGTCACCGTCTTCGGGTCGACACGGAACATCGACGCCACCTCGGCCGGTGTGAGTAGCGGCTCTGGTTCGTGCGTTCGCGATGCCATCGGGGTCACTCCTCCACATGTATAGACATCGGCCGGGGTCCCGCCGGCCGACGCGTCTCCCATGGTCCGGCTAGTCCCCGATGTCCGACATGGGCCGAACGGCTGAAGGTCCCTAGACGGACGGATGAACCATGCCCGATTTTTACGACTTTTACGCCGCAGAAAGTACCTTATTGGGACTCATGATCACGGTTCGTGATGCGTCAACTACGAGACACTCTCGCATCGAGAGGCCCCCATCAGACAATTCGGGCTAGTTGCAGCGTTCCAGCAACTGCACCGCCCGCCACCGGGCGACGAGCTTGTCGTACGCCGCCGACGCCTCCTCGGCCTCGCCGCGGGAAAGCCCGGCCAGCCCCGTCGCGACCAGCTCGGTCGAGTCGTCGGCGGCCAGCGTCTCGTCCGGCAGCAACTGCACCAGGCCGCCGTAGTCCAGCTCCACCACCGAGCGCGGGTGGAACTCCTCCAACCAGCGGGCGGCCTCCTCGACCGCCTCGGTGATCGGGGCGTCCCCGACCGACTTGCGCAGTACCGACAGCGCCCGGGACGACCGGCGACGCGCCTTGGAGATCTCCGTCCGGTAGCGCAGCGCGCGCCGGTCCGGCTCGGTCACCAACTGCCGCTCCTGCCGGTCGAAGAGCACGAACCAGCGCAGCGGCACCCCCCAGGTGGCGATCTGCTCGTGCACCCGGGGCACCCCGTGCTCCAGCACCCGCGCTCCGCTGCGCCAGTCGTCCACCACCGCCTTGGCCTGCCCGGCCAGGGTCGGCGGAACGAACGCGTCGGCCAGCACCGACGGCACCCCGTCCCGGGCGCTCAGCGCCGCCTCCGCCACCCGGATCCGCAGGTTCCACGGGCAGACCAGCAGCGTGTCGTCGGTCTCCAGCACGTACGCCTCGTCCGGCAGATCGGGCAGCCGGGTCCAGCCCGCACCGAGCGCCTCGATCACCGCGGTGCGCTGTCGGACGGGACCCTCCAGCGGGGCGACCGCCCGGCCCTCGTTGACGTACCGGCGCCAGAACGACTGGCGGTCGCGGTCGAAGGCGGTCAGCGGCTCGTACACCCGCAGGTAAGAAGCGAAGAGCGACGGCACGGGGCGATCCTCCCACGAGACGGGACCCCTGCGTCCCCGGCGTGACGGGGGGCCGTGACGTGCACGACAGTACGGTTCCGGCCGATATTAGGCTCACCAGCGCCGGCACCATCCCGCCGGCACGCCACCAGGTCCGCGCCCCACAAGGACGCACACCGACACAGGAGTCAACAATGGGCGTATTCGCCAGCACCGAAGACCCGGGATCCACCGGTCACGAACAGGTCGTGTTCTGCCAGGACACGCAGTCCGGCCTCAAGGCGATCATCGGGATCTACTCCACCGCGCTGGGCCCCGCGCTCGGCGGCACCCGGTTCTACCCGTACGCCAGCGAGCAGGAGGCCCTCGCCGACGTGCTCGACCTGTCCCGGGGCATGGCGTACAAGAACGCTCTCGCCGGCCTCGACCTCGGCGGCGGCAAGGCCGTCATCTGGGGCGACCCGGAGCAGATCAAGAGCGAGGCGCTGCTGCGCGCGTACGGCCGCTTCGTGGAGTCCCTGGGCGGGCGCTACTACACCGCCTGCGACGTCGGCACCTACGTCGCCGACATGGACGTGATCGCCCGGGAGACCCGCTACGTCACCGGACGCAGCGTGGAGCACGGCGGTGCCGGCGACTCCTCGATCCTGACCGCCTGGGGCGTCTTCCAGGGCATGCGGGCCGCCGCCGAGCACGTCTGGGGCAGCCCGACGCTGTCCGGCCGGCGGGTCGGCGTGGCCGGCCTGGGCAAGGTCGGCAAGTACCTGACCGGGCACCTGCTCGGGGACGGGGCCGAGGTTGTGGCGACCGACGTCAACCCGAAGGCGCTGGAGTGGGTGCGCGCCACCCACCCGCAGGTCGAGCTGGTCGACGACAGCGCCGCCCTGATCGCCTCCGACATCGACGTGTACGCCCCGTGCGCGCTCGGCGGCGCCCTGAACGACGACACGGTGCCGGTGCTGCGGGCCAAGGTGGTCGCCGGCGCGGCGAACAACCAGCTCGCCCACCCGGGCATCGAGAAGGTCCTCGCCGACCGGGGCATCCTCTACACCCCCGACTACGTGGTGAACGCCGGCGGCGTGATCCAGGTCGCCGACGAGATCGAGGGCTTCAACTTCGAGCGGGCGAAGCTGCGGGCGACCCAGATCTACGACACCACCCGGGAGATCCTGCGACTCGCCGACGCCGAGGGCGTGCCGCCGGCGGTGGCCGCGGACCGGCTCGCCGAGCGCCGGATGGCCGAGGTCGGCCGGCTGCGGACGATCCACCTGCGGTGAACGTCACGCCGGGGGCGGGGCACCGTTCCGCCCCCGGCTCGCGCGGCGCGGCATGCCGGCGTTAAGCTGGAAAATGGAGCGCTTCGCGATGGTTTGTCCGGTGTCACGGCCAGTCACGGCACCCACTCCTTACCGGGTAGACTTTGTGACGGCCGGATCACTGCGACGCGCAGGGCCGGCTGACGGTAACCCGAGGTGCCGAACGATGGCATCCCCATGTACCGTAAGAGCCACGAGAGATGCCTGACGTCATCGGGGCCCGCCTTCGGGCTGCCCCGCATTCTGTGCGAGGGGGTCGAGCCATGGGGCGCGGCCGTGCTAAGGCCAAGCAGACAAAGGTGGCCCGGGAGTTGAAGTACCACTCCCCGAACACCGACCTCGCCGCCTTGCAGCGAGAACTCGGCGGCAGCGGCAAGTCGGACCACGACTTCGACGACGACTACAAAGAGTATGTCGACGACGATGACGAGGACCACGCGGACGACGACCCGGACACCTGGGCCCGTCCGACCCGCTGACCTCCGGTCACATCTGAGCACGCGGTAGCCCCCGCGTGCTCACGCATGTGCTCAGCGGAAGCCGGCGTACCGACCGACGATCAAGGACCTGCCGCACCGGGCCACGCCCGGGCGCACCGGCAGGTCCTTGATCGCGGACGCTCGGCGTCAGCGCGGCCGGTTGTTCCAGTTGTAGAACGTCGGGATGTTCTCGAAGTGGTTCCACGCGCACACCGCGCTGGCCCCGTCTCCGCCCGACACCTCCGCCCGCAGCAGGCGCGCGGCCTCGGCCTCGTGGAGCAGAGCGGTCAACCCCACGGCGGCTTCCCGCACCCGGTCCGCCACCGGGTCCGGTGCGGCTTCCCCGACACGCTCAGGCTGCCGGCGACTCGTGGTCTCGGGCATGCTCCAACACTCCCTCCAGTAGGCGGATCTTGCTGTTGCGGCAGTGCTCGGTCTCCGTACCGTCGAAACGCCCCAGCTCGAAGTAACGGTTGGCGGCGTGCCCGCCGCCGCAGAAGCCGAAATAGGGGCAGGACGACCGGCACCCCTCGACGCCGGCCAGGAACTCACCCACCCAGGGCGTACGCCCCGCACCGGCGAGGATCTCGGCCAGCGGGGTGGTCAACACGTTGCCGCTGCTGAAGTCCCCGTACCGGGGATCGGTGAAGCCGGCCAGCTCCGGGGAGAGCACCACCACCGAACCGTCATGGGCGACGGTGGGGATCGGGTCGAGCTGGCGGGGCAGCAGGTCGTCGGCCGTGCCGGCCAGGACCGCTCCGGCGTACCGCAGCGACCATTCGACCTCGCGCAGGTGGATCCGGGGATCGCGACGCCACGCGCCCACCAGCTCCGCCCAGAATCCGGTCACCGCGGCGGCCTCCCGGGCGTTGCTCCGGGTGTTGACCCCCTCGGTCTCCTCGATGTTGACGCCGAGCACGTCGCAGCCGAGGTCGAGGAAGTAGTCGTACAGCTCGGTGGCCAGGCCGGGGGCGGGCCGGGACACCACGGCGAGGGCCGAGAAAGGCAGCCCGTGCCGGCGCAGCGCCGCCACCCCGGCCAGGATCCGGTCGTACGCCGGGCGGCCGCCCCGGGTGACCCGCTCACCGTTGCGCTCCCGCGGCCCGTCCACGCTCACGCTTACCCGGATGCCGTGCTCGGCGAAGAACGCGCACCAGGCGTCGTCGATCAGCGTGGCGTTGGTCTGGACGTGGTGTTCCACCTCGGGGTCAAAGGGGGCCAGCAGGGCCGCCAGGTGCTCCCGACCGGCAGCCAGGGGCTCCCCGCCGTGCCAGACCACGGAGAACCGCCCCGCGGCCGCCCACGGGTTCACCGAAGCCGCCACCGCCTCGGCGACCGCGACCGGCATCCGCCGGTCCACCGCCCGCATCGGCAGGTAGCAGTAGGCGCAGTCGAGATTGCAGAGCGTGGTCGGCTGCATCACCACGTACGAGGGGACGGCGGCGATGCCGCGCATCCCCGGATGCGTACGAGCAGCCATCAACCCTCCCCCGTCAGCCCGAAGTGCCCTTCAGGCTAGGCGGCGCTGGCTACTCGGGTGAACCCCCGATCAGGTGCCCGGATGATCACCGGAACGTGATCACCCGCGGGTGTGGTGCCCGATCATCTGCACGTTGCCGGAGCCCTCGATGATCTCGCCGGCCTGCCAGGCGTCGACCCCACGGCCGGTCAGGGTGGCCAGCGCGCGGTCGGCGTCCTCGGCGGAGACGATGGCGAACATGCCGACGCCCATGTTGAACGTCGCCTCCATCTCCGGGTCCTCGATCCGGCCCTTGGACTGGATCAGGTCGAAGATCGGCTGCGGCTTCCAGGTGGAGCGGTTGACCACCGCGTCGACGTGCTCCGGCAGGATCCGGACCAGGTTGCCCGGGATGCCGCCGCCGGTGACGTGGGCCAGCGACCGCACCTCGGCCTCGGCGATCAGCTTGAGGCAGTCCTGGGCGTAGATCTTGGTGGGGGTGAGCAGCTCCTCGCCGAGGGTCCGCTGCCGGCCGAAGTCCTCGATCACCACGTCCAGCCGCATCCGGCCGGCGCCGAGCAGCACGTGCCGGACCAGCGAGTAGCCGTTGGAGTGCAGGCCGGAGGAGCGCATCGCGATCACGACGTCGCCCACCTCGACCCGCTCGGGGCTGAGGATCTCGCTCTCCTCCACCACGCCGACACCGGTGGCGGAGATGTCGTACTCGTCGGGACGCAGCACACCCGGGTGCTCCGCCGTCTCGCCGCCGAGCAGGGCGCAGCCCGCGTACCGGCAGCCGTCGGCGATGCCCGCGCCGATCTCGGCGACCTTGTCCGGCACGACCTCGCCGGTGGCGATGTAGTCGAGCAGGAACAGCGGCTCGGCGCCGCAGGCGACCAGGTCGTCGACCACCATGGCGACCAGGTCGATGCCGACCGTGTCGTGGATGTCGAGCTGCTGGGCGATCACCAACTTGGTGCCGACCCCGTCCGTGGAGGAGGCGAGGATCGGGTTCTTGTATTTCTTGGTGTCCAGCCGGAACAGGCCGGCGAAGCCGCCCAGGTCACCCAGGACCTCCGGGCGCCGGGTCTGCTTGACCTTGGACTTCAGCAGCTCGACCGCGCGGTCGCCCGCCTCGATCGACACCCCGGCGTCCGCGTAGGAGACCGAGCGTTTGCGCGTCGTGCGGCTGGTGCCGGCCGTCCAGGGCTGGCGGTCGCCGCCGGCGCCCGACGGGCTGGTTCCTGCGCCGCTGCGCTCGGACACGTGCGTCACGGGTTCTCCCCTTTGTGGTTCTCGCGGGCCGCCGTTGCGGTGAGCGACCCGCGTCGGAGGTGCTATGGCTGGTGGGTAGCGGCCGACGGCTTCAGGTCGGGGCGCGCCTCCAGACGCGCCGAGCTGAAGTTGTCGCTGAGTTCGGCGGTGGCCTCGGCGGCGACCCGCCGGCCCACGCCTTCGAGCACGTGCTTGCCGATCAGGTGCCCGGCCGGCAGTTCGATCGGGTACTCCCCATCGAAGCATGCCCGGCAGAGCCGTGTCTTCGGCTGCTCGGTCGCGGCGATGAGGCCGGCAAGCGAGACGTAACCCAGCGTGTCCGCCCCGATCGACCGCCGGATGCCCTCGTTGTCCAGCCCGTTGGCCAGCAGCTCGGCCCGGGTGGCGAAGTCGATGCCGTAGAAGCAGGGCCAGCTGACCGGCGGGGAGGAGATCCGCACGTGGACCTCCAGGGCGCCCGCCTCGCGCAGCATCCGCACGATGGCCCGCTGGGTGTTGCCGCGAACGATCGAGTCGTCCACCACGACCAGGCGCTTGCCCCGGACGTTCTCCCGGAGCGGGTTCAGCTTGAGCCGGATGCCGAGCTGGCGCAGCGTCTGCGACGGCTGGATGAAGGTGCGCCCGACGTACGGGTTCTTCATCAGGCCCTGGCCGTAGGTGATCCCGGACTCCTCGGCGTAGCCGATGGCGGCCGGGGTGCCGGACTCCGGCACCGGGATCACCAGGTCGGCCTCGACCGGGTGCTCCCGGGCGAGCTGGCGGCCGATCTGCACCCGGGCGGAGTGCACGTTGCGCCCGGCGATGGTCGCGTCCGGGCGGGCGATGTACACGTACTCGAAGAGGCAGCCCTTCGGCTCCGGCGCGGCGAACCGGGTGGACCGCAGCCCGTCCTCGTCGATCGCGATCAACTCGCCGGGCTCGACCTCGCGGACCACGCTCGCGCCGACGATGTCCAGCGCGGCGGTCTCGCTGGCGACCACCCAGCCGCGCTCCAGCCGGCCGAGCACCAGGGGACGCACCCCGTGTGGGTCGCGGGCCGCGTAGAGGGTCGACTCGTCCATGAAGACGAAGCTGAACGCGCCGCGCAGCTGGGGCAGCACCTCCAGCGCGGCCGCCTCGACCGAGAGATCCGGCCGGCTGGCCAGCAGCATGGTCACCAGCGAGGTGTCGTTGGTCGAGCCGTCGGAGTCCATGCCGCGCGCGGCCGCCTCGCGCTGGAGCTCGGCGGTGTTGACCAGGTTGCCGTTGTGGGCCAGCGCGATCGTGGTGCCGGCACTGGTCGCCCGGATGGTCGGCTGGGCATTCTCCCAGGTCGAACCGCCCGTGGTCGAGTAGCGGGCGTGGCCGATCGCGACGTGCCCGCGCAGGCTGGCCAGGGTCGGCTCGTCGAACACCTGGGCCACCAGGCCGAGATCCTTGTAAACCACCACCCCCGAGCCGTCGCTCACCGCGATGCCCGCGGCCTCCTGGCCACGGTGCTGCAGGGCGTACAGCCCGAAGTAGGTCAGGTTGGCGACCTCCTCCCCGGGGGCCCAGACGCCGAAGACGCCGCACGCGTCCTGGGGGCCGGGTCGTTGGGGGTCAAGGTCGTGGCTCAGCCGGCCATCGCCTCGGGGCACCTGCCGCTCCCTCATGCTGGTCTGGACCGGCCCGGCGGAGGCGGGGGCAACTCCGCGCGATCGGCCGGGGCCGTCGTCGCCTGACAGTGTACGCGAACAGCAGTCGGCACTGACAGTCACCATCCGCCCGCCCACCGTGACGACGGGCAGGCGGTTCGCCCAGCTAGAGCGGGAGGTACTCGGAGAGGTCGGCGCGGATCCCGCTGACCCGTACGCGACCCTCGGTGATCGCCTCCGCCCAGGCGAGGCGGCCGGTGGCCAGCGCGAGCCAGGTCTCCGGCTCCATTTCCACCACGTTTGGGGGCGTTCCTCTGGTGTGTCGCGGCCCGGCCACGCACTGCACGGCACCGTATGGTGGAACGCGCACCTCCACCGATCGGCCGGGGGCGCGCTCCGTGAGGGCGGTCAGGAGAGTACGCACCGCCTCCCGGAACACCGGTCGTTCGGGCGTACGCCCCTCATCCAGCGCCGTCAACGCGGCGGCGACCGCGGCGGACTTGGTATGCGGAGAGGACACGACGGGACGATACGATTCGACGGCACCGCGGTCGACGCTGGCCCTGGGTAGAGATGATCCGGTAAGACAAGGCATAGTTGCCGACGGCGTATTCGTACCGTGAGTGATCGTCCCCGGCCCGGCGCCGGCCGGCGGGGAGAGATCAGACCCGGAAGGCGGTGGACGTGTCAACACACCGACGTGCCTGGAAGCAGCGGGCCGGTGTGGTCGTGGCGCTGGTTGTCGGCGCACTGCTCGCCGTCCCCGCCACACCCGCCTCCGCCGCCAGGATCACCTCAGCCGACGACTCGGTGTCGATTGATGCCGGCAAAAGCGGCTCGGTCAGCGTCACCGTCACACCGGAAGCTGGCGAAAACTCAGCGACGATCGACATCACGGGTCTACCCAACGGAGTCACCTGCGCGGGATGCGGGAAGAAGATCGACTTCCCCGGGGGCATCCCGGCCCCGCAGTCGGTGACCCTGACTCTGTCGGCGGCAGCCAACGCACCTGCGGCCGACGGAACCCGAGCGACGATTCGGGTCGAGGGCAACGGTAACGGGGGGTCGGACTCCCATTCTCTCAGAGTCACCGTCAAGGCGGCGGCGCCCCCGACGCAGGAGCAGCCGCAGACGGTCAAGTCGATCTCCGGCAAGGTGGTGATCGCGGACAACAGCGAGCCGATCGCGGGTGCCGTGGTCATGCTCCGTGACAGCCGGGGCACGCGCCAGACCAACACGGACAGCAGCGGAAACTTCCGGTTCACCGGCACGGCCTCGGAGCCGATCGCGCCCGGACGGCTCGACCTGGGGGCCAGCAAGGACGGCACCAACGGCTACAAGTCGATCGACGCGGCGGCCGGCCAGGCCGTGACCGGCGTGCGGATCAGCGTGCCGATCAAGGTCGAGAAGAGCCCGAGCCCGACGCCGTCCGCCAGCGAGGAGCCCCTGCCGACCGACACGCCGACCGACGAGGCCACCGACACGCCGACCGACGCGGCGGCCCAGGGCCAGCAGCCCGCCGCCCAGCAGGACTCCGGCGGCTTCGGCAACTGGCTGCTGATCCTGCTCGGCGGCCTCTTCGTGGCCGTGGGCGTCGGCACCATCGTGCTGCTCTACATGAAGCGCAAGAACGAGGGCGACGACACCGACGGTGACGGCCTGGGTGGCCCGGTGGGTCCGGGTGGTCCAGCGGGGGCGGCGGGCGCCGTGCCGGGCGCCCGGGGCGCCTACCGGGGCGCCGACGACCAGACCCGGGTGGTCAACGGCATGGGCGCCGGGGCGGCGCCGACGATGGTCGGCGGCACCTCGCTCAGCGACGCGCCGACCATGATGCACCGCCCGGTCGTGGACGACGTCCCGCCGGACCCGTACGGCGCCCCGCCCGGCTCTGGCTACGGCGCCGGCGGCGGGCAGGACGGCTGGGGCGGCTACGGTGACGAGGCGCCCGGCCAGGGCGCCTACGGCAACAACGGCTACGGCAACGCGCCCTCCTCGGGTGGCGGCTACGCCCCGTCCTCGGGTGGCGGCTACGGCAACGCGCCCTCCTCGGGTGGCGGTTACGGCGGCCGGGACTACGGGGCCGGGGGCTACCCGCCCGCCCAGGGCGGCGGCTACGGCGGCGAGCGGTACGACGAGCCGACCGGCCGCTACACCGGCGACAGCACGCAGTACGCGCCGCCGGCCGACCCCTACCCGACCAGCACCTACCAGCCGGACCAGGGGCGGGGCTACGACCAGCCGGGCCAGGGCCAGTACGGCCGAGGGTCGGAGCCGGGCAACGGCTACGGCGCGGGCGGCGGCTACGGCGGCCCGTCGGGTGGCTACGACAACGGCCCCTCGGGTGGCTACGACAACGGGCCGTCCGGCGGCTACGACGGCGGCCAGCAGGGCTACGACCAGCGCGGCGGCGGTTACGACGGCGGCTCGCAGCGCGGCTACGACGGCTACGACCAGCGCGGCGGCTACGGCGGCGGCGACGGTTACGGCCAGCCGCAGCAGGGCGGCTTCGGCCAGGAGCAGCCGCCTCAGCAGCGGACCGGTGGCTACGACAACCAGGGCTACGACCAGGGCGGCTACTACGGCGACCCGGCCCAGGCCGGTCGGGGTCGACCCGACGGCCCGCAGGAGCGCGGCGGCCGCCGCCTCGACTGGCTGGACGACTGACCACCGGAGCTGCACCTAGGGACGAATATCGACAGTGGCCGCCCGGGGAACTATCCGGGCGGCCACTTCGCATCGTCGGCTCGACAGTGGCGGCGGCCAGTCGGCGGGGACGGTCGCTGGGCACCCGCCACCGTGACCACCCACGGCAACCGACAGTTGTGGACGGCCCGCTACAGACCTGATGTCGTAAACGAATCAGGGAGGTCGGGCCGTCCCAGCTCCGGCGCGGCCGCGCGGACCGCGATCACGTGAGTCGTCTGCGCCATCAGGTTGGTGGCCACCGACCGGGCCAGGAGCCGGCCCACCGGAACCGCGCCGAGCCGGACCGCGCAGCGGAGCCGGACCTGGCGGCGCAGCCGGGCCAGGCGACCGAGCCCCGACCACGCGGCAGAGCCGGGTCAGGCAGCGGCGAAGTAGCCCTGGCGCAGGACCGGCACCACGTCGGAGACACCCACCTGGACGGCGACCTCCACGTCCCCGGCGAAGCCACCCTCAACGAGTTCCCGCCCGGAGACGCACCCCCGCACGGCGGCGGGTACGTCGGGCGTGCTGGCCAGCGCGGCCAGGGCCATCGCCGCCTCCACCGAGAGCCCGCCCGGCACTCCGGACAGGGCGTCGAGCACGCTGGCCGCCCCGAGCTGGTCCTCCACGCAGGGGCGCAGTGAACCGTCCGGCCAGCGCTCACCGGCGGCCACCACGCCGACCGGCGCGTCGTTCGAGCCGTACCCCTCGGCGCGCAGCCAGCGCCCGACGGCGGGTGCGTTACGCAGGCACGCCGCCACCACCGGCACGCCGGTGGCGCTCGCGGCGGCGCTGATCGCCGAGCCGTTCGGCGAGGGCAGGACCAGGTCGGCGACGACCGGTGCGGTCCGCAACGCCGCCGGCGAGAGCGACCATGGGTGCTCCGGGGTCACCCGCCGGCGGCCGACCGCGGCGACCGCCCCGACCCGGCGGGCGTACTCGGCGGCCTGCTCTCCCCAGGGGAACGGGTGCACCCGCATGCCGCGGCTGACCGCCACCTCCACGGCGGTGGTGAACGAGAGCACGTCCACCACCACCAGGGCGGCACAGACCCGGCCGAGTTCCGCCGCCCCGGTCAGCCCCCAGTCGAACCGGGCGCCGGCACCGGGTTGTCCGTAGACGGCCAAGGCCAGGGCCTCAGCGCTGATCTGCCGCAGGGGCCTGCTCGTCCGGGTCATCGGCAGCCGTCGCGGAACCCGCCGGCCCGGCCTGCGCCGGTCCGGACGCCGCCTCGGGGCCGTCGGTCGGGACGCCGGGCGCGTCGCTGGCCGGCGCGGCCGCCGCAGCCTCGGCCGGGGCGTCGGCCGCTGCGGAACCAGCCTCCGCCGGGGCGTCGGCAGCCGCGGCGTCGGCCGGCGCAGCGTCCGTGGCCGTCTCGGGCTCGTCCGCCGCCACCGGCTCCGACACCGGAGGAACCGCCGCCTCCACCGCAGCGTCCGGGGCCACGGCGGCGTCCGCGGCCTCCGCCGGGGCGTCACCGGTCGCCTCCGCCGCGCTGACCGCCGCCGCGTCGCCGAAGAGGCGCGGCAGGGTCGCGGTGTGCGCGGCGCGCAGCTCGTCGAGACCGATCCGGAACTGGTCGTGCACCTCCAGCGCGCCGCTGGCCGGGTCGGTGACCCCGATGAACTCCCACGGCACCCCGTGCTCGGCGCAGAGCGCGGTGAACGCCTTCTCGTGCCCACGCGGCACCGACACCAGCGCGCGGCCGGCCGACTCGCTGAACAGGAAGACGAACGGCATCGACCCGCCGGCGAAGTGCTCGGGCACCGCGACCCGGGCCCCGACGCCGCGCCGCAGGCAGGACTCGACCAGGCTCTGGGCGAGGCCACCGTCGGAGAGGTCGTGCGCGGAGCTGAGGTGCCCCACCCGGGCGGCGGCGGCCAGCAGCTCAGCGAGCTGCCGCTCGCGGCCCAGGTCGACCTGCGGCGGGATGCCGCCGAGGTGCTCGTGGGTCACCCACGCCCACTCCGAGCCGGAGAGCTCGACGTGCGTCTCACCCAGCAGGAAGAGCTGGTCGTGGTCGCCACCCGCGCGCGGCACGAAGCCCATCGGCACCCGGTCCGCGACGTTGTCCAGCACGCCCAGCACGCCGACCACCGGGGTCGGGTGGATGGCCGCCGCGTTGGTCTGGTTGTAGAAGCTGACGTTGCCGCCGGTCACCGGGATCCCCAGCTCCAGGCAGCCGTCCGCCAGGCCGCGGACGGCCTCGGCGAACTGCCACATCACGCCCGGGTCCTCCGGCGAGCCGAAGTTGAGGCAGTTGGTCACGGCGATCGGCTTCGCGCCGGTCACCGCCACGTTCCGGTACGCCTCGGCCAGCGCGAGCTTCGTCCCGTGGTACGGGTCGAGGCGCGCGTACCGGCCGTTGCCGTCGACGGAGAGGGCGACGCCGAGGCCGGTCCGCTCGTCGATCCGGATCACGCCGGAGTCCTCCGGCTGGGCGAGCACGGTGTTGCCCAGCACGTACCGGTCGTACTGCTCGGTGACCCAGGTCTTGTCGGCCAGGTTCGGCGACGCGATCATGCGCAGCACGGTCTCCCGCAGCGCCTCCGGGTTGCTCGGCCGGGGCAGCGTCTCCGCCCGGTCGGCCTGGAGCAGGATCAGGTCGGCCGGCTCGCGCATCGGGCGGGCGTACACCGGCCCGTCGTCGACCAGCGAGCCCGGCGGCACGTCCACCACCACCTGGTCGCGCCAGGTGATCAGCAGGCGGCCCGGCTGGCCGTCGGGCGCGGGCGGGGTGACCTCACCGATCGCGGTGGCGAGCACGCCCCACTTCTCGGCGGTCTTGAGCACCGCGTCGAGCTTGTCCGGGGCGACGACCAGCAGCATCCGCTCCTGGGACTCGCTGGCCAGGATCTCGTGCGGCTCCATCGAGGGCTCGCGCAGCGGCACCCGCTCCAGCCAGACCCGCATGCCGGTGCCGGCCGCCGCGGCGGTCTCGGTGAGGGCACAGGTCAGGCCGGCGCCGCCGAGGTCCTGGATGCCGACGACCAGCTCGGCGTCGTACAGCTCCAGGCACGCCTCGATCAGCAGCTTCTCGGTGAACGGGTCGCCCACCTGGACGGACGGGCGGCGCTGCTCGCTGCCCTCGTCGAAGGTGGCGCTGGCCAGCACCGACACGCCGCCGATGCCGTCCCGGCCGGTCTTGGCGCCCATCAGCACCACGACGTTGCCGGGGCCGGCGGCCTCCTTCTTCTGCAGCCGGTCGACCGGCAGCACGCCGAGGCAGAGCGCGTTGACCAGGGGGTTGCCCTGGTAGCAGGGGTCGAAGACCACCTCGCCGCCGATGTTCGGCAGGCCGAGGCAGTTGCCGTACCCGCCGACGCCGGCGACCACGCCGGGCAGCACCCGGGCGGTGTCCGGGTGGTCGGCCGCGCCGAAGCGCAGCGGGTCCATCACCGCGACCGGACGCGCGCCCATGGCGAGGATGTCGCGGACGATGCCGCCGACGCCGGTCGCCGCACCCTGGTACGGCTCGACGAAGCTCGGGTGGTTGTGCGACTCGACCTTGAAGGTCACCGCCAGCTCGTCGGAGACCTGGACCACACCAGCGTTCTCCCCGATGCCGGCCAGCAGCCGGTCGCTCGGCGGGGCCTTCTCACCGAACTGGCGCAGGTGCACCTTGCTCGACTTGTAGGAGCAGTGCTCGCTCCACATGATCGAGTACATGGCCAGCTCGGACTGGGTGGGCCGGCGGTCGAGGATGTGCCGGATCCGTTCGTACTCGTCGTCGCGGAGGCCCAGCTCCGCGTACGGCTGCAGTTCGTCCGGCGTGCCGGCGGCCCGGGGCACGGTGTCCACGCCCGGGGTCCAGTCGTCGGCCGGGCCGGCCTGCTGCACCACGGCGGCCGTACGCGGCTCCGCCGGGTCGGCCGGGAGGGCGCCCGGTGTCTCCCGCAGGGCCGGGTCCGGATGGGTGGTCATGACCTCTCCTCGCTGCGCTCGCCGCCGGGGCGACGGGTGAGCCGACCGTTGATCCCGCCGCGCACGGTCACGCCGGCGCCCCCACCAGGTGCTTGAGCACCGAGGTGAAGAAGCCGAGACCGTCCAGGGAGGGGCCGGTGAGCGCCTCCACCGCGTGCTCGGGATGCGGCATGATGCCGACCACGTTGCCGGCCTCGTTGGTGATCGCGGCGATGTCACGCTGCGAACCGTTGGGGTTGCCGCCGAGGTAGCGGGCGACGACCCGACCCTCGGCCTCCAGGCGGTCCAGCGTCGCCGGGTCGGCGACGTAGCAGCCCTCGCCGTTCTTGACCGGGATCAGCACCTCCTGGCCCGGCTGGAACGCGTTGGTCCAGGCGGTGCCGACAGCCTCGATGCGGAGGATCTGGTCCCGGTTACGGAAGTGCAGGTGCTGGTTGCGGGTCAGCGCGCCCGGCAGGAGGTGGGCCTCGCAGAGGATCTGGAAGCCGTTGCAGATGCCGAGCACGGGCAGGCCGCCCCGGGCGGCGTCCACGATCGTCTCCATCACCGGGGCGAACCGGGCGATGGCCCCGCAGCGCAGGTAGTCACCGTAGGAGAAGCCACCGGGCAGCACCACGGCGTCCACGCCGTGCAACTGCGGGTCGCCGTGCCACAGCCGGACCGGCTCGGCGCCGGCGATGCGTACGGCCCGGGCCGCGTCCCCGTCGTCGAGCGAGCCGGGGAAGGTGACCACACCGATCCGGGCGGTCACTGGTGCGCGTCCACGGGCTCGTCGGTCTCCACCAGGCGGACCGTGAAGTCCTCGATGACCGGGTTGGCCAGCAGCTTGTCGGCGATCTCCCGGGCCCGGTCCAGGTCCGGTTCGCCGGTGAACTCGATCTCGATCCGCCTGCCGATCCGGACCGAGGCGACGTCGCTGACGCCGAGCCGGGGCAGCGCGTTTGCGACGGCCTGGCCCTGCGGATCGAGGATCTCGGGCTTGAGCATGACGTCGACGACGACGCGAGGCACGGGGCACTCCTGACTGTGTACGCAGTTGGGTGCCGGCCCATCAACGGGCGAGCGCAGCCAGCCTACCTGGCAGATACCGCCCCGGCCGAACCGGCCGGGGCGCGTCCGGGCAGTGATCGACGTGACCGCCCCGAGGGGGCTGCGCCGGATGTCCCGCCCTGCGCGGAACGCCCCCTTACCAGCGCCGACGCTGCGAAATTGTTACATCGGCTAATCTCTATCGACTTCTTGCCAGCGCCGGGCCGGAGCCCTACCGTACATCGATGTAGGTCGATGCATCCCCGGCGACCACCCGTCGCCCGCTCCCCGTCACCCGGCGACCCCGGGTGCCCCGACGTAAGGAGTCCCCCGATGCGCATCCGTTCCCTGCTCGCCACCGTCGGCGTCGCCATGATCGGCGTCCTCGGCGCGGCGTCCGGCGCCGTCGCCGCCCCGGCCGGGCCGCAACCGATCATCGGCGGCACCGTCTCCTCCGCGCCCTGGGCCGCCGCGGTGTTCAGCAACGGCTCGTTCACCTGCTCCGGCAGCGTCATCGCGTCCCAGTGGGTGCTCACCGCCCGGCACTGCATCAGCGGCAGCATGTCCGTTCGGGTCGGCAGCGTCTACTACGCCTCGGGCGGCACCACCCGCACGGTCAGCGCCACCTACACCCGCTACGACCTCGCGCTGATGCGGCTCTCCAGCCCGGTGACCACCTCCGCCGTGTCGCTGGCCAGCAGCAACCCGCCCATCGGGTCGACCAACTCGATCTACGGCTGGGGCATGACCTGCTACAGCGGCTGCAACCCGTCCAGCCAGCTCAAGACCGCCACCGTGCAGGTGACCAGCAACAGCGCCACCGACGCGTACGGCGGGCAGGCGATCCGCAGCAGCAGGATCAGCGGCAACGCTTGGCGGGGCGACTCGGGCGGCCCGCAGTTCTACAACGGCCGGCAGGTCGGCGTCGCCTCCACCGCCGACGGCGTGAGCATCCAGAATTACGGCAGCGTCGCGTACAACCGGTCCTGGATCACCTCGGTGGCCGGTGTCTGACGGTTAGCGCCGGTCAGGGCGCGGATGGTCGGTGCCGCGCCGACCGTCCGCGCCGCCTTGTTTCGCAGCATCCGATCAGGTGAACAAGGCTCGCGAACCGGCCGCCGACCGGCTGACAGCATCGGAACCGTGCTGGTCGTGACGACGGATCAACTGCCCGGCTACGAGATCCGCCAGATCCTCGGCGAAGTGGTCTCCTCGATGGCGAGGACGCGGAACCCGTACCGCGAGGGGGTCAAGAACCTGCGCGGTGGCGCCTACGACCCGATGGCGCCGGACAACCTCACCCGCTGGCGTACCGACTCGGTGGCGCGGCTGGGCGAGGAGGCCCGGCGGCTCGGCGCGAACGCGGTGATCGGCATGCGGTTCGACAGCCGGGACTGCGGCGAGATGTGGATGGAGATCTGCGCGTACGGGACGGCGGTGATCGTTGTACCCAAGATGCCGGACGTCATGCCGCCCGACCAGCCGCTCGTCGCGGCCGACACCGCCACCGAGCCGGAGATCGCGTCCGCCCCCGGCGGCATCGCCGAGCCCGCGAGCGCCCCCAACCTCTCCTCGGCGGCGGAAACCCCCACCCCCAAATCCCCCTGACCACCGGGCCTGCCCGCGTTGATCATGAATTTAGCGGCGAAGTGGATCTCCGGGGCCGCCGCCAACCTCATGATCAACCGAGCGGAGGCAGGGGTCAGAGGATGGGGGGTGGGGAGTAGGCCGCCGCGTGGGGGTGGGATTCGACGATCTTGGCGATGCGGGCGGTCACCCGGTCGACCTGGGTGGCGGCGGCGCCGACGAAGGCGTTCCGGTCGGCCACCAGGGCGTCGATCTCGGCCCGGGCCAGGCCCAGGCGGCCATCCGCGGCGAGACGGTCGAAGAGGTCGTTCTCGGCCGCGCCCTTCTCCCGCATGGCCAGCGCCACCGCGACCGCGTGCTCCTTGATCACCTCGTGCGCGACCTCCCGGCCGACGCCGCGCCGGACCGCCGCGACCAGGATCTTGGTGGTGGCCAGGAAGGGCAGGAAGCGCTCCAGCTCCCGGTTGATCACCGCCGGGTACGGGCCGAACTCGTCCAGCACGGTGAGGAAGGTCTGGAACAGCCCGTCCGCGGCGAAGAACGCGTCCGGCAGGGCCACCCGGCGGACCACCGAGCAGGAGACGTCCCCCTCGTTCCACTGGTCGCCGGCCAGCTCGCCGACCATCGACAGGTAGCCGCGGATGATCACGGCGAAGCCGTTCACCCGCTCCGACGAGCGGGTGTTCATCTTGTGCGGCATCGCGCTGGAACCCACCTGGCCGGGCTTGAAGCCCTCGGTGACCAGTTCCTGGCCGACCATCAGCCGGATCGTGGTGGCCAGCGACGACGGCGCGGCGGCCACCTGGGAGAGCGCGGCGATCACCGCCACGTCGATCGAGCGGGGATAGACCTGCCCGACGCTGTCCAGCACCCGGCTGAACCCGAGGTGCTCGGCGACCCGGCGCTCCAGCTCGGCCACCTTGTCGGCGTCGCCGTCGAAAAGGTCGAGCTGGTCGGCGGCCGTGCCCACCGGCCCCTTGATGCCACGCAGCGGGAACCAGTTGATCAGGTCCGCCAGCCGCTCGTACGCGATCAGCAGCTCCTCGGCGGCCGAGGCGAAGCGCTTGCCCAGCGTGGTGGCCTGCGCCGCGACGTTGTGCGACCGGCCGGTCATCACCAGGCCCGAGTACTCGTAGGCGTGCCAGGCGAGCCGGGCCAGGGTGGCGACCACCCGGTCCCGGATCAGCTCCAGCGAGGCGCGGATCTGCAGCTGCTCGACGTTCTCGGTGAGGTCGCGGGAGGTCATCCCCTTGTGCACGTGCTCGTGCCCGGCGAGCGCGCTGAACTCCTCGATCCGGGCCTTCACGTCGTGCCGGGTGACCCGCTCACGTGCCGCGATCGAGGCCAGGTCGACGGCGTCGACGACCCGCTCGTACGCCTCGACCACCCCGTCCGGCACCGGCACGCCGAGGTCCCGCTGGGCCTTCAGTACGGCGAGCCAGAGCCGCCGCTCCATGCGGACCTTCTCCTCGGGCGACCAGAGGGCGACCAGCTCGGGCGAGGCGTACCGGTTGGCGAGCACGTTCGGGATCGTCGTCACGGCCCTCATTCTCCCGTACCCGCCCGGGACGCTCCGGGCGGGCCGCCGGCCGGACCGGTACCGGCCAACCGCCCAACGGCGGGCTGGATAAGGTGATCATCCGGTGCAATCGACTGACGAGAATGGGGAAGCGTGTCCAGACTTACCGGCAAGGTCGCCCTGGTCACCGGCGGGAGCCGCGGTATCGGCGCCGCCGTCGTACGCCGCCTGGCCGAGGACGGAGCCCACGTCGCGTTCACCTACCGCGAGGCGGGGGACAGCGCGAAGGCGGTGGTCGCCGACATCGAGGCGTACGGCCGCACCGGCCTGGCGATCCAGGCCGACAGCACCGACCCGGCGGCCGTGGTCGCGGCGGTCGAGCGGACCGTCGCCGAGCTGGGCCGGCTGGACATCCTGGTCAACAACGCCGGGGTGTTCGCGGCGGCGCCGATCGAGGAGGTCAGCCTCGACTACCTCGACCGGGCCATCGCCGTGCACGTCCGCGGGGTGTTCCTGGCCACCCAGGCGGCGGTACGCCACATGCGCGCCGGCGGGCGGATCGTCAACATCGGCAGCAGCTTCGCCAGCCGCGTCCCGGCCCCCGGCGTGAGCGTCTACGCCATGACCAAGAGCGCGGTCAACGGCCTGACCAGGGCGCTTGCCCGGGAACTCGGCCCGCGCGGGATCACCGTCAACGTGCTCCTGCCCGGGTCCACCGACACCGACATGAACCCGGCGGACAGCGCCGGCGCCGACGCGCAGCGGGCGCACATCGCCCTCGGCCGGTACGGGACGCCCGCCGACGTGGCGGCGACGGTCAGCCACCTGGCGGGCGACGGCGGCCGGCACATCAGCGGCGCGTCGATCGCCATCGACGGCGGCACCACCGCCTGACCAGTTACGCCGGTGCCCGGGGCCGGCGGTGAGCCGACCCCGGGCACCGACACCGGTCAGGGCAGCAGGTTGAGCAGGTCCGGATGGCCGGCCAACTCGGTCACCTGGTCCAGGGTGAGTGGCGGACCGCCCCCACCCTGCACCCCCTTCGGCCACACGTACTGAAGGTCGCCGCCCTCCGGCATGTCCGTGGTCGCTCCGGTGTTCGGGCGGTTGTCGAGCACCACCTCGACGGTGCCCCGGTCCGGCCGCTGGACGAAGACGTCGTAGCTGACCGTCCCCGACGAGCGCGCCACGATGGCGACGACCCGGTTGCCATCCGAGCCGGTCGACTCGGTGCATTCACCACCGTGCGGGTGCCGCTCGTGGAATT
This sequence comes from Micromonospora sp. MP36, assembly GCF_008119785.1. Lineage (GTDB taxonomy): Bacteria > Actinomycetota > Actinomycetes > Mycobacteriales > Micromonosporaceae > Micromonospora. The sequence continues at coordinate 272,206 of NZ_VSFA01000002.1, read as the reverse complement.
GGGACGAGATCGACCGGACCGTCTCGCAGCTCACCGTGACGCCCAGCCGGCGCTGAACGACGATCTCCCCGTCACCGGCCAACCCGGCCCGCTGCACCAGGAAGACGAACGAGGCCTGGCGGGTGCCGGTCAACCCGTCGGATCCGGCGCTGAAGGTGCGCAGGAAGATCGTTCCGTCCGGCGACACGGCTTCCAACGCCGCGCTCGCGGCGGTCGTCTGGGCACCTTCGTAGGCATCGTTCGGCGGGCCGACGGCCTGCGCGGTGCCGGCACCGGCTGGCGGAGGGGGTGCGAGGGTGAGTGCCGGATCACGGCCGACCTCGATCAGCTGTGCCAGCGACAGCGCCGGCTTGTCCTGAGTCAGGGACAGGTACGCGAGGGTGCCGTCCGGACGCAGCACCTCGACCAGGAGGTTCCCGCTCAGCGCGGGCCGGTGCAGGTCGCCCCGCCGGCCGAAGTCCCCCAGCAGTTGCCGGGCTCGGATCCGCTCGCCGGCCGGGCCTTCCGTGACGGCGCAGTTACGGCCAGCCAGACCGGCGGTCGGGCAGGGGGGTGCGCTCTCCCAGGCGGGCCTTCCCTCCCGCACCAGCCGCAGGGTGAGCTGGCCGGCGCGGTCGCCCACCCGGAACGTGGCGGCGTCCAGGACCGGCGCGTCCACGTTGAGCCGGCCCTTCGGCGCGAACCCGACCGGCGTGGGGCTGTCCGTGCCGCCCCACTTGGTCATCCAGGTGAACCCGGCCGCCTGCCGGCGCAGCGCCGCCGTCAGCGCCGTGTCGAGCCGGGTCGCATCCGCCTCGGTGCCGGCGACGGTGGTGACGGTCGAGCTGGGGGTGGGGGACGCCGGCGGCAAGGGGGCGAGGACGATCGCCGGGTCGAGGGCCACCGCGGTGAGCTGCTCGACGGTGAGCGGGAGCCGGGAATCCTCGCCGGTCGTTCCCGCGAACATGCTCATCAGCGACCCGTCGCTGCGCAGCACCACGACACTTGCGCTCTCCGCGCGGCTCGACATCCGATCGCGCAGCCGCGGCGGAACCTCCTGCTCCCGGACGCTCCGGTCAAACTTGATCTTTTCGCCGTGCGGGCCGGTCCGCTCACCGCACTCCACGGCGAACTTGCTGCACGGGCGGCGTTCGACCGTCTCCCAGGCGGGGGCACCGTTGCGGGTGATCTCCATCCGGACGGACACGTCGATCCCGTCGATCCGGAGGCTGCCGTTGCCCAGGTAACCAGAGGCCAAGGTGGTGCCGCCGCCGGGCCGGGACTCCCAGATCGGCGTCTTACTGGCGGGGGCACCCTTCGTAGCCCAGGTCAGTCTCGGCTCCTCACGCGTCAGCGCGGCCACCACGGCGGCGTCGATCCGGTCCAGGTCCTGGTTGGTGCCGGGGACCGTGGTGATGGTCGGCTTCGGCCTGGCGGGTTGAGCGTGCGGCTTGCCGATCAGGGTGGTCGTACCGAACACCACCGCGGCCACCGCCGCGGCGACCGCCGTGGTGCCGGCCCCGATCCGCAACCGGCGGGCGCGGCGCTCCCGGCCGATCACCCGATCCACATCCACGGTGTTGAGGGGGGCCTCGCCGATCAGGTCGTCGAACAGCTGCTGGTACGTCATGACAGCTCCCCCCGGGCCGACGGGGCGCCGGTCATCAACAGGCGCAGCGCCTCCAGGCCGCGGGCGGCCTGGCTCTTCACGGTGCCGGCGCTGATCCCGAGGATGCCGGCGGTCTCCTCCACCGAAAGGTCGCAGTAAAAGCGGAGCACGAGCACCGCGCGCCGCCGGGGTGGCAGTTGCCCGAGCAGGTCCAGCAGCATCTCCCGGTCGGCCAGCGACGGCTCCGGCATGACGATGTCCGCCTGGTCCGGCACCTCGTCGGTCGCCCGCTCCCGCCGCCACGGCCGGCGCCGCTCGTCCAGCCAGGCGTTGGTCAGCATCCCGCGCACGTACGCGTCGACGTTCTCCACCGCGCGGATCCGCCGCCAGTGCCGGTAGAGCTTGCCGATGGTGATGGAGACCAGGTCGTCGGCCATGTGCCAGTCGCGGCAGAGCAGGTACGCCGTGCGCCGCAACGCCTCCAGGCGGGCGACCACGAACTGCCGGTACTCGTCCTCGTCGGCCCGGTTCACGATCCGGGGTCCCTCGTTCGCCTCATGCCCAGGTGACGGAGGGACCCCGGGCGGGGGTTGCCCGGGAGCGGGTCAGGACGGCGCGGGCCGCCCGGTGAGGGAGGTGTACAAACCGGCAGACGCCTCCTCCTCGGTGTCGAACCGCTCGCGGACGTCGTACACGCCGCGCTCGTAGAGGCCGATCTCCCAACCGCCGCCGGGCGAGCGGCGGAGGAACCAGAAGTCGGGAGGGACCGGCACGTGCTCGTGCACATCCTCCAGTTCGAAGGCGTCCGGCGACAGCCCCGCCGCCAGCAGGGCGCCGCGCACCTGGTGCCGGTCCACTCCCGACCTCAACCTCCCGATGAAGGACGATCTACACATCGCAGCCGGCCACGCCCTACCTCGTGGCGTTGTTCGCGGCTATTCTACGGGGATTGATGTCCGGCGGGGGATTGAGTGACCAGGGCCGATTTGAAAATTCTAGTTCTCATTATTGGAATGTTCTTCATCCCATTGAGCTTGACCGGATGCGGAACGAACGGGGAGTCCGGCGGGGAAACAAAGATCTTCGAAATTGACAACACGGCAGAAGTGCTCGGAAAGCAGGATGAAGGAGAGGTGACCATCAGGAAGCATTACATGATCCTGAACCCGCCCAAAGATCTGACCCAGTTGAAAGAATTGGTGGAAAAATACAGCAAGGATCACCCGATCGAGGGAGAACCTGAGGCAGCAGGACGCAAGGCCAGGTTCTTCAACATGTACTTCTATCGAGAAAGTGACGATCTGCCGAGAGACTGGCAGCCTGACGAGGGCTACCTGAGCACAGATCGGCTGGAACATCACAAGAACGATCTCATTGCCTCGATAAACTGGTCGGATGCCGACCCGCGAAAAGAATACGACAGCTACGACAAAACCGGGGCGGGCAAGATCATCAAGAGGATGCGCTTCATTGAGGATCAGCTTGTCGGGTAATGCTGCGCGAGGCGCTGCGCCGCGACGGGCCGGCGTGAGCTGAAAAGCGGGCGGTTCGCCGCCGGCCAACCACAGCGCCGGGGTTGCCTGGAATCAACGCTCCAGGATAGCCGTCACGCCCTGCCCGCCCGCCGCGCAGATGGAGATCAGGCCCCGGCCGCTCCCCTTCTGGTCGAGAAGCTTCGCGAGGGTGGCCACGATCCGGCCACCGGTGGCCGCGAAGGGGTGCCCGGCGGCCAGCGAGGAGCCGTTGACATTGAGCTTGTCGCGGTCGATCGACCCGAGCGGCGCGTCCAGGCCCAGCCGTTCCTTGCAGAACTCCGGCGACTCCCAGGCGGCCAGGGTGGCCAGCACCTGCGAGGCGAACGCCTCGTGGATCTCGTAGAAGTCGAAGTCCTGGAGCGCGAGGCCGGCCCGGGCCAGCATCCGGGGCACCGCGTACGCGGGGGCCATCAGCAGCCCTTCGTCGCCGTGCACGAAGTCGACCGCAGCGGTCTCGCACCAGGAGAACCAGGCCAGCACCGGCAGGTGGTGCTCCCGCGCCCACTCCTCTGAGGCCAGCAGCACGGTCGACGCGCCGTCGGTGAGCGGAGACGAGTTGCCGGCGGTCATGGTGGCCCGCTCGGCGTCCGCGCCCTTCGCACCGAAGACCGGCTTCAGCGAGCCGAGCTTCTCCAGGCTGGTGTCCGGGCGCAGGTTCTGGTCTCGGGTCAGCCCGAGGTAGGGGGTCATCAGGTCGTCGAAGAACCCCTTCTCGTACGCGGCGGCGAGCCGCTGGTGCGAGCGGAGTGCCAGCTCGTCCTGGGCCTGCCGGTCGATGTTCCAGCGCAGCGCCGTCCGGGCCGCGTGCTCCCCCATGGACAGCCCGGTACGCGGCTCCGCGTTGCGCGGGATCTCCGGCTTGAACGGCTGATGCGGGCGCAGCTTCGCCGCGATCTTCAGCCGCTCGCCGAGGGTCCGGGCGGAGTTGAGCGCGAGCAGCGTACGGCGCAGGTCCTCGTTGATGGCCAGTGGCGCGTCCGAGGTGGTGTCCACGCCGCCGGCGATGCCGACCTCGAGCTGCCCGAGGGCGATCTTGTTGGCGACCAGGATGGCGGCTTCGAGCCCGGTGCCGCAGGCCTGCTGGATGTCGTACGCCGGGGTGTGCGGGTCGAGCCGGGAGCCGAGCACCACCTCGCGGGTGAGGTTGAAGTCCCGGGAGTGCTTGAGCACCGCGCCGGCGACCACCTCGCCCACCCGCTGCCCCGCCAGGCCGAACCGGGCGACCAGCCCGTCGAGCGCCGCGCCGAGCATGTCGGCGTTGGACGCGTGCGCGTAGCGCGAGTTGGACCGGGCGAAGGGGATGCGGTTGCCGCCGATGACCGCAACCCGCCGGACACTCTGCACGATCGGCCTCCTCGATTCGGTTTCCCGTACCCTACTCGCCAGTAGGCTACGCCGCCCGGTGGCCGTGACGCGAGCCCTGGCCCGGGCCGTGCGACCGCCCTCGGCACGGCAGGGGTTGCGTCCAACCTACTCGCCAGTAGGCTACGGTCATGAGCGACCGCTACGCGAGCTTCGTCCAGACGGGGGCCGGCCGCGCGCTGGTCAAGCGTCTCGGGCTGCCCGACCCGCCCCGACTGCGCCGGCACACGCCCGGCGACCCGCTCGTTCCCGGGCCGGTCCTGCTCGGCTCGTCGACCGGCGGCCGGCTCGCCGAGCCGGTCGGCAAGATCCTGACCGCCGCCGGGATCGAGCTGCCCGACCCGGCCGCCGCCACCGGCGCCACCTCGCGCTTCGCCGCCCTGGTGTACGACGCGACCGGCATCACCGACTCCACCGAGCTGCGCCAGCTCTACGACTTCTTCCACCCGCACGCCCGGGCGCTGCTCCCCTGCGGTCGGGTGATCGTGCTGGGCACCCCGCCGGCCGAAGGCGACTCGCCCCGCGAGGCGACCGCACAGCGCGCCCTGGAGGGGCTGACCCGCAGCATCGGCAAGGAGTTCGGCCGGGGCGTCACCGCCCAGCTCGCGTACGTCACCAGGAACGGCGACGCCGGCACCCCGGTCAGTCTGGAGTCCACGCTCCGGTTCCTGTTGTCGGGCCGGTCCGCGTACGTCTCTGGGCAGGTGATCCGGGTCGGCACCGGCACCGCCACCGCACCGGCCGACTGGGACCGGCCGCTGGACGGCCAGGTGGTGCTGGTCACCGGGGCGGCCCGGGGCATCGGCGCGGCCCTGGCCCGGGTGCTCGCCCGGGACGGCGCCCGGGTGGTCGCGCTGGACATCCCCGCCGCCGGGGACGAACTGGCCGCCGTCGCCAACGAGGTCGGCGGCAGCGCGGTGCAGCTCGACCTGACGGCGGCGGACGCCCCGACCCGGCTGGCCGAGCACCTGGCGCGCCGGCACGGCCGGGTCGACGTGGTGGTGCACAACGCCGGCATCACCCGCGACCGGACGCTCGGCCGGATGGACGCCGACCGCTGGGACTCGGTGATCGACGTGAACCTGTCCAGCCAGGAGCGGATCAACGACGTGCTGCTGGAACGCGACCTGATCCCGGCCGGTGGGCGGATCGTCTCGGTCTCCTCGATCGCCGGCATCGCCGGCAACCGGGGGCAGACCAACTATGCGACCAGCAAGGCCGGCGTGATCGGCCTGGTCGACTCGCTCGCCCCGGTGCTGCGCGAGCGCGGGATCAGCCTCAACGCGGTCGCGCCCGGGTTCATCGAGACCCGGCTGACCGCCCGGATCCCGCTGATGATCCGGGAGGCGGGCCGCCGGATGAACAGCATGGCCCAGGGCGGCCTGCCGGTGGACGTGGCCGAGACGATCGGCTGGCTCTCGTGGCCGGCGACCGGCGCGGTCAGTGGCAACATCATCCGCGTGTGCGGCCAGAGTCTGCTGGGGGCGTGATGGCGCGGCGTAAGCAGCGGCGGTCGGCGGAGCCGATCGAGGAACTGTCGGTGCACGAGCTGATCGAGGGGCCGACCCAGGACCTCACCGCGGCCCGGGCCGCCGTGGCAGGGGCGGACGCCGACCCGCGCCCGTCCGCCGAGGCGACCCAGGACCTCTCCGGCCTTGCCGCCGAGGCCACCCGCGACCTCTCCGCGGCGGCCGCCGAGGTCACCCGGGACCTGTCGACCGTCGCCGGGGCAGCGGTCGCACCGGCGACCGGCGGCACGGAGGGACGGGTCCGGATCGACCTGCCCCGGATGCCGGCGGCCGGCGCGCTCTACCGGCGGGCCCTGCTCGGCGCGCTGCCCGGGATGGGCGGCCGGCGCGGCCCGGAACTGCCCGAGGTGGAGCTCGGCGTAACCGGCGTGACCGTGGACCCGGCGCACCTGGCCGACTACGACCGGGTCTGCGGCTTCCGGCTCACCGACCGACTGCCGGCGACGTACGTGCACGTGCTGGGCTTCCCGCTGGCGCTGCGGCTGATGACCGCGGCGGAGTTCCCCATCCCGCTGACCGGGGTGGTGCACGTGGCGAACCGGATCACCGTGCACCGGCCGATCGAGGCCGGCGAGACCCTGGACTTCCACACGTACGCCGAGAACCTGCGCCCACACGAGCGGGGCCGGCAACTCGACGTGGTGCTGGTCGGCTCGGTCGACGGCGCGGAGGTCTGGCGGGGCGTCTCGACGTACCTCGGGAAGGAGCGGCAGGCGGGCGGCGGCCCGCGGCGCGACCGGGGTGACCGCCCGAACCCGCCGGCCGCCTCGGCGCACTGGCGGGTGACCCGCCGGGTGGGGACCGACTACGCCCGGGTCTCCGGGGACCACAACCCGATCCACACCTCGCGGCTCGGTGCCCGCCTGTTCGGCTTCCCCCACCCGATCGCCCACGGCATGTGGAGCAAGGCGCACTGCCTGGCCGCGCTGGAGAGCCGGCTGCCGGAGGCGTACACGGTGGACGTCGCGTTCAAGCTGCCGGTGCCGCTGCCGTCCACGGTGGCCTTCAGCGCCACCGCGGCCGACGCGACCTGGGACTTCGCCCTGCACGACGCGCGGTCCGGCGGGCCGCAACTGGTGGGCACCGTCCGCTGAGGAATGCAGGGGCTTGGCGTTTCCCCCTTCGTACGCTAGGTTGTTCTCACCTTGAGTTGTTCTCATAGTGAGAGAGATGCTTGTTCTCATAGTGAGAGAGATGCCGTGAACGAGCAGGACTACCTCGCCGCGTACGACCCCCGGGACTACCCGGCGGTGGCGGTCACCGTCGACGTGGTGGCGCTGACCATCCGCGAGGGCGCGCTGCACCTGCTGCTGATCCGCCGCGGCGCGCCGCCGTACGAGGGGCACTGGGCGCTGCCCGGCGGCTTCGTCCGCCCCGACGAGGACCTGGCCGCCGGCGCCCGGCGGGAGCTGGCCGAGGAGACCGGGCTCGGCGGCGAGCGGCTGCGCCGCGTCCACCTGGAACAGCTCGCCAGCTACGGCGACCCCGACCGCGACCCCCGGATGCGCGTGGTCTCGGTGGCCCACCTGGCCTTCGCCCCCGACCTGCCCGACCCCGCGGCCGGCACCGACGCCGACGAGGCGGTCTGGCTGCCGGTGACCGCGCTGACCAGCCGGCAGCTCGCCTTCGACCACGCCCGGATCATCGACGACGGCCTCGAACGCGCCCGCTCCAAGCTGGAGTACACCCCGCTGGCCACCCGCTTCCTCGAACCCGAGTTCACCATCACCGAGCTGCGGGCCGTCTACGAGACAGTCTGGGGGCACCCGCTGCACGCCGGCAACTTCCACCGCAAGGTGCTCTCCGTGCCGGGCTTCGTGGAGAGCACCGGCGCCAGCACCGAGCGCGGCGGCGCGCGGGGCGGACCCCGGGCCAGGCTCTACCGGGCCGGCGACGCCCGGCTGCTCCACCCGGCGCTGCTGCGCCCCGCCCGGGAGGAGACGGTGCGGTGAGGACCGAGGAGGCCATCCGCCTGGTAGCGGCGGCCCGCGACGACGCCGACCTGTTCGGCACCGACGCGCCGGCCCGCCGCTACCGGAAGCTGGTCGCGGCCCTGCACCCGGACCGGCTGGGCGCGGCCGACCCGGACGTACGCGCCGCCGCCACCGACGCGCTCGTCGAGGTCACCACCCGGTGGCGGGGAGGAGGCGGGACCATGCTCGGCGACTATCCACTCCGCCGGCTCGCGTACATCGGAGACCTGGCCGACCTCTACGACGTGGGGGCGGACCGGCTGCTCAAGCTGCCCCGCAACCCGGCCGACAACGACCTGACCGTCCGCGAGGCCCGGGCCCTGAAGGTGATCGAGGAACGGGGCGACCCGCGGCACCTGCCGTACGTGCCCCGGCTGGTCGACTCGCTCACCGCCCGGGACCCGGCGACCGGCGTGGCACGGTGGGTCAACGTGCTGGCCGCCGCACCCGGGCTGCACAGCCTGGACGAGGTGCGCCGGGCGTACCCGGACGGGCTGGACCCGCGCGACGCGGCCTGGATGTGGCGGCGGCTGCTGGTCGCCCTCGGCCTGGCCCACCGGGCCGGGGTGGTGCACGGCGCGGTGCTGCCCCGGCACGTGCTGATCGAGCCGGACGCACACGGCCTGGTGCTGGTCGACTGGTGTTTCTCCGTGGTCGGCGAGGGGGCCGTCCCGGCGCTGGTCCCCGGCCACGAGGACTGGTACCCGCCGGAGGTGACCGGGAAGCAGCCCTGCGGCCCGGGCACCGACCTGGCCATGGCCGCCCGCTGCATGGCCTGGCTGATGGCCGACCGCATCCCACGCGAGCTGCGCGCCTTCGCCGCCGGCTGCGTGCGACCGGCCCTGAACGCCCGGCCCGACGACGCCTGGCGGCTGCTCGGCGAACTCGACGAGGTGCTGGAGCGGTGCTACGGCCCCCGCACCTTCCGACCCTTCACCCTCAATCCCTAGGGAGGCTGCCATGGGCAGCGGAATCTGGTCCACCGACGTGTACGACGCCGCCGACCGCTACCGCCGGGCCACCGGCACGAGCGCCTTCTCCTACAGCGACAGCGGGGCCCGGACGGTGCACCCGGCGCTCGACCCGCGCGGGGCGGTACGCGAGAGCCGCGACTCGGCGGAGCACCCGCAGTCGCTCGCCATCGCGGTCCTGTTCGATGTGACCGGCTCGATGGGGCACGTCCCCCGGATGCTGCAGACCAAGCTGCCGCAGCTGCTCGGCCTGCTGCTGCGCCAGGGGTACGCCCGCGACCCGCAGCTCATGTTCGGCGCGATCGGCGACGCCACCTGCGACCGGGTGCCGCTGCAGATCGGCCAGTTCGAGTCGGACAACCGGATGGACGACGACCTCGGCCGGATCGTGCTGGAGGGCGGCGGTGGCGGCCAGATGACCGAGTCGTACGAGCTGGCTCTCTATTTCATGGCCCGGCACACGGTCACCGACTGCTGGGAGAAGCGGGGCCGGCGCGGCTACCTCTTCCTCATCGGCGACGAGCTGGCGTACCCGCGGGTGGACCGGCGGCAGGTGGCCCGGCTGATCGGCGACGAGCTGGCCGAGGACGTGCCAGTACGGCAGATCGTCGACGAGGTGACCCGCCGCTGGGACACCTACTATCTGCTCCCGGCCGGCAGCGCGTACGCCGGCAGCCGCAAGGTGCTGGACTTCTGGCGCGGCCTGCTCGGGCAGCACGCCGTCGAACTGGACGACCTAAACGCGGTCTGCGAGACCATCGCGCTCACCGTCGGCCTCGGCGAGCAGGCCGTCGACCTGGACGAAGGGCTGCGCGACCTGGCCCGGGCCGGCTCGACGGCCGGCCGGACGGTCTCGAAGGCGCTGGCGAAGCTGGGCGGCGATCGGCCGGCGTCGGTGGCGACGGTGCCGTTCACCCCGACCGCGGAAAGCGGGGTCACCCGGCTGTGAAACACGTGATGGTGGTCGACCTCGGCTACGGCGACGCCGGCAAGGGCACCGTCGTGGACTGGCTCTGCGCGAGCCGGCCGGTGCACACGGTGGTCCGGTTCAACGGGGGCGCGCAGGCGGCGCACAACGTCGTGCTGCGCGACGGACGACACCACACGTTCGCGCAGTTCGGCTCCGGGACGTTCCGCCCCGGGGTTCGTACCCACCTGTCGCGGCACGTGGTGGTGGACCCGCTGGCGCTGGCCGCCGAGGCCGACCACCTCGCGGCGGTCGGTGTGCCCGACGCGCTCGACCGGCTGACCGTGGACGGCGAGGCGTTGCTGGCCACCCCGTACCACCGGGCCGCGAACCGGGCCCGGGAGATCGCCCGGGGAGCCGACCGGCACGGCTCCTGCGGGCTGGGGGTGGGTGAGGCCGTCGGGTACGGCCTCACCCACCCCGACGAGGCGCCCCGGGTGGCCGACTGCCGTCACCCGGCCGTGCTGCGCCGCCGGCTCGCCACGCTCCGGGACCGGCTCACCGCCGAGCTGGGCCCGCTGGACGCGCCGCCGGTCGAGGACTGCCTGCCCGCGTACGCCGGGTTCGCCGCGCGGGTGGCGATCGTCGACCGGTCCCACCTGGCCCGGGTGCTCCGGGCCGGGACCTGCGTCTTCGAGGGGGCGCAGGGGGTGCTGCTGGACGAGTGGCACGGCTTCCACCCGTACACCACGTGGAGCACGACCACCTTCGCGAACGCGGAGACGCTGCTCGCCGAGGCGGGCCTGGCGGGCGGCGCCCGGCGGCTCGGGGTGCTCCGGGTGACGACCACCCGGCACGGGCCCGGGCCGCTGGTCACCGAGGACCCGGCCCTGCCGTACACGGACCCGCGCAACCCGACCAACCCCTGGCAGGGCCGGTTCCGGTTCGGCCACTTCGACGCCGTCGCCCACCGGTATGCGCTGGCCGTGGCGGGCGGGGTGGACGGCCTGGCGCTCACCCACCTCGACCTGGCCGGCCCGGAGCTGCGGATCTGCCGCCGCTACGACACCCTCGACCGGATCGCCCCGGGTCCGGCCGGCGACCTGGGCCGGCAGGCCGCCCTCACCGCCCGCCTGCTGCGGGCCCGCCCGGTCTACGACGATCCGCCCGCCGACTGGCCGGCGGCGGTGGCCCGGGAGCTGGGCGTCCCGGTGGTGCTCACCTCGCACGGCCCGACCGCGGCGGACAAGGTGAGCGCCGACCGCCGTACCCCGGTGCCCGCCTGATCCGTCGACTCGGCCCGCCGGCCGCCGCTCGGCATCAGCATGAGGGCATGGAGGACGCGCTCGACCTGCTGCGCCAGACGGCGACCTCGCCGTGGGCGTACCTGGTGATCTTCGCGGTCACCGCCGTCGACGCGTTCTTCCCGGCGGTGCCCGGCGAGACGGTGGTGATCACCGCCGCGGTCTTCGCGGCGGACGGGGAGCCTGCCCTGGTCCTGGTGATCGTGGCCGCCGCGCTCGGCGCGCTCGCCGGCGACCACGTCTCGTACGCCATCGGGCGCGGCGGCGGCGGGCACCGGCTGGCCCGGCTGCCCGCCGACAGCCGGCGGCGCGCGAGTTCCGAGTGGGCCCGCCGGGCGGTCGACCGGCGCGGCGGCCTGATCCTGACCACCGCCCGCTACGTCCCGGGCGGCCGGACCGCGGTCACCCTGACCATGGGCGCGGTCCGCTACCCGGTGCACTGCTTCCTGATGTACGACGTGCTCGCCTGCGCCGCCTGGGCGCTCTACTGCGGGCTGCTCGGCTTCTTCGGCGGGCTGGCCTTCAAGGAGAACCCGATCCTGGGCCTGCTCGTCGGGGTGGGCCTGTCGCTCGTGGCCACCGGCCTGTTCGAGGCGGTCCGCTGGGCCCGCCGGCGGTCCCGATCCCGCGCCGCCGCCCGCTGAGCCAGGCTAGTCGGTCGGGGGGTGCCAGGTGACGCCGCGCAGCAGGCGGTCGGCGCCGAGCCAGGCGACGTTCATCATCCGGGTGGCGGTCTTCTCCGGGTCCGCCTCCGGGTGGTCGGCGAGCCAGTCGGCCAGCGACTCGCTCGCCCCGACCAGGGCGTACGCGACCACCTCCAGGTCGATGGCACGCACCTCGCGCCCCTTCGCGCGCAGCGCGTGGTCGAGCATGCCGGCGACCACCTCGATCAGCCGGCCGCGCATGGTGGCCACCTCCGCGGCGAACGGCCGCTCGCCGCGGGCCTGCCGGTAGAGCACCGCCCAGCCGTCCCGGTATGCGCCGACGAAGCCGAAGAAGGCCCGCAGCCCCCGCCAGAGCCGTTCGTCGGCGGGCAGGTCGGGGGCGGCCGCGCCGGCGATGGCCTCCATCAGCCGGGTGCCCTCCCGGTGCAGGCAGGCGACGAAGAGTTCCTCCTTCGTGCCGAGATACGCGTAGACCATCGGCTTGGAGATGCCGGCGTCGTCGGCGATCTCGTCCATGCTGGCGGCGTGGAAACCCCTGCGTGAGAACACCTTGACCGCCGCGTCGAGCATCTGCTGTTCGCGTACGGCCCGGGGCAGGCGCTTGAAGGTCGGGCTGGACACCCTTGCGAGCATACCTACCCGTGCGTAAGGTTACGCGAGAGTAACCAAAGTCGGCCCGCTCCGGAAGGTGCAATTCCCCATGACTGACTTCGACCCGGCCAACTTCGCGAACGTCGGCCCGAAGGAGTTCGCGCAGCTGGTCAAGTCCACTCCCGACGACAAGATCGCCGGGATCATGACCGGCGACCTGCGCGGCAAGATCCTGAGCGAGGTCTTCAACCGGATGCCGACCCTGTTCCGGGCCGACCGCGCCGGCTCCACCAACGCGGTCATCCACTGGAACGTCACCGGACGCCCCGACGGCGGCACCGACACCTACGAGATCGTCATCGAGAACGGCACCTGCGCCGTCTCCGACACCCCGCAGCGGGACCCGAAGCTCAGCCTCACCATGGGCCCGGTCGAGTTCCTGAAGATCGTTTCCGGTGGCGGGAACCCGGTCATGATGTTCATGACCGGCAAGCTGAAGGCCAAGGGCGACCTGGGCCTCGCCGCCAACATCGCCAACCTGTTCGACATCCCGAAGGCCTGAACATGGTGGAGTTCTCGCTCGACCTGAACGAGGAACAGCGGGACCTCCGCGACTGGGTGCACGGCTTCGCGGCCGAGGTCGTGCGCCCGGCCGCGGCCGAGTGGGACGCCCGCGAGGAGACGCCCTGGCCGATCATCCAGGAGGCGGCGAAGGTCGGCCTGTACGGCTTCGAGTTCCTCGCCACCTGCTGGGCCGACCCCACCGGGCTCTCCCTCCCGATCGCCAGCGAGGAGCTGTTCTGGGGCGACGCCGGCATCGGGCTGAGCATCTTCGGCACCTCGCTGGCGGTCGCCGCCATCTACGGCGCCGGCACCCCCGATCAGCTCGTCGAGTGGGTGCCGCAGTGCTTCGGTGACGTCGACCAGCCGGCGGTGGCCGCGTTCTGCACCACCGAGCCGGAGGCCGGCTCCGACGTCGGGTCGATGCGTACCCGCGCCAGCTACGACGAGGCCACCGACGAGTGGGTGCTGAACGGGCAGAAGGCGTACGCCACCAACGGCGGCATCGCCGGGGTGCACGTGGTCACCGCCTCGGTCGACCCCGAACTGGGCTCGCGCGGCCAGGCGGCGTTCGTCGTACCGCCCGGCACGGCGGGGCTCAGTGCCACCCGGAAGCTGCGCAAGCTCGGGCTGCGCGCGTCCCACACCGCCGACGTCTTCCTCGACGACGTACGGGTGCCGGGGCGCTGCCTGCTCGGCGGCCGGGAGGCGCTGGACGAGCGGCTGGCCCGGGCCCGCTCCGGGCAGCGCGCCTCCGGCCAGGCGGCGATGCGCACCTTCGAGCTGTCCCGCCCGACCGTCGGCGCGCAGGCGCTCGGGGTGGCCCGCGCCGCCTACGAGTACGCCCTCGACTACGCCAGGGACCGGGTCCAGTTCGGCCGCCCGATCATCGAGAACCAGGCGGTCGCGTTCGCGCTCGCCGACATGAAGATGGAGATCGACGCGGCGCGGCTGCTGGTCTGGCGGGCCTCCTGGATGGGCCGCAACAACCGGCCGTTCACCGCCGGCGAGGGCTCGATGTCCAAGCTCAAGGCCGGCGAGGTGGCCGTCTCGGTCACCGAGAAGGCGGTCCAACTCCTCGGCGGGGCCGGCTTCCTGCGCGACCACCCGGTGGAGCGCTGGTACCGGGACGCCAAGATCTACACCATCTTCGAGGGCACCTCCGAGATCCAGCGTCTGGTCATCTCCCGGGCCATCTCCGGAATGCAGATCCGCTGATCGCCGGCGGACCCCGACCCGATCCGCGACGATCCACCGCTGTGCCGAGCGGTGGCACGTCGCGGGTCGGGCCGCCGGTCCCACCGACTCCCGAAGGAGGGTTGCGGCTTGGACCTGCCGTTCATCGTCGCCACGCTGACCCGACGCGGCCTGCTCAACCCGGGCCGGCCGATCCGGGTCGCCTCCCAACTGGGTGCGCTGCGGAAATGGGGCTGGAGCCTCGCCGGTGAGCTGCGCCAGGCCGCCGCCCGCGACCCCGGGCGGACCGCGGTCGTCGACGAGCACGGCGCAACGCTGACGTACCAGGAACTGCTGGACCGGGCGGAACGGCTGGCCCGGTCGATGCGGGCCGGGCTCGGCGTACGGGCCGGCGACCGGGTCGGCGTGCTCTGCCGCAACCACCACGGGCTGATCGAGGCGGTCGTCGCGGCGATGCTGCTCGGCGCGGACGCCGTACTGGTCAACACCGGGCTGTCGGCGGCGCAGCTCGCCACCGTGGCGGAGGAGCAGGCGCTGCGGGTGCTGGTGCACGACGCCGAGTTCGCCGAACGGATCCTCGGCCTCCCCGCCGACGTGCACCGGGTCGACGAGCGCGGCCGGGAGGAACTGATCGCCGGCGCCCTCCCCGGGGACCAGCTCCAGCCGCCGGAGCGGGACGGGCGGACCATCGTCCTCACCTCCGGCACCACCGGCGCGCCCAAGGGCGCCCGCCGGCCCACGCCCAACGGCTTCGGCCCGCTCGTCTCCATCATCGACCGGATCCCACTGCACGCCCGGGACACCGTGATGATCGCCGCACCGCTCTTCCACACCTGGGGGTACGCCGCTCTCCAGGTAGCGTTCGCGCTGCGGGCCACCATCGTGCTGCACCGCCGCTTCGACCCGGCCGCCACGCTGACCGCCCTGGCGGCGTGGTCCTGCGACGCGCTGTTCGCCGTACCAGTGATGCTGCAACGGCTGATGGAGGTGCCCGCGCCGGCCCCCCGGCCGCCGCTCAAGGTGGTCGCGGTCAGCGGCTCCGCCCTCCCCGGCGGGCTGGCCACCGCGTTCATGGACCGCTACGGCGACATCCTCTACAACCTCTACGGCTCGACCGAGGTCTCCTGGGCGTCCATCGCCGGCCCGGCCGACCTGCGCGCGGCACCCAACGGCGCCGGCCGGCCGCCGCACGGCACCCGGCTGGCGATCCTCGACGACGCCGGCGAGCCGGTCCCGGAGGGGCAGGTCGGGCGGATCTTCGTGGGCAACGAGATGCTCTTCGAGGGCTACACGTCGGGGGCCAGCCGGGAGCGCCAGGGCGGCCTGATGGACACTGGCGACCTCGGCCGGCTCAACGGCGACGGCCTGCTCTTCGTCGACGGGCGGGCCGACGACATGATCGTCTCCGGGGGCGAGAACGTCTTCCCCTCCGAGCTGGAGGACCTGATCGCCCGGCTGCCGCAGGTCCGCGAAGTCGCGGTGATCGGCGTACCGGACGCCGAGTACGGCCAGCGCCTGGCCGCGTTCCTGGCCCTGCACCCCGGCGAGACCCTCGACCCGGAGGCGGTCCGCGAGTACGTGCGGCACTACCTGGCCCGCTTCTCGGTGCCCCGGGACGTGGTCTTCGTGAAGTACCTGCCGCGCAACGCCACCGGCAAGGTACTCACCCGCGAGCTACGCCGTTACTACGGCTGAAGTCAAGGGGCCAAAAGGGAGATTTGGCCCCGCCCCACGGGGTGATACCTTCGCATCCGCCGGCGGTCCCCGGCAGGTCCGTTCTCGTGTTCGGGAGCTGCGCGATGGTCCGACTCCGCCGACGCTGGGCGCTCGGCCTCCTCCTCGGCGGCGCCTCCGCCACGGCGTTCGGCGCCACCGAACCCGTCCTCGGCCGGCGCCGCGCCGGCACCCTCGTCCGCCGCCAACCCCCGCCCGTCGAGGTGGAGAACCACGCGGCCGGGCAACCCTGGTGGCCGCAGGACGGCCCGCCCGCCGCCGACGACCGGCAGCGCCAGATCCAGGGGTACGCCTCGAAGACCAGCATCGTCCCCGGCGAGACCGTGGACTTCCACGTGGCCGTCAACCCCGCCGGCCCGTTCCGGATCACCGTCCACCGGCTCGGCTGGTATGACGGCGCCGGCGCGCGCACCATGCTGACCAGCCCGGACCTGGCCGGGGTGCCACAACCCGTGCCGGCGGCCGACCCGGCGACCGGGACCATCGCCTGCCGGTGGCCGGTGTCCTGGAGCCTGCGGATCCCCGAGCACTGGACCTCGGGGCTCTACCAGGCGGTGTTCACCTCGGCCGCGGGCTGGCGTGCCTGCACCCCGTTCGTCGTCCGCGACGACGGACGGACCGCCGCGCTCTGCGTGGTGCTGCCGGTCACCACCTGGCAGGCGTACAACCAGTGGCCGACGGACGGGCTGAACGGCAAGAGCCTCTACAACGGTTACACGAACGGCCGGCGGGACCCCCTGGTCCGGGCCCGGGAGGTCTCGTTCGACCGGCCGTACGCCGACGACGGCATTCCGAGCCACCTCACCCGGGACCACGACGTCATCCAGTGGCTGGAGCGCAACCGGTACGACGTCAGCTACGCGACCAGCTTCGACCTGCACTCCGGCCGACTCGACCCGACCCGATACCGGGGCATCGTGTTCGGCGGGCACGACGAGTACTGGTCGGTGGAGATGCGCCGGGCCGCGGAACGGGCGGTCGCGGCCGGCCGGAGCCTGGCCTTCCTCGGCGCCAACAGCGTCTACTGGCACATCCGGGTCCGGCCGGCCGCCGACGGGCGCGCCGAGCGCCTGGTCGCCTGCACCAAGTCCACGCCCGACCCGGGTCAGGATGCCGCCGGCCCCACCATCCGCTGGCGCGACATGGGCCAGCCCGAACAGGAACTGATCGGCGTGCAGTACAACGGCATCGTCGGCGCGCCGCAGCCGCTGGTGGTCCAGTCGGCGAGCCATTGGTTCTGGGCCGGCACCGGAGTGGCCGACGGCGACCGGATCCCCGGGGTGGTCGGCGGCGAGGCCGACGGTCGCTACCCCACCGCGCCCTGGCCGCCCGCCGTCGCCGCCACCGTGCTGAGCCGGTCGCCGTACCGCACCCGGGAGGGTGCCCAGCGGCTGCAGAGCACGCACCTGTACGAGACGCCGCAGGGCGGACTCGTCTTCGCCACCGGCACACTCTGCTGGACGATGGCGCTGAACCGCCCCGGGCACCGTGACGAGCGGATCGAACGGGCCACCGCCAACCTGCTCGACCGGATCATCGGGCGCGCCCGGACGTCAGCCGAGGTCCGGCCGTCCGAGCCGGTGGTGGGATAGCACGGCCCGCCCGCCCGTCTCCCCCGGTCGCACCCGCGATCGCGGGGCCGGCCGGTCAGGGCGCTCAGACGTTGACCGCTCGGGCGGGCCGGCCGGTCAGGACCCTCGAGCCGCGGCCACTCGGGCCGGCCAGGCGGCCAGTCAAGACCTCGGGCCTCGACCGCTCGGGCGGGTCAGGCGGTCAGGCGGGGACGGTGATCCGGCCGGCCACCGCGTCGGCGGCGATGTCGGTGCGGTGGTGCGAGCCGGCCAGCCCGATGTCGCGTACCAGGGCGTAGGCGGCGTCCCGCGCGGCGGCCAGGTCCGGGCCGGTGGCCGTACCACAGAGGACCCGGCCCCCGGCGGAGCGGAGCGTGCCGTCGGCGTCCCGGCGGGTGCCGGCGTGGATGACCCCGGCGCGGTCCGCGCCGGTGATCACGTCACCGGTACGCGGTGCCGCCGGGTATCCCTCGGCTGCCACCACGACGGTGACCGCCGCGCCGTCCCGCCAGCGCAGCGGCGGGTGCGCGGCCAGCGTGCCGGTGGCGGCGGCGTGCAGCAGCCCGGCGAGCGGCGTCTCCAGCAGGGCGAGGACGACCTGGGTCTCCGGGTCGCCGAAGCGGGCGTTGAACTCGATCACGCGAGGGCCGGCGGCGGTGATCGCCAGGCCCACGTAGAGCAGGCCCGCGAACGGGGTGCCCCGGCGGCGCATCTCGGCCAGCGTCGGGTGCACGACGTCGCGCATCACCTCGTCCACCAGGCCGGGCGGTGCCCACGGCAGCGGCGCGTACGCCCCCATGCCGCCGGTGTTCGGGCCGGTGTCGCCGTCGCCGACCCGCTTGAAGTCCTGCGCGGGCAGCAGCGGCAGGGCCGCCTCCCCGTCGGTGACCACGAAGAGGGAGACCTCGGGCCCGGCAAGGTACTCCTCGACCACCACCCGGCCGCAGTCCTGCGCGTGCCGTTCGGCGACCGCCCGGTCGGTGGTCACCACGACGCCCTTACCGGCGGCCAGCCCGTCGTTCTTCACCACGTACGGCGGCCCGAACTCGTCCAGCGCCGCGCCGGTGCTCTCCTGATCAGCGCAGGTGTACGCCCGGGCGGTGGGCACCCCGGCGGCGGTCATCACGTCCTTGGCGAACGTCTTGGAACCCTCCAGCCGGGCCGCCTCCGCCGACGGGCCGAACGCGGGGATGCCCTTGGCGCGTACCGCGTCGGCGACCCCGGCCACCAGCGGCGCCTCCGGCCCGATCACCACCAGGTCGGCACCCACCTCGACGGCGAGCGCCGCCACCGCCGCCGGATCGGTCGAAGCGACCTCCCGCAGCTCAGCCACCGCCGCGATCCCAGGATTCCCCGGCGCCGCGATCAACGCCGTGACGGCTGGATCACCGGACAACCCGAGCGCGAGCGCATGCTCCCGCCCCCCACCACCCACAACCAAAACCCGCACACCCAGATCCTACTGACCCCACCACCCCACCCCGTTGATCATGAAGTTATTGCTCCGATACGCCGACGCGACAGACAACAACTTCATGATCGACGGTACGCAGCGGCGGCGATCGCCTGGCGGACCATGCCGGGGATGTAATCGGGACGGAGGGTGTCGGACCAGGTGAAGCGGAGAATCGTCCAGCCGGCGTTGATCGGACGATTCTGGCGGTGACGATCGGCGAAGAGGGCGTCCGGGCTGCGGTGCACCTCACGGCCGTCCGCCTCGGCGATGACGTGCGGGCCTCGCCAGCCCAGATCACCGATACCGATGAGGTAGCCGCCGTGGTCGCGTACCGGAAGCTGGAGGACATCTGACGGCACCCTCCCGTCCACGCAGCGCAGGCGGGTGCGCGTCTCCAACGGCGACTGCGCCAGGCCGTTGGCCTCCACCAGGTAGCCACGAGCTGCGACCGCACCCCGTCGACCCCTCAACAGGGATGGCACCCGTGCGAGATCGGCAACGGAGATCAGACCGCGGTTCAACGCGGAGTCCAACAGCGAAACCGCGGTGTACCGCTCCGCACGGAGTATGAGGTCGGCGAGGGTGCGCAACGGATCGGTGGTCATGATGCCGACGACCCGCTCGAACTGCGCCGGGGCGATGACCAGTTGATGGACCACCACGTCGGGTTGGGCGAGTCGGGCTGGTCGAGCTGCCGGCCCGGACAAGGACAGGTGGATCTCGTCAGTTCGGGGAAGCCCCTCGATGCCGTGCAGTTCAGCCGCGGTGCCGAGTACGGCAGCCGCACCGGGGCCGAACGAGGCCACAGCAGCCCTGATCCGAGCACGTCGGGGAATGCCGTCGTAACGATCCGCGTCAACGAGGTACCCGATCCGGGAAACAACCCGCCAACGGCCACTGCGGCACAACCGGTGCACCTCGTGCACGTTGAGCCCGGCAGCCCGCGCCTGAGCCAGCGTGACCACGCCGTCCCGGGCGGCGGCCATCCTTCGCACGATCGTCAGAGCATCCACACCCGCCGACGATCCGCCCCACCCGGCCCACACCGACACCCCTGTGGATAACCCGCCCACCCCCTGTGGACAACGCCCGGGCGCCTCGCCGTTGATCATGAAGTTATTGCCGGCGACACCGGCGTGTCACCGCAACAACTTCATGATCAACGAGGCGAACCTCCCGGGGTTAGGGGAGGAGGGGGTGGCGGAGGACGTTTTCGTCGCGGCCGGGGCCTACGCCGACCACGCTCACGCGGGTGCCGGTGAGGTCCTCGATCCTGGCAATGTAGCGGCGGGCGTTCTCGGGGAGTTCGTCCTCGGTCCGGGCCTTGGTGATGTCCTCCCACCAGCCGTCGAGCTCTTCGTAGATCGGCGTCGCGTGGTGGAAGTCGGTCTGCGTCATCGGCATGTCGTCGACCCGCTCGCCGTTGATCTGGTACCCGACGCAGATCGGCACCTTGGGCAGGCCGGTGAGCACGTCCAGCTTGGTGACGACCAGGTCGGTGACGCCGTTGAGGCGGCACGCGTACCGGGCCACGACCGCGTCGAACCAGCCGGCGCGGCGCTCCCGGCCGGTGGTCGTGCCGTACTCGTGGCCGATCTTGACGAGGTGCCGGCCGTTGTCGTCGAAGAGTTCGGTCGGGAACGGCCCCGCGCCCACCCGGGTGGTGTACGCCTTGCTCACCGCGATGACCTTGGTGATCGCGGTCGGCGGGATGCCCGCGCCCACGCACGCCCCGCCGGCCGTCGGGTTCGACGAGGTGACGAAGGGGTACGTGCCGTGGTCCATGTCGAGCATGGTGGCCTGGGCACCCTCCAGCAGGACCGTCTCGCCGCGGTCCAGCGCGTCCCAGAGCATCGCCCGGGTCTCGGCGATGTACGGCTTGAGCCGCTCGGCGTAGCCCAGGTATTCCTCGATCGTCGCGTCGACGTCGATCGCCTTGCGGTTGTAGACCTTGAACAGCACCTGGTTCTTCTCGCGGAGCGCCAGCTCCAGCTTCTTGCGCAGGATGCCGGGGTCGAGCAGGTCCTGGAGCCGGATGCCCATCCGGGCGACCTTGTCCCCGTACGCGGGGCCGATGCCGCGGCCGGTGGTGCCGATCCGGGACGAGCCGAGGTAGCGCTCGACCACCCGGTCCAGCGCCCGGTGGTGCGGCATGATCAGGTGCGCGTCGCCGGAGATGCGCAGCCGGGAGACGTCCACACCCCGCTCGGCGAGGCCGTCGATCTCCTCCAGCAGCACCTTCGGGTCGACCACCACGCCGTTGCCGATGACGATCATGGCGCTCGGCGAGAGCGCGCCGGACGGCATGAGGTGCAGTGCGTACTTCTGGCCGTCCGGGGTGATCACCGTGTGCCCGGCGTTGTTGCCGCCGGAGTAGCGCACCACGTAGTCGACCCGCCCACCCAGCAGGTCGGTAACCTTGCCCTTGCCCTCGTCGCCCCACTGGGCACCGAGGAGCACGATCGCTGGCATCTTCTCCGCCTCCAGAAGGCTCGGGTGCCAGGTGGCGACCGGTCAGCGAGCCCGGGGTGTCAGGCTAACAAGTAGTGACGGCGAGGCCGGCAGGGGTTCGCCGAGAAGCAGGAGGCTCCTTCGTGTACGACGTGATGCTGCTCAGCCTCGGCTCGGAGCGGGATGCTCCCGGTGGCGGCTGTGGCAGCGGCGGAGCCTGCTGCGGTGGCGCCGACGAGGCCGGCGACGCACGGCCCGAGGAGCGCTGCGAGACCCCGCGCGTACCGGTGCTGGCCTGCGCGGACGCGCTGACCGCCCGGGGTGCCCGGGTGGTGACGGTCACCGCCCGCTCGGATGCCGAGATCGACGAGGTGCTGGCCCGGCTCGACGGACCGCCGCGGGAGGACGGCCTCACCTGGCCCGACCCGGACGGCAAGACCCGCCTGGTGATCGCCACGGCCAGTGACGGGCAGTTGCGCGCCGTGCTGCGCCGGCTGGTCCGGCGGTACGCTCCGCCGCCCAGCCGCCGCCCCGCCGATCTGCCCGGCAACCGGACGGTCCCGGACCTGCCCCCGATCGGCGTACTCCCGCTCGATCCGGCCCGCGGCGGGACGGCGGGTGACCTGGCCGCGCAGCTCGGGTTGCCGCGCGACCCGGCGGCGGTGGCCGCGGCGGTGCTGGACGGCAGCGCCCGCCGGCTCGACCTGCTGCGCAACGACGGCGGCTCGGTGACCCTGGACGGCGCGCTGCTCGGTGCCGCCGACGACGCGGGCCGGCCGCTGCACTGGCGCGGCCGGGTGGAGGTCGACGACGCGATCCTCTCCGACGGCGAGGAACCGATCATGGCCTGCGCGATCGGCAACGCCGCCGGGTACGCGCGCCTCGACGACGTGACGCTGCTGGCTGACCCGGACCCGACCGACGGCCGGGTCGAGGTGGCGGTGGCCGTTCCCGTGGTCACCCGCTCCGCGCTGGGCAGGAAGCGGGTACGCCTTGAGGTGCGCCGGGCCCGGGGCCGGGCTGTGGCGGTCGTGCCCCGCGATGAGAAGGTGCCCTTCCTCGACGATGGCGTCGAGGGCGAGTTGAGCCGGAAGCGGTCCTGGTGGACCGAGCCGGGCGCGTGGGCGGTCTGGACGGCCTGACCTCCGTCGATCTCGTGGCGCCTCCCGGTCAGCCGGACCTCCTATCCTCGGCGGGAGGAATGGGGAGGAACCGTGGTGCACGAGAACGCCGACCGGGCCCACGTACCGGGCCAACCGCAGGTGCCGGAGCGGGACATCGAACCGCTCTGGCCGCCGGAGCAGACCGACCGCGTTCCGCCCTGGGCGGCCCCCACCCAACCGGGCGCGCCCGCCTGGCCGGCCCCGCCCCCGGACGCCACCGCACCGGCACCCGCGCCGGGTAGACCGCCCGGCGCGACGGTGGACGGCCCGGCCACCGCACCGGCCACGGACGGCGCGGCGGGTGCGGCCCCGGACGGGGTCGCGGGCACGGGTCCGAACGGCCTGCCTGATCCGGCCCCGGACGGCGCGGCCGCCGCAGCCCCGGACAACGCGACGGGCGCGGGCCTGGACGGCGGGGCGGGTGCGGGCCCGAACGGCGCGGCGGGCGCGGGCCCGAACGGCCCATCCGATCCGGCCCCGGACGGCGTGGCCGGGGCGGCGCCGGAACGGGCGGCCACGGGACCGGCCCGCGACGCCACGGCCACCGGCGCGGCCGCGGACCACGGGACGCGGGCGGGCGGCGCCGGCAACGGGGTGCCCGCGCCCCGCGCGGCGCAGCTTCCGGTCGACCTGGATCTCCCGTTCACCCTCGACCAGCCCGCGACTGGCGCCGCCCCGGCAGTCACCGCAGGCACGCCCCTCGACCAGCCCGCGACCGGCGCCGCCCCGGCAGTCGCCGGAGGCACGTCCACGGGCGCCGCTGACACGTCGGCCGGCACCCCGGCGATCGGGTCGGCAGCGGGCAGCGCGGGAGCGGACGGCGGAACCGGCGACCCGGACCGGTCCCCGAACGGGTCGGGCCAGGCCGGCGACACCCCGGCCAGCACCGGCAGCCGGACGGACTCGCCCTGGGCCCAGCCGCCGCAGCGGTCGACCACCGCGCCGGCCGAGTCGGCCACCGACACGCCAGGACCGGGCACCGCGACCCCGCCGGCCGAACCCCTCGCCACCGGCCCCACACCCGCCACCGGACCGCCCATTCCGGCGACGCCCAGCCCTGCCGCACCGAGCGCCGGACCGCCCGCCGCCGGACCGCCCACCGACGGGCAGCCGGACGCTCCGCCGCCGCCCCGGCTTGGGCCGTTCCCGCCTTCCCGGGGCGTGCCGCCCCCGCCGTCCCCGTACGGGAACGGCAACGCGTACCCGCCGGGGCCGGTCGGATACGGGCAGCCGGACCAGTCGGCGTACCCGCCGCCCGGGGCGGGCGGGCCTGTGCCGCCCAGCCCGTCGCCGGGCTGGTATCCGCCCGCCTGGCCGCAGCAGGGCACTCCGCCGCAGCAGCCCGGCCCACCGGCACCCCAGCCGGGGACCCCGCCGCAGCAGCCCGGCCCCCCGATGCAGCAGCAGCCGGCGCCGGCCGGGTTCCCGGAGCCCGCCTGGACGCCGGAGGGCGGAGCCACCCCGACCGCCGAGGACTTCGCCCGGCGCCGGCAGGCCAGGCCGGTCGATCCGGTGGCCACCATGGGCGTCCGGGCGGTGGTGAACCGGATCGGCCTGGTCCGGCTCCCGCCCGGGCGGCACGAGCAGGAGGTACGGCGCGACATCGAGATGGTCCGGCGCAACTTCGGCGGGCTGCGCCAGGTGACCGTGGTCAACCCGAAGGGTGGCGCCGGCAAGACGGTCGCCATCCTGCTGCTCGCCATGACCTTCGGTCAGAAGCGCGGCGGCTACGTGCTGGCCTGGGACAACAACGAGACCCAGG
Source organism: Micromonospora sp. MP36 (assembly GCF_008119785.1). GTDB lineage: Bacteria > Actinomycetota > Actinomycetes > Mycobacteriales > Micromonosporaceae > Micromonospora. Next base: position 247,886 of record NZ_VSFA01000002.1, on the reverse strand, counting down.
GGACCCTCGGCATGCGGGCCCAGCAGGACTTCCATTCACGTACGGTGCGGGACATGCTGCGCGACCTGGCCCAGTTCCAGGGCGCGCACGGGCGGGTCGGCGACCTGTCGCAGTACGTCCGCTCGCAGGGCGAGGGGATGTTCGACGTGCTCGCCTCGGACGAGTCGGCGACCGGCGGCGAGATGCTCACCGCCGCCGCGTTCGCCGAGATCCGCGAGGTGGTCAGCCGCTTCTACAAGCTGATCTTCGTGGACACGGGGAACAACGTCCGGGCGCAGAACTGGCAGGCCGCGATGGACGCCACCGACCAGCTCGTGGTCACCATGTCGGCCCGGAACGACTCGGCGGAGACCGCCGCGCGGATGCTCGACCACCTGGAGCAGAGCGGCCGGCAGCGGCTGGTCCGGCAGGCGGTGACGGTGGTGTCGATGCCGCCGTCGCGCAAGGAGATCGACCTGCCGGCCATCCAGGGGCACTTCGCCGCCCGGACCCGGGCGGTGCTGCTCGCGCCGTACGAGCGGCTCATCGACACCGGCGAGCCGATCCGGTACGGGCACCTTTCCTCGGCCACCCGGGACGCCTGGCTGAAGATCGCCGCCGCGGTGGCGGAAGGCCTGTGAACCGGCGCGACGGCCGGCCCGACCGGATGGGTCGGACTGGCCGTCGCCGCAGGTCAGAGGCTGGCGAGGGCGTCTGCGGCGGCCGGGTCGCAGTCGCGGAGGAACTGGGCGCAGCGGGCCGCCTCGTCCGCCTCGCCGATCTCGCCGGCCGCTCGGGAGAGCACGTAGAGGCAGCGGAGGAAGCCCCGGTTGGGCTTGTGCGACCAGGGCACCGGGCCGAATCCCTTCCAGCCGCTGCGGCGCAGCTGGTCCAGCCCCCGGTGGTAGCCGGTACGCGCGTAGGCGTACGCCGGGATCACCTGGCCCGCGGCGAGCGCCCGGGCGGCGAGCGCCGCCCAGCCCGCGCTGTAGACCGGGAAGTGGGCCGCGACGTCCTGGTACGCCCCATCGGTGTCCTGCTGGGCGGCGGCGGCCAGCGCGGCGTCGGCCTCCTCGTGCGCGGGCAGGAGGGTGGCCGGTGGCTCAGGCAACAGGTTCTGCATCGCCCCATTCAACCCGCTTCGCGCGGGGGTACGCGAGGGGGTCCGGCGAGCCGGTCAACTGAACGGCTGAGGGGTTCGTCACGCCTGCGGCGCGCCGGCACATACCCGCGGCCCATGCCACGCGGAGATGCTTTCCACTAAAACTAAAGATCCGGAGCCTCCCCAGGACCCGGTTACGCAGGAGCCCGGTGGCCTGGTCGCCGGGCTCCTGTCCGTCCGGCCGGAGTTTGCCGGCTTGCCCGGCCGGGGCAGGATGATCTCGTGCCGACCCCACCTCCCGCGGACGTCATCGAGCCGCACGACACCAGCATCGACGAGATCGAGACCCGGGCCGAGCTCGACCGGCGGCTGGCCGAGGGGACCCTCGCCGGCCTGACCGTGCAGGGCCTCCGCCTCGACCTCGACCCGGTCCCCGACCTGCGCGACGTCGAGGTCGCCGGAGCCCTCTTCGTGGGCTGCCGGTTCGCCGGCCGGGAGGTCGGCGCGGACCTGGTCCGGCGCGGCGCGAACGTGGTCCCGCCCTTCTCCGGGCTGCCCTACCCCACCCAGCCGGCCCACCTCTACACCGCCGACGACCTGGCCGCCGGTTTCGCCGACGGCGGCTTCGCCGGGATGTACGACACCCGGGTGTACGCGCACTTCCGCGCGCACGGCGGCGCGCTGCCGGACGTCCGGGAGGCGCTCGGCCAGCGGCTGCACGACCACGGGGTGGACAACGCCCTGGCGGACGCCACCCGGACCTGGCTGGCGGTGCACGGGCCGCAGTCCGTGGTGGGCGTGATGGGCGGGCACGCGGTGCCGCGCGGCAGCGCCGCGTACCGGATGGCGGCGGTGCTGGGCTGGGAGCTGGCGCGGGCGGACCGGCTGGTGGTGACCGGCGGCGGGCCCGGCGTGATGGAGGCGGCCAACCTGGGCGCGTTCCTCGCGGCCTGGCCGGCGGAGGAGCTGACCGGGGCGATCGACCTGCTCGCCACCGCCCCCGACTTCACCGACCACGACCGCTACACGGAGGTGGCGCTCCGGGTCCGGGAGCGGTACGGCGCCGGGCCGACGCTGCCCGCGCCGCGTCCCGCCGCGGCCGGCACCGAGTGGGCCCGCTCGGGTGGGCTGGCCATCCCCACCTGGCTGTACGGGCACGAGCCGGCGAACCTGTTCGCCGGGCGGATCGCCAAGTACTTCTCCAACGCGATCCGGGAGGACACGATCCTGCGGCTGGCCCGGGGCGGGATCGTGTTCGCGCCCGGCCGGGCCGGGACCGTGCAGGAGGTGTTCCAGGCGGCCACCAAGACCTACTACGGCACCGACGGCGCGAGCGGGGCGTACGTCTTCCTCGACCGGACCTACTGGACCACCGAGCTACCGGTCGAGGCGCTGCTGCGGCCGCTGCTGGCCGCGTCCCCGTTCGGCGACCTGTCGTCCACCGTGCACCTCACCGACGACGTACGGGAGGCGGTCCGGCTGCTCACCGCCGGGTGAGACACGAACGGCCGGCCCCCGATCCGGGAGCCGGCCGCCGCGACGTGCTGGCGGACTACTTGTTCATGGTGGTGCCGGTGGAGCGCAGCGCCTCGCAGGCCTCGACGACCCGGGCGGCCATGCCGGCCTCGGCGGCCTTGCCCCAGACCCGCGGGTCGTACATCTTCTTGTTGCCGACCTCGCCGTCGACCTTGAGCACGCCGTCGTAGTTGCGGAACATGAAGTCCACCACCGGCCGGGTGAAGCAGTACTGGGTGTCGGTGTCGATGTTCATCTTCACCACGCCGTAGTCCAGCGCCTCGCGGATCTCCGACAGCAGCGAGCCGGAACCGCCGTGGAAGACCAGGCTGAGCGGCTTCTCCTTGCCGTACTTGGCGCCGACCGCCACCTGGATGTGGTTGAGCACCTCGGGACGCAGCTTGACGTTGCCCGGCTTGTAGACGCCGTGCACGTTGCCGAAGGTCAGCGCCGCCATGTAGCGGCCCTTCTCGCCGAGGCCGAGCGCGTCGACCATGGCCAGGCCGTCCTCGACGGTGGTGTACAGCTTCTCGTTGATCGCGTTCTCGACGCCGTCCTCCTCGCCGCCGACCACGCCGACCTCGATCTCGAGGACGATCTTGCCCTTGGCCGCCTCGTCGAGCAGCTGCGCGGCGATCTCCAGGTTCTCCGCCACCGGCACGGCCGAGCCGTCCCACATGTGCGACTGGAACAGCGGCTCCTCGCCGCGCTGCACCCGCTCCTGCGAGATCTTCATGAGCGGCCGGACGAACTTGTCCAGCTTCTCCTTCGGGCAGTGGTCGGTGTGCAGGGCGATGTTGACCGGGTAGTTCTTCGCCACCTCGCGGGCGTACAGGGCGAACGCGGTCGCGCCGGTGACCATGTCCTTCACGGACGGCCCGGAGAGGTACTCGGCGCCACCGGTGGAGACCTGGATGATGCCGTCGCTCTCCGCGTCGGCGAAGCCCTTCAGCGCCGCGTTCAGCGTCTGCGACGAAGTCACGTTGATGGCGGGGTACGCGTAGTGGCCGGCCTTGGCGCGGTCCAGCATCTCCGCGTAAGCCTCGGGGGAAGCGATGGGCATGTCGAACGCTCCTTACTTACCACTGTCGGCCGTGCAGGCCGCTGTCTTCCTTGGGTGCGCCGGACCGCGCTGTCCACCGCGGGCAGTATCCCGTAGGAGGCGGCGACCGGCACAACCGGCCCGGGAACCGCTCACCGGCGATCCGGCCGGTCCGGCACCACGACGTTGATCAGCCAGCTCACCACGGCCATCACGATCGCTCCCCAGAAGCCGGCCCAGAAGCCGTCCACCTGGAACGGCAACTGCAGCTGCCGGGCGATCCAGCCGGTGAGCAGGAACAGCAGGGCGTTGACCACGAGCGCGAACAGACCGAGCGTGAGCAGGTAGAACACGCAGCCGAACACCCTGATGACCGGCTTGAGCACCGCGTTGACCACGCCGAAGATGAGCGCCACCACGACCAGGGTGAGCACCGTGTCCGCACCGGTGCGCCCGGTCACCTCCACTCCGGGCACGATCAGCGTGGTGATCCACAGCGCGAACGCGGTGATCACCAGTCGGATCAGGAGGCCCACGCCACCATCCTGGCATCGGAAACCGGGCCCGGAGGGACAATCCGCCGACTCGCCCGGGCGGCGGTCCGGGCCCGCCGGCCGCCAGGCCCGCCGGCCCCGGCCGCGCTGGTTCGGTCCGGCTCCGAGCGGGGACCGGAGCCAGCCCGTACGGTGTGGTGGTAACTGTCCGCACCGAGATCCAGGGAGGGACGATGGGTCAGCCCGACGAGGACTTCGCCCCGAGTGACCACCTCGCTCCGGAGGAGCGGGATCTGGAGGCGGAGCCGGCCGACGCGGTCGAGCAGGCGACGGTGATCAACCCGGAGGACGGCGAGATCGAGCCGCACCGCGGCATGGAGGTCGACGACTGGGACGCGATGGAACAGGCCCGGGTGGTCACCGCCGACGAGGACGACTACCGCTGACGCCGTGGGAGGGGCCGCGGCGCCCCTCCCACGTCAGCGCAGCGTGTTGACCTGGTCCGGGTGGGCCTCCGTCCACTCGCCGAGCCGGTCGTTGCGCAGCGCGTCGAGGAAGCCCGGGGCGAGAGCGGGGTCGAGGCCGAACCCGATGGTCGGCTTATCCACATACCGGACTGGCAGCCCGAGCCCGACCGGCTCGGCGTCGGCCGCCTGCCCGGCCATCGACACCAGACTGGGCAGGGACAGGTCCCCGGTGTCGGTTACCAGGCCGGAGCCGACCTGCCCGATCAGCTTCGAGAACAGCACGGGATCGGTCAGTCCACCGCGCTCGTGGATCTGGCGGAGCAGCCCGGCCGCGTACCGTTCGGCGTTGCGGTCCCGGTCCCGGGCCGCGTCACGTAGGCCGTAGCGCTGGCGGAGCAGGTCTACCACCTCGCCGCCGCCGAGTTGCTGACAGCCGGCCGGAAAGCGCCGGTCGGTGTGCACCGAGCGCACCGGGGCGGGCAGGCAGACCGGTACGCCGCCGACCGCGTCGGTGAGGTCGCGCGCCGCCCGGTACGTCAGCACCGCACCCGCGTCGATCCGTACGCCGGTGAGCTGGGCGACCACCTGTCGGGTGCGGTCGTAGCCGCGGGTCAGGTCGCCGTTGCCCGACGTGGCACTGGAGGTGAACGACTTGTTGAGCTTGTCCGTCCCCTGTCCGGGGATCGGCACCAGCAGGTCACGCGGGAGCGAGACGAGGTAGAGCCGGCTCCGATCCGCTGGAACATGCACCAGCAGGATGGAGTCGGCCCGGCGGGATTCGTCGGGGCCGGCCGCGTCGACGCCGAGCAGCAGCACGTTCAGCGCGCCGGTGGGTGCCGAGGCGGTGGGCTCCGCCAGCAGGGTCCCGGCCTCGCGGTGCTGGGGAGCGATCGCGGTGAAGCCGGTCAGGGCCGCGGCGACCACCGCCATCGCCGTACCGGCGAGCCGGAGGCGGCGCCGGCGGCGGACCACGGTCTGGTCGATGGCGGCCCGGACCGGACCGGCGGGCGGGGCCAGCGACTCGTGCCGGGCGAAGGCGGCCCGCAGGTCGTCCTCGATCATGAGCAGACCTCCACGTACTCGGCTCGGAGGGTGGCCAGCGCGCGGGAGATGCAGGAGCGGACCGTCCCGACGGCGCAGCCGAGGATCTCGGCGATCTCCGCGTCGGGCAGGTCCTCGTAGTAGCGGAGCACCAGCGTGGCGCGCTGCCGGCGGGGCAGCCGGGACAGCCAGGACCAGACCTGGTCGCGGTCCACCGCGGACTGCGCGTGGTCGGTCGGCGCCGGCACCGCCTCGTCCGGGTCGCTGCGCAACAGCACCCGACGGGCCCACGAGCCGCGCCGCCAGTCGACGTACTGGTTGGTGAGCATCCGGCGGACGTACCGCTCCGGGGCGTCGGTGCGGGCCACCCGCCGCCAGTTCAGCTGGACCCGCACCATGGTCTCCTGCACCAGGTCCTGCGCCTGGTGCGGATCGCCGGTCAGCATCACCGCGTACCGCAGCAGAGCACCCAGCCGCGCGTCGGCGAACTCCTCGTACGTCACCTGCACCTCCCGGTGTCCCGCCTTGTTGACGGACCCGGGGCGACCGAACATTGCACCGGCGGCGATCAACCTTTCGGTCGGTTCGGCGGGCCGACCAGCCAATCGGGACAGCGACGCGACTTAAGGATTCTTTAAGCTCCACGGGCTCCCCCTGAAAATTCACTGGAGGAACCCCCACATGCTCAGCAACTCCACCCGGCGCTGGCTCGCCGGGTTGGGCGTAGCAGGCGCGTTCGTCGCCGCCTCCGCCACCCCCGCCGCCGCCGCCGAGGCGCCTTTCGAGATCGTCACGCACGACCTGCTCGTCGCGCCCGGCCACATGGACTACGGCTGGTTCTTCGCACACTCGACCGACTCCGAGTCCAAGCCGAAGTTCGGCCGCACCACCGTGGACATCGACCTCTCCAAGGTCGCGGACTTCGCCACCGTCGAGCCGTCTTGGGGCTGGACGTGCGACGTGTCGCCGACGAAGCTCCACTGCGAGGCCGACCTCCTGGACGGCGAAGAGCCATGGTTCGACTACATGGTCACGGGCAAGGACAACGCGAAGCCGGGGCAGCAGGGTGATCTGGCGATCAGCATCACCTCCGGCGGCAAGACGGCCACCGCGACGGCCGGCATCACGATCGCCGAGGGTGTCGACCTGGTGAGCGACGAGACCGTCGAGGCCAGCGGGGCCCCGGGCACCCGCGCGGGCGTGCCGGGCGTCGTGCGCAACGCCGGTGACACCACCGTCGACGGCACCGTTCTCGTCGTGCAGGCCGATTGGCTCGCCTCCTACGGCGGCGACTTCTCCAACTGCAAGTCGGACGAGTTCGGCATGTACGCCTTCTGCACCTTCGACACCAAGATCGAGCCGGGCAAGTCGTACCAGCTCTCGGAGAACCTGCCGATCAAGCTGCGGCCCGAGACGCGTACCGGGGCCAAGTTCCCGATCTGGCTGGACTGGTGGACCACGGACGACTGGAACCAGGCGTTCAAGGACTGGCCGCAGGACGACATCAAGCCCGGCAGCGGCGGCGAACTCCGGCTGGTCGAGCAGACTCCGCGCGCGGCGCGGGTGCCGCAGACCGACCTGGACAAGCTGAACAACATGACCCTGGCGATGGTCCGGGTGACCGGCAACAACCCGGCGGACCTGGAGGCCAAGGGCGCCACGGCCAAGGGCAAGAAGGGTGACGTCGTCACCGTCCGACCGAGCTTCACCAACCTGGGGCCGGCTGTGCTTGAGTACCAGGGCCAGGGGACGCCGGGCATCGAGCTCGAGGACCTGCCGGTCCGGATCTCCATCCCGGAGGGCACCACGGCTGTCGAGGCGCCGTTCGATTGCGTGCCGTACGCGCCGGGCAAGGAATGGGACCCGTGGAACGCCGGCTGGGGCGAGCCGGGCGCCAAGGAGTACGCCTGCCAGGTCACCGAGAGCCCGAAGGACATGAACAACCCGTACGAGTTCGGGCTTCGCATCGACAAGGTGCTGCCGGACGCCACCGGCACCATCACCACGAAGCTGGCCGGTGACCCGAACACGCAGAACAACACCGCCAAGATCGTCGTCAACCCGACCGGCGCGGGTACCCCGGGCGACGGCGGCCAGGGCGGCGGTGGCCAGGGCGGCGGGGACGGCGGCAGCCTGCCGATCACCGGTAGCTCCACCGCTCTGATCGCCGGCGTCGGTGCCCTCCTGCTGGTCGCCGGGCTGGGCGGCTACGTGGTGGCCCGCCGCCGCAAGACCCGCTTCGTCGCCTGACCGCAGGCACCCGACGAAACCAAGGTGCCCCGCCGACCCCCGGTCGGCGGGGCACCGTCATATCCAGGCCACCCCGACAGCGCCACCATCAGCGGCAGCAGCACCAACCCGCAAGGCCCGGACGGCGGCCCCGACGGGTTTCCGGGGAGCCCCGCCCGCGGCGGGATCAAGCCTGACCGCCCGGAGCGGGCGGGGCTCCCCGGAAACCCACCGACAAAAAGAAATCGACACCCCTGAGAGCATCGAAACCGTGCTGCTGACCCTGACCACGACCCACCGCCCCGCGACCGACCTCGGCCACCTCCTCGTGAAGCACCCGGACCGCGTGCAGAGCTTCGACCTGCCGGCGGGCACCGCGCACGTGCTCTACCCCGAGGCGGACGAGCATCGGTGCAGCGCGGCGCTGCTGGTCGAGATCGACCCGCTGCGGCTGGGCGGCGGTCGCGGTCGCGGCCGGGCGCAGGCGGCCACCCCGGAGACCTTCACCCTCGGCCAGTACGTCAACGACCGCCCGTACGCCGCGTCGAGCCTGCTCTCCTCTGCCCTGGCCAAGGTGTTCCGGTCGGCGCTACGCGGCGAGTCCCGCGAGCGGCCGGAGCTGGCCGCCACCCCGATCCCGCTGGAGGTACGCGTCCCGGTGCTGCGCTGCCGGGGCGGCGCCGAGCTGGCCGTGCGGGTCTTCGCCCCGCTCGGCTGGACGGTGACGGCCACCCCGATCCCGCTGGACGAGGCGTACCCGGAGTGGGGCGACAGCCGCTACGTGGACCTGGCCCTCGCCGGCACGCTGCGGCTCGCCGACGCCCTCAACCACCTGTACGTCCTGCTGCCCGTGCTGGACGACGCCAAGCACTACTGGGTGGCGCCGGACGAGGTGGACAAGCTGCTCCGGGCCGGCGCGGGCTGGCTGGCCGACCACCCGGAGCGGGGCCTGATCAGCCGCCGCTACCTGGCCCACCGCCGGGCACTGGCCGGCGAGGCCCTGGCCCGGCTGGCCGAGCTGCGCCTCGCCGACGAGGCGCCCGCCGACGACAGCGTTGACGACAACAGCGTCGACGACGACCAGCCGCGCGAGGCACCCCGCGCCGCGCTGGCCGTACGTCGGCGCGAGGCGGTGCTGGCCGCGCTGCGGGCCAGCGGGGCCGGCCGGGTGCTGGACCTGGGCTGCGGGGGCGGGGCGTTGCTCACCGCGCTGGTCGCCGACCGGCGGTTCACCGAGATCGTCGGCACCGACGTCTCCAGCCAGGCGCTCACCCTGGCCGCCCGGCGGCTACGGCTGGACCGGCTGCCGGAGCGGCAGCGGGAGCGGATCCGGCTGTGGCAGTCGGCGCTGACCTACCGGGACGACCGGCTGCGCGGGTACGACGCGGCGGTGCTGATGGAGGTGATCGAGCACGTCGACCCGCCGCGCCTGCCGGCGCTGGAGGACGCGGTGTTCGGGCACGCCCGGCCCGGCACGGTCGTGGTGACCACCCCGAACGTCGAGTACAACGTCCGCTACGAGGGGCTGGGCGCGGGCCGGTTCCGGCACACCGACCACCGGTTCGAGTGGACGCGGGCCGAGTTCGCCGCATGGGTCGAGCGGGTGTCGACGACCCACGGCTACACCGCCACCATCGACGGCGTCGGCGACGAGGACCCGGAGGTGGGTAGGCCGACGCAGATAGCGGTGCTGACCAGCACGGAACACACGACCCGGAAGGGGGAGATCAGCGCATGACCACCCTGGACATTCCCGAGCTCGCCCTGGTGGCGCTGGTCGGCGTCTCCGGGTCGGGCAAGTCCACCTTCGCCCGGCGGCACTTCCGGCCCAGTCAGGTGCTCTCCTCGGACGCCTTCCGCGGGATGGTGGCCGACGACGAGAACGATCAGTCCGCCTCGGGCGACGCGTTCGACGCGCTGCACCACGTCGCCGGGCTGCGGCTGCGCCGGGGCCGGCTCACCGTGGTCGACGCGACCAACCTCCAGCCGCACGCCCGAGCCGCGCTGGTGAAGGTGGCGCGCGAGCACGACGTGCTGCCGGTGGCGATCGTGCTGGACGTGCCGGAGGCGCTGGCCTGGGAACGTACGCAGGGACGGGCCGACCGGACGCACGGCCGGCAGGTGCTCGCCCGGATGCAGCGGGACCTGCGGCAGTCGTACGGGCGGCTGGCCCGGGAGGGCTTCCGAAAGGTGCACGTGCTGCGCGGGGTCGACGAGATCGACGCCGCCGAGATCCGCTACGAGAAGCTGTTCAACGACCGGCGCGAGCTGACCGGGCCGTTCGACATCGTCGGCGATGTGCACGGCTGCCGGGAGGAACTCGAGGCGCTGCTGCTCCGGCTCGGCTACACGCTGCATCGCGACGACGCGGGCCGCCCGGTGGACGCGGTGCACCCGGCCGGGCGTACCGCGGTCTTCGTCGGCGACCTGGTGGACCGCGGCCCGGACTCCCCCGGCGTGCTCCGCCTGGTGATGGGCATGGTGGCGGCCGGCCACGCGATCTGCGTGCCGGGCAACCACGAGCAGAAGCTGCTGCGCAAGCTGCGCGGCCGGGACGTGCGGCTCACCCACGGCCTGGCCGAGACGATGGACCAGCTGGCGGCGGAGCCGGAGCGCTTCGTCGCCGAGGCGGCGGCCTTCATCGACGGTCTGGTCAGCCACTACGTGCTGGATGGCGGCCGGCTGGTGGTCGCGCACGCCGGCCTCAAGGAGGCCTACCAGGGCCGCGCGTCCGGCCGGGTCCGCGCCTTCGCGCTGTTCGGGGAGACCACCGGCGAGACCGACGAGTACGGCCTGCCGGTGCGCTACCCGTGGGCGCGCGACTACCGGGGCTCGGCCACGGTCGTGTACGGGCACACCCCCACCCCGGAGCCGGAGTGGGTGAACAACACCATCTGCATCGACACCGGCTGCGTCTTCGGCGGGCGGCTCACCGCGCTGCGCTACCCGGAGAAGGAGCTGGTCTCCGTCCCGGCGGCGAAGGAGTGGTACGCCCCGGCCCGCCCGCTGGTCGCGCCGGCGCCGGCCCGCCCGGACACCGTGCTGGACCTGGCCGACGTCACCGGGCGGCGGCACCTCACACACGCGTACGGGACGCTGACCGTGCCGGCGGAGAACGCCGCCGCCGCGCTGGAGGTGATGAGCCGGTACGCGGTCGACCCGGGCCGGCTGGTCTGGCTGCCGCCGACCATGGCGCCCTGCTCGACGTCGACGGTGGACGGGTTCCTGGAGCACCCGGAGCAGGCGTTCGCCGACTACCGCTCGGCCGGGGTCGAGCGGGTGGTATGCGAGGAGAAGCACATGGGCTCGCGGGCCGTGGTGCTGGTGGAGCGGGAGCCGGGACGGTTCACCGGCGGGGCGGTGCACACCCGCACCGGTCGCCCGTTCTTCGGCCCGCCGCTCGACGACGAACTGCTGGCCCGGGTCCGCGCGGCGGTCACCGCAGCCGGGCTCTGGGCGGAGCTGGACACCGACTGGCTGCTGCTCGACTGCGAGCTGCTGCCCTGGTCGGCGAAGGCGGGCGGCCTGATCCGCGAGCAGTACGCCGGGGTGGGCGCGGCCGGCCGGGCGGCACTGCCGGCGGTGCTCGCCGCGCTGGACGCCGCCGCCGGGCGGGGGTTGCCGGTCGGGGAGCTGCGCGGCCGGATGGCCGACCGGGCGTCCGAGGTCCGGGCGTACTCGGCGGCGTACCGGGCGTATGTCGGGCCGACCGACGGGCTGCGCGGGGTGACCCTGGCGCCGTTCGCCGTGCTGGCCGGGGCCGGGGCGAGCTACGCCGACCGGGACCACGGCTGGCACCTGGCCCTGGCCGACCGGCTCTGCGCGGCGGACCCGGAGTTCTTCACCGCGACCCGGCGGCAGGTGGTCGACCTGACCGACGAGGCGGCGGTGACGGCGGCGACCGACTGGTGGCTGGCGCTCACCGCGACCGGCGGCGAGGGAATGGTGGTCAAGCCGTACGCCGGCCTCGCCGCCCGCTCGCCGAAGGGCGCGCTGCTCCAGCCGGGGATCAAGTGCCGGGGCCGGGAGTACCTGCGGATCATCTACGGTCCCGGGTACACCGAGCCGGGGCAGCTCGCCGCGCTGCGCAAGCGCTCGCTGGGGCGCAAGCGGGGGCTGGCCCTGCGCGAGCACGGCCTGGGCCTGGCCGCCCTGGACGCCCTGGCCGAGGACGCCCCGCTCTGGCGCCGCCACGAGCTGGTCTTCGCCATCCTCGCCTGCGAGTCCGAGCCGCTGGACCCGCGGCTGTGACCGGTACGCCCGGTCCGGCGTGAGGCCGGACCGGGCCCGGGTACCCTTTGTGGCCGTGGACACAGCCGAAAAGACCCGGATGCTCTCCGAAAGCGTGGCGCTGAACCCGCTCGACCCGAAGGACCTGATCCACACCTTCGGGTTGATCGGCGTCTGGGCGATCCTCTTCGCCGAGACCGGCCTGCTGGTCGGCTTCTTCTTTCCGGGCGACTCGCTGCTCTTCCTGGCGGGGGTGGCCGCCTCGCCGGTGGCGGACGCGATCTTCGGCGCCGGCACCCGCCTGCCGCTGGCCGCGCTGCTGATCGGCGGGCCGATCTGCGCGATTCTCGGCGCGCAGCTCGGGCACTGGCTCGGCCACCGGTACGGCCGGCGGATGTTCGACCGCCCCAACTCCCGCCTGTTCAAGCGGGAGTACGTGGAGAAGGCCGAGTACTACTTCCAGAAGTTCGGGCCGGCGAAGGCCGTGGTGCTGGCCCGCTTCATCCCGATCGTGCGGACCTTCCTCAACCCGGTGGCCGGGGTGCTCGGTATGCCGGCCCGGCAGTTCCTGCTCTGGAACGTGGTCGGCGCGATCCTCTGGGTGGACGGCATCCTGCTGGTCGGCTACCTGCTGGCCGACCAGATCTACAACGCGATCGGCGACAAGATCGACCGGTACATCCTGCCGGTGGTCGCCCTGATCATCGTGATCTCGGTGCTGCCGATCTTCTTCGAGTTCCTCCGCGACCGGCGGGCACGCAAGCGCGGCGAGGCCGCCGCGGTGGTGGCCGCGTCCAGCGCGGCGGGCGCGGCCGACGCCTTCCGGAACGCCGTCCAGGACGACGACCAGCGACGCCGCGGGCCGCAGGACCGCTGACCGACATACGCCGATGGCCGGTCCCCTCATCGGGGGCCGGCCATCGGCTTACGACCTGTCGCTCTGCGGGTGGTGCGGATGACGGGCAGCCGTCATCGCCCGCTGGTGACGCCACCCCTGCACGCCACCAGTCACCAGCCCGGCGGGACCTCGGACAGGTCCGGTGTCAGCGGGCCTTCTTGGTGGCCCGCTTACGCGGCGGGGTCAGCAGATCCGCGATCGTGGCGATCGCGGTCGGCACCAGCCGGTAGTACGCCCAGACACCGCGCTTCTCCCGCTCCAGCAAGCCGGCCTCGGTGAGGATGCGCAGGTGGTGACTGACCGTCGGCTGCGAGAGGCCGAGCGGCGCGGTGAGGTCACACACGCACGCCTCGCCCTCGGGGGCCGACTGGATCAGGCTGAGCAGCCGCAGCCGGGCGGGGTCGGCGAGGGCCTTCAGGACCCCCGCGAGCCGCTCGGCGTCGGCACGTTCGATCGGCTCGCCGGCAAGCGGCGAGATCTGAGGCATGGTCATTTCAGCCAACGCAGTTCCCACGTATTCCATCCTTCCACCAGCAGCATCGATCCGCCTGCATATCAGCAAGTCCGAATCGGCAAACTTTTACGCCACAAGGCCGAGGTCAGCCAACGTATAGGCCGCCCGATACGGCAGTCCGGCGGCTCGCACCGCGTCGCCGGCGCCACGATCAACAATAACCGCAACACCCACCACCTCGGCCCCGGCCTCACGCAACGCCTCGACGGCGGTCAACACGCTGCCCCCCGTGGTCGAGGTGTCCTCGACGGCCAGGACCCGGCGACCCGCGACGTCCGGCCCCTCGATGCGCCGCTGCAGACCGTGGGCCTTCCCCGCCTTGCGGACCACGAACGCGTCCAGCGGCCGGTCGGTCCCGGCCGAGGCGTGCAGCATCGCGGCGGCGACCGGATCGGCCCCCAGGGTCAACCCGCCGACCGCGTCGTACGCCCAGTCCGCGGTGAGGTCGCGCATCACCCGACCGACCAACGGTGCCGCCTGGTGATGGAGCGTGACGCGCCGCAGATCCACGTACCAGTCCGCCTCGCGGCCGGACGAGAGCACCACGCGGCCATGGACCACAGCCAGGTCGGTGATGAATTTACGCAGGTCGTCGTGGTCCTCCATGGCGATAGAGGGTACTTCGCAAGTCTGGGAGGCGTGTGTGGGGTCCTCCTGGGTCAACCCTGCGGGCGACCGACGACTGGCTATACCCGATTACGCTGTGCGACCGTCCATCCGGATTCCCGGCCGCCGATCCCGGCCACGGGACGCTCATCCGGTGGGCCGGCGGTCAGTCCCGACCCCGACCGACCCGCCCTCGGGTGTCCCGGGAGACGCCGCGCAGCAGCCGTCGCGGCGCGTGCCGCAGGCCCGCCACGGCCAGCTTGTACTTCCAGCTCGGCACGCTGACCAGCTTGCCTTTTCCCAGGTCACGCAGTCCTTCGTCGACCACCTCGGCGGGCCGCAGCCACATCCAGCCGGGCGTACGCGACATGTCGATGCCGGCGCGCTCGTGATAGCCGGTGCGGGTGTAGCCGGGGCACAGGGCCATCACGCGGACGCCGAGCGGCGCCACCGACTGGCCGATCGACTCACTGAAATTCGTCACCCACGCCTTGCTGGCCGAGTAGGTCGACCCGGGCATGGGCACTCCGAAACCCGCAACCGAAGAGACATTTATCACTGCCCCGGCGCCTCGCTCGATCATCGGTGGGAGGGCGGCGTGCGTCAGCCGGAGCACGGCCAGCACGTTCAACCGCAGCAGCCGAGCCTCGTCCTCGACCGCCGAGCGGACGAACGGGGTGTTCAGGCTGATACCCGCGTTGTTCACCAGCAACCCGACCGGCGGCTCGGCGACGAGGCGGCGTTCCACCAGGGCACAGCCGTCGTCGTTGGACAGATCGGCGGAGATCGTCTCAACCCGGCGGTCGTGCCGCTCGGTGAGTTCGGCGGCCAGGGCGTCGAGCCGGCCGGCGTCCCGGGCCACCAGGATCAGGTCCCAGCCGTCGGCGGCCAGTCGGCGGGCGAACGCCTCGCCGATGCCCAGGCTGGCACCGGTGATCAGCGCACGGCGCGGAGCGGGGTGCGGTTCGTCGGTCACGGGCGGTCCTCGGGGGGTGGCGTCGGTCCGGGTTCCGCCGACGCGGCCGGCGGGGTGGGCGGCGGGCCCGCCGGGCCAGACCCGATGTGCGGCGGCACGGGCGGGCCCCAGGGCGAACCTGATCCGTCGGCGGGCGAACCGGCGGGCGGCGGCGCCGAAGCCGGCGGACCGTAGGAGGGCGACGACGACGCGGGCGGACCGGAGTACGGCGAGGCCGCCGGGCCGGAGTTCGGCGGACCGTAGGCCGGCCCAGCCGGCGGGGTGGTCGGCCCAGTCGGCGGGGTGGTCGGCCCGCCCGGCGGGACCGGTCCGGCCGGAGGCAGCGGGCCGGAGGCCGGCGCGGTGGGCACGGCGCGGCGGAAGAAGGCGCTCGCGCCGGGCAGCATCAGCAGGGCGGCGACCACCAGGTAGCCGAGGATCTGGGCTACCGACAGCGCCGCGTTCAGCGGGATCCACCAGCCCGGGTAGGTGTCGCCGAGGCGGGCGAGCAGGTCGGCGGTGACCCGCTCGTCGGCACCGAGGCGCAGCGGGGCGGCCCGCTGGCCGACCAGCACCGCCAGGGCACAGCAGCCGCAGAGCAGGCCCAGGCCGGAGACCACCCAGGTGCCCACCCGGGCACCGGGGCGACCGGCGAGCAGCCCGAGAGCGAGCCCGACGAGCACCAGCCCGACGACCACGCCGACCACGGCCGCCAGCGCGGTGGAGGCACGCAGCAGCGACACCAACGGGTCGACCTCGCTCGCGCCGGCGCCGGTGGCCCGCGCCGCCACCCGGAACCGGTCCACCGTGCCGGGCGTGACCGCCAGGTTGGCGATCGCGTACGCCACGGCGCCGACCGCCATCAGCAGCAGCAGCACCGCCGCCGCCGCGACCACCGCCCCCGGACGGCGAGGCGGAGCCTGAACGGGGTACGACACGACAGATCCCTCCGGTAGGCGTCGGCTTGCAACCTACTCGGAGGGATCGTCGGAGTCGCTCTTATCGGGGCGTCAACTTCCGGATGGGGGCTGGGGGCCGGGCCGGTCCTCGGGGGCCGACGACGGACCCGACGGCCCGGGCTGACCGGGCTGACCGGGCTGGCCTGGAGCGGGCGGGTAGTCCGGGGCCGACGGGTAGCCGGGCGCCGGCGGCTGACCCGGGTAGCCCGGGGCGGGCGGGTAGGCCGGGTAGGCGCCACCCGGCACGGGCGACTCCCAGGCCGGCTTCGGCTTGCGGAAGAACTCGTTGGACTTCGGCAACGCCAGCAGGATCAGGGCGGCCAGCAGGGCGAGCAGGCTGAGCAGGCCGAGGAGGAGGGTGACCGGGCCGTACCAGGATGGCAGGGCGTCGGAGAGCCGGCGCTGGAGTTCCTCCGGGCTCGGCATGTTGCCGCCGGGCGCGCCGCCGCCGGTCAGGCCGCCGGTCGCGTTGCTCACCAGGCCGCCGCCGTTGCAGCAGAACAGGATGCCGCCCACCACCCAGGTGGTGATCCGGGCGCCGTTCTTGCCCCGGTTGTTCAGCAGCGCGAGGACCACGAGCCCGATCGCGAACAGCAGCGAGAGCACGGCGCCCCCGAGGGCGGCCGCGTACGCGAAATCGGCCGCCTGCTCGGCGGCGGTGCCCCGGTAGGCGTCCCGCAGGACGTTCCGGACGGTGCCGATGGTGGTGAGCGTCAGGATCAGGTTCACCACCTGGATGGCGGCAACGAGAATGAGCAGCCAACTGGAGAGCGTCACCACACCCGGGCGGCGGGTACGGGCCGGGGGCCCCTGGGCATCGACCATTGTTTCTCCTTCCCTAGATCACACGACCACCGTAACGAGACCCGGCCAGCAGGGCACGGCACGAGAGCCGGGACCCGCCGCGCCCGGGGATCAGTAGCCGCGCCACTCCGCGCGGGCGTACTCCAGCACGTGGGGTTGCAGCAAAGTGGACGCGGGCACGTCCACCCGGGCCCGGTCGGCGGGGAAGGTGGTCGCCGCGGCCAGCACCGACGGGGTGAGGAAGCGCAGCGGCGGAGCGTCGGCGGGCAGCTCCGGCGCCGGCGGGGCGGTGCCCGGCGCGGCCAGCACGAAACCCCAGTCGCCGAAACTCGGCACGTCCACGTGGTACGGCACCGTGCCGAAGCCGGCCTCGCGGACCGACCGCTCGATCGACCAGTACGACCTCGGCGCGAAGTACGGCGACCCGGCCTGCACCACCAGCCGCCCGTCGGGGGCGAGCACCGAGCGGATCAGGGCGTAGAACTCGACCGTGTAGAGCTTGGCGGTGGCCGTCTCGTCCGGGTCGGGCAGGTCGGCCACCACCACGTCGAAGCGTTCCGTGGCGGTACGCAGCCAGCCGAACGCGTCCAGGTTGAGCACCCGCACCCGGGGGTCGGCGAACGCGTGGTGGTTGAGCTCGCGCAGCTGCGGCTCGGTCTCCGCCAGCCGCACCACGGCCGGGTCGAGGTCGACGACGGTCACCCGGCGCACGTCCGGGTACTTCAGGATCTCCCGCAGCGCCAGCCCGTCCCCGGCGCCGAGCACCAGCACCTCGCCGCGCGGGCCGCGCAGCGCCGGATGCACCAGCGATTCGTGGTAGCGGTACTCGTCGACCGAGCTGAACTGGAGGTCGCCGTTGAGGAAGAGCCGCAGGTCGGTGTCGGCGTGGCCGATCTCCCGCACCGACCGGGTCAGCACGATCTCCTGGTAGCGGCTGCGTTCGGCGTGCACCACCGGGTCGCGGTAGAGCTGCTGGCGGGCGGTCACCTCGAAGTCGTGCGCGGTGACCCAGGCGTACCCGAGCAGGAGGGCGACCACGACGGAGCCGGCGCCCAGCGCGAGCCGCGCCCGGCGGCCGAGGTCGGCCCGGAAGACCGTGCACACCAGCGCGAGGCCGGCGACCGCGTTCACCGCGCCGACCACCAGGGTGCCCTTGAGCTGGCCGAAGACCGGCATGAGCAGGAACGGGAAGGCCAGCCCGCCGAGCAGCGCGCCGACGTAGTCGGCGGCGAACAGGTCGGCCACCGCACTGCCGGCGGACTGCTCGCGGATGCGTTGCAGCAGCACCATCAGCAGCGGGATCTCCGCGCCGATCAGCAGGCCGAGCACGAAGGCGGTGCCGACCAGCGCCGGCCCGTAGAGGTCGAGCCAGGCGAACGCGGCGTACAGGCCGAGCACGGAGAGGCCGCCGAGCAGCGCGAGGGTCAGCTCGACCGCGGCGAACGCGGCCGCCGCCCGGGACTGCCAGGGCTTCGCGGCGAGCGCGCCGACGCCCATCGCGAAGACCATCACGCCGAGCACGATCGACGCCTGGCCGACGGCGTCACCGATCAGGTAGCTGCCGAGGGCGACCAGCGCCAGCTCGTACACGAGACCGCAGGCCGCGCAGACGAAGACCGCGAGCAGGACCGCCGCGCGGGCCGCGCGCCATCGCGGCGGCGCCGGCGCGTCGGTGGTCACGCCTCCTCCCGGGTACGCCCGGCGGCTCCCGCCCCGGCGCGCTGCCCGGGCACGCGTCCCCGGGGCTTGCGACCACTCCGGCTCGGCGCGTCTGCCGCCGCGCCGCGACCCGGAGCAGTCGTCCGGCGCTGCGCCACCCCCACGGTGACGAAGAGCGCGGCGAGCAGGAGGAGCGCCACGGTGGCGAGCAGCCAGCCCCAGCGGTCCCGCCAGAAGTCGTTGCCGGCGTCCGGCAGTGGGCTCGCCGAAGCCGCCGAGCCGGCGGTCGGGGTGGCGGCCGGTGCGGCCAGACCCGCCTCGGCGGCGAGCAGCGGCAGCGTGGTGGCGGCCCGGGTGATCGCCCAGCCGGGGTCGTCGATGAAGGTGTCCTCGTCGAGCCCGAACCGGTCCAGCCCCCGCGCGATGCCGGACAGGTCGGCGAAGTCGATGTCGTCCGAACCCTCCACCTGGATGTAGGCGGAGTCGTTCGCCTCGCTGCTCTCCGAGGTGTAGGTGATGTCCGCGCTGACCTCGATCCAGCGCGGGCAGTCCGGCGCGTCCCCGACCGCCGTCCCGTCGCCGAGGTTCGAGCCGACGCTCACCACGTCGTACCCGTCGGTCAGTCGCCAGCCGTAGCAGATCCCCTGGCTGGTGAAGGCCTCCCGCAGGATCGGCACGGTGTCGGTGCGCTCGTCGGTCGCCGGCGCGGGGACGTCGAGGTCGGATCCGCTCGCACAGCCGGCGAGGCAGAGGCCGGCGACCCCCGGGACGATCACGCGGACCAGGGCCGCCTCCAGCGACGTCGACTTCCGGCCTGTTGACCTGGCCGCAGCCGGTCGCGTCCCGCCGCCCATCAGCTGATCGCGGCGGCGATGATCGCGCCGGTGGCGAGGTGCACGACGGCGCTGACCCAGACCGCCGGGTGCGGCTCCGGGTCGACCAGCAGTTCGCCCAGCTTGCCGGGGGTGGCCACATCCAGCAGCACGAACGCCGCCGCCATGATGACCAGACCGAGGATGCCGTACGCCGCCGCGCCGACCAGGCCGAGCAGGAAGTCGTCCGGGCTGGCGGCGATCGCGGCGACCACGATGATGCCGACGCCGGCCAGGTTGGAGGCGAGCAGCAGCGCCGCGTTGCGGTTGCGCTCGGTCCAGATGAGCTGGTCGAGCCGGCCCGGGGTGGCCAGGTCGACCAGCAGGTAGCCGATGCCCATCAGGACGACGCCGACCACGCCGTAGGCGAGAGTGACCAGCAGATCGGTGACGAGATGCTGCACAGGGGACTCCAGGGTGAGGGGTCGGACGGGCTACTTGCCGGCGCCGGGGCCACCGCCCCGGACGGTGCTGCCACGGCCCCAGCCCCAGCCGCGGCCGACGACGTGGTGGTAGCGGGGGTAGGCGGTGGTCATCCGTTCCAGCAGGATCAGCGAGCCGGCGGCGACCGGCAGGATCACCACCGAGTCGTCGTCGTAGCGCAGGTAGACGCCGCTGCCGTCGACGTACTCGTCGGCCGGCTGCCAGGCGTCGGTGACCTCCTTCGCCACCTGGCTGGGCGGCCGGGTCGAGGTGTACGCGAGCGCGCCGGAGCCGATGTCCCGGCTGGCCGCCCGGGCGTAGTGGTCCTCGACGTAGCCGCGCGGGGAGAAGTTGCCGTAGAAGACGGCGAAGGCGGCGATCAGCGCGCCGACCACGGCGACCGCCACCCCCACCACGAACCACCGTCGGTACGTCACAGCTCCACCACCGTCTCGGTCAGGACCAGCTCGTTGGTCTGCGGGTACGCGTGCCAGGTGCGCCAGGCCATCGAGCCGTCCGGCGGATCGGGGCGGACGGAGAGCGCGGTGACCGCGTCCACGTCACCGGGGAAGACCCCGACCAGCGCGTACGGGTCGTCGGCCAGGTCGGCGCGGAGCGCGGCGACGCGGGTACGCAGGCCGTCGCCCTCCGGGCGCAGCACCGTGGCGGTGAACCGGTAGCCGGCGTCCTCGTCGTACAGGGTCTCCGGCAGGTGCGGCGGGCGGCCGGGCAGGCAGGCGACGGTCTCGACCAGCTCACCGCAGACCACCTGGTGCGAGGCACCGAGCAGGCGCAGCCGCAGTCGGATGCCGCCGGGCAGGGCCAGCTCGCGGACGTGCAGGGCGGGACGTTCCGGGCCGCCGAGGGTCAGGCTCAGGTCGGCGGCGCGGGTGTCGACGTACGGGGCGTCCAGGGCGACCAGCACGCTCAGGCCACCTGCTCCGGACCGCCCTGCGGGTAGATCATCACCTCGGCGCGGTGCAGCTTCTCGCCGAGGTTCACCTCCCAGCCGGCCTCCCCGTACGCCTCGAAGGAGAGCCGGGCCCCGCCGGGCGCCTGGTAGTCGTGGTAGCGCATGGTGCCGCGGGGGTCGAGGCCGGTGCCCTCGGTGGCGGTGTAGCGCGCCTGGCCGGACTCGTCCCAGGTGTAGCGACGGCCGGCGACGTCCAAGGTGGGCGCACCGGGGGTGACCGTGGCGGACGGTTCGCTGGTCCAGAGCACCAGTTCCAGGTCCGGGTCCGACTCGACGGAGAGCCAGCGCTTCACCCCGCCCGCGTCATCGAGCAGGTGCTCCGCCCAGCTCCAGCCGCCCTCGACGAGATGCACCGAGCCGCGGACGGTGTACGGGACCTGGCGGATCTCCACGATGTCGCCGGGCTTGAGTTGGCGGGGGTCGCCGCGGAGCGCGTCGGCGTCCCGGTCGCGGAACGGGTCGCCGGGGGTCTGCGGGCGGGGCCCGGTGCGGGCCTTGCGCAGCGCCACCACGGCGATCACCACACCGGCCACCCCGACCAGACACCCCAGGGTCACCAGTAGATACGCCAGCGTTCCGTTCACGACCGCCTCCCCACACGCGTCGGCGGAGACGGTAACAACCGGAGGCACGCCGGCCGAAACGCCGTTCGCTGAGTGTGTGGTCAGCTACCCGGCGTCGCTCACCCCCTGGGTGGGATCGGTGGGCGGCCCGTCGGGCGCCGCGGCGGGATCGATGGGCGCGGCGGGCGCGGCCGGACCCGGGGCGGCCGGACCGTACTGCCCCGGCACGCCGTGGGCCCGGGGATCGGGGCAGATCATGTAGCCGGGCGGCAGCAGGAAGGCGGACGGCGCCGGATAGCCGGCTGGCAGGCGGGGTGGTTCGGCGGCCTGCGGCACGAACCAACGGTGGGACGTGGGCAGCGCCAACAGCACGACGGCCGTGACGGTGAGACCGAGGACCAGCAGCGCGATCAGTCCGCCGCCGGCGAAGAAGAGGTCCCCCTGTGGATCGGTGCCGTAGAGAGTCTGGCTGAACGTCGACTCCTCGGGAAGGAACTCGGGGGGCACGTCTCCCGCCTCCATCGGGGCGCCGAACGCGAAGAAGAACGGCAGCGCCGCACCCGCGCAGCAGCCTTGGCCGACGCCGACCAGCAGTTGCAGGCCGCCGGCCACGAAGACGGCGATCCGGGCGCCGTTGCTGCCCCGCCGGACACCCCGGGCGGCGACGCCGAGGAGGGCCGCGAACAGCAGCACCGGCACCCCCAGCACGCAGGACATCATGACGTTGCCGAAGCGCTCACCGTCCACCTCGGCCGGGTCGGCATCAGGCACCAGCCGGGCCGCGTGGTCGATCTCGCCGTCCCACCAGATCGCGTGCCACACCAACAGACCGGCCGCCACCAGCAGCAGGGCCGCCGCGGCGAGCTGCATCCAGGACGCGGTCGTGACGGCCGTGGGGCGGGGTGGGCGGGCCGGCGGGGCGGCGGTCAAGGTCATCCCGGCAAGCTACGGGCACCCACCGGTTTCCGGAGTCCCCTTTCCGGCCGACCGGTGGTCACCGTCCGGCGAGGCGTTCCGTGGCGTACTCGCGCAGGCTGGCCCGGCCCATGAGGCAGCCGGTGAACGTGGTGAACTGGGCCTCGTCGTTCCGCAGCTTCGTCCAGGCCGCGCGCCCCGCCGCCACGTCGGCCTGGTCCAGCAGCGTGGCGGCGTACGCCTTCCCGGCCGGCGACCCGTGGTTGAGCAGCCAGTCGACCTGCTTGCGGGCCGCGTCGGGATGCTCGTCCAGCGCCTGCTCGACCCGCCGGTACGCCTCGGTCTCGGGCAGCAGCGTGCCCGCGAAGCCGACCCCGCCGAACGCGAGCGTGTCCGCCCGGGCCAACTCCTCGACGGCCGCCTCCAGCTCCCGGTCCTTTCCGTTCCCCACCATGGCTCCATCCTTTCCCCGAACGCCCCACCTACTACCCGTTGATCGGGAAGTTGTCGTTGGTCGCAACAACCGGCGCGAGCCGGGACGCAGCGGGACCGCAGGATGTGGATGTCGATGTAGGTGCCGGCCCAGGAGCAGGGCCGGCCCCGCCCCAGCGGTGGGGCGGGGCCGGGCGGACGGGTCAGGCGGCCGTGACGGCCAGACCCTCCTTGCTGTCGGCCAGGTCGACCTTGACCGTGTCGCCGTCGCGGATCTGGCCGGCCAGCAGCGCCTTCGCGAGCTGGTCACCGATCGCCGACTGCACCAGCCGGCGCAGCGGACGGGCCCCGTAGATCGGGTCGTACCCGTGCTCGGCGAGCCAGCTCCGGGCCGCGTCGGTGATCGCCAGGCCGAGCCGGCGGTCGGCCAGCCGGCGGCGCATCCGGTCCAGCTGGATGTCGACGATGGCCCGCAGGTCCTCGCCCTGCAGGGCGGCGAACACCACGATGTCGTCGAGGCGGTTGAGGAACTCCGGCTTGAAGTGCGACCGGACCACCGCGAGGACGCCCTCCCGGCGCTGCTCCTCGGTCAGCGTCAGGTCGCTGATCACCGACGACCCCAGGTTCGAGGTGAGGATCAGGATCGCGTTGCGGAAGTCCACCGTGCGGCCCTGACCGTCGGTGAGCCGGCCGTCGTCGAGCACCTGGAGCAGCACGTCGAAGACGTCGGGGTGGGCCTTCTCCACCTCGTCCAGCAGCACGACCGAGTACGGCCGGCGGCGCACCGCCTCGGTGAGCTGGCCGCCCTCCTCGTAGCCGACGTACCCAGGCGGGGCACCGACCAGGCGGGCAACGGAGTGCTTCTCGCCATACTCGCTCATGTCGATGCGGACCATGGCCCGCTCGTCGTCGAAGAGGAACTCGGCGAGCGCCTTGGCCAGCTCGGTCTTGCCGACCCCGGTCGGGCCGAGGAAGAGGAAGCTGCCGGTCGGACGGTCCGGGTCGGCGACACCGGCCCGGGCGCGGCGGACCGCGTCGGCGACGGCGCCGACCGCCTCGGACTGGCCGACCACCCGCGAGCCCAGCGACTCCTCCATCCGGAGCAGCTTGGCGGTCTCCCCCTCCAGCAGGCGGCCGGCGGGGATGCCGGTCCAGGAGGCGACCACGGCGGCGATGTCGTCCGCGCCGACCTCCTCCTTGAGCATCGCGCCGTCGGCCTGGAGCCGGGCCAGCTCCTCCTCGGCCTGCTTCAGCTCGGCCTTGAGGGCGGGGATCCGGCCGTACCGCAGCTCGGCGGCGCGTTCCAGCTCGCCGTCGCGCTCGGCCCGCTCGGCCTCGCCGCCGAGCCGCTCCAGCTCCTCCTTGGCCGTGGAGAGCTTGGTGATGTGGTCCTTCTCCAGCTTCCACCGGTCGGACAGGGCGGTGAGCTGCTCACGCTTGTCGGCCAACTCCTTGCGCAGCCGCTCCAGCCGCTCGGCGGAGGCGGCGTCCGGCTCCTTGGCCAGCGCCATCTCCTCGATCTCGAGCCGGCGGACCGCCCGCTCGATCTCGTCCACCTCGACCGGCCGGGAGTCGATCTCCATCCGGAGCCGGGACGCGGACTCGTCGACCAGGTCGATCGCCTTGTCGGGCAGGAACCGGTCGGTGATGTAGCGGTCGGACAGGGAGGCGGCGGCGACCAGCGCGGCGTCGGTGATCCGTACGCCGTGGTGCACCTCGTAGCGCTCCTTGAGGCCGCGCAGGATGCCGATGGTGTCCTCGATGGTCGGCTCGCCGACCAGCACCGGCTGGAAGCGGCGCTCCAGCGCCGGGTCCTTCTCGATGTGCTCGCGGTATTCGTCGAGCGTCGTCGCGCCGACCATCCGCAGCTCACCGCGGGCCAGCATCGGCTTGAGCATGTTGCCGGCGTCCATCGAGCCCTCGCCCTTGCCGGCGCCGACCACGGTGTGCAGCTCGTCGAGGAAGGTGATGACCTGCCCGTTGGAGTTCTTGATCTCCTCCAGCACGGACTTCAGCCGCTCCTCGAACTGGCCGCGGTACTGCGCGCCGGCCACCATGGCACCCAGGTCGAGCGAGACGAGCTTCTTGTCCCGCAGCGACTCGGGCACGTCACCGGCGACGATCCGCTGGGCCAGGCCCTCGACGATCGCGGTCTTGCCGACGCCCGGCTCACCGATCAGCACCGGGTTGTTCTTGGTACGCCGGGACAGCACCTGGATCACCCGGCGGATCTCGGAGTCCCGGCCGATGACCGGGTCGATCTTTCCCTCGCGGGCGCTGGCGGTCAGGTCCACGCCGTACTTGGCGAGGGCCTGGTAGGTCTGCTCGGGGTCGGCGGTGGTGACCCGGCGGTCCCCGCCGCGGACGGTCGGGAATGCGGCGACCAGGTTCTCCTCGGTGGCGCCGGAGTTCTTCAGCACGACGGAGACCGCGCCGCCCACCCGGGCCAGGCCGGCCAGCAGGTGCTCGGTCGAGGTGTATTCGTCGCCCAACGGCCGGGCGATCTGCTCGGCGGCGCCGATGGCGTTGACGAACTCGCGGGCCAGGGTGGGCTCGGCGATGCTGGAGCCGTGCGCGGCGGGCAGGGCGTCGACCGAGCGCTGGGCGACCCGACGCAGCTCGGCGGGGTCGGCCCCGACGGCGCGCAGCAGGCCGGCAGCGGTCGAGCCCTCGGTGTCCAGCAGCGACAGCAGCAGGTGCCAGGGCTCCACGGTGGCGTGGCCGCGCTGATTCGCCAGCGCGACGGCGCCGGTGATGGTCTCGCGGCTCTTGGTGGTGAGGCGTTCCGTGTTCATGGGCTCCCCCGGATCGGCGTGTCCACTGGGAACGACACAACCAGAGTTGAGTCTATTCCGCTCAACTCCAGCGGTGTGAGCTGACTCACTCGGAGCGTCGCCACCGCCAGTCGAACTCCCCAGCGGCCGGCGGCGGCCCGGGCAGTGGCGGCTCGGCCACGGCGAGACCGGCCAGCAGCAGCGCCAGGTGCCGGCGACGCAACTGCCGGGTCCGCTCCGGATCGGGTACGCGGATCGCGGCACACCCCTCCAGCAGCAACCCGACGTCCTGCACCACCACGTCGGCGCGGAGCCGGCCGGTGCCCCTGGCCCGCTCGACCAGCTCCGCGGTGAGCTCCCCGGAGCGCACCGCGTCCCGCCCCATCTCCTCGGTCGGCGTGAAGGTGCCGGCGAGCTGCACGGTCAGCGAGTGCACGTCGGCATCGACGACGCGCTCCAGGAACCCGGCGAAGGCCCGCCAGCCGTCCGGGTCGGCGGCGGACTCCTCGGCCACGGCGATGTAGCGCCGCAGGCCGTCGTGGCAGAGCTTGCGGAGCAGGTCCTCCTTGCCGGCGTAGCGCCGGTAGAGGGCGCTGATGCCGACGCCGGCGCGCTCGGCGACGGCGGCGATGGGCGCCTTCGGATCGTCCAGGAAGACCGCGCGGGCGGCTTCCAGGATCACCGCGTCGTTCCGGGCGGCCTGGGCACGGCGGCCGGGGAGCTGGGGAGCCTCGGGAGCCTCGGTCGGGTTGGGCATGGATCCAGACTAGCAGTGGAACGGATCGTTCCGCTCTGCTATCGTGAAACGGAACGAAGCATTCCGTTCTAAAGGAGCAGCGCATGTCCAGCACCGCCATCCGCCCGTTCCGCGTCGAGATCCCGCAGGCCGCGCTCGACGACCTGGCCGTCCGGCTGCGCCGCGTCAACTGGCCCGGGGAACTGCCCGGCGCCGGCGAGGCGTACGGCATGCCGACCGACCGGGTCCGTGAGCTGGTGAACCACTGGTTGGAGACGTTCGACTGGCGGACGGTCGAGGCGCGGCTCAACGCGTACCCGCAGTTCGTCACCGAGATCGACGGCGAGGACATCCACTTCCTGCACGTCCGGTCGTCCCGGCCGGACGCCGTCCCGCTGGTGCTCACCCACGGCTGGCCCGGCTCGGTGGTCGAATACCTGGACGTGATCGCCCCGCTGACCGCGCCGGCCGACCCGGACTCGCCAGCGTTCCACCTGGTCATCCCGTCGCTGCCCGGCTTCGGTTTCTCCGGCCCGACCCGCACCGGAGGCTGGAACCGCTACCGCACCGCCCGCGCCTGGGCCGAGCTGATGGCCCGCCTCGGCTACGACCGCTACGGCGCGGTCGGCAACGACGGTGGCTCCCTGGTGTCGCCCGAGGTCGGCCGGATCGACCCGGAGCATGTGCTCGGCGTGCACGTCACCCAGCTCTTCTCGTTCCCGTCCGGCGACCCGGCCGAGTTCGCCGGACTCTCCGAGGCCGACCAGGCCGCGCTTAAGCACCTGCAGTGGTTCTACGAGAACAAGTTCTCCTTCAACCAGGTGCACAGCCAGCAGCCGCAGACCCTGGCGTTCGCGCTGGCCGACTCGCCGGTCGGGCTGCTCGCCTGGAACGCGCAGCTCTTCGACGAGAGCCTGGACGCCGACTTCATCCTGGCCAACGTGGCGATCTACTGGTTCACCGGCACGGCCGCCTCGTCGATGCGGTTCTACTGGGAGGACGCGCACACCGCCGAGCACCCGACCGGGCCGACCACCACGCCCACGGCGCTGGCCATGTTCCCCGGCGACTTCCAGTCGATCCGCCGCTTCGCCGAGCGGGACCACGGCAACATCGTGCGGTGGACGGCGTACCAGACCGAGGTCGAGGGGCGCGGTGACGTCGGCGGCCACTACGCGGCCCACGAGGCGACCGACGTGCTGGTCGGCGACATCCGCGAATTCTTCGCCTCGCTTCGCTGAGCCTCGGCCGCTCACGTGCCCGGCCGGAGACTGCTTTCGGCCGGGCACGGCGCGCTGGCCGGATCAGCGAGGCAGGCGGGCCGTGCAGGGGGTTTCATGGTCGGCGCGCAGGACGCAACGCCGGCCGCCGTCGAGCTTTCGGTCACAGAAAACCCAGTGACGTACGCATTGATTGTCCTCGGTCGAGACGGTGATCCCGCCGAGGTCGACGGCCGCGAGGAAGGCCAGGGAGCGGCCTGCCGTCCGGCCGAGCATCTTCGCGCGGGCCAGGTCGGGTGCCCGGACCGGCAGGTGGATCACGTAGCGGCCGGTCACGGCTGCCTGGCCAGGTCGCGCATCGTCGGAGCCTGGCGGGACTGCCACTCGCGGAGCGCGTCCTTGATCCGGGCCGTCTCCGCTCGGCTCCGGATCACCTCGGCCTCGGCGGCAGCGAGGTCGCTGGCGACCCGGTCGAGGAACGCGGCGACCTCGACCGGGTCCAGGCCGCGCCGGCGGGTGGCGAAGGTGCGGCTCCGCACCTGCCACGGCCGCAGCGGAAGGTACGACGTCGAGCGGTACGCCCCGGCCGGCGGCTGGTAAGCCGGACCGGCGTTCCGGCGCTTCGACCGGGGTCGCAGGAAGTTGCGCACGATGCTGATCCCTTCTCGACATCAGTGATCGAGGCAGAGGGCAGCGGCCCAGCCAAGCACCATTGATCAGCCAGGCCGCCCGTCCTGCCACCGCAGCCCTGCTCGGCGGCCAGCGGCGGACAGTAGGCCAGATCCGCCAGGTCGGGACGGACCACGGGGGATGCCCGTCCCGACCAGATGAGCGCCCCAGTGCCATCCGGAAGCGTTCACAGGGAACCTACAATCGGTAGCGGTTGTAGGTCAACGACCAACCCGCGATTGCTTGAGGTTGGAGGTTGCTGCGTGATCGAATGGGCGTGCCATCCGGGGAGTGTGTATGCCCAAGCAGCAGTACCAGGTGCTCGCAGACGAGCTGAAGAGCAAGATCGATTCGGGAGAGTGGCCGCCCGGCACCAAGCTGCCGAGCCGGTCACAGCTGTGCAAGGAATACGGCGTGTCGGACACCGTGGTCGGCAAGGCGATGATGATCCTGCGCGCGACCGGTCTGACCGAGACCCTCGAAGGCGTCGGAGTCTTCGTCGCCAAGCCTGAGTAGGGCGAAGAGATCCGCCTCAGCTAGCCGGTGGCACAAGCGATTCAGCTCCAAAGGACGCCACCACCACAGGTACGGGTCGCCGGAGCGCCGCCCGGAACAGCGGCGGCAACCCTGGAGGCCGTCAGTCGCCGGCCAGGACCACCCGGATCCATCGCCGGGCGCCGACCGGGCCGACGGCCAGCACCGTCTCGTCTGGGGCGCGGGCCGCGAGCGTGCCGTCGGCCAGCAGCGACAGGTAGTGCTCGGGGCCGACCGGCCAGTCGACCCGCTGATACCGGCCGTCGACCACCACCCCCACGCCGTCCGGCCCGGTCACCGCCAGCCGCCCGGCACCCACGGGGGCCACCGAGCCCATCCGGTCCGGATGGCCGTCGGCACGCACCAGCGCCCAGTTGCCCTGATAGCGCCAGAGCGCCGGGAAGCCCGTCCGGTCCGGCCGCTCCCCGACCAGCCAGGCCTCGCCGTCGGGCGAACGGGTCACCCG
This sequence comes from Micromonospora sp. MP36, assembly GCF_008119785.1. Lineage (GTDB taxonomy): Bacteria > Actinomycetota > Actinomycetes > Mycobacteriales > Micromonosporaceae > Micromonospora. The sequence goes on along the minus strand of NZ_VSFA01000002.1, from coordinate 218,815 downwards.
CAGCACACCCACCTCGCCGTCGGGCGCCGGCACCGGCGTCCGCTGCCAGCTCCGTCCCTGGTCCATCGAGACCGCGGCGTACGGGCGGCCGTCGGCCGCGCCCGCCGCGATCAACATGCCGCCGACCTCGCGCACCGTGTTTACGACCGGCAGTCCGGGCTGGGCAGCCAACGGTCGCAGCCGCCGCCCGTCCCAGCGGGCCACCTTGCCGGCGTCCTCGGTCACCTGGAAACGGCCGTCGGCACCCACCAACATCGGCGGCGGCGCGGCGCCCAGGTGGTGGGTGAAGGTGACGCCGCCGTCGGTCGAGGCGTACCAGCCGAACGGTTCGGCGCCGAGCACCAGCAGGCCCTGCGGGGCGTACAGCTGCTGGCTCGCGGCGACCGGCCGGGGGTGCGGCAGCGACCGCCAGGATTGCCCACCGTCCCGGGTGGCGAAGAGCAGCGCCGGGCAGTCCCGGCCGGGCGGCCGGCCGTCGCAGGTGGCGAAAAGGGCGTACGCCTGGTCGGCGTCGACGAACTCGACGAACGGCGGGTCGTACCGGTCGGGGACGGCGACCTGCACGTGGCGTACCTCGTCGACGTCGGCGACCGGCGGCGCGGTCGCGGACGCCCGGTTCGGCGGCGGCCGGCGGACGTCGCCGATCGAGCAGGCCGTCAGCGCGGGCAGCAGCAGAAGGGCGACCAGGCGGCGGGATCTTGCAGAATCCATCCGAGCTCCAACCGGGTAGCCTCACCTGGGTGCGAGTACGTGTCGAACAGACTGCCCTACCGGGGATCGGCGTACGTCACGACTTGGTGACGGAATCGGGCCGCCGGGTCGGCGTGGTCTCCCACCGCAATGGCCGCCGGGACCTGGTCCTCTACGACCCGGACGATCCCGACTCCTGTCAGGCGGACATCCCGCTGACCGACGACGAGGCGGAGGCGCTCGCCGACATCCTCGGCGCGTCGCTGATGCTCGGCCAGCTCTCCGGGCTGCGCGAGCAGGCCGCGGGGCTGCTCACCGAGCAGATCGCCATCACGGCCGGCTCGAAGTACGTCAACAAGCGGCTGGGCGACACGAAGGCGCGTACCCGCACCGGCGCCTCCATCGTGGCGGTGCTGCGGGACGGCGAGGTCATCGTCTCGCCGGACCCCACCTTCCGCTTCGCGGCCGGTGACGTCGTGGTCGTGGTGGGCACCCGCCAGGGCCTCGACGGGGTGAGCGCGATTCTCGCCGACACCGACCCGGACGGCTGACGCGGATGCACGAAACCACAACTCTGCTCGTCGAGGTCGGCGCGCTGCTGCTCCTGCTCGGCCTGCTCGGCCGGCTCAGCCGCCGGTTCGGCGTCTCGCCCATCCCCCTCTACCTGCTCGCCGGGCTCGCCTTCGGCCACGGCGGCCTGCTGCCGCTCAACGCCAGCGAGGAGTTCTTCGCCGTCGGCGCGGAGATCGGCGTGATCCTGCTGCTGGTCATGCTCGGCCTGGAATACAGCGCCAACGAGCTGGTGGGCAACCTCCGCTCGGCGGCCCCGGCCGGCCTGATCGACGCGGTGCTCAACGCGCTGCCCGGCTTCGCCTTCGCACTGCTGCTCGGCTGGGGCTGGATCGCCGCGGTGGTGCTCGCCGGCGTCACCTGGGTCTCCTCGTCCGGCGTGATCGCCAAGGTGCTCGGCGACCTCGGCCGGGTCGGTAACCGGGAGACCCCGGTGATCCTCTCCGTCCTGGTCATCGAAGACCTGGCGATGGCCCTCTACCTGCCGCTGCTCACCGCGCTGCTCGCCGGCGTCGGCCTGGTCAAGGGCGGTGTGGCGCTCGCCGTCGCGGTGCTCACGGTGGTCGCCGTGCTGTTCGTCGCCATCCGGTACGGCCACCTGATCTCCTCGGCGCTCTCCGCGAAGGATCCCGAGGCGCTGCTGCTCGGGGTGCTCGGCCTGACCCTGCTGGTCGCCGGCGTCGCGGCCAAGCTCCAGGTGTCCGCGGCGGTCGGGGCGTTCCTGGTCGGCATCGCCCTCTCCGGCCCGGTGGCACACCACGCGACCGAGCTGCTCTCCCCGCTGCGGGATCTGTTCGCCGCGGTCTTCTTCGTGTTCTTCGGGCTGGTCACCAACCCGTTGGACATGCCCCCGGTGCTGCTGCCGGCGCTGGGGCTGGCCGTGGTCACCATGGGGACGAAGCTGCTCACCGGCTGGCTGGCCGCCCGGCGGGCCGGGATCGCCGAGCCCGGTCGCTGGCGGGCCGGCTTCGCGCTCACCCCGCGCGGCGAGTTCTCCATCGTCATCGCCGGGCTCGCCGTCGCCGCCGCGCACCCGGTCGAACCCAAGCTGGCGGCGCTCGCCACCGCGTACGTGCTGATCACCGTGGTGACCGGGCCGATGCTGGCCCGGCTGCCCGACCTGCCCTGGTTCAAGCGCTGGCTGCGCCAGCGCACCGCCGCCCGGCGACCCGTCCCGGTGGCGGCACCCGACTGACCTGGTCGGGCCGGGTCGACCGTACGGTGGACCCGGCCCGGCCAACGGTTGCCGAATTGCTTCCGGGAAGGCCTACCGCCGGTGCGCGGAACCGCGTTACCGTGTCGCCCCAGCAGCCAGCGTCCGCGGGTGGCCGGATGCCCCCCGCCAGCGGAAACGGAAGGTTGGCCGGTGAGCGTGCAGGAGTCGACGTTCCACGGCTTCGCCAACCCCGTAGATCCCTCGCCGGCCGAGCTGCGGGCGTGGGCGTACCACCCCGACTCCGTACCGCTGACCTCCATGCCCCCGGACTGGGACCTGCTGGTCGCCGGTGACCACCTGGTGCAGACGCTCTTCGAACTGGCCATGGACACGGCCTGCCCGGCCCGCCGGTTCGCCCTGCACTGCCTCTACATCTACGCCGCCGACGGCATCCGGACGAACTTCCGGGCCCACCCCAAGCGCCGCTTCCGCAAGCTCGTCGAGCAGGCCGAGCGGACCGGGGACGAGCTGATGCGCAACTGGGCGCACAACAGCCGGGTGCTGCTCGCCCGGCCGGACCTCTTCGTCTACCGCGACTGGTGCGAGGGCGGCCTGGTGCGGGAGAACCGCCGGCTCTAGTTGGTCTGGTCGGGTGTGGCCCCGCCGTGCCTCGCGGCGGCACCGCGTCCCGGCCCGCACGACATGTGACGGCGAACGGGCCGGGACCCCCCGTGGGTCCCGGCCCGTTCGTCGACGGATCGTCATGTCGATCCGCCCTGCTTCTTGCGCCGCTCGTCGGCTCTGGCCCGGTCGACGCCGTGGTCCAACTGGTCGGCGAAGCGACCTTCTTTGATCTTGTCAGTGAAGCTGCCCTGGGCGACCCGATCGAACCGTTCGCGGATGTTCGCGGCCACCTTCTCCAGCCGGTCCTCCGCCTCCTGCGCCACCTTCTTCGCCGATTCCGTCATGGCTCCCCCTGCCAAGTTCGGAGTCCGGATTGAGTTGGTTGGGCCTGATTCACAGCTTAGCGGGCCACCCAGCTTCCGCAGCCCGTTTCCTCAACCCCGCGACCGCGGGTGGAACGCCATGGAGGTCTCCGGCCCGCTGAGACGTACATGGTGTTCCACCGACGGCGCGGCGGGCCGTGGCGCGCCGAGAATGGGGGCCAGATACGGCAAGAGCCGGCGCGGCCCGGTCGGGGCACGCGCCGGCCCGCGTCGGTGGGCGGCAGAGGGTGGGATCAGCGGTCGCCGGTGCGGCGCGGCCGCCAGACGACCAGCGCCGTCGAGGTGCGGTTGGTGGGCACGAGGTCGCCGCGGGAGAACCGGCCCAGCGACTCCAGCTCGGCGATCCGGCGGTACGCGGCGTCCAGCTCCGCCTCCAGCCGGGCCAACCGCTGCTGGGCCTCCTCCAGCAGCCGTTCCAGGCCGATGATCCGCTTGACCCCGGCCAGGTTGATGCCGTCGTCCTGGCTGAGTCGCTGCACCTCGCGGAGCAGCACCACGTCCCGGACGCTGTACCGGCGACCGCCGCCGGCCGCCCGGCCGGCCTGCACGAGGCCCAGCCGGTCGTACTGGCGCAGGGTCTGCGGGTGCATCCCCGCCATCCGCGCCGCGACCGAGATCATCAGGACCTTGGCCTCGTAGGCAGGGTCACCCGAGCCGACGAACTCCTGTGACATCCCCGCTCACCTCCGCTGCCTTGACCGGTCAACTGAATCGACGCACCCGGGCGTCGAGATGTTCCCGCGCGGCCGGCGGGGTCTGTGCCGCGAACGCCTCCAGCGCCGCCCGCGCCTCGTCCGACACCTTCGCCGGGACCACCACGTCGAGGGTGACCAGCAGGTCACCGGTGCGGCCGTCCTTGCGTACGACGCCCTTGCCCCGAGCCCGCAGCACCCGCCCGCTCGGAGTACCCGGCGGCACCCGCAGGGTCACCGTCCCGTCCAGGGTCGGTACGCGCAGGTCGGTGCCGAGCACCGCCTCCGCGAACGTGATCGGCACGGTCAGGGTCAGGTCGTCCCCGGTGCGCCCGAACAGCTCGTCCGGGCGGACCTTCACGTGGACGAACAGGTCACCCGCCGGGCCGCCGCGCTCGCCGGGTTCGCCCCGCCCGGCCAGCCGGATGCGCTGGCCGTCGGCCACCCCGGCGGGAAAGCGCACGTTCAGCGTGCGGGTCTTGGTGACCCCGCCCGTGCCGTGGCACTCCGGGCACTTCTCCTCGACGATGGTGCCGACGCCCTGACAGTTGCGGCACGGCTCGGAGAAGCTGAACGACCCCTGGTTGCGGGTGGTCACCCCGGCGCCGTGGCAGACCGGGCAGGCCACCGGCTGGGTGCCCGGCTTCGCGCCGTTGCCGTGGCAGGTGTCGCAGACCCCGGGAGCGCGCAGCGTCAGCGGCAGCGTGACGCCGCGTACGGCGTCCTCGAAGTCGAGCGCCACCTCGGCCTCGACGTCCCGGCCACGCGCCGGGCCGCGCGCGCGGGCCGCACCGCCACCGCCACCCGAGAAGATCGAGCTGAACAGGTCGGTGAACCCGCCGCCACCGAACCGGGTGTCGGCGCCGCCGGCCGCCCCGCCGAACAGGTCGGAGACGTCGAACGGCATGCCGCCCGGCTGGCCCCCGCCGCGGGCGTTGCGGCGGAACGCGCCGGAGCCGAACAGCGACCGCATCTCGTCGTACTCGCGGCGCTTCTTCTCGTCGCCGAGCACGGCGTACGCCTCGGAGACGGCCTTGAACCGCTCCTCGGCCTTCGGGTCACCGGGGTTGTGGTCCGGGTGCGACTCCCGGGCCAGCTTCCGGTACGACTTCTTGATCTCGTCTGAGGAGGCGGACTTCTCCACGCCCAGCGCGGCGTAGTAGTCCTTCTCGATCCAGTCCTTGGAACTCACCCGTCCACCCCCTTCCACGGGACGTACCCCGGTCGTCCCGCCCGCCCGGTGCGGGCGGGCGGGACGTCACGGGTCGGCACTACTCCGGATCGGCGACCGCGACCAGGGCCGGCCGCAGCAGCCGCTCGCCGAGCTGGTAGCCCCGGCGCATGACCTGCACGCAGGTCGGCTCGGTCACGTCGGCGGAGGTCTGGTGGGCCACCGCCTCGTGCCGGGTCGGGTCGAACGGGTCGCCCTGCTCGCCGAACGCGGTCAGGCCGAACTTGCCCAGCGTGGTGATGAGCTGCTCGGCCACCGAGCCGAACCCGCCCACCAGGTCGCCGTGCTCGCGGGCCCGGTCCAGGTCGTCGAGGATCGGCAGCAGCGCGGTCAGCACCGAGCCGGTCGCCTGCTCCTGGACCAGGCTGCGGTCCCGGTCGACCCGCTTGCGGTAGTTGGCGTACTCGGCCGTCACCCGCTGCAGGTCCCTGGTCCGCTCGTCCAGCTCGGCCCGGAGCGCCTCCAGCTCGGCGCCGAGCGGGCCGCCCGCCTTGACGACCTCCTCGGCCTCCTCGGTCGGCTCGGCCGGCGCGTCGACCACCGGCGGTCCGGAGACCGGCGCCTCGGTCTCGATCTCGTCGACCACGACCTCGGTCTCCTCGACCAGCCCTTCGGCGGGCGCGTCGGCCGCGGCGTCCGCGGCCGCAGCGTCGGCCGCGGGCTGCTCGGTGGTCTTGCCAATCTTGCGCTTGTCTCGGATGACGATCCGCGGCTCGTCGCCGGCGCCCTGCCCGGCGGTCGCCGAGCCACCCGGCGCCGACCCGGTGGAGCCCGGGTCGGCCGCTCGTGGCTTCTCCGTCATGCGGCTACCTCATCCTTCTGCCGTGCGTACGTGTCCGGGACGGAAAGGTCACTTCTTGTCCTCGTCCACGATCTCCGCGTCGACCACGTCGTCGGCGCCGCCGGCCTGCGCGCCACCGGCCTGCGGGCCACCCGTCGCACCGGCGCCCGGCCCGGCCGCGCCCGGCGCACCCTGCTCGCCCTGCTGCTGCGAGTAGAGCAGCGAACCGGCCTGCTGGGAGACCTGGGCCAGCCGCTCGTGGGCCGCCTTGATCTTGTCGATGTCCTGGCCGCCGAGCGCACTGCGCAGCTCGCCGAGGGCCTCGTTGAGCTGGTCCCGGTTCTCGCTGGGCAGCTTGTCGCCGCTCTCGGCGAGGAACTTCTCGGTCTGCCACTGGAGCGCCTCGGCCAGGTTGCGGGTCTCCGCCTCGTCGCGGCGCCGCTTGTCCTCGTCGGCGTGCTCCTCGGCGTCCCGGCGCATCCGCTCGATGTCGTCCTTCGGCAGCGACGAGCCGCCGGTGATCGTCATCTTCTGTTCCTTGCCGGTGCCCAGGTCCTTGGCGTGCACGTTGACGATGCCGTTGGCGTCGATGTCGAAGGTGACCTCGATCTGCGGCACGCCGCGCGGCGCCGGCGGGAGGCCGGTCAGCTCGAAGGTGCCGAGCTTCTTGTTGTAGGCCGCGATCTCCCGCTCGCCCTGGAACACCTGGATCAGCACCGACGGCTGGTTGTCGTCCGCCGTGGTGAAGACCTCGGAGCGCTTGGTCGGGATGGTGGTGTTGCGCTCGATGAGCTTGGTGAAGATCCCGCCCTTGGTCTCGATGCCCAGGCTCAGCGGGGTCACGTCGAGCAGCAGGACGTCCTTGACCTCGCCCTTGAGCACACCGGCCTGCAGGGCGGCGCCGACGGCGACGACCTCGTCCGGGTTGACGCCCTTGTTCGGGTCGCGGCCCGTGAGCTGCTTGACCAGGTCGGTCACGGCCGGCATCCGGGTCGAGCCGCCGACCAGGATGACGTGGTCGACGTCGGAGATCTTGATCCCGGCGTCCTTCACGGCCTGCTCGAACGGGCCCTTGCAACGGTCCAGCAGGTCCTGCGTCATGCGCTGGAACTCGGCGCGGCTCAGAGTCACGTCGAGGTGCAGCGGGCCGGCCGAGCCGGCGGTGATGTACGGCAGGTTGATGTTGCTGGTGGTGGCGGCGGACAGCTCGATCTTGGCCTTCTCGGCCGCCTCCTTGAGCCGCTGCATGGCCATCTTGTCCTGGGACAGGTCGATGCCGTGCTCGCCGCGGAAGGTCTTCACCAGGTGGTCGATGATCCGCTGGTCCCAGTCGTCGCCACCGAGGTGGTTGTCACCGCTGGTCGACTTGACCTCGATGACCCCCTCGGCCAGCTCCAGCAGCGACACGTCGAAGGTGCCGCCACCCAGGTCGAAGACCAGGACGGTCTGCTCCTTGGAGCCCTTGTCGAGCCCGTACGCCAGGGCAGCCGCAGTCGGCTCGTTCACGATCCGCAGCACGTTGAAGCCGGCGATCTCACCGGCCTCCTTGGTGGCCTGGCGCTGCCCGTCGTTGAAGTACGCGGGGACGGTGATCACCGCGTCGGTGATCTGCTCGCCCAGGTACGCCTCGGCGTCCCGCTTCAGCTTCATCAGCGTGCGGGCCGAGATCTCCTGCGGGGTGTACTTCTTGCCGTCGATGTCGACGGTCCAGTTGGTGCCGATCTCCCGCTTGACGGAGCGGATGGTCCGGTCGGGGTTGGTCACCGCCTGGCGCTTGGCGACCTCACCGACGAGCACCTCCCCGTTGCGGGCGAACGCGACGATCGAGGGGGTCGTCCGCGAGCCCTCAGCGTTGGCGATGACGGTGGGCTCACCGCCCTCGAGAACGCTGACGCAGGAGTTCGTCGTGCCGAGGTCGATGCCGACCGCACGTGCCATGTTCGCTTCCTCGCTTCGTAACGGTGAGCAGGTCAGGGGCCTTGCCCCCGAGCTGCCCGGCGGGTCGCCCGCAGCGACCGCACCACAAGTTGAGTGGACCGGACTCAATAGTGCCACGCGGCCGGCAAACCGCAAGTCGAGGTTGAGTCGACCCGACGCAACCTGACCGTTATTACCGTCCGGTTGTCTTCCCTTGCGTCGGTCGGGCACGCTTTAGCGGTGACGACGCATGGCGATTCCGCCACCCATTCCGGCGCGCCCGCCGTCGCAGCCCGCTCCGGATCCGACGCCGGGGAGGACCGGCCCGCCACCAGCGCGGAGGGCCTGCCCGCCGCGCTCGCCGGCCTGCGGGCCGCGATCGGGGTGGCGCGGTTTCCGCTCACCCTGCCCTCGGCGGAGCCGGCCGGGCGCGCCGCCGCCGGCCTCACCAACCAGCTCGACGACTATCTGCTGCCCCGGCTCGCCCGCCTCGACGCCCCGCTGCTGGTGGTGGTCGGCGGCTCGACCGGCGCCGGCAAGTCGACCCTGGTCAACAGCCTCGTCCAGGCGCGGGTGAGCGCCGCCGGGGTGCTCCGGCCCACCACCCGCTCGCCGGTGCTGGTCTGCAACCCGGCCGACGCCGCCTGGTTCCGCCGGGGCGACCTGCTGCCGGGCCTGACCAGGACCAACGAGCCGAGCGAGCACCCGGGCACCCTGCACCTGGTCACCGCGCCCGCGCTCCCGGCCGGGCTGGCCTTCCTCGACGCGCCCGACATCGACTCGGTGGTCGACGCCAACCGGGCGCTCGCCGGGCAACTCCTGGCCGCCGCCGACCTCTGGCTCTTCGTCACCACCGCCGCCCGCTACGCCGACGCCGTCCCCTGGGAGCTGCTGCGCAGCGCCCGGGCCCGGGGCACGGTGATCGCGATGGTTCTCGACCGGGTGCCGCCGGAGGCGGCCGACGAGATCGCCGCCCACCTGTCGGAGATGCTCGCCGCCCAGGACCTGGGCGCCGCGCCGCTCTTCGTGCTGCCCGAGACCTGGGTCGACGGCCAGGGGCTACTCCCCGACAAGGTCACCGCCCCGCTGAGCGCCTGGTTCGCCCGGCTCGCCGCGGACGCCGAGGCCCGCTCCGCCGTGGTCCGGCAGACCCTGGACGGCGCGCTGGCCGCCCTGCACCCCGCCGTCGACGGGCTGGCCGACGCCGCCGACGAGCAGGTGGCCGCCGCCGACGCGCTGGACGAGCGGGTACGGGCGGCGTACCGGGGAGCGGAGCGGACCGTCGCGGAGGGGCTCCGGGACGGCCGGCTGCTCCGCGGCGAGGTGTTGGCCCGCTGGCAGGAGTTCGTCGGCACGGGCGAGTTCTTCCGCACCCTGGAAGCCCGGGTCAGCGGACTGCGCGACCGGGTGGTCGGCGCGTTCACCGGGCGTCCGGCCCCCGCCGCCGAGCTACGGACGGCCATCGAGTCCCAGCTCGTGACGCTGCTGCGCGGGGTGGCCGCCGAGGCGGCGGAGCACGCGTACACCGGGTGGAAGGCGCACCCGGCCGGGGCGGCGCTGCTCGAACCGGAACTCGCCCGCGCCTCCGACGACCTGCCCGAGCGCGCCGAGCGGCTGGTCCGCGACTGGCAGCGCGGGGTGCTGGAGCTGGTCCGCACCGAGGGCGGGGACCGCCGCTTCGTGGCCCGCACCGCCGCGTACGCGGTCAACGCCACCGGGCTGGCGGTCATGATCGGGGTCTTCGCCTCCACCGCCTTCATCCCGACCGGGCTGGAGGTCGCCACCGGCGCCGGCACCGCGGTCGCCGGGCAGGCGGTGCTGCAGGCGATCTTCGGGGACCAGGCGGTCCGGAACCTGGCGACCAAGGCCCGGGAGGACCTGCTCGACCGGATCGGCACGCTGCTGGCCGAGGAGGCGGCCCGCTTCCTCGCCCGCACCGAGGCGGCCCGCCCGGCCGCCGAGACCGGTGCCGACCTGCGCCGGGCCGCCAACGAGGTGGAGAAGGCCCGGCACCGCAGCGGCCTGACCCGTACAGACGGGCCGGTGCTGCCCGCCGTCGACCAGGATGGCCGCCGGTGACCACGCCGACGGGAGGCCGGGCCGGGGACCGGGCGAGACGCCGCGTGGCCAGGCGGGCCGGAGACGAAGGTGGGCCGAGGTGAGCAACATCGTCGATCGGATGCGCGAGGCGTTCCGGGGTGACCAGCGGGTCGACCCGGACGTCCTGGTCGCGCGCCTGCAGGCGGTCCAGCGCTTCCTCCAGGCGGTGGACGGCCAGGTGCCCGACATCCAACTGGTCACCGCGCACACCGTGGTCGAGCGGGCCGGCACCCGGCTCGCCCTGTCCGGGCACCACACCGTGGTCGCCCTGGCCGGGGCGACCGGCAGCGGCAAGTCGAGCCTGTTCAACGCCCTCGCCCGGCTGGACCTCTCGCCGGTCGGCGTACGCCGGCCGACCACCGGGGTGGCGCACGCCTGCGTCTGGGGGCCGCCGGACGGCGCGTCCCGGCTGCTCGACTGGATCGGGGTGCTGCCCCGGCACCGGTTCGTCCGGGAGAGCGCCCTCGACGGCGACGACGAGTCGGCCCTGCACGGGCTGGTCCTGCTGGACCTGCCCGACTTCGACTCGGTGCAGCCCGCCCACCGGCTGGAGGTGGACCGGCTGCTCGGCCTGGTCGACCTGGTCGTCTGGGTGGTCGACCCGCAGAAGTACGCGGACCGCGTGATCCACACCAGCTACCTGCGCGAGTTCCACCGGCACCGGGACGTGACCGTGGTCGTGCTCAACCAGGCCGACCGGCTGCCCCCGGCCGAGCTGCCGAAGGTGCTGGGCGACCTGCGCCGGCTGCTCGACGCCGACGGGCTGGCCGGAGTGCCGCTGCTGCCGACCGTGGCGGTGGACCCGGCCGGGCTGGACGGGCTGCGCGCCGAACTGGAGAAGACGGTCGCCGAACGGCAGGCCGCCCTGCGCCGGCTGGCCGGCGACGTGGACGCCGTGGTGGCCGGGCTGGCGGAGCTGGTCGGGCCGGAGCCGCCGCGTACCGGCCCGGACGGCCCGGCGGCTGAGGAGCTGACCGCGGCGCTGGCCGGGGCGGCCGGCGTGCCGACCGTGGCCGAGGCGGTCGAGGCGGCGTACCGGCATCGGGCCGGGGGCGCGACCGGCTGGCCGCTGGTCCGCGGCTGGCGGAGACTCCGGCCGGACCCGCTGCGCCGGCTGCACCTGCCCGGCGGGGATCCCGACGCGCCGGCGGAGAGTCTTGTCGCGGCGACCTCCGTACCCGATGCCACGGCCGCGCAGCGGTCGGCGCTCAACCTGGCCATCCGCGCGGTGGTGGACCGCTCCGCCGCCGACCTGCCGGCACCCTGGCCGGCCGCGGTGACCACGGCGGCCCGGTCCCGCCTGGCCGACCTGCCGGACGCGTTGGACCACGCGGTGGCCGCCACCGACCTGGGGATGACCCGGCGCCCGACCTGGTGGCGGGTGGTCGGCGGCCTGCAGTGGCTGGTCACCCTCGCCGCGCTGGCCGGGCTGGGGTGGCTGGTGCTGGGTTACGCGCTGCGCGCGCTGGGCCTGCCGGCGCTGCAACCTCCGAGGCTCGGCGAGGTGCCCTGGCCGACCGTGCTGCTCCTCGGCGGCCTGCTCGCCGGGCTGCTGGTGGCGGCGCTGAGCCGGCCGGTGATCCGGTGGGCTGCCGGACGCGCCCGGCGGCGGGCCGAGGAGCGGCTGCTGATCTCGGTGGGCCGGATCGGCGAGAAGTACGTGCTGGACCCGGTCTGGGCGGTGCTGGGCCGCTACGCCGAGGCCCGGCAGGCACTGGAGGACGCCGCGCGACGGTGAGCCCGGGCGCGCTGGACGGTGCCCGGAGCGGCCGACCGGCGTAGGGTCGATGCATGGCCACGCCACAGACCCCCTACGAGGCGGTGCTGCACGCCGCTCGCGACGTGACGAGGCTCGACTCCGCCCTCGACGCGGAGATGCTCGGCGCCGCGCTGCTGGGCAGCGTCTACGCCGTCGCCGAGACCGACCGGGAGGCCGCCGTCCGCGAGTTCGTGGCCGGCTTCCTGGCCGCCACGTCCCGCCGCCGCAGCGCCGCCGCCACCACCATCCGCGCCGTCTTCGCCACGCTGGTGCCGGAGGCCGAGGGCGCCGCCCGGATCCGCCCCGGCGCATACTCCCCGGCCTGGGCCGGGCAGCTCGGGCGGGTGCACCTCACCGGCACCTGGGCGTACGGGGACGTGTACGGCGACCAGACCTCCTACCTGGCCACCTTCGCCTACGACGACGCCGAGGGCGGCCCGGAGCACGCCCTGGTGGCCCTGGTCGACCACAACATCGGCATCACCAAGGACGTCTTCGTCGGCGGTCCCGCCGGGCGGATCGTCGAGCAGGCCCGGCAGATCTGTACCGAGGACGAGTTCACCTGGTTCCGCACCGAGGACCCGGCCCGGATGCACGCGGAGGTGACCCGCCACCTCGCGGTCACCGACGACCTCGGGGAACTGCCCGCCCAGGGCTCCCTGGCCACCGACCGGGCGCTGGTCGGCGCGCGGTTGGCCGTCCTGCCGGGCCGGGCCGGGACAGCCGGTGCCGGGGACGTCCCGCCGGCCACGGACGCGGAGCGGACCCGGCTGGTCCGGGCCTTCCTCGCCGCGCCGGAGGCCGCCCGGTTCGGCCTGGACGCGGTGGCCGACGCGGAGCTGGCCTCGCTGCACTTCTGCCTGGGCCTGCTGCTCGACCACGCGGCCAGCTTCCCGGACGCCGACCCGCTGCGGTGGAGCCCGGCGGTGGCCGAGCTGTTCCTGCTGGACTGGGTGCACCGGCGGGCCGTGCTGGACATGGACGACGCGGCGATGCTGCCCCGGGTGCTGCGCGGCTGGGCGGCGTACGCGGCCCGCCAGCGCGGCCTGCCGGCGGCGGCGGCCCGGCGGACGGACGAGGCGATCGAGGAGATGGTCCCGGAGTTCGCCCGGCTCTACAGCACCGGCGAGCGGCGCAGCCCCGCCACTGCGGCGGTCGCCCAGCTCATGGCGGATGGTGTCGACCCCGACGATCCGGCCGCCCTGGACGCCTGGATCGAGGCGAACCGGCACCGCCTCACCGACGACCCGGCCTGACCCGGCTCCCGCCACGTCGGGCCCGACCGATCAGCCACGTCGGGCCCGGCCGATCACCGACGTGCCCGCCCCACGATGCGCGCGGCTACGCCCTGCACGGGCTCTGGTCGGCGGCCGGTGCGGTGGTGCTCGGGCCCGGATCGGGGGTGGGGCGGGGGTTCGGCAGGGACGTCTCCTCGGGCGGCGCGGTGGGCGGCGCCGGAGAGGCGTCCGGTGTCGTGGTCGCGCTGGGCTCCGCGCTCGGGGTGGTCGGTGGATCGGTGGCCGGCCCGGAGAAGGTGCTGGTCGGCTCGGCCGTGGGGCTCGGTGTCGGATCCGGCGTGGCCGGGTCGGAGGGCGACGGCGAGGGCGAGGGGCGCGGCGAGACGGTCGGCGTGGGCCGGGTGGGTGGCGGTTTCGGTGCGGCCGGCTGGGGCCGCCGGCGCGAGCCGAGGTCGCTGTCGTCGCGCAGCGCCGGGGTGCCGGCCGGGTGCGCCGGCAGGCTGGTGGCGTCGGCCACGGGCGTCCGGCTGGGGAGGACCGGGGGCTGGGTGCCCTCGGGCAGCGGGATGACCACCGGGCCGACCGAGGGGGTCGGGATGAACGCGGTGCTGCTGTCCGGAAGGGCGCTGTTGCCCACGGTCGCCGACCCGGCGCTGATCGCGGCCAGGATCGGCATGGACGCGGTGCCGGCGAGCAACGCGACGGTGAAGAGGTAGCCCCGGCTCGGGGTGCCCAGGCCGTGCGCGCGGTGCGCTCCGACCACCCGGCGGTATCCCGCCCGGTGGCTCCCGAGGAGCGGAGCCCCGGGACCCTCTGCTGGCTCGGACACCCACCCACTCCTCGTACGTCGACCCGGCGGCACGCTCGTCCAAGCGGGGACAAAAGGCCACCAAATGCCCCACCAGAAACACCAGTCAGCTTGGACCAGCCACACTCAGTTCACCAGGCATCACCGCGTGTCGACACACCTCGTGTCCGTCGCCCGGTGCAGGTTCTGCGCGACAAAAAACCCATGCGTCGCGAACCAGACGGAACTTCACCGCCAGGGGAGGCCGTACTGTGGGCCGACTCACCTCCTCTGCAATCATTCAGGCACGACGGCAACGCAGCCGCCACCTCCGCGCACCTCGCGGCGGGTGCGGAACGGCGCCGGCGCTCCCGGGTCGGGTTCCTCCACGGACCCGGCTCACGCCGCGCGGCAACCCTCACCGGGGCTAGGCGCGGCCGCCAGGACCAGCCCGGCTCGAGCCGGGCGGCGCATGATGTGCGGCGGCACGGGTCACCCCCGGCGCCGGCAGACCAGACAGGGAGAGACGGATGGCAAAGGGCGACCCCGGGGTCACCAGCCGCGGCCGGCGGGCCGCACCCCGTTCCAAGCGTGCCGCCGTAGCAGGCGAGCCGGAACTCGTACAGCTGCTCACGCCCGAGGGCGAGCGGATCGAGAGCGCACTCGGCCCGGACGGGACCGAGTACCGCGTGGACTTCACCGACGAGGAGTACCGCGGGCTCTACCGCGACCTCGTGCTGGTCCGCAAGCTCGACGCCGAGGCCACCGCGCTGCAGCGCCAGGGCGAGCTGGGCCTCTGGGCCAGCCTGCTGGGCCAGGAGGCGGCGCAGGTCGGCTCCGGCCGCGCGCTGCGCGCACAGGACATGGCCTTCCCGACCTACCGGGAGCACGGCGTCCTCTACTGCCGCGGCATCGACCCGATCATGCCGCTCGGCCTGTTCCGCGGCGTCGACCAGGGCGGCTGGGACCCGAACGAGTTCAAGTTCAACATGTACACGATCGTCATCGGGGCGCAGACCCTGCACGCGACCGGGTACGCCATGGGTGTCGCCATGGACGGCAAGACCGGCAGCGACGACGGCGAGGCGGTGATCGCGTACTTCGGTGACGGCGCCACCAGCCAGGGCGACGTCAACGAGGCGTTCGTCTGGGCCAGCGTCTTCAACACCCCGCTGGTCTTCTTCTGCCAGAACAACCAGTACGCCATCTCCGAGCCGCTGGAGCGGCAGACCCGCGTCCCGCTCTACCAGCGGGCGGGCGGCTTCGGCTTCCCCGGAGTCCGGGTGGACGGCAACGACGTGCTCGCGTCGTACGCGGTGACGCGGCACGCGCTGGACAACGCGCGGCACGGCCAGGGCCCGAGCCTGATCGAGGCCTACACCTACCGGATGGGGGCGCACACCACCTCCGACGACCCGACCCGCTACCGAATCGCCAGCGAGGTCGAGGCCTGGCAGGCCAAGGACCCGATCGCCCGGATGAAGGCGTTCCTGACCAGGCAGCAGCTCGCCGACGAGTCGTTCTTCGCCGAGGTGGACGAGCAGGCTCGTGCCGAGTCGGTGCACCTGCGCGAGCGGGTGCTCGCCATGCCCAACCCGGAGCCGGTGACCATGTTCGACCACGTCTACCCCAACGGCTCGCCGGAGCTCGACGAGCAGCGGGCCCAGTTCACCAAGTACCTGGAGTCGTTCGAGGGGAGCGCGCACTGATGGCCACGGAGACGCTCACCCTCGGCAAGGCCCTCAACGCCGGCCTGCGCAAGGCCCTGGAGCACGACCCGAAGGTCGTGATCATGGGCGAGGACGTCGGCAAGCTCGGCGGCGTCTTCCGGATCACCGACGGCCTGCAGAAGGACTTCGGCGACCAGCGGGTGATCGACACCCCGCTCGCCGAGTCCGGCATCATCGGCACCGCGGTCGGCCTGGCCATCCGCGGCTTCCGCCCGGTCTGCGAGATCCAGTTCGACGGCTTCGTCTACCCGGCGTACGACCAGATCGTGTCGCAGGTGGCGAAGATGCACTACCGCTCGCAGGGAAAGGTCCGGATCCCGATGGTCATCCGGATCCCGTACGGCGGTGGCATCGGCGCGGTCGAGCACCACTCGGAGTCGCCCGAGGCGTACTTCGCGCACACCGCCGGCCTGAAGGTGGTGACCTGCGCGAGCCCGCAGGACGCGTACTCGATGATCCAGCAGGCGATCGCCTCGGACGACCCGATCGTCTTCCTGGAGCCGAAGCGGCGCTACTGGGAGAAGGGCCAGGTCGAGCTGGACGGCCCGCTGGCCGACGCGTACCCGCTGCACGCCGCCCGGGTCGCCCGGCCGGGCACCGACGCCACCGTGCTGGCGTACGGCCCGATGGTGCGGACCGCCCTCGACGCGGCCACCGCCGCCGCCGAGGACGGCCGGGAGCTGGAGGTCATCGACCTGCGCTCGCTCTCCCCGCTGGACCTGACCGCCGCGTACGAGTCGGTGAAGCGCACCGGCCGGTGCGTGGTCGTCCACGAGGCCCCGGGCAACCTGGGCCTCGGCGCCGAGATCGCGGCCCGGATCACCGAGGAGTGCTTCTACTCCCTGGAGTCCCCGGTGCTGCGGGTCACCGGCTTCGACACCCCCTACCCGGCCGCCCGGGTGGAGGAGGAGTACCTCCCCGACCTCGACCGGGTGCTCGACGCCGTCGACCGCACCTTCGGCTGGTGAGCGGCATGTCGCGGATCAAGGAGTTCAACCTCCCCGACCTGGGTGAGGGCCTGACCGAGGGCGAGATCCTCGCCTGGCTGGTCAAGGTGGGCGACGTCATCGAGCTGAACCAGCCGATCGTCGAGGTGGAGACCGCCAAGGCGGCGGTCGAGATCCCGGCGAAGTGGGCCGGCCAGGTGCAGGCGATCTTCCACCCGGAGGGCGCCACCGTCGAGGTCGGCACCCCGATCATCGCGATCGACACCGACCCGGGCGCCGGGCCGATCGAGGAGTCGACGACCGGGGCACCGGCCGCCGGCCTGCCCACCCCGTCGGCGGCGTCGCTGGCCGCCGTCGAGATCGCGCCCGAGGAGGGCATGGTCGAGCCGGGCCTGATCGGCGGAGTGGCACCGGGCGGGCGTACCGCCGTGCTGGTCGGCTACGGCCCGCGGAACGCGCCGGCCAAGCGGCGCCCGCGCAAGGGGGCCATCCCGGCCCAGGCCGGGCCCGCGCCGGCTGCCTCGGCGCCCGCGCCTGTGGCGCAGACGCCCGCGCCGGTCGCTCCGGCGCCGGCCGCCCCGGCCGCGCCGGCGGTCAACGGCACCGGCCGGTCCGGTGGCCCGGTGCTGGCCAAGCCGCCGGTGCGCAAGCTGGCCAAGGACCTGGGCATCGACCTGACCGCGCTGACCGGCTCGGGCCCGCTGGGCTCGATCACCCGGGAGGACGTACAGCGGGCGGCGTCGGCCCCGGCGGCGGCCGAGCCGCTGGCGGCCGCGGCCCCGGCGGCCGCGAGCTTCGGCGCCGACCGCGAGCAGCGCATCCCGGTCAAGGGGGTACGCAAGCTCACCGCGGAGAACATGTCCCGCTCGGCGTTCACCGCGCCGCACGTCACCGAGTTCCTGACCGTCGACGTGACCCGCGCGATGAAGGCCCTGGACCGGCTCCGCGAGCGGCGCGAGTGGCGGGAGGTCCGCATCTCGCCGCTGCTGCTGGTCGCCAAGGCGGTGCTGCTGGCGGTCAAGCGCCACCCGATGGTCAACTCGACCTGGGCCGGCGACGAGATCGTGGTGAAGGACTACGTCAACCTGGGCATCGCGGCGGCCACCGAGCGCGGCCTGATCGTGCCGAACGTCAAGGACGCCGGCCGGCTCTCGCTGCGCGAGCTGGCGGACGCGCTGACCGAGCTGGTGCAGACGGCGAAGGCCGGCCGCACCTCCCCGGCCGACATGTCCGGCGGCACACTGACCATCACCAACGTCGGCGTCTTCGGCGTCGACACCGGTACGCCGATCCTGCCCCCGGGCGAGTCGGCGATCCTCGCCTTCGGCGCCGTACGGGAGCTGCCGTGGGTGCACAAGGGCAAGGTCAAGCCGCGCCTGGTCACCACGCTGGGCCTCTCCTTCGATCACCGGATCATCGACGGTGAGCTGGGCTCGAAGTTCCTCCGCGACATCGGGGACTTCCTGGCCGATCCGGAGGCGGCGCTGCTCGCCTGGACCTGATGGTCCGCTGCACCAGGCAACGGCCGGTGTGCCACGGGTGAACGCCCGGCACACCGGCCGTTGCCGTTGGGAGACCAAATCATCGGCCCGGGATGGGCTCCAACCTACGATCCTTCGGTACGTGGCTCAGCTCACCTAATAATCGATGGAAGCTGGCGGCGTTATGCGGTTCAATAGAGACATCAAGGGGCTGACAACCGAATAGCCAGGAGGAGAGACCCAGATGAGCATGATCGAGCGAATCCGCACCCGCCGCGACGCCAACCGCCGCGCCCGCGCCATCGAGCAGGCGCTGCGCTCCGCCAACTCCCCCGCGGTCCGCGAGGAGCTCCTCGCCATCGCCCAGCGTCACATGAGCTGACGCTCCAACTACTTTCCTCACCTCCTCCAGTTCGAAGACCCGCCCGGTCACCCGGGCGGGTCTTCGGCGTTTCACGTCGATTGACACCGGGATTCCACCTCGCCGCACCGCCCGGTACGGTGGGGCTCGGTCGCCACCCCGCCCGCCGCCGGACCGATCGCACCGACAGAAACCGATCGACAAAGTCCGGTCACGGTGAGTGACGACCGGTGCTCCCCCCGGGCGCCTCCCGGCGGCCACCCGATACGGTGCGGGGAGCCCGCCCGGCCGGTACTTGCCGGCGACGCCGGCAACCGTGCCGACGGTCCCGATCGGCATCGGTGGCCGACATGTGATGGAGGAGGCGTTCCCATGACGTCCGAGGCCCCGAACCGCCCTGGCCAGGAGCCGGGCGAGACGTCGTCGGGCGCCGGCGGACCGGCGCCGTACGGCGACCGCCCGGCGCAGCAGGACAACGGGTACCGCGGCGCTCCCGACCTCGGCTGGGCCCCGCCCCCGCCAGCCGGTCACCCCGCCCCGTCCGCCCCCGCCTGGGGTGCGCCGGACGACCAGCCCCCCGCCTGGACGCCACCCGGCGGCCAGACCGCCGGCCGAGCCACCGCGCAGGTGCCGCCGCCGGCTGAGGGTTGGGGTGGCCCCGCACAACCCGCCTGGGCAGCCCAGGAACAGGGCGCGCCCGCCTGGGCCGCCGGCCCACCGGCTCCGCCCACGGAGCAGCCGCCGGCCGCCTGGGGTGCCGGCCCGTCGAGCGCTTCCGCCGAGCCGGGCCCACCCGCCTGGGGGGCCACGCCGGGCGGCCCCGCCTGGGCCGCCGCTCCGCCGGCCGGCACGCACGGCGAGCAGCCGGCCTGGGCGCAGTCCGGTGACGGGGGCGCCCGCGGCGCCGCCTCGGTCCCCGCGCCCGCCACCCCGCCGCACGAGGCATGGGCCACCGGACCGCAGGGCGACGACCCCGCACGCTCGGACGGCTGGCCCGCCGCGGCCGGCCCGCAGGACGACCGCGCCGGCGGCTGGGCCGCCGGGACCGCCGCCCAGCAGCACGACGACCCGAACCGCTCGGGTGGCTGGGGCGCGGCCCCGCAGGAGGAGCAGCCGGCCTGGGGCCAGCAGGGCGAGCAGGCCGCGCCCGCCTGGGCACCCGCCGAGCCGGCCGCGCGCGCCGCCGCCAAGGTCTCCGTATCCGGGGCGCAGGCCGACAACGCCTGGCCGGCCCAGGACGACCCGGTCCGCTCGGGCGGCTGGGAGACCGGGGCGGCCACCCCGCACCACGACGACCCGGACCGCTCCGGCGGCTGGGCCGCGGGGCGGGCGGCCGAGGCCGGCCAGCAGCCCGGCTGGGGCTCCGCCGCCGTCCCGACGCCCGGCGACCGGCCGGATTCCGGGGCCTGGCCGTCGGCGGAGGCCCCGGCCCGGGCCAGCGCCTCGGTCACGCCCCCCGACTCGCCGTCCGCCTGGGGCGGCAACCAGGACAACCCCGCTCCGTGGACCCCGGAGCAGCCGGCCATCCCGGACGCCCAACCGTGGGCGCCGGGTGAGGCGTGGGGCCGGGCCACCGAGACCCAGCCCGGGGAGCCGCCGATCTACCAGCCGGCCCCGGGCCCGGGCATCTCCCCGGCCAACGCCGTACCGCTGCCGCCGCAGGAGCAGCGCGTACCGGGTGCGGCGCTGGCCGCGTCGCCACCCGGCGACTACCTGCCGCCCGCGCAGTTCGCCCCGGCCGACCGGGACCCGTACGAGCCGGAGCAGTCGGGCGGCTGGGGTGCACCGGAGCCGCCGCACAACGATCCGCAGTCGCCGGCCGGGCCGATGGTCCCGGGCCCGCGTACCTCGCCGGAGGCGGGCGGCCACGTCTCCGCCAGCGCCTCGGTGCCGGTGGCCAGCCGGGTGACGCCCCCGGCCGACCAGGCGCTGCACACCGGCGGCGTACCGGCCCCGCAGCCCCGGGTGTACGGCCGGCCCAGCCGCCCGGAGCCGGAGGACGCCCCGGGGTCGGACGACTTCCCGGAGCCGGGCCCGCGCTTCGACGAGCACGGCCCGCAGTCGCGGACGGACGAGCCGGACCGCCCGAACGGCTTCGCCGAGGCGCCCCCGGTGCCGTTCGGCCCGCCGTCCTCGCCCGCCGGCCCGCCGCCGTTCCCGCCCGGCATGCCGTCCTTCAGCAACCCGTCCGGCAATACCCGCCCCGTCAACGGGGTGCACCCGCAGAGCGACGAGCACAGCGGCGGCGCACAGGACCTGTACGGCGGCCCCGGCGGTCACCACGACCCGTTCGGCGGCACCGGCCCGAGTGATCCGTTCGGCGGCCCCGGCGGTCAGCACGACCCGTTCGGCGGCACCCCTGGAGGTCCCGGCGGTTCGCACGACCCGTACGGCGGGCAGTTCAGCGGCCCAGGCGACCCGTACGGCGCGCCGGGTGGCGGCCGCGCGGCGGTCGCCGTACCCGGGTCGGGGCCGATGGGCGAGCCGGGACCGGGCGGTTTCCCGCCCCCGTTCCCGCCGCCGCCCCAGCAGGCGCCGCCAGCCTGGCAGCCGGGCCCGGCCAACCAGCCGGACCAGGGCCGCTTCGACGCGTTCAAGCCGGAGGCCGAGCCGCAGACCGAGGCGCCCACGCCAAAGGTACGCAACGGCAGGGTGCTGGCCGTCGTGCTCATCGTGGCGGTGCTGATCCTGGCCATCCCGCTCGGCACGCTCAAGCTGCTCGGCAAGCTCGGCGGCGACAACGAGCCGGCTGCGTTCAACCCGGCCGTGGGCTCCTGCGTCAAGCAGGCCGGCACCAACGGCGTGGCGGCCGTCGACTGCGGCGAGCAGGGCGCTTTCAAGGTCCTCGCGAAGGTCGACGCCAAGGAGAAGTGCGGCGACCCGGCACAGCCGCACGTGGTGCTCCCCGGCGACGGGGCGGACCGGGTGCTCTGCCTGAAGCCGGCCGCGGCCGGTCAGTAACAGTTCCCGACGGCGGGGTCACGGATTGTCCGTGACCCCGCCGTCGTCCGTTCCGGATGTGATCCACCCCGCGCCGGGTGCCGGCCGGATCGCGGCCCCCGGTCCGGCAGACTGAACGCATGAGCGCACGAGTACGGGCACCTGAGCTGCGTGGCCGGGGCTGGCTGAACACCGGCGGGAAGGCCATCACCCTGGCCGACCTGCGCGGCAAGATCGTTCTGCTCGATTTCGGGACGCCTCTTACGGTCTAACTAACTCGTTGCTAGCGTCCTCGGCATGCAACCCGCCGAGGTCCCCGACCCGTCCCGATGCTGCGCCCTCTACCTGCGCCGCTCTCACCGCAACGCCGAAGGCGACGCCCGCAACGGCCGTTCACTCGCCGAGCAGGAAGCCGAGCTTCGCGAGCTGGCCGCCCGCCTCGGTCTCGTCGTTCTCTATGTCTTCGTTGAGCGGGAAGGGACCGGCGCGTCCCGCTTCTCTATGAAGGCCCGTCCCGAGTGGACAAAGGCGCTCGAATCGCTTCGGGTCGGCGACCGCTTCCGGACGCTCCTCGCCTGGTCGCTTGACCGCGCTGACCGTCGTGGCGCGGTCGAGATCGGCCGGCTTCTGGACGAGCACGCCGACGGCTCGCGACGGATCGTCGGGGCGGACGGCACTGACACCAGCGACCCCCGCCGCCGGCTAGAGCTGATCATCCGCGCCGAGATCGCGCGTGAAGAGGTCGAGAACCTGTCGCGCCGGGTCAGTCGTACGAAGAAGTTCCGTCGTGCCGAGGGCCGCTGGCTCGGCGGCCCCCCGCCGTTTGGCCTGCGGATCGAAGACGGCCAGCTCGCCCACGACCCCGAGACCTACCCGACCGCTCGCCGGATCGCCGATGAGCTTCTGACTGGGTCGACGATCTGGGCGACCGTGAAGGGCCTGAACGAAGACGGCATCCCCTCGCCGCGCGGCAAGTCCTGGGGCGTGGGCACGGTCGCGGCTCTCGTCCGCTCGCCAGGCTGGGCGGGTCTCCAGTCCATCCGAAAGCGAACGGCTTCCGGCCGATGGCGGCACACGGCCGAGCTGTACCGCGACGAGCGCGGCCAGACGGTCAGCGTGGGCGAGGGCGTGATCACGCCTGCCGAGCGAGCGCGCATCCTGCACGCCATCGGCGACAGGTCGGCGACCATGATCCAGCACGGGCGCTTCGTCAGCCGAGGCGACCGCCGCTCAGCGACGATCCTCGCCGATGCTCTTCGCTGCCCGTACTGCGATGGCCGCTCGGCGCAGAGCGGGGCCGCCGACCGGAAGGTCTACCGCTGCGGCAGCTACGGGAACGGCCGAACCTGCGACGGCTTCACCGTTCCGATGGCGGAAACCGACGAGGCAGTCTCGCTGGCCTTTCTCTGGAGGCTCGCCACGCTGGAGCCGGGCGACCCGCTTCTAGAGGCCGTGGCGGATGCTTGGACCGCCCGGGTCGCTCACGACGACATCGAGGCCCGAGACGCGGCTCAGGATGTCCTAGACGAGGCCCGCGCCGACCTCGCCCGGGTGCGTCGGCTGGTCGCGGCCGGCACGTTCACCGAAGAGGACGCCGCCGAGGTCATGCCCGAGCTGCGGGCGAAGGTCAAAGCCGCCGAAGACGCCCTCGCCCGCATCCCCGTTCCCGAGGCTGATATTTCGCCTCTCCTGGATCTCGCCCAAAGCGTCCCGGCCTTCTTCGATCTCCCAGAAGCCGAACGCCGGGCCCTCCTCGGGCTCGCCATCGCCGAGGTCCGGCCCACCCGCGCCGGAACGCGGGGGGTCCGCTTCAAGGCGTCCGAGCGGCTTCTGATCGTGTGGGCCGACGGGACCACCTCGCACCCGGCCGACCTACCAGACAAGACGACCGAGAAGGTCTGCGCCCTGCTCGCCGAAAACCCCGCGATCACTGTCGAGGCGGTAGCCGAGGCAATCGGCCGGAAGCCCCGGACCGCCCGGCGCTACCTCGAATCGGCGCGATCGCTACTCCCCGCCGCGCACTGACTCATCCAACCCAATAAGACAGGCCCCGGCCTAGCGATTCCGCCGCTGACCAGGGCCCTAGACGGAAACGGAGCTTCCGCCATGACCCCCAACCCTACCCGCCTGTACCTCGCCGCCGCCGCTCACAGCGCCGCCGAGCTGGCCGCCGCGACTGCCGCCCTGCTCGCCGCAGGCTTCCTAGTGACCTCGGCGACCGTCGCCGACACGATCGACCCAGACGACCTGGTCTCGGTCGTCGCTGACGACCTGAACGCCGTCGCCTCTGCGGACGCCCTGGTGACCGTCGGCGACTGCGCGGCGCTGTTCGAGCCGGTCACGGCCGAGCTGTACGGCGTGCCGATCGCGACCCTCGCCGAGGCGCTGGCGGTGACCCGGTGACCCGCCCGCAGCGTTCCGCGCTACGCGCCGCATCCTACGACCCGGCCGGCATGGTCTACGCCGGAACGATCTCCCCGGCCACGCTCGCCGCGCTCGCCCGGCACGGTCTGGTGACCATGTCCGCGCTGGCACGGTCGCCACGCTGACCGACGCGGGCCGGGCTGCGACCCGGCGGACCGCCCGGCGGCCGTAGCGCCGCCCGAGGCCGCCCAGGCGACCGCCTCGCCGCAGCCCGTAGCTCGCCCGGTTCCGCCCGCGCTGACGCCCCTGCCAACGGGCGAGGACAAGACCCCCGCCACAATCGCCCAGGCGGACCGCCGCGCTGGCACATCTGATGGCTGACTAGGCAAAACCGGGGGCGACAGCACCGCCGCCCCCGGCCGCCAGTCTTCCGCAGAGGGGAAAGAAATCCCCCCCTCTGCGTTGACTCATTCCTTCAGAGACCTACACTCGAGGATGTAACGCGTTGTAAAGCGCTCCGCGATACACCCTGTTACAAGGGCCAGTCGCCTAGGGCCTGGAAACTCATGGCGACGGCTTGTAGTCGCTGGCGTGGGTTCGCCTACCCGATGGGTTAGGCGGGCCCACCCCGCGTGAAGTCGGTCAAGATGCTGACCAGCTTCAGCGCCCAGTACGTCACTTGCAGCAAAATCGCTGCCCCTGTCCCCCTGCTCTGCCACTTGCTTGAGCTGGCTTGCAGGATTTGGGGCCTCCCTAGGCCCTGGGGCTTCCTCCTCCGGCTCGACTTGATCACCTCCCTTCGGTCTCTCGTGCGCCCCGCTTGGGGCACTGATGACCACAGTGGAGTGGAAGCGATTCCTCGCCGCCGGAGCGAGCCTAGCCCGCGTGGGCGTCATAGCCGTGGCACCCGATTCTGGACGCCCTCCTCTGCACGACTCGCGATCGTCGCCTTCCTCTGCCAGGCCCTGGTAGTCGGACCCAACCTGTAGGCGACTTACGCCCTGATCCCTGCTACATCCATTGCAGACGGTAAGGGACGCGAGGTCAAGTTGGCCGTCGCTGGCTGCGCGTCATCATCTCTACGCATTAGGCCTCGACGGGTAGTTAGCTCCGCCGATGCCAGTCAGTGCCAGACTGCGGCGGACAAACGCTCACACCTCGTCATGGTTTGACTGTTTGTGCGAATCATGGCGGCTGCGCCCGCTCGACCTCGCTCAGCATCGGCTGAACCTCTGCGACCGCCCTCGCAGCGAAGGTGGGGCCAATCGGCGACGCGCTCGAACGGCCCGACAGGGTCGCTACCGCCGGAAGCGGAACAGCTCGGCCAGCGCGCGCAGGACGGCCGGCAGCTTGTCCGGGGGCACCCTGAACAGCGCGACCAACGCGACGATGAGACGTGGCACGGCGTAGATCAGCCCGACGGCGACCAGTGCCCACGGCCCGGCAGTGAGGAACGGCTCGAATACAGGCACGGCGAAGCAACCCCCTTGGGGTCAACCTCGCGGCGGCCAAGGCACGCGAGTCAGGTTCGCCGATCCCGGTCAGGCATGAAGTTCTACGGGAAGCGTACCCCGGGCGCGGCACCTACTCGGCGACGCGCGCCCAGGTCGGCGCGCCAAGGCGTATGTGTTGGATGCTGCCGACCCCGGGCAACAGCAAGAACCCGCGCCGGCAACGGGAACAGATCGCGAGCGCCGAGTGGGCAACATCGCCCGGACGGCGCGGGAGCGGAACCGCACGCGGCGGCCACCGCCCTGGCACGAGCGGGCCGTCTGCTGGCTGATCGGGGCGATTCATTGCGCCTCGCCCGGCAGGCGTCCATAACCAGACCTGACCGCCCTCAGCGGCGTACAGGACGGCGATCGTGGTGTGTGGCTTGGAACAGTCACACGTCAGCCGGTCAAGCTCCCGGTACTGATCCGGGTTGGCCTTGATTGCGGCGGCCTGTTCCTCGAAGGGGTCCACACTCCCGACTCTCTCATTCACGAGCCACGTGGCCGGGCCGCTGCGTCCTCTAGCCCCAGTCCGTCTCGGCACGCTGTCTTCTCGTTGCAAGACATGCCGGGGCCGGTCTGTTAAACGACGACCGGTAGGCCGCGCGAGGGCGACGCTGCGAACAGTGCCGCCAGCCGACGCGGAACGTGACCGCGACGCCGACGGCATCCCCCGCGTGACCTGCCCTTGCCGCCACCCGACCCGGAAGCCCCGCCCGTGACCCACACGCCGCCCGACCCCGACGTTGCCCGCCTGATCGCCGAGGAGGTCCTACGCCGACGCGGTGAGTTCCGGGCCAACACGGGCCACCTGTTCGGCCTGTTCCGCCGGCACATCCCTGACAGCCCGGCCGCCGAGAGTCCCGCCGCCGCCGCGACCTATGTCCGCTGGGCCCTGGCCAACCTCGGCGCGCTGGGGATCGCGGTTTGCCGCTACAAGCCGACCCCCGACCTTCGCCGTCGCGAGTGGGTCTTCCGCCTGGTCGCCATTCCTGGCGAGACGAGGCCCGAGACCGCCCGTATGCCGCGCCCCTAGCCCGTACCCCCTGACCGCCCCGATCGCCCGCCAGGACTGGCCTGGCGGGGGTCGCAATCACCCGAGGAGACAACGTGCCGACCAGTATTGGTGACCTGGTAGAGCCGGACTGGACGATCCCCGCGTGGGTCCTGGACGACCCCGCCTGTCCGCCCGCCGTGCGGGAAGCGTTCGCCGCCCTAGACGCCGCGAATGCCGAGACCTCGGCCGAGCGGGACAAGGTCGACGCGATCGGCGACACCCTGGCGGCGAACCGGGCCGCGATCGCCGCCGCGATCCGGGACGGCCGGAAGGTTCCGGCCGCGATCCCACAGGACGTCGCCGAGGAGCAGACCCGCCAGGGCGAGATGCGTGTCCGGGCCGCCCGCAACCGCGCGTACGCCGCCGTGAAGGCGGCCGAGGCCGTGACCCCCGAGCACCACGAGGCGCTGCGCCCGATCCTGGCCGCCCGCGTCCCCGAGGCCGCCGCGACGTCCGCCCGTGCGTTCCGCGAGGCCCGCCAGGCGTACCAGGAGGCCGAGGCCCTGACGCAGGCGATCGTGTCCCTGGACAACGTCCGGCGGATGCGCCGCAGCGCCACGCCCGAGCAGATGGCCGCGATCGACCGCCGGGCGAGGGCGATCCGCCAGGCCGATCCGGTGAACTACCCCGGCCGGTCGGTCCGACTCCCGCTGGCGTGGCAGGACATTGAGGCCGTCGCGACGGGCATCCCGGCCGACCGCATCGTGGTCGACCCGTACGCCGAGGGGGCCTGACCGTGGCGGTTTCCGACAACATCAGCGACCGGATCGCCCGGGCCGTAGCCGCCGCCGAGGAGACGCAGCGGGCGAGGGCCAACCAACCCCGCGCTGACCGGGCCTACCTCGTCCGGGACGCCGCCAAGCGCTACGGCCTCGGCGAGGAGGACGCCGCCCGGATCACGGGGAGCGGCGCGACTGAGATCCAGCGCGAGGCCCGCGCCCTGGCCCTGGAGCGGTCCCGACTCGCCGCCGCCGAGGCCGACGTCGGGCGCACCGCCGACGACTGACCGAATCGACGCGAGGGCCCTCGGGAACCGACCCCGGGGGCCTTCGCCGTACCCGCTCCCCTCCTCGCGAAAGGCCCTCCCGTGTCCAGCCCCGCCGCCCCCGCGCCGACCCGGCGCACCCGCCGCCGACTGTCCCTCGCCCGTCGTGTCCGCCGTGAGGTTGGCTTCCGATGCCAGTCGGCGGCCCTCGCCGTCCGTGCCGGTCCGCGTCCTCGGGCGTGGTCCTGGTCGACGGCCGTCCCGTCGCCGCCTGCTACCGGCACCTACCCAACCGGTCCGGCTACGCCCACGGCATCCCGCCCGCCCAGGACCGGGAAGGCTGGGCCCGCGACCTCCTCGCGAAGCTTCGCCGCGACCTCGCGACCAGCGACGACAACGCAGCGTGATCCCCTGGGGGGGGGTGACTCCCCCCTCGGCCCCCTCCCTCACCGAAGCGGCATAGCGCCTCGCTGTCTGTACGGGCATGGAGGTCGAGTGAAGCCGCTCCGAACGGCGGGCGCTCCTTACGGCTTCGACAGAGCCAGAGCGACTGCGACCGCGTCGTCCAACGAGTCAGGATCGACCCAAGTCTTCTCGGCGATATGTGTCGCCAGACGAGCGTTCCCCTCTAGGGCCCGGGTGGCAGCGCCGTAGTAAGGAGCGCCGCCGTAGGTGTGAATGCCATGTTCAGTCACGACCCATTGCGGGGGGCAGACTTGCCAAATCGGCCGGCGTTCCGGATCGGTCTGAGCAATTGACAGCGCCCGGCTCATCCCTTCAAAGAGCCCCCTCACGTCCAACTGTTCGCCCGAGGTCTCCCGTAGCAGGGAGCGGCCGAGCTTCACCATGACCGCCTCGACGTCCTGGTCCTCAGGCCACAGAACGACTGCCAACATGTTCCCGTCGAACGTCTCTAGGGTGAAGCTGACTTCCTCCTCGTCAAAGTACCTATCCGGAGCCTCGTTAAAGTCGATCCGAACGAAGATGCGCCAGGCGTCCGAAACGCACACGCGTGGCCCTCTCCTCTGCGATATCAACCCAAGCTCATTCGCACGGCGCAGCGCTTCAAGCACGGAATCTCGGGACGGCGCGCTTCCGAGTGCAGTGAAGGCTGCCTTGTCCTCGTGGCGCTCCTGCTCCAGTTGGGCCGCCACCGAGGCTGCCACATCCTCAATTCGTCGCTCCACGTCCTGCTCAAAGGTCTCGACGCGATCCGCTAGGGCCTGAACGCTGGATCGGGTCTCTGAACCTACGCGCTCGATCCGCTTGTCCAAGCGCTTGGTCAGGATGTACACCGGCACGATCAAGAGCACCGACGCACCGATGTTGACGAGCACTCCGGCACCCCAGTCGCCGAGACCGTCCGAGGTCATCGCGAGCGCGGCGAGGAGGGTTCCGATGCCCGCGACGGTGGCGACAACCACCCACAGGTCAAGACCGCGCAGCCAGTTCAAACGCACCCCCGGATTGTGACGGTTAGGTGCAACTGGAGCTACCCGGGGCAAGCGCCCGAGGCGGCCTGTGGACAACGGAGTACAGGCATCCTGCCCCGCCCGTCTATGCCCCACTCGGCGCGATTAGACGCAGCCACGCGTCTCGCCTTAGGTGACGGGGGCTCCCGTCGGACATTGGAGCCCCCGTCACGGGCAGAGGACCGACCTCGTGTCGCGGGCGCGTGCCGGTGTGATCGCCTCCCGGCGCGACTTCCCGCCGCCATACCAAGTCCTGAAGATGGGCCAGATATGGCGGCGGACCGACGTCGAGCGATGGATCAGGGAGCACCGCCCGGACCTCGCCGAGGAGAGCTCGGACTAGAACCTCGGCCGCGATCTCGGCGAGGCGCTGGGCCCACATCTGTCGCCGCCCACGGCTACGTTGTCGCTTATGCCCCTCGCCGTCCAGATCCCCGCGCCCCAGAGCCTTCGCTTGGCCGTTGGCTCACCCGCGACGATTGTTGTCGGCGACGACGCCTACCCGGCGGTCGTGGTCCGGGCCAGCCTTACGACCGTGATCGTCCGCCGTGTCGAGCACGGCGAGCCGTGCCGTAATCGCGACCACACCGCGCTAGTTGCGACCGGCGACCTGTCGCGGCCCGTCGGCCCTCCGGAGGTCTACCGACTGCGTAACGGCCGGTATCGGACGACGTCCGCCGTGCTGACCTTCGGCGAGGCGGTGTCGCGTTCGCCTCTCCCGCCGCCCCGTCGCGCGGGCTGGGGGCCGATGGTGCGGCACGATGGGGTCATGAGCGCACGCGTACGCGCCCCCGAACTGCGGGGCCGGGCCTGGCTGAACACGGGCGGAAAGGTCCTCCGCTTGGCCGACCTTCGAGGTCGTGTAACCGTCCTAGATTTCTGGACCTTCTGCTGCATCAACTGCCTGCACGTGCTCGACGAGCTGCGCCCGCTCGAGGAGAAGTACGGTGACGTCCTGGTCGTGATCGGCGTGCACTCGCCGAAGTTCGAGCACGAGAAGGACCCGGCGGCGCTGGCGGCGGCCGTCGAGCGGTACGGCGTGCACCACCCGGTGCTCGACGACCCCGACCTCGACATGTGGCAGCAGTACGCGGCCAAGGCCTGGCCGACGCTCTCGGTGGTCGACCCCGAGGGGTACGTGGTCGCCACCATGGCCGGCGAGGGACACGCCGAGGGGCTGGCCCGGCTGATCGACGAGCTGATCGCCGCCCACGAGGCGAAGGGCACCCTGCACCGGGGCGAGGGTCCGTACGTGCCGCCGGCCGAGCCGGAGACCGCGCTGCGCTTCCCCGGCAAGGCCGTGGTGCTCGACGGCGGCAACCTGCTGGTCTCCGACTCGGCCCGGCACTCCCTGGTCGAGCTGGCCCCCGACGGCGAGCAGGTGCTCCGCCGGATCGGCGCCGGTACCCGCGGCCACACGGACGGCCCGGCGGGCAGCGCCACCTTCTCCGAGCCGCAGGGGCTCTGCCTGCTGCCCGCGCACATCGCCGAGGTGGCCGGGTACGACCTGGTCGTCGCCGACACCGTCAACCACCTGCTGCGCGGCGTGAAGCTGGCCACCGGCGAGGTGGTCACGGTCGCCGGCACCGGCCGGCAGTGGCGCTCGACGGTCGACGACCACGCCCACGACGCGCGCGCGGTCGACCTCTCCTCGCCCTGGGACGTCGCCTGGTACGACGACAAGGTCGTCATCGCCATGGCCGGCATCCACCAGCTCTGGTGGTTCGACCCGATCAAGCGGACCGCCGGCATGTACGCCGGCACGACGGTGGAGGCGCTGCGCGACGGCCCGCTGCCGGACGTCTGGATGGCCCAGCCCTCCGGCCTCTCGGTGTCGGTCGACGGCACCCGGCTGTGGATCGCCGACAGCGAGACCAGTGCGGTCCGGTACGTCGAGGACGGGGTGATGCACACCACGGTGGGGCAGGGCCTCTTCGACTTCGGGCACGTCGACGGCCCCGCCGACCGGGCGCTGCTCCAGCACCCCCTGGGGGTTTGCGCGCTGCCCGACGGTTCGGTGCTGATCGCCGACACGTACAACGGCGCGGTGCGCCGCTTCGACCCGGCGACCGACCAGGTCGCCACGGTGGCGGACGGGCTGGCCGAGCCGAGCGACGTGGTGCTCACCGCCGAGGGCGAGGTGCTGGTGGTCGAGTCGGCCGCGCACCGGCTGACCCGGCTGGCCCCGGGCGCGCTCACCGCGGCCGGCGCGAGCACCGTGGACGGCCCGCGGCACAAGCTGGAGCGCAAGCCCACCGACGTGGCGGCCGGCGAGCTGACCCTCGACGTGATCTTCACGCCCGCGCCGGGGCAGAAGCTGGACGAGACCTACGGCCCGTCGACCCGGCTGGTGGTGTCGGCCTCCCCGCCCGAGCTGCTGGTCGAGGGGGCCGGGACGACCATGGATCTGTCCCGCCGGCTGGTGGTGAACGGCGACGTGGCGCAGGGCGTGCTCCAGGTGACCGCCCAGGCGGCCACCTGTGACGCGGACGTCGAGCACGCGGCCTGCCACCTGACCCGGCAGGACTGGGGCGTACCGCTGCGGGTGGTCGACGGCGGCACCACCCGCCTCCCCCTGGTCCTCCGCGGCCTCGACGAGGCCTGATTTCTGCTCAAGATCCGCGCAGTTTCCCGGAAACCGTCGCCTCCTCGCGGGCTGAGGGGACTCGTTCCCTGAAGTTGCGCGGATCTTGACGCCGGTGCCGGGTAACGGCGGTCAGGCGAACGGGCGGAGGGTTACCTCGGCGTCGATGAGGGCCGCTCGGACCAGCTCGGCGCAGCGCACCGCGCCCGGGGTGTCGCCGTGCAGGCAGATCGACTCGACCGCACACGGGACGACGCTGCCATCGACCGCGACCACGGTCCGCTCGGTGGCCATCCGGACCGCCCGGGTGGCCACCTCCTCCGGGTCGGTGACCAGCGCGTTCGCGGCACTGCGGGGCACCAGGGAGCCGTTGGGCAGGTAGTTGCGGTCGGCGAAGCCCTCGGCCACCACCCGCAGGCCCGCGCCGGCCGCGAGCTGGGCGAGCACCGAACCGGGCGGGCAGAGCAACGGCAGCTCGCCGTCGTAGTGGTTGACCGCGGCGACCAGTGCCGCGGCCTGCGCCTCGTCGCCGGCGGCCGCGTGGTAGAGCGCACCGTGCGGCTTGAGGTAGCGGACCCGCGTGCGGAACAGCCTGCAGAACGCGTCCAGCGCGCCGAGCTGGTAGATCGTCTCGTCGCGCAGCTCGGCGAAGTCGTACGCGATGTGCCGCCGCCCGAAGCCGGCGAGGTCCCGGTAGCCGACCTGGGCGCCGACCGCGACCCCCCGTTCGGCGGCGCCGGCGCAGACGCGGTGCATGGTGGACGGGTCGCCACCGTGGAAGCCGCAGGCGACGTTGGCGGAGGTGATCAGGTCCAGCAGTGCCTCGTCGTCACCGAGTCGCCAGATGCCGAATCCCTCGCCGAGGTCAGCGTTGAGGTCCATGGAACGTCACCGTAGTCCCTGGGCGGGCCTGCGCGAGCGGCGTCACGTCGTCCACCACCCCGATCACGGGGTAGCCGCCGGTGGTCGGGTGGTCGGCCAGGAAGATCAGCGGTTGGCCGTCGGGCGGCACCTGCACCGCGCCGAGGACAAGGCCCTCGCTGGGCAGTTCCCCGGCCACCGCGCGGGGCAGCGCCGCGCCGACCAGTCGCGCGCCGACCCGGTTGCTCGCCGGGCTGATCGCGTACGCGGTGGTGAACAGCAGGTCCAGCGCGGCGGGGGTGAACCAGTCGTGCCGCGGGCCGGGGCGGACGGTCAGTCGCAGCCGGTCGGGGAGGGCCGGGCCGGCGGTGACGTCCACCGGGGCGGGGTGACCGGCGGGCCGGCCGAGGGGCAGCCGGTCGCCGTCGCGTACCGGGGGCGGGCCGAGGCCGGAGAGCGTGTCGGTGGCGCGGCTGCCCAGCACCGGCGGCACGTCGATCCCGCCGGAGACGGCCAGCCAGCTACGCAGCCCGACGCGGGCGGGACCGATCCGCAGCACCGCCCCGGCGGGCAGCGACAGTGGCCGGCCCACGTCCCCCGCCCGCCGGTCGGCGCGGACGTCCACCTCGGCGCCGGTGAGCGCCACGGTGACGGCCCGGGTGACGCGGAGCGCGCAGCCGGTCAGCGTGATCTCCAGCCCGGCGGCGGTCTCCGGGTTGCCGACGAGCCGGTTGGCCAGGCGCAACGCGGCCGGGTCGAGCGCGCCGGAGCGGGGCACGCCGAGGTGTGCGTACCCGGGCCGGCCCTGGTCCTGCACGGTGGTAAGGGCACCGGCCCGGAGCACCTCGATCATGCGACCAGCCGTACCCGGGTGCCGGGCGTGAGCCGGGCCGGCGGGTCGGCCCGCACGTCGAAGAGGACCAGGTCGGTCCGCCCGACCAGCAGCCAGCCGCCGGGCGAGGCGGTCGGGTAGATCCCGGCGTACGGGCCGGCCAGCGCGACCGACCCGGCCGGCACCCGGGTACGCGGGGTGGCCAGCCGCGGCACGGCCAGCTGCGCGGGCAGCCCGGTCAGGTACGCGAACCCGGGCGCGAACCCGCAGAACGCCACCCGGAACTCGGTACGCCGCAGCCGCTCCACCACGGCCGGCACGTCGACGCCCCAGTGTTCAGCGACCACGGGCAGGTCCGCTCCGTCGTACACGGTGGGGACCTCGACCTCGGCGGCGTCGGCCGGGGCGGCGTCGGCCCGCGGGGTCCACCCGGCGATCCGCGCGGCGGCCGCCGCCGGGTCCGGTACGCCGTCGACCAGCACGGTGGCCGCCGCGGGGACGATCTCGACGGCGCTCAGCTCACCTGCCGCCCGCCGCCGCCACAGCTCGGCCCGCCACGCCTGGACTTGGTCGAGGTCGTCGCAGTCGAGCAGCAGGGCGTGCGCGCCGACGAGTCTGATCCGCATCCGGCCATCCTCGCGGATCGTGCCGTCCGCCAGCGTCCGCCGACCGTTCAGGCGGCGTGACGGTCCACACTACTTGCAGGTAACCTACGGTGCCGTAGCCTATTGGCGTGACCTCCGCACCGCTTCGGCTCAAGCCGGTCGACATCGGTAAACCCCGGATGCGCGGCTGGCTGCACACCTACGCGTTCTTCACCGCGCTCGTCTGCGGCATCGTGCTCTGCTCCATCGCGGCGGCCCGCCCCGGCTGGGCACCCCTGGTGAGCTGTCTGATCTACAGCCTGACCGTGTGTGGTCTCTTCGGCACCAGCGCCCTCTACCACCGTCGGGTGTGGTCCGAGCGCGGCTACCAGATCATGCGCCGGATGGACCATTCGATGATCTTCGTGTTCATCGCCGGCACGTACACCCCGTTCTGCGCGCTGCTGCTCGATCCTCGCCCGGCCGAGGTCATGCTCGGCCTGGTGTGGGGTGGGGCCCTGTTCGGGGTGGCGCTGAAAATGATCTGGCCGCACGCCCCGCGCTGGGTCTCCGCGCCGCTCTACCTGGCCCTCGGCTGGGTCGCGGTGGCCATGCTGCCGCAGATCCTGCACGCCGGCGGGGTCACCGCCCTGGTGCTGCTGATCGTTGGCGGCGCGATCTACAGCGTCGGCGCGGTCTTCTACGCGCTGCGCCGGCCGAACCCGTGGCCGACGGTCTTCGGTCATCACGAGTTCTTCCACGCCTGCACCCTGGTCGCGGCGATCTGCCACCACGTCGCGATCTAC
Source organism: Micromonospora sp. MP36 (assembly GCF_008119785.1). Taxonomy (GTDB): domain Bacteria; phylum Actinomycetota; class Actinomycetes; order Mycobacteriales; family Micromonosporaceae; genus Micromonospora. The sequence continues at coordinate 184,390 of NZ_VSFA01000002.1, read as the reverse complement.
TTCGCCCTCTTCGCCTGACCACGCCGCGCCGGACCCGCCACCCGGGAAACGGTGCGAGGGCCCCGCGGCGGCGCGGGGCCCTCGACCATCTCGGGGTGGCTCAGGCCGGGTAGCCCGGGCGGCGCACCTCGCGGTACTCCTCGCGCACGACCCGGTCGTCCTGCACTGGCACCACGGGCTCGGCGACGACCTGCTCCCGGACCGGCCGGGCGACCACGGTACGGCGGCGGTTGTTCCAGAAGTAGAGCGTGGTGAGCAGCCCGACGACGCCGGCGAGCATGAGCACCCAGCCCACGACGTTCAGGTTGAGCCATCCCAGGTTGGCGTCGATGGCGAACGCGAAGATCGCGCCCAGCGCGATGAGGAAGATGCTGGCACCGATGCCCATGACGTCGCCTCCTTGGCGTTCTGCTGGCGTTTCCTACCGCCGCGGCCATGGCTGAGGTAGCGGCACGCATCGACTTACCCAGGCGGTCCGATCGCCAATCAGGCAAGCTGGGCGCATGACGGAGGGCAGGAACCAGCAGCACGCGTTGGTGCTGCTCCGGCACGCCAAGGCCGAGCAGTACCGGGACGTCCCCGACGCGGAGCGTCCGCTCACCGCGCGGGGGCACGCCGACGCGGCGGCGGCGGGGGCCTGGCTGGCCCGGCACACCCTCCTCCCGGACGTGGTGATCTGTTCCACGGCCCGGCGCACCCGGCAGACCTGGCACGGGGTGGCGCTGGGCATGACGGGCTCCCCGCCGGAGGGCGGACCGGCCGGGTCGTCGCCGGTGGTGCGCTACGCGGCGACCGCGTACGAGGCGCAGCCGGAGGACCTGTTGACGCTGGTCCGGGCGGTCCCGGCGGAGACTGGCACGGTGCTGCTGATCGGCCACAACCCGGGCATCTCGCTGCTCTCGGCGCTACTCGACCCAGAGGGGGCGGATCCGGACGGGCTGCGCACCACGACCTGGCGGTGCACCTCCTGACCACCAGCTGGACGAACCTGGGACCGGGTGGCGCGCCCATCACCGCCCGCCACACCGCCCGCGGCTGAGGCGCAGGGAAGGGCCCCTTCTCAACGCCTCGCGTAGCGAAGGGGCCCCCTCTTGGCACCGGTCCCGGGCACTGGTCCGCCGGGACCACGGTCAGGACGGTGGTGCCGTGGGCGGCGGCGGATCGGGCGGCGGCGGCATCATCGCGGTCGGATGGGAGAGCCGGTTCTCCTCCACGATCAGCGTGCGGGCCCGCTTGCGCCGGTCCTGCCAGAACCAGAGCGTGGTGAGCAGGACGGCGAGCCCGGCCAGGATGAGCACCCAGCCGACCGCGCGCAGGTCGATCCACCAGACGTTGGCCCGGATAGCAAAGGTCAGGATCGCGCCGACGGCGATCAGAAAGATTCCGCTTCCAATGCCCATGTGCGCTGCACTCCCCCGTGCGGTGGCCCTTGGGCGTGTCCGGTCGTGGTCCGCGACGGTTACCCGTCAGGCGGCCGGCCTACCGGCCGGGCCGCGAAACAAACGGCGGCGCCCGGCGAGCCACCCGCTCGCCGGCCGCCGTTCGTCAGCAAACCGGTCCGATCACCCCACGGGGATCAGAACGCCTCCTCCGGGAGGTCCATGATCTCCAGGTCGGCGCCCTCGATGATCCGCCGGTCGGCGCCGATCCGGGGCAGCACCTCCCGGGCGAAGAACCGGGCGGCGGCCACCTTGCCGGTGTAGAACGCCTTGTCAGCGGCGGAGACCTCGCCGGCCAGCGCCTGCAACGCCACGTCCGCCTGCTTCTGCAGCAGCCAGCCGACCACCAGGTCGCCGACCGCCAGCAGGAACCGGCGGCTGCTCAGGCCGACCTTGTAGAGGGCCCGCGCGTCGCCGCCCTGGGCCTCGCCGAGCCATCCAGTCAGCACGCCGAGGATGTTCTGGATCTCGGCGAGGGCCTTGCCGAGCGCCTGCCGCTCCTCCTTGAGCTGACCATTGCCGGCCTCGGAGGCGATGAACTCCTGGATCTCACCGGCCACCGCCAGCAGGGCCTTGCCGTTGTCCCGGACGATCTTCCGGAAGATCAGGTCGAGGCTCTGGATCGCCGTGGTGCCCTCGTACAGGGTGTCGATCTTGGAATCCCGGACGTACTGCTCCAGCGGGTAGTCCTGGAGGAAGCCCGAGCCGCCGAAGGTCTGCAGCGCCTCGTGACCGAGCAGCTCGTACGCCCGCTCGGAGCCGACGCCCTTGACCAGCGGCAGGAGCAGGTCGTTGACCCGCTTGGCCAGCTTGGTGGCCTTCTCGTCACCGGCCGCCTCGGCGATGGCGACCTTGTCCTGCCAGGTGGCCGTGTAGCAGACCAGGGCCCGCAGGCCCTCGGCGTACGACTTCTGCAGCAGCAGCGAACGACGCACGTCCGGGTGGTGGGTGACGGTCACGCGCGGGGCGGTCTTGTCGGTCGACCGGGTCAGGTCGGCGCCCTGCACCCGGTTCTTCGCGTACTCCAGGGCGTTCAGGTAGCCGGTGGAGAGGGTGGCGATCGCCTTGGTGCCGACCATCATCCGGGCGTACTCGATGATCATGAACATCTGCCGGATGCCGTCGTGCTTGTCGCCGAGCAGCCAGCCCTTGGCCGGGACGCCGTGCTCGCCGAAGGTCATCTCACAGGTGTTGGAGACCTTCAGGCCCATCTTGTGCTCGACGTTGGTGGCGAAGACGCCGTTGCGCTCGCCCAGCTCGCCGGTCTCCTCGTCGAAGTGGTATTTCGGCACCACGAAGAGGGACAGCCCCTTGGTGCCCGGGCCGCCGACGCCCGCCACGCCGACCGGGCGGGCGAGCACGTAGTGGACGATGTTGTCGGAGAGGTCGTGCTCACCCGAGGTGATGAAGCGCTTGACGCCCTCAATGTGCCACGAGCCGTCCGGCTGCGGGATGGCCCGGGTCCGGCCGGCGCCCACGTCCGAGCCGGCGTCCGGCTCGGTGAGCACCATGGTCGAGCCCCACTGCTTCTCGATGAAGAGCTTGGCCCACTTCTGCTGCCGCTCGGTGCCCTCGACGTGCAGCACGTGCGCGAAGGACGGGCCGGAGGCGTACATCCAGATCGGGGCGTTGGCGCCGAGCACCAACTCGGCGAGCGACCACCAGAGGGCGCGCGGGGCGTTGGTGCCGCCGAGGGCCTCCGGCAGGTCCAGGCGCCAGAACTCCGCGTCCATGAACGCCTGGTAGGACTTCTTGAACGACTCCGGCAGCGGGGCGGTGTGTGTCGCGGGGTCGAAGACCGGCGGGTTGCGGTCGCTGTCCGAGTAGCTGGCGGCCAGGTCCTCGCGGGCCAGGCGGTCGACCTCGGAGAGGAAGCTGCGGGCGGTGTCGACGTCCAGGTCCGTGTACGGCTCGTGGCCGAACGTCCGGTCCGCCCCGAAGACCTCGAACAGGTTGAACTCGAGGTCCCGAAGGTTGCTCTTGTAGTGGGTCATGCTCGCTGGCCCCGCTTCCGGACAGATATTACCGATCAGTAACTGAGACTCTATTACTCACCGGTAGCCAACGACAACCCGATCACCGAAGTGACAGCGATTACACACCCCCGGTTCAGCTTCCGGCCACACCGGCCCTAGCGAGCGACGCCGACGGTCTGCCGGACGGACTGCGGCCGGTCCAGCAGCGCGAGCATGAGGTGGGCGACGTCGGCCCGGGACACGCTCAGGCCGCCCCGGATGTTCCGCCCGTACGCCGTGCGGTAGCCGCCGGTCAGCGGGCCGTCGGTGAGCCGCGGCGGCCGGACCACCGTCCAGTCCAGGACACCGTCCCGCAACTCCTCCTCCATCAGCGCCAGGTCGGCGTAGTGGCGCCGTAACACCCGCCGGATCGCCGGCCCGAGCACGAAGCGCATCAGGGGACCGTCGCCCTCGTCGTAGCGCGGCGGGTGGGGCCGCCCGGGGGTTGGGACCACGCCGACCGGCGCGGCGCTCACCACCACGATCCGTCGTACGTCCGCCCCGGTCATCGCCTCCGCGACCGCCCGGGTGCCCCGGGAGGCCACGCCGGCGTCGGCCGCGGACCGAGGGCCCAGGCCGGACAGCACCGCGTCGGCGCCGGCGACCGCCGCCCGCAGCGCCCCCGGATCGGCTGCGGACAGGTCGGCGGTGACGACGCGCGCGGAAGCATCGGGCAGCCGGGCCGGATCGCGCACCACCGCCGTGACGTCGTGACCGGCGGCCAGCGCCTGGGCGACGAGGTGACGTCCGATCCCGCCACTGGCCCCGAAGATCGTGAGCCGCATCTGCCATCCCTTCGTCGACGACCGCCTCAGGCGGCCGACTCCCGTAAGATATGGAAACCGTAACAGTTGATACGAGGTCCAAACAATATGAGTTCCGTAGAACATGCGGACGCGCGGCGGCACCGCCGGACGGCCACCCGGATCAAGGAGGCGATGCGGGAGCTGAACAACCAGCTCGCGCTGCTGAACCACCAGGTCGGCGTACGTCTCTCGCTGCGCGACGTGGACCTGGACTGTCTCGACCTGATCTCCCGGCACGGGCCGCTCAGTCCCGGCACGCTGGCCCGCCGGGCGGGCCTGCACCCGGCCACCATGACCGGCATCCTGGACCGCCTCGAACGGGGCGGCTGGATCGTGCGCGAGCGGGACCCTGACGCCACCGATCGCCGCTCGGTGGCCGTCCGGGCCCTGCGCGAGCGCAACGGCGAGCTGTTCCGCCTGTACGCGGGCATGAACGCCGCGATGGATGAGCTCTGCGCCGGGTACGACGAAGCCCAGCTGGAGGTGATCGCCGACTTCCTGCGCCGGGCCGGGGAAGCCGGGCGGAGGGCCACCGACGAGCTGGCCGAAAGGTGACCTTCAGCTCTCCGCCGCGCCGACCTCCCAGCTCGGCACGGGCGCCGTCACGTCGCGGGCCGGGCCGGTGTATTCCATCAGGACCAGCGCGATGTCGTCGTCGAGCCGACCGTGCACCCACTCGACCAGGGCCGTCTCCAGCGAGGCCAGGCCGTCGGCCACCGTCCCGTGGCCGAGCAGCCGCCACGCCCGGTCGGCGGTCGGGAAGAACTCGCCGTCCCGGCGGGCCTCGCCGAGCCCGTCGGTGAAGAGCAGCAGCCGGTCGCCCGGTTCGAGCCGTTCCACCCGGGGCCGGACCACCGGCATGAAGCCGAGCGGAGGCGCGGGCGCCGGGGGTTCGAGCGGGATCACCTCGCCCCCGCGCAGCAGCAGCGGCGGCGGGTGCCCGCAGTTGACGATGGTGAGCGTGCCACCCCGCTCCTCGACCAGCGCGGCGGTGACGAAGTCCTCGTCGCCCACGTTGCGGGCCACCGCCCGGTCCAGGTCGGTCACCACGGCGCGCAGGTCCGCCCGCTCGTACGCCACATGCCGGTAGGAGCCGAGGACGATGCTGGCCAGCCGGACCGCGTCCAGCCCCTTGCCGCGGACGTCGCCAATGATCATGCGGACGCCGTACGGAGTGTCCATCACCTCGTACAGGTCGCCGCCGATCACCGCGGTGGCCGTGGAGGAGATGTAGGAGGCGGCCACCGCGAGGGTGCCCACCTGCGGGCCGAGCGGCCGGAGCACCGCCTGCTGGGCGACCGAGGCGAGCCGGGACAGTTCGGCGATCCGCTCGGACTGGCGTTGGCGGGCCGCGGCCACGGCGGCGGCGATCGCGGTGGCCAGCGCGATGCCCGCGACGTTGACCGCGGTGACCAGCGACATGGTCGGCTCGACGAGGGCGAAGGAGCCGCCGACCCCGGTGGCCAGGACGCCCACCCCGAGGACGACCCGCCAGGAGGCCAGCGCGGCGGCGAGGACCGGGGCGGCGGCCATCAACGCGATGTAGTGCGCGCTGGGGCCGTCCGCGATCTCCACGGCGGAGACGAGTGCGAGCAGCCCGAGGGCCGCGCCGAGGCCGGCGCGGGATCCGGGACTCAGCGGGCCGTGGCCCGACTGGAAGGCTTGCGTGCGTACACCGGACAGCATGCCTGATGGACGTGAACGGGTGAATGAACCTGACCCGTCGTCCGACGGTATTCTGCCCGGCCGGATCGCTCCGGCGGCACGATCGCCCCCGGTCACCCGGTCAGCCGAGGACCTCGTACCGGACGGTCACCTCGCCGAGATCGGTCGAGGCGATCGCCGCGAAGGCAGCGCGGGACAGGTCCAGGCAGCGACCGTCGACGTACGGGCCGCGGTCGTTGATCCGGACGACCACCGACTTGCCGTTGGCCGGATTGGTCACCCGGACCTTCGTGTCGAACGGCAGGGTCTTGTGCGCGGCGGTCATGGCGTTCGGGTTGAAGGTCTCCCCGTTCGCGGTCATCTGACCCTCGTCGTAGAAGGACGCTCCGCAGGAGCCGCTGCTCACGACCTTCGGCGCCGGAGTGGTCTTCTTCGCGGTGGGCTTCGGACTCGCGGTCCGGGTCAGGCTCCGGGAGGCCGCCTGGGTACGGGTCGCCTTCGGGCTCGGGGTGGCCTTGGGCGACGGGCTGAGGCTCGGCGTGCCGGACGCGCTCGGCGTGGCGGACGCGGTCGGCGACGGGGTGGCCGAGGTGGGAACGACGGCGCTGGGCAGGGACTCGGCGACGGCGGGCTCGGCCGCGGGCTCCCCGGAGGTGAGCCGGACCGCGCCGACGGTGCCACCGACGGCGAGCACCACGCCGACGGCCGCGGTGGCGGCGATGCCGGCGGGCGAGGAGAACTTGCGGGTACGGAGGTGCCTACCAGCCACCGCGCGGTCCTTTCGTCAGCGGAGCAAACCGGCTTGGACCGTAACGAGAGAAGCACTTCCGAAGTCAACGTGATCATGGTGCTATGCCCATATTTACCCCGATACGTGTATCCGCTCGTGTGAACATTCCTCATCCGAACGGAGGAATGATCCCTGGCCGGGGCCAGTGCCGCATCGCCTGGCGCCGGTGGCCGAGGATAAGAACGTGCTGAGCCGACGCCTGGTCGAACTGTTCCGCTGGGTCGACCCCGGTCCGGACAGCAGTCATCTGGTCAGCGACAGCTCCGGCTGGTGGCGGGATCCGGTGGTGCTGGCCGGCATCGGACCGGCCCTGGCCGGGCTGTTCCCGGACACCCGGCCCACCGTCGTGGTCGCCCCCGAGGTCACCGGGCTGCTGCTCGGCCCGCTGGTGGCGGTGGCCGCCGGCGCCGGCTTCCTGCCGGCGTACAAGCAGGACAGTGGGCGACGGCGGGTCGGCCCGATGCGCTGGGCCGAGACGCCGCCGGACTACCGGGGCCGGCGACTGCGCATCGGCGTGGACGCCCGCCGGCTCGGCCCCGGCGACCGGGTGCTGCTCGTCGACGACTGGGTGGCCACCGGCGCCCAACTCGACGCGCTCGCCCGACTGATCCGGGACAGCGGGGCGGAGCCGGTCGGCACCGCCGCGGTCGTGGCGACCTGCCCGCCGCCGGTGGCCGAGCGGCTCCGGCTGCGTACGCTGCTCACCGCGGACCAGCTGCCCTGAGCGCCGCCGGGGTTGACCTCAACGGCGGTTGAACATCGAGGATCGCCGCATGGACGACGGCATCCTGGACGAGGCGTACCAACGGCTGCACCGCACCGGCCCGGAATTCGAGGGCTGGCTCTCCAACCACGGGCCGATGGCCGTCGAGGCGATGGTCCGGCACGGGCACGGCGCGCGGGTGAAGCGCTGGCTGGACGACTACCTGCGGCAACTGGACGAGCGGCCCCGCGGACTGCGGCCGATCGACGACTGGCGGGACGCGCTCGGCGACCCGAAGCGGGCCGGCGACTGGCTCGCCCACTTCGACCGCGAGGTGCGCGAACGCCCCTGGCGGGAGGTGCTCGGCAGCTGGTGGCCCCGGCTGCTGCCGGGCATCGCGGCCGGCGCCACCCACGGCGTGATCCGGGTCGGGCACGCGGTCCGGGCGCTGCGTACCGACGGGGTGAACCCGGAGCGGCTCGCCGAGCTGGGCCAGGCGCTCGGCTACTGGGCCGCCCGCTGGCAGCCGGTGCCCGGGGCCGGCCCGCTCACCGGCCGGTCCGACGCGGCGGCCGCGCTGGCCGGGCTGCCCCGGATCCCCGAACAGACCGGCGGCATCCGGGAACGGCTGGGCCGGCTGCCGGACCTGGCGGACTGGCCCGGGGCCGTGACGGCGCTGCGCCCACCGGGCGACCCGGCGGAGGCTGAGCGGACCCTCACCGAGCTGGTGCACCGGGCGAGCCTGGACTACCTCCGGTTCGGGCACGCGAACCCGGTGATGCTGGTGCACGCGGTGACCGCGCCGACCGCGGTGCTGCGTACCCTGCCGGCCCTGGACCCGGCGCTGTGGGCACCGAGCGTCGCCGCGGCTTGGTCGGCCACGGCCGCCGTCACCTCGGTGTACGCCCCACCGACGCCGGCCGCCCCACCGGCGGTCACACCCGTGGGGCCGGCCGAGGTGTTCGCCCGGGCGGCCCGGCACGGTGACGCACACGTGGTGAAGCTGGCCGACGCGGTGCTGGACGCGCACGCGGCGACCGGCGACGCCGAGGTCCTGACGGCGCCCGGCTACGCCGGACAGCTCATCTGAGGAAGTCCTCGACGGCGGTGCCGCCGACCAGCAGGCACGGCGCGCTCGCACCGAGCGGTCGTGGGACGGATGGAATCCCCGCGACGGGCGGTCGGCCGACGACTAGCCTCGGCAGGATGTGGCCCCGCGTCGGTGGACTTCGCACGCTCGCCCTCGGCACGCCCGGCGAGATGCGCACCAACCTCAACACCCTCGTGCTGGCCGGCGTGAAGACCGCCACCGCCGGCCTCACCAGGGAGTACGCCGACGAGGACGAGGAGCTGGAACACGTCGGCGAACGGCTGGTCCTCGTCGACGACCACAACGCGCTGCTGGGTGTCGTCGAGGTCACCGACGTCGAGGTGGTCCGCTTCGCCGACGTGTCCTGGGACTTCGCCCGCTCCGAAGGGGAGGGGGACCGGTCCATCGAGGAGTGGCGGGAGGGGCACCGCCGCTTCTGGGCCCGAAAGGGCCTCACGGTCGACGACGACACTCAGGTGGTCTGCATCCGGTTCCGGCTGGTCTCCGCCGGGGACGGCGGCATCAGCACCGGAGACCTGGGCACCTGAGGCGGGTCAGACCCGGCGCAGCTCCGGCAGCAGACCGACCGCCTCCACCAGCACCGCCTCGTCGCCGGCGTACCAACTGCTGGCCCGGGGCCAGTGCGTCACCACGTCGGTGAAGCCCAGGTGGCCGGCCCGGGCGACCTGCTCGGCGAAGAAGTCCGCGTTGCTGAGCGAGAAGACCGGCGCCGAGTCCAGCGACAGATAGCGGTCCAACGTGGCGAGGTCGCGGCCCGCCCGCTCCAGGGCCTCGTCCATCCGGCCGGCGAGGTCGGCGACCGACGACCACCAGCTCTCCAGGTCGTCACCGCCGAGCCCGGTGGTCACCCACCCCTGCCCGAACCGGGCGACCAGGCGCATCGACCGGGGCCCGTTCGCGGCGACCACGAACGGCACCCGGGGCTGCTGGACGCAGCCAGGATTGTTCCGCGCGTCCACGGCGGCGAACCACTCGCCCCGCCAGGTGGTGCCGTCCTCCCGCAGGATCAGGTCCAGCAGCTCGGTGAACTCGGCGAACCGGTCGACCCGCTGCCGGGGCGGCAGGGTCTCCCCACCGAGCACGGTGGCATCGAAGCCGATGCCGCCCGCGCCGAGGCCGAGCAGCAGCCGGCCGCCGGAGACGTCGTCCACGGTGGTCACCTGCCGGGCGAACGCCGCCGGGTGCCGGAAGTTCGGCGAGGCGACCAGCGTGCCGAGGCGGATCCGGGAGGTCGCCGTCGCGGCGGCGGTCAACGTCGTCATCGAGTCGAACCAGGGACCGTCGACCAGGTCCCGCCAGCCCAGGTGGTCGTACGTCCAGGCGTGGTCGAAGCCCCACTCGTCCGCCTGCCGCCAGCGCCGCTGGGAGTCCGACCAGCGCTGGTCGGGCAGGATCACGATGCCAATCCGCATGATCGCCACCCTACGGCCTGGGCCGGCCGGCCCGCTCGGGCCGGCCGACCCGTTCCGGGCTACTCCGTCACCACGTCGGCCACCACGCAGGCGACGTTGTCCGGCGCGCCCTGTGCGTACGCGAGGTCGACCAGGCGCCCGACGGCGGTCTCCGGATCGTCCGCTCCGGCGAGCGCAGCGTGCAGCGCCTCCGGGGCGATCACCGCGGAGAGCCCGTCGGAGCAGAGCAGGTAGCGGTCGCCGGCGAGGGCGGTCCGCAGCGCCAGGTCGGCCTCCACCTGGACACCCGCCCCGAGGGCCCGCACCAGCAGCGCCCGCTGCGGGTGCGCGGCGGCCTCGGCCGGGCTGAGCCGGCCCTGGTCGACCAGTGACTGCACGTACGTGTGATCCTGGGTCAGCCGGACCAGCTCGCCCCCGCGCAGCAGGTACGCCCGGCTGTCCCCGACGTGCACCAGGGCGAGCTGAGACCCGCGCCGCAGGATCGCGGTGAGGGTGGTGCCCGGCTGGTGCCCTTCGGTGGCGGACGCGCGTACCGTGCGGTCGGCCGCGGCCACCGCGTCGGCCAGCGTGGCGAGCAGCTCGGCGGCCGGCGCCGCGGAGAGCTCCAGCGGCCGGAGCGCGTCCACGGCGGCGGCACTGGCGGCGGCCCCGCCGGGGCCGCGCATACCGTCCGCCACGGCGAGCAGCGTCGGGCTGGCGTACGCGGTGTCCTCGTTGGAGTCCCGGACCGCGCCCGGCTCGCAGCGGACGGCGTACCGGAGGATGGGTTCGGACATGGTGCCCCTCTCGGAGAGCTGGTCGACGAGGAGCGCGACGACGCGCCCGCGGGCCGCCGTGTCGGCGCTGACCCGGCGCCACCAGGCGTCGACGGCCTCGGCTGCCGAGTCGGGCGGCAGGCCGCAGACGGCCCGGATGTCCGCCAGCGGCATCCCGGCCCGCCGCAGCGCGGCGATCAGCCGGGCCCGGTCGAGCTGGCTCGGCGCGTAGTAGCGGTAGCCCGAGTGCGGGTCGACGGCGGCGGGCGGCAGCAGCCCCAGCTCGTCGTAGAGCCGCAACGCCTTCGGCGTCAGTCGCGCCGCGCGGGCGAACGCCCCAATGGTCAGCAGCTCCACGGACGCATCCTCCTCGTACCGGTCCCGGTGACCGGCACGGACCACGCTCGGGTTTCCCGCAGGGGCAAGGTCAAGGGGTGAGCCTGGCCAGCATCCGCCCCGTAATCATCCGCAGCCGCTCGGCGGTACGCCCGAAGTGCAGCTCCTCGGCCAGCGTCAGGAACGTCTCGATCTCGTACCGCTCCAGCACGCCGACCCCCATCGTTGAATCCTGATCAACGATCGTAGCCCGATCGCGGCTTGGTCGACGGCGGCGTCCAGACGAGGGTGGAGAGCGACCCCTTCGAGGAAAGGAACCCGATGGACGCCGTCACCGACTACCTGGCTGGCCTCGACGCCCCGCTCCGCGAGACCGGCGAGAAACTCCGTAGCCTCATCGACTCCGCGCTGCCCGAGGCCACCGGCGCGATGTGGCACGGCCACCCGGTCTGGGGTCTCGGCGACCGACCGGGCAGGACGCCGGTCTGCCTGGTCAAGGCGTACTCGTCGTACCTCACCTTCGGGCTGTGGCGTGGGCAGGACGTGGCGGACGCCTCCGGCCGGCTCGCCCCGGGCGCGCGGCGGATGGCCTCGGTCAAGCTCCGGACCGTCGACGAGATCGACCCGGACCTGTTCGCCGGCTGGCTCCAGCAGGCGTACGCCCTGGAGGCGCGGTGAGCGCGGTGCGGGTGACGGGCTTCGACCACCTGGTCCTCACCGTCGCGGACGTGGCACGGTCCCTCGACTTCTACTGCGGCACGCTCGGCCTGGCACCGGTACGCGTCGACCGCTGGCGGGCCGGCGAGGTGCCCTTCCCCTCGGTGCGCGTCAGCCCGGAGACGATCATCGACCTCGTACGCGGCGAGCCGACCGGGTCGAACGTCGACCACATCTGCCTGGTGGTGGCACCCGTCGACTGGCAAGCGGTCATCGACTCCGGGGCGTTCACCGTGCTCACCGGGCCGGTGCCCCGCTTCGGCGCCCGGGGCAGCGGCACCTCGATCTACGTACGCGACCCGGACGGCAACACTGTCGAGCTGCGCTCGTATCCGGAGTAGCCGTCGTTGCTAGCGTGGCGCGATGCCTCAGCTCCAGCGACTCGACGCCCACCACGCCCCCGCGCTGCTCCGCTTCGAGCGGGAGAACCGGGCGTACTTCGCGCGGACCGTGCCGGACCGCGGTGACGACTACTTCGCGGAGTTCGCCGCCCGGCACGCGGCGCTGCTCGCGGAGCAGGCCACCGGCCGGTGCCACTTCCACGTCCTGGTCGACGACGACGGCGCTGTGCTGGGGCGGTTCAACCTGGTGGACGTCGCCGACGGCAGCGCCGAGTTGGGCTACCGGGTGGCCGAACGGGCGACCGGGCGGGGCGTGGCGCAGGACGGGGTCCGGCGGGTCTGCGAGCTGGCCCGCGACGGGTACGGGCTGCGCCAGCTGGTCGCGTCCGCCGCGCTGGAGAACCCGGCGTCGCTCGCGGTGCTCCGGCGCACCGGGTTCGTCCCGGTCGGCGAGGTGCAGCTCGGCGGCAAGCCCGGTCTCCGGCACGTCCGCGACCTGATCGCCGCAGGTCAACCATCGGGCACCGCTGGCGCAAGAGGCGGTAGCAACGACTGAGGCCCCAGCTGGGATTGCTGTCCTGAGCTGGGGCCTCACGGTGGAGCGGGTGACGGGAATCGAACCCGCACTGTCAGCTTGGGAATTGCCGATCTCCCGCAGGCCACCGGCGTGGCGGCTTGGTCGCGGCAGTCTCACGTGGCCTCTGCTGGCCCCAGCTGTCCTGACCCAATGGCACGCTAATGGCACGCCGCGTGCGGCTCTACTCCTAGCTCTCGTAGAGCGGCGGGCCTACCCGATCTGCCGCTTGCGCCGCCTCGTCCAGCCAAGCTGCGATGCCGCGAGCCTCATTGGGGTTGAGCAGGATGGTCGCGACACCGGATTGGTCCTGCTGCACGACCTGGAAGAAGCCCTCGGGCACGCGGATCGTGAGAGTCACGGCTCCGCACATCTGGTCACCGCGTGGCATAGCGGCGGCTCGGACCGATGCCGTGCTCCCGGAGAGGACGCCATCGGCGTCCTCCCACACCGTCTGTGGCTGGGTAGTCATCGGCGCAGTATCCCTGTTCGCGCCGATCCGCGTTGCCCCATGGGACCTGATCCGACCTACGCATTACGAGATCAAGATGGGCACCCGCCAACCTGGGCACATAGCGGTCTAGCAGCGGAAATACCTTCCGATATCTCTCACCGCTCCCCCACTGTCCGTGGACCTCTTGCGGACTGGATGCGGACCGGTCGGCTGTCGCGGCAGCTGAAGTTGATCCTGTCACTATGAGCTGGTGGACGACGCAAGCCTCGACCCGTACTCGGACCTGTGGGACGGCAGCGACCCGGATTGGGTGATCCTGCCGAGTTCAGACGGAGATGACGATGGCGGCTTGCCCTATAACCGCCGGACCGGTGTGGCCGCACTGATCTGCGACGATGATCTAGCTGCCGCTGTGCTGCGGACCATGCGGGCCCACGGTGTCCCGGTCGTGCAGCTCGGCCCACTTACTGATCAGGTCGCGCGGGACCAGTCCTTGTGAGTTGCGGTGCTCGCCTACGGCACCGTCAGGTTGGAAGAGCGTGCTCAACGGGCCGTGATGCCCGAAACGCCTGCGACCGGCGGCAGAGCCGAATTCCGCTCGTGCCCGCTCATGACCGCTGCGCGCCACAGTTACTGGCCCGTGGATGGCCCGGCAGCTTCGACTCCCCCCAGGCCCGCCAGTTGGTTGGCTACTGTCTTGTCGTGCCTGAACCCGACGACGCCGCCGAGGTAAACGTTCCGGCGCGTTCGCGACGCCCACGAGTATGGCTTCTGTCGGCTGCCGCTGTTGTCTGTCTACTCGGCGTGCTGATCTGGCTGGTGGACCCCTTCAAGACCGATGCGCAGCGCGACGTGTCTCAGATCAAGGTGCGCGGCTACGAGCGAGTGCACGACTACATCGACTTTGGTACGGGGCCCGCGCGGGAGCGCGCCGCAGTCGCCGTCTTCGTCGGGCCTCCGGATGACAAGGTCCTTACCCGCGTGTCGGGACCTGGACTCGTTGTCAACGCTGAAACAGAGGATGCGGGCATCCGCAACAGCGACTTGATTGGTCACGGCATATGGCACGGCTGTGGCGTGCGGGTCGAGCGCTGGAGAACGAATGCGACGCCCCTACGACACTTCGAGCTGACGGCCGAGCAACTGGCCGAGGTCAGGGCGGCACGATTGTCGGTCCTGTCCGTATCTGTTGGATGCATTCCATAGCGAGCCGGATCTTCGCGGTTCTTGAGCCCGGGCTGTTGAAGCGGATCTCCTCGTCGGGCAGTCGTAGACCTTCCAGCCTCCCCGGACGGGGACAAGGTGGAGCGCCCTACCGGACGAACGACCTTGGCCCCGTCCGGGGAGGCTGGTAGCCCTTGTGGTGCCCGGCGAGGTGATCTGCGGTGGCATCTCTGAGGAGGGTCGGGGTTCGGGGCGGAGCCCCGAGGTCTTCAAGCTCTTGCATCTCGTAAGCGTGGCCGGCCGGCCCGGCCGATGCCGGCCGGAGGTCGCCAGCAGGCCGGGGCCGGGCCGGCGCGGCCCGCTTTGCGGGCCGCCTTGATCTGATAGAGGCCAATTCGGCAACCAGAAGTGCTGTGCCCGTGTCCTCCGTCGACTGATGCGACACGTGGCCGCCAGATGATCTGCGGCATCTCAACGCGCTGATCGCGGCAGTAGCGGACACACTGCGCGTCGTCCCTGGGCGTCATGAGCCCCGGGGCTCAGCCGAAGAGGTCTGGGCCTTCGCGCACTGTGGATCCTCGTCCCCACACGAGCGCGACGCGACGCGCTGTCCTCCGCCCAATCGCCGGCCTCGATCTGTGGTACCCTGTATGACGACGCTACGGCACGCGTCATACAGTAGAAGCGGAGGACAGCGTGGCTGTTCTGAATGTACGGGTGGACGATCATGTCCGCGATCAGCTCAAGGAAATGGCGGACGCCGAGGGGGTGACCCTCAGCGAATACGTCCGCGATCTGCTGCTGGAGGCTGTGATGCCCGTATACGCGGCGGACGTGAAGCACGGCGATGAGCCCGCGCCCGAGAGCATGCGGACCATCGACCGGCAGGTTCTCTCGCTGCTGCACCGCATCCTCGCGCGTGTGCTGCCGGAGGACGCTAACGACGTCGACGGTGACCTGGAGTACCAGCTGAAGCGCGCGAAGATCCTCGAAGAGGGGTTCGCCGGTGAGTACTGGCTGGAGGTCGCAGGCCTCAGGACCGAGCTGTCGAAGCGCGACTGCGGTCGGGTGTCCGACATCCTTCAGATGTTCCGGATCATCACCTTCAGCATCAACCACCTCAGGGAGGACGGCACGCCTGTAGACCAGAAGCTGGCCTTCGAGCTCGAGTTCCAGGGTTTCGACCACAACGACGCGCTAGAAGGCCACATGGCGACGTACGTCGAGTACCAGATGAGGGACGATCGCTGGTCGGAGCTCAAGCCGCAGGTCGAGCGGAACGACCACGGCAACTCCCACGCACGGATGCTCGACACCTACATGCGGATGCTGGGCGAGTATCGCCGCATCATGGACAGCCGCAAGCGCGGATTCAATCGGTTCGATTACCTGCTGACGCTCGACGAGCTGCAGCAGATCGCCGATGCGCGCGTGCATCCTTCGAACCGGCCGCCGCGCTGAGGGAGGCGCAGAGCGAAGCGGCCCGCCGACTGATCGTCCGTGCTGCCAGACGTGCCTAGCTCTGGAGCTCCTGGGCGGCGCGGACGATCAGTCGTCGGGCGTCCTCGCCGGTGACGGCTTCCTCCCAGAGTCGTTCGATGGCTCTGGTGTAGGTGGCTGCTTCGTCGTCGCGGTAGGTGGTCTCGCCGACGAAGGTCTCCACGATGGCGACATCGTCGTACATCTGGAAGGAGTTCTGCGGGGTGGTTGCGAGCGGGACTCCGAGAGGCAGGATGCCGAACCGGATGTTCGGAACGCCGACGATGGTTTGCAGGCGGTCGAGCTGGCCGCGCTTGACCTCGGGTGAGGTGATCAGCCACCGCAGCACAGGCTCGGCGAGCAGGAACTCGAACCGCTTGCTGGCGTCGTAGAGGAACTGCTGGCGCTGCATCCGGGTGGCGACTGCGGCGTCCACGTCGGCGATGTCGAGGTTGTGCAGCTCGACCATCTCGGTCAGGGCGCGGCGGGCGTAGTCGGCGGTTTGGAGCAGCCCGGGTACCCACACGGTCTCGAAGTGCCGGATCAGGCGCGACTCGGCGACCATCTGGTTGTAGCTGTCCTGGACGGCGGCCTGGCCTTGACGCATCCGGCGGCGGAAGCTGCGGTGCGCGGACTGGACCTCGCCGAGCATCCGCAACAGCTCTTGAGCGGCGGTGTCGTCGGCACCGCAGGCGCGTGCCCACGCGTACAGGTCGGCGGGGGCCGGCATCTGTCGGCCGTTCTCCAGTCGGGAGACCTTCGACGGCGCCCAGCCATTCGCCTCGGCGAGTTCCTTGCCGGACAGGCCGGCCTGCGTGCGCAGGGCACGCAGGCGATCGGCCAGTCCTTCGGGCTGGGTCAGCCACTCTTCCATCGGGTTCACGGGTGACTCCTCGTGCTAGGCAGCTGCGCTCCGCGCGTTGTCCGGAGCGGCGTAGTGGACTGCCAGGTCCCGCCACGCACACGCCTGCACCACGGTCGCCGGGTCGGTCACCAGCTCGTTGCTGATCCGGTGGCCCACCTCGTCAAACCGCATCATGATGAGTCGGCTGGAGTCCAGCAACCACCAGTCGACGTTGCCGGCTGCGGGCAGCAATCCAATCTCGTGTGCCCTCGCCCGCGTCAGGTAGCGCATCGTCTCGCCGGCTTCGACGTTCCACCGGCCGATCCAGCGTTCCCACCGCTGGTAGTCGGTCGGCGGGTCCTCGTGTACCCGCACGCGTTCGATCCGCTTGCCCTGCTGCGTCAACGCGGTGATCTGCTCGAACCAGGCAGCAAGCCCGGGAACCTCTGTCGGGGGCTCCGGCTCGCCGGCCAGGAACTTCGCCACCGTGTCGTGCTCGCTGGGCTCCAGGTATGCCGGCTGAAGCTCCAGCCGGAACGCGGTGTGATTGAACGTTCGGAGCTGGTCGGCGAACTCGTCATCGGTGAGCGGGGTGCCCATGCTCAACCGATCTCGCGCAGTCGGTCGAGCACGTTGGCGGGAACGAACACGCCGTCCTCGTCGTCGGCCAGCTGGCGCAGCTGTGCGCGGGTCGCGTCATCCAGCTTGATGCCCTGCACGACGTAGCCGCCCTCGGTCTTGTACAGCGCCGGGCATCCGCCGCCGCCGGAGGTGGCGTCCTTCCACAGGAACTCCAGGTTCCGCACTCTCAGGCCCCTTCCCTCGCTGCGCCTCGTGGCGCAGATACCTCGCCACCTACCACCAGGTGTGGTGGCCACCCGCCGACCAGCTCGTCTACGAACCGGGAAGGGCGCCGCAGTGGAATCCGACCGCCGGCGGCTACACCGACCCCGAGACGGGTCGGCTGCTGCCGTCGTGGGATGACGCCCTGGACCTGGTCGACGCCGACCCCGACGCCCAACCCGTCCACGTCGTCCGCTTCGGCACCCAGGTCGACGCCAAGGGCATCCTCGCCGGCACCAAGGACGCCGACCGTTGCGTCGGCTACATCACCAAGTACCTCACCAAGCAAGCCGCCGACTGCCACGACGTCACCACCGGCCGGCAGCGCGCCCACTTGGAACGGCTGTGGCAGGAACTGCGGCACACCCCGTGTTCGGAGCGGTGCGCCAACTGGCTCCTCTACGGCATCCAACCCAAGAAGGCCCGCCCCGGGCTCAAGCCGGGCAACTGCAAAAACAAGGTCCACAAGCGCGAAACCCTCGGCATCGGCGGCCGACGCGTCCTCATCTCCCGGCAGTGGTCCGGCAAGACCCTGGCCGATCACCGAGCGGATCGGCGCGAGTGGGTCAAGGCCCTGCTCGGGGTCACCACCGATGCAGACACCGCCCCGGCCGGCGGCGAACACCGGCACGCCTGGGAGTTGGCCAAACCCACCGACCCCGACGTGCCACCCCTCGGCCACCGGGTCCTACGGGCGATCTCTGAGCGCATCCAATGGCGGGCACAGCTCGACGCCGCGAGACGTGCTGCGGTCCCGCCTGATGTTCCGGCAACTGACTGCATGACCATTGAAAGCGGGGAGGCATGACGGCGGTGGATGAGGTGCTGACGGTGGAGGAAGCCGCGGCCCGGATGAAGATGAGCGCTCGTTACGTGCGCCGGCTGGTCGCAGAGCGGCGCATCGCCTTCCACAAGGTCGGCCGGAGCGTGCGCCTCAAGGCTTCGGACGTAGACGCCCACATCGATGCCGGTCGGGTGGAGCCCATGACCGCCTCCGCTGTGTGGCGTGACCTGGGGCGGGTGGCCTGATGGCAAACAAGGAAGGACACCGGCGCTTCGGCAATGTCCGCAAGCTACCGTCCGGGCGTTACCAGGCGCGGTATCCGGGACCGGATGGCCGGATGCGCAATGCCCCGGAGACGTTCACCCGCAAGTCCGATGCGGATCGGTACCTGACGCTGGTCGAGGCGCAGATGGCGCGGCGGGAATGGGTCGACCCGGATCGTGCCAAGGTGACGCTCGGGGACTACGCCCGGCGGTGGATCGATCAGCGGCCGAACCTGCGACCTCGGACGATCCACCTGTACGGCTGGCTGCTGGACAAGCACATCGTGCCGCACCTCGGCGGGGTAGAGCTGGGTCGGCTCGACACGCCGATGATCCGTGAGTGGCGGGCGAGACTTCTCGGCAACGGTGTATCGGAGAGCATGGCGGCCAAGGCGTACCGGCTGCTGCGTGCGGTGCTGATGACGGCGGTCAAGGAGGACGAGATCCTGAACCGGAACCCGTGCCGGATACCGGGTGCGGACCAGGAGAAGCCGGCAGAGCGACCCGTGCTTACGCTCGCCCAGGTCTTCAAGCTGGCTGAAATCGTGCCGCCTCGGTACCGCGCCCTGGTCCTGGTGACCACCTTCGGTTGCCTGCGTTGGGGCGAGGTGGCCGCGCTGCAACGGCAGGACATCGATACGGCAACGGGCACTATTCGGGTTCGGCAGGCGTACACCGAGCAGCGCGGAGTTGGCCTGGTCCTCGGTCCGCCAAAGTCCCGGGCGAGCCGGCGCGTTGTCAGTCTGCCGCCGGCTGTGGTCGACATTCTTCGTGACCACCTGGCGGCGGAGGTCGATGAAAACCCGGATGCGCTCGTGTTCAGCACCGAGAGTGGGCGGCCGATCTGGCGGGGCAACCTCAACAAGCTGATCGGCTGGAAGGCGTCGGTGGCGCAGATCGGCCAACCGCATCTGCACTTCCACGACCTGCGGCACACCGGCAACACCCTCGCCGCCCGGACCGGGGCGAGCACCCGCGACCTGATGGCCAGGATGGGACACGACTCATCCCAGGCCGCGTTGATCTACCAGCACGCCACGGCAGAGGCGGATCGGGCCATCGCCCAGGCGCTGCACGAGGCGGTACGCGCGGATCGGAAGAAGTCGAAGAAGTCAGCCGGCAATGGCAAGCCCAAGGACAAGGCCGGCAAGAGTGGCAAGGAGCGTGGGGAAGGGTGAGGCTATTTGCTCGGCGGCGGCTGCGTCCATGGCGTGGACCGCATCTCGATCGGCTGATAGGCCAAGGCTCGGTCAACCACCTCAGCAGCCGTCAACTCGGGGGCAGTCCAGAAGATCAGGCCGGAGACGCTGCCGCCCGGGCAGACGAGGTCTCGATCAAGTTGGTCCAGCCACCCGTTCGCCTCAGCGTCGTCCGCGTAGTCGCCCCTCATGATCCGCTCCACGAGGGCAATCGCCTCGTCTCGGGTCAGTTTCGGTGCCAGGTCGCTCACCTCCCACCGCAGGCTAATGGCACGCCAATGGCACGGACAACGGCCGCAGTCTGGGAAACGTCGAAGGCCCTGGCTCGGACTGACGTCCTGACCAGGGCCTTCACGCTGGAGCGGGTGACGGGAATCGAACCCGCACTGTCAGCTTGGGAAGCTGATGTTCTGCCATTGAACTACACCCGCAGGCGGCACCACTGTACCTGAGGTCACCGCCCCCGTGCACCCAGGTACCCCCGCGGCGGCTCGACGTGTCGCGAGAGCGGCTGGAAATGATCTTGCAACACCCCTCCCCGGCCCCAGCAGGAAAAGCTTCACGCCGCCAATGCATAGCCATTCTCAAATCTCTCAATCAGCTGTAGCGTCTCCCCAACGTTTCAGCCACGGCGTGACACACCCCGGTCGCGCCGCCAGAAAGAGGTGGGCCCATGGGACTTCGTCCCAACCTGCTGACCCGGCGTGCCGCCGGCGTCGCGTCGACGACCCTCGCGCTGCTGCTCAGCACCGCCGCGGTGGGTGTCGTCCCGGCCGCGTCGGCCTTCTCCGCCGCCCCCGCAGGCGGCTGTGTCGAGCCGGCCGACGTCCACTCGGACGCCCGGGTGAAGGCCGGCGCGCACGCCAAGCACGAGCCGAACGAGCTGACCGCCGCCCAGGTCCGTGAGCGCGAGGCGGACCTCGTCGCCGCCCTGGCCGAGCGGGCCCGGTTCCGCGCCGGCGCCGGAGCCACGCCCCTGGCGACCGTGACCATCCCGGTTGTGGTGCACGTCATCCAGCGGGACAGCACCCGGGCCGGCGGCAACATCCCGGACTCGATGATCACGCAGCAGATCAGCGTGCTCAACCAGGCGTACAGCGGTGGCACCGGCGGCGCTCCCACCGCCTTCAGCTTCCAGCTCCAGAAGATCAACCGGGTCACCAACCCGGCCTGGTACCCCATCATCTCGGGCTCCACCGCCGAGCGCCAGATGAAGACCTCGCTGCGCGAGGGCGGCAAGAACACCCTGAACATGTACCTGGGTGAGCTGAGCGACGGCCTGCTCGGCTGGGCGACCTTCCCGAAGCGCAAGCTCGACAGCATGGACGGCGTGGTCGTGCTGAGCGAGTCGCTGCCGGGCGGCACCGCCACCAACTACAACCAGGGCGACACCGGCACCCACGAGATCGGCCACTGGCTGAACCTCTACCACACCTTCCAGGGCGGCTGCTCGGGCTCGGGCGACAGCGTCGACGACACCCCGGCCGAGGCCTCGCCGGCGTACCAGTGCCCGACCGGTCGGGACACCTGCACGGCGTCGGGCCTGGACCCGATCACCAACTTCATGGACTACACCTACGACTCCTGCATGCACCAGTTCACCCCTGGTCAGGCGAGCCGGATGCTGACCGCGTGGAACGCCTACCGCGCGGCGTAACCGCCGAGCACAGCGAACCGGTGCCGGTCCCGTCCTCGGACGGGGCCGGCACCGGCGTCTACGCGGTCAGGCGGCCGGGCGGCGGGTGTCGAAGCCGTGCCGACCGCGCCGGCCCTCGGGCATGGTCGAGGTATGCCGCGCTGGAGCGGTCGCCTGCGGGTCGAGCCAGACCCGCACCTGCGGCCGGCCCCCGCCGAGGTGGGCCGCCTGGTCACGCCGGGTCAGCATCGCCACCTCGACGGTGAACTCGAACAGCCGCCAGTCGACGTGCGGCGCCGCCCGGCCGATCCCGGCCAGCCGGGCCACGGTCGCCGGGTCGGTCACCGGGCGGGCGCGGCCGGCGACGTACGCCTCGTCGTCGCTCTCCTCCGGCGGGAAGGAGTGCAGCGCGTAGCGGCCGTCGCGTTCGAGGTCGCGGCGCTTGGGCGAGTCGATGACGAAGCAGTAGAGCCCCTCGTCGGTGATGACCGGGGAGACCGGGTGGACCCGGGGGCCGCCGTCGGCGCGGACCGTGGCGAGGTAGCCGAAACCCGGCCCGTACTGCTGCAGGAGAAGGCGGATCTCGTCGGCGAGTCGGGGCTCGTCGGCGGCGAATTCGGACCAGGAAGCCATGCGGACATTCTATCGAACACGTGTACGAAGATGTAGTCCGACACGCAGGTCACCCGTTCCGGTCGCTATGGTGTTCCGATGCTGCTCTCCGACCGCGACCTGGTCTCCGAGATCAAGGCGGGCACGCTCGCGCTGGAGCCCTTCGAGCCCACGCTGGTGCAGCCGTCCAGCATCGACGTACGCCTGGACCGGCTCTTCCGGGTCTTCAACAACCACCTCTACACGCACATCGACCCGTCCGTGCAGCAGGACGATCTGACCTCGATGGTGGAGGTGCCCGAGGGCGAGCCGTTCGTGCTGCACCCGGGCGAGTTCGTGCTCGCCTCGACGCTCGAGGTGATCTCGCTGGGCGACCAGCTCGCCGGCCGGCTCGAGGGCAAGTCGAGCCTGGGCCGGCTCGGGCTGCTCACCCACTCCACCGCCGGCTTCATCGACCCGGGCTTCTCCGGGCACGTCACGCTGGAACTCTCCAACGTGGCCAATCTGCCCATCACGCTCTGGCCGGGCATGAAGATCGGCCAGCTCTGCATCTTCCGGCTCTCGTCGCCGGCCGAGCACCCGTACGGCTCGGCGGTCTACGGCTCGCGCTACCAGGGGCAGCGCGGGCCGACCCCGAGCCGGTCCTGGCAGAACTGGCGGGTCTGGCCGACCCGCTGAGCACGCTGCAGGGGCCCCCGCGGCACGGGAGCCCCTGCGGACCGGTCAGCCCGGGCGGCCGTAGCTGTTGATCTGGCCGTCGTCGACGCGTTTCATGGTGATCGGCTTGCCGGACTGGGAGGCGTGCACCACCCAGCCGCCACCGACGTACATGGCGACGTGGTGCAGGTCGCTGTAGTAGAAGACGAGGTCACCGGGGCGTAGCTCGCTGCGGCTCACCCGCCGGGTGACGTCGTGCTGCTCGCGGGCGTTGTGCGGCAGGGAGACCCCGGCCTTGGCCCAGGCCGCCATGGTGAGTCCGGAGCAGTCGTAGTGGTCCGGGCCGGCGGCACCCCAGACATAGATCTTGCCGATCTGGGCGCAGGCGAACTTCACCGCGACACCGGCCGGGCCGCCCGGGTAGCCGGCGGGGCAGGGCGCGGGGCGCAGCGGCCCGCCGCCACCGTTGCCGTAGACCTTGAGGCGGAGCTTCTGGAGCCGGGCGATCTCGGCGTCGATCTGCTTCTTCTGCGCCGCGAGCTGGGCTTCGGTACGGGTGAGCTGGGCGACCATCTCGTCCAGCGGCTTCTTCTTCGCGGCGAGTTGGTCGCGCAGCTCGGCGACGGCCTGCACCTCCTGCCGCTGGTGGCGCGCGAAGCGGTCGAGCAGTTCGAGGCCGTTGACCACCTCGCTCGGCGACCGGCTGCCCAGCAGGGCGTTGACGGTGGAGAGGTTGTTGCCCTTGTACGCGTCGGCGGCCAGCCCGCCGACCTGCCCGAGGGCGGCGTCGACCCGGGCCTCCAGCGGGGCGATCTGCTTGGCCAGCGCGTCGGCCTGCTTGCGCCGGGCAGCGAGCTTCTCCCGGGTGGAGTTGACCTGTTCGATGATCGGTTCGAGCTTGTTCCAGTCCTGGTCGATCTGGCGCTCGATCTCCGCGACCGACGGTTCGGCGTGGGCCGCCGTGGCGCCGCCGGTCAGGACGACGGCGGTGCCGACCAGGGCGGCGAGGGCGGTGGTGAAGCGGGACCAGCGTGAACGCGGCGCAGCCGCCGACCGGTCGACCGACCGGACCGACGGTGGCCGCGGGGCATGGTATGCCACCGGGCTCCGTACTCCTTCTTCCTGACCGCCTACCGGGTTAGCTGACGGGTTCGGGCGGGAAGGGAGGCGCCCTACCGCAGTGGCTGCGGATTCACCCCAGGTACCTGGGTCCCCGGCTCGCCCGGAGGCGACTCGGCGGTGTCCGACCGTCACCACCCGGGTTGGACGGTGAACCTACCGGTCGACGACTGACCAGAGTAGGGACCGTTGTTATCGATCCGCAACCCGTGGGGCCGTGACACTCCGTACGGGATTCGCGAACAAGCGGGCGATGAAGGTTTTCTACGGACAACATCTCAATTCGGAAAGGTATTGACCACAGGGCATCCACGGAGTGAGGGTGGGGGCGCAGTCACCCCCATCCCTATCTGGAGGTTCAATGCACCTCTCAGCACTGCCACCGCGCAGACGGATACTGCTGGCCGCCGCCGTCGCGGCGGCCACCGCTCTCGCGACCAGCGGTCCCACCGCGGCGGCACCCCTCACCGCCGGGACCACCGACAGCCCGGACCGCCAGCAGCAGTACGCCGCCGCGGCGGCGGAGTACGGCGTGCCGCAGAGCGTCCTGCTGGGCGTCTCCTACCTGGAGTCCCGCTGGGACACCCACACCGGCCAGCCCAGCACCAGCGGCGGCTACGGCCCGATGCACCTCACCGACGCCGAGCAGGTCGCCTCGACCCCGTCCAGCGCACACGTGGACGAGAACGAGGACCCCCGCGGCGACGAGTCCCGCCCGCTCACCGTCGACCTGAGCGCCGCGGCCGCGCCGTCCGGGGACGCCCTGCCCCAGGCTTCGCTGCAGACCATGGACGCTGCCGCCGACCTCACCGGCGAGTCGAAGGAGACGCTGCGCACCGACGCGGCGGCCAACATCCGGGGCGGCGCGGCGCTGCTGGCCTCGTACCAGAAGGAACTGGGTGGGCCGGTCGGCGCCGGCAGTGACCCGGCGGCCTGGTACGGCGCGGTGGCCCGGTATTCGGGCGCGGACACCGAGGACGCCGCGGCGGCCTTCGCCGACGAGGTGTACGACCAGTTGAGCCAGGGCGCCAGCCGGACCACCGACGACGGCCAGCGGGTGACCCTCGCCGCCACCGCGGTGACGCCGGACGAGTCGGGGCTGCACAAGCTCGGGCTGCGCCGCGCCGAGCGGCCGGACGGGATCGAGTGCCCGGTCCGCCTCGCCTGCGAGTGGATCCCCGCGCCCTACGGCGAATACACGATCCCCGAGACGAACATCGTGGACTACGGCAACTACGACATCGGCAACCGGCCGGCGCAGCAGAAGATCGAGTACATCATCATCCACGACACCGAGGGCTACTTCGGCCCCAGCGTGCGGCTCGTCCAGGATGTGACCTACCTCGGCTGGCACTACACGCTGCGCTCGGTGGACGGATACGTGGCCCAGCACATCAAGGCCAAGGACGTCGGCTGGCAGGCCGGAAACTGGTACGTCAACGCCAAGTCCATCGGCATCGAGCACGAGGGCTTCGCCGGCCACGGCACCTGGTACACCGAGGCGATGTACCGGACCTCGGCCAAGCTGGTTCGCCACCTGGCGCTGCGGTTCCAGATCCCGCTGGACCGGCAGCACATCCTCGGTCACGACAACGTCCCTGGCACCACCGCCGGGACCGTCGCCGGCATGCACTGGGACCCGGGCCCCTACTGGGACTGGTCGCACTACTTCGACCTGATGAAGGCCCCGTTCCAGTCGACCGGCACCCCGCACACCGGCCTGGTCACCATCGACCCGGACTTCGCGTCGAACAAGCCGGCCTTCTACGCCTGCAACCAGCAGCCGCCGGGGGTGCCGAAGCCGGTGCCGCCGGCCGAACCCTGCCCGCTGCGCGGCTCGTCCTCGGTCATTCTGCGCACCGGCCCGAGCCTGGACGCGCCGCTGGTCAACGACAAGGGGCTGCGCCCGAACGGTACGCCGAACACCATGCACATCAAGGATCACGGCGCCCGCGCCTCGGCCGGTCAGACGTACGCCCTCGCGGACATCCAGGGCGACTGGACCGCGATCTGGTACCTCGGCCAGAAGGCCTGGTTCTACAACCCGGCCTCGGCGCCGACGGCGAAGTGGGCGCAGGGCTTCGTGGTGACCCCGAAGCCGGGCAAGACCACCATCCCGGTGTACGGGCGGGCCTACCCCGAGCGGGCCGCCTACCCGTCGACCATCCCGTACCAGGGCATCTCGCCCCTGCAGTACACCTTCCCGGCGGGCCAGCGGTACGCGCTCGGCGGCACCCTGCCGGGCGAGTACTACCGGGCGGTCTCGTTCGACGGCTCCGCGCCGGGCGACCGGACCGTGGTCCGCGGTGAGAACCGGTACGTGCAGATCCAGTTCGGCCACCGGGTGATGTACGCGAACCTGGACGACGTGCAGATCCTGCCGGCGTCGGTCGGCTCGCCCAGCTGACCCGAATGTAGCGAAGGCCCCGGTCCGCCTGGACCGGGGCCTTCTTCGTGCCGTGCGGGAGGATCAGGTGACGCGGCGGAAGCCAGCGACCGGCATGTAGCTGATCTTGGTAACCTGGACCGGTTTGCCGGTCCGTGGCGCGTGCACCATCAGACCGTTGCCGAGATACAGGCCGACATGGTGCAGGTCGCTGTAGAAGAAAACCAGGTCACCGGGGCGCGCGTCGCTGCGGGACACGGCTCTGCCCTCGTTCCACTGCGCTCCGGTGAAGTGGGTGAGGGAGATGCCGGCGGCCTTGTAGGCGTACTGGGTGAGGCCGGAGCAGTCGAAGGCGTTCGGGCCGACGGCGCCCCACACGTACGGGTCGCCGACCTGGGCGCAAGCCGTTTTGATCGCGGTCCGCGCGGCGCTGCTCACCACGCCGTTGATGGTCGGGCATCCCGCGACCATCACCGTGGTTTTCGGCATCAGCGCGGTCAGCCGCTTGATCTCGCTGTCGATCTGCTTCTTCTTCGCCGCCAGCTCGTCGCTCTGCTTCTGCTGGGTGGCGATCAGCTCGTCCAGCTTCCGCTTCTGCCGGTCGTACTTGTCCCGGACAGCGAGCACGCTGGCGACCTGCTTCTTCTGCTCCGCGGCCAGGTGGTCGAGGATGACGAGCTGCTCACCGAGGGCGCCCGGCTTGGTGCTCGTCAGCAGGGCGCCGATCTCCTGCGAGGGGCCGCGCATGTAGTAGCGGGCCGCCATGTCGCCCACCTGGTTCATCGCCAGGTCCGACTCCAGCTCCAGCGGCACCATCTTCTTCTCGAGGTCGTCCGACTTCTTCTTGTTGACCCTGAGCTGGGCGCGGACCTTGTTGTAGCTCTCGATGGTGGGCTCGAGCTGTTCCCACTGCTTGTCGATCTGCGCCTCGATCTCGTCCACCGACGGCGCCGCGTGCGCCGGAGCCGCCAGCAGCCCGGCGCCGACCGCGACGGCCGCGACCACGGTGAGGAGACGGCGTACGACCCGGCGCGCCCCGACCGGTGGGGCGGGCGGCTGGCTCGGGGCGTGACGATGAGGGGGCATGGTTGCCACCGGCACGGACTCCTTTGCAACCGACCGCCGGGCGCCTCGCAAGAGGGGAAGTCGAGGCAGACGACCACAGCGGCCGGTGCCCCACATTAGGGAAGGCGACGGGGTGGAATCAAGGCGACGTATCGCTACATCACGTATACGCAACCGCTTGCACACAACCGGTGTTCATTCACCTGCCAACGATTGCCGTCAATACATCGTCGAGCGTCACCACGCCCAGGGGTAGACGTCCGTCACTCACCAGGACCATGTGCCGCCGCTCGCGCCGCATCGAGAGCAACAGGTCGGCCAGCGTACGATCGGGTGGCACCACCGCCAACGGCCGGTAGACCGCCGCGGGCACCGGCGCGCGGCGGCTCGCGCCCGCGTACCCGAGCACGTCCTTCACGTGCACGAAACCGAGCACCCGCCGGGTGGACCGCTGCACCACCGGGAACCGGGACCGGCCGGTCCGGGTCGCCAGCACCTCCAGCGAGGCCGGTGACACGTCCTCGGCCACCGTGGTCACCGTCGACCAGGGTTGCAGCGCGTCCGCCGCCGTCCGGCTGTGCAGGGCCAGCGCGCCGGTGATCCGGGCGTGCTCCTCGGCGTCCAGCAACCCCTCGGTACGCGCCTGGGAGACCAGACCGGCCAGTTCCTCCGCGGTGAACACGGTCTTCACCGCGTCCGTCGCCTCGACCCGCCACCACCGCAGCACCTGCCGGGCCGACCACTTCATGGCCAGCAGCAGCGGCTTGGTGCCCAGGCAGAACGCCAGCATCGCCGGGCCGAGCCAGAGCGCCGACGGCTCCGGGCCGGCCAGGGTGATGTTCTTCGGCACCATCTCGCCGACCACGGTGTGCAGGAAGACCACCACGCCCAGGGCGATCACGAAGGCCACCGGATGCACCCCGGAGGCCGGCAGCCCGAGCGCCTCGAACGGCGTCTCCAGCAGGTGGGCCAGCGCCGGCTCGGCGATCGCGCCGAGGCCGAGCGAGCAGACCGTGATGCCGAGCTGCGCCCCGGCGATCATCAGCGGGATCTGGTTCATCGCCGACAGCGCCCAGCGGGCCCGCTTCGAGGTCGCCGCGAGCGGCTCGATCACCGTACGGCGGGAGGCGATCAACGCGAACTCGCTGCCCACGAAGAAGGCGTTGCAGAGCAGCAGCAGGACGGCGACGACCAGCTCACTCATCGTCGTCCGGCTCCTCGGGGCGGACCACCCGGACCTGCTCGATCCGGTGCCGCTCGACCTCGACGACGGTGAACTCGTAGCCGCTCGCCTCGACGGTCTCTCCCGGGACGGGGATGTGCCCGAGGCGGGCCATCAAAAACCCGGCCAGGGTCTCGTACGGCCCCTCGGGCAGCCGGAAACCGGTCTGCTCGATCAGCTCGTCCGCCCGCAGCACACCGTCCACCAGGACGGTCCGCTCCCCGCCCGGCACGGTCAGCTCGACCGGCCCGAGGTCGTCCACCGCGTCCGGGTCGAACTCGTCGGCGATCTCCCCGACCAGCTCCTCGACCAGGTCCTCCACGGTCACCACGCCGTCGGTGCCGCCGTACTCGTCGACCACGATCGCCAGGTCCGCGCCGGCCGACTTCAGGGCGGCGAGCACGCCGTCCAGGTCGAGGCTCTCCGGCACGTACACCGGCTCGCGGGCGACCGCGGCTACCGTCGTCCTCGCCCGCTGCGCCAGCGGTACGCCGAGCGCGTCCGGCACCCCGGCGACGCCGGTGACCAGGTCCAGCGTCTCCTCGTAGACGGGGAACCGGGTGCGGCCGGTCTCCCGGGACAGGTCCAGCAGCTCGGCGACGGTCGCGGTGGACCGCAGTGCGATGACGTCCACCCGGGGCGTCATCGCCTCCGCGGCCCGCTTGTCCCCGAAGCGGATGGTGCGCCGCAGCAGCATCGCGGTGTCGGGCGGCAGCGCGCCGGCCCGGGCCGAGATCGCGGCGAGCAGCCCCAACTCCTCCGGCGACCGGGCGCTGGCCAGCTCCTCCTGCGGCTCCACCCCGAGCCGGCGGACCAGCCGGTTCGCCGAGTCGTTCAGCAGCCGGATCAGCCAGCCGAAGGTTCGGGAGAAGGTGCGCATCGGCCCGGCGGTGGCGAGTGCGGCCGGCATCGGCCGGGCCAGCGCGAGGTTCTTCGGCACCAGCTCGCCGAAGAGCATCGAGATCAGCGTGGCCAGCGCGAGAGCGAGCAGCCCGCTGAACCGCTCCGCGCCGCCGAGCAGGCGCAGCAGCGGGGCGAAGAGCCGGGCCAGGGCGGGCTCGGCCAGGTAGCCGGTGAGCAGTGCGGTGATGGTGATGCCGAGCTGCGCGCCGGAGAGATGGAAGGAGAGTTCGCGGACCGCCCGGCGTACGGTGGCGGCCCGTCCGTCGCCCTCGTCGGCCCGCCGGTCGATCTCCGCGCGGTCGACGGTGACCAGGGCGAACTCGGCCGCGACGAAGAACGCGTTGCCGGCGGTCAGCAGGACGAAGCCGACCAGGGGCAACAGCGCGGTGACCAACAGGACATCGATGCTCGCCTCACCTCGGGCGCGATTCTTCCACGCCCCCGCCAGGTGCACGAGTGCGCGCGAGCCGCGCTTCTGCACGACGACGGCGGTGGCCCCCGTGGGTGCCACCGCCGTCGGGTGCCGGGCTGTCCCGGCGTACGCCTCAGCCGGCGACCGGCTCGGCCTCCTTGTCGCCCTGGGTGTTCTCCGGCCGCACCGAGCGGAGCAGCACGCTGGCGACGTCGATCACCTCGACCTGCTCCCCGGCGCCCTTGCCGTTCACCCCGTCATTGAGCATCGTCGAGCAGAACGGGCAGCCGACCGCGATGGTCTTCGCCCCGGTGGACATGGCCTCCTCGACCCGGTCCACGTTGATCCGCTTGCCGATCTTCTCCTCCATCCACATCCGGGCACCGCCAGCGCCGCAGCAGAAGGAGCGCTCGCTGTTGCGCGGCATCTCGGTGATCTCGGCGCCACCCAGAGCACTGCCGAGCACCTCGCGCGGCGGGGTGAAGACGCGGTTGTGCCGGCCCAGGTAGCAGGGGTCGTGGTAGGTGAGGCCGCCGTCGACCGGCTGCACCGGGGTGAGCTTGCCGCTGGCCACCAGGTGGGCCAGGAGCTGGGTGTGGTGGACGACCTCGAACTCGCCGCCGAGCTGGCCGTACTCGTTGCCCAGGGTGTTGAAGCAGTGTGGGCAGGTGGCGACGATCTTGCGCTTGCTCTTCTCCCGGCCCTCGAACGCCTCGTTCAGGGTCTCGACGTTCTGCTGGGCGAGCATCTGGAAGACGAACTCGTTGCCGATCCGGCGGGCCGGGTCACCGGTGCAGGTCTCGCCCTCGCCGAGGATGGCGAAGGAGACGCCGGCCTCGTGCAGCAGCGTGGCGACCGCCTGGGTGGTCTTCTTGGCCCGGTCCTCGAACGCGCCGGCGCAGCCGACCCAGAACAGGTACTCGAAGTCCTCGACCTCGCCGACCCGGGGCACCTCGAAGTCGAGGCCCTTGGTCCAGTCCTCCCGGGTGTTCTGCGGGGCGCCCCACGGGTTGCCCTTGTTCTCCAGGTTGCGGAGCATGACACCGGCCTCGGACGGGAAGCTCGACTCGATCAGCACCTGGTAGCGGCGCATGTCGACGATGTGGTCGACGTGCTCGATGTCCACCGGGCACTGCTCGACGCAGGCGCCGCAGGTGGTGCAGGACCAGAGCACGTCGGGGTCGATGACGCCGCCCTCTTCGGCCGTGCCGATCAGCGGCCGGTCGGCCTCGGCCAGGGCCAGCACGTCGACGTTCGCGAGCTGCTCACTGGTGGCCTTCTCCTCGCCGGCCAGGTCCTTGCCCCCGCCGGCCAGCAGATACGGCGCCTTGGCGTACGCGTGGTCGCGGAGGCTCAGCACGAGCAGCTTCGGCGACAGCGGCTTGCCGGTGTTCCAGGCCGGGCACTGCGACTGGCAGCGGCCGCACTCGGTGCAGGTGCTGAAGTCCAGCAGGCCCTTCCAGCTGAACTGCTCGACCTGGGCGACGCCGAACTGGTCCTTCTCCGGGTCGGCCTCCTCGAAGTCGAGCGGCTTGCCGTCGCTCATCATCGGCCGCAGCGGGCCGAGACCCGAGCCGGCCGGCTTCTCCGGGTCGCGCTTGAAGAAGATGTTGGGGAACGCCAGGAAGCGGTGCCAGGCGACGCCCATGGTGACGTTCAGCGAGATCACGATGAGCCAGGTCATCGAGATGGCGATCTTGATGAGGGCGGCGACGCTGACGCCGGCCGCCCAGGCCGGGAGCGCCTGGCCGACGGCGTGGCTGAGCGGGGTGGCCCAGACCGGGTACTCGAAGTGGTCGGTGGCGACCTTGAAGCCGCGGATCACGAAGCCGAAGATCAGGACCAGCAGCACGACCCACTCGACGAAGTAGCCCTGCCACATGGTGGAGCCGGTGAACCGGGACCGGTTGCCGGGCCGGGCGGGCCGGTTGCGCAGCCGGATCGCCATCAGCACCAGGATGCCGGCCAGGCCGAAGATCCCGATCAGCTCGGTGGCCAGGCCGAAGATCGTCCAGTGCCCGATGATCGGCAGCCCGCCGCCCGGCGTGACCACCTCGAAGTACGCCTCGAGCACCAGCAGCGACAGCACGATGAACCCGACCATCACGAACCAGTGCGCGGCGCCCACCACGCTCCACTTCAACATGCGGGTGTGACCGGCGGTCTCCACCAGCATCTTGGTCGTGCGGGCACCCTTGTCGGCGAACCGCTCCGGCGCCGGTTGCCCGAGCCGGATGACTGCCACCATCTTCATGACCGCGCGTACCGCAAGCCCCACCGCCACGGCGGTGATGGCGGCCGCGAGGATCGTGGTGACGATCTGGACGCTGCCCATCGAGTTGGCCTCCCGGTCTGCTGCCTGTCGAGCGGCTCGGCGACCGGGAGCGGCTCAGGGCTGGAGCGGCGTTGCGCCGCTCCCACCACCCCGACCCGACCGGTCGATGACCTCGCTCCGCTCGGTCATGCAGTGCAGCCTACGCGCAAGGTTACCCAGCAGTAACGTGAGTCATCTCGCATCAGGCCACGCCGCCCTGCCGACACCTTAGGTGGACCGGGCGCCGGCCGCCGGTCAGGGGCGTCGCGGCGTGATATGCGTCCGTGGAGCGGGGTGGTGTGGAACGGCCAGCGGCCGCTGGCGGGGTCAGCGCCAGCGGGAGAGCAGGATCAGCGAGGCGACCATCGCGCCGAAGCCCACCGCGAGGTTCCAGTAACCCCACGACATGACCGGGTACGCCTGCTCGGAGAGGTAGTACACGACCAGCCAGCCGATGCCGACCACGATCAGCGTGACGGCGCTGATCGGAAGCCAGATGGGGCTGGGCTTGCGCGTCGCCGCCGTCGCCGTGGGGCGAACGTCCGTCGGCGGGGTGTACACCTTCTTCTTGCGGACCTGAGACTTGGGCACGACGCTCTCCAGAGGGGGGTACGACCTCGTCCGGCCTGACAACCGGGCGCGGGGGCGACGGTCCATGGCCAATAATGTTCGACAGCTAGCGTAGTCCGGACGGGCCGTTCAAGCCATGAATGGGGTCAGGCCGGTGCGCGGAGTGACCGAAAAGGCGGGACTTTTCGGGTCGAACACACCGGTCCGGGTAGACGCGGGCCGGAAGAGACGACGGGAAAGGGAACGCCCGGTGGAGTACACGTCCGGCGCCGCCTCCTGGCAGAAGGTCCTTCGGCGGGCGGTCGCCGGCCTGCTGCCCCGACGGCCGCGGCAGCGCCGACCGGGCTGGTCGATCGGCGTACCCCTGATCGCCGCCGCGGCGGGGTTGCTGTTCACCACGACCGCGACCACCGCCGGCGGCACGCCGCTGCGGGAGGACCGTCGGCCGCAGCTCACCCAGTTGATCGAGGACCGGCGCGAGCAGGTCGCGGCGAGCGAGAAGCAGGCCGCCGAGCTGCGCGCCGAGGTCGAGGAGCAGACGGCCGCCCTGGCCGACACCGACGGCCCGATCAAGGCCCAGCGCGACCGGGCCGCCGCCAGCCGGCAGGCCGCCGGGTTCACCGCGCTCACCGGCACCGGGGTCACCATCCAACTGGACGACGCGCCCCGGCGGGCCGACCAGGCCCTGCCCAAAGGTGCCAGCAACGACGACCTGGTCGTCCACCAGGGTGACGTCCAGGCGGTCGTGAACGCGCTCTGGGCGGGTGGGGCCGAGGCCATGTCAATCATGGACGTCCGCGTGCTCAGCACCAGCGCGGTACGCTGCGTCGGTAACACCCTGCTGCTGCACGGCCGGGTGTACTCCCCTCCTTTCAAGATCGTGGCAATCGGCGATCCCGCCGCTCTCCAGCGCGCGCTCGCCGCCTCCGAGGGAGTCCGGTTGTTCAGGGAAGCGGTCGACCACTACCAGCTCGGGTACAAGGAGACCGTCTCCACGGTCACCGTGCCGGCGTTCGAGGACTCGACGGCACTCCAGTCCGCGAAGGTGCCGCAGTGAGGCCGGAGGAGCCCCGGGAACACCACGACCACGGCGACGAGCCGACCGCGTTCGTTCCCAGGGTCGACCGCCCGGCGCCGCCACCACCCCGGCCCGCACTCGACCTGCCCTGGCCGGAGTCGGACGCGCCCGGTGCGGCAGCCTCCGGTCCGGCCGCCCGGTCCGCGGCCCCGCCATCGCCCTGGACCGGTGGCCCCCACGCCCGCCCGCCGGCGCCCGCCGCCGGCCCGGAGCGCCGCCACGACCCGCGCCAGCCGGCCCCGGGCGCCTGGGCGGAGCCCGAGCGGTCCCCCGGCCGTGGCCCCGCCGAGCAGTCCCGCCACCGGCCGGAGGAGCCGGCCGACACCGGCCCGCGCGCCAACTCGCCCGGCGACCGGTTCGACCGCCGGCCGGGCCCGCCCGCGGGCGGCAGCGCGCCGGGCCGCTGGGGCGGCGACGCGCCGGGCCGCCGCTCCGACGGCCCCGCCCCTGGATTCCCCGGCCACCCGGCCGCCGACGAGCCGAGCGGACCCCGTTCGGGCGGCCGCACCGCCGCGTCCGGAACTCCCGCACCGCCCCCGGGCCGCCGCGCCCCCGACGGGTTCACCGCCCGCCGGCCGGACGCGCCCGCCGCCGCGCCCGGGATCCCCACGCCCGCACCGGGCCACCGCGCCGCCGACCAGCCCGCCGCCCGCCGGCCGGACGGCCCTACGGCCGCGGTACGGCCGGCCGCCCCGGGCGACGGGCCGACCGCGTTCATCCCGCCGGTCGGCGACCGCTCCGGGCGCCGCTCCGCCGGGCATCCGCACCAGGGCCCGGACGTACCGCCGCCCGGACGGTCCGGCGGGGATCCTGCCGGTGCGGCGTCACGCGGCGGCGCGCCCCGGGCGCCTGGGCCGCCCCCGGGCGACCCGGGCGGGAGAGGACCGGCCGGCGACGCGGCGGACCCGGCAGCGACCGCGGTGATCCCCGCCGTCACGAACCGGCCGGCCCGAAGCCCGGCCATGGACTCGACCGCGCTGATGGGAGCGGTGCCGCCCGTCCGGGACCCGGGCGACGACGAGCCCGACACCCCCGCCGAGCCGCCGCGCCCCCGTCGCGGCGAGCGGGTGGTGCAGCTACGCCCCGAGCAGACCGGGGAGGGGTACAAGAGCGTCTACTCCGAGCTGACCCGGCCGACCTTCGGCTCCCGGCTGCGTACCACCGTGCGGGTCGCCGGCGAGGTGCTGATCACTTTCGGCCTGGTGGTGCTGCTCTTCGCCGGGTATGAGATCTGGGGCAAGACGGTGATCGTCGACGCCCACCAGAACGACCTGAACAGCCAGCTCGCCCAGGAGTGGGGGCCCACCGGCGACCCGACGGTCAGCCCGAGCGGCCCCGCCGTGAAGCCCACGGCACCGGCCGAGGGCAAGCCGGTCGCCGGGCTCTACATCCCCAAGATCGACAAGCACTGGGTAGTGGTCGAGGGGGTCAGCCCGGCCGACATCCGGTACGCCCCCGGCCACTACCCAAAGAGCGCCCTGCCGGGCGAGGTGGGCAACTTCGCCGTCGCCGGGCACCGCATCCGGGCCACCTTCTGGCGGCTGGACGAGCTGCGCAGCGGGGACAACATCGTGGTGGAGTCCAAGACCGAGTGGTTCGTCTACAAGGTCTACGAGCAGCGCATCGTCCGGCCGAACCAGGTCGAGGTGGTGGCCCCGGTGCCCGGCAAGCCGGGCGAGAAGCCGAGCCAGAAGCTGCTCACCCTGACCACCTGCAACCCCAAGTTCGACAACTACCAGCGGCTGATCATCCACGCCGAGCTGGACCACGTGCAGGCGAAGTCGGCGGGCCGCCCGGCCGAGCTGGAGGGCTGACCATGTACATGTGGATCTGGCGCAGACTGCCGTTCGGGCTGGCCGGGAAGCTGGCCGGCTCGGTGCTGCTCGCCGCCGCGGCGGTCGCTCTGCTCTGGTTCGTGGTGTTCCCGTGGGCGGAGCCCCTGCTCCCCTTCGACGACGTGCAGGTCACCCAGGACTCCGGCGTACCGGGGGAGGATCCGGGTGGCGGGCTCAACGACCCGGGGGTGACCCCGAGCCACGAGGAGATCCCGTACAGCACGGAGACGAACAACGCCCCGCCGACCACCCCGAGCAGGTGACCCGATGCGCGTCCTGGTGATCGACAACTACGACTCGTTCGTCTTCAACCTGGTGCAGTACCTCGGCCAGCTCGGCGCCGAGTGCGAGGTCCGGCGCAACGACGAGATCGACGTGGCCGAGGTGGGCCGGGTGGGCGCGGCCGGCGTCCTGCTGTCGCCCGGGCCGGGGAGTCCGGACCGCGCCGGCATCTGCCTCGACGTCATCCGGGAGTACGCCGGCAAGCTGCCCCTCTTCGGGGTCTGTCTCGGCCACCAGGCCATCGGGGAGGCGTTCGGCGCGACCGTGACCCGGGCGCCGGAGCTGCTGCACGGCAAGACCTCCGAGGTGAGCCACCACGGGGTCGGGGTGCTCGCCGGCCTGCCGGACCCGTTCACCGCCACCCGGTACCACTCACTCGCCGTCCTGCCGGAGACCCTGCCCGAGGAGTTGGAGGTCACCGGCCGGACCGGCTCCGGCGTGGTCATGGCTATGCGGCACCGGACCCTGCCGATCGAGGGGGTCCAGTTCCACCCCGAGTCGGTGCTGACCGAGGGTGGCCACCTGATGCTGGCGAACTGGCTGGCCACGTGCGGCTTCCCGGAGGCGCTGGAGCGGGCTCCGGAACTCGCCGCCGAGGTGGACGCCCGCCGCCGCGCCGCCTTCGCCGCCGCCTGACGCGTTTGCTTGATCCACTCCAGTTACGCGACATCGGGGTGTCCCGCTGACGCGGATACCGCGATGTCGGCGACCTGGAGTCGATCATGGGCCGACAGGTGCGACCATTCGCGGCGGCGGCGGGCGCGGGGCGGTGAAGGGTGCTGGCGGACAGCGTCGGATGCATTCCGCCTGTGGGACGTTTCGAGGCCCCGACGGGTGTCGGGGCCTCGATGCGTCACTGCCGGGTGGCGTCCCGCGTGGGCGGGGTCGGGAAGGGGAAGCCACCGCCGCCCCCGGTCGGCGAGCCGCTGGGCGTCGGGGTCGGGGTCGCGCTGTCGCTCGGCTCCGGCGCCGCGTAGTCGACGTAGATGGTTACCGTGCTGCCCTTGGGGCGCTTTGTGCCCGGCTTCGGGTTCTGGCTGCCCACCTTGCCAGCCTGGTCCGGCGGCACTTCATCGCCGTCCCGGGAATCCACCTGGTAGCCGGCGTCCTTCAGCCGCTTGATGGCCTGTTCCTTGGTGTAGCCGCGGACATCCGGCACCTCGTTGACGTTGCCCTTGGAGACTTCGACCACGACCTCCGCGCCCTCGGGGACCTTGCTGCCCTCATCCGGCGTGACCTTGAGGACCTGCCCCTTGGGTGCCGCGTCGTCGACCTCCTTCTTCGTGACCTGCAGCTTGAGCTCGTCCAGGCGATCCTTGGCGCTGTCGTAGGTGCTGCCCACCAGGCCAGGGGGGATCGTGATCTGCTTCGGGCCGTTGCAGACCTGGAGCGTCACCAACGAATTCTTGGCGGCCTCGGTGTTCGGACCCGGGTTCTGGCCGACCACGGTGCCCTTCTCGCAGGTGGCGTTGAACACCGGATCGCCGATCTCCCAGCGGAGGCCCGCCTGCTGGATCTCGCTGGTCGCGGCCGTCTCGCTCTTGCCCTGCAAGTTCGGGACCTGGACCTTGGCGCCGGTCTGGTTGAGCCAGAGGGCGGCGGCCAGGGCGATCACCGCGAGTACGCCGAGCGCCGCGAAGGTGGCGATCACCCAGGCGGAGCTCTTGCGCTTGCGCGGGTCGCCGACCCGGGCCGGGATCTGCTGCCGGGTCTGCGGCCCCATGACCTGCGTCTGGTAGCCCCTCGCCCCGCCGGCCGGCGCCATCGGGACGGTCTCCTCGGCGGGCATGACCGGGGTGGCCAGCACCGGCCGGCCGGCGGCGGCACGGAGCAGGTCCGCCCGCATCTCGCCGGCGCTCTGGTAGCGGTTCAGCGGGTTCTTCGACAGCGCCTTGAGCACGATGGCGTCGACCGCGGGGTTGACGTCCGGGTTGATGCTGCTGGGCGTCGGCGGGGCCTCCCGCACGTGCTGGTACGCGACGCTGACCGGGCTGTCCCCGACGAACGGTGGGTGCCCGCAGAGCAGCTCGAACAGGACGCAGCCGGCCGCGTAGACGTCGGAGCGGGCGTCGACCGCCTCACCGCGGGCCTGCTCGGGGGAGAGGTACTGCGCGGTGCCGATCACGGCGCTGGTCTGCGTCATCGTGGTGGCCCCGCTGGCCAGCGCCCGGGCGATGCCGAAGTCCATCACCTTGACCTGGCCGGTCTGGGTGAGCATGACGTTGCCGGGCTTGATGTCCCGGTGGATGATCCCGTGCCGGTGGCTGAACTCGAGCGCCGCGCACATGTCGGCGCAGATCTCCAGCGCCCGGCGCGGCTGGAGCCGGCCCTCGGCGCCCAGCACCTCCTTGAGGGTCCGCCCGTTGACGAACTCCATCACGATGAAGGGCAGCGTCTCGCCGGTCGGCGCGGTCTCCTCGCCGGTGTCGTACACGGCGACGATGGCCGGGTGGTTGAGCGAGGCGGCGTTCTGCGCCTCCCGCCGGAACCGCATCTGGAAGGTGGCGTCCCGGGCCAGGTCCGCCCGGAGCATCTTGATCGCGACATCCCGACCGAGCCGGAGATCGCGACCGCGGTGCACCTCCGCCATGCCGCCGTAGCCGAGCAGCTCGCCGACCTGGTACCTGCCACCGAGCAGGCGGGCCTGCGCTGTCATCGCGTCTGTCGTCCTTCGCTCGTCGTCGTCTCGCCGCCAGCCGGCTGGAGCCGTACCCCACGACGGTACGACGTCCGGACCAGATCGTCCCCTCCCTGCGCCCGCGCGGCGCTGGAGGTCACGCTCACCGGAGCAAGCGCGCCGGGGCCCCCGGCCAGCTTGCCC
Organism: Micromonospora sp. MP36; assembly: GCF_008119785.1. Taxonomy (GTDB): domain Bacteria; phylum Actinomycetota; class Actinomycetes; order Mycobacteriales; family Micromonosporaceae; genus Micromonospora. Next base: position 145,784 of record NZ_VSFA01000002.1, on the reverse strand, counting down.
TTCCGGTACATGTACGAAATCACGCCCGAGCAGAGCACGACCAGTATGGCGACCACGATCGCGATCGCCCACCGCCCGGACCGGGACGCGCGGGGAGCCGGTGCGGCCGGCTGGTGGGCGTACGCCAGGGGGCTGGGCTGCCGGGGCGGCGGGACGGTCGCCGCGCCGCGCGGGGCCAGCGGCGGCCGCGTCTGCGGAGCGGCCGGTGCCACCGCGGCGGGCCGCGCAGCGACCGGCGGGCGGGCGGCCACGGCGGGCGGGTGGGGCTGCGGTCGTGGTGCCGCCGGGACCTGCGCCCGGGCCGCCGGCGCCGCGGGCGAGGAGGGTACGCCGGAGACGGGCCCCGGGCGGCCGCCCCCGCGCGCCTGCTGGGACAGGGCGGCCTTGGCCTGCCGGGCCACGCTGGCCAGGGCGGCGGCGCTGGGCCAGCGGGCCGCCGGGTCCTTCGCCAAGGCCCGCTCGACGATGGCCCGGACCTGGGGCGGGATGTCGGCGGGAAGCGGGCGCGGCGTCTCCCGTACGTGCTTCATGGCGATTTCGAGCGGATTGTCCCCCTCGAAGGGCCGCCGGCCGGCGAGGCACTGGTACGCGACCACGCCGAGGGCGTACACGTCGGAGGCGGGGGTGGCGACGGCGCCGGTGGCCTGCTCCGGGGAGATGTACGAGGCCGTGCCGAGCACCGAACCGGCGGCGGTGAGCTGACCGACCAGGTCGGAGCGGGCGATGCCGAAGTCGGTGAGCACCAGCGTGCCGTTCGGCCGGACCAGCAGGTTGCCGGGCTTCACGTCGCGGTGCACGATGCCCTTCTCATGGGCGGCGTGCAGCGCGTCGGCGGCCTGCGCCAGCAGGGCCATGGTCCGGCCCGGGGTGAGCCGGCCGACCCGGCTGAGCGTCGAGGAGAGCGGGTCGCCCTCGACGTACTCCATGACCAGAAAGGCGATCTGCTGGTCGCTGCCGAAGTCGTAGACGTCCACCACCCCGGGGTGGTTGATGGTGGCCATCGTGCGCGCCTCGCCACGGAACCGCTCGGCGAAGCCGGGCTCGTCCAGCAGGGCGGGGAGCAGGCTCTTCACGGCGACCGTGCGACCCAGCACCTGGTCGGTGCCGCGCCAGACGTCACCCATGCCACCGCTGGCGATCCGCTCGTCGAGGCGGTAGCGGTTGCCGAGCTGCACCCCGGGGCTGAGCATGTCAGCGGCCTCCGGAGTCGGCGATGACCGCGGCCATGATCCGGCCGGCGATCCGGGCCGCCTCGGCGCTGCCGCCGCTGCCGGCCCGTTCCAGCTCCACGCAGACGGCGGAGATCGGGGTGCCGTTCTTGTCCATCACGTAGCCGATGAACCAGCCGTGGTCGGGGGTGTCCGGGCCGGACTGGGCGGTACCGGTCTTGCCGCCGACGGTGTAGCCACTGATGGCGGCCTTCCGGCCGGTGCCGTTCTTGACCACGCTTTCCATCATGTCCTGCAGGTCGCTGGCGACCTCGCCGCTCACCGGCCGGCGCAGCTCGCGCGGCTTGGCCGTGTAGTAGCTGGTGGTGCGGTCCGGGGCGAGCAGCTGCTTGACCAGGTACGGCCGCATCTGGCTGCCGCCGTTGGCGACCGACGCGGCGATCAGCGCGCCCTGCAGCGGGGTCATCCGGACGTCCCGCTGGCCGATGGAGGACTGGGCCAGGGCGGCCGGGTCGGTGGACCCACCGGGCGCGGTCATCTCGCCGGTCCGGCTGGCCGCCACCGGCAGGCCACCCTCGTTGAGCTGCCCGACCGTGAGGTCGTCCTGCTCGAAGCCGAACTGGCGGGCCTTCTCCTTGAGCTTGTCGGCACCCAGCCGCACGCCGAGCTGGGCGAAGCCGGTGTTGCAGGACTCGGTGACCGCGTCCATCAGGGTCACCTGCGACTCGGGGCAGATCGAGGCCGCGGCGTTGCGGATCGGCTGGCCCGAGGTGGGCGGGGTCCAGCTCGACCCGGCCGGGATCCGGGTCTCCTTGCTGACGCCGTTCTCCAGCGCCGCCGCGGCCACCACGATCTTGAAGGTGGAGCCGGGCGGCAGGGTCTCGGACAGGGCCCGGTTGGCCAGCGGGCGCTCCGGGTCCTGTTCGAGCTTGTTGAACGCCTTCGACGCCGCGGCGGTGTCGTGGCTGACCAGCGGGTTCGGGTCGAAGCTCGGCATGGAGACCAGCGCCTGCACCGCCCCGGTACGCGGGTCGATCGCGATCGCCGCGCCCCGGGTGGCCCCGACCTGGTTGTCCTGGAGCTGCTTGTACGCCGTCTCCTGGGCCCGCTTGGAGAGGGTCAGCAGCACGTTGCCGCCACCGGTCTTGTTACCGGTGAACATGTCCTTCACCCGGTCGCCGATCAGCTGGTCGCTGGTGCCGGCGAGGAAGTCGTTCTCGACCTGCTCGATGCCGATGTCGGCGTTGTTGACCGGCTTGTAGCCGAGCACGTGCGCGTACATCTCCCCACCGGGATAGCTGCGCTGGAACTTCAGCTTGCCGCCGGTCTCCTTACTGAGGGCGTACGCGGTGCCGCCGACCTCGATGTTGCCCCGCTTGCGCTCGTACTCGGCGACCTGAACCCGGCCGTTGTAGTCGCTGTTGCGGTATTCGTCGGCCTTGTAGGCCTGAATCCAGTTCAGGTTCGCGAAGAGCAGCCCGAAGAGGATCATCACGACCACGCCGACGCGGCGGAGGGGTGCGTTCATGGTCGGATCACCTCCGTGGGAGCACCGTGCAGCTGCTCGGGCGGGCCGCCGGACGGCCGGACCGCCGGGCCGCCGGGGGTCACCGGCCGGCGCGCGCCGTCGGAGACCCGGAGCAGGACCGCGATGAGCAGCCAGTTCGCCATCAGCGACGAGCCACCGGCGGAGAGGAACGGGGTGGTCTGGCCGGTCAGCGGGATGAGCTTGCTGATCCCGCCGACGATGACGAAGACCTGCAGGCCCAGGGTGAAGGCGAGGCCGCCGGCGAGCAGCTTGCCGAACGAGTCCCGCACCGCCAGGGCGGCCCGCAGCCCCCGCTCGACGATCAGCAGATAGACCACGAGCAGCGCGGAGAGGCCGAAGAGGCCGATCTCCTCGCCGATGCCGGCGAAGATGAAGTCCGTCTGCACCTCCGGCAGCAGCGTCGGCTGCCCGCCGCCCGGTCCGGCCCCGAAGAGGCCGCCGGTGCCGAGCGTGAGCAGGCCCTGGACGAGCTGGTAGCCCTTGTCGTACGGGTCACCGAACGGGTCCAGCCAGATCTCGGCGCGCAGGTAGAAGTTCGCGAACGGGCCACCGACGGTGCTGCCCAGCACGTACGCCAGGTAGGCACCGCCGAAGAACAGGATCAGACCGATGAGCAGCCAACTGACCCGTTCGGTGGCGATGTAGAGCGTCACCACGAACATGCCGAAGTAGAGCAGCGAGGTGCCCAGGTCCTTCTCGAAGACCAGGACCAGGAGGCTGATAATCCAGACCACCAGGACCGGCCCGAGGTCCCGCCCGCGCGGGAAGTCGATGCCGAGCACCCGCCGGCTGGCCAGCGACAGCACCTCCCGCTTGCGGACCAGGTAGTAGGCGAAGAAGGTGAGCAGGGCGAGCTTGGCGAACTCACCCGGCTGGATCGAGAACCCGCCGATCCGGATCCACAGCTTGGCGTTGTTGATCTCGGAGAACCGGGCCGGCAGCACCGCCGGGATCATCACCAGCACGATGCCGGCCAGCCCCAGGGTGTACGCGTACCGGGAGAGCGACCGGTGGTCCCGCATGATCACCAGCAGCCCGGCGGCGAGCATCACCGCGGCGAGCGTCCAGGCGAGCTGCCGGCCGCCCGTACCGGCGAAGATGGCCAGGTGCTCCCGGTCGGCCGGGGCGGCCTGGGCCAGGTCGTAGCGGCGCAGGAAGCCCACTCCGATGCCGTTGAGCAGGGCGACCGCCGGCAGCAGCGCCGGGTCGGCGAAGGGCGCCAGCCAGCGGATGACCAGGTGCAGGCCGAGGAAGACCAGCCCCAGCGCGGCGGTCGGGATCCAGAAGTCCGGGGTGACCGTGTCCAGCGCGGTCGCCTCGACCGTCGCCGAATATGCCGCCACCAGCACCATGGCCAGCAGGAGCAGGGACAGCTCGGCGTTACGCCGGGACCGGGCCAGGCGCACGCCGGGCTGCTCGCCCGTCGAGGCGGGCGAGGTTGCCGGTACGGCGGCTGCGGTCACGGATGGGTCCTCGGGGTCGAGCCGACCGTCACTCCGGCGACCGGCAGCCCGCCGGGTCGACCGGCGGGACCGTGTCGGAGGGGGCGACGTCGGGTGTGGTGGTGGGCGCGGGCGGGACGGTAACCGGCGCGCTGGCACTGGCGCTGGCGCTGGCGCTCACGGCCGGGGCCAGCGGGCTGGCGGTCACGGTCGGGACAGCGGTCGGGGTCACGGTCGGCGTCGGGCTGACCGTGGCCGCCGTCGGGCTGGGCGGGCAGATCGGCTTGAGGTTCGGGTTGGCCGGGTCGTCGCTGGTCAGCTCGGCCAGCCGGCGCTCGGCGTCCGGCTCGCTGCGCGCCTGGATGCCCTGCTTCACCTGCTCCTGCGCGGCCAGGGTGAGGTCGTCCAGCTTGGCCGGGCTGGTGGCATGCACGCTCGACAGGTCGAGCCCGGCGATCTGGCCCGGCACGCCGCGGAAGACGGCGAGCTTGCCGTCCTCGGTGGCCCCGACGTAGTACTGGCGCTGGGTGTAGCTCCACCCGCCGAAGAGGCCCCCGCCGAGGATGACCAGCAGCGCCAGCAGCATGGCCGCGGTACGCAGCGGCCGGTGCCGACCCCGCTCCGGCTCGTCCTCGCGGTCCGCCGGCTCCTCGGGGGCGGCCGGCCGCGGCGCGGACAGGGCCGAGGCGCGGGCCGCCGGGGTGGAGCCGTCGGCGGAGGTCGCCATGCCCCGGTCGCGGGCGGCGGCACCGCCGACGATCGGGGATGCCTCGACGATGTCCTGGTCGGTGGCGTCGGCGATGATCACCGTGATGTTGTCCGGGCCGCCGCCGCGCAGCGCGAGCTGCACCAGGCGCTCGACGCACTGCTGCGGGTCGGCGTACTCCCGCATCGTGTCGGCGATGGTGTCCGCGCTGACCACGCCGGAGAGGCCGTCGGAGCAGATCAGGTAGCGGTCGCCAGGGAGCACCTGGCGGACGCTGTACTCCGGGTCGATGTCGCGGCCGTCCAGCGCCCGGGTGAGCAGCGAGCGCTGGGGGTGGCTGCTCGCCTCCTCCGCGCTGATCCGGCCCTCGTCGACGAGCATCTGGACGTACGTGTCGTCCTTGGTGATCTGCGCGAACTCGCCGTTCCGCAGGAGATAGGCCCGCGAGTCGCCGATGTGGACCATGCCGAGCTTGCTGCCCGAGAAGAGGGTGGCGGTGAGCGTGGTGCCCATCCCCTCCAACTGCGGGTTGGCGTCCACGGTCTCGCGGAGTTGTTGGTTGGCGGTGCCCACGGCGGAACGCAGCGCGTCGACGAGGGCGTCCCCTGGGACATCCTCGTCGAGGGGCGCCATGGCACCGATGACGATGTTGCTGGCGACGTCACCGGCGGCCATGCCGCCCATGCCGTCGGCGACGGCGAGCAGCCGCGGCCCGGCGTAGACGGAATCCTGGTTACCGTCTCGGATCAGACCGCGGTCGCTGTGGGCCGCATAGCGCAGGGTCAGAGTCATGGCCGTAATTCGAGGGAGGTGCGGCCGATTCGGATCGGCACGCCGAGGGGGACGGGGGTCGGTCCGGTGACCTTAGCGCGATCCAGGTAGGTGCCGTTAGTCGATCCGAGGTCCTCGACGAACCACTGCCCGTCGCGCGGCACCAGCCGGGCGTGCCGCGCCGAGGCGTAGTCGTCGGTGATGACCAGCGTCGAATCCTCGGCCCGGCCGATGGTGATCTGGGATTCGCCAAGGGTGATCCGGGTGCCGGCCAGTTGGCCGGCGGTGACCATCAACTGGTGCGCGGCTCTGCCCCGCTTCACCTTCGCCGGCTTCGCCGCCTGCCCGGTCGAGGCCCCGACCGCGCGCGGCGCGGCCACCAGCCGACCCGACCGGGCCCCCGCGAAGAGGTCCCGCCGGATCACCCCGACCACCGTGAACACGAAGATCCACAGCAGGATGAGGAACCCGAACCGGGCGACGGTGATGACGAGTTCCGGCAAGGCGGGTCAGCCGTCCACGCGGAAGGTCAGGGTGGTCGTGCCCAGCTGGATCATGTCGCCCGGGTTGAGGGCGACCGCGGAGACACGCTGGCCGTTGACCATCGTGCCGTTCGTGGAGCCGAGGTCGGTCAGCACCACCTGGCCGCCGTCGAAGTCGAGCCGGGCGTGCCGCCGGGAGATGCCGACGTCGGGCAGGCGCAGGTTGGCCTGGTCGCCGCGACCGATCACGGTCGAGCCCATCTGGAGGGGGTACGTGCGGCCGTCACCGGAGACCAGCCGGACGTTGCGGCCCCCGCCGTGCCCCGGCGGCGGGCCGTAGCCGCCACCCTGGTCGTACGACGGGTAGGCCGGGCCGGCGTCGTAGCCGCCGGGCGCGGAGACCGGGGCGACGTCGCCGCCGGTGTAGACCTCGGCGGTGACCCGGAACATGCCGGTGTCCAGCCCTTCACCGCGCTCGACCTCGACGATCACGTCACCGTAGACCGTCCAGGCCTGCTCGCCGATGAACTCCGCCTGCGACTGGGCCAGCTCCTGGGCCAGCGCAGCGGCGTACGGCGCCAGCCGACTGTGGTCGTACGGCGAGAGATCGATCACGTAGCGGTTGGGCACCAACGTGCGCCCACCGGCCAGGATCGCCTTGTGCGCCTCGGCCTCCCGCTGCATGGCGTTGAGGATCTCCACGGGGTGGACCACCCCTTTGAAGACCTTGGCGAAGGCCCCCTCGACCAGGCCTTCCAGACGCTTCTCGAAGCGTTGCAGCACGCTCACCGGCTCCTCCTCGGGTCCCGAGGCAATGATGGTATCCGGACACCGCCTCCGCAGCTCACACGCCGCTCGGCCGGCTGCCGGCGGCCCGTTCGTGGCCGGCCCCGCGGTCGTGCTACAGTTTCGTCCGCCACGAACGGTGATCGCTCGTGGCGATGACCGGGGACAGCGTAATATGTTCCGGCACCCGCCGCAGATGGCGGGCGCGGGATAAGTTACGGTATTCCAGGTCAGGCCACGGGGAAGTGGCGGAATGGCAGACGCGCACGGTTCAGGTCCGTGTGCCCGAAAGGGCGTGGGGGTTCAACTCCCCCCTTCCCCACCATCACGAGGGCTTCGCTTGCAGCGGAGCCCTCGCGGCGTATCGGGGCATGCCGGACGTCACGCTATGCTCCGATGGTTTCCCTGCCTCCTATCGATCAGGAGTGGCGTGTGAGTGTCGCGTTGGTGACCGGTTCAGGCGGTCTGATCGGCTCCGAGGCGGCCCGGCACTTCGCCGGTCTCGGTCTCGACGTGGTCGGCATCGACAACGACATGCGGCGGTACTTCTTCGGTGAGGACGGCTCGACGTCCTGGAGCCTGGACCGGCTCGCCGCCGAACTGGGCACCGCCTACACCCACTACGCGGTGGACATCCGGGACCGGGACGGCCTGGAGCAGGTCTTCAAGAAGTACGGCTCGGACATCGCCGTCGTGATCCACAGCGCCGCGCAGCCGAGCCACGACTGGGCCGCCAAGGAGCCGTACACCGACTTCGACGTGAACGCCGGCGGCACCCTCAACGTGCTGGAGAACACCCGCCGGCACGCCATCGAGGCGCCCTTCATCCACTGCTCGACCAACAAGGTGTACGGCGACCGCCCGAACAGCCTCCCCCTGGTCGAGCTGGAGACCCGGTACGAGCTGCCCGAGGACCACCCCTACCACCAGGGCATCACCGAGGACATGTCGATCGACGAGTCGCTGCACTCGGTCTTCGGCGCCTCCAAGGTCGCCGCCGACGTGATGGTCCAGGAATACGGCCGGTACTTCGACATGAGGACCGCCTGCTTCCGGGGTGGCACGCTGACCGGCCCGGCCCACTCGGCGGCCGAGCTGCACGGCTTCCTGGCGTACCTGATGCGCTGCGTCATGGAGGGCCGGACGTACAACCTCTTCGGCTACAAGGGCAAGATGGTCCGGGACGCGATCCACTCCCGGGACGTGCTGACCGCGTTCGAGGCGTTCTTCCGCGAGCCGCGGTCGGCCCAGGTCTACAACCTGGGTGGCGGCCGTCACTCGAACACCTCGCACATCGAGGCGTTCCGGATCGCCGAGGAGATCACCGGCCGCGAGGCGAAAATCAACTACGTCGAGCAGGCCCGCACCGGCGACCACCAGTGGTACGTGAGCAGCATGGCCCGGTTCGAGGACCACTATCCGGACTGGAAGATCACCTACGACGTGCCGATGATCCTCCGCGAGATCTACGACGCGAACGTCGACAAGTGGGTGCCGAAGGCATGACCAGCGGCACCAAGCGGAACGTGCTCGGCGTACTCGTCGACGCGACCGACTACGCCCGGGCGACCGAGGCCGTGGTCGCAGCGGCGCAGGAGCGCCGCCCGCTGGCCCTGACCGCGCTGGCCGTGCACGGCGTGATGACGGGAGTGCTCGATCCGGCGCACAACGCCCGGCTCAACGCGTTCGACGTGGTCACGCCGGACGGGCAGCCGGTCCGCTGGGCGCTCAACCTGCTGCACGGCGCCGGCCTCACCGACCGGGTCTACGGCCCGGAGCTCACCCTCCGGGTGCTCGCCCGCTTCGCCGACGAGGGGCTGCCCGTCTACCTGTACGGTTCCACCGAGGCGACCCTGTCCCGGCTGATCCCGGCCCTCGAGCGGAAGTTCCCGGCGCTCAAGATCGCCGGAGTCGAGGCGTCCAAGTTCCGCTCCCTGCAGCCGGGTGAGGACGTCGAGATCGCCGACCGGATCAAGGCCAGTGGTGCCCGGCTGGTCCTGGTCGGGCTGGGCTGCCCCCGCCAGGAGGTCTTCACGTACGCCATGCGGCCGCTGCTGGACATGCCGCTGATGGCGGTCGGCGCGGCCTTCGACTACCACGCCGGCCTGTTGCGCAACCCGCCGTCGTGGATGCAGCGGGCCGGGCTGGAGTGGTTCTGGCGGCTCGGGCTGGAGCCGAAGCGGCTCTGGCGGCGCTACGTGATCCTCAACCCGGCGTACCTGGCCCGGCTGGCCGCACAGAAGACGGGCGTGTGGAAGGCCACCCCGCCGGCGCCGGCCACCGGGCGCCCCGCCGCCTTCGACGTCTGAGGCACCCCCACGACCGCTGCGGCCACCACGACGTCCGGCGGCCACCTTGGGGATGACCGCCGGACGCCGGTGGGAAGAGGTTGGCTCAGGAGACGTTCAACGCGGTGTCGTCGAGGACGAACGAGGTCTGCAGGGACCAGTCCTCCACCCCGGTGAACTTGATCTGGATGGTCTGGCCGGCGTACGCGCCCAGGTTGAACGACTTCTGCGCGTAGCCGGTGTTCTTGTTCAGGTTCGAGTACGTGGCGAGCGTGGCCAGCACCGAGCCGCTGCCGTTGAGCACCTGCACCCTGAGCGTGTCGTACGCGGTGCTGGTGGTGGTCTCAGCGGTGTCGATGTGCAGCCAGAAGCTCAGGGTGTACGACGAGCAGCCGGCCGGCAGGCTCACCGTCTGGGCCAGGGTGTCGGTGTGGCTGGTGCCGTAGCCGTCCAGCCAGGCGTTCCAGCTGCCGGAGCGGGGCGGCTGTCCGGAGGAGCCGTACTGGCCGATCACCCCGGAACTGGCGGTCCACCCGGTGTTGCCGGACTCGAAGCCCGGGTTGGCGAGCTTCTGGCCGGTGCCGGTGCAGCCACCGGTGCCGGTGACGGTCAGCGAGTAGCTCGCCGTCCGCGTGCCCGAGGCTGCCGTGCCGGTGACGGTCACCGGGTACGTGCCGGCCGGGGTGCTGGCCGACGTGGTGATGGTGAGCGTGGACGAGCCGCCGGAGGTCACCGTGGCCGGGTTGAACGAGGCGCTGGCGCCGGCCGGCAGGCCACTGGCGGAGAGGCTGACCGACTGGGCCGAGCCGCTGGTGGTGGCGGTGTTGACGGTGGCCGTCACCGAGCCGCCGGGCGCGGTGGAGCCCGACGTCGGCGACACCGAGACGGAGAAGTCGTTGGTCGGCGGGGTGGTGCCGCCGGTCACGTAGAGCAGCCGGTTCGGGGTGCCGGTGCCCACGTTGGTCACCACGTTCGGGGTGGCGTCGTTGACCAGGCTGTCCCGCACCTGCTGCGGAGTCCACGTCGGATTCGCCGAGAGCACCAGGGCGGCGGCGCCGGCGACGTGCGGCGAGGCCATCGAGGTGCCGCTGATCGTGTTCGTCGCGGTGTTGCTGGTGTACCAGGCGGAGGTGATGTTGACCCCCGGCGCCAGGATGTCCACGCAGGTGCCGTAGTTGGAGAAGCTCGCGGCGGCGTCGTTGTTCTGGGTGGCGCCGACCGTGATCGCCGGTGCGACCCGGGCCGGCGAGTAGTTGCAGGCGTTCTGCCGGTTGCCGAAGATGTCGCCGTTGCCGGCCGCCACCGCGTAGGTGATGCCGGAGTTGATGGAGTTGGTGACCGCGGTGTCGATCGCGCTGTCGGCGGAGCCGCCGAGGCTCATGTTCGCCACCGCCGGCTTGACCGCGTTGGCGGTGACCCAGTCGATGCCGGACACCACTTGGGCGGTGGTGCCGCTGCCCTGGCAGTTGAGCACCCGGACGCCGACGATCTGGACTCCCTTGGCCACCCCGTACGAGGAGCCGCCCACGGTGCCCGCGACGTGCGTGCCGTGGCCGTTGCAGTCGTCCGCGGAGCCGCCGTCGACCGCGTCGAAGCCGGAGACCGCCCGGCCGCCGAAGTCGTTGTGCCCGAACAGCACGCCGGTGTCGATGATGTACGCGCGCACGTTGCTGGCCGTGTTCGGGTAGGTGTACGAGCTGTTCAGCGGCAGGTTCCGCTGATCGATCCGGTCCAGGCCCCAGGACGGCGGGTTCGGCTGGGTGCCGGCGATCGACACGTTGTGGTTCTGTTCCACGTACGCCACGGCGGGATCGGCGGCGATCCGCGCGGCGGCGACCTCGCCGACCCGGATCTCGAAGCCGCGCAGGGCGGTACGCCAGGTGCGGGCGACGGTGCCGCCGTGCCGGGCGGTCAGCCGCTGGGCGGCCTCGGTGACCCGGCTGGAGGCCACGGCGCTGTCCTTCAACACGACGAGGTAGCTGTCGGCCACGGCGGTGGCGCCGCCGGCGTTCCGGATCGCTCCGCTCCGTTCGGCGGCCAGCGCGGGGCTGGCCGCCGCGAGCATGGTCAGGGCGGCCACGCCGACGAGTACGGACCTGTGTGGGAGAACCATCTCCCTACCTCCCTCCGACCGGCGTACGGCCGTCCGCCCGGTGCGGCGCAGGCAGATCGACACTTGCCGATCGAGAAGAGGCTAGATCGAGAGGTCGAGAATGTGAACATGTCGAATCCTCAATAACGCCGGCGGGATGGCCCCTACGGGACGACGTACGGGGGCAACCGGGGTGCTGCCCCGATTCGGTGCACGTCGAACTGGGCAAGGCTGAGTGGCATGGACGACCATCTCACCGTGCTGCTCCCCGTCGCCGCCGTCTGGCTGGCCGCCGGGGTCGTCGCGGACGGACTGCCCCGGCTGGACCGCGCCCGCGCTCTGCGCCGGCGTACCGGATGGTTGTCCGCGCTGACCGTGGCCGGCCTGGTGCTGACCGCGGCCGTGCTGCTCCTGGGCCTGCAGAGCGCCGGGACGACGGCGATCGACCGGGCCGCCGACGGCCTCCTGCTCGCGGCGGCCCCGGCTCTGGTCGTCGCGGTCTGCACGGTCCGGCGGGTGCGGCGGCTGAGGGCCGGCGCGGGGGCCTTCGCCGCCGCACCGGACACCCCGGCCCCGCACGGGCTGCGCGCCGCCGCGGCGCATCCGCTGATCGGGCTGCCGATCCAGGTGACCGCGCTCGCGTTCGTCCCGGCCGTGGTCTCGGCCACGGGCGTCGACCTGCTCGCGACGCCGGCCGTGACCGGCCCCGCGATCACCGTCGGCGTGCTCGGCGTCCTCGCGATCGGGGTACGCCACGCGCTGCGGCACAACCGGCTCGCCGAACGGGCGCTGCCGCCGGCGACCCTGCCGCCGGCACAACCGCCGGCGAGCCTGACGCCAGCGCAGCCGCTGGCGGCCCGGGCGTCAGCGCGAGCGGCTGGGCCCCTGCACGTATAGCAGTTCCAGGATCGCCCGGGTCGCCTCGAACCAGCGGTCCAGCCAGCCCGGCGGCGGCACGCTGCCCTTCGGGGGCAGTTCCATCAGCAGGCCGCGCAGCAGCGGGTGGTCCACCAGGGACTCGGCCTGCTCCAGCGGCCAGCCGGTCGGCGGGAACGACGGTTCGGTGAGCGGGTTCGGATCCAACGACGGCAGGGAGAGGGGCGGCGAGGGCTGCTCCGGGCCGTCCGCGTCCCGGCCCGCGATCTCGGCGTCGGAGGAGACCACCTCGGTGAGGACGCTGTCCCGGCGCGCCCCGCGGTACTTGCCACCGAACCGCTCCGGCTTGCCCGGACCGTTGGTGAGATTCTCTGAACCGATCGTCGTCATCCGTCTCGCCTACCTCGTTCGGTTGCCGATCCGTGCGGTTCAACGAGGCGGAACGGAACTGGCGACGGGTCGCCAGAGCGGGCCGGCCGGGAACACGAAATGGCCCCGCCCGACGACGCTGCCGGGCGGGACCATGCACGTTGTCCGGATCGCCGGATCAGCCCCGGACGAACACACCGTCCCTGGCGCTGGCGACGAATGCGTGCCAGTCGCCCGGGGCGAAGACCAGGGCGGGGCCGGTCTTGTCCTTCGAGTCCCGGACGCCGACCGCCCCGGTCACGTACGCGACCTCCACGCAGTTGTCACAGTTCGGCCCGCTCTTGGAGCTCTTGAACCAGGTCGCCTGCGTCAGGTCCACGGGGAACTCCTTGGTCGCCATTTCCACAGCGGCTCCTCTGCCAGTTTTGCGATGTGTGCGATGGATTCCTCCGGGCGAATGGCCGCTGCTCGGATGTGATCGAAGATGAAGCTGTACTTCTGTAGTTCGTCGCTCTTCTCCAGGAAGAGCCCACCCGTGGCGTTCTCCGCGTACACGACATCGGGATCACTCGGTTCGGGGAAGCTGAGGATCGTGAAGGTCCCGTCCATGCCGGCGTGCGCGCCCACCTCGAAGGGCAGGACCTGCAACGTCACGTTCGGCAGTTCGGCCACCTCCACCAGCCGTCTCAGCTGGCCACGCATCACCGCGTCGCCGCCGACCGGCCGGCTCAGCACCGCCTCATCGAGCACCACCCACAGATCGACCGGATCGTCCTGAGTCAGCAACGACTGACGACCGAGGCGGACACGGACACGTTGTGCGACCTCTTCGGTGGTGAAGTCCGGCCGGGCGGCCCGGATCATCGCCCCCGCGTACTCCTCGGTCTCCAGCAGGCCCGGCACGACCTGCTGCTCGTACGCCCGGATCGAGCTGGCCGCCGCCTCCAGCCCCACGTACGCCCCGACCAGCACCGTGCTGTAGGGGTGCCACCACCCCTTCTGCCGCGCCTCGCGGGCGATCTGCACCAGCTCGTCGCTCTCGGCGCCGACCACCCCGTAGATGCGGAGCATGTCCCGCACGTCCCGGGGCGTGGCGGTGGTGTGGCCGGTCTCGATCCGGGAGATCTTGGACGCCGAGCACTCCAACTGCTCGGCGACCACCTCGATGGTGATGCCGGCGGCCTCCCGCTGGCGGCGGAGTTCCGCCCCCAGACGTCGACGCCGGATGGTCGGGCTGCGCCGCTCACTCACGACGCCGCCTCACCGAGCTTGGTTCGCTCTGCTCGCTCACCCGGCTACCTCCGGTCGGTCGCGCCCGGTTCGACACCCGCCTGGGGCGCGGTCGTACGGCGGGCGATCGTTCGCGGCAGGGGTGGTGCCGGTCGTCGACCGGCCGCGACGGGCGAAACCGGCGTCCAGTGTGCCGTTTCGGTGCCGGCCGCTTCAAGCGTCCCGTTCACGTGTCCTGCTCGCGTATTGGCAAAATTCGACGTGCAACTTGCATGAAGCACGCCACTGGTGCAGTCTGTCGATATGGCACGGGTTACTCACCGTCTCGGCATGATCTCCCCGCGTGGTGATCCCACGAGGGGTGGGACGGCGGGAGGGGAGCCGTCCCGCGCCTCGCGACCTGCACCGGGATGAAGACCCCGCCGCTGCACGCCAGTTTGGCTGCGGCGGTGGGAGCGGTAACCGGGAGCAGCCGGGTGATGGTCGGGCGTCGGCCCGTCACCGCGGGTACGACCCGACCACCACCGACCACCTGATCAACCGGTCCACGAGGCACGACCCCGTCACCGGCGACCTGTCCCCCGATCAGCTTCCCCGCCGGCTCCCCGCCGGCCGATCCTCCCAGGAGCCCATGTGCTTCCCCGCTCTGGTGACGTACTGCACGTGACTCGCGCGGCGAGTGTCCAGTTCCTCCGACCGATCATGTTCCGGGTGATCCGGGTGCTCGACTGGCCGACCTACGACGGTTGGCTCTGGCTCGACGGCTACGAGTTGAACGCGGCGGGGGACGCGGTCAACCGGCGGTCGATCTTCGTACAACAGGCGGGGCTGCAGCAACTCCAAGCCGCGCCGGCGCCACGTCCACACACCGTACGGGCCCGACGTCCCGTCATCCGGACCCCGATCCGGGTCGGCTGACCTCCCGATTGCCCGGCCGGGGCAGCTACCGCCGCCATAGAATCGGTACGCCCACCCCGGCAAAGTCTCCACCCCGCGCGTCCCGGACCCTGAACCTGGGATGGTCATGGTCAATCTGCCCGCCGCGCGGCGGCACCACCGGTCCCGTATCGGCTACACCTTCGGACTCCTGGCGTTCCTCGGCCTCGCCACCGCACTCGCGCTCGTCGTTCGCAACCCCGCCTTCTCCGCCACCGAGCAGTTGACCGAGCCGCTGCCGGCTCCGGAGATCACCGTGATCGGGGAGGGCAGCGCACCCCCCGCCGAAACGGAGGCGGACCCGGGCTGGGCCGGCAAGTCGGGCACCGGTGCACCGGGGGCCGACGCCGGGACATCGCCCACCCCGGACGGGGCCGGCGGCGGCGCCGGAGAGGGCGTGCTGGCCGGCGCGGACGGGACGCGGAACTCGACGGACCTCAGCCGGTCACTGTTCTACTCGGGGTTGCTGGGCCTCGGCATCTCGCTGGCCGGCCTGGGCCTGGTGTGCACCAGACGCCGGCAGTGGTGACGCTCAGGGGGTGACCGTGGCCGTCGGGCCGGGTGTCGGGGTCGCGCTGGCCGTCGTCGGCGCCTCGGCCTTCGCCACCACGACGGTGAGCTGGTCGCCGTCGGAGATCAGCTCGCCGGCGGCCGGGTCGGTCTCGATCACCGTGCCGGCCGGCCGGTCCGACGTCCGGCGCACCACGCGGTAGTCCACGTTCAGCCGGTCCAGCACCGCCCGGGCGGCGTCCTCCGGCAGCCCGACCAGCGGCGGCACCGGCACCCGGGCCGGGGCGGAGGTGGGTGGCGTGGTCGGTGGCGAGGTGCTCGGCGCGGTGGTGGTCGGTGCCGCACTGGTCTCCGGCGCGGTGCTCGGCACGACCGAGGGCACGGTGGCTGGGCCGGAGTTCCGCTCGGCGGCGCGGAGCGCCAGCCAGACACCCAACCCGATCAGCGCGATCAGCACCAGCGCGAGAATGCCGAGCAGGATCGGCATCCACCAGCGGCGGCCGCCCTGCTCCTCGGCGTACCACTCGGTGGCGGGCTCGGGATAGCCGACCGGGCGCGGCGGGGGCACCCCGGCGCGGCCGGACCAGGCCGGTGCGGCGGCGACGGGTTCCTGACGGGCGGTCGCGTCCGGGGCCCGCCGGCGGGCGGTGGCGTCCTGGTCGCCCTGGGGCAGCGGTCGCGTCGCGTCGGCCGGCTCCCGCCCGGCCGGACCGCCCGCCGCCGGCATGGCACGGGTGGCGTCGGCGTGCTCTGACCTGCCCATCGCCCGCGTCGCGTCGTCCTCGGCCGGCCCGCCGGACCGCATCGCCCGGGTCGCGTCCGCGTCGCCGTCCCGCTCCGATGGCAGCGGTCGGGTGGCGTCGTCGTTCCCGGCGGGTGGCTCCTGACGGTCGTCGCTCATCGGCACGTCCTTTCCCCACCGGGACGGGCGCCCTGGCCCTCGATCGTCCACGGTAACGGTCGGGGGCACCATCGGCAGGGATCAGCGCGGCGCGCCGGCCGTCACGGTGTCGGCGGCGGGGTGGCCGTCGTCGTGGACGGCTCGTCGCCGCAGGTGAGGGCGACCTGGTCGTTCCACCGGGCCGAGCTGCCGGGGACCGGGTCCTGGGCGGTGACCGGGCCCCGGCGACCGGTGCGGTACCGCGGGTACAGCCCCGCGGCGACCAGGTCATTAGCCGCGTCGCCGCAGTCCTGGGCGAGCAGGTCGGGCACGGACACCGCCGGTGCCGGACCGGCGACCCAGAGGGTGACGGTGACGCCGGGCCGGACGGCCGTACCGGGCGCGGGCGAGGTGCGCTCGACATTGCGGCCGGAACCGGTGCCGAAGACCAGTCGCCAGCCCAGCTTCCGGTCGTGCAGTGCTCCCCGGGCCCGCTCGAAGTCGGTGCCGACCAGGTCGGGGACGGTCAGCCCGGCCGGTGTGGTGGTACGGGTGCCGGTCGGGCTCCGCTCCGGCCTGGTGGATGGTGGCGCGTGGGTCGGCGTACCGCCGCTCGACGCGGGTGCGCTGGTACCGGTCGCGGCCGGCGGGGTGGACGGATCGGCGTCGCCGGCGAGGATCCAGCCGCCGCTCGCCCCGACCACCGCCAGCAGGACCACCGCCAGGCCACCGCCGAGGACCAGTCTCGTTCGGTCCGGTCCGGGGTCGGCCGCCCCGGGCTGCCCGTCCGGGTACCCGTCGTCCGTCATCGTCTCCACCGCCTCAGTCCCGGGCGACCGTATCCGGCGCCGCCAAGCCCACCCGCGCCGCAGATCGAGCTCCGTCAAGACTCGCCGCGCCGACCCTGGGACGCTACGCTCCCCGACATGGCCAGACGGGGCTGGGGAGGATCGACCGCCACCGCGCTCGGCGTCGCCGCCGGCACCGGGGCGGCGCAGCTGGGCTTCGGCTACGGGCTGGGCATCATCAACTGGGCGCCGGCGGCGACCGGCCGGGCCGAGGCGGCCTGGGTGGCGAGCCTCGCCTGGGCCACCTGGATCTCGGCCACCTCGGTGATCGCCGGGGCGGTCTGCGCCCACCGGCTGCGCGGCACCGCCGACAACGAGCCGGACGGCACGGTACGGAGGCTCGGCGTGGCCCTCGCCGCCGCGGTCGGCGCGCTGATCACCGTGCTGCTGGTCGCCGTGCCGGCCCGGGCCGCCCGGCTGCCGGACACCTCGTCGCCCCAGGCCGTCGCCGCCGGGTACGCCCTCGTCGGGCTGTTGCTCGGCCTGTTGCTCGCGACCTGGGCGCTGCACACCCGGGCAGCCGCCGCCAACCTCGTCGCCACCACGGGCTGGCTCTGGCTGCTCGCCGTGGTGTCGGTGGTGGACGGAGTGCTCTCCGGCCGTGGTCTGACCACCGCCCAGCTCGGCATCTGGCAGATCAGCGCCGACAGCGAGCGGTTCTGGATCCGGGACTACTTCTACTGGCCCGGTGCCTTGCTCTCGCTGGGCTCCGCCCTGGTCATCGGCGCGCTGGCGGCGCGGCGTACCGCCGGGGTGGCGGAGCGGCGGGTCGGTGCGGCGGCCTCCGGGGCGGCCGGGCCGCTCCTGGTCGCGCTGGCGTACCTGCTGGCCGTGCCGAGGTTGGCGGCGATCGCCGCCGAGCAGGTGTCCGCCCACCTGATCGCCCCGTACGCCGTGATCGCGGGAGTCGGGGGCTCGGCTCTGGTGGCCGCGCTGGCCCAGCGGGCCGACCGCCGGGCCGCCGGGCGCACCGGGGCGGCCCTGCCCCGGCAACGCACCGGCGCGCCGGACGACCTCGCCCCGCCCGCCCTCGAGGCCGGCCCCGCCGACCCGGTGGATCCCACCGAACCGACGCCCGCGGACGGGGAGACGGCCCCCGTGACGACACCGGGCCGGGCGGTGGACCCGGAGCCGGCCAGGCCAGCCGAGGAGGGCACCTCGACTCCGGCGCCCGGCACGGCCCGCCGTGGCCGGGCGGTCCCGCCGCAGCGGTCGCCGGTGTCGGCCGGGACCAGCGGGTCCAAGGTGGGCGCGGCCACCCGGACGGAGACCGGACGCTCCCTGGTGGACGCCTCCGGAATGGACGAAACCACGAGCGGCAGCGCGGAGGGCGGCCCGCCGGCCGTCGGGGCCAGGTCCCGCCGCCGCAGCCGCTGACGGTCACGGCAATCCGCTGGCCGGCCGGTGGACGTCCGCCACGCACGACCAGTCCCGCCGCGGTGGTCAGTCGACCGGCCAGGTGTGCACGGGCTCGTTGCTGCGCTGCAGTTCGGCGTAACGCTGGAGCATGTGGTGCAGCGCGGCCTCCCGGTCCAGGCCCCGGTGCCGCTCGGCCGCCCACACGGTCTCCGTCTGCCAGGTCGCGCCGTTGCGCCCGGTACGGCAGCGCTGCTCGATGACACCGAGGAGGCGGTCCCGCTCGGCGGGGGCGACACCGAACCGGTCCAACCCCGCCGCGGCCCTGGGCAGCAGGACGTCGAGCACGAGCGTGGTCACCGGCACCTCGCCGAGCCGGGGCCAGTGCAGGACGGTCTCCATGCCCCGCCGCGCGGCGGCGTGGAAGTTCTCCTCGGCGGCGCTGAAAGTGAGCTGGCTCCAGATGGGACGGTCGGCCTCGGCGAGGCTGCGGGCGAGCCCGAAGTAGAAGGCCGCGTTCGCGAGCATGTCCACCACGGTCGGCCCGGCCGGCAGCACCCGGTTCTCCACCCGCAGGTGGGGGCGGCCGTTCATGATGTCGTAGACCGGCCGGTTCCACCGGTAGACCGTGCCGTTGTGCAGCCGCAGCTCGCCCAGGTGGGGCACCCCGCCGGCGTGCAGGACCTCGACCGGATCCTCGTCCTCGCAGATCGGCAGCAGCGGCGGGAAGTAGCGGACGTTCTCCTCGAACAGGTCGAAGATCGAGGTGATCCAGCGTTCCCCGAACCACACCCGGGGCCGTACACCTTGCGCCTTGAGCTCGTCGGGTCGAGTGTCGGTGGCCTGCTGGAACAGAGCGATCCGGGTCTCCGCCCAGAGCTGCCGGCCGTAGAGGAAGGGCGAGTTCGCACCCACCGCCACCTGCGGACCGGCGATGGCCTGGGACGCGTTCCAGTAGTCGGCGAAGCTGTCCGGCGCGACCTGGAGGTGGAACTGGAGACTCGTGCAGGCGGCCTCCGGGGCGATCGAGTCGTTGTGCGTCTGCAACCGCTCGACGCCGCGGATGTCCAACTCGAAGTCCTCGCCCCGGGCACCGACGATCTGGTCGTTCAGCGCCCGGTAGCGCTCGTCGGTGGAGAGGTTGTCCGCGATCAGGTGCCGCTCGGTGAGCGTGGGCAGGATGCCGACCAGCACGATCTTGGCGTCCGACCGGGCGGCCCGCTCGTCGGCGCGGGCCAGGCTGTTACGCAGGTCCCGCTCGTAGTTTCCGAAGCCGTTGCCCTCGATGAGCCGGGGCGGGGTGTTCAGCTCGAGGTTGAACTGGCCCAGCTCGGTCTGGAAGAGCGGGTCGGCGATGTCGGCGAGGATCTTCTCGTTGCGCATGGCCGGCTCGGCGGCGGAGTCGACCAGGTTCAGCTCGATCTCCAGGCCGGTCATCGGGCGGTCGGCGTCGAAGCCGAAGTCGTCCAGCATCAACGCGAAGACGTCCAGGCACCGCCGGACCTTCTGCCGGTAGCGGACCCGGTCTTCCCGGGAGAAGGCGCCCTGCTCGACGTCTCTGCCCATCTGTCCTCCCGGCGCGAGGCGCAACGGAACGTTCCGTCCCGAAACGCGTTGTGAACCATTCACGTTAGGTGCCCCCCGGCCGGCGAAGCCAGGGGCCGGACGCAGGTCTGGACTCCTACCCAGGCCGCACCCACCGCACCGCCGGCGAGCGGTGAATCGGACGTGACAATTCGCACCTCATCGGCGTACGTGCGAACGGGCCCGTGCCGTCGGGTGACGGCACGGGCCCGCAGGGGTCGTACGGGGAGATCAGGCCTGGCGGATGGCCTCGCCCTCGATCTCGATCTTGATCTTCTTGCCGACCAGCACGCCGCCGGTCTCCAGGGCGACGTTCCAGGTGAGCCCGAAGTCCTCGCGGTCGATCTCGGTGCTGGCGGAGAAGCCGAAGATGTCCTGGCCGAACGGGCTGCGGCCGACGCCCTCGAACTCGACCTCCAGGTCCACCGGGCGGGTGACGTCCTTGATGGTCAGCTCGCCGGACAGGATGAAGTTGCTGCCGCTCCGGGACTTCACACCGGTGCTGCGGAACTCCAGGGTCGGGAACTTCTCGGCGTCGAGGAAGTCCGCACTACGCAGGTGCGCGTCGCGGTCGGCCATGGCGGTGTGGATGCTGGCCGTCTGGATGGTGGCGGTCACCGAGGACTGCGTCGGGTCCTCCGCGACGGTGATCGTGGCGGTCGCGTCGCCGAACTCACCGCGAACCTTGCTCACCATCATGTGGCGGGCGACGAAGCCGACCCGCTTGTGAGCGGCGTCCAGCAGGTAGGTGCCGGCAGCCGGGATGGTGAGACCCTCCCAGTCGCGGGTAACCGCCTCAGTGCTGCTGGTCATGGTGCTGTCCTCCAGGGAGATTGTTGAGTAGTCCAACGACTGACTAAGCAACTATAGGCACGGCAATATTCCGTGTGTCAAGTACTGCTAGGATGGTGGCGTGAACCAGAACGTGTTCGACGATCCCCGGATCACCGCCGTCGGCCTCCTCGTCGAGGCGCACGCCGGGCTGTCGGCCCGGTTCGCCGCCCAGTTCGAGGAGCACGGCCTCTCTCCGGTGGAGTTCGAGGTGCTCACCCGACTCGCCCGCTCGCCCGGCAACCAGCTCCGGATGACCGACCTCGCGGCCCAGACCTCCCTGTCCACCAGCGGGGTGACCCGGGTGGTCGACCGGATGGAACGTGACGGCCTGATCCGCCGCCGGGCCTGCCCCTCCGACCGGCGCAGCTCGTACGCGGTGGTCACCGCGGCCGGCCTGACCCGGCTGGACGAGACCCTGCCGGGTCACCTGCAGATCATCGAGCAGTGGTTCACCGGGCAGCTCGAACCGGCCGCCCTGGACGCCCTCCTGGACGGGCTGCGCCGGGTCCGCGACGCGGTCCACCCGGGGGCGACCGCCGGGAGCAGCGACCCCGCACCGGCCGCGGCCGGCTGCTGAGCGGGCCGACTTCTACCGACCGGTCGACCGGCAGAAAGACCGGCAGAACCAGCTAAGCGCCGGGACAAATCCCCTCAAAAACCACTAAACACCCCACACGCCGTGGATAGGCTTCCCAGCAGCGGGGGCGCACCGGGGGGTGCCGGCGCGAGCGATGAGCGAGGGGCAGTACCAGGGGGCTACTTCGCTCGCGCCACCCCCGCTCCCCCGGGACCCGCGGGCCAGCGCCTGCGGCCGAACCACTCCCGTGGTCGACGGTCAGCGCCGACGGGTGCGGACGTCCCGGCGGGCCACCAACGCGTACAGCAGGTCCTCCTCCGGCGGCAGCAGGCTGATCCCGTTGTCGCGGCGGGCCCGGTCGAGCCGGTCCAGCACAGCCAGGTCGGCCGTGCTCGCCGCCAACCCCACCAGCGCCTCGATCAGGTCGCGCCGGTCCCGGCCGGCGACGGCCGCCTCCGCCGCCGCGGCGAACCACTCCGCCGCCAGCTCGCGGTCGCCCCGGTGCAGCGCGACCTGACCCTCGATCAGCGCGCAGACCGCGTCCTCCGGCCGGCCGTGGTCCGCCCCGACCCCGGTCCGGTCCCCGCTCCCGGCATCGGCCGGCCGGCGCTGCGCCGGCACCGGAAGCGCGGGCCGGAGTTCGGCGAGCACCGCCAGCGCCTCGTCGACCCGCCCGGCCTGGGCGAGCGCCAGCCCGACCGTGCCGAGCACCCGGCGACGCTGCCCCGGGTCGCCCACCTCGGCCAGCGCCCGCGCCACCCCGCGCCCCTGCGCCACGGCATCGGCGTACCGGCCCTCCAAGCGGGCCACCTCGGCGAGGTGGGCCCGGGCCAGCAGCCGGAGCTGCTGCTCACCGGACTGCGCCGCCAGCCGGTCCACGCTGGCCAGCCGGCGGCGCGCCCCGGCCAGCTCACCCACCCGTACGTCGTGCCAGCTCAGGTATGTCTGGGCGACCGCCATCTCGCGTGCCCGGCCGTGCCGAGTGGCCAACTCCAGCACCGCCTCGGCCTGTTCCCGGGCCTCGTCGTGCGCGCCCGTGGCGGGCAGCAGCGTGCCGAGCACCAGCCGGCTCCACAGTTCCCCGGTCACCTCCCCGGCCGCGCGGAAGGCGGCCAACGCGGCCCGCGCGCCCGGCACCTCCTCCGCGGCGGCGCCGTGCTCGGCGGCCAGCCCGGACGCGCCGATCAGTGCCCAGGCCCGCAGCAGCGGGTCGGCGTCGGCGGTACGCGGATCGTCCAGCAACCGGCGCAGCCACCGCCGTCCGGAGACGTCCCGCCCGCGCAGCCGCCACCACCGGGGCAGGGCCGCCGCCAGCCGCAGCGCGGTCTCCGGATCGTCGTCGGCCGCGTACGCCAGGGCGACGTTGATGTCGGTGGTCGCCTCGTCCAGCAGGTGCAGGGCGGCGGAGGGCTCCCCGCCGAGCAGGTTCGGCGCGGTGCGGACCACCAGTCCGGTGACGACGAGCGCGTGCCGGCGCCGGATCCGGGCCAGCTCGCCTGCGGCTGCGGCCTGCTCGGCGGCGAAGTCGCGTACCGCGTCCAGCAGGCGGAACCGGAACCGGCCGGTGCCCCGGACGCTGAGCAGGCCGAGTTCGAGCAGCCGGTCCAGCAACGGGACGGCGTCCGCCCGCGCACCACCGTCGGCCAGCAGGTCCTCGGCCAGCTCCACGGACCACCGGTTGCCGAAGGCGGAGAGCCAGCGCAGCGCCGCCCGGTCGGCCGGCGCGAGCAGGTGGTAGCTGGTCGCCACCGCCTCGCGCAGGGTCACCGTGCCCGCGGCAGGATCGGCGGGCTCCCAGCCGGGGCGGTCGCCGGTGGCGAGGTCGAGGACGCGGTCGCCGTAGCGGTCGAGCAGCTCGGTGACGTCGAGGATCCGGCCGCGCGCGGCCATCAGCTCGATGGCCAACGGGAGACCGCCTAGCCGCCGGACCAGCGCGGCGAGCGCCGGCAACTCGGCCGGGGTGGGCGGTTCGCGGCGCACCTGGGCGAGCCGGGCGGTGAACAGCGCGGCCGCCGGCCAGCGGGCCAGCGCCGCCGGGTCCGCCGGGTCCGCCGGCACCACCCCGGCCGGCGGCACGTCCAGCGGTGCGACCGGCCGGACCAGCTCGCCGGCGAGGCCGACCGGACGCCGGCCGGTCACCAGCACCCGCAGCCCGGGCGCCGCGGCGAGCAGCGTCCGCAGCGCCTCGGTCACCGCACCGGGGGCCCGTTCGACCGCGTCCAGCAGCAGCAGCGCCGGCCGGCCGGCGAGCCGCCCGGGGAGGTCGGCCAGCCGGTTCACGCCGAGGACCGCGACCGAGGCGGCCAGCACGTCGGTCGCGTCGGAGCCCTCGCCGACCAGCACGCCGGCCACCCCGCCCGGGTGGTCGGCGGCCGCCGCGTGCCCGACGGTGAGGGCGAGCGCGGTCTTGCCGACGCCGGCCAGGCCGACCAGGCTCACCACCGGATGGTCGGCGGCGAGCAGGGCGGCCACCTCGGCGACGTCCCGGTCCCGGCCGATCAGCGGTACCGGCTGCGGCAGCGCGACCGGCGTACCGGATCCGGTGGTGGCGGAGCCGGTGAGCGGGAGGTGCCGCGCGGCCGGGTACGGCCCGTCGGCTGTACGGTGCTGCCCGGCCGGGTACGGCCCGTCGGCTGTGCGGTGCGGCGCGGCGGCCGGGGCCGGTCGGGCCGCGGCGGAGAACGCCTGCCGGAGGGCGCCGGTCAGGCCGAGGGCGTCGGCGAGCAGGTCGATCGTGGTGCGCTGGGGCCGGACAGACCGACCCCGCTCCAGATCGCGGACCGTCCGCACCCCGACGCCGGCCCGCGCGGCCAGCTCGGCCTGGGTGAGGCCGGCGGCGAGCCGGTGCCCGCGCAGCAGATCGGACAGGCCGGTACGACCACCCGTGCCCGGCGAGCGATCATGATCCGGGGTCATGGGGACGAAGAGTACGGACGGGGTACGACCCGCCACACCCGATCGTCGCCCAACCGACCGTCGGATGCCGATACCCGACAGCCGGGTGAGGCCAACGATGCTGTTGACACGGGCCCCTGCCATGCGCGAGGCGTCGACAGGGTGCCCTTCCTCTCCTCAGATGCCCAGGTCGCGGGCGATGACCATGCGCTGCACCTCGCTGGTGCCCTCGCCGATCTCCAGGATCTTGGAGTCCCGCCAGAAGCGGGCCACCGGGTACTCGTTCATGAAGCCGTAGCCGCCGTGGATCTGGGTGGCCTCGCGGGCGTTGTCCACCGCGATGGTGCTGGCGTGCAGCTTGGCGATCGCGGCCTGGCGCTTGAACGGCTCGCCGGCGAGCATCCGGGCCGCCGCGTCGTAGTACGCGAGCCGGGCGGTGTGCGCCTTCACTTCCATGTCCGCGATCTTGAACTGGATCGCCTGGTAGTTGCCGATCGGCTGGCCGAAGGCGTGGCGCTCCTTCGCGTACTTGATCGACTCGTCGACGCAACCTTGGGCGAGGCCGACGGACAGGGCGGCGATGGCGATCCGCCCCTCGTCGAGGATGCGCAGGAACTGGGCGAAGCCCCGGCCGCGCTGGCCGAGCAGGTTGGCCGCCGGGACCCGGCAGTCGTCGAAGGTCAGCTCGTGGGTGTCCGAGGCGGTCCAGCCAACCTTGGAGTAGCCGGGGGCGACGGTGAAGCCGGGCGTACCGGACGGAACGATGATGGTGGACAGTTCCTTCGAGCCGTCCGGATTCGTCCCGGTGACCGCGGTGACGGTGACCAACGCGGTGATGTCGGTGCCCGAGTTGGTGATGAACGCCTTCGAGCCGTTGATCACCCACTCGTCGCCGTCCAGCACGGCGCGGGTCTGGGTGCCGCCGGCGTCCGAGCCGAAGCCCGGCTCGGTCAGCCCGAAGCCGGCCAGCGCCTCGCCGCTGAGCAGCTTCGGCAGCCACCGCGCCTGCTGCTCCGGACTACCAAATCGGTAGATCGGCATCGCGCCGAGGGAGACCGCCGCCTCCAGGGTGATCGCCACGCTGGAGTCGACCCGGGCCAGCTCCTCCAGGGCCAGGCAGAGTGCGAAGTAGTCGCCACCCATGCCGCCGTGCTCCTCCGGGAACGGCAGCCCGAACAGGCCCATCTTGCCCATCTGGCGGACGATCTCGTACGGGAAGGTGTGCCGCTCGTAGTGCTCGGCGATGGCGGGTGCCACCACCTCGCGGGCGAAGTCCCGCACGCTCTCCCGCAGCGCCTCTTGTTCCTCGCTGAGCCGGAAGTCCATCTGCTCCTCCTGTGTGGATGGGCCGCCGGGCGCTCGTGACGCCGGGACGGGATCGCTGACTCGGTCCGGGTCGCGGCCGGGTCAGACCGGGGTGACGCCGTGCCGGCGCTTCGAGAAGTGCCGGTCCTTGCCGCGCGCGGCGGCGAACCGGCGGACCAGCTCCGCGCGCAGCTCGTGCGGCTCGACGATGGCGTCCACCACCAGCTCGCTGGCGAGCCGGACGATGTCGATGTCCCGCTCGTACTCCTCGCGCTTCGCGGTGACGAAAGCGGCCCGCTCGGCCTCGTCCTCGATCGCGGCGATCTTGTTGGCGTAGACCGCGTTGACCGCCGCCTCCGCACCCATCACCGCGATCTTGGCGGTGGGCAGCGCGATCGTCGCGTCCGGCTCGAAGCCGGGGCCGGCCATCGCGTAGAGCCCGGCACCGTACGCCTTGCGGACCACGACGCAGATCTTGGGTACGGTCGCCTCGGAGATCGCGGTGATCATCTTGGCGCCGTGCCGGATGATGCCCTGCTTCTCCACCGCGCTGCCCACCATGAACCCGGGCACGTCGGAGAGGAACAGCAGCGGCACGTTGAACGCGTCGCAGAGCTGTACGAACCGGGTCGCCTTGTCGGCCGAGTCGACGAAGAGCACGCCGCCCTTGAACATCGAGTTGTTGCCGACCACGCCGACAACCTCGCCGCCCAGCCGGCCGAAGCCGATGGTCAGCTCCTTGGCCCAGAGCGCCTGGATCTCGAAGAAGCTGCCCTCGTCGAGCAGGCCCTTGACGTACCGGCGCATGTCGAACGCCTGCCGCTCGCTGGCCGGGACCAGCGCGGCCAGGTCGGCCTTCTCCGGGGCGGGCGCCGCCTCGGCGGCCGGCGGGGTCTGGGTCCAGTTCGCCGGCAGGTACGACAGGTAGCGGCGGACCACGTCGAGCGCCTCGGCCTCGGTCTTGCAGAGGAAGTGCCCGACACCGGACTCCGCGCAGTGCACCTTGGCCCCGCCCATCGCCTCCAGCGTGGTCTTCTCGCCGGTGACCATCTCGACCATCCGGTCGGAGCCGAGGTACATGCTGGCGTTGCCGTCCACCATGGCCACCACGTCACAGAACGCCGGGATGTACGCCCCGCCGGCCGCGCTCGGCCCGAAGAGGGCGCAGACCTGCGGGATGGAGCCGGAGGCGCGGACCTGGTTCCAGAAGATCTTTCCGGCACCGCGCCGCCCTGGGAAGAGCTCGACCTGGTCGGTGATCCGGGCCCCGGCCGAGTCGACCAGGTAGACCATCGGCACGCCGGTCGTGTACGCCCGCTCGATGATCCGGATGATCTTCTCGACGGTGCGGGCGCCCCAGCTGCCGGCCTTGACCGTGGAGTCGTTCGCCATCAGGCAGACCGGGCGGCCGTCGATGGCGGCGGTGCCGGTGACCACGCCGTCGGCGGGCAGCCCCTCGGTCAGCGCATTGGCGTAGAGGCCGTCCTCGACGAACGAGCCCTCGTCCACCAGGAGCGCGACCCGCTCCCGAGCGAAGAGCTTGCCCTTGGCGGCGTTCGCCGCGTGGTACTTGTCCGCACCGCCGGCCTTGGCGCGCTTGCGCAGCTGCTCCAGGGCCTCACCGTCGAGCGTCACGCCGACTCCCTCGCCACCCGCGCCTCGTTGGGCGCGTCGACCGACCTGAACGATCGTTAGGGTAGCGCATCCGCGCCGGCTCAGGCGACCCAGCCCACGGCGCTCACCCCGGCCACTGCCAGCCTGGACGGAAGCCCGTCGTCATCCCGAGAACCGGGGCCAGGAGCCGGCGGCGCGGGCGCCGAAGAGGGTCAGCCGGTGAAGGCGTCGGCGAGGGCCAGCACGGCCGCCCGCAGCCGCTCGTCGCCGACCTCGGCGCGGACTGCGCGTGCGTGCTCCGCGGCGAGGGGGGCGAGCAGGGTGTGCGCGTCGGCCACCGGATCCTCGCGTCGGGCCAGCAGCAGGGCCACGTGCCGGTGCCAAAACCGGTAGGCGCCGATCCGGTAGCGGGCGCCCGGCGAGGCGGTCTCCGACATCCGGACCAGGTCGAGGTGGGCGAGCAGGTAGTCGAGGTAGGCGGCGAGGAACGCCCGAAGCCGGTCGCGTGGGGATGCCTCCGCGCCGGCCGGGCCGGGCCCGAGCGGGGCCGGGCCGAAGAGGATCGCCTCCTGGAGTACGCGTTCCTGCTGGTCAAGGAGCGCCACGGCGAGACCCGCCTTGTCGCCGAACCGGCGGAACAGCGTCCCCTTGCCGACTCCAGCGGCGGCGGCCACCGCGTCCATCGAGACCGCCTCCACGCCGCGCTCCCGGAACAGCGCCGCTGCCGCGTCCAGCACCGCCGCCCGGTTGCGCGCCGCGTCGGCCCGCTCCCGCGGCGGTGAGGTACGCAACTCCAGCAGTTCCCGCGGAGGGGTGGCAGAAGCGGACTGTGGTCCGCTAATGTCCTGAGGCATAACCGGACTGTAGTCCATTTACTCAGGAGGATGCCATGACCGCCCTCATCACCCGGGACGAACTGCGCGCCGCGATCGATGCCGGCAGCGTGACCGTCGTCGACGCGCTCGGCGGGGAGTACTACGCCCGGCAGCACCTGCCCGGCGCGATCCCGCTGGTCGAGGCCGAGGTGGCCGAGCGGGCCGGCGAGTTGCTGCCGGATCGGGACGCCCCGATCGTCACGTACTGCTCCAACCCCGCCTGCCCGAACAGCGGTCGCGTCGCCGACCGGCTCACCGCTCTCGGCTACACCGCCGTCCGGAAGTACGCCGAGGGCATCGAGGACTGGGTGACCGCCGGCCTCCCGACCGAGTCAGGTGCCCTCGCCCGCTGACCCGCGCCCGTTCCCCTCGCCGGTATGGCTGGTTGATCAAGAGGTTTGCGTCCCGATCCGGCCGCCTGGAAGCGGACGCAAACCTCTTGATCACCGCGGTCCTGCGGCTCGGCGCGCGGGCGCGGGTGCGGTGCTCAGGCGGGGAGGGGGGTGAGGCGGGTACGGGGGCCGGCGCGGAGGACGCCGGAGGGGAGCTTCTTGCCGACCAGTTCCTCGGCCAACTCGGCTGCCTCGATCAGCGCGGCCAGGTCGATCCCGGTGTCGATGCCCATGTCGTGCAGCATGTGCACGGCCTCCTCGGTGGCCAGGTTGCCGCTGGCCCCCGGGGCGTACGGGCAGCCGCCCAGGCCGCCCACGCTGGCGTCGAACTCGGTGACACCCAGTTCCATGGCGGTCAGCATGTTCGCCAGCGCCGTGCCCCGGGTGTTGTGGAAGTGCAGCAGCACGGGGATGTGGGCGTTACGGTCGCGTACCGCGGTGATCAGCTCGCGGACCCGGCGGGGCGTACCCATGCCGGTGGTGTCGCCGAAGGCCACCCGGTCGGCACCGTCCCGGACGACGCGGTCTACGATGCCGGCGACGCGCTGGGGGTCGACGTCCCCCTCGTACGGGCAGCCGAAGCTGGTCGCGATGATCACCTCGGCCCGGGCGCCCGCGCCGTGCAGCAGGTCGATCAGCTCCGCGATGTCGTCGAGGGACTCCTCGGTGGAGCGGTTGACGTTGCGCCGGTTGTGCGTGTCGCTGGCCGAAACCACCACCTCGATCTCGGTGAACCCGGCGGCCAGGGCCCGTTGGGCGCCCCGGGTGTTCGGCACCAGGGCGGAGTAGCGCACCCCCTCGACCTTCGCGGCCCGCTGCCACACCTCGTCCGCGTCGGCCATCTGCGGGATCGCCTTGGGATGCACGAAGGAGACGGCCTCGATCTGCCGCACCCCGGTGCGCGACAGGGCGTCGAGCAGCCGCACCTTGGCGTCGGTGGGGATGGGCTCCTCGTTCTGGAGTCCGTCCCGGGGTCCGACCTCCCGAATGGAGACGAAGTCCGGCAGTTCCGCCATAAGGGGTCACCTCACTGTGACGGTCTTACGTGATGGGTCCCTTCAGCATGTCACCCGGCCGCGCCCACCGCCCTGCGCTTTGTCGATCATGAAGTTAGCCGCAAAAATTGTCCGTTTTGTCGCCGCTAACTTCATGATCAACGGGGCTCGGCGGGGGGGGTCAGCGCATGCGGGAGACGATGCCGGTGTCGTAGGCGCCGGAGAGGAACTCCTCGTTCTCCAGCAGCTCGGCAAAGAAGGGGAGGTTGTTCTTGGGGCCGGCGATCTCGAACTGGGCCACGGCGGCCCTGGCCCGCTCCACGGCCTCGGTGCGGTCCTTGCCGCTCACGATCAGCTTGGCCATCAGGCTGTCGTAGAACGGGGTGACGGTGTTGCCGGCGACGTAGCCGGAGTCGACCCGGACGCCCTCGCCGGCCGGCTCGTTCCAGGTGGTGATCGCGCCCGGACCGGGCAGGAAGCGCTTCGGGTCCTCCGCGTTGATCCGCAACTCGATGGCGTGCCCGCGCGGCGCAAGCGCGTCCGGGTCGAAGGTCGGGGCCAGGCCGGCGGCCACCCGCAACTGCTCCTCGACCAGGTCGACGCCGTAGACGTACTCGGTCACCGGGTGCTCGACCTGCAAGCGGGTGTTCATCTCCAGGAAGAAGAACTCCCCGGTGGCGGGGTCGAGCAGGCACTCCACGGTGCCCGCGTTGCGGTAGTTGACCGCCTCGCCGGCCCGTACGGCGGCGGCCAGGAAGCGCTCGCGCAGCTCCGGCGACACCGCCGGGGACGGGGACTCCTCCACCAGCTTCTGGTTGCGCCGCTGCACCGAGCACTCCCGCTCGCCGAGGGCCACCACCCGGCCGTCGGCCAGGCCGAGGATCTGCACCTCGACGTGGCGTACCCGGGGGAAATAGCGCTCGATCAGCACCGAGCCGTCGCCGAACATCCGCTCGGCGAACGAGCGGACCTTGTCGTACTCCGTGCGGAGCGCGGCCTCGTCGGTGGCCACGCCCATGCCCATGCCGCCGCCACCGGCTGCGGCCTTGACCATCACCGGGTAACCGATCTCCGCGGCGGCGGCGACCGCCGCGGCCAGGTCGGCCGCCGGGTCGGTGGTGCCGGGCGCGACCGGCACCCCGGCCGCCGCCATCAGGTTCCGGGCGTTGATCTTGTCGCCCATCGCGGTGATCGCGTCCGCGCCGGGTCCGACCCAGATCAGGCCGCTGGCCTCGACGATACGCGCGAAGTCCGCGTTCTCGGACAGGAAGCCGTAGCCGGGGTGGATCGCCTGCGCGCCGGTCGACTTGGCGGCGGCGAGGATCGCCTCGACGTTCCGGTAGCTCTGCGCCGGGTTGGCCGGGCCGACATTCACCGCCTCGTCCGCCTCGGTCACGAACGGCAGGCCGGCGTCCGCCTCCGAGTGCACCGCGATCGCGCGGATCCCGAGCCGCTTGGCGGTACGGATGATCCGGCGGGCGATCTCGCCCCTATTGGCGACCAGCAGCGACTCAATCATGTTCTGCAAGGAAGGGCCCCTTCTCAACGCCTCGTGCATAGCCGGGGCCCCTTCTTAACACGCGTTAAGCCCAACGCGGCGTGTCAGGCGGGATCGGTGGGGGCGAGGAGGGCGGCGAGGGTGGCGGCGCTCAGCAGCTCGGCGCGGCGCCGGCGGTCCACCTCGCCCGCGAGGAACGGGGTGGAGTTCATCAGACCGAAGGCGGCGTGGGCGAGCACCCGCGCCTCACCGTCCGGCAGCCCCGGGTGCAGCGCGGTGAGCACCGTCACCCACTCCTCGACGTAGAGCCGCTGGAGCCGGCGGATCCGCCGGCGCGGCTCGTCCGGCAGGCGATCCAGCTCGTGCAGGTGCAGGGCGATCACCGCCGGGTTGGCCAGCGCGAAGTCGACGTGGAAGTCGATCAGCGACTCCAGCGTCCCGCGCGGGTCGTCCGGGTGGTTGGCAGCCCGCTCCCGACCACCGGCCAACAGCCCCTCGCTGACCGGGATCAGCGCGGCGACGAGCATCGCCTCCTTGCCGGCGAAGTGGTGGTAGAGGGCCGGACCGGTGACCCCCGCGGCGGCGCCGATGTCGTCCATCGACACGCCGTGGTAGCCGCGGGAGGCGAAGAGGCCCACCGCGATCTCGAGGATCTCGTCCCGCCGCGACCGGCGCCGGCCCGCACCCGTCGCGCCGTTCGTCGTGCTCCTTGCCTGCTGTTCCACCGCCACCGGGCCAGCCTAGACCTCCGGCGCGGCGAGGTGGAGGCTCGGTTACCCGCCGGTTGCCTCACGTCTGCTTGACCCTCGACCCGGTTGAGGCCACAGGCTCCGGCGGCATGACCGCTCCCGTCCTCGGCCGCGACTACCGGCTGCTCTGGTCCGCCGCCGTCTCCTCCCGGTTCGGCGACGCCCTGCGTACGCCGGCCCTGGCCCTGCTGGCCGCCACGCTCACCCGCGATCCCCGGGCGGTCGCCGCGGTGACCGTCGCCGGACAACTCCCGCCGCTGCTCCTCGGCCTGCTCGGCGGCGCGTACGCCGACCGCTGGGACCGCCGCCGGACGATGGCGGTGGTGGACGGGCTGCGAGCCGCCGTGGTGGCCGCCCTGGCCGGGCTGGTCGCCACCGGCCGGGCCGGGGTGACCGCGCTGGCGGTCGCCGCCTTCCTGCTCGCCGCCCTGGGCACGGTCTTCGACGCGGCCTCCTTCGCGGTGCTCCCGTCGGTGGTCCCGCCGGCCGCGCTGCCCGCCGCCAACGGCCGCCTCCAGGCCGGCACGGCGCTCGCCGGCGGCTTCCTCGGCGCCCCGCTGGCCGGCGTCCTCTTCGCGATC
This sequence comes from Micromonospora sp. MP36, assembly GCF_008119785.1. Taxonomy (GTDB): domain Bacteria; phylum Actinomycetota; class Actinomycetes; order Mycobacteriales; family Micromonosporaceae; genus Micromonospora. The sequence goes on along the minus strand of NZ_VSFA01000002.1, from coordinate 113,595 downwards.
TCGGCGGCCCTCCCGTTCACCCTCGACGCCCTGAGCTTCGCCGCGGCCGCTCTCCTCGTCCTCGCCCTCCGCCCCACCCCGGCACCCGAACAAGGGCAGCGCCCGACTCCGGGCCGGGCGGGCGTGTGGCGGGAGGCGTGGGCGGGGGTGCGCTGGCTACGCCGGGACCGGGTGCTGTGGCGGGTGACCCTGGCGACCGCGGGGTCGAACCTCGCGATCAGCGGAGTGATGGCGGTGCTCGTGCTGTACGCGCTGACGGTGCTGCGCGTGCCCCCGGCGGCGTACGGGCTGTTCGCGGCGGGGGCGGTGGTCGGCGGCCTGGTCGGGGCGCTCGGCGCCGGCCGGCTGGCGGCCCGGTTCGGCACCCTGCCCGCGCTGCGCGGGGTGCTGCTGGCGCAGACCCTGGCCCTGGCCGGGTTCGCGGTCGCCCGGCACCCGGTGCCCGGTGGACTGGCCCTGGCCTGCTTCGCCGCCGGCACGACCGTCTGGAACAGCCTCTGGTCGGCGTACGGGCAGCGGCAGGTGCCGGCCGGGCTGCTCGGCCGGGTCGGCGCGGCGCAGCGGACGGTCGGTCTGGTCAGCGCGCCGGTCGGCGCGGCGCTCGCCGGGTTCGCCGGCCAGGCCTACGGGGTGGCCCCGGTCGGCTGGGCGGCGGCGGGCGTCTTCGCCCTGGTCACCGCCGGCGCCTGGCGGACGTTGCGGGAGGGTGCAACCCGCACCGAGCGCCGGACGGAGCCGGTGCCCCGTCCCTAGGCTGGAGCGGACGACGGCAGGAGGACGGGTGACCCAGCACGACGAGGCGCGTATGCGGAATCGCCAGCGGATGCTGGCCGCCGTGCTGCTCGCTGGGGGCGGCCTCGCCGACGCCGTCTCCGGCATCACCGACCTGGACGACGACCCGTACGTGGTGATCACCAAGGAGGGGCTCTACCACCTCGACCTGACCGGCTGGCTGTGGGCGCACCTGGTGACCGGGGTGCTCATGGTGCTGGGCGGGGTGCTGCTCTTCTCCGGCCGCCGCTGGTCGGTCTGGTTCGCCGCGCTGGTGGCGGTGCTCGGCGTCGCCATGCACGTGGTCCTGCTTCCGTTCCGGCCGGTCTGGGCGCTGATGGTGATCGGGTTGGCGGTGGCGGCCCTCGTGCTGGTCCGCCGGTGCCGGCGGCAGACGCCGAGCGACCAGGTCAACTCGACTGGCAGATCTTCCCGCTGAAGGCCGGGTCGGGCACGTGCTTGGCCCGCCAGATCGGGTTGAGTGAGAGCGGCAGCGGCGGAGCGTGCCAGGCGGCGGCGGCGTTCTGGAGCTCGCTGTAGCCGGGCTGCGGCTGGCTGACCGGCTCACCTTCGAGGAAGTTGATCAGTCGCGCCTGGACGACCGGAAGGCTGAGCAGGCCACCGTGCAGGGCCGGCAGCTGGAAGACCGGGACGCGGGTGTACTCGCCGGGTGGCGCCTCGATCGCCGTGGTGGTCGGCAGGAACGCCACAATGCGTACACCGGGTACCGGGCACATCAGGCCGTTGCGGTAGAAGGGGGCGTTGTCCAGCACCGACCGGATGAAAGGCTCCTCCGGCCCGCTGCCGGTGTGGGCGAACGAGTCGAGGACGCCGAAGAGGACACGCAGCTCCCACCCGGCGGCCACGCCCCAGCCGCGGGACGCCCCAGCGGGCGGGTAGTAGGAGCGGCCGGCGTTGATCAGCGGGCTGAACATGGCCAGCATGTCCACCACCGGGTGCGGCCGGACGGCCAGGTAGGTCCGGGCCACCAGGGCCCCCTCGCTATGCCCCACCAGCGCCACCGGCCGTCCGGTACGCCGGTGCAGCAGGTCCACCTGCGTGGCCAGCAGCCCCACGCTGGACTCGATCGACCGGTAGGTGTCCCGGGCCGAGTACGGCAGCGGCTGGCCCCGCGGGTCCAGGCCCCGATAGGAGAACTGCTGCACGTTCGGGTCGACGGCCGGCTGCCCGCCGGACGTGCTCCCGTGGCCGTCGAGGAAGATCACCGCGTGCCGGACGCCGGCCGGCAGGGGCCGGTCGAGCACCATGGCGCGCCCCTTCGGGGACGTCCCGGGCAGGAGCTGCAACACCGGCTGCACCACCAGCGGCACGACGAAGACGAGCAACACGGCCAGCGGCGCCACCGGCACCCGCGCCCACTTCACCGCGCGGCGCGGCAGCAGGGCGGCCGCCACGGTGCGCTGCCAGAGCAGGCCGTTGATCAACCCGGCGACCGCCGCCACCGGTACGTCCCACCCGAGCGGTATCACCCAGACCACCCCGCCGCCCACGGTGAGCACCACGAAGTTGAGCAGGGACCAGCCGACCAACTCGATCGAGGGCAGCCCGCGCCACCAGGCGCCGCGCACGGCCGCGCGTTGCAGGAACGGCGCGAGCAGGAACAGCGGCACCAGCGAGGCGAACAACAGCCAGGAGAGAGCAACCACCGAAGCAGCCATCGACAGGGCCGCCCAGGGCGAGACCACCGCGGCGATCACCACGGTGAGCACGAGGTTCCGCCGGACCAGCCAACCCAGGCCCGGCCAGGGCACCTGCCGTGGCCAGGACAGCGCGACCAGCCCGGCGGTGAGCGACGCCCGGAACAGGACCAGAGCGACCATGCCGAGGGCGAAGCCCGGCCACGAGTCGTGGTAGACGAACAGCCACCGCAGGTCGTGGTACGTGTCGTACGGCCACACGGCGGTGATCTGTGGAGCCATCCCCTCGGCGGCACGGAACCCCACCACGTTGAGGACGGTGGCCTCCACGACCGGCGGCAGCGCGGCCAGCACGAGCAGCCCGACGAACCGCTTGTCCAGGCGCACCACGCCCCCTCCTCGACGTTCCGACGGCTGCTTCTCAGCAGCCTGCCCCGCCGGGCGCGGACGCGACGGGGCAACGCCGGATTGCCGCCCGGAAGCGTCAGCCTCCGGGCGGGCCGAGCGGTCAGCCGGTGAGACCGCCGGGCTCGTCGCCCTTCACGACAGGCGCGCGGACCAGGTTGCCCCACTCGGTCCAGGACCCGTCGTAGTTGCGGACCTGCGGGTAGCCGAGCAGATGGCGCAGCACGAACCAGGTGTGGCTGGACCGCTCACCGATCCGGCAGTACGCCACCACGTCGTCGGACGGGCTCAGCCCGAGCTGGTCGGCGTAGATGGTGCGCAGCTCCTCCGCGGACTTGAAGGTGCCGTCGTCGTTCGCGGCGGACTTCCACGGCTTGTTCACCGCGCCGGGGATGTGCCCACCGCGCAGCGCGCCCTCCTGCGGGTAGTCCGGCATGTGCAGCATCTCGCCGGTGTACTCGCCCGGGGAGCGGACGTCGACCAGCGGCCGGCCGGCGGCAATGTGCGCCATCACCTGCTCCCGGTACGCCCGGATCGGCGCGTCGTTCCGCTCCGGCACCGGGTAGTCGGCGCGTGGGCGGGTGACCTTCTCCCGGGTCAGCTCGCGTCCCTCGGCGATCCACTTCTGCCGGCCGCCGTCGAGCAGCCGGACGTCCGGGTGGCCGAAGAGGGAGAAGACCCAGAGGGCGTACGCGGCCCACCAGTTGAAGTTGTCGCCGTAGAAGATCACCGTGTCGTTCCGGCCGATGCCCTTGGCAGCACACAGTTCGGCGAAGCTCTTCGCGTCCAGGTAGTCCCGGGTCACCTGGTCGTTCAGCTCGGTGTGCCAGTCGACCTTGACGGCGCCCGGGAGGTGGCCGGTGTCGTAGAGGAGCACGTCCTCGTCGGACTCGACCACCACGAGTCCCTCGTCGCCCAGATGCTCGGCCAGCCACTCCGTGGTGACCAGGCGCTGCGGGTCGGCGTACGACTGGAAGCGGGGATTCGGATCGCTCGGCACAGGCATGAGCCCCAAGGTACGCCCGATCCCGGGACCAGGGCCGGTCAACGGAAATAGGGTGCAGCGGATGTGGCGGGTCGCACCGACAGCGGCGGAACTGGTGGTCAGGCGCGGCGGTGCACCAGCCGGCCGGCCACCACCGTGGCCAGACAGGCGCCGTCGGCGCCGAACACGGCCAAGTCGGCCCGCCCACCCACCATCAGCGCCGAAGGCCGGGCGGCGCCCAGCACCGCGACGTCGTTGCGGGCGGCGGCGGCCCGCAACGCCGGGTCGGCCACCGCGGTGGCGAGCACCGCGGCGGCGCCGCGCCGGAACAGGGCGTGCACCCGTTCGCGCGGGGTGGGGGCGGGCGGCAGCGGCCCGTCGTGCACCAGCGCCGGCCCGAGGGTGCCGGCCCACCGCCGCACCCGCACCTCCGGGTACGCCGCCGTCAGCTCGTCCAGCGGCGCGACGGCCTCGACCCGGTCGCCGGAGACCAGCACGGCGTGATCCGGGCGGGGCTCGTCGTCCGGGGTCAGCCGCAGCAGCGGGGCGGCGTGGATCGTCCGCACCGGTCAGTCGGTGATCGGCCCGAGCACCGGCCGCTTGGCGGTGACCAGGTCGCCGGAGGAGCGGCCGGTCAGCCGACGCTTGATCCAGGGCGCCAGGTGCTGGCCGGCCCAGCGCAGGTCGGCGGCGCGGGCGGCCAGCCACGGCGTCGGCGCGGGGTGCGGCGGCACCATCAGCCATTCCTCGTCGCAGCCCACTCCGAGGGCGGTGAGCACCTGCCCGGCGACCCGCCGGTGCCCGGCCGCCGACAGGTGCAGCCGGTCGGTGCTCCACAGCATCGGGTTCAGGTAGGTGTCGTCGGCGTACAGGTCGACCAGGATGGCGCCGTGCCGCTCGGCGACCTCACCGACCACCCGGTTGAGCAGGGTCACCCGGGGGGCCACGAGCCGCTGCCCGGGGAGCCGGGCCATCACGTCGGCGAACCGGAAGAGGATCACGTCGGCGCCGCTGCCGCGCAACTCGCCGATCACCGCGTCGAAGCGGGGGACGAAGGACTCGGCGTCGAAGGTCCGGCGCAGCACGTCGTTGCCGCCGGCCGCGAAGCTGATCAGGTCGGGCTGCATGGCCAGGGCGGCCGGCACCTGCTCGGCGACGATGTTCGGAAACAGGCGGCCCCGGATCGCCAGGTTGGCGTACCCGAAGTCCGGGCCGGCCTCGGCGGCGAGCCGGGTGGCGACCAGGTCCGCCCAGCCCCGGTACGTGCCGTCCGGATACGCGTCGTCCATGCCCTCGGTGAAGCTGTCGCCCACCGCCACGAAGCTGCGCCAGCGCACCTGTCGTCCCCCCGGCTACCGGAATTCCCATCGGTGTCGGCCATTCTGGCACCGGAGATGGTCGACGGGCGCGCCCGCCACGTGCGGACGTGGCGCTGCCCACGCCGCCGATGGGTGGCACGGGGCAGAGAAGCGGACGCTCGGGCGGAAATAATGGCGCGCGACCCCAGTCGGGACCGCCCCTGAGTGGACGCGGACCCGACGTGTCGGACACGAGCGAGGACGCACGCCATGACCGAGGGACCGCGCGCCGTTCCCCCGCCGGGACACCCCGGACCGTACGCCCCACCGCCCGCCGGGGCGCCCGCCCACCCGTACGGGCCGCTGCCCCACCCGCCACCGGGCGGGCACGCTCCGCCGCCGGCACCACCGGCCCGGCGGTCCCGGCGTGGCCTGTGGATCGGACTCGGTGCGGGGGCCCTGGCCCTGGCCCTGTGCGCCGGGGCGGGGCTGGTCGGGCTGAAGTCGTATCTCGACGATCGGAACGACAGCTCGACCGGCGCGCTCGACGACACGAACCCGATTCGGCAGGCGAAGATCGAGTCCTTGCTGGCCGAGCACACCAGGGCGCTCACCGGCCGGGACGAGAAGGCGTTCGTCGCGCCGTTCGACCCGGCCCACAAGGACCTGGTCACGGAGCAGACCAGCCTCTACCGCAACCTCAGCAAGCTGCCGCTGGCCGACGTGCGCTTCGCGTACCGCCACAAGGGTGAGTTCCGCCCGGTGGGCGGCGGGCACGAGGTCGACGTGACGGTGGCGTTCGTGCATCGGTTCGACGGCTTCGACGTCGGCCCCGTCGAGGAGTGGTACCAATGGACGATCGTCCAGGCCGACCAGGACGCCCCGCTGAGGGTCGTCCGGGCCGGGGGCGTCCCGGAGGAGCGCAGGCGGGACGCGGTCACCCACTACCCGGCCCCGTGGGACAAGTGGCGCGACATTCATGTCGAGCGGACGCCGCACACGCTGCTGATCGTCGACGCGTCGCTGCGGGCGGAGGCGCAACGGTACGCCCCGATCGCCGAGCAGGCCGCGGCGGACGACCTGGCCGCCTGGCGGGCCGGCGGGGTGCGCGGCGAGGTGCCGCCGGGCTTCGTCATCTCCCTGGTCAAGGGGCGGTCCGAGTTGGGTTCCCTCTACCGGACCACGAAGGAGACCCCCACCGAGTCTGGGGTCGCGATCCCGGTGCCGCCGGAGGGTGTGCTCGACGGCGACGAGAACGACCCCGTGGTCGGGGCCACCCGGGTGGTGGTCGACGTCCGCGACGAGTACCACTTCACGAGGGGAACCCGGGAGCGGCAGCTGAACCTGTTCCGGCACGAGATCGGCCATGCCCTGATCGGCAAGCTCACCGCCCGGGCCCCGGGCTCCTCGCTGGGCGAGCGGGAGAGGTGGGTGGTCGAGGGGTTCGCGGAATACCTGGGCCACGGCGGAAAGGCCTGGCTGACCAGCGAGCGTACGGCCAACTCCCGGACGGTGATCCGGAAGACCGGCTACCCGTCCTCCCTGCCGGGAGGCCCGGCGTGGGACCTGAAGGACCGGGTCGAATACCACTACTGGCTGGGCCACTCGGCCATCGGCTACCTCGTCGAGCGGTACGGCGAGCAGAAGATGTTCCAGCTCGTGGCTGAGCACTACCGCAGCCGGAAAATCGATACGGTGACGCGGGACGTCCTCGGCGTGTCGTACGAGGAGTTCGAGAAGGACTGGGCGGCCTATCTCAAGGCCAAGGTGCGCTGAATGCCGAGCGGGCCGCCCCTGGTGGGGCGGCCCGCTCGGCGGTCGGGCATGCTCAGGGCACGTAGGTCAGCAGGGTCAGCTGCTGCACGTCCCGGGGCTCCGCCACCTCGCCGATCTGCCGGAAGCGGGCGTCCAGCACCACGACCCGGGTCGCCTGCCGCACCAGCACCTTGCCGTCCGCCGCGAACTGGATGCTCTTGACCTCGCCCCCGACGGGGAGCTTGACGACCTTGCTGGTGGTGGTGTCGACCACCGCGAAACTGCCGTCGTTACGGGACACGTCGGTGTTCATCCAACCGACCGCCACGTACCGGCCGTCCATCGACACGCTGCGCACCCGCCAGCCGTCGTAGTGCGCGGCCTCGGCCTTCGGCGGCGTGTAGTGGTAGAAGTGCACCTTGCTCCCGCCGGTGGCGTACGGCTTGCCCTCGGAGACCGCGGCCCAGTTCCGCCCGTCGGCGGACCACCACTTGAGGGTCTCGTTGCCCGCGTCGCCGTCGGCCGGCTTGTTCTCCGCCACGTCGATCAGCACCGACCGGCGGCCGTCCTGCACCATCAGCAGGTCGTTGGTGTTCCAGACGAGCGGATTGCTGCCGATGCAGTTGGCCTTCCCGCGGAAGGGCTCCGCCCGCTCGACCGTCCGCTTCCGCGATCCGTCGATCGTCGACGTCACCAGGGTGCCGGCATCCTCGTTGGCACCGCCCTCCACCCAGGCCAGCCGCTCGCCGTACGGCGAGATGGTGATCGTGTTGCGGACGCACGACCCCTTGCCGAGGGGAATCCGAGCGGTCACCTCGTCAACGTTGCCCCGGACGGCGTGGACCACCGCCTCCTGGTCGGTCATGCCCAGGTAGTAGCGGGTGCCGGTGAGCACGGTGGCCGAGGCGGGGTTGCTGACCGGAGCCGCGGTGGCGACGGTGGCCGGAGCGTCGGAGGTGGTCGGCGCGGGCGAGCCGGCCGGTGCGTTCCTGCCCTCGCCGCAGGCGCTCAGCCCCACCATCGCGAGCGTGGCGGCCGAGAGGACCACGGCCCGGCGGAGGCTACGGAGACGAGCGGTGCGGTTGGCGGGCGCGGCGGCGAAAGTGTTCACGGCTTCGGTCCTCAGCTTCGGTGGCGCAGCGGGTTGACGCACTCCCAGACGTCGAGTTCTCAAGGGAGGGTTGCCGTATCGACCAAGGAATTTCGGGGAATGTGCGAGACGGGGCCCAGCCACGCAGCAGGCCCTCAGCACCGGGTGCTGAGGGCCTGCTGATGGTCCGCTAACCGACGGCTCAGGGCACGTACGCCAGCAGCGTCATGTTCCGCACCGGGGTGGACTCGGCGACCGTGCCGAGCGGCTTGAAGCCGGTGTCCAGCACGCTGATGCCGGTCGCCCGCTTGACGATCACCTTGTTGTCGACGGTGAACATGATGCTGCGGATGTCGCCGCTACCCGGCAGGTCGACCACCTTGCTGGTGGTGGTGTCGACCACGGCGAAGCTGTCGTCCCGGCGGGACGGGTCGGTGCCGATCCAGCCAACGGAGACGTACCGGCCGTCCATCGACACGCTCCGGGCCTCCCAGCCACCCCAGTGCGCGGCTTCGTCCTTCGGCGGCGTGTAGGTGTACTGGCGGAGCTGCGTCCCGTCCGCCACGTACGGCTGGCCCTCCGCCACCGCGGCCAGCCACCTGCCGTCGGCTGACCAGCACCGGTCTGTCTCCTGGCCCGGGTCACCGTCGACCCGCTTGTTGGCCGCCACGTCGTACAGCACGGACTGTCCGGTCTTCTTGCCCACCATCAGCAGGTCGCTGCCCTGCCAGCGCAGCGGGCGGGGTCCGAGGCAGTTGACGTCGTCCAGCAGCTTCGTCGCCCCCGGCTTTCCGAGCGTGCCGGCGAGGAGCACCCCACTGAGGTTGCCGTCCGTGCTGTCCTGCACCCAGGCCACCCGCTTGCCGTCCGGCGAGACGGTGAGGGTGTTGGCCTCGCAGCCGTAGGTGACGAACGGAAGCTGGTGGACGACCCGGTCCGAGCCGCCCCGGACGGCGTGGATCCGGTACTTGTTGGACGTCTTCTCGAGGTAGTAGCGGGTGCCGGCGAGGACGGTCGCCGGCTTCGTCGACGAGCTGGTCGGCTCGGAGCTGGCCGACGGGTCCGGGATCGGAGTGACCTCGACCGGGGTCGGGGTGACGGTGGTCGACGGACCGGCCGGCTGTGGAGCGGGCGCCTGCCCGTTGGGGCGGATCGCCAGGGCGGTGCCCGTTGCGGCGGCGATCATCACCAGCGCGGCGGCCGAGGTGGCGACGGCCCGCTGGATGCCGAGCCGGCGGGAGGTACGCAGCGCCCGGTCCCGCAGGTCGACCGGGGTGACCTCCTCGGCCAGGTCGGCCAGGTCGAGCCGGAGGCGGTCGTGGTTCATCGGGCACTCCCTTCCAGGACGTACAGCTCGGCGAGCTCGGGGGCGACGGTGCGCAGCTTGGCCAGGGCCTTCGAGGTCTGACTCTTGACGGTGCCGACGGTGACGCCGAGCAGGTCGGCGGCCTCGGCTTCGGTGCGGTCCTCGAAGAACCGCAGGACCAGCACGGCCCGCTGCTTGGCGGAGAGCTTCGCGAGCGCGGCCCGGAGGGTGAGCCGGAGCGTGGTCTGGTGGGCGTGGTCGGGGGCCGAGTCGCCTCCGCGCGGCTCGGGCAGGTCGCCCGGCATCGACTCGGCCACCCGGCGCCGCCGCCACCAGGAAACCTGGAGGTGGTACATGGTCTTGCGGGTGTACGCCTCGGCGTTGCCGCTGTCGTGCAGCCGGTTCCAGGAGCGGTGGGTCCGGGCCAGCGCGGACTGGACGAGGTCTTCCGCCAGGTGTTGGTCGCCGGTCAGCAGATACGCCGAGCGCAGCAGTGCGGGGGTGCGGGTTCGCACGAACGAGTCGAACTCACTCAGGAGAGGGTCCACACGAGCCGATCCTTGGGGGTGAGGTGGGGCATCAGCTTGACGCCCTACCAGACGCCACCCCGCGGTGCGATGGTTGCCGATGCTTCGTCAATTCTCGGCGATGCCCCTCCGGTACGGGCCCCAGGCGACGAACCGCTCGAACAGCTCGCGTGGGGTGGGCCCGTCGTGCGGGTTGAGCCGGAACAGGTCGTGGGTGGCCTCGTGATAGAGCCCGGACAGGTAGTTGGCCAGGTCGACCGGGTGGTCGTCGTACTCGGCGCGGAGCAGCAGGCGGGCCTGGGCACACGGCCACGGCTGCCCGCAGGCCCGGCACAGCCACAGTGGGCGGATCGGCAGGTGCGGCAGGTGGCCAGGCGGGTAGGCGCGGGGTCGATCGGGGTACGGCCCGAGGCGCGGCACCGGAAGCTGCGGGTAGCTCACCAGCGGCCCCCGTGGTGACAACGGCGGATGGGTTGCTCACCTGGAGAACCAGCTCGGCGGCACGACAATCGACAAGGACGAAGACGTGGCTATCGCGGTCGCGAGATGGGAGAGCGTCCGCAGCGAGGCGCTGCCTCGCCGGCAGTCGGTCGAGCTGATGAAGGAAGTGATGACGTCATGGAGCTGATCGGCGCCACCTGGCGCAAGTCCAGCCGCAGCGGCAACGGCGAGTGCGTCGAGGTGGCCGACAACCTGCCCGGCGTGGTGGGGGTCCGCGACAGCAAGGACCCGACCGGCCCGGTCCTCACCTTCGACCCACGGACCTGGCACGCCTTCGTCGAGCACGTCAAGCACTCCTGATCCAATGACGGCTCTCCACTCCACCTACGAACTTGATGACGCAGACGACTCACGGCCCGGCGGCTCCGGACCGGGGCAGCTGCCGTGCGCTTGAATCGTTTACGCCATCAAGTTCGTAGTGTCCGACCAGTGATGGCTGTCCCGGCCGGAGAAGGGCGACCAGGGGCAGCGGGCGTGGCACAGTTCATCCCCCGGCTTTCAGCGCACGCCGTGATCAGCACGCTGTGTTTGCGTACCCGAAAACTGCCCTCGGCGTCGATGCGGGCCTGGACGAGGTCGCGGGCGGCGGAGCGCTGCTCCGGCGGGAGCGGTTCGCCGGCCATGCTGTCGAGGTAGGCGAGGATGGGCTCGGCCGTGGGGATGTCGAGGTCGCAGGGGTAGCGCTCGACGGTGACGTCGGTGAAGTGGGCGGCCAGGTAGCCCGGCGCGGTCTCGGCGGTGATGTCGTTCTGCGCGGCGCCGAGCACCAGCTCGGGGCGGCCGATGGCCGGGCCGATGGCGTCGAGTTCAGCCAGATGGTCGCTGCCGTTGACGGCGACGGCGAGCCGCCCGCCGGGGCGCAGAACCCGGGCGAACTCGGCCAGCGCGGCGTCGGGGTCATCCAGGTGGTAGAGCATGTGGTTGGCGATGACGGTGTCGAAAGCCGCGTCGGGGAAGGGCAGGTCGGCGGCGTCGCACTGCTGGACGCGGGCGGCGGGAATGGTGCGCAACTGCGCACACATGGCGGCCGAGAAGTCGGTCAGCGTCAGCCGGAGCCCCCGGCCCACGTGGTCGACGTGCGTCCACAGCCTGCCAGTGCCGGCACCGACCTCGAGTACGTCGCCGGCCAGCGGTAGCCGCTCGTCGGAGTCGAACCAGCTCTGCGGGTTGGTGCCGTAGGTGTGCAGCGCGATCCGGGCGGTGAGGTTGCCGGTCGTCGTCGCGTACTGGCTGACGGCATGGACTGACGGAGTCACAGGCATGGCCGGATCGTAGGCCGGTCGGCGCCGCGGCGAGGGGACGCCGAAGGTGCATCTGGTGATGCCGTAAGTTGCCTGGCACCCCTGGCGAACCGGCCGGTAGCGTCCGTGACATGCGGCTGACGGTGCTGGGTGGGTGCGGTGCGTGGCCGGAGGCCGGCCAGGCGTGCAGCGGCTACCTCGTCGAGCACGACGGGTTCCGGCTGCTCCTCGATCTCGGTTATGCGACCTTCCCGCGGCTGCTGCAACAGGTCACCGCGGACCAGGTCGACGCGGTGTTCATCAGCCACGGTCATCCCGATCACTGCGCCGACCTGAATCCGCTGCTCCGGGCGCGTGCCCTGCGCGACGATCCGCCCGCGCCGCTACCGGTGTACGCGCTGCCGGGTGCGCTCGATGCGGTGCTGGCGCTGGACCGCCCCGGGATGCTGGACGCCGCCTACGACCTGCACGAGTTCACCGCCGGCAGCCAGTTCGACATCGGCCCGTTCCGCGCCGAGACCCGACTGCTGCCGCACTGGGTGCCCAACGCCGGCATTCGGCTGACCGGCGGCGGCCGGGTGCTCGCGTACACCGGTGACACCGGGCCGAGCCCAGACGTGGTCGAACTGGCGCGCGACGCCGACCTGCTGCTGGCCGAGGCCACCCACGTGGACCAGGTGCCGGCGGACTCGCTCGGCTACCTGTCCAGCGCCCGGGGCGTGGGTCGCCAGGCGGCGGAAGCCGGCGCGGGACGCCTGATCCTGACCCACCTGTGGCCCGGCACCGATCCTGCGGCTGCCCGAGCCGCAGCGGGCGACGGTTACGCGGGCGAAATCGGCGTCGCCACGGGCGACCTGACCCTGGACCTCACCTGAATTTCGGCGTACCCCGGGCGCTCCGCCGGGCGGATCCGGCTTGATCCACTCCCGATTCGCGACATCGCGGTGTCCCGGTCGGTCGGACACCGCAACATCGGCGACCCGGAGTCGAGGAATAGGATCGCCGGTCCGCCTGGGCCCGCCGTACGCTGCGGCAATGCTGCTGCGCATGTCGACCCTGCTGCTCCGGACCCTGCGCGAGGACCCGGCCGACGCCGAGGTGCCGAGCCACCGTCTCCTGCTCCGCGCCGGCTACGTGCGCCGCGCCGCCCCGGGTGGCTACATCTGGCTGCCGCTCGGCAAGCTGGTGCTGGACCGGGTCACCGAGATCGTCCGGGCGGAGATGGCGGCGATCGGCGACCAGGAGGTGCACTTCCCCGCGCTGCTGCCGGCCGAGCCGTACCGGACCAGCGGGCGGTGGACGGAGTACGGCGACGACATCTTCACCCTCGCAGACCGGAAGGGCGCCGAGCACCTGCTCGCCCCGACCCACGAGGAGATGGCCACGCTGCTGGTGAAGGACCTCTTCACCTCGTACCGGGACTTCCCGGTGACGCTGTTCCAGATCCAGACGAAGTTCCGGGACGAGGCCCGGCCCCGGGCCGGTCTGCTGCGCGGGCGCGAGTTCCTGATGAAGGACGCGTACTCGTTCGACCTGGACGCGGCGGGGCTGCAGGCGGCCTACGACCGGCACCGCGACGCCTATCAGCGGATCTTCGACCGGCTCGGACTGGACTACACGGTGGTGCATGCGATGTCCGGGGCGATGGGCGGCTCGGCGTCGGAGGAGTTCCTGGCGGCGACCCCGGTCGGCGAGGACAGCTTCGTGGGCTGCACGGCCTGCGCCTACGCGGCCAACACGGAGGCGGTGGTGACCCGCGCCCCGGCCGCCGGTGACCCCGACGCCCATCCGGCGATGGAGGTGCACGACACCCCGGAGACGCCGACCATCGCCTCGCTGGTCGAGCTGGCCAACGCCCGCGCCCTCGGCGGTCGGACGGACTGGACCGCCGCCGACACGTTGAAGAACGTGGTGCTGACCGTGCGCCGGCCCGGCGCGGAGACCGCCGAGCTGCTGGTGATCGGTCTGCCCGGCGACCGCGAGGTGGACCTCAAGCGGGTGGCGGCGGTGCTCGCCCCCGCCACGGTGGCGGTCTTCGAGGACTGGACGGACCATCCCGAGTTGGTCCGCGGGTACCTCGGGCCGCAGATCCTCGCCAAGCACGGCGTCCGCTACCTGGTCGATCCCCGCGTGGTCCCCGGCACCGCCTGGCTGACCGGGGCGAACGAGCCGGGCCGGCACGCGGTCGACGTGGTCTGCGGGCGGGACTTCGTCCCGGACGGGACGATCGAGGCTGCCGAGGTGCGGCCCGGCGACCCCTGCCCGGCCTGCGAGACCGGTGAGCTGACCATGCGGCGGGGCATCGAGGTGGGGCACATCTTCCAGCTCGGCCGCCGCTACACCGACGCGTTCGCCGTCGACGTGCTCGGCCCCGAGGGGAAGCCGGTCCGGCCCACCATGGGCTGCTACGGCATCGGCGTCTCCCGGGCGGTCGCGGCGGTCGCCGAGCAGCACCACGACGAGCGGGGGCTGGTCTGGCCGGCGGCGGTCGCGCCGTGCGACGTACACCTGGTGGCGGCGGGAAAGGGGGCGCAGCTCGACGCGGCGCTGGAGCTCGGCGGGCGGCTGTCGGCGGCCGGCCTGCGGGTGCTGGTCGATGGCCGCACGCACGTCTCGGCCGGGGTGAAGTTCACCGACGCCGAACTGGTCGGCATCCCGCGCGCCGTCGTGGTCGGCCGCCGGCTCGCCGACGGGTACGTCGAGCTGCGCGACCGGGCCTCCGGCGAGCGGGTCGAGCTGCCGGTGGACGGTCTGGTCGAGCGCCTGCTCGACGAGGTGCCCGGGGCACGCCGCGACCGGGTGTAGCGGGCGCGCCAGGGGGTACCGGTGCCGGATCGAGTGTTTCGGAGGCTCTCATGTACCGGGTCAGCGACGCGATGACCAAGCAGGTGGTCTACCTGCCGGCGGAGACCACGCTGGACGAGGCGGCCAGGGTGATGAAGGAGTCGGACATCGGCGATGTGGTGGTCACCGAGGGGGCGACCCTCGCCGGCATGCTGACCGACCGCGACATCGTGGTCCGGGCGGTCGCCGAGCGGGCCGACCCGGCGACCACCACGATCGGGTCGATCATCACCCGCGAGGTGGTGATGATCGAGCAGCACTCCACCGCGAGCGAGGCGGCGGCCCTGATGCGGGAGCGCAACATCCGGCGGGTGCTGGTCTGCGACAACGAGCGGAAGCTGGTCGGCATCGTCTCCCTGGGTGACCTGGCCATGCAGCTGGACCCGAACTCCGCCCTCAGCGACATCAGCGAGGCCGCCCCGAACATGTGACAGGAGGGGTCCCTCCTCAACGCCCGGTAGCGGAGGGGGCCCCTTCCTGACAGCTCCACCTCGGCGGGCGGCCGTACGCTGCGGATAGCCTCAAGGAATGCCCGAGATGCCGAGCAAGCTGGCCGAGATCGTCGAGGAGTTCGCCGCGGCGCCCCGCGACGTGGTGCTGGAGATGCTCCTCGAGTACGCCGACGTCATCCCGCCACTGCCCGCAGGCATGGACCGGGAGGGCATGGAGCAGGTGCCGGAGTGCCAGACGCCGTTCTTCCTGCGCGCCCAGGTGCAGCCGGACGGCACCGTGATCACCTGGTTCGACTGCCCGCCCGAGGCGCCGACCACCCGGGCGTTCGCCGGCATCCTGGCCGAGGGCCTGGCCGGGGCGACCGCCGACCAGGTGCTGGCCGTGCCGGACGACCTCTACCAGCGGATGGGGCTGGCCCAGGCGATCAGCCCGCTGCGGGTACGCGGCGGCACGGCGATCCTGGCCCGGCTCAAGCGCCAGGTCCGGGAACAGATTTCCTGATCGACGGGTTGTTGCCGGTCATGGAGATCGAGATCTACGCCGACGTCGTCTGCCCGTGGTGCTGGATCGGCAAGCGCCGGCTGGAGCAGGCCCTGGAGTCGTACGACGGTGAGGTGACCGTCCGGTACCGGCCGTTCCAGCTCGACCCGACGCCGGTGACCGAGCCGAAGCCGCTGGTCGAGGCGCTGGGCGCGAAGTTCGGCAGCCGGCAGCGGGCCGAGGGGATGGCCGCCCACGTCACCCAGGTCGCCGCCGGTGCGGGGATCGAGATGCACTTCGACCGCGCGGTGGCCGCCAACACCTTCGAGGCGCACCGCCTCGTCCGGTTCGCCACCGAGCGGGGCCGTGCCGCCGAACTGGTGGAGCGGCTCTACCGGGCGCACTTCCAGGACGGGATCGACGTCGGGTCGAAGGACGCCTTGGTCAAGCTCGCCGCCGAGGTGGGCCTGGACGAGACCGAGGCCCGGGAGTACCTGGCGTCGAACCTGGGCCGGCGGGAGGTGGCCGCCGACCTGACCGAGGCGCACCAGCTCGGGGTCTCCAGCGTGCCGACCTTCGTGCTGGCCGGGAAGTACGCCGTCACCGGCGCCCAGGAGCCGGAGACCCTGCTCGCCGCCCTGCGCGAGGTCGAGCAGCGGGAGTCGGCCGAGTGACACTCATGGATCTTGTTCCACGTGAAACAAGATCCATGACAGTAACTGTCTAGGCCGGCCTGGCCAGGTCTTCCACCACCGTGGCCCCGGGCAGCGCGCCGAGCGCTGGCCCAGGCAGCGCGATCTTGCTGTGCCGTACGCCGGATCCGATGATGACGTGCGGCGTGGCGATCACCCGCGAGTCGACCAGGATCGGCCACTCCTCCGGCAGGCCGATCGGGGTGATTCCGCCGTACTCCATCCCGGTCAACTCGACCGCGTCGGCCATCGGCGCGAAGCTCGCCTTGCGGACGTCGAGCATCCGGCGGACCACGCCGTTCACGTCGGCCCGAGTGGTGGCCAGCACGACGCAGGCCGCGTACCGGATCTCGCCACCTCGCTTGCCGGCGACCACCACGCAGTTCGCCGACTCGTCGAGCCCCACCTCGTACGCGGCGCAGAACGCGGCCGTGTCGGCCAGGTCCGCGTCGATCGGGGCGACCAGCACGTCGTCGACGTCCACCGGCGCCTCGGCCGGCCACCGCTCCACGGCGGCGGCGACCGGCGGTGCCAGCAGGTCCAGTCGGGTACGGGCCGGCTCTGTCTTCAGCGTCCCCATCACGGGTGCGATCCTCGCACCAGCCGCCCGGGTTCCGCTCACCGACGTGCCGGCCGCCCGCCTGACGGGAGACCCGCACCGGCCGCACCCGGGACGACGGTGCGACCGGTGCGGGTAGCGACGGTCAGTTGGAGTTGCCGGACAGGAAGGCGTTCTGGCGGGCGAAGTCGCGGTCCCGGGCGGCGGCGAGATGCGCCCGCTCCAGGACCTCCGGACGATGCGCCTCGACGTCCTCCATGCCGTGCCGGACGCCCAGCCGGACCACGCCGTAGAGGAAGACGAAACCGAACACGTACAGGATCACGGTGGTGACGAAGACCAGCATGCGGCCACGGTAAGGCGAACGTGAGCCGCTGAAGGTTTCATCTTCGACCGGTTCCCCCGTACGTGTCGGCGAGGTGGTCCGCCCAGGTCCGGGTGCCCGTGGGAGTGGCGGTGGTGGTGAGGCCGCCGGCGCGCAGGGCCCGGCCGAGCCGCCCCGGGATCCGCACCGGCAGCAACGGGCGGCGGGAGCGGCGGGCCGCCCGCCAGGCCCGTACCGCCTCGTCGAAGCGAAGCACCTGCGGCCCGCCCAACTCCTCGACCGCGTGCGACGGGCCGGCGACCAGCATCCCGGCGAGCCGGGCCGCCACGTCGACCGGGTCGACCGGCTGGGCCAGGACGGCCGGGTCGCCGATCACCGGGCCGAGCCGGGCGGCATTGCGCAGCAGTTCCTCCAGTAACTCCGGGAACTGGGTCGCCCGCAGGATGCTCCACGGCACCGGGCCGGCCGTCACGACCTGCTCGGCGGCGAGTTTGTGCCGGTAGTAGCGGAGCGGCACCCGGTCGATCCCCACGATCGAGACGAACACGAGATGTTTCACGCCGGCCCGGCCGGCGGCCTCCACCAGCCGCCGCGTGCCGAGCACGTCGACCTCGTGGGTACGCCGGGCCGCCGAGGACGCCAGGTGCAGCACCGCCTCGACGCCGGCGACCGCCGGGGTCAACCCCGCGCCGGTGGCGAGGTCGGCCGTCAACCACTCCACGGTGGAGTCCTGCCGAGGATGCCGGCTCACCGCCCGTACGACGAAGCCGTCGTCCCGCAGGCGCGGCAGCACCGCTCGCCCGAGCCGCCCGCTCGCCCCCGTGACCAGCACCCGCATCGACCGCTCCTCTCCCGACACACCCTCGCCCCAGCCCGGCCGGGGTGGCGCCCACTGCCGCGCTGGCCCTGCCCAACGCCCGGCCGAGGACGCCCGCGTTCCGCTCGACGGACGGGACGGCCAGCCGGTTCGTGACCGGCCGACGCCGGGCCGCCCGCGCGACTCAGGCGACGGACGGGCGGACCACCACCCGGGCGGCGAGCAGGACGCCGAGCAGCCCGCAGCCGGCCGCCACGGCCAGGGTGACCGCGTAGCTCGCCGGACCGGGAGCCGGTCCGGCCGCCAGCACCGCGCCGGTCAGCGCCAGCACGGTGGCCGCGGCGAGCGAGTCGCCCAGTTGCAGGGCGGAACTGTTCCGCCCCTGCTCCCCGGGGGCGGAGAGGTCCAGCGTGAGCACCGACAGGGACGGGTAGAGCAGGCCCATGCCGAGTCCGGCGACGGCCCAGCCGAGCACCGTCAGCGCCACCGGCACTCCCGGCAGGACGGCCGACGCGACGGTGGCCGTACCGAGGGCCACGCAGCCCAGCCCGGCCCGGGGCAGGGTGGCGGCCGAGCGCGGCGCGGCGAGCCGGCCCTGCAGCCACGAGCCCACCGACCAGGAGAGCGCGCCGACGGTCAGCACCAGGCCGGCGGCGGTCGGCGAGAAGCCGCGTTCCCGGGACAGCATCAGCGGGATCACCACCTCCGCACCGGCGAACGCGGCCGAGGCGAGCCCGCGCAGGCCGACCACCGTCGGCAGGCCCCGCCGGGCGCGCAGGAAACCGGCCGGCAGCAGGCGCGGAGCGCAGACCAGCAGGCCGACCAGCCCCGCCGCCACCAGCAGACCGCCGAGCACGCCGCGCTGCTGCCCCCCGTGATGCAGCAGTGCGGCGCTCGCCCCCGCCCCGCAGGCCCAGCCGATTCGGGCCAGCGCCCCGGCCGGCGGCCGGGCCGGGACCGCCGCACCGAGCGCCCGCAGCCCGGGCTGGATCAGCAGCACCGCCGGCACCGCGACGGCCGGCACCGCGAGGAAGACCCAGCGCCAGCCCAGGTGCTCGACGATCAGGCCGGCCAGCGCCGGACCGACCAGCGACGGTACGACCCAGGCCGCCGCGAACGCGGCGAAGACCCGCCGCCGCAGTTCCTCCGGGTACGCCTGCCCGACGATCACGTAGAGCGCCACCGACAGCAGGCCCGAGCCGAAGCCCTGCACCACCCGCCCGACCACCAGCAACTCCATGGTCGGGGCGACGCCCGCGACGACCAGCCCGGCCACGAACCAGGCCACCCCGTGCCACATCGGTGCGCGCGGCCCGCGCGCGTCGCACCAGATCCCCGAGGCCACCATGGCCACCACGCCGGAGGCGAACGGGCCGCCGAAGGCGAGCGCGTACAGGGTGAGCCCGTCGAGGCTGCGGGCGACGGTGGGCATCGCGGTGCCGACCGCCAGGGCCTCGAACGCCAGCAGCGACACCAGGGCGACGCTGCCCACGGTCATCGCCCGCAGGCGAGGCGAGTAGAGGTGCGTGGCCGGGGCGGCGGTGGCGGTCACCGGCGGCCCGGCGTACGTGCGGTCGACATGGGATCAAGCATCCGACCTCAACCCGGATTGAGGTCAACGGTGATCCCGCTCTCGTCAGGCCGACTGCAGCGCCTCGCCGACGCCCTTGACCAGCCCGGACATGTGCTGGTCGGCCAACAGGTGCCCGGCGGTGATGACCAGGGCGATCGGCCACTCGATGACCTGGAGCGCGGCGAGCACGCCCAGCCCCGCGTAGTAGGCGATCTTGTCGGGCGGGGGCACCGCCACCTCGCCCAGCACCGGGATCTCCACCCGCCGGTTGTACCTCCGCATCGCCTCGCACACCCCGCTGAGCTGCCGGGTCACCGCGCTCATTCCGCCTCCCCTGGATCCGACCGACCACATCGACGTCCGACCGGAATTCCACCCACGATCCGGTCCATGCCCCCGCCAGCCGGGAAACTTCCCCCACCCGGGGGGCATAACGGACGCGACGCCGGGAAGTCGGGCCGCCGGGACGAGGGGTACGGGAGGCGAGATGGCGTACGGCTGGCGCGGCGGCGGGAGCAACGGGGAGCGCGGCCGGGGGCTCGGCCGTACGCCTCGATGACCTCGCTGGGCCGGTACGCCGGTCTCCTGCTGGCGCCGGACGCCGTCGCGCGGGTCGCCCGTACCGTCGTCAACGCCGTGCCGGACGCCGCCCGGACGGTCGGCTCGGCCCTGCCGCACGCGGTGCCGGCGGCAACCCGGGCCGGCGGGGCCGCCGTACCGCGCGGCGTCGCCGAGGCGGCGGGACGGGTGGGCGAGGGCGCCGCCCGAGTGGCCCGGCTGGCCGGGCTGACCCGGCGCCGGGTCTGGACCCGGGACGGCCGCCACCACATCGAGGTGCACGGCGTGTGCCAGGACGGCGCGAACCGGCTGGCCCGGCAGGTCGAGGAGGCGCTGGAGCGGATGCCCGGGGTGGCCTGGGCCCGGGTCAACGCGCCCTCCGGCCGGGTGGTGGTGGCGGTCCAGGAGCCGAAGCCGAAACTGCGCGACCTGATCGCCACGATCGCCCGCACCGAGCGGGTGTGCCCGTACGAGCCGGACCCGGAGATTCCCCCGCCACACCCGGCCGAGGAGGGCCCGCGTACGCCCCGGACCCTGGGCGCGCTGGTCTCGGACGCGCTCGGCCTGACCATCTCGGCAGCCACCCGGATCCTGCCGTTCACCCCCGTCCCCGGCGAGGTAGCCGGCTTCCTCGCCGCGATCGACCTGCACCCGAAGCTGCACGCCCTGGCCGACCGGGGGCTGCGCGCCGACCCCCGCGCCGAGGTGCTCTTCCCGCTCGCCGAGGCGGTGGTGCAGGGCCTCACCGGCGGCTGGACCGGAATAGTGCTGGACGGCGCGCAGCGGGTGGTGCAGTGGGGCGAGGCGCGGGCTCAGCTCACCGCTTGGTCGAGGGCGGAACCGCGGCTGACCGGCGACCCGGAGCGGGCGGTCGCCCGGGTGCCCGAAGGCGAGCGCCCGCAACCGCGCCCGGACGGCCCGGCCGAGCGGTACGTGCAGCGGGCACTCCTCGCCGGTGCGGCGGCCGGCGCGGCGGCGGTGCCCGTGGTCGGCCCGAAGCGGGCCGCATCGGTGGCCCTCTCCGCGCTGTCCAAGGCTCCGGGCAACGGACGCGAGGGGTACGCGGCCCAGCTCGGCCGGATGCTGGCCCGGCGCGGCGTGATCGCCATGGACCGCAGCGTGCTGCGGAGGCTGGACGGCATCGACACGGTGGTGCTGGACAGCGCGATCCTCGGCTCGGACCGGGGCGTGCTGGCCGACCTGGCGCCGCTGCCCGGGGCGGACACCGGGCAGGTGGCCGCCCGGGCATTCGCCCTCTTCGACCCGGCCGCCCCGGACGCCGTACGGGAGGCCGACGGCTGGCGGCTCGGGCCGCTGGATCGGATCGACGCCCGCGACCCGGGGGACACCCCGGACCGGCGCCGGCTCACCGAGCACGGCGGAATGCTGCTCGGCCTCGCGGAGGGCGACACCCTCGCCGCCGTGCTCCGGGTGGATCCGGAGCCGGCGCCCGGGGTCGACGTCCTGCCCACCGCCGCCCGTCAGGCAGGCCTGCGCCTCGTGGTGGCCGGCGACGACGACGGCCGGTACGGCTTCGCTGACGCCCTGGTGCCCGGCGGTGCGCACCTCGCCGACTCGATACGCGCCCTGCAACGCGACGGCGCGGTGGTCCTGCTGGTGTCCGGTGACCGGGCCGCGCTCAGCGCGGCCGACTGCTCGCTCGGCGTCTCGGCCCCCGAGGACCTCCCGCCCTGGGGTGCCCACCTGCTGGTCGGCGAGGACCTGCGGATTCCCGCGCTGCTGATCGACGCGGTCGGGGTGGCCCGCCGGATGACCGGGCAGAACATCCGGATCTCGATGGCCGGCAGCGGGCTCGGGGCGCTGGCCGCGCTCACCGCCGACCCGCTGCGGCTGCCCGGCCGGACCCTCTCCGCGGTGAACGGCGCCGGCGCGCTCGCCTTCGGACACGGCGTGTGGCGGGCCCACCGACTGCCGGACCGGACCCGCGCGCCGGTGCCCGCGCTGACCGCCTGGCACCTGATGCCGGTGGAGACCGTGCTCGACCAGTTGGGCACCGACCCGAACGGGTTGACCAGCGAGGAGGCGGACCGGCGGCGGCAAGCGGTCGCGGGAGACCACGCGGGACCGGCCGCGCTGCTGCGCGCGTTCGTGCAGGAGCTGGCGAACCCCCTCACCCCGGTGCTCGCCGCCGGGGCCGTGCTCTCCGCCGCGTTCGGCTCGCTGGTCGACGCGGCCCTGGTCGGCGGGGTGGTCGGCGGTTCGGCGCTGGTCGGCGCGGTGCACCAGCGCAACACCGAGCGATCCCTGGCCCAGCTGCTGTCCCGCACCGCGGTGACCGCCCGGGTGCTGCGCGACGGAGCCGAGCGGGTGGTGCCCGCGGAGGAGCTGGTGGCGGGGGACGTGATCGCGGTGGGCCCGGGGGACGCGATCCCGGCGGACTGCCGGGTGCTCGGCTCGGACGGGCTGGAGGCCGACGAGTCGTCGCTGACCGGGGAGTCGCTGCCGGTGGGCAAGACCGCCGATCCGGTGGTGGCGGCGGCCGTCGCGGAACGACGTTCCATGCTGTACGAGGGCACCACGGTCGCGGCCGGCCGGGGCATCGCCGTGGTGGTGGCGACCGGCGAGGAGACCGAGGCCGGGCGCAGCCTGGCCATGGCCCGGGAGGCCCCGCCGCCGAGCGGGGTGGAGGCACGACTCGGGAAGCTGACCAAAGCCGCCGTACCGCTGGCGGCCGGCTCGGCGATCGCGGTGGCCGGGGCGGGGCTGCTCCGGGGCGTACCCCTGGCGGCGACGGCGGCGACCGCCGCGAACCTGGCCGTCGCGTCGGTGCCGGAGGGGCTGCCGTTCCTGGTCAGCGCCGCGCAGCTGGCGGCGGCCCGGCGGCTCGCCGAGCACGGCGCGCTGGTCCGCAACCCGCGGACCATCGAGGCGCTGGGCCGGGTGGACGTGCTCTGCTTCGACAAGACTGGCACCCTCACCGAGGGGAAGCTGCTGCTGGCCGGGGTCGGCGACGGCGCCGGCGAGCGGTACGCCCCACCGGACCGGCTGGACGAGCCGTTGCGGCTGACCCTGGCCACGGCGCTGCGGGCCACCCCGGCCGCGGCCGACCCGGACGAGCTGCCCCAGCAGACCGACCGGGCGGTACGTCGGGGCGCGGGCACCGCCGGGGTGGCGGAGCAGACCGGCTCGGCGGGCTGGACGGCGGTGGGCGGGCTGCCGTTCGAGCCGTCCCGCGGCTACCACGCCACCATCGGGCGGACCCCGCAGGGGCTGCTGCTCAGCGTCAAGGGGGCGCCCGAGTCGGTGGTGCCGCGGTGCGCGGCCCGCCGGACGGCCGGCGGTGACCAGCCGTTGGACGAGGCGGGCCGGGACGGGCTGCACGCGATGCTCGCCGAGCGGGCCAGGGCTGGGCATCGCATCCTCGCCGTCGCCGAGTGCCCAGTGGGCACGGAGTCGGTGACCGACGAGCAGGTCGAGGGGCTGGTCTTCGTCGGCTTCCTGGCGCTCGCCGACGGGGTACGGGTGAGCGCGAAGCCCGCGGTCCGCCGGATCCGGCAGGCCGGCGTGCACACCATCATGATCACCGGAGACCACCCCGCCACCGCCGAGGCGATCGCCGCGACCATCAGCCCCGATGACGGTGGGCAGCGGGTGGTCACCGCGACCGACCTGGACCGGCTCGACGACGAGGCGCTGGCCGAGCGGCTCATGGCGACCGACGTGGTCGCCCGCTGCACCCCGGCGCACAAGGTCCGGATCATCCAGGCGCTGCAGCGGCGAGGCCGTACGGTGGCGATGACCGGGGACGGCGCCAACGACGCCCCGGCGATCCGGCTGGCCGACGTGGGCATCGCGCTGGGCCAGCGCGGCACCCCGGCGGCCCGCGCCGCCGCCGACCTGGTGGTCACCGACGACCGGCTGGAGACGATCATCTCCACGCTGGTGGAGGGGCGGGCGATGTGGTCGTCCGTCCGCCACGCGCTGAGCATCCTGGTCGGCGGCAACCTCGGCGAGATCGCGTTCAGCGTGCTGACCGCCGCCGCCACCGGCCGGTCCGCGCTGACCGGACGGCAACTGTTGCTGGTCAACCTGCTCACCGACCTGGCGCCCGCGCTGGCCATCGCGGTCCGCCCGCCGGCCGCCCACGGGGCCGACCACCTGCTACGGGAGGGGCCGGACACCTCGCTCGGCGCGACGATGACCCGGGAGATCGGGCTCCGGGCGAGCGCCACCACGCTCGGCGCGGCTGCCGGCTGGAGCCTCGCCCGGTGGACCGGCACCGAGCGCCGGGCCGGCACCGTGGCGCTCGCCTCGCTGGTCGGCACCCAGCTCGGCCAGACCGTGCTGGCCGGCGGCACCAGCCCCACCGTCCTGGCCTCCACCGCCGCGTCCGTCGGCGTGCTGGTCGCGGTGGTGCAGACCCCGGGGGTCAGCCAGTTCTTCGGCTGCACCCCGCTCGGTCCGGTGGGCTGGACCATCGCCGCCGGCTCCGCGCTCGGCGCGACCTTCGCCAACGGCGCGCTCAGCAGACTCGTCGACCGGCTCCCGCAGCACGGCCTCCGTACGCCGGCCGCCGGTCCACACCGGTCCGGCCGTGCCGGGTAGGCGTTCAGCCGCGCTCGGAGATGGCCTCGATGAGGTCGCCCACCGGGCGCTCCGGCAGCGAACGGGCCACGTCGGCGACGGCCACGATGCCGACGAGGTCGTGCCCGTCGATCACCGGGAGCCGGCGTACCTGGTGCTTGCCCATGGTCCGCAGGATCTCGGCCGCGTCGTCGTCGGCGCCGATGGTCACCGCCTCGCCCTGGGCCAGTTCACCCGCGGTCACGCTGCCGGGGTCGCGGCCCTCGGCGAGCACCTTCACCACGATGTCGCGGTCGGTCAGCATGCCCTTGAGGCGGTTGTCGGCGCCGCAGATCGGCAGCGAGCCCACCCCCAGGCCGGCCATCCGCCGGGCGGCCGTCCGGAGATCGTCCTGCTCCCGGACACAGCTCACGTCGCTGGTCATGATGTCGCGTGCGGTCGGCATCGGGATCACACCTCACTTTCGGGGGGTTGTTGCTGGTTTCCTACCCAGGCGGGCGGAAGGCATGCCGACACATGAGGTGAACCGCGCTACGTCAACCTGAACGTGCTCCAGCGGGAGACCTGACCACGGTCCACCGCCGCTGTGGACCGGTGGCGGTCAGCGCCAGGTGGCGGCGGCCCGTCGCAACCGGTCGTTAATCGCCCGCCCCACGCCGACCTCGGGCACCGGCTCGGCGACGATCTCGGTCGTCCCGGCCGCGTCGAGCCGGTGCAGCGCGTCGAAGAGCCGCGCGGCGGCCGCAGTCAGGTCACCCTCGGGCGACAGCACCTCCACGGCCGCCCACCCGTCCGCCTCCGGACGCTCCCGAAAGGCGAGGAAACCCCGCCGGCCGCCATCCCCCGGCGCCGACTCCGCCGTCCCCAGCCGCAAGGGGGTACGCGGGGCGTAGTGGGCCGCGAGCGTGCCGGGCGCCACCGGCTGTCCCGAACTGCCCGGCCGTACGTCGACCGGCCCGACCGCCTCGACCAGCGCCTCGACCGGCAGCGCGCCCAGCCGGAGCACCACCGGGCGTTCGCCACGGGCGTCCACGATCGTCGACTCGATCCCGCACCGGGTGGGTCCGCCGTCGAGCACCACGTCCACCGCGTCGCCCAACCCGGCCACCACGTGCTCGGCCCGGGTCGGGCTGAGCTGCCCGAACCGGTTGGCGCTGGGCGCGGCCACGGGCACCCGGGCGGCGGCGATCAGCGCGCGGGCGGACGGCTCGTCCGGTACCCGGACCGCCATGGTGTCCAGGCCGGAGGTGACGATCGACGGGATCGCCGCGGGCCGGTCCACGATCAGGGTGAGCGGGCCGGGCCAGAAACGCTCGACCAGCGCGGCGACCGCCGGTGGCACCTCGCCGACCAGCCCGGCCAGGTCGGCGGCGTCGGCCAGGTGGCTGATCAGCGGGTCGAAGCTGGGGCGCGCCTTCGCCTCGAAGATGCGGGCCGCCGCCCGGGCGTCGAGTGCGTTCGCGCCCAGCCCGTAGACCGTCTCGGTGGGGAAGGCGACCAGCCCGCCGCCACGTAGGACGGAGGCGGCCTCGACGATGCCGCTGTCGGCCGGCAGGACGCGCGGGGATCCGGTGCTCACGCCCCGACGCTAGCCTGCCGCCGTACGCGGGCGGTGACGGAGGGCCCGGCCGCTACGCGGTCTGGGCCACCCGGCCGACCACCGCGCCGGACCCCGACCGCTGCCAGGTGACCAGGCCGGACGGGCGGCCGGCGACACCGGGGCGGGTGCTCGACTGGACCGAGGTGGCCACGGACGACACCCGCTGGACCTGGACCACGGGCTTCGCCGCCCCGAAACTCGCTTGTCGGGCTCAGCGGATGCGCCGAGGATGTCGCCGTGGGCCGGGTGAAGATGCACGCCGACGAGGTGGAAACCGACGGCGACCTCGTCCGTCGACTGCTCGCCGGGCAGTTCCCGCAGTGGGCGCACCTGCCGATCCGGCTGGTCCCCTCGTACGGGACGGACCACGACATCTACCGGCTCGGCGCGGACCTGGTGGTCCGGCTGCCCCGGATCGGCTGGGCCACCGCGCAGGCCGCGCGGGAAGCCGAGTGGCTGCCGCGACTGGCCCCGCACCTGCCGCTCGCCCTGCCCGTCCCGCTCGTGCGGGGACGCCCCGCCGAGGGCTACCCGTTCGACTGGTCGGTGTACGAGTGGCTGCCCGGCGAGAACGCCAACGGCACCCTCGACGACCTGGACCGGGCCGCGGTCGACCTCGCCGCGTTCATCATGGCGCTGCGAAAGATCGACACCACCGGTGCGTACCCCCGGAAGCCGGGCAGCCGGGGCAGCGACCTGGCCGAGTTCGACGAGGGCGTACGCCGGTCGGTGGCGCAGCTCGGCGACCGCGTCGACGGCGCCGCGACGCTGCGCGCCTGGCAGGAGTCGCTGGAAGCGCCGGCGTGGGACGGGCCGGGGGTGTGGGTGCACGGGGACCTGCTGCCCGGCAACCTGCTGGTCGTGGCGGGCCGCCTCTCCGCCGTCATCGACTACGGCGGGCTCAACGTCGGCGACCCGGCCTGCGACCTGCAACCGGCGTGGAACATCTTCGCCGGCCGCAGCCGCGGGCGGTTCCGGGCTGAACTGGACGCGGACGACGCCTCCTGGCTGCGCGGCCGCGGCTGGGCTCTGCTTCAAGCGGTGTTCGCGCTGCCCTACTACTGGGACACCAACCCGGGAATCGTCCGGCAGACGTCGCACGCCTTGGCCGAGGTCCTCGCCGACGCCGCCCGCTGACCGGACCCGTCAGGGCGTCAGCGGGCCGTCCAGGATGCGCTGCCCGGCCTGCTGATCACCTTGCCAGGTCAGCGACGCGCCGTGGCGCGGGAGTCGGCCCCAGAGCAGCAGCAGGAGATCCGGTGCGCTGCCGGAGAGCACGGCTACCGGCGCACCCGGGCCGTACGTCCACGACGCGCCGGTATCCGTCGCATCCAGCCGAAGCGCCGCGGCGGGCGGTTCGGCCCGACCCCGCGCGACCTGCCTCGGCGCCATCGTGTCGAACACCTCGGCCACGCCCTCGCCCGCCAGCTCCGCGTTCAGCGGACGCGGCGTACCAAGCGCGTGCTCGGCGTCCCACCGGTGCACGAGGGCCTCCAGGCAGCGGCGCCGCTGCCAGAAGCCGACCGTGTGCGGCGAGTGGAAGGTCCACGCACTGGTGCCCGGGTCGACGTCCAGTGCGCGGAGCAGCACCTCGGAGGACTCGTCGAACCAGCGCAGCAGCTCGGCCGGGTCCGTCGGCGCCGCCGGCGGTTCGTAGTCACCCCGCTGTTCGGTCACCGCAGCGGCCGCCCACAGGTTCGAACCACCGAGATGGGCCGCCAGATCGCGCAGTGTCCAGCCGGAGCAGTGTTCGATCGGGACGGACAGGTCGCCGTCGAGACAGGCCCGGAACGCCGCGAGCTCATGACGGAGATGGCGGAGGAAGGACGGAGCATCCACGACCGATCACGCTAGCCGGGCCCTCCGACAGCGCGGGCTCCGTGATTGCCGGGCTGGTAGGCGACGGCGACGAGGACCGTGCGGGGCTCGCGTTCCGCTGCGACCTCCATCCGGTCTTCAGCCTGCGGTTCGAAGGCGGGAGCGCAATCGCCGTGTACCTGACCGACGGGCGCCGCCGGTTCAAGCTGACCGGGTACGCCGGCCCGTCCGTCGTTCAGGCCGACCATCGCGTCCAGCTCTCGGCAGCAAGTCCGGGATCAGTCCGGCTGTCGCCGACGCCAGCCAATCGTCACTGTGGGTGGCCATCTACCGATCCCCACTCCCTACCCCGCGCTCGCTTTGCTCTGCAGCCACATACGCGGCAGCTACGTTCGGTGCTTGATGCGTATGTGGCTGCAGAGCAAAGGTGGGAAGGGATGGCAGCGAGGTGTCGCGCCCACAGCCGGGAGAAAGGTCCGTTTCTCGCTTCTTTATCCGGTACTGGGCCGAGTCCCGGGGTGCGCCGCCTCAACAGCGGTGACTCAACGTAAGAATGCGCTCCGTCACCAGTGCCGCCCCAGTCGGATCCCGCTGCCAACCCGCCCAACAGCGTTCCTGAAGACATCGGTGCCAGCCGAAATCAGTGGGTGCCGGGCTGGTCGTGGACTGGTTGTTGATGGCCGGCGCGGCGCAGAGAGGTACGGACGCAACTCGTCTACTGCCGAGCCAGGCGACGAGAAATGGGGATTCCGACCCCTGCATCAGATCAAAACAGCAGGTGACGAATGGAGATGGTGGAGCCCAGGGGACTTGAACCCCTAACCCCTGCCTTGCAAAGGCAGTGCTCTGCCAGTTGAGCTAGGGCCCCGAGGCGGGCGGAGCCGCCGGTGCAGGCAGTCGGAGGGACGGTCAGCGCAGGTCGGGCGCGGTGGTCGCCTCGTGCCACAGGGCGCGCTCGTCGTTCGCAGCCATCACCTTCTTGGCCACCACGGCGGCCACGCCGACCACGCCGACCAGGATCAGGAGCTTCTTGAACATGGGGCGACCCCTCGCGCTCGACTATCGTCGGACGATGTGCGGTGGGGCTAGCTGGAATCGAACCAGCGACCTCAGAGTTATCAGCTCTGCGCTCTAACCGACTGAGCTATAGCCCCGCATGGCGACGAGCAAGGTTAACCCATCGCCGCCTCCGTCCCCAAATCGGGGGCCGGTGCGCCGTTCACCCGTGCCAGAGAAGAACCTACCCGGATACGCGACGCCGGGGCGACCGCTTTACGCGGTGCCCCGGCGTCGTCCGGGTCAGTCCCGCTCGGCGAGCGTCAGCTCGATGCCGCCGACCAGGTCCGCACAGACGTTGTAGACGAACGCGCCGAGCGTGGCGAGCGCGGTGAACAGCACCACGTTGACCAGTCCGATCAGCGCGGAGCTCAGGATGACGCCCTTGGCGGTGATCTGGAAGCCACCCCCGCCGCCCGCGCCGCCACCGGCGTTGACCAGGTCGGTCAGGCTGCTGTTGACGCTGGTGAACACGCCCATCGCGTCCAGGGCCAGGTAGAGCACCGAGGTGGCGACGACCACCACGATGAAGAGCACCACCGAGACCGCGAACGCGAACTTCATCACGGACCAGGGGTCGATCCGCTTGAGGTTCAGCCGGGCCCGGCGCGGCCCGCGCGACGCGGCCGAGCTGACCGAGGTACGCGCGGCGCGTACCGCCTCACCCACGCGCGCGGCCCCCACGGCGGCCGCGTTGCTGATCGCCGGCGGCAGGCCACCACCGTTGGCGGGGCGGCCCTTGGCGCCGGGGTGGGCACCGTCCGGCGACGGCTTGGGGGCGGTGCCGAGACCGGCGCCCACCTTCGGCGGGGTGCCCGGAGTGCCGGTGGCCGGCCGGGCCGTACCCGTCGTCTTGTTCGCCTGGTTGGTGGCGGGCTTCGCCGCGCCGGCCGCCGGGGCGGCCAGGCCGTCAGCGGAGGTCGGGGCGTCGACCGGGGTCTTCTCGGTCTTCTCGCTGGTCCCCGAGTCCTCCGCGGGCTTGTCCGGCGGTGGAGTCATGCCGGGGGCCCGGGTGAACTTCGGGGCAGGCGCGTCGGCGGGGACCGTGGCCCGGCCCACGGCCGCACGGCCGGACGCTGGGGTACCGCCCTGCGCGGCCTCCTCGTCGACCGGGTTGGCCGAGGCCCCCGTGTTCCCCGACTTCGCCTGTGTCTCCGTCATCAACTAGTCCTGTTCGTCAGGCTCGTCGGCATTGCGAGCAATCGCCACGATAGTCACGCCGTCCGGGAGGTCCATCAGCTTAACCCCCATTGTGTTCCGGTCACGCGTACGGCGTACAGGCTTCACCGGAGTCCGGATGACGCCCCCGTTGCTGGTGATGGCGAACAGTTCGTCATCCGGGCTGATCACCACCGCACCGACCAGACCACCGCGTCGCTCAGTGATCTTCGCAGTCAGCACACCCTTACCTCCCCGGCCCTGCACCGGGTATTCCTCGATCGGGGTACGTTTCGCGTATCCGCCGTTCGTCGCGACCAGCACGTCCATGTCCATGCCCTCGCGGACGACCTCCATGGCCAGCAGTTCGTCGTCCTCGCTGAACCGCATGCCAATGACGCCGGAGGTGGCCCGGCCCATCGGGCGCAGCGCCTCGTCCGTGGCGTTGAAGCGGATGGCCTGGGCGTTCTTGGAGACCAGCAGCAGGTCGTCCGTCGAGCTCACGAGGGCAGCACCGACCAACTCGTCCTCATCGCGCAGGTTGATCGCGATGATGCCGCCTGACCGGGGGGAGTCGAACTCCTCGAGCCGCGTCTTCTTCACCAGGCCGTTCTTCGTGGCCAGTACCAGGTAGGGCGCCACCTGGTAGTTCGGAATTTCGATGATCTGCGCGATCTGCTCGTCCGCTTGGAACGCGAGCAGGTTGGCCACGTGCTGGCCCTTGGCCACCCTACTGGCTTCGGGAAGCTCGTAGGCCTTGGCCCGGTAGACCCGACCCTTGTTGGTGAAGAACAGGATCCAGTCGTGCGTAGAGCATACGAAGAAGTGGCTGACGATGTCGTCCTGACGGAGGGTGGCGCCGCTGACGCCCTTCCCGCCCCGCCGCTGCGAGCGGTAGAGGTCGACCTTGGTGCGCTTGGCGTACCCGGTGCGGGTGATGGTGACCACCACGTCCTCGCGGGCGATGAGGTCCTCCATCGAGACCTCGCCGTCGAACGGCACGATCTTGGTGCGCCGGTCGTCGCCCCACTTCGCGACGATCTCGCCCAGCTCCTCGGAGACGATCCTCCGCTGCCGCTCCGGCTTGGCCAGGATGTCCTTGAGGTCGGCGATCTCCAGCTCGAGCTTGGCCAGGTCGTCGAGGATCCGCTGCCGCTCCAGGGCGGCCAGCCGGCGCAGCTGCATGTCCAGGATCGCGGTCGCCTGGACCTCGTCGATCTCCAGCAGTCGGATCAGGCCCTGCCGGGCGTCCTCGACGGTGGGCGAGCGCCGGATCAGGGCGATCACCTCGTCGAGCGCGTCGAGGGCCTTGGCCAGACCGCGCAGGATGTGCGCCCGCTCCTCCGCCTTGCGCAGCCGGAACGCGGTCCGCCGGCGGATCACCTCGATCTGGTGCTCGACGTAGTAGCGGATGAACTGGGCCAGGTTGAGCGTGCGCGGCACCCCGTCGACCAGCGCCAGCATGTTGGCGCCGAAGGTCTCCTGGAGCTGGGTGTGCTTGTAGAGGTTGTTCAGCACCACCTTGGCGACCGCGTCGCGCTTGAGCACGAGCACGATCCGCATGCCGGTACGCCCGGAGGACTCGTCGCGGATGTCGGCGATGCCGCCGAGCTTGCCCTCCTTGATCAGTTCGGCGATCCGCTCGGCGAGGTTGTCCGGGTTGACCTGGTACGGCAGCTCGCTGACCACCAGCGCCGGCCGGCCCCGCTTGTCCTCCTCCACCTCGACCACGGCCCGCATCCGGATCGAGCCGCGCCCGGTCCGGTACGCGTCCTGGATGCCGGCCTGGCCGACGATCAGGCCGTGGGTCGGGAAGTCGGGACCCTTGACGATCTCCAGCAGCGCCTCGAGCGTGGTGGCCTCGTCCGCCTCCGGGTGCTCCAGGCACCACTGCACGGCCGCGCCGATCTCCCGCAGGTTGTGCGGCGGGATCTTGGTGGCCATGCCGACCGCGATGCCCTCGGAGCCGTTGATCAGCAGGTTGGGGATGCGGGACGGCAGGATGGTGGGCTCCTTGGCCCGGCCGTCGTAGTTGTCCTGCAGGTCGACGGTGTCCTCGTCGATGTCCCGCAGCATCTCCATGGCGAGCGGGTCGAGCTTGCACTCGGTGTATCGCATGGCCGCGGCCGGGTCGTTGCCGGGCGAGCCGAAGTTGCCGTTGCCGTCGACCAGCGGGTAGCGCAGCGACCAGGGCTGGGCCATCCGGACCAGCGCGTCGTAGATGGCCGAGTCACCGTGCGGGTGGAACTGACCCATCACGTCGCCGACGACCCGCGAGCACTTCACGTAGCCGCGGTCCGGCCGGTAGCCGGAGTCGAACATGGCGTAGAGGATCTTGCGGTGGACCGGCTTGAGCCCGTCCCGGACGTCCGGCAGGGCCCGCCCGACGATGACGCTCATCGCGTAGTCGAGGTACGAGCGCTGCATCTCGACCTCGAGGCCGACCGGCTCGATGCGGTCGTGCGCGACGACCGCGGCCAGTGTCTCCGGGGTCTCCGGCTCGTTAGGGGTGGACTCGGGAGTATCGGTCACTGTTAACCCTTATCAGACTCAAAGTCGTGTTCGTGCTGTGGATAACGGCTGTGGAAACCGGCCAGACTGTGGATAACCCTGTGGACCGCCGGGCCGGCCGGGTGCATCTCCGGCCGCCCCGGCCCGGTCCGTCAGATGTCCAGGAACCGCACGTCCTTGGCGTTGCGCTGGATGAACGAACGGCGTGCCTCGACGTCCTCACCCATCAACACGCTGAACAGCTCGTCGGCGGTTGCCGCGTCGTCGAGCGTCACCTGGCGCAGCGTACGGGTGGCCGGGTTCATCGTGGTCTCCCACAGCTCGGGGTAGTTCATCTCGCCGAGGCCCTTGAACCGCTGGATGTCGTCCGGCTTGGCGTTGGGCTTCTTCTGCTGGCGCAGCGCGATCAGCCCGTCCCGCTCCCGGTCCGAGTACGCGTACTGGGCGTCGTCGCCCTTCTTGTTCCACTTGATCTTGTAGAGCGGCGGGGCGGCCAGGTAAACGTGCCCCAGCTCGACCAGCGGCCGCATGAACCGGAACAGCAGCGTGAGCAGCAGCGTCTGGATGTGCTGGCCGTCCACGTCCGCGTCGGCCATCAGCACGATCTTGTGATAACGCAGCTTCTCGATGTCGAAGTCGTCGTGGATGCCGGTGCCCAGCGCGGTAATCAGCGCCTGGACCTCGTTGTTCTTCAGCACCCGGTCGATCCGGGCCTTCTCCACGTTGAGGATCTTGCCGCGGATCGGCAGGATCGCCTGGGTACGTGGGTCGCGACCCTGCTTGGCCGAGCCGCCCGCCGAGTCACCCTCGACGATGAACACCTCGGACTCGCGCGGGTCGGTGGACTGGCAGTCGGCCAGCTTGCCCGGCATCGAGCCGGACTCCAGCAGCGACTTGCGCCGGGCCAGCTTCCGCGCCTGCTGGGCGGCGATCCGGGCCCGGGCGGCCTGCGACGCCTTGGTGATGATGGTCTTCGCCTCGGCCGGGTTCCGGTCGAGCCAGTCGACCAGCCACTCGTTGCACACGCGCTGCACGAAGCTCTTCACCGGCGTGTTGCCGAGCTTGGTCTTGGTCTGGCCCTCGAACTGCGGGTTGGTCAGCTTGACCGAGATAATCGCGGCCAAGCCCTCGCGGATGTCCTCGCCGGAGAGCTTCTCGTCGCCCTTGAGCAGCTTCTTGTCCGCGCCGTAGCGGTTGATGACGCTGGTCAGCGCGGCCCGGAAGCCCTCCTCGTGGGTGCCGCCCTCGTGCGTGTTGATGTTGTTGGCGAAGGTGTAGACCGACTCGCCGTACGACTCGTTCCACTGCATGGCGATCTCGACCGACATGCCCTCCTCCTCGGCGCCGAACTCGACCACCGTCCGGTGGATCGGGTTCTTCGAGGCGTTGAGGTGCCGGACGAAGTCGGCGATGCCGCCCTCGTAGTGGAAGGTCACCTCGCGCGGCTTGCCCTCCTCGGTCTCCTCGACCCGCTCGTCGAGCAGGTGGATGGTGAGACCCCGGGTGAGGAAGGCCATCTCCTGCAGACGCCGGTAGATGGTCTGGAAGTCGAAATCGACGGTCTCGAAGACGTCCGGATCAGGCCAGAAGGAGACCGCCGAGCCGGTCCGGTCGGTCGGCTCGCCCTTCTCCAGCGGGGTCGGCTTGGAGTGGTCGTACTGCTGCCGCCAGACGAAGCCGTCCTTGTGGATCTCCACCGCCATCTTGGTGGAGAGGGCGTTCACCACGCTGACGCCGACGCCGTGCAGACCACCGGAGACCGCGTACGCCTTGCCGTCGAACTTGCCGCCCGCGTGCAGCACAGTCAGCGCGACCTCGACACCCGGCTTCTTCAGCTTCGGGTGGAGGTCGACCGGGAAGCCACGCCCGTTGTCGGTGACCCGGACGCCTCCGTCGGCCAGCAGCACCACGTCGATGGTGTCGCAGTATCCGGCCAGCGCCTCGTCCACCGCGTTGTCGACGACCTCCCACACGAGGTGGTGCAGACCGCGTTCACCGGTGGACCCGATGTACATACCGGGCCGCTTCCGGACCGCCTCCAGCCCCTCGAGAACGGTGATCGACTCGGCGCCGTACTTCTTGTTGTCCTCCGCTGCCACCCTCGGCCACTTTCTCGCACCGACCACGCCAGGGCGCGGGGCGCGGGTTCGGCGGACAGCACGCGACGTCGGCGCACGAACCGGTCCCCGCATCTCCAGGTCACAGATCGCGTACGCCGGGCGCCGCGGTCGCCCGCGGATCGCGATCGGCTTGACCCGATCCGGGACAATGATCAAGGGCCCGGGGGCCCCTGTCCGTCGCTCCGTGTCGGGTCTTTCGTCTCGCCATCAATCTTACTCTGCGCACACGACTAAACCGCCACTCGGCACCCCTGCGGGGCGGCTGAGAACTCCGTAGCCGGCCGAATCATGCTGTCCGCGACTCCCCCTACACACCTGGCCCTGATCGAGGGCGCTTCCGACCACTCCGGCTCGGCACGTCTGACGCCACGCCGCGACCCGGAGTCGTCCCACCACTCTGGCTCGGTCTGACGCCACGCCGCGACCCGGAGCGGTCGTCGGGCACCGCATCGGTATCGGCACGTGACCGACCGGGGGTCGCGGCGGGATCCGGCGTGCCGTACGTTTGCGGCGCCGCCGCAGCGGTCTTGATCTTTGGCGGGCGGAACCGGGACGATCGACCCGATCGGTCCGACAACGCGCTTGGTAATAAGAGGTGACGCCAGATGGGGCTGGACAACGTCGCGGTGCACTGGCCGCGAACCGGCCGCTTCTACGACCCGGTCGCGCCGGCCGAGTTCGTCGACTTCGGCGAGATCGTGGACCTGCCACGGATCTCCGCCCCCACCGCGGCGCTCGCCGAGTTGATCGCCAAGACCGGCACCGTACGCGCGACCGCGTACAGCGAGCTGGTCGACCTGATCCTCGGCCTGGAAAATGTGCTCTACGCCACGGAGAACGCGGCCGAGGACGAGGACCCGGTGATCGACCCGGACGGCTGCTCCTGGATCGCCGACGGCGTGGAGAAGTTCGTCGCCCGGCACCGGCCGATCGGCGAGGCGGTGACCTTCGAGTCGGTGAGCGAGGTGCTCCGGTCGCTGCTGGGCGACGGTCGCCTGGCCGAGCAGCAGCTGCGCTGGCTGGACAGCCGGCTCGACCGGCTGCGCGACGAGAACGGCGACCCGCCGCAGTGGAACTTCACCTGCGCCGAGTTGGGGGTGCTGGCCGCCTTCTACCGGCGCTGCGCCGACCGGGGCTTCGCCGTCTACGCCGACGCCTGACCCCGCGACCCGGTCTCCCGCCGCTGCCCACCCGCCTCGCCTGATCAACATCAGGTCGGCGAGGTGGCGGGGTCAGCCGCGCCCGGAAGCCGCCACCTCGGCGAGGTGGCCCTCGCCCCTACGCGGGACGTATCGGACGGTCAGCCGTAGGTGTCACGGGGGCCGCGGCCACGGACCCGACGCGGGCCGCGCGACCAGGACGGCGCGGCCGGGCCGTGGATGTGGAGTTTGCGGACCACGTTGTGGCCCACCTCACGGGCGATCTGCTGGAGCAGTGAGCCGGCGAGCAGCCGGAGCTGGGTGGCCCACGCGGTCGAGCGGGCCTCCACGGTCAGCTCGCCGTCCTCCAGCTTGACCGGGCGGCTGTGTTGCGCCACCTCCGGCCCGACCACCCGTTCCCAGGCGCCGAAGACCGTGGCCTCGGCCGCCGGCTGCTGCCAGCCGCGCGCCTTGACCAGTTTCTCCAGCACCGCACCGAGCGGCTGCGGGTCGCGCGGATCCGGCCCGGGACCGGAGTAGCCGCGCAGCCGCCGCTCGCCGTCCCCGCGTACCGCGCTGCGCCGGCGGGTGCCGGCGGCCGCCTGCCGGCGGGCCTTCGCCGCGTCCAGCACCGCCCGGGCCAGCTCCGGCCCGGACGCCCCCGCCGGCAGCTCACCGAGGGCACCCGCCTCGGCCGGGCTCGCGCCGTCGGCCTCTGGACCGGCCCCGGCACCGCCCCGACGGCCCCCGGCCGCGCCCGCCGCCCCCCGGCGACCCGCCGCGTCCCGCCCGTTCGCCGAGGCCGCCGCACCGTCGCCGTCGGCAGGGGTACGCCCGCCGCGCCCCGGGCCCAGCCGGGCCGGCGGGAGCTGGACCTCATCCGACACGGCACACCGTCCCCTCGCTCACCGCGTACCGGGTGCCGCGCAGGGCCGCCGGCACGTCCTCGTCGACCGCGCAGGTCACCAGGAGCTGGCTGGCGCCGCCGACCAGCTCGGCCAGCCGCTCCCGGCGGCCGGCGTCCAGTTCGGCGAAGACGTCGTCGAGCACCAGCACCGGCTCGATGCCGTCGGCCCGCAGCAGGTCGTACCCGGCGAGGCGGAGGGCCAGCGCGTACGACCAGGACTCGCCATGGCTGGCGTACCCCTTGGCGGGCAGCGGGCCGAGGGTGAGGGCGAGGTCGTCGCGGTGCGGGCCGACCAGCGTGGTGCCGCGTTCGATCTCCGCCGACCGGTTCTCGGTTAGCGCGACGCGCAGCGCCTCGGCCAGCGCCGTACGGTCGGTGGTCGGCTCGGTCAGCTCCACCGACGGCCGATACGCGATCCCGGCCGCGCCCCTGCCCGCCGCCACCGCGTCGTACGCCTTGGCCACGTGCGGGGCGAGCGCGGCGACCAGCTCCAGCCGGGCGGCGAGCAGCTCGGCGCCGTGGTGCGCCAGGTGGGTGTCCCAGACGGCGAGGGTGGACAGGTCCCCGCCCCGCGACCCGCCCGTCTTGCGGGCCAGGTACGCGGTCCGGAGCAGGGCGTTGCGCTGCTTGACCACCCGCTCGTAGTCGGCGCGCACCCCGGCGTACCGGGGCTGGCGGGTGACCAGCAGGTCGTCGAGGTAGCGGCGGCGCTCGGCCGGGTCGCCGCGGACCAGTTCCAGGTCCTCCGGGGCGAACAGCACCAGCCGCAGGGCGCCCAGTACGTCGCGGGCGCGCCGGGCTGGGGACCGACCCAGCCGGGCCCGGTTGGCCTTGCCGGGGACGATCTCCAGCTCGACGAGGAGTTCCCGGCGCTCGTGCACCACCGCGCAGCGGATCACCGCCGAGGAGGCGCCCATCCGGACCAGCGGGGCGTCCGTGGCGACCCGGTGCGAGTCCAGGGTCGCCACGTAGCCGAGCGCCTCGACCAGGTTGGTCTTGCCGACGCCGTTGGCGCCGATCAGCACGTTCGGGCCCGGCTCCAGGTCGACGCCGACCCGCTCGTACGAGCGGAAGTCGACCAGTTCGAGCCGACGGACGTACACAGGCTGTGGATACCGGTCAGCGCTTGCGGACGGCGTGCCCGCCGAACTGCTGACGCAGCGCGGCGACGGCCTTCATGGCGGGCGAGTCGTCCTGCCGGGACGCGAACCGGGCGAAGAGGGAGGCGGTGATGACGTTCAGCGGCACGGCCAGCCGGACCGCCTCGTCCACCGTCCAGCGCCCCTCGCCGGTGTCCTCGGTGTAGCCGCTCAGCTCGGCCAGCTCCGGGTCCTCGTCCAGCGCCCGGTCGAGCAGGTCAAGCAGCCAGGAGCGGACCACGGTGCCCTCGCGCCAGGACTTGAAGACGCCCGGCACATTGGTCACCAGTTCCGACTTGGCCAGCAGCTCGTAGCCCTCGGCGTACGCGTGCATCAGGCCGTACTCGATGCCGTTGTGCACCATCTTGGCGTAGTGGCCGGCACCGACCGGCCCGGCGTGCACGAAACCGAACTCACCCGCCGGCTTGAGCGCCTCGAAAATCGGCATCAGCCGGTCGACGTGCTCCTGGGCGCCGCCGACCATCAGGGCGTACCCGTTCTGCCGGCCCCAGACGCCACCGGAGACGCCGACGTCGACGTAGCCGATGCCCTGCTCGTTCAGGCGCTCGGCGCGCGGGGCGTCGTCGCTGAACCGGGAGTTGCCGCCGTCGATGATGATGTCGCCCTCGCCGAGGACGCCGGCGAGTTCGTCGATCGTGGCGTCGGTGACGCCGGCCGGGACCATCACCCAGACCGCACGGGGCGACTCCAGCTTCTCGGCCAGCTCCGCGAGGCTCGCGACGTCGCTCAGCTCCGCGTCGCGGTCGTAGCCGACCACCTCGTGGCCGGCGGCGCGCAACCGCTCCCGCATGTTGCCGCCCATCCGGCCGAGTCCTACCAGGCCGAGCTGCATCTGCTCCTACCTCCGTACGTCTGGTCTTGCTGGGGTGCGATCAGCGGGACACGCGGATCGGCATGATGAGGTACCGGTACCCCGGGATGACCTCGCCATCCTCACCCGCGGGAGAGATGACCGCAGGC
Source organism: Micromonospora sp. MP36 (assembly GCF_008119785.1). GTDB lineage: Bacteria > Actinomycetota > Actinomycetes > Mycobacteriales > Micromonosporaceae > Micromonospora. The sequence goes on along the minus strand of NZ_VSFA01000002.1, from coordinate 74,783 downwards.
TTGAAGGCGTCGACGAACGAGAGCTGGGCGTACTGGGCGCCGAGGTTGGCCAGGCCGTCGATCAGGTACTGCGGGTTGAAGCCGATGGTCAGCGGGTCGCCGGTGAAGGTGGCCTCCATGGCCTCGCTGGCCCGGGCCTCCTCGGTGCCGCCGGCCTCGACGACCAGGCCGTCGGAGCTGAAGCTCAGCAGCACCGGCGTGGTCCGCTCGGCGACCAATGCGACGCGCTTGACCACCTCGATCAGGGTGCTGACCGGAATGCGGGCCTCGGCGTTGTGGCTGGCCGGGAAGAGCGAGCGGACCGGCGGGTAGTTGGCCCCGTCCAGCAGCCGGCTGGTGGTCCGGCGGGTGCCGCCGGAGAAGCCGATCATGCCCTCGCCCGCGCCGCCCTGCGAGAGCGCCATGGTCACCTGGCCGCCGAGCGGGCCGAGGGCCTTGGCGGTGTCGTGCAGCGTCCGAGCGGGCACCAGCGCGTTGAGGCTCACCTCGGGGTCGTCCGGGTTCCACTCCATCTCACGCAGGGCGAGGCGGTAGCGGTCGGTGGCGAGCATCGCCAGGGTGCTGCCGGAGAGCTCGATGCGGACGCCGGTCATCATCGGCAGCGTCTCGTCCCGGCCGGCGGCGACCGCCACCTGGGCCACCGCGGCGGCGAAGGCGGCCGCGTCGATCGTGCCGGCGCTCTCCGGCATCTCCGGCAGGGCCGGATAGTCCTCGACCGGCATGGTCGGCAGGGTGAAGCGGGCGCTGCCGCAGACCAGCTCCAGGTGGGCACCGACGGCGGCGATGTCCACCGGCTTGGCCGGCAGGGCCTTGGTGATCTCGGCAAGCAGGCGACCGGAGACCAGCGCGGCGCCGTCGGCGTCCCCCTGCACCTCGACGGTGACCTGGCTGGAGACCTCGTAGTCGAAGCCGGAGACCTGGAGGTTGCCGTCGGTGACCCGGAGCATCACTCCGGCCAGCACCGGTACGGAGGGCCGGTTGGGCAGGCTCTTGGCGGTCCAGGCGACCGCCTCGGCGAGCGCGTCGCGCTCCACTCGGAACTTCATCAATGCCTCCGCGTCGACGTCAGCGACAACTCTCTCATGCCGACCGCTGCCACCCGTCCCGCCCGACCGGCGGGTACCCCTCGCACCTTAGGTCGCGCGGGCATCGGCTGTGCGCCCGACCCCGTGGATCCAGGCGCCGGGGCGACTGCCGACGGCAGCGCTCCGGCCCGATCCACAGGAAGTCCAACGGTGATGATTGGTTTTTGTTGTTTAGAAGAGATAACTCATCGTCTTCATCGCACCTGTGCAAACTGTGGAGAACCGGCGTCCGCGCAGGTCAGACAGGCTATCCACCGGTGGTTTGGCTGTGGAGAACCAGGGGTACAACGCGTGTTCCGGTCCACAGCCCGCGCCGGCCCCCAGGTTGTCCACCGTTGTCCACCGGTTGTCCACCGGTAATCCACGGGGTTTCTCCCCAGCGTTGTGGACGGGGCGGGCCGCGTTGATCGAGGTCATCCCCAGAACCTTCAACAGGTCGCCCACAGGCCGACCGTCGCCCGTGGACAACTCGCTCGTCATCCCCAGGCGTCCACAGCGTAGTCCCCAGGACTTGTCCACAGTCTGTGGGTAACCGGGTTGGAACGAGCGTGGTTTTCCACCGTCTGTGGAACAGGGGGTGTGGACAACGAGGCCGTGCTGTGGACGAACACGACACCGATCGTGGGCCCTCGACCGGGTCGAGGGTCAAGCTCCCGGCATCCACAGGGACGAAAAAGGCCCGACCGGATCCCCGGTCGGGCCTTGCGCCGCCGTGCGCGGTGGCGGAGGACTCAGGTGGTCTGCTTGATGCGGTTGGTCAGCTCGGCGATCTGGTTGTAGAGCGAGCGCCGCTCCGCCATCTGCTGGCGGATCTTGCGGTCGGCGTGCATGACCGTGGTGTGGTCCCGGCCGCCGAACGCCTGCCCGATCCGCGGCAGCGACAGGTCGGTCAGCTCCCGGCACAGGTACATGGCCACCTGGCGGGCGTTGACCAGCACCCGGGACCGGGAGTGGCCGCGCAGGTCCTCCAGGCTCACCCCGAAGTAGTCGGCGGTGGAGACCATGATCTGGTCGGCGGTGATCTCCGGGCCGGCGCCGTCGGGGATGAAGTCGCGCAGCACCTCCTCGGCGAGCGAAAGCTCCACCGACGAGCGGGTGAGGCTGGCGAACGCGGTGACTCGGATCAGGGCGCCCTCCAGTTCCCGGATCGAGTTCGACACCCGCGAGGCGATGAACTCCAGCACGTCCGGCGGCGCGTACAGGCGCTCCTGCGCGGCCTTCTTCTGCAGGATCGCGATCCGGGTCTCCAGGTCCGGCGGCTGGATGTCGGCGAGCAGTCCCCACTCGAACCGGGTCCGCAGCCGGTCCTCCAGCGTCGCCAGCTGCTTCGGCGAGCGGTCGGAGGTGATCACGATCTGCTTGTTGGCGTTGTGCAGGGTGTTGAAGGTGTGGAAGAACTCCTCCTGGGTCCGCTCCCGGTTCTCCAGGAACTGGATGTCGTCGATCAGGAGGATGTCCACGTCCCGGTAGCGGCGCTGGAACGCGCTGGTCTTATCGTCGCGCAGCGAGTTGATGAAGTCGTTGGTGAACTCCTCGGTCGAGACGTACCGGACCGAGCGGGCGTTGCCCAACGTCGTGGCGTAGTGCCCGATGGCGTGCAGCAGGTGGGTCTTGCCCAGCCCGGAGCTGCCGTAGATGAACAGCGGGTTGTACGCCTTTGCCGGCGACTCGGCCACCGCGACGGCCGCCGCGTGCGCGAAGCGGTTCGAGGAACCGATGACGAACGTCTCGAACATGTACTTCGGGTTGAGCCGGTTGCCGCCGGTCTCCGCCCCGCCGGGCAGTCGCCGGTCGGCCTGGCCGCCGGGGCGGTGGTTCGGGCCACCCCGGCCCGGCCCGCTGTCCGTGGCGCCGTCCCGGGGCAGCCCGCGCAGCGGCGGGTCGGCCCGGTTCTCCCGGTAGCGGGGCTCGTACCCGCCCGCGTCCGGGCCCGGGGGCTCGACCCGGCCCCGCTCGTCGAAGCCGCGCCGCTCGGGTGCGCGCAGCGGCTCGGCGAAGCCGTCGCTGAACAGCGTGTCCTGACCGTCCCCGCCGCGCGGGATGAGGTGTGGCCGGCCGCCGTCGGGCGTGCGCTGCCGCGGCGCCGGCTCGCTGACCGTGGGCGCGGGGGGCTCCTCGGGGTACGCCGGGGCCTCTGGCCGGCCCGGGTAGCCGAGCTCGGGGAAGCCGGGGGCCTCGATCGGCGGGCCGGGCTCGAGACCGGCGAGCAGGTCCAGCGGGGCGTCACGGTCCGCCGGTTCGGGACTGGTCCGGTAGACGGTGCCGGCCGGGCGGCCGCCCGCGTCCTCGGCGACCCGGACGGTGACGGCGACCTGGATGGGCCGGCCGAGCCGCCGGCTGAGGGCCTCGGTGATGGCCGGGCGCAGCCGCGACTCGATCACGTCCCGGGTGAAGGCGTCCGGTACGGAGAGCAGGGCGGTGTCCTCGACGATCGCCCGCAGCCGGGTGAGCCGGAGGTACGCCCGCTGCTGCGCGGAGATGATCTCGTCGGCGAGTTCCTCGGTCGCCGCCGTCCACACCGCGGCAAGGTCGGTCGCTCCGGTCACCGTCGTGCCACCCCCTCGCCTCTGCTCCCGACCACCGCTGCTGTCCATCGGCAGTCCCGGCCCGCCACCGCGTACGCGCGGACCTTAGGTCACGCCCTCCCGGACGGCCGAACGGTCATTATCCACAAGTTATCCACAGCCTGTGTGTACCGACCGATTGTGGCCGCCCACCGGACGTGGGTCGGACCTGCCCCCTCGTTCCCGGAGGCGCTGAAGCGGGTTCACCGTGCCGAACGATTCACTACCTTGTCCGGTCTTGCCGATCAGCGACAACCCGGAGCCCGACGCTGACCGCAATCGCGCACGCTAACAGCGGGGACCCCGTGCGTTCAACCGTCGACACCGGGGCAGCCTTGTCAACATCCGTGAAAACCACCCCTTCGGTCGCGCTCCCACGGTCACCGGGTGAGGAGTGTGTGATGTTTGACGGCCATTGCCCCCCTGCGTAGGCTGGAGCGGCTGCTCTCTCGCCCTCTGCTAGGGTGATGGGTGCTTGCTGTCCGCGGTCGCTTCCCCGTATCGCCGAGGTCCCGTGTCGCCGGGCAGCACCGATCGGAGGCCACCGGGCAGGTGGCCTGGACCACCACACGACCCCGGGCGATCCCCCGCGCGGGGCGTACGACAACGGAGAGCCTGACGTGAGCAAGCGCACCTACCAGCCGAACAACCGCCGGCGCGCGAAGACCCACGGCTTCCGGCTGCGCATGCGCACCCGTGCCGGCCGCGCCATCATCTCGACCCGTCGCGCCAAGGGCCGCGCCCGCCTGGCGGCCTGAGGCCGACCGGTCCGGTCCAGGGACGTGGGCTGAGGTGCTGGCCGCCGCGCAGCGACTGCGGCGCAGTAGCGACTTCGCCGCAGCGGTCCGGGGTGGCCGACGCGTCGGCCGCGGTGCCGTCGTGGTGCACCTGACCCTCCCCGAGCAGACCGGACCCACCGCGACAATCTCGCCGGAGCCGGCGCGGTCCAGCGGTGCGGAACCCTCCGCGCCGAGCCGCGCCGGCTTCGTCGTGTCCAAGGCGGTCGGCAACGCGGTGGTCCGCAACAAGGTCCGACGCCGGCTGCGGCACCTGGTCCGCGAGCGCCTGGCGGACCTGCCCGCCGGTACCACGCTGGTGGTACGCGCGCTGCCCCAGGCCGCCGACGTGTCGTACGCCCGGCTGGGGGCCGACCTGGACGCCGCCGTCGCCGCGGCGCGCACCCCGCGGACTCGGCGGGCCCGGTGAGCGGTGGGAGCGCCGCCCCGCGGCCGACGACTAGCGGTGCCCGCATGCTGCTGGTACCCATCATCGCGTACCGTCGGTGGATAAGTCCGGCGCTGCCGGCCCGCTGCCGGTTCTACCCGTCGTGCAGTGCCTACGCCGTCGAGGCGGTGTCTCGGCACGGCGCACTGCGGGGAGCCTGGTTGACGGTCCGGCGGCTGTCGCGCTGCCACCCCTTCCACCCAGGTGGACACGACCCGGTGCCGGAGCCGGGCGACCGCCGCCGTGCCGACGTGACTGGAGCCTGAGTGTTTAGCCTCGACTGGGTCTACTACGCCATTTCGTGGATCCTGCTGACCTGGCACTCGGCCTGGGACGCCATCGTTCCGGCCGAGGCGGTGATCGGGACGAACTGGCCCTGGATCCTTGCCATCGTCTTCCTGGTGGTGACGGTCCGGGTGATCTTGTTCCCGGTCTTCGTCAAGCAGATCAAGTCGCAGCGGGCGATGCAGGCGCTCCAGCCCAAGGTCAAGGAGCTCCAGGAGAAGCACAAGGGTGACCGGGAGACGCTCCAGAAGGAGATGATGGAGCTCTACCGGAAGGAAAAGGCCAACCCGCTGATGGGCTGCCTTCCGATGTTCCTCCAGATCCCGGTCTTCCTGGGCCTCTTCCACGTGCTGCGCCGCCTCAACCCGGACAAGACGAACAAGACCCTGTACGGCTGGACGGTCGACCAGTTCAACAGCGCCTCGCACGCCAAGCTCTTCACCGCCCCGATCGCCGGCAAGTTCGGTTCGACGGCCGACGAGCTGGCCAGCCTCGGTGCGAGCGGCAACACCGTCAAGCTGGTCGCCGGCATCCTGGTGGTCATCATGATCGCCACGACGTACCTGACCAGCCGCCAGATGATCCTGAAGACTGGCTGGGCGGAGGACCCGCAGCAGCGCATGGTCCAGCGCCTGATGCTCTACGGCATCCCGGTCTCGCTGCTGGTGTCCGGTTCGATCTTCCCGATCGGTGTGATCATCTACTGGGTCACCAACAACCTCTTCACCCTCGGCCAGCAGCAGTGGGTGCTGCGGAAGTTCCCGCCGCCGCCCACGGCGAAGACCGGTGCCGGCGCGCGGCCCACCGCCCAGCCGGCGAAGACCGGTGGTCTGCTCGGCCGTAAGGCCCAGCCGGTGGCGAAGGCCCCGGCGACCGCGCCCAAGGTGGCCGGTCCGAAGCCCGGCGCCAAGCCGGTCAACCCGAAGAAGACCCGCCCCGCCAAGCGGCAGGGCTGAGCCTGCGGGCCGCCACCGGGATCCCGGTGGCGGCCCGTCCGGCCCCCGAGCTGCCACCGTACGGTCGGCGCCGGGCCGGAACCGCCGCGCGGAGCGCGGTCACGGGCGAAACTGGCCCGTACAGACGTGCCCGAGGGCATCGGCGAACCCCGCGCCGGCCCCGGGAGACCAGCGGACCCGACGGTCCGGCCGAGCGAGTACGGAGATGAGACCGTGACCGACACCAGCATCCCCAGCGCCGAGCAGTCCCTGGACGAGGAGACCATGCCCACCGACGAGGCCGAGGAGACCGGGGCCGAGTCGGCGGCTGCGGAGAAGAAGGCCCCGGCCGAGAGCGACCTGTTCCGGCAGAGCGAGATCGCGGCCGACTACGTCGAGGGTCTGCTCGACATCCTCGACTACGACGGCGACATCGACGAGCTGGTCTCCGGCGGCCGCCCGGTCGTCGAGGTGGTCGGTGGCCGCCTGCAGAACCTGATCGGCCAGCGCGGCGCCACCCTGGAGGCGCTCCAGGAGTTGGCCCGGCTGGCGGTGTTCCGGCAGACCGGTTCGCCCAGCCGCCTGCTGCTCGACGTCGGCGGCTACCGGGCTGCCCGGCGCAAGGAGCTCGCCGCCGTCGCCAAGAACGCGGTGGAGAAGGTCAAGGAGTACGGCGAGCCGGTGCGCCTCGAGCCGATGTCCGCGTTCGAGCGCAAGTGCGTGCACGACGTGGTGAACGCGATGAGCGGCGTGGAGAGCGAGTCCGAGGGCGTCGAGCCGAACCGGTGCATCGTCGTCCGGCCGGCGGCGGACTGACGGGGTGACCCACGACGAGACGACGGCGGGTGCCGTGGCCGGCCCGGGTGGTACGCCGCCCGGGCCGTCGCCTGTCCGGCCCGACCCGGCCGTCGACCCGATCTTCTCCGACGGGGACGCCTCCCCGGCCGACCCGTCGATCACGGGTACGCCGCCCACCGCGGACCCCGCCTTCTCCGGTGGTGCACCAGCGGGCCGCTCCGATGACGACACGTCGACGATGTTCGATTCCTCGGACGTCGTGACTCCGGCCTTCTCGGCTGACCCGGCACCGGAAGGCGAAACGGTCCCGGCGGCCCCGGTGGGTTCCGTCGAGCCGGTGTTCGCCGAGCCGGCGACGGCGTCCCCTGCCGAGGGCGACACCGGCGAGGCGCAGCCAGCGTCCCCGGCCACGGCGACGCTGCCGCCCGAGCTGGCGGCGGCCGCCCGTACCCTCTTCGGCGACCGGCTCGAGCTGGCGGCCGCGTACGCCGAACTGCTGGCCACGGACGGCGTGGTGCGCGGTCTGATCGGCCCCCGCGAGACGCCGCGGCTCTGGGAACGGCACCTGCTCAACTGTGCGGCGGTGGCGGAGCGGATTCCCCAGGGCGCGAGCGTGATCGACGTCGGTTCCGGCGCCGGGCTGCCCGGCCTGGTCCTGGCGATCGCCCGCCCCGACCTCACCGTCACGCTCGTAGAACCGCTCGCCCGGCGGACCACCTTCCTGATCGAGGCCGTGCAGCAGCTCGGCCTGACCGCTTCCGTCCGCGTCTTCCGTGGGCGGGCGGAGGAGGCGGCGGCCGGGTCCCGCGACACCGCCCCGCTCAGCGCGGACATCGTGACCGCGCGGGCGGTGGCCGCGCTGGATCGGCTCGCCGCCTGGTGCCTGCCGCTCGCGGTGCCCGGCGGCCGGCTGGTGGCGCTCAAGGGCGCCTCCGCCGCCGAGGAGATCGCCGAGCACGCCGAGGCGGTCGCCCGGCTCGGCGGTGGCGAGCCGGAGCTGCACCGGTGCGGGGTGGGCGTGATCGACCCGCCTGCCGCGGTGATCGAGGTGGTCCGGGAGCGGGTGATCGGTCCGGTCAAGAAGAAGGGCCCCAAGCGGTCGCGCGGCGGCCGCCGCCGCGGTGGGCACGGCCGGGATCGCTGACGCTGGTTTTACCGTTGTGGCGGTGCGAGATGGCCGACGGATCCGAACCCAACGTGGACCCGCTGCGCCCGTCGGCCGTAGGCTGGCCGCGCGTCGATAATGTGGAACGGCGGTGCCGGGCGGCACCGAACCCGACCGTTCCCGCCGGGCCGTAGGCCGCGCAGCGAGCGCGGGGGCCTGATTGACGGGGTGCGGACCGACCATCCGGAGCGGGCAGGGATGACAGGTGCATGACGACGGCAGGTACGACGATCCACGGGTGACCGGGCCAGGAGGACGACCCCCTGCCGACCCCGTTTCACGTGAAACCGACTACCCGGGCTGGCCGGTGAGCGGCAACGAGTCCTACGGTGCGGCCCCGCGTCCACCGGAGTGCGATCCGGTGGTACGCCGGGACGTGTCGGCCGGAGGTGGTGTGCGGCCGACCTCCGGGGTGCCGGCGAACGTGCCCCCGACGCGGGATCCGCTCGACCCGACAGGTGGTCCGGCCAACGCGCCCACCGCGCGTCCCGGCCCGGCACGCGGCAACGCCGCTGTCCCCGGGCGCTACGAGCCGCAGCCGCCGGTCTCGGCGGTGCCGCAGCAGCCCACCTCGCAGTCCGCGCCCGACGTGGTCGCGGTCGAGGTGGCCCCGGCCGACACGCCACCGGCCGCCGCCTACGGTGCCGAAGCCGCCGACAGCACGTACGTTTCACGTGAAACCCCGACGCGCGAAGAGGATGATCCACCGTTGGCTATGGAGGCTATGCGCGCCGTGCAGATCCTGAATCCCAGTGGCGAGGTGACCATGCCTCGGCCCGAACGGACCCGGGTGATGTGCGTCGCCAACCAGAAGGGCGGCGTGGGCAAGACCACGACCACGGTGAACCTGGCGGTGGCGCTCGCCCTGCACGGCAACCGGGTCCTGGTGGTCGACCTCGACCCGCAGGGCAACGCCTCCACCGGGCTCAACGTCCCGCACCACACCGGTGTCCCCGACGTGTACGACTGCCTCATCGAGGGCGTGCCCCTGGAGGACGTCGCCCAGGCGGTGGAGGGCATCCCGAACCTGTGGTGCGTACCGGCCACCATCGACCTGGCCGGCGCCGAGATCGAGTTGGTCTCGGTCGTCGCCCGGGAGTCCCGGCTGGCCCGCGCCATCGCCGCGTACCCGGGGCACTTCGACTACGTGTTCATCGACTGCCCGCCTTCGCTCGGCCTGCTGACCGTCAACGCGTTGGTCGCCGCGCAGGAGGTGCTGATCCCGATCCAGTGCGAGTACTACGCGCTGGAGGGCCTCAACCAGCTGATCAACAACATCAACCTGGTACGCCAGCACCTCAACCCGAGGCTCGAGGTCTCCACCATCCTGCTCACCATGTACGACCGGCGTACCCGGCTGGCCGACGCGGTGGAGCAGGACGTGCGGAACCACTTCGGGGACAAGGTGCTCCAGGCCGTGATCCCCCGGAACGTACGGGTCTCCGAGGCCCCCAGCTACGGCCAGTCCGTGATGACCTACGATCCCGGTTCGCGCGGGGCCACGAGCTACTTCGAGGCCGCTCAGGAAATCGCCGAGCGCGGCGTCAAGGAGCCGGTGAGCCGGAATGCGTAGTGCGGAGAAGTCGCTGGGAGGCGTCGCATGAAGAACCGTCCTCGCGGCGGTCTGGGCCGAGGGCTGGGTGCCCTCATCCCCACCGGGCCGGTGCCGGGCAGCAGCCCGGCGGCCGCCGAGCCCGCAGGCGGTACGGCGGCCGAAATGCCGCCCCCAGCCGTGGCCGGCGCTGCCGCTGCCGTGGTCGGGGCGCCCCCGGCGGCCGCGGAGCCCGGACCGCAGCTGAGCCCGGTGCCGGGAGCCCGCTTCGCCGAGATCCCGGTCGACGCCATCGTGCCGAACCCCAAGCAGCCCCGGCAGGTCTTCGACGAGGACGCCCTGGAGGAGCTGAAGACCTCGATCCAGGAGGTGGGCTTCCTCCAGCCGATCGTGGTCCGTGCGCTCGACGGCGAGAAGTTCGAACTCGTCATGGGTGAGCGGCGCTGGCGGGCCGCCCAGGCGGTCGGCCGGGAGAGCATTCCCGCCATCGTCCGGGACACCAAGGACGACGCGATGCTCCGGGACGCGTTGCTGGAGAACATCCACCGGGCCAACCTGAACCCGCTGGAGGAGGCGGCCGCTTACCAGCAGCTTCTGGAGGAGTTCGGGGCAACCCACGAGGAGTTGGCTCGCCGGATCGGCCGGAGCCGTCCGCAGATTTCGAACACCATCCGGCTGATGAACCTGCCCGCTCAGGTGCAGCGCCGGGTTGCCGCCGGGGTGCTCTCGGCCGGCCACGCCCGGGCGCTCCTCAGCCTGGACGACGCCGAGGCGCAGGAGCAGCTCGCCAAGCGGATCGTCGCCGAGGGCATCTCCGTACGCGCCACCGAGGAGATGGTCGCCCTCGCGCTCGCCGACGGGCCGGCGAAGACCCCGGCCGCGAAGCGCCGACCGAAGCCGCACGCGCCGGCGTTGACGGACCTCGCCGACCGGCTCTCGGACCGGTTCGACACTCGGGTGAAGGTCGACATCGGCCGCAACAAGGGCAAGATCACGATCGAGTTCGCCACGGTCGACGACCTGGAGCGGATCGTCGGGATCATCGGGGTGGGCCAGGAGGATCAGCCCGGCGAGTGAGCACGGGTCGTGGGTCTCGGCCGCGTCGTCTTCGTGACGGCGCGGCCGAGCCGTTTGTGGGGTGGGCGCGGAGCTTCGGGCCGCTGTCGCTGGACGGCTGGCGCCGCTGTCCCGGCTTCCCGGCTGACGGAACCAGGGCCAGGGTCTGTGTCAGCAGCACCCCGCGCAGTGCGGGCAGGGTGCCGAACCGGGCCGCCAGCCGGCCGACGCCGAGCGCCCCGGTTCTGCGGGCCTCACGTCTCCGGTTCGGGGTAGGGGTGTCTCCGAGTGCCCTGCCGCTCCTCTGTCGTGCTCACGGCGCTCTCAACGGCCCGAAAGGGCGGATGGCGCGATGGAGGGTGTCGTTGTCAGCACCCGCGCCATGTCGACCCCCGACCCGGCCGATTGGATCGCCGGCTCGCTGCCGCGAGATGCGGCCACTGCTGCGCGTGGGAGTCCGCCGCCGAGGGGCAGGACTTCGTCCGGCGTTTCACGTGAAACGGCCGTGCGGGGATGTGTTGCCGCGACCGGGGACGGTGCCGTTTCACGTGAAACGCAGGCTGGCTTACGCCTAGGCGTAGGGCATCAGAAAAGTCGACGGCCGCTGCGGAGGTGCGTGGCGGGCCGGAACTTCTTGGATTGGATTGCCCCCAAGCCGAACAGGCCCCACTGGGCCGCCCGCAGACCGTCCCAACGCCCGCAGACCGTCCCAACGCCCGCAGGCCGTCCCAGCGCTCACCGCCTCCGCCAGCGCTCACCGGCGGTCTCCGCCATCTCGCCGCGCACGCCGCAGTCCTTCCCCACGGTCTCCCGGCAGGCAACGGTGGCAATCTGGGCCGGAGGACCGGGCACGCCTCGCGCTCCACTCCGCCTCTGGATTCCAGGGCCGGCGCGGTCCGGCCGCGCATGTGCCGCTGTTTCACGTGAACGAGGAGCTCGGGCGTGCCTGGGTCATCCGGCTCCGGCGTTCGTGGCCGTTGCTGAGCGGAGCTCGGAGGCCAGGAGCGCGGCGACGAGGCGAGCGGGGGAGCATGGGTCCGCGGCGAACAGGTCCGACCGGCTGAACCGGAACACTGTGGAGCGACACGGGCGCGGCCACAGCGCGGCAATGCAGCAACCAGCCGCTCGAACCGAACCAGCCGAGCGAGCCGGCGAGAAGTAGGACCGGGAATGGCTGGGCGGTGTACGGCAGCCGGCGCGCAGGTCGGCCATCGGCCCGCCGTACAAGCCGCGCGACCCATGCCGATCGGGCGCACCGGTGGGTGGCTAGCGATCTACGGGGCGGAGAGAGCCGAGCGAGTCGAGGGACCGTTTCACGTGAAACAGCGGCCCGGCGTCAGTGGACGCGGGGTACCCAAGCACCCAGCGGGCCGTCGCCCTGCCAGCCGCAATCCTGATCCGACATCAATGGAGTGACACGAGGACCACGACCAGGGCGGCGGCGCGGACGGTTTGCGGCGCGGAAAGGCGCGGCCGCGCCATGAGCAAGGCGGGCACTCCCCGGCGGTGCCGCCACCGCAGCCACCCTCGCTTGGTCACGCCACCGACGCCCGAGGGCCGACGTTGCCGGGGACCGAACGTCGCCGGAGCCGAACGCCGCCCGAGCCCGCCGTCCACGCCGCGCCAGCCAGGTGCACGCGTGGACGCGACGGCAGCCCGGTATCCCCCGGGCGCCTGAGGTAGCCCGGCTGAGCTGTTGCCTCGGAGGCAGCCCGGTGCCAGAGCTTCGGCATTGCCTGCCGCATGAACGAGGCTGCGGGAGGCGCCCCGGGAGTTGCTAGCGCATCTCGGCTCGGGCTGTGGATCCCTCCGCATTGGGCGCACTCGGCGTCTCGATTCGGACCACTGTCCAACCCAGTCGCGGCGTGACCGGACCGGACGCGCCCGAACCGGAACGATGCCGGCTCGTGCTCAGCCGGATCGGGAGCCTCTCGGCCGGCATCTGGCTGAGCCCCTGCGATTTGAGCGCAGCGATGCCAGGTGCCGGCGCCGCTTCGGGTAGCCGGGCGACGAGGCGGTTCAGGGCGGCCCGCAGACCATGTCGGAGCAGTTGGTCCGGCGGGCATCCGAAGCGAGAGATCTTGGACCCCGGACGGGGGTCGCGACCGGACCGGAGTTGCGGCGAGGGCAGCACCGGAAGAGGCATGCCAAGCACCTGCCGGTTGCCGAACGCGGGCAACGGGCGCAGCACGACGGACCGAACATGCCCGCTGCCCATCGGCCCGTCACTCGTTAGGAAGGGAGGCCAGGCGGTAGGTGAACATCCGGTGGACAACCCGCCCCGGCATCCACCCGGTTATCCACAGTTGTTTTCCACAGGGCACCCTCGTTTCACGTGAAACAGCGCGGCGAAACCCGTGTTGAGCTGTGGATGACGCGGTGTGCTGGTGATCTCAGCGGCCTGTGGACAACGCGGTGGACAACCGCGCGCCGATCGACGACGAACGACGAAAAGAGGTAGGGACAGCCGCCGCGGACTCGGTTAGGGTCAGCGTCGTGCAGGACACCCCTCCCTCAGTCCCGGACTTCACCCAATGGCCCTCCTTCCCCTTCGAGGGCGATCTCCGCGTCAAGCAGCTCGACGATCCGGTACCGGTCGAACCGCCCCGCCGGGGCGAGGGAAACCGGGAGTGCACCGCCTGCAACGCCCCGGACGAGGCGTACATCTGGGTCGGTGAGCGGTGGCGGGTACGGGCGATGGACCGCCCCACCGGCCTGCCGATGGTGCTGATCCTGGAGTCCCGCTCCCACCTCGATCTCGGCGATCTGCCGAACCTGCTCGCCGCCGAGTTGGGCGTGATGACCGTCCGCCTGGAGCGGGCCATCCGCTCGCTGGACGGCGTCGCCCGGGTGCACGTCAACCGCTGGGGTGACGGCTCCGCGCACCTGCACATGTGGTTCCTGGCGCGGCCGTACGGACGGCTGCAACTGCGGGGCACGTTCCTCTCCCTGTGGGACTCGATCCTGCCCGCGATCTCCGAGTCGCAGTGGCGGGAGAACCTGGCCCTGGTCGCCGCCTGGCTGGCCGAGTTCGGCGGCCGCCCGCTCGCCGAGCCGCCCCGCATTCAGTGGCAGGCGCCGTCGAGCTTCTCGTCGTCGGCACCGGAGAGCGTGGCGGCCGATGCGGAGGAAACCGCTTCGGTGATCGAGGCGGCGGAGGAGATCCCGGAGCCGGAAAACGACGCCGCGCTGGAGAGTCCCCTCGAGCCGGAAAACGGCCCGGCGAAGAAGGAGTCAGCAGCCGCGCCGGTGGAGTGACCGAACAGGCGATCGTTACGGACGACGGGCGGCTCGGCTGACCAGCGCGCCGAGCACCCGCCCGAAGTCCAGCCCGGCGGCCTGGATGGCCAGCGGTAGCAGCGACGTCTCGGTCATGCCCGGGGACACGTTGACCTCCAGCACATGCGGCTGCCCGTCCGCGTCGACGATCAGGTCGACCCGGGAGAGGTCGCGCAGGCCGAGGGCGTTGTGCGCGGCGAGCGCCACATCCGCCACCCGGTCGGTCGTCTCCTGGTCCAGCCGGGCGGGCGCGTGCCAGGTGGTCCGGCCGGCGGTGTAGCGGGCGGCGTAGTCGTACACGCCGTTGCGGGGCACGATCTCGACCGGGGGCAGCGCCTCCGGCCCCTCGCCCAGGTCCACCACCGAGACCGCCACGTCCATCCCGGGCACGTAGCGCTCCACCAGCGCCGTCTGGTCGTACGCGAAGCAACCGACCATGGCGGCGGGCAGCGACCTGGCGTCCCGGACCACGGCGGCGCCCAGTCCGGAGCCGCCCTGCGCCGGCTTGATCATCAACGGTAGGCCGAGTCGGTCGGCGATCCGGTCCAGCACGGCCACCGCGCCCAGCTCGGAGAAGCGGTCGTGTGGCAGGGCCACCCAGTCGGGCGTGGGGATGCCGGCCTCGCGCAGCACGGCCTTGGCCGACGGCTTGTCCCAGGCGAGCCGCGAGGCCCGGGCATCGCAGCCGACGTAGGGCACGTCGCAGAGGTCGAGCACCCCGCGCAGCGAGCCGTCCTCGCCGGTGGCACCGTGCAGGGCGATCACCACGGCGTCCGGCGGGTCGGCGGCCAGGGCGGGCAGCAGGGCCACGTCCGCGTCCCGCAGCTCGGCCTCCACGCCGACCGCCCGCAGCGCATCGAGCACGCGCCGGCCGGACCGCAGGGAGACGTCCCGCTCGTACGAGAGTCCGCCGGCGAGCACCAGCACGTGCAGCTCGTCGGTGACGGCGGGGTCGGTCACGGAATTGTGTGCGGCAGGGCTGACGGCCATGCGGGAATCATGCCAAGTCGGGGCCGGGCGCGTCCGAGCCGCCCTGCCTGCGCCGCGGCTCCGAGCCGCCGACCGCGCCGAAGACCCGGCGCATGGCGATCTCCTGCTCCATCACGCCGGCCAGCCGGCGGACGCCCTCCCGAATCCGCTCCGGCGGCGGGAAGGAGAAGTTGAGCCGCATATTGCCGCTGCCGGTGCCGTCGGCGTAGAAGCCGGTGCCCGGCACGTACGCGACGCGCGCCGAGATCGCCCGCGGCATCATCGCCTTCGAGTCGAGCCCGTCGGGCAGGGTCGCCCACACGAACAGACCGCCGCCCGGGTTGGTCCAGGTGGTGCCGGCCGGCATCAGGTCCTCGAGCGCGGCGAGCATGGCGTCCCGGCGCTCGCGGTAGACCTCCCGGTAGACCTTGAGCTGCTCCCGCCAGGGCATGGTGCCGAGGTACGTCGAGACGGCCGCCTGGGCGTATCCGCTGGGGCAGAGGATCTGCGCCTCGCTGGCGATGACCAGCTTGTCGCGGACCGCGTGCGGGGCGAGGATCCAGCCGACCCGGAGGCCGGGGGCGAAGGTCTTGGAGAAGGTGCTCAGGTAGAAGGCCCCGTCCCGCCGCCGGGCGCGCAGCGGCGCGGGCGCGTCCCCCTCGAAGCCGAGTTGACCGTACGGGTCGTCCTCGACCACCAGCAGGCCGGCCCGCTCGCAGATGTCGAGCACCTGCTCGCGCCGCTCCTCGCTCAGCGTCACGCCGGTCGGGTTCTGGTAGGTCGGGATGGTGTAGAGGAACTTCACCCGACGGCCGGCGCGGGCCAGGTCGGCGATGGCCGATTCCAGCGCCTCCGGGATCAGCCCGTGCTCGTCCATGGGTACGTGGGCCACCTGGGCCTGGGCGGCCTGGAACACCCCGAGCGCGCCGACGTAGGTCGGGCCCTCGGCGAGCACCACGTCGCCCGGGTCCAGGAAGAGCCGGGCCACCAGGTCGAGCGCCTGCTGGCCGCCGACGGTGACCACCACGTCCTCCGGCGAGGCGCCGCACGAGGCGTCGATGCCGGAGAGGGACATCACCTCGCAGATCCGCTCGCGCAGCTCCAGGGTGCCCTGCCCGATGCCGTACTGCAGCGTGGTGACGCCGTGCTCGGCGCCGAGCCGGCCGAGCATCTCGCCGACCGCGTCGAGCGGCAGCGCGGCGATGTACGGGGCCCCACCGGCGAGCGAGACCACCTCCGGCCGGCTGGCCACCGCGAAGAGTGCCCGGATCTCGGAGGCGGTCATCCCCCGGACCCGGCGGGCGTACCGGTCGGTGTAGTCGTCGAGCGTCGTGCCGGTCATGACATCACCTCGATCGGGTGTCGGCGGGGCTGCCGCCCGGATTGGTACCCGCGATGCCGGCAACCATTGGCGGCGCGGGACGCCGGTTGGTCGATCGTAGTCGGTACCCCCCGCCACCTGCGCCGCCATGTGAAGAAAGTCCACATCCCGGACCGGTCCGGCCCGTGCCGGGTGGCCGTTCGCACGTCCTCTCCCGCACCGCGGGACAGAGGCGTACGATCGCTCGTCGGGGGCAGGAAAGCGGCGGAGTGAGGCTCTGAGCCTATTGGTGGGGTGCGATCATGTCGCGACGTCTGGTCAGTCTGACCCTCGACACCTTGGAAGACCTGCCCCGCCCGTGCCGGCAGTGCGTCTACTGGGAGCTGGATCCGGTCTCCGCCGACCGGGCGTGCGCCGCCGGTGACCCCGGGCTGGAAAAGGAGGCCTGGGTCTCCCAGACGCTGCTCGAGTGGGGCTCCTGCGGCAAGCTCGCGTACGTCGACGGCATGCCCGCCGGTTTCGTCATGTACGCCCCGCCGGCGTACGTTCCGCGCTCGATGGCCTTTCCCACCTCGCCGGTCTCAGCGGACGCCGCGCTGCTGATGACGGCCAACGTGGTGGCCGCCTTCGCCGGCGGCGGCCTGGGCCGGATGCTGGTCCAAGGCGTGGCCCGGGACCTCACCAAGCGCGGCATCAAGGCGATCGAGGCGTTCGGCGACGCGAAGTTCGGGGACGACGGCGACGACCCGACCCGGGCCTGCCTCGCGCCGGCCGACTTCTTCCTGTCGGTGGGCTTCAAGACGGTCCGCCCGCACCCCCGCTACCCGCGCCTACGGCTGGAATTGCGCACGGCGCTGAGCTGGAAGTCGGACGTCGAGTACGCGCTGGAGAAGCTGCTCGGCTCGATGAGCCCGGAGACGCTGCTCCGCCCGGTGCGTCCCGCCCCGGCCACCCGCTCGACGAGCTGACCGGGTCAGCTCCGCGCCGCCGGGTCAGCCCCGCCCGGCCGCGCCCCGGCCCCGCGCCGCAGCCTGCCGTCAGTCCACCGCCGTGCCGGCGGCGACGATCGCCCGAAGCTCGCTGACGTCGATGGAGCCGGTGGGTACGTCCCGTTCGATCGGGAAGTACATCCGCTGCACCGCGGCGACGATGGCCTCGACCACCTTGTCCCGGAACCGGGGGTCGACCAGCCGGCCCCGATCCTCCGGCGAGGTCAGGTAGCCCACCTCGACCCGGACCGCCGGCATCTTCGTCAGCCGCAGCAGGTCCCACGCCTTGGCGTGGGTACGGCAGTTCCGCAGCCCGGTCCGGGCCACGATCTCCCGCTGCACCAGCCCGGCCAGCCGCTCCCCGGTGGCCGAGGTGACGCCGTTGTTGGTGCCGTAGTGGTAGGTGGCGACCCCGTTGGCCGCCGGGTTGGCGTGCCCGTCGACGTGCAGCGAGATGAACACGTCCGCGCCGAGGGAGTTGGCGAGCTGGGCGCGATCGGCGTCCGGCAGGCAGGTTGCCGGCGACGGGCCGCGGGTGAGCTGCACCCGTACGCCGGCCGCGGCGAGCCGCCCCTCCAACCGGCTGGCCAGGTCGTGCACGATGTCCGCCTCGGTCCAGCGGAGTGGGCCGTCCGGCACCACCACGCCCGGATCGGTGCCGCCGTGTCCCGGGTCGACCACCACGGTCCGCCCGACCAGTGTCGGTCCGGCCTGCCGGATGGCGTCGGACTCGCGCAGCCACTGCGGACGCCCGCCCACCACCTTCCGGCCGAGGCGGCGCAGCGCGTTCATGGTGTGCGGGCCGCACGCGCCGTCCGGCTTCAGCCCCATCTCCCGCTGGAACTGAGCAACCGCCCGCGAGGTGCGGATCCCGTAGATGGCGTCGGCCCGGCCCACGTCGTACCCCATCTCCAGGAGGCGTTCCTGGAGCGACCGGACGTCCTCGCCGATCAGCGGCTCGGGCACCGCGTGGTACAGCGTCCGCGCGCCGAACCGCCAGCGGGCCGCGTCCAGCGCCCGCCAGGTCTCCGCGCCGACCCGCCCGTCCACGCTCAGGCCGCGGGACTGCTGGAACGCCCGGACGGCGCGCTCGGTCTCGGCGTCGAAGTCGTCGCCCTTGCCACCGGCCGGAAGCAGGTCGAGGCCGGTGAGGACGGTACGGATCTCGGTCACCGCAGGTCCCCGGTCACCGGGTCGGATGGGACGCACGATGACCCCCTCTGCACGGGCACTGGCTGGCCGGAGACTCCGACGGAGGTGGCCCCCATGGCTGGGGGCGCTTACGGAGCGTACCGTGGCCGGTCACCGTCGGCTTCCGGTTCGAGCAGGTCGGGCACCCGGGCGGGATAGCAGGAACCCCCGCCGCCGGGTGGCGACGGGGGTTCCTCGGCTGCGGAGCCGGCTCAGAGCGCCGACTCGATGAGCCTCACCAGCTCGCCCTTGGGCTTGGCGCCGGCGATGGACTGCACCGGCTCGCCGTTCTTGAAGATGGTGAGAGTCGGCACGGACATCACCCGGTACGCCCGCGCGGTCTCGGGGTTCTCGTCGATGTTGAGCTTGACGATGGTGACCTGGTCACCCATCTCGCCGGCGATCTCCTCGAGCAGCGGCGAGACCTTGCGGCACGGTCCGCACCACTCCGCCCAGAAGTCGACCAGGACCGGCTTGTCGGACTTCAGCACGTCGCTCGCGAAGCTCGCGTCGGTGACCGCCTTGGTTGCACCCACTATGAACCCCTCCTCCGGGACTTTTCTGAGAAAATTCTTCAGCCTTGCAGGGTGGCGATGAAGCGCTCGGCGTCCAGGGCGGCGGCGCAGCCCGTACCGGCGGCCGTGATGGCCTGCCGGTAGGTGTGGTCGACCACGTCACCGGCGGCGAAGACGCCCGGCACGTTCGTCCGGGTGCTCGGCGCCTGCACCTTCACGTACCCCTCGTCGTCGAGCTCGATCTGCCCGCGGAAGAGCTCACTGCGCGGGTCGTGGCCGATCGCCACGAAGACCCCGGTGACGTCGAGCACCTTGCTCTCGCCGGTGTGCACGTTTCGCACCCGGACGCCGCTGACCTTGCCGTCGTCGCCGAGGATCTCCTCGATCACGGTGTTCCACTCGACCTTGATCTTGTCGTTGGAGAGGGCCCGCTCGGCCATGATCTTGCTGGCTCGGAACGAGTCCCGGCGGTGGATGATCGTCACCGAGTCGGCGAACCGAGTGAGGAAGCTGGCCTCCTCCATCGCCGAGTCACCGCCGCCGACCACCACGATGTGCTGGTTGCGGAAGAAGAAGCCGTCGCAGGTCGCGCAGGACGACACGCCGTGGCCGAGGTACTCCTGCTCACCCGGCACACCCAGCGGACGCCAGGCGGAGCCGGTGGAGAGGATGACCGCCTTCGCCCGGTAGGCGGTCGCGCCCACCCAGACGGTGCTCACCGCGTCCGAGCCGATCTCGCCGGTGTCCTTGAGCTCGACCCGGGTCACGTCGTCGGTCAGGAACTCGGCACCGAACCGCTCGGCCTGCTTGCGCATGTTGTCCATCAGTTCGGGCCCGAGGATGCCGTCGGCGAAGCCGGGGAAATTTTCCACCTCGGTGGTCGTCATCAGCGCGCCACCGGACTGCACGCCCTCGATGACGAGCGGCTTGAGGTTGGCGCGCGCGGCATAGACCGCCGCCGTGTAACCGGCCGGCCCGGAGCCGATGATGATCAGGTTGCGGACCTCGTCCACTGCCGTCTCCCGATGTGTGTGTTCGTCACCGGCGCGCACCGATGTCGATCCCGAGTGCCGACGGCTCAGCGGCGTCGGCGCCTGACTTGCAGAACGTCATCGTACGAAGCGGGGATTCCCGAGCCGGTCATCTGGTGGGTCACGTCACGTGGCAGGACACGCCCGGGCGACCGTGACCTCACCCTACTCGGGTACGGAAGCGGGTGTCCGCGCCGGACCCGGGCACCCCGCACTCGGCTCCGCTTACCCACGCCCAGCGCGTGCCGCTCGGGTCGACGAAGGTGACGACGAGCGCCGGACGCCCCTGGAACGACGCGTAGTCGACCAGGTCGAGGGTGATCAGTCCGGCTCCGTGCTCGGCGCTGATCGCGCCGAGGCAGGACGCCAACGCCCCCGGGCGGGCCAGCCGCTCCAGGCCGGCCCCCGCCGACTTGCGCTGGTCGTCCGGCGCCATTCCGGCGGTCTCGCCGGGACCACGGGCCGCCGACGGCGAGGCCAGCGTCATGATGCTGCCGGGCAGTTGGTCCGGGCCGTAGTCGGTGCCGCTGTGCTGGGGTGGCCCGGCGGTCCGGAAGGGCGCGGCGGCAGCCGCCTCGGGCTGCGCCCGGCCGGCGGCCGACCCGGCGCGGTCCGCCGTCGACGTCACGCCGTGGTTGGCGGTGTCGACCAGGTGGCTGATCCCGAGCCCGACCGCGGTGACCGAGACGGCCGCCAGGGCGACCGGCCCGGCGATCCGGGCCCAGCGCCGGGAGCGCCGGCCCGGTCCGGTGTTGCGGGCCGGGCGTTCGGCGGGCCGCGTCGCCCCGTCTGCCCGCCGCGGCTGGATCGGCACGGAGACCGGCGTCGCCCCGCGGGCCTCGGCCGGGTGGGGCGCTTCCGGCTCCCCGTCGCCGACCTCGCGCCGGCCCGGGCCGGGCGCGCCGGCCCACTCCTCGGCGTCGACTCGGGTGGCGTCGGCCGGGGCCGGCCCAGCGCCGGCGAGCGCCGCCGTGATCCGGTCCGCCACGGTCAGCGGCAGCTCCGGCGCGGGAGCGGCGGCCCAGTCGGCGAGGTCGGCGTGGACCAGCTCGATCGCCCGCGCCAGCGCGGCGTACGCGTCGCCCCAGGCCGGGTCGGACTCGATCAGCCGGGCCACCGTGGCCTGCTCCGGGGTGCCGTCCAGCGCGCCGCCGACGTAGTCGGCGAGCAGGTCGGGGTCGACCCCGCTGAACTCCCGGGAAGTCACGTCTCCTCCTGGCTGACGTCCCGCCGGGACCACCCCGACGTCGATCCGACGCCCTCGGGCGGCCGGGGGTTCCCCCCGGTGACGCGCGGCACGTCCGGCGTCTCGTCGGAGCCGGTACGCAGATGTCCGAGGAGCACGGCCAGCCGGGCCCGCCCGCGGGCGCAGCGGCTCTTCACCGTCCCCTCCGCGACGCCGAGGATCCGGGCCACCTCCGCCACCGGGTAGCCCTGCACGTCCACGAGGACCAGCGCGGCCCGTTGCTCGGCCGGCAGCTGCGCGAGGGCCTGCCGGACCACCAGGGCGGTGTCGTGGTCACGAACCGGGGCCGCCGGCTCCACCCCGCCGGTGTGCCGGCCCGGCTCCCCGTCGGTGTGCACGCCGTCGGGCAGCGGGACGGTGGCATGCGTCTGGCGTCGCCGCATCCGGTCCACGCAGGCGTTCACCACGATCCGGTGCAACCAGGTGGTGACCGCCGAGTCGCCGCGGAACCGGGCCGCCGCGCGGTGCGCGGACAGCAGGGCGTCCTGGAGCGCGTCGGCGGCCTCCTCGCGGTCGCCGAGGGTACGCAGGGCCACCGCCCAGAGCCGGTCCCGGTGCCGGTGGAACAGCTCGGTGAACGCGTCCCGGTCGCCGGCGACGTGTGCGCGCAGCAGGTCGAGGTCGGACGGCCCGGCCGGCAGGCCGTCCCCGGTCGCCGGCTCCGGCGTACGCCCGCCGCGACCCGCCATCACCGCGTCCACGGGAGGCGGCGCGGAAGCCGTGGCCGGCGGTTCACGACCCCTGGACCGTGATCTCCTGGACCCCCAGCTTCCAGCCGCCCCCGCTGTCCTTCTTCGGCAGCTCGGTGATCCAGAAGAGCAGGTAGCGGTACTTCTGCTCCGGGTTGAATCCGTCGAACGTCACCGTCAGGCCGGCGTGCTCGACCGGTTGGCCGATCGGGGTGGCGTAGCTGGTAACGAGCTGCTTGTCACCCGACGAGCTGGACGGGAAGTCGGCCTTCCCCGCGAGCAGCTGGACCGAGGCACCGGGGGTCGACAGCACGGCCTGCAGCGACTTGACCGTGTGCTCCTCGCCCAGATCGATCCAGACCCCCATGCCCTTCTTGTAGCGGCTGAAGTCGGCCGAGTTGTAGGTGTCGGTCGCCCAGCCCTCGTCCTCGTTGCCGTCGATCACCTTCTCGACGCCGCTCAGCTCGTCACGCTTGCGGCTGTCCGGATCGATGATCCGGACGTCCTGGATGTTGAGCTTGCGGACCGTGCTGGCCGGGCTGCCGTCGTTTCCCGCGGGCGCGCTGCTGGTCGGACGGGCGACCGGCTCGGTCGGCTGCTTCTTGTCGTCGCCGAGCAGGCTGATCCCGACGAGCAGCCCGACCAGGGCCACCGCCAGGATCCCGGCGATGCCCAGGGCCACCTTGCGGCCACCGGCGGCGGCCAGCGGCGACGGCTCCTCGCCGGTCTCGGCGGTGAAGCGCAGCGGGCCGGTCGGCTCCAGGTAGTGCTCGTCGGCGGGGACGTCCAGCCGGCTCAGCTCGGCGGCCAGCACGTCCGACGACGGCGGGGCGATCTCCGGGTCGAGCAGGTCCATGGTGAGGTCGTCGAGGTACGCCGGCACGCCGGCGCGTACCTGCCGGGGCGCGGCGATGGTGCCGCTGGCGTCGCGGACCGCGTCGGGGATCGCGGCGCGGCCGTGCCCGGCGGTGGCGCCGTGCAGCGGGGCCTCGCCGTGCGGCCAGTGCCCGGTCAGGGCGAAGTAGAGCACCCCGCCGACCGCCCGGAGGTCGTTCTCCTGGCTGTCCGCGCCGTCGGTACGCGCGTCGGCCAGCACCACCCGGCCGTCGTCGCTGATCATCACCGTGCCGGGGTGGAGGTTGCCGTGCACCATGCCGGTGGCGTGCACCGCGGCGAGGGCGCTCGCGACCGCGTTGCCGATGGCGGTTGCCCGGGCCGGGTCCAGCGGACCGTCGGCGGTGACCAGCTCGCGCAGGGACTGGCCGTCCACCCACTCGCGGACCACGTACGCCCGGTCGGCCTCGTCGATGGCGTCGTAGACGCCCACCAGGTTGGGGTGGATCACCCGGCTGGCCGCGACGGCCGCCTGGAGCATCTCGGTGGCCGAGTCGCCGCCCGGGTAGCGGAGGACCACCGCGACGGGACGGCGCAGCACGACGTCGACCCCGCGCCAGACCAGCCGGCCCGCGCTGTCGTTGTTGATGTGCTCGACCAGCTCATACCGCTCGGCAAGGACCTCACCGGCCGTGGGAGCACCGAAGGTCATGACCGGAGGGGCAGTCTCCTCCGCCTCCTGACCCTCGCCGACCTGGGTCACCCGTCCTCCCTCGGTGATCGTGTCGATCGATGGACCCGTGCTGCTGGGCATGTGGCTTCCTGCTCTGCCTTCGAAGGAACCGGCAGACCGGCGTCGACGTCCGCGTCGGCACCTGCCGTACCCGTCGAGACCGACCTTACCCGGGATGCCCGGTTCCTCGACATGTCATCTTCCCGCCGTAGCCGGTGGGACGCCAGACCGGAGCGATCCGGCCGGGTCATTTCCGGCGTTGGCACACCCACCAGCCAATCTAGAGGTTGGCAACAACTCGTCGGCGCAGGGGCGCGCGGTGGCCGGCCCCGCGACGCCTCGGCGGATTCCCCTGGTCGGGAGGGTCACCCTCATCCTTACGGTTGGTTGTCCACAGGCTGACCGGCCTACTGGGCCGCGAAATCCCGAGTTATCCACAGCCGTATCCCCAGGCTGGTGATCCTCGTTCACCGTCCGTCGTCGAGGGGGCCGGGTCAGCGGCCGAGGCGGCGGCGGACCATCCCGACCACCTCGGTGATCTCGCCGATCCGCAGGGCCATGGCCAGCCCGAGGTACGTTGCGCCGATCACGGCGCCGCCGATCACCAGCCGGACCGCGGCGGCCAGCCAGCTCAGGTGCCCCGGGTCGCCGGGGAGCAGCCTGACCACCAGCAGGCCGACCAGGGCCGCGCCCAGCGCGGCGACGAGCACCCGGCCCATGGTCCGCATGATCTCGCCCAGCCCGATCCGGCCCACCCGGGGCCGCAGCAGCAAAGCCGAGATCACTGCCGCCGCCACGTACGAGATCGCGTTGCCGAGCATCATGCCGGCCGCCGCGAAGGTGGTCGAGAAGGCGAGGAAGAGGCCGATCTGGAGGAGCACCCGCAGCGCCACCACCGGGATGTTGACCAGGGCCGGCGTCTTGGTGTCCGGCAGCGCGTAGAAGGCGAAGGTGAAGAGCTGGCTGATCGAGAAGGGCACCAGGCCGGCCGCCGCCACCAGCAGCACGGTCGAGAGGGCCACCGCGTCCTTGCCGGTGAACGCGCCGTACCGGAAGATCACGACCGAGAGCGGGCCGGCCAGCACCGCGTAGCAGACCGCGACCGGGGCGAGGACGGCGGTGACCATCCGGGTGCCCCGGGACAGATCGGCGGTGACGTCGCGGAACCGGCCTTCACCGGCGGCGGCGCTCATCCGCGGCATCAGCGCGGTGATGATCGAGACGGCGATGATGCCGTGCGCCATCATCAGCAGCAGGAAGACGCCGTTGTAGATGAACAGGCCGGCCTGGGTCTTCTGGCTGTCTTCACCGGCGGCCCGGGTGAGCAGGTTGACCACCACGAAGAGGCCGAGCTGGTTGACCCCGACGTAGCAGAACATCCAGGCACCGAGCCGGGCCAGCTCGCGCAGGCCCAGTTCGCGGAAGTCGAACCGCCACTTCCACCGGAAGCCGACCTTGCGCAGCGCCGGCAGGAGGCCGGCTGATTGGACCGCCACGCCGAGCAGGGTGCCGCCGCCGACCAGCAGGATCCGACCAGGGGTCATCTGCGCCGGCTGCAGCGCCTTGGCGCCGTACACGCCGATGTACAGGCCGAGGACGCCGATCACCACCAGGTTGTTCAGGATCGGCGCCCACATGGGTGCGGCGAAGTGCCCCCGGGTGTTCAACACGGCGGCGATCAGCGCGCTGACCCCCGTGAAGAAGAGCATCGGCAGCATCAGGTAGGACAGGTCGTTGACCAGCCCCTTGTATGCGGCGTCCTTGCCGGCGGCGTAGATCGCGGTGAGCACCGGCGCCGAGACCACCGCCAGCAGCGCCGCGGCGGCCAACGTGAGCACCGCGAGGGTGAGCAGCCGCTGCGCGTACGCCTCGCCCCGGTCGGGGTCGATCTTGCGGCGCCGGACCAGCACCGGGATCAGCACGCTGGTGAGCACGCCGCCGAGCAGGAACTCGTACACCTGGTTCGGCAGGAACTGGGCGGTGGTGTAGACGTCGCCGACCGCGTTGCCGAGGGCGGCACCGATCATCAGGTTGCGGACGAAGCCCGTACCCCGGCTGACCAGGCTGCCGATCGCCATCACCGCGCTGTTGGCCGCGGCGCTGGTCTCGGCGACCACCTCCTGCGGTGGCGCGGTGGCCTCCACGCCCGGCTGGTTCAGCGGCTCGGCGGAGATGAAGGTGGCACCGTCGTCCGGCGGCTGGCCGCCGCCGTGCGCGTTCGCGCTGCGGTACAGCCCGCCGCTCATCTCCAGCCTCCAAGGGGTACGTCGGAGCCGGACCACCGGGCCCGCACGCCCATGACCTTAGTCAACCTCGACCGCTTACCCACGCCCGGCGCATTAGGTGCCGTCCCCGCCCGATAGGCTGGCGATCCCATGTCCGAAGCCTCCGCCTCCCACGCCGCTGACCGTCGCGAGCTGACCGCCGCGCAGCGTAACGCCGTCGCCGAACTGCTCCGCGTCTCACCGGTCGCCGACGAGCTCGGCCGACGGTTCGCCAGGGCCGGTCACGAACTGCACCTGGTGGGCGGCTCGGTCCGGGACGCGCTGCTCGGCCGCCTCGGCGAGGATCTCGACTTCTGCACCGACGCCCTCCCGGACCAGACGCTCGCCATCGTCCGCGGCTGGGCCGAGTCGATCTGGGAGACCGGGCGGGAGTTCGGCACCATCGGCTGCCAGCGCGCCGGGCTCCGCCTGGAGATCACCACCTTCCGTGCGGAGGCGTACGACCAGGTCAGCCGGAACCCGATCGTCGAGTACGGCACCAATCTGGTCGACGACCTCAAGCGCCGGGACTTCACGATCAACGCGATGGCGGTCAGCGTCCCCGACCACCGGTTCACCGACCCGTACGGCGGGTTGGCCGACCTGGCCGCGAAGATCATCCGTACTCCCGGCACGCCCCGGGAGTCGTTCGGCGACGACCCGCTGCGGATGCTGCGCGCGGCCCGGTTCGCCGCCCAGCTCCGCTTCGCCGTCCACCCGGACGTCCGCGAGGCGATGACCCGGATGGCCGCCGACCTGGACCGGATCACCGCCGAGCGGATCCGCGACGAGTTCAGCAAGCTGCTCTGCGGCGCGGACCCGATCACCGGGCTGCGGCTGCTGGTCGACACCGGGCTGGCCGACCGGTTCATTCCCGAGCTCTCCAGCCTGAAGCTGGAGATCGACGAGCACGCCCAGCACAAGGACGTCTACGAGCACACCCTGACCGTGGTCAGCAACGCGATGGCGCTGGAAGAGGGCGGCTGCGACTTCGTACTCCGGATGGCCGCGCTGATGCACGACGTCGGCAAGCCGGCCACCAAGGCGGTCGGCCCGGATGGCCGGGTCAGCTTCCACCACCACGAGGTGGTCGGTGCCCGGCTGACCAAGGCCCGGATGAAGGCCCTGCGCTACCCCAAGGACGTCACCGCGCAGGTGGTCAAGCTGGTCGCGCTGCACCTGCGGTTCTACGGGTACGGCCGGGGCGAGTGGACCGACTCGGCGGTGCGCCGGTACGTCACCGACGCCGGCGACCTGCTGCCCCGCCTGCACAAGCTGACCCGGTCGGACGTCACCACCCGCAACCGGCGCAAGGCGGCCCAGCTCGCGGCCGACTACGACGCGCTGGAGGAGCGGATCGCCCGGATCGCCGCCGAGGAGGATCTGGCCCGGGTCCGCCCCGACCTGGACGGCAACGCGATCATGGAGCTGCTCGGCGTACCGCCGGGTCCGCTGGTCGGAAAGGCGTGGCAGCACCTCAAGGAGCTGCGCCTGGAGCGCGGCCCGCTGGACCGCGAGGAGGCCGAGGCGGAGCTGCTGCGGTGGGCCCGGGAGCAGGGCGTCCTCGACTGACAATGACGACGGCGCCCACCGGGTCCGGTGGGCGCCGTCGTTGCCGCGGTGTGGCGACCGGGCCCGCCGAGGGCCCGGCCGCCACCGGTCAGTGCTCCACCGCGCTGCTGTCCACCGCAGTCCGGCCGTTGGCCTGCGTACCGCCGCCGAGCCGGGCGAGCAGCCCGGCCAGGTCGATGCCGGTGAGGTCGCTGCCGAGCTGGAGGCCCTGGGCCACGTTGCCGGCCACCGACTTGGTCAGCGAGGACGCGCCGTCGGTGGAGATCACCGTCATCTTGTCGATCGCGCCGATCGGCGCGCTGGCCGCCTCGACCACCTGCGGCAGCACCTTGACCAGCAGGTCGAGCACGGCGGCCTCGCCGTACGCGGCGAACGCCTCGGCCTTGCGGCCCATCGCCTCCGCCTCCGCCTGCCCCTTGGCCAGGATGGCCGCGGCCTCCGCCTGGCCCTCCCGCTCGATCGCCTCGGCGATCGCGGAACGCCGCCGCTGCTCCGCCTCACCTTCCTTGGCGCCCTCGATCGCGTTCGCCTCGGCCAGCGCGGCCCGGCGGGCCCGCTCGCCCTCACCGGTGAGCCGGGCCTGCTCGGCGGCGGCCTGCGCGGCGGCGATGGTGGCCTGCCGCTGCGCGTCCGCGTGCAGCACCGCCGCGTTGCGGGCCGCCTCGGCCTCCTGCTCGACCTTGTAGCGGGCCGCGTCGGCCGGCTTGCGCACCTCGGTGTCGAGCTGGCGCTGCTTCAGCTCCGCGTTCCGCTCGGCGACCTTCTGCTGCTCGGAGAGGATCGCCTGGTCCCGCTCGGCCTGGGCGAGCGGGCCGGCCGCCGCCGACTTCGCCTTGGCGGCGTCGATCTCGGCCTGGATGCCGGCCTGCTTGAGCGCGAGGTTCCGGTTCGCCTCGGCGATCGCCTCCTCGGCGAGCAGCCGCTCCTGCTCGGCCTGCTGCCGGGCCCGGGCCTCGGCGATGGCGGCGTCCTTGAGCACCCGGGCCGCCTCCGGCCGACCCAGGTCCTGCAGGTACGACCCTTCGGCCAGGATGTCCTGGAGCTGGAAGGTGTCCAGCACCAGGCCCTGGTTGGTCATCGAGTGCTCGGCCTCCTCGGCCACGGCGCTGGCGAACGCCGCCCGGTCCCGGATGATCTCCTCGACGGTGAGCCGCCCGACGATCGAGCGGAGGGCACCGGCCAGCACCTCCCGGGTGAAGTTGTCGATCTCGTCCTGCTGGTGCAGGAAGCGCTGGGCGGCGGCGCGGATCGCGTCCTCGGTGCCGCCGACCTTGACGATGGCGACGCCGTGCAGGTCGGTCCGGATGCCCTGCTTGCTCACCGCGCCCTTGATGCCGACGTCGATCCGGCGGCTGGACAGGTCGAGGGACTGGAGCTTCTGCACCACCGGCAGGACGAAGACCGAGGCGCCGAGCACGACCTTCTGCCCGGACATGTCGGTGGAGCGTCCGCCGTCGGCGGTCTGGGTGGTCCGACCCTTGCGGCCGG
This sequence comes from Micromonospora sp. MP36, assembly GCF_008119785.1. Taxonomy (GTDB): domain Bacteria; phylum Actinomycetota; class Actinomycetes; order Mycobacteriales; family Micromonosporaceae; genus Micromonospora. The sequence goes on along the minus strand of NZ_VSFA01000002.1, from coordinate 45,998 downwards.
TGACGATGAACGCCTCGTTCGGGCCGGCCACCTTGATCCGGGAGAGCACGAAGAGGATGAGGAGGACGGCGAGGAGAACCGCGCCGCCGATGGCGACGAGCAGGAGCATGGGACTTCCCGTCTCTGCGATGGGGGTTTAGTAGGTCTCGACGTGCACGCTGGTCTCGCTCAGCGCCTCGACCACGAAGATCCGGGCGCCGACCGGGAGTGGCTGGTCGGCGCGGGCGTTGAGCTTGACCGGTTGGCCGGCGAGGCGTACCCGGACCTCGCCGTAGCCGCCGGCGGGGACCGGGGTCACCACCAGGCCGATCGCGCCGACCAGGTGGTCCCGGGTCGGCGTGGGGTCCGTGCGCATGTTCCGGGCCGCGCGGCTGAGCCGGGCCGCCAGCCACCCGGTGGGCACGGCGGCGAACACGCCGCCGCCCACCGCCGCCGCGATCATCCCGGGGGTACGCCCGCCGAGCAACTCGTTGACGATGGCGGCGCCGAAGCCGAACGCGCCGATGAACCCGGCGACCGCCTCCAGCGACACCGGACCGTCGACGTCCGGATGGCCGAAGGTGAACAGCTCGGTGCCGAGCAGGGCGAGCGCCAGCACGCCGACCCCGACTCCACCGATGATCAGGAAGATGAGCGTCCCCGTGGCCACGACCTGCACGGTATCGATGCCGCGCAAGGTCGTCGGCTGTCCGAACGCTCAGCTCGGCGCAACGGTCAGCTCAAGATCGACCAGCTGTTTCGGCAGTGGTTGACGGACCAGCTCCCGGCCGGTGGGGTCGGCGAGCACGAAGTCCCGCGATCCGTTCGGCCGCCGGTAGAGCAGCCGGTCGGCGGAGACCCAGGCCACGTCGGCGGACGGCAGCGGATTCACCACCCGGCCGGTCGCGGTTTCGACCAGCAGCGGTGCGTCCTGCCCTTGGACGACCACGAGCTTCCCGTCCGGTGACCAGGCATCCGGGCCGACCGGCGCGCCCGGCATGGTGACGAAGCGGGTGGGGCGGCCGTCGTCGGCCGAGAAGACCTGTACGCCCTTCGCGAGATCCCGCGGCGCGCTCTCCGGCGCCCGGCGGGCGGTCAGGGTCAGCCCCACCTCCCGGCCGTTCCGCAACCAGGTGAATTCGCAGAAGTTGGTACAGCCCAGCCAGCCAGTCACGTGGGCCTGTTTGGTGCCGTCCGTCTCCAGCACGATGAAACCGAAGTGGTCGACCTGCCTGGTGGTGAACAGCAGTCGCCGGCCGTCCGGCGACCACTGCAGGCCGGCCAGCGCCCGGCCCACCTCGTACCACCGGGTCTTGCCGCTCACCAGGTCGACCAGGCCCACGTCGCGGGGCCGGTCCTTCTCGGTGACGGCGACCAGGGAACCGGTCGGCGCGGGGAAGATCCCGTCGTAGCGGTCGGTCTGGAGGTACCGCCCGCGGCCCCGGTCGAGGAGAAATCCCTTGCCCGAACCAGCTCGGGTGCCCGCCCGGGTGACCACCCAGTCGCCGGGCAGCACCAGCGGCTTCGTCACCCAGTCCGGGCCGGGGGTGGGTCGGATCGGTGGTGACGGGGTGGCCGTCACGGGCGGCGTGGCGGGTGGCCCCGCGGGTCGCGCGGCCGGTTCCGGCCGGAGCAGCACGAACGGCAGCGTCACGGCGACGACCGCCAGCAGGGCCGCCCCGGCCGCGGTGGCCCGCCCCCGGCGACGCAGCCGGCGACCCCGGCGCAGCGCCGCGGCGGCCAGGTCGGGCGACGGCCGTACCCCGTCGGCGAGGTCGTGCACGACCGCCCGCAGCGTCGCGTCCAGGGCCCGGCTCATCGCGTCACCTCCGTACGGCTCGGTAGCTCGTCCAGCCCCGGCACCAGTTGGCGCAGCCGGGCCAGCGCCTTGGCGGACTGGCTGGCCACCGTGCCGGCCCGGCAGCCGAGGAGCGCCGCGGTCTGCTCGACGCTGAGGTCTTCCAGGTAGCGCAGGGTCAGCACGGCCCGCTGCCGGGGTGGCAGCGCCCGCAGCGCGTCCCGCAGCAGCAGCCGCAGGTCGGTGTCGTCGCCGCTGTCGCCCACCGCGGCCCGCTCCGGCAGCTCCGCGACCGGGACCTCGGAGCGCCGCGAGCGGCGCCGCCAGCCGGAGACCTGGTCGTGGTAGAGGATCCTTTTCACGTACGGCTCGGCGTCGCCCCGGATCCGCGGCCAGCGCGCGTACGCCTTGGCCAGCGCGTTCTGCAGCAGGTCCTCCGCCGCGTGCTGGTTCCCGGCGAGCGCGTACGCGACGCGCAGCAGGGCGGCCCCCCGTTCGTTGACGAACGCGGTGAACTCCCCGTCGGTCACCTCGGCCACCGCCCACCTCCGTACCTCAGACGCACGGGGTGCGGAGAACTTTGCCCGACCGGGCGACAGAATGGGGGGCATGCGTTGGACCGTGCTCGACTCACCGATCGGGGAGTTCTCCGTCGCCACCGACGGCGAGGCCGTCCGCGGGGCGCACTTCGGCCGGGTGGAGTCGGCGACCGACCGGCCCGGCGACGAGTTGGCCGCTCGGGCGCTGGCCGAGCTGCGCGCGTACTTCGCCGGTGAGCTGATCGAGTTCACCGTGCCGGTGGTGGCACCCCGGGGGTCGGAGTTCGAGCGCGCGGTGTGGCGGGAGATGACCCTCATCCCGTATGGGGAGACGCGGACCTACGGCGAGGTGGCGAAGGCGGTCGGGGACCCGGGCGGGGCCCGCGCGGTCGGGGTGGCCTGCAACCGCAACCCGGTTCCGGTGATCGTGCCCTGTCACCGGATCGTCGGCGCGGGCGGCAAGTTGGTCGGCTTCGGCGGCGGCCTGCCGCGCAAGGTGACCCTGCTGGAGCTGGAGGCGGGCGTGGCGCTGCGACGCGCCTGGTCCTGACGTACCCCCGGCCGGTGGGCCGGGACGCGCGGAGGGCCGGGTCCGTGCGGACCCGGCCCTCGACGGTGCGGTGGTTCAGCGCGTCAGCGCTCGACCTCGCCCTTGATGAACGCCTCGACGGCGGCGTGCGCCTCGTGGTCGGCGTACTGCTTCGGCGGGGACTTCATGAAGTACGAGGAGGCGGAGAGGATCGGGCCACCGATCTTCCGGTCCAGCGCGATCTTCGCGGCCCGGACGGCGTCGATGATGACACCGGCCGAGTTCGGCGAGTCCCACACCTCGAGCTTGAGCTCGGCGTTGAGCGGGGCGTCACCGAAGGAGCGGCCCTCCAGGCGGATGTACGCCCACTTGCGGTCGTCGAGCCACGGCACGTGGTCCGACGGGCCGATGTGCACGTCGCTCTTGGCCATCTCGTGCGGGATCTGGGAGGTCACCGACTGGGTCTTCGAGATCTTCTTCGAGACCAGGCGGTTGCGCTCCAGCATGTTCATGAAGTCCATGTTGCCGCCGAAGTTGAGCTGGTACGTGCGCAGCAGCTCGACCCCGCGGTCCTCGAACAGCTTGGCCAGGGCGCGGTGCACGATGGTGGCACCCACCTGGCTCTTGATGTCGTCGCCGACGATCGGCAGGCCGGCGTCGGAGAACTTCTTCGCCCACACCGGGTCGGAGGCGATGAAGACCGGCAGGGCGTTCACGAACGCGCAGCCCGCGTCGATCGCGGCCTGGGCGTAGAACTTGTCGGCCTCCTCGGAGCCCACCGGCAGGTAGGAGACGACCACGTCGACCTGCGCGTCGCGCAGCGCCTGGGCCACGTCGACCGGCTCGGCGTCCGACTCCTCGATGATCTCCCGGTAGTACTGGCCGAGACCGTCGAAGGTCGGGCCACGCTGCACGGTCACGCCGGTCGGCGCCACGTCACACAGCTTGATGGTGTTGTTCTCGCTGGCGACGATCGCCTCGGCGAGGTCCATGCCCACCTTCTTGGCGTCCACGTCGAACGCCGCGACGAACTTCACGTCGGAGACGTGGTAGTCGCCGAAGGTGACGTGCATGAGACCCGGGACGCGGTCGGTCGGGTCGGCGTTGCGGTAGTACTCCACGCCCTGCACGAGGGACGAGGCGCAGTTACCCACGCCGACGATGGCGACGCGGACGGAGCCCATAGCGTCTGCCTCCTTCTTCTTTCATCACGGCCGCTCTTTCCTGGACTCTCCAGGCGGGGGCGGGCTGTCGTTTTCTCGTCGGCCGCCGGCCGTCCCGGGTTGCGGGACCGTCGGGGCTCGGCCGGAGCGCTCGTTGGCGATGAGCTCCTCCAGCCAGCGGACCTCGCGCTCACAGGCCTCCAGGCCGTGACGCTGCAGCTCCAGGGTGTAGGCGTCGAGTCGCTCGGCTGCCCGGCCGAGCACGTCACGAAGGCCTTCGCGACGCTCCTCGATCCTGCGACGACGACCTTCCAGGATCCGGAGCCGGGTGGCCTGGTCGGTCCGGGCGAAGAACGCGAAGTGCACGCCGAAGCCCGTGTCGTCGTACGTCTCGGGTCCAGCCTGCGCTATGAGCTGGGCAAAGCGTTCCTTGCCCTCCGCCGTAATGGTGTAGACCACCCGACCACGTCGGCTGGTCAGCGCGGGAACCTCCTCGGCGGTCGCGGGTGTCTCGGCGGCTTCGGTGATCCAGCCCGCCGCCTGCAGCCGGCGCAGGGTCGGGTAGAGCGAGCCGTAGCTGATCGCCGCCCGGATGGCGCCGAGCTTGGCGGCCAACTCCTTGCGCAGCTCATAGCCGTGCATTGGAGCCTCCTGCAGGAGGCCGAGGATGGCTAGCTCGAGCATGGGCCACCCCTTCTTACCCCCGGCGCGGAGTCGTAACCGCCGCGATGTATCGGACCGATACATCGCACGTTAGCGGAGACGCATGATCAGGGCAAACCCTCGTTTACGCGGTGCTGCCGTCACGGATCGTGACGGTGGTCGCCTCGCCCGGCGGTGTCGCGTACCCTTTGCCGCATGCGTACGCAGCGCCAGGTCGTCGACTACTCGCTCCGGAAGCGAGCGGTGCTGCGTGACCTCCTCGCCAACCGGATCGGCACGTATGACGTCTGCGATGCCTCGCCGTACCTGAAAAACGCCGCCCGGTTCCATGGCGAGCCCACCGATGAGCGCTGCCCGATCTGCCGCCGCGAGAACCTCATTCACGTCCATTACATTTACGGAGACGAGCTCAAGCAGTCCGCCGGCCAGGCACGCAACCGGGCCGAGTTGTCGCTCCTGGCGATGACGCTGCGTGAGTTCCAGGTCTTCGTGGTGGAGGTCTGCCCCGGCTGCGACTGGAACCATCTCGTCGAGCAGTTCCTGCTCGGCCGGGACGGGCTGGCCGGCGGCACGGAGGACGGTTCGGAGCAGGAGGCGGTGCGCGGCTCGGCCGCGTCGACCGGCTCCACTCCTCGTCGAAGGCGAGAGGCGCAACGGTGAACCTGGCTGGTCAGGTCGCACCCGGCCCGATCCCCGGGCAGGGCGACCGACAGCTTTTAGGTCTAATTGGTCCGATTAGGTCGGATTCGACGACTGCGCCCCGGCACGCCCGGGGTGTAGCGTCTCGTGTTCCAGCTCACGGCAACCGGGTGGCGGCGCGTTCGTGCCCCACCGCGACCGGCAGGGTGTGAGGAATGAACTACGGCGATTCCAGTTCTTCGCGTGGGCGGGCCCAGATCCCGGGCCCGAGCGGTGACGCCGACTACGGCGGGAGCGCACACGGGAACGGCTGGTCATCCGGGTCGGAAGGCGGTGCCTCGGCCCGAGCCTCGGTGACGCCCCGGGGCTCCGCGTCCGGCGGGCGCGCCTCGGTCGGCGGCGTCGCCCCAACGCCGCGTGGCGCCGCTGGCTCGGCCTCGGTGGGCCGGGCCGGCGCGGGCCGCGCCTCGGTGCCGGTCTCGCCGGCCCCGGGTGGAGCCTCCGGCCGGGCCGGTGCCGGCCGCGCCTCCGTGCCGGTGTCCCCCGCTGGTCCAGCGGGACGCGCCTCTGTCGGCGCGGCCAGCGTGGGTACGGCCGGCCGGGCGAGCGTCGGCTCGGCGGCCGTCGGAGGCCGGGCCACGGTGGCCCGCGCCGGTGTGCCCGGCATGGCGGGCGGCGGTCCGGGAGGACCGGGCGGCCCGACCGGGCCCGGACGAGGCGGTCGGGGCGGCGACGACCCGGGCGCGCGGGCCCGGGCGAAGAAGCGCCGGCGGATCAACATGCTGATCGCCGGCTTCGCCGTCTTCATCATGCTCGCCGGCATCGGCGTCGTCGGCTTCACCTACTACTCGCAGAACGTGATCCTGCCCCAGGACACGCCCCCGCCGTTGTCCACCACGATCCAATACAGCAACGGCGACCTGATCGCCCGGGTCGGTGCGGAGAACCGCACCTTCGTCAACATCAAGGACGTTCCGGAGTACGTACAGAACGCGGTGGCCGCGGCCGAGGACCGGAACTTCTACCGGCACTCCGGCGTGGACTACAAGGGCATCGCGCGGGCCGCCTGGAACAACCTCACCGGCGGCGACAAGCAGGGTGCCTCGACCATCACCCAGCAGTACGCCCGCAATGCGTTCGACAACCTCAACCAGGACACGTACGCGCGCAAGGTGAAGGAGGCGATCCTCGCCTCCAAGCTGAACGACCGGTACTCCAAGCCGGAGATCATGCAGCACTACCTGAACGTGATCTACTTCGGCCGGGGCGCGTATGGCATCCAGGCGGCGGCGCAGACCTACTTCGGCAAGGACGTGTCGAAGCTGACCGTGGCGGAGGCGGCGGTGCTTGCCGCGCTGATCAAGCAGCCCGAGCCGAGCGCCACCCACCGGGGCTACGACCCGGCCGACAACCTGCAGGCCGCGAAGGACCGGTGGGACTACGTCATCCAGGGCATGATCACCGAGGGGTGGCTCGACGCGGCCGGCAAGCAGCCGCATCCCACTGAGTACCCGCTCAAGGCGTTGAAGCCGAAGCCGAAGAACGCCAGTGGGTTGACCAACGTGGGCAAGACCCCGAACGGCAACATCGTCAACTACGTCAAGAGTGAGCTGCGGGACCTCAAGCTCTGCACCGACGACGAGGCCGCGGCCACCCTGGAGAAGCCGCTCTGCAGCCAGGCGTTGCAGAAGGGCGGCTACCGGATCACGACGACCATCGACAAGAAGATGCAGGCGGCGGCGCTCGAGGCGGCCCAGCGCAAGTCGAAGGGATCGGAGCTCGACGGCCAGCCGACGAACCTGATGGCGGCAGTGGTGTCCATCGACCCGCAGAGCGGCGAGGTGCGCGCCTACTACGGCGGTGACGACGGCACGGGCACCGACTACGCCGGCAAGAACTACGATGACAGCGGCGCGGTCAGCGGCGGCCACTCGCCGGGATCGAGCTTCAAGATCTACACCCTCGCGGCGGCCCTCAAGGAGGGCATCTCCATCAAGTCGCGGTGGAAGGGCACGGCGTTCACCCCGGACGGGGTGGAGTTCAAGGTCAGTAACGCCGGCGCCGACAAGGTCTCCTGCGGCGACTCCTGCACGCTCGAACTCTCGACACTGAAGTCGCTGAACGTGCCGTTCTACTACATCACCGAGAAGATCGGCGCGGACAAGGTCCTCGACATGGCCAAGCGGGCCGGCGTCACGACCATGTGGCGTACCGACACCAACCCGGCGAAGGGGTACGACCTGACCAAGTCGGACCCGAAGGACCTGGCCCCGAACCCGTTCTTCAACGTCATCGGCTACGGCCAGTACCCGATCACCGTGTTGGACCACGCCAACGGCGTCGCCACCTTCGCCAACCAGGGCGTCTATCACAAGGCGCACTTCATCAGGAAGGTGGAGAGGCAGGATCAGACCGGCAAGTGGCGTCTGCTTTCGGGCCCGAGCAAGAAGGGTGAGCAGCGGATCCCCAAGGACATCGTCGCCGACGTGACCTCGGTGCTGGAGCAGTACCCGGCCAAGTCGTCGCACCGTCCGCTCGCCAATGGTCGGAAGGTCGCCGAGAAGACCGGTACCTGGGAACTCAACGCGAAGACCACTGATAACGGTGACGCCTGGATGATCGGTTACACGCCGCAGCTCGCCACCGCCGTCTGGGTCGGCAACGTCAAGGACCGGAAGGCGATCAAGACCAAGGGCGGCGCCAACATCAGCGGCGCCGGCATGCCCGGTGCGATCTTCCAGCGGTTCATGAACGACGCGCTGAAGGGCAAGGAGAAGAAGGACTTCCCGCCCGCCGCGAACGTCGGCAAGGACGACACCGGCAACGGCGAGATGCCGCCACCCCCGGCGCCGACCCAGCCGGGCTGCGACAACCCGCTCGGCCTGTTCTGCCCGAACGGCGGCGGCAACAACGGCGGCGGCAACAACGGCGGTGGCAACAATGGCGGTGGGAACACCGGGACGTGGCCGACCGACCCCCGCGGTCCGGGTGGCGGCGGCAACGGCGGCACCGGTGGTGGTCTTCTGCCGACCACGCCCCCGAGACAGACGTACTGACCGCAGCGCCCACGACGGCGGCTGGACCACTGGTCCGGCCGCCGTCGGCGTATCCGAGCACCGGAATTCTGCGGTCGAGGCGGGACGCGGAGCCCGACGTACGGCAGGATGCCTCTCCATGAGCACCCAGTCGACGGCAGGCATCGACGACACCGGGACCGTGGACCATCCGTCCCGCTCGGACGGCTTCGTCCGGGGCGCCTCTGAGCTGATCGGCGGCCCGTTGGGCGACCACGCCGCCGCCCTGGACCGGCCGGCGGGCGGGGAGCGGCGACTCTGGACCGCCGCCCGGATCGTGCTGGCCCTGGCCTGCCTGACACTGGCCCTGCACTGGGTGCAGAAGTCGCCCTGCCAGGACGGCGCCTGGCAGAACAACACGCAGTACACCCGGATGTGCTACACGGACGTGCTCGCCCTCTACTACGCCGAAGGGCTCAACGAGGGCAAGGTGCCCTACGCCGACCATCCGGTGGAGTACCCGGTGCTGACCGGCTACTTCATGGGTGCGCTGGGGCTGCCGGTGCACGCCCTCGGCGTGGACAACCCGGGCATCAACCAGGGGCAGTGGTTCTACAACCTCAACGCCCTGGTGCTCAGCGTGCTCGCCGTCGCCACCGTCGCGGTCATCCTCAGTCTGCGCCGACGACGACCGTGGGACGCGGCCATGTTCGCGCTCGCGCCCGCCCTGCTGCTCACCGCCACCGTCAACTGGGACCTGCTCGCCGTCGGGCTGGCCGCGTTCGGGCTGCTGGCCTGGGCGCGCACCCGCCCTGGCCGGACCGGCGCCCTGCTGGCCGTCCTGGCCGGGGTGCTGCTCGGGCTCGGCGGTGCGGCGAAGCTGTGGCCGCTGTTCATCCTCGGGCCGATCCTGGTGCTCGCGGTCCGCGCCGGCCGGATCTGGGCCGCCCTCCTGTCCGTCATCACGGCTGCGGTGACGGTGGTGTTGGTGAACCTGCCGGTGGCGATTCCCTACCGGGAGAGCTGGGGCCGGTTCTTCGAGCTGAACACCACCCGGCCGATCGACTGGGGCACCCTCTGGTACATCGGCCGGTATCTGGACGGCAAGGTGAGCCCGGCCGCACCCGGTGACCTAGGGCCCTTCGAGTGGCTGAACGCCCACGTCGCCACCCTCAACTGGGTGTCGTACCTGCTGTTCGGCCTGGCCTGCCTCGGGGTGGCCGCGCTGGCGTTGTTGGCCCCGCGCCGGCCCCGGCTCGCGCAGCTCGCCTTCCTGGTGGTCGCCGCCTTCCTGATCTTCAGCAAGGTCTGGTCGCAGCAGTTCGTGCTCTGGCTGCTGCCGCTCGCGGTGCTCGCCCGACCGCGCTGGGGGGCGTTCCTGGCCTGGCAGATCGCCGAGGTCTGCTACTTCGCCGCCTTCTACGGCGAGCTGCTCGGCACGGCCACCAGCCGGCCGGTCTTCCCCGAGGGCGTCTTCGTGCTGGCCGCCAGCCTGCGCCTCATCACCGTCGCGGTGCTCTGCGGCCTGGTGATCCGCGACATCCTGCGCCCCGAGCGGGACGCGGTCCGGGCCACCTACGCCGACGACCCCGACGGCGGCGTCCTCAACGGTGCCGAAGATGCCCGCTGGTACCTCCGCTGGCGCCACCGCCCCGCCACCACGGACCATCCCGCCAAACCCATCACCGCCTAACCCACAGACGGAGGAGCACCCAACCAGATCGAGCCGCCCCGAAGGCCCCCCGAACCGGAGGCTCAACCGACCCGAGTCGCCCCCCATGTCCAAGAATTAGGGGCGGCCTGCGTTGTCAGGTTTGCGGGGAGCCCAGCCGGCGGAGGGATCAAGCCTGACCGCCCGGAGCCGGCTGGGCTCCCCGCAAACCCCCCGCTGCGAACGAACAAGCAACCCCCGCTGTGAACAAGCAACCCCCGCCGCGCCCCAAACAGCTCAGAGGCGGAAGACGACAGCGTCACCAACCTCCGAGCGAGTCACCCCCAGCCCGTCGGAAGGCCGGTCGAGAAGCCCCTCCCACGGCGTACCGGCGAGCTGCCCGGGCAGCACGACCACGGTCTTCACCCCCAGCTCGCGCAGGTAGGCGATGCTGGGCTGGTCGGGGAAGCCGACGACAGCGTCGCGGACCCGGGCCTGGCTGTCCGGGGTGAAGCCGCTGCCGCCGTTGACCATCTCCTGGAACCGGGTGGTCGACCAGAGCATCACCGGCTGGTCCAGATTCTGGCTGCTGGGCAGGACCAGCAGCGGGCCGTCGACCGTACGCATCACGGCCGGCTGCACCGGCACGACCGGGTGCGGGGTGACGTTCAGCCCTTCCACGATCACCAGCAGCAGGGGCAGCAGGGTGGCCAGGCGCAGCCACGGCCCGGGCCACGGGGGGACCCGCTCGGCGGCCAGCTCGCGTACCCGGGCGCAGAACGCGGTGACCGCGCCCGCCGCGAGCAGGCCGAGCAGGAGCGTGGCCCAGAGCATCATCCGGCCCGGGGTGCGCAGCCCGTTCCAGCCTGGCAGGTAGTCGAACAGCGGCACGTAGCTGAACCGGCCGCCGAAGAACCGGGTGCCCATGGCCAGCGCCATCGTCACCAGCACCCCGGCGAGCAGGAAGAGCCGGTGCCGGACCCGCCAGACGGAGAAGAAGAGCCCGCCGGCGGCCAGGGCGTACAGCACGAAGCCGGGCAGCAGCGTCATCTCGGGGTGCCAGGGCAGCACGGCCCGCGCCCCCTCGTGCAGCGGACCCCAGATCCGCGACTCGGCCGGGGCGGTGAAGAACCCGCTCACCGGCGGCGAGTAGATCTCGATATCGGCGATCGTCCGGGCCGCGTTCGGGTGCTGCTGGGCGACCGTGAAGTACGGCACCGCCAGCAGCGCGCCCACCGCGGCGAAGAGCAACCCGCCGAGCGCGTCGGCGAGGATCAGTCGCCACCCGAACGGGCGCTTCACCGGCCGGACCACCCAGCGCCGGGCGAACCAGAGCAGGGCCGAGACCAGCACGATGCCGGCCAGCAGGTACGCGAACGGCAGCCCGATGCCGAAGCCCAGGCTGAGCTGCCACGCCGCCACCAGCCAGCCGGCGAACGCCCAGCCGGCGTGGCGGCGGTGCGGGCGGTAGCCGTACCGCAGGGACCAGCCGTGGCCGCGAGCGAGCATCGCCAGCGCCAGCGGGATGCCGCCGTTCGAGAGGATGTGCAGGTGCCCGGCCTGGGCGAGCAGCCACGGCGCGTACGTGTAGGCGGCACCGGCCACCGCGGCCCCGATCCGGCCGGCGCCCAACTGCCGGGCCAGCGCGTACGCCCCGAGCGTGGCGAGCGCGTGCGCCAGCACGAACATGATGTTGTAGCGCAGCACGGCGGCCTCGGGACCGTGACCGAGCATGCCGGCCGGGGCGTACCCGAGCAGGGTGTCGGAGAAGGCGAAGCTCCACGACTCGGGGAAGAAGCTGTTGGAGTGCCAGAGCTGCGCCGGGTTGGTCAGCAGGATGTGCCCGGACCAGGCCATCTGCCAGGCCTGGAGGCTCGGATCCCAGTAGTCCTGCGGCAGCGTGTAGCTCGGGTAGCGCAGCGTGGGCCAGGTCATCAGGACGGCCAGCACCAGCGAGGCGACGGTGGCCAGGGTCCACTCGTGGATCAGGAAGCGCCCCACCGCGCGGACCGCCCGGCGGGGCCGGGTGAGCACCGGGTCCGGTGCCGGGCCGAAGGCCGACCACGGATCCGCCGGTGCGGTAGCCGACTTGTCCTCGCCCTTCTTCCCGGCCGCGTCGGCGGCGGTGTCGCCGCGATCGGCCTTCCCGACCGGATCCTCGGCGGACTTCGCGGTCTCCTTCGGGTCGGCCCCGCCCTCGGCGGACTTCCCGGTGCCGGTCGCGTCGGTCTGCTGACCGTTCCCCGAAGCCCCGGCCGCGGCCGTCGTGCCGGCTCTGGACCCGGAGCGGCCCGGGCCGGCATCCGCGTCCGTGGCCGCCGGCGAGCCGGCAGCCACGCTGATGTCCATGGTGGCCGGGTCCTTCGTCGAGGTGGCGGCCTTTCCGTTGACCGGCTCCTTCGCCGCCGTAGCGGCTCTTCCGCCGGCCACCTTCGCCGCCGTGGGGGCGGTGTCCGCACCGGACTGCCGGACGACCGGCTCGGGGGCCGCCGCGGCGGGACCGTCCGGGTCGCTGCTGTCGGCGGACGGCCGCGGATCACTCCCGGCGGGGCGACCGCCGTCGGTGGTGTCGGACTGCTCCGTCGTCATGCCGCCTTGCCCAACTGCTCGCGCAGGAAGGCGATGTCCGCCGCCTGGCCTTCGGTCCCACCCGGGGTCTCCACGATGACCGGCGCGCCGGCCGCGCGGATGACCGCCATCACCAGCTCAGGGTCGATGGTGCCGCCGGTCAGGTTGTCGTGCCGGTCCTGCCCCGAATTGAAGGCGCCCTTGGAGTTGTTCGCGTGGATCAGGTCGATCCGGCCGGTGATCGCCTTGACCCGGTCCACCAGCCCGAGCAACTCCTCGCCCCCGGCGTACGCGTGGCAGGTGTCCAGGCAGAAGCCCACCTCGTAGTCGCCGAGCGCGTCCCAGAGCCGGGCCAGCGCGTCGAGGTGCCGGGCACAGGCATTGTCGCCGCCGGCGGTGTTCTCGATCAGGACCGGGAGCGGGAAGCCGCCGGAGTCCGCGGCGTACGCGAAGGTCTTGCGCCAGTTGTCGAAGCCGACGGCGAGGTCGTCGCCGGCGTTGACGTGGCCGCCGTGCACGATGAGGCCCTTGGCGCCGACGGCTGCCGCGGCGGCCGCGTGGCCGAGGAGCAGCTTGCGGCTGGGGATGCGGATCCGGTTGTTCAGGGTGGCCACGTTGATGACGTACGGCGCGTGGACGTAGAGGTCGACGCCCGCGTCGCGCAGCCGGTCGGCGTCCTCCCGGGGCTTCGGGGCCTTCCATCCCTGGGGGTCGGCGAGGAAGAACTGGACGGCGTCGGCGTCCCGGGCGGTCGCCTCGGCCAACGGGTCGGTCGGATCGACGTGGGCTCCGATTCGCATGCAGGGCAGCCTACGTCGCGCCCCCGACGTGCGGGGCGACCGCGGCGTGCCCGCGTACGGGCGGCGCCGTGCGCGGGCGGCGCCGCGCCGGCCGTCACCCGGCGGCCGGGCACTCGTTTTCCAGGTGGGATCGACGGTCGACCCTGCACCCGGGCCCGAATCCACAGCGGGCACGGGTGCAGGGAAGACCCCCGGAAACGGGACGCCCCGCCGTGCGGCCCGGCACGACGGGGCGGGATCCGACTCGTCAGACCCGACGACCGGACATCAGGTCGGTGGGGCAAATTCCTCCATTTCCCCCAAGAGGTGACGAGAGCCGTTGTATGGTCAGACCAGATGACAACACGATAAAGCTCCGCGGGGCGTCTTCGATCCAACCTCATCGGTGTGGTCGTTCCTCCCCAGGTCCCACCCAAGGAATGCGGACGGGACGCCCCGCGGCCCTGTGGACAGGGGTCCACCACCGGTACGCGACGCCGGCGGTGGACCCCTGTCGCCGCGTCCGGGCAGCGCGTACGACCGGCCCGGGCATGATCGTCCGGACCGGGTATCCTGGTCCGGTTGTCCGCGCTCGGCCGGGTCCCCCCGCTGCCGGTCACGGGCACGACGCACGACCTCCTGCCACGGAAGGACCGTGGCCGCTTAGCCCACAGGAGGTGAGCACGTCTTGCGTCATTACGAAGTCATGGTGATCCTCGACCCCAGCCTCGAGGAGCGCACCGTCGCCCCGTCGCTCGACACGTACCTGAACGTGATCCGGACCGCGGGTGGCTCGGTGGAGAAGACCGACGTGTGGGGCCGCCGGCGCCTCGCGTACGAGATCAACAAGAAGGCCGAGGGCATCTACGCCGTCATCGACCTCCAGGCGTCGCCGGAGGCCGTGGCTGAGCTGGACCGTCAGCTCCGACTCAACGAGTCGGTGCTGCGCACCAAGGTCATCCGCCCGGAGATGCGCTGAGCATCTAGACCCGGCACGTCCGGATCAAGCCTCATCGACGCTGTCGGAGGGCTCTGAGAGCCTGTAGGGCACAGAGATGAGTGCGCGAGGAGATGGTCATGGCAGGAGACACCACCATCACGGTCATCGGCAACCTGACCGATGACCCCGAGTTGCGGTTCACCCCCTCCGGGGCGGCGGTCGCCAAGTTCCGGGTCGCCTCGACGCCCCGCTTCATGGACAAGGCGTCCGGCGAGTGGAAGGACGGCGAGCCGCTGTTCCTCTCGTGCACGGTCTGGCGGCAGGCCGCCGAGAACGTCGCCGAGTCGCTGCAGCGCGGCGCCCGCGTGATCGTGTCCGGCCGGCTGCGTCAGCGGTCGTACGAGACCCGTGAGGGTGAGAAGCGCACCGTCATCGAGCTGGAGGTCGACGAGATCGGCCCATCGCTGCGCTACGCCACGGCGAAGGTGCAGAAGATGTCCCGCTCGGGCGGCGGAGGCGGCTTCGGTGGTGGTGGTGGTGGCCAGGGCGGCGGAGGCAACTTCGACGACCCCTGGGCCTCGGCTGCCCCGGCTCCCTCGCGCGGTGGTTCGGGCGGCGGAAACTTCGACGAGGAGCCCCCGTTCTAATGGCGCCGAGCGCCCGCGATCGCAAACCAGGAGCAAGAGCAATGGCCAAGGCTGCGGCACTGCGCAAGCCGAAGAAGAAGGTGAACCCGCTCGACAAGGACGGGATCACCTACATCGATTACAAGGACACCGCGCTGCTGCGCAAGTTCATCTCCGACCGCGGCAAGATCCGCGCTCGGCGAGTGACCGGCGTGACCTCGCAGCAGCAGCGGCAGATCGCCCGTGCGGTCAAGAACGCCCGCGAGATGGCGCTCCTGCCGTACACGGCCACGACCCGCTGAGAGGAGGCGCGGACATGAAGATCATCCTGACTCAGGAGGTGTCCGGCCTCGGCACTCCGGGCGACATCGTCGAGGTGAAGAACGGCTACGGCCGTAACTACCTGCTGCCGCAGGGCTTCGCGATCGCCTGGACCAAGGGCGCGGAGAAGCAGGTCACGGTCATCAAGCGGGCCCGCGCGGCCCGGGAGATCCGCGACCTCGACCACGCCAACGAGGTCAAGGCCCAGATCGAAGGCCTGAAGGTCAACCTGAAGGCCCGCGCCGGCGACGGCGGCCGGCTCTTCGGCTCGGTCACCCCGGCCGAGGTCGTCGAGGCCGTCAAGGCGGCCGGCGGTCCGAGCCTGGACCGCCGCCGGCTGGAACTGCCCGGTCACATCAAGTCGACCGGCTCCTACCCGGTGAGCATCAAGCTGCACCCCGAGGTGACCGCCAAGTTTAACCTGAACGTCACCCCGAGCTGACGCAGACAGCACGACGGAAGGGCCCGTACCGGGAGACCGGTGCGGGCCCTTCCGCATGTCCCTTCCGACAACTCCAGTTCGGCGCGTCTACGCCGCGCCGAACTGGATACGACCGGGAGTAGCTCGGCGGGCTCGGCCCACGAGACGATCGGCTGGCGCTCGCGCGGGCTGCCCTCCCCGCCTCCCCGTCCCGGTGTCTCGCGGCCGGAGCGTGGCGCTTCTCAACCGAAGGTGCAATCCGCCGTCCAGGTGTAGCCGTTCGCAGAGATGGTACGGGACGAACAGCGCGCAGGCTCGACCGGAAATCTGTCGTCCACAGGGTGTGGATTACATAACCGCAGGTCAGAGGCGTTCGGGCTGGAATTGCCCATCACTTGTCCACACCCTGCACACACGCTGCGCACATGTCCGTCCCCAAACGTCCACAGGTTGTCCCGAGGCTCGTCCACCGGCATGGTTGAGGGCCTGACCTCGGGTTCCGTATCGTGGTCCCCCGACCGTCCGGGCGGTGGCCCCCGATCGACCGGAGGGTCGTCGGAGATGTCAGAGCCTGGCGGCAGAGCTGGACTCGACCCGACGCAGCGAGGGGGGACCCGTGTCGGTCAGCGACGACACGCGGACGGAGCGGACCGGGGGGCCGCCGCCCGCGCCCGCGCAGCGGGACGCACAGTTCGAGAAGACCCCGCCCCAGGACGTGGCCGCCGAGCAGTGCGTCCTCGGCGGCATGCTGCTCTCCAAGGACGCCATCGCGGACGTCGTGGAGATTCTGAAGTCCAACGACTTCTACCGCCCGGTGCACGCCACCATCTTCGACGCCATCCTCGACATCTACGGCCGCGGCGAGCCCGCCGATCCGATCACTGTCGCCGCCGCCCTCGCCGACTCCGGCGACCTGGCCCGGATCGGCGGCGCGCCCTACCTGCACACGCTGATCGCCAGCGTGCCCACCGCCGCCAACGCCGCCTACTACGCGCGCATCGTCGGCGAGCGGGCCGTGCTGCGGCGGCTGGTCGAGGCCGGCACCAAGATTGTCCAGCTCGGCTACGGCACCGGCCAGGGCGGCAGCCGCGACGTCGACGACATCGTCGACCTCGCGCAGCAGGCCGTCTACGAGGTGACCGAGAAGCGGGTCAGCGAGGACTTCGCCGTCCTGGCCGACATGCTCCAGCCGACCCTCGACGAGATCGAGGCGGTGGGCGCCCAGGGCGGCGTGATGACCGGGGTACCGACCGGCTTCAGCGACCTCGACCGGCTGTTGAACGGCCTGCACCCGGGCCAGCTCATCATCGTGGCTGGCCGGCCTGGTTTGGGCAAGGCGCTTGCGCTCGACACCCCGCTTCCCACCCCCGAGGGCTGGACCACGATGGGTGAGGTGGCAGTCGGAGACAAGTTGCTCGCCGCGGACGGCACCCCCACCACCATCACGGCAGTCTTCGACGTCATGTACGACCGACCCTGTTACGAGGTCGAGTTCTCCGATGGTTCGGTCATCGTGGCGGACGCCGAGCACCTCTGGAAGACGACCACCCGAACCAGCCGGCGGCAGCCGGAGGCGCGCCTGCGCCACTACTGGTCGGAGGAGTCGCTGGCCAAGGTGCGGGCGGCTGCGGCGACGGCCGGAGCGGAGCCGCACCGCCTGGTCACGCTCGCGCAGACCATCGAGCAGGTCGGCCCCGAGTTCCGCAACGTGCTGCACACCGTGGCGCGGCAGTTGGGGGCCAACGGCCGGGTCAGTCGGCCGGTTACCCGTGCCGGCAAGGTGCGGAACTGGACCGCGCCCGGCTATCCGGCCGGCGCGCTTCTGGCCGGCCTCCGTGAGCGGGCCGAGCGGCACGTCAACGACGGCGCCCGGGCGCGCCACGACGGTGTGGTGACGACCGCGCAGATTGCTGCAACCCTGCGTACGGACACGGCTGATCGTCGACTGAACCACGCGGTGGAGAACTGCGCGCCGCTCCAGCTCCCCGAGCGGGACCTGGTGGTTCCGCCGTACACCCTCGGGGTGTGGCTCGGCGACGGGCACACCGGAGCGAGCCGCTTCACCAGCGCCGACCCGGAGATGGTCGACCTGGTCACGCAGGACGGCTTCGTGGTACGCCCCAGCGGGCCGATGGTCTACACCGTCGTGCTGCCCGTTCCCACCGCCAACCCCGATCGGACCTGTGTCGACTGCGGCTGCTCCACCCGGGCGCTTCGGGAGAACCCTGCGACGCGTCGATGCGCTGAGTGCCACGATCGGAACGGGTCCTTCCTGGCGCTGCTTCGGCAGGCCGGCGTGGCGCAGGAGAAGCACATCCCGCAGGAGTACCTCCGAGCCTCGGAGGCGCAGCGTCGAGCGTTGCTCGCCGGCCTGATGGACACCGACGGTACGGTCGCCCCGGCGGGGAACCTTCAATACACGTCCACCTCCAAGCGCCTCATCGAGGGCGTCAGGGAACTGGTGGTCAGCCTCGGCTACCGGTGCACGATCAACGAGAAGCGGGTGCGGGGACGTACGGAGGATTCGTCGACCGCGTACACCCTCAACTTCTCCACGCCCGACACTGTCTTCCGTCTGCCGCGCAAGAGCACGGCGCACACGGCGCGGCGGAGGACATCCTCGGACATCCGAACCACCGCCCGGTTCATCGTGGACGTCCGGCCGGTAACGAGCGTCCCGGTGCGCTGCGTCACGGTGGACAACCCGGACCATCTCTACCTGGCCGGCCGGTCCATGATCCCGACGCACAACAGCACCGCGAGTATGGACTTTGCCCGAAATGCGGCTATTCGCTCCAACCAAGCCTCGGCGATCTTCTCGCTGGAGATGAGCAAGGTCGAGATCGTCATGCGACTCCTCTCGGCCGAGGCGCGCGTACCGCTGCACGTGCTGCGCAGCGGCCAACTCTCCGACGACGACTGGACCAAGCTGGCCCGCTGCATGGGCGAGATCAGCGAGGCACCGCTCTTCGTCGACGACACGCCGAGCATGAACCTGATGGAGATCCGGGCGAAGGCGCGGCGACTCAAGCAGAAGCACGACCTCAAGCTGATCGTGGTCGATTACCTCCAGCTGATGACCTCCCCGAAGCGCACCGAGAGCCGGCAGCAGGAGGTCGCGGACCTCTCCCGTGGCCTCAAGCTGCTGGCCAAGGAGGTCGAGTGCCCGGTGATCGCGGTGAGTCAGCTGAACCGTGGCCCCGAGCAGCGCACCGACAAGCGGCCCCAATTGTCCGACCTGCGTGAATCGGGATCAATCGAGCAGGATGCCGACGTGGTCATCCTCCTGCATCGCGACGACTACTACGACAAGGAGTCGCCGCGGGCCGGGGAAGCGGACTTCATTGTGGCCAAACACAGGAACGGCCCCACCGACACGGTGACCGTCGCGGCTCAGCTGCACCTGTCCCGCTTCGTCGACATGGCCATCGTCTGACCCTCGCCGATGGGCGGGTGAGCGAGGTGGCCAGTTTCGACGCGGCGGTGCTGCCCGCGGGTGGCCTGCCGGCGACGTTCTGACTCCCCTGGGAGATCAGATCAGCCGAGGAGCGGGAACCAGCCGGCGACCTCACCCAGTTCCCGCCGGTCGCGGTCGGTGAGCGGGATACGGCCGGTCGCCTTGAGCAGGTACTCCCGGTCGTCCCATCCGGTCGGCCGGACCGCGTCGTCGCTGAGCAGGCCGTCCACGGTGGCCACCGCGACGTCGACGGCGACGGCACCGGGTGCGGGCGCGTCCGGCAGCTCGACCACCATGTCGAGGTGGTGGATGACCGCCTCCGTGGTCAGGGTGGCGAGGAAATCCGGTACGCGCAGCACGTGCCCCTGCGTGGTGACGCAGTCGTGCGGCTCGGCGATGGGTACCGCGGAGCCGGCCGCGCGGACGGCGGCGGGGGCGGTGTCGCGCCAGAGCCGCACCACCCCGCTGGGCCGGTCGAACGCGGCGGCCGAGCGGCGGACCCACTGGGCGTGCCGCACGCTGGCCTCGTCGTCGCCACCCGGGGTGAACGCGCGCCAGTAGCTGACATCGTCCACGTCGGCTGGGCCGTCGGCCGGGCTGGCGAGCGTGACCAGGGCCCGCTGGGCGTCGCAGAGGACGTGGAAGAGCAGGTCGGCGACGAGCCAGCCCCGGCAGCGGGTGGGTCGTTGCAGGTCGGCGTCGTCGAGATCGGCGACTGTCCGAGTGATGCCGTCGTAGGCCTGCGCCAGGGCTATGTGCTGCCCGCCGGGCTTCATGGGATGAGGGTCGCACACGGGACGCCGCTCGGCACCTCGGCCCAGCAGCCGGGCGGGCCGGGAGGCAGTCCCGGCCCGCCCGCGCGCCGGTCAGTCGAAGAGCTCGCCGAGGAAGCCGTGGTGCTTCTTGCGCCGGTAGTGGCCGTGGTAGCCGTAGTGCTGGCCGTGGCCGTACGCGGGCTGCGCGTAGCCGTGGCCGGGGGGCGGCGGAGGGGGCGGCGGGACGGCGCCGTAGCCGGGCTGGTGCGGCGCGGCGGTGGGCGGCGGTGGCGGCGGCGGGGTGTAGCCGCCGCCGGCGGGGGCGGCCGGCTGCGGGGCGTGCTGCTTGTTCCAGTTCGCCTCGGCCTCGAACAGCTTCTCGAGTTCGCCGCGATCGAGGAAGATCCCCCGGCACTCGCCGCACTGGTCGATGATCACTCCGCTGCGCTCGTACTGGCGCATGTCGCCATGACACTTGGGACAGGTCAGCTGCATGGGACCGACGGTACCCGGTCGATTCACGCGGTGGCCTTCAGCGTTTCCGTCACCTCGTCGTCGGAGACCTCGTGGAAATCGTCGTAGTACGCGCCGACCGCCATGAAGTCGGGCGGCGTCTCCTGGATGACCACCTGGTCGGCCTCGGCGGCCAGCATCTCGTACGCGTCGCGGGAGCCGACCGGCACGGCCACGACGACCCGGGCCGCACCCAGGTGGCGGGCGACCTGCACGGCGGCGCGGGCGGTGGCGCCGGTGGCGAGCCCGTCGTCGACGATGACCGCGGTCCGCCCGGTGAGGTCGAGCGGTGGCCGGCCGGCCCGGTAGAGGCGCTCGCGGCGCTCCAGTTCGGCCTGCTCCCGCTGCCGTACCTCGGCCTTGTCGACCTCGCTGAGCCGGTTGGCGACCATCTCGTTGAGCACCTGCACCCCGCCGGGGCCGAGCGCGCCGTACGCCACCTCGGGCGCGTACGGCACGCCGAGCTTGCGGACCACCAGCACATCCAGCGGCACGCCGAGCCGTTCGGCGATCACCCGGGCGACCTCCACGCCACCGCGTACCAGCCCGAGGGCGATGACGTCCTGCCGCCCGGCGAGGTCGGTGAGCCTGTCGGCGAGCATGCGGCCCGCGTCTGCCCGGTCGCGATAGGTGGTCATGCCCTCAGGTTTACGCCCTGCCGACCGGCCGCGTCCACGAGTTGCCGGAAGCGGCCCGGGTGGCGGGCTCGGGGGCCATCCCGGTTTTCGCAGCTGTCAGCGCCGGTGCCCAGACCAGCAGGGCGACCGGGTAGAGCAGGTAACCGAAGCGGGTCGAGGGCATCAGCAGGATCGCCGCGAGCAGCCCGTACCCGCAGATCAGCGCGGTGGTGGCGGCGGTGCGTGGCGGGCGGCGGAGGAGCCGGACGGCGATCGCCGCCCCGGCCGCGACCAGCAGCGTGGCGGCGACGATCCGGCCGGCGGGCAGCGCGGCGGCGATCAGGTGACCGGGGAACGGGGACTGCGCGGGGCTGGTCACCAGCCCGTGTCCGAGCGGGAACCGCAGCACGTTCTCCACCAGCGCGTCGCGGTCGACCAGGAGGGCGGGGATCAGCGCGAGCGCCGGCAGCCCGAGGGCGCCGAGGGCGGTGCGGAGGCCGCCCCGGCGGGTGGCGGCCCAGCAGATCAGCACGACCGCGACCGGCCAGGCGAAGAGCTTCAGAGCACCCGCCGCGCCGACCGCCAGGCCGGCCCGTCCGGGCCGGCCGGCGGCGGCGAAGGCCAGCCCGAGCAGGCAGAGCGCGAGTACGGGCAGGTCGTCGCCGCCGGTCGCCAGGGTGAGCGCGCAGATCGGCAGCACGGTGGCCGCCTGTACGGCTCGGAGCAGCGCGGTGTCGCGACGGGGCGTGGCCGGGGCGGGCCGGTTGCGCAGCGTGACCACCGCGAGGGCCAGCACCCCGGCGGTGACCAGGGCGAACCAGACCCGCGCGTCGGTCCACCAGGCGTCGACGGCGGCCCGGGGCAGCCCGAACAGCGCCATTCCCGGCTGGTACGGGGTGTAGCCGAGCAGCTGCTCGGCCGGGGGCAGCGCGGCGATCGCGTCGTGCCCCAGGTAGGGGGTGCCGTGTTCGGCGAGCCGGGTGCCCGCGTGCTCGACCACGACCACCTCCTCCTGCGCCCGGTCGGTACGCCCGGCCGCCCGCTGGATGCTCTGCGCCACGACCGGCAGCAGCGCGGTGGTGGCCCAGGCGAAGCCAGTGACCGCCCAGCGGGCGCGGTGTCCGGCGAGCGGCGCGTCGGCGCGACGGCGCCGGGCGAGGATCTGGCCGATCGCGGCGAGCGCGGCCACCAGGTAGCCGACGGCGGCGAGTGTGCCCCAGGCCCGGTGCGGGAGCAGGGTGGAGGTCGCGGCGGTGACCCCGGCGAAGACCGCCGAGACGGCGTAGAGGCCCAGGTCGAGGGCGAGCCCGCTGGCGGCGGTGTCGATGGCCGTCCAGCGTCGGGTGGCGGGGGCGGGCCGGTCGGGGTCGGCGGTCACGCCGGCCAGTCTGGCAGACGGCCGCCGCCACGCCGGTCCGCGCACCTTCCGCGCGCCTCGCTCGGCCTGCGGATCTTGGACAGTTCGGTTCGCAGCTGACGGCAACGGTCCAAGATCTCGTGGGGAGCGGCCCTCGGCTGCGGGATCAGTGGCGGCTGGGCTCGTCGGCGGTCTGGCCGGCCACGGACGTCGAGCTGGCCCCGCGACCCCGGCCGGCGGAGCGGCGACCCGGCAGGCGGATCACCGCGCCCGCGTCGTGCAGCGGCGCTACGAAGCTGCCCGGTCGGCCGCCCGCCCCCCGCTGGAGGGCGGCGAGCAGCGCGCCGGCCGGCAGGGGCCGGGCGAAAAGATGGCCCTGGCCGGCGGCGCAACCCAGCTCCCAGAGCGCCCGCCGCTGCGGTTCGCTCTCCACGCCCTCGGCCACCACGGTCAGGTCGAGGCTGCGGCCCAGGTCCAGCGTGGAGCGGATCACGGCGGCGGCCTCGGCCGCGCTCTCCATCGCCGTGACGAAGCTGCGGTCGATCTTCAACTCGTGCACCGGGATGCGGGACAGCAGCGACAGCGAGGAGTAACCGGTGCCGAAGTCGTCCAGAGCCAGCCGTACGCCGGAGTCGCGCAGCCGACTGAGCACCTGGTCCACCACGTCGAGCTGGCTGAGCGTCAGGGTCTCGGTCAGCTCCAGCACCAGCCGGTCCGGGGGCAGGTCGTGCGCCCGCAGCCGGGCCAGCACCGCCCCGGGGAAGCGGGCGTCGAGGAGGCTGCGGGGCGACACGTTCACCGAGACGGGCAGGTCGAAGCCGGCGGCCCGCCAGCTGCCAGCCGCAATCAGGGCCTGGTCGAGGATCGCCTCGGCGAACGCGGGCAGCAGCCCGGAGCGTTCCACCGCCTCGATGAAGCGCAGCGGGTCGATCATGCCGTGCGTCGGGTGGTGCCAGCGGGCCAGCGCCTCCGCACCGATCACCTCGCCGCTGCCCAGGTCGACGATCGGCTGGAAGTTGACGGTGAACTCGTGATCGGCCACCGCGCGGGAGAGTTCGCCGCCGAGGGTGAGCCGGCCCAGGTCCGCGGTGTCCCGGGTCGGCGCGTACGTGGAGATCCGCTGGCCGGCCCGCTTCGCCTGGTACATCGCCACGTCGGCGCGGCGCAGCAGCTCCGGCATCCCGCCGCTGGCCGGGGCGGCCGCGATGCCGCCGCTGGCCTCCACGCTGATCCGCATGCCGTCCAGGTCGAGCGGCTCGTGCAGGGCGGCCAACAGCGCCTCGGCCCGGTGCGCGGCCACCGCCGGGGCGGGCAGCCCGCGCAGCAGTACGGCGAACTCGTCGCCGCCGAGCCGGGCAACCAGGTCACCGGGGCGGGCAGCGGCGCGTAGCCGGTCGGCGACCTGCATCAGCACCCGGTCACCGGCACCGTGCCCGAGCGTGTCGTTGACCTCCTTGAAGTGGTTGAGGTCGATCAGCACCAGCGCGGTGACGCCGTCGGCGTGCCGGGCGGTCAGCTGCTCGGTGCCCTCGTCGAGCAGGTGACGCCGGTTGGAGAGCCCGGTCAGGGCGTCGTGGGTGGCGGCGTACGCGTGCTCCTCGGCGATCCGGGCCAACTCGGCGTACGCCTGGGCGTTGCGGACCGCCGTGCAGAGCGCGGAGGCGAAGGTACGCAGCGTGTACTGCTCCCGCTCGGAGAGTTCGACGGGGCCGGCGAACCGGAGACGCAGGACCCCGACGTCGGCGCTGTGGTCATGACCTTCGAGGCGGGTGGCGAGCACAGAGCCCTTGATCATGCTGGCCTCGCCGGCCGGCCCGCGATAGGTGATGTCTCCTCCGGCACCTCGGACGAGTCGCGACTCCTCGCGAAGCTCGATGTCGACCTCATCGGCTGAGAAGAGTTCGGTGGCCTGCGTAACCGCGGTGGTGAGCACCTCGTCCAGGTCGACCACGTTGAGGGCATCCGTGGTGCGGGCCAGACGCTGCCAGGCGTCCCGCTCCGCCCGGCTGCGTACCCGACTGGAGTAAGCCAGGTGCAGGCTCAGGACGAGTGGTGGGACGAGGACCAGGAACGTCGGGTTGATTCGGAGGATCAGGAGGGTCGACAAGATCACTGAGAAGCGGGCGACCACGCTCGCCAGCCGGAGGTCGAGCTGCTGGCGGAAGCGATTGAGGATCGGTGTTCGGGTCGCGAAGGCGAGGACGGGGAACATGAGCAGCTCGTCCAGCACGACGACCGTCAGATAAGCCAGCACCAGGGCGGGGAGTGAGCGAAGGATCGGCCCGGACCAGGGCCACGTCCATCCGGAGGCCACCAGCACCATCCCGCCCACCGCCGCCAACGTCATTTCCTTGGCGACGCCGAAGGCCAGCTTGATGGGCGGGAGCCGACCGATCATCCGGGTGATCGCGACGCCCAGACCGGTGGCGATGACCACCCAAGGCACAGGGGCGACGGCCAGGCCGATCACGGAGGCCGCATCCGTCCAGGAGACGCCGTGGGTGGTGGCTCGGATACGGATTCGGACATTGACGGTGGCGGCGACCGCGACGAGGAACGTCAGGGTGGCCGCCCGGGTGAGGTCCGCCGAGGCCGTCAGGCCCTGAACCTGAATAAGCCGGAGGCTGGCCAGCACGGTGATCGCGGCGGCAAACACGACGAGACCGACAAGCAGCAGCAGCCGCCGATCGGTCCCATTGTCGCGTGCGTTGGCGCGAGTCACGATTTCCTGCCTCCACCGCGGTCATTCGTTGCGGTGCGTGTACCCGTACTGTACGGCCCGCTCAGGCGCCCGGGAAGGTGATCACAGCCAGTCGTTGCCGCGCATCTGCTTCGCCCTTCACTCGATCCTGCGGAGCCGTTCGGTTTCGACCCCCACCGACGCGGGCTATCTTATGGCGTTTCGGCCAGGTTGGTGACATTAGATGTCCATATGCGCATAATGCGCTAATGTCGTCTCCTTTTGTCACTCACCGTCTTTGACTGGAGACTGAACGCATATTTGGGTGGCCTGCCAATGCTGATTATCGAGGTGGCATCGGGGGATGTCTCTAGCAGTTTGGCGCAGGCGCCGCGCCGCTCGGTTCTTCTGCCAGGCACCCGACCTGCTGCTCCACTCACCGGAAAAATGTCGTCGCTCTCTGATATCTTCTGAAGTCGCGGGTCGGATCGCGCGCAATCTGGCTTTCGGGTCGCTTACGCATATTCTGATGCGAAATGCAGTGGTTATTTGAATTTCGTTTACCAGGCGGCGGAGGAGGGATTGACGGAGGTCCGTCTGCTGGGGGTGCCGGAGGTGTGGCGGGGGCCGATCCGGCTTCCGCTCGGTACGCCGAAGCAGCAGCTCGTGCTGGCAATGCTCGCGGTGCACGGCGGGCGAGTCGTCACGATCGAGTCCCTCGTCGACGAGCTGTGGTCGGACGAGCCGCCACGTTCCGCCGTAGCGAACGTACGGACGTACGCTGCCAATCTGCGGCGAACCTTCGAGAAGCACCAGGGTCCCGCCCTCTCCCGGCTGCCCGGCGGTTACCGGCTTGAGCTGACCGACGAGTCGGTCGACGTACCCAGGTTCGAGCATCTCGTCGATGCCGCCGAGAGCGCGTGGAAGCGGGGTGAGGTCGACGATGCCAGCACTCTTCTGACGGGCAGCGAGGAACTCTGGCGTGGCCCCCTGTTGGCCGGCCTGTCCTTGGGGGCGGTTCTCTCCGCCCGTCGGGCAGCCCTGGACGCGCAGCGCTTGTCCGCGATTGAACTCAGGGCGTGGCTGGATCTCCGGCTCGGCCGTACCAGGAGCGCCATCGCCGTCCTCACCGATCACGTAGTTGCTTATCCATTCCGCGAACATGCTCATGCTCTGCTCGCCCGCGCGCTCTACGCGGACGGCGATCCCGCCGGTGCCCTGGCCGCGATCGAGCATGCGGAGTCCGTGCTCAAGGAGCAGCTCGGCATTGAGCTGGGCGCAGAGTTGCAGGTGCTGCGCGAGCGGATCATGGACCGGGAACAGCTCCCTGACTTTCCCCGGCCGCCTGGGCCGGATGCCGGCAATCGCGGTCCGGCCGCCCCGCGCGGGCCCATGACCAACGTCGCCTTCGCGACGGAGGGCCGGGCGGCCGTCAACCATCTGCCCCGCGCGGTAGCCGATCTCGTCGGGCGGCGGGAGCTCACCGAGCGCCTGTTGACGGAGATCGCGGCAGCGGGCGATCGCACCTCACCTGTCCGTGTGATCGATGGCATGGCGGGCAGCGGCAAGACCGCATTCGCCGTTCACCTCGCATACCGCCTGGCCGACCGCTATCCGGATGCGCAGCTCTTCATCGATCTACGGGGACACGCGGAGGGCGCTTCTGTCGACCCGGCGGACGCGCTCACCGCGCTGCTGCGTCAACTCGGGGTTCCCGCCGGTCGAATTCCCACCGATTTCCTCCTGCGGCAAGAGTTGTGGCAGCGAGAGCTGCGGGATCGCCGAGTCGTCGTTGTGCTGGACAACGCAGCCAGCAGCGACCAGGTCGAACCGCTGCTTCCGGTTGCCGGGGGCTCAGTCGTGGTCGTGACGAGCCGGCGTCGCCTGTCGGTCGGGGACGCAGGGCGGCCCGTGCCGCTCCCTGCGCTCACCGAGGACGAGGCGGTGGAACTGCTGTCCCGCACCGCCGGTGAAGACCGGGTCGAGCGTGAGCCGCAAGCGGCCGCGGAAGTGGTGCGTCGCTGCGGCCATCTGCCGCTCGCGATTCGGCTGGCGGGAGGACGGCTCGCCCACCGACCCGCCTGGCGGGTCGCCGACCTGGCTCACCGCCTGAACGCCGGAGGCACCGTACTCCGTCAACTTGCCGTCGAGCAGCAGACGGTGGTCAGCGCCTTCGCCGCCTCGTACGAGCCGCTGGCCGAACCGGTCAAGCGGCTGTTCCGACTCGTCAGCGTGCATCCCGGTGCCCATTTCGATGTGGCGATGGCGGCGGCGCTGGCGGATGTGCCGTTGGAATCCGTGGACACGATGCTGGACGAGCTCCTCGACCAGCATCTGATCGAGGAGGTCGAACCGGGCCGCTACCGCCTGCACGATCTGATGCGGCAGTACTCGGCCGAACTGTCCCAGGAGCCGGGCGAGGCACGGGACCGGAAGGAGGCGGCCGATAGGCTTTTCGATCACGTGCTCCATGAATCGGCCGGTCGAGCCCAACTGCTGGAGCCCTCGGCTCTGCAACTCCACGTCCGTCTGGGTCCACCGCGACGACCCGATCTACTCGGCCGTTCCGACCCACCCGACGTCGAGTGGTTGGAGCGGGAACGTTCGAACCTGGTCGCTCTGGTCGAGTTCGCGGAGCGGGAGCCTCTTCACCGGTACGCATGGCGACTTGCTCGCTCCATGTGGCGGTTCTGCTATATCCGCGGCTACTTCGACGACATCCTTGTCACCCACCGGCGCGGCCTGGCCGCAGCGGAGAAGTGCGGCGACCGGGCGGCGCAGGCGGTCATGCACAACTACCTTGCCTCCGCATATACCCGTACCGGCAGCTACCTGGACTCGCTGCGTCACCTCGAAACGGCGGTGTCCATCTCCAGAGAGCTCCGTGACCACGTTAACCAACATCGGTACCGGGCGAACCTCGTCGTCGTGTACTGGCTGACGGGCAGCCCGTCGCGGTCGGTCAGTCTCGGGCGACAGCTCCTTCGGGCGCGTTCAGGTGGCGTGGCCCTCGACCCGATGCTGTCCCTCCCGAACCTCGGGTTCGCCCTCACCACGTTAGGGCGTTACACGGAAGCGATCCAGGCGCACCGGCAGCACCTGTTCCTCGGGCGGTGCCGGGGGAACCAGTACGACATCTCGAACGCTCTCGGGCACATCGCGTCCGTCGAGAACCGGCTCGGTCACTTCGCCAAGGCAGTCCGACTCATCACTGCGTCCCTCCGGTTGCGGGACCGGACGGGGCACAGATTCGGGGAAGCGGAGGCCCGCAATGATCTGGGGATCGCCTACCGCCATCTGGACCGGCTCGATGCGGCGCGAGAGCAGCACGAGCTGGCGCTGCAGATTGCGGTCGACTCGGGGGAACGGCACGTGCAGGCAGCCGTGTGGAACGACCTCGGCATGACGTTGGCGTTCGTGGGGCGCATGGACGACGCGGAGGCCGCCCATCGCCGTGCCCTTGAGCTCGCGACCCGCATCGCACATCCCTACGAGCAGGGACGCGCTCTCGTCGCGCTGGCTGATCACCTCGACGACGAGCCGGAGGAGGCGCTGCGGTACCGCCGGCGCGCCTTGGCGATCTTCCGGCGGATGGGTGCGCCCGAGCGGCGGGATCTGGCACGACGCCTCGCGGAGGATGACGCCGCCATCGACCAGGCCGGAACCCGTCCGCCCGGAGCCGGGTGACGGCTTATCGATTTCTTATCGCGGCACCCGCTACCGTCCCCCGCGTGTCGACCGAACGGGGGGTCCCGCCACCGGCGGACCCGGTCGACGGGACGCCCGCTGTCAGGTTCCCCCCAGCGACTTCGACGGCGGGTGGCTGAGGGAGGAGCGCCGTGCGGCACGATCGGCACGTTCCGGCACCGGCGCTCCTCCCCACCGAGTGGTCCGGCGGCCGGTCGTACCCGGGGGTTAGGCTCGCGGCCGTGACCGATCACGCGCAGCTCACCCACGTCGATCAGGCCGGCGCGGCCCGGATGGTCGACGTCTCCGGCAAGCCGGTCTCCGGCCGGCTCGCAGTCGCCGCCGGCCGGCTCCGCACCACGGCCGAGGTGGTGGAGTTGCTGCGCCGGGACGGCCTGCCCAAGGGGGACGCGCTGGCGGTGGGTCGGCTCGCCGGGATCATGGGGGCGAAGCGAACCCCGGATCTGATCCCCCTCTGCCACCCGATCGCCCTGCACGGCGTCACCGTCGACCTGCGGCTCACCACCGACACCGTCGAGATCACCGCGACCGCGAAGACCGCCGACCGGACGGGCGTGGAGATGGAGGCGCTCACCGCGGTGGCGGTGGCCGGCCTCGCCCTGGTCGACATGGTCAAGGCCGTCGACCCGGCGGCCTCCGTGGACGCGGTACGCGTCCTGCGCAAGGAGGGCGGCAAGACCGGCGAGTGGGTCCGGCCGGAGGACCGGCCGTGATCCGGGCCCGGGTGATCGTCGCCTCCAACCGGGCCGCCGCCGGGGTGTACGCGGACACCAGCGGCCCGCTGCTCGTCGCCGGCCTGCGCGAGCTGGGCTGCGAGGTCGACGAGCCGGTGGTGGTGCCGGACGGCGAGCCGGTGGGGGTCGCGCTGCGCGCCGCCCGCGACGAGGGCGTCGACGTGGTGCTGACCAGCGGCGGCACCGGCATCACCTCGACCGATCGGACCCCCGAGGTGACCCGGGCCCTGCTCGACTACGAGGTTCCCGGGATCGCCGAGGCGATCCGGGCCTACAGCCGCGACACCGTGCCGACCGCGGCCCTCTCCCGGGGGCTGGCCGGCGTGGCCGGCCGCATGCTGGTGGTGAACCTGCCCGGCTCCCGGGGTGGGGCGAAGGACGGGCTGGCCGTGCTCGGCCCGATCCTCCGGCATGCCGTCGACCAACTGAGCAATGGCGACCACTGACGAGGCACCCGGCCGGCGATAGGCTCGCCGAATGAGCACGAAAACCGCAGCTACGGCGGCCGAGGTGAGCGCACCGCCGGCCGGGTGGGAGGAGGCCCGAGCCCGGGTGTACGCGGTGGGTCTGGCCGCCGCGCTCCCCGTGGTCGACCGGCCGCTCGCCGACGCCGACGGCCACACCCTCGCCGAGCCGCTGACCACCCGCACCGACCTGCCGGCGTTCCCCACCTCCAGCGTGGACGGCTGGGCGGTGCGCGGGGACGGCCCGTGGCAGGTGGTCGGGCGGGTGCTCGCCGGGCACACCCCGCCCCCGCTGACCACCGACGGCACCACCGTCGAGATCGCCACCGGCGCGATGGTGCCGGCGGGGACCACCGCGATTCTGCGGATCGAGGAGTCGACCCGGACCGGCGACGGGCGGGTGGCCGGCACGCCGCGTCCGGCGCCGGAGTGGCGGGAGCCCGGCGAGGAGGCGTACGCCGGGGAGGAGTTGCTGCCCGTCGGCACCCCGGTCGATCCGGCGCTGATCGGGCTGGCCGCCTCCTGCGGTCACGACACCCTGCGGGTCCGTCGCCCGCCCCACGCGGCGCTGCTGGTCTTCGGCGACGAGTTGCTGACCGCCGGCCCGCCGGGCGCCGGCCGGGTCCGCGATGCGCTCGGCCCGGCCGTGCCCGCCTGGCTGCGCCGGTACGGCTGCGAGGTGCGCGCTGCCGATGTGGTCGGCCCGGTGGCCGACACCCTGCCCGCGCACGTGGCGGCCCTGCGCGGCGCGCTTGCGAGCGCCGACGTGGTGTGCACGACCGGCGGGACCATGCACGGTCCGGTCGACCACCTGCACCCGGCGTTGGCGGAGCTCGGCGCGGACTACGTGGTCAACACAGTGGCGGTGCGCCCGGGTTTCCCGATGCTGCTGGCCCGGCTGGTGGACGCCGACGGCCGGGTCCGGTTCGTGGCCGGTCTGCCGGGCAATCCGCAGTCGGCCGTGGTGGCGCTGGTCTCGCTGGTGGCGCCGCTGCTCGCCGGCCTGCAGGGTCGGCCGATGCCGGTGCTGCCGCAGGTCGCCCTCGCCGAACCGATCGGTGGCCGGGGCGACTACACGCACCTTGCCCTGGTCAGGTGGGACCGGGTTGCCGGCACCGCCCATCCGGTGCGCCACGTCGGCTCGGCGATGCTGCGCGGCCTGGCCGGGGCGGACGGCTTCGCGGTGATCCGCCCGGGCACCAGCGGCGCGGCCGGCGACCGCGTGCCGCTCGTACCGCTGCCGCTGACCCCCGGGGAGCGGTCATGGTGAGCGCGAGGACGCGCGTTCCGGGGCGGCTCGCGGGGGACGCGGCCGTGCCGGAATGCGCGTTTGAGCCGGGGTTGCGAGCCCCGCAGTCGCGAATGAAGGCGGGCTTGGTGAGCGCGAGGACGCGCGTTCCGGGGCGGCTCGCGGGGGACGCGGCCGTGCCGGAATGCGCGCTTGAGCCGGGGTGGCGAGCCCCGCGGTCGCGAACGAAGGAGGAGCAGTGAGCCCGGTCGTGGAGGTTCTCATCGGCGTGGTGACCGACCAGCCGCTCGACCTGGCCGCCCACGAGGCGGCAGTGTCCGACCGACGGGCCGGCGCGGTGGTCTCGTTCCAGGGCGTCGTCCGTGACCACGACCACGGCCGGGCGGTCACCCTGCTCGAATACGAGGGGCACCCGACCGCCGAGGCGGTGCTGCGCGAGGTGGCCGCCGAGATCGCCGCCGACCCGGAGGTGTACGCGGTGGCCGTGTCGCACCGGATCGGCCGGCTGGAGATCGGCGACCCCGCCCTGGTCGCGGCGGTCAGCACCGCCCACCGGGCGGCGGCCTTCGCGGCCTGTGCCCGGCTGGTGGACGAGGTGAAGGCGCGGCTGCCGATCTGGAAGCGGCAGGTGTTCGCCGACGGCACCGAGGAGTGGGTGAACTGCCCTTGACCGGGCGACCCGCCGGCGGCGCCGGGTGGGAACGGCGGGCGACGGTCAGCGGCGGCCGGTGAGCTGGGCGGCGCGGACCAGCCGGTCGTGGTAGAACGCGGGTTCCGCGCCGGGTCGCCAGGGCAGCGCCGCGACGAGCACGATCAGGGCGATCGCCAGGGAGTTCTCCATCAGGGCGCCGAACAGACCGTCCTGGTAGTGCGACACCTCCGGGAGTTGGTGCTCGTACGGCCAGATCGGCGAAATCAGGAAGAGCAGGTAGAGGGCGAGCGCGCCGACCCCGTGCCGCAGCCCGGTGAGCGTCGGATACCAGATCGGCGGGCGCAGCGAGGGCACCCCGCCGGTGGGCGGCATCCCGCTGATCCGCGCGGACAGGCCGCGGCTCGCCTCGTGGCGGCGTACCGCGGCGTCGGCCAGCACGATGACCGCCGGGATCACCCAGACCAGGTGGTGCGACCAGGAGATCGGGCTGATGACATTGGCGGTCAGCCCGACCAGGGTGAACGCGGTCAGCTCGTCGCCGTCGGCCCGGGCGCTGGCCGCCCGGGACAGCCCCAGCGCGAGGAGCAGTACGGAGAACGCCAGCCAGAGCAGTCCGGGCGTCTCGATCGAGTCGTAGAGCCGGGCCAGCAGCCCGGCCAGGGACTGGTTGGCGGTCATGTCCGCCGCACCGACCCGCTCGGTCTGCCAGAGCACGCTGCCGAAGTACGTCCGCGACTCCGGCCCGACCACCGCGAACGTCCCGAGGGTCACCCCGATGGCGGTGCCGATCGCGGTCGTCGCCGCCCGCCACTGTCGCGTGATCATCAGGTACGCGATGAACAGCGCCGGGGTGAGCTTGACCGCCGTGGCCAGCCCGATGCCGACGCCGGCCCAGGTGCCGCTGTAGACGAACCGGGCCAGCGCCGAGTCGGCGGTGTCGTGGTGGGTGCCGCGCTTCGCCCGCCAGCGCAGGCCGACCAGGTCCCCCATGACCAGGGCGAACAGCAGCAGGTTGACCTGGCCGTACCCGAGGGTCTCCCGGGACGGCTCGATGGCGACGGCCATCGGCGTGGCGATGCCGACGGTGAACCAGAGCGACCAGCCGAGCCGGTCGACGATCGGGCGCAGCAGCGCGGCCAGTACGACGGCGAGCGCGGCGATGCTGGCCAGGGCGTTGAGCCAGCCGGCGGCCGCGACCGGCAGCCAGGACATCGGCAGCATGACCAGACCGGCGAACGGCGGGTAGGTGAAGCCGAGGGTCGTCGAGGGGGCGATGAAGTCGTAGAGCCCGTTGCCGTTGGCCCACCACACCACGGCACCGTGGTAGATCCGCATGTCGAAGAAGTTGTACGGCCGCCCGAACGCGCCGATGGCGAGCCAGGCGGCGTAGGCGACGGCGACCACGACGCCGATGCGTACGACTGTCCTGCGATCGACCCGACGCCTGCCGCCCTGGACTGGAGTGAGGCGGTCGATCCGTCTACCGACAGTCGCCGGCATGGCGGTGCCACCCCCGTACCAAGATCGTACTTCCCGTCCAGGTCCCGCACGGAGCCTAGAACGGCGCCTCACGTTGCTGCCTCCCGCGTTATGCGACCGTGTCCGATCCCACACGTGTTTTTGACATTTCCACCGCGTTAACGGGTGTCGGACGGTTCAGGTGATTAGTGGCCTTGCGGGGGGTGGAGGCCGTATTGGTGCAGGTCAGCCCGGTAGTCGCCGGGCGGAGGCCGCCGAGCGTACGGCGATCTTGGCCTCTCGGCGGGCGGTCCGGACGGCGCGCTGCACCGAGCGGCGCGAGTGCCCGATCCGGTGACCGGCCCGCCAGCGCAGTCCGGGCTTGCCCTCGGTGTCCGCGGCGGCGAGGAGCAGCCCGCCGAACAGGCCGAGGTTTTTCAGGAAGTGGATCTGGTTGTTGTTGCGCGCCATCGGGTCGTCGTTGCTCCAGAAGGGATGGCCGGCGATGGTGGTCGGCACCAGGGTGCCGGCGAGGACGAGCGCGACGGGCCGGGTGAACCTGCCGGTCGCCAGCATCAGCCCGCCGACGAGTTGGGTGGCCGAGTTGGCCCGGATCAGCGTCTCGGTGTCGGTTGGGATGCGCGGGTGCAGGTTCTGGATCAGCGGGGCGACCCGGTCGGTGACCGGTTTCGCGGCGGTGGCCAGCCGGCCCGGGTTCTGCAGGTTGCGAGCGCCGCTGACCACGAAGATGCCGCTCAACATGACACGGGCGAGGGAGCGCACGGGCTTCATGAATCAGTCATACCCCGTCGAGCTGGTCGCCACCCCTGCAACACTCGAAAGGGATCGGCCGACATGGACGTCCGGCCGGGCCGGTCGCCGGGCCGATTTCAGCGACCGTCGCTGATGGACCGCGATCGGACGGTAAGGTCGCGCGGGTGACGACCCTGCGACTCCGACCCGAGAATCCGGCGGACGAGGCACCGGTCGCCCGGGTGCTGGCGACCGCCTTCGCCCGCCCCGACGTGGCCACCCCGCCCGAGGTGGGGCTGGTCGACGAGCTCCGGCACAGCGACGCCTGGATCCCGGAGCTGGCCATGGTCGCCGAGTACGGCGGCGAGGTCGTCGGCTACGCGCTGCTCACCCGGGTGCGGGTGCGCACCGACGACCACACGTACCCGGCCCTGGCGCTCGGACCGGTGGCGGTCGCGCCCAACCGGCAGCGGATCGGACACGGTACGGCGGTGGTGCAGGCGGCCCTGGACGCCGCGACCGAACTGGGCGAACGGCTGGTGGTGGTGCTGGGCGACCCGGCGTTCTACCGCCGTTTCGGGTTCGGTCGGGCGGACCGGATGGGCCTGACCAGCCCCTGGTCCGGCCTCGGGGAGCCGTGGCAGGCGTTGCTGCTGCCCCCGTCCACCACCGACGAGCCCCCGCCACCGGGGGGTGAGGTGCTCTTCCCGCCGCCCTGGGCGAAGGTGTGAGCCGGGCGGTCAGGCCGGCTGGGTGCGCAGGTAGCGGCCGAAGTGGGGAACGGTGAAGGCGACCGTGCCGCGCTCGCCGGAGTAGATCAGCCCCTTCTTGATCAGGGCGTCCCGGGCGGGCGACAGGCTGGCCGGCTTGCGGCCCAGCGCCCGGGCGATCTCCGCGGTGGGCACCGCCGCGTCCATGTCGTCCCGGCCGTTGTCCTCCCCTTCCACCAGGGAGAGCGTCGCCATCGCCCGCATGTACTCGCGCTCGGCGGGGGTGGCCCGCTCAAACCGGGAACCGAAGAAGCCGACGGCCAGCTCGGCCTCCGCCTCGGGCGCGGCGACCCGGACGTCGGCGGCGGTGATCGGCGAGCGGGGCGCGTGGTCCCAGGTGGCCTTCCCGTACGCCTGCACGAAGTAGGGGTAGCCGCCCGACTTCTCGTAGAGCAGGTCGAGGGCCTTCGGCTCGTACTCGACCTCCTCCCGCTCGGCCGGCGCGCAGAGCGCCTGGTCGGCGGCAATCCGGTCCAGCCGGTCGATGCGCTGATAGCGGAAGAGCCGCTCGGAGTAGGACTTCGCCGCGCTCAGCACGGCCGGCAGGTGCGGCAGCCCGGCGCCGACGACGATCAGTGGCGCGCCGAGCTGGGACAGCTCGTGGCAGGCGGCGCAGAGCGCGGAGACATCCTCCGCACCGAGGTCCTGCATCTCGTCGATGAAGATCGCGACGCCGGTGCCCACGTCGGTGGCGACCGCCGCGGCGTCGCTGAGCAGCTCGACCAGGTCGATCTCGATGTCCCCGGAGTCGGCCCGGCCACTGGTGGCCGGCACGTCGATGCCCGGCTGCCAGCGGTCGCGCAGCTTCGGCGCGGCACCGCCGCGTCCGGTGGGCACGGCGCGCTGGGCGAACGCCTTGAGTACGCCGAGGAAGGCGTCGATCCGGTCCGGGGCGCGGTGCCGGGGCGCCAGCTCGCGGACTGCCATGTGCAGCGCGGCGGCGATCGGCCGGCGCAGCGACTGGTCGGGCCGGGCCTCGATCTTGCCGGTGCCCCAGAGGTGGTTGATCGCCTGCGAGCGGAGGGTGTTCAGCAGGACCGTCTTGCCGACCCCGCGCAGCCCGGTGAGCATCAGGCTGCGTTCCGGCCGGCCCCGGGCGATCCGTTCCAGCACCACGTCGAAGACGTCCAGCTCGCGCCCCCGACCGGCGAGTTCGGGCGGGCGCTGGCCGGCGCCGGGGGCGTACGGGTTGCGGACCGGATCCACGAATCGCACAGTATCGGGCCGTCTAGCTGCGAGGCTAGACATCCGTAGATGGGGCTACCGGCGTGTCGGGCTCCTCGACAGAAAACTAGGGCTGTCTAGCCTCCACGCTAGACAGCCCTAGTTTTGGTTACCGTCGCCGGGCCGCCGCTCCGCGCCCAGCGGGGGGTGGCCGGCGGCGGTGGTCAGCGGCGCTTGAGGCAGAGCACGAAGTCGAGCGTGTCCAACTCGCTGTCGAAGAAGTACCAGTCGGTGTAGCCCTCGACCTTGGCGCACTTCGCCTCGGCGTCCTTCTTGCCGGTGGTCTCACCGTCGAAGCGGCGCAACACCTGGTAGGTGTTCGCGCCGCACTCGCTGATCACCAGCTTCGGCTGCCGCCCGTTCCCGCCCTCGTTGCTGACGCACTGGCCCGCCTTGACGAAGCGCGAGTCGGTCGAGGAGGCCGGGGCCGGTGCGGTGGTCGGCGGATCGGCGGGGCCGCCCCCCGCCGTCGGGTCGGCTGCCGCCGAGGCGGACGTCCCGGAGTGGTTCACCGGCTCGTCCCGGCCGAGGACCCAGTACGCCCCGGCGCCGCCGAGCACCAGCACCGCCAGCACGACCAGCACCGCGACCAGCCGTCCCTTGCCGCGCTTCGGCGGGGTCGGCTCGGCGTACGGCGGCTGCCCGGCGTAGGGGGTCGGCTCGATGTACGGCGGCTGCCCGGCGTACGTCGGCTGCTCGGCGTAGGGGGTCGGCTCGGCGTACCGCGGCTCGGCGTAGGGCGGCCGGCCGGCGTGCCGCGGCTCGGCGTAGCCGGGCTCGGCGGGCGGGTGTCCCTGGTACCCCGGCGCGCCGGCCGGCTGCCCGGTGTCCCAGCCCGTCGTCGGCTCGTACCGCTGGGCGGGCGGCTCGCCCCACCCGCCGGGCTGAGGGGCGTAGCCGGGGTCATAGCGCGGGTCGGCCGCCGGGGCGTAGCCGTCGTCCGGTCGGCGTCGGTCCCACGGATCGGGGGAGCCGCCACCCGGTGGTCCGAAGTTCGACATGCCACGTCCTCCTGGTTACGCCAGTGGTGAGAGGCCGGCCACCAACGGGGGACGCCGACGCCGTGGTCACCGTAGCGTGGTCCACCGATGAGCTCACGCCCCACAGGTGCGACGTCGACCGTCGACCACGCCACCACCACCGCGACCACCGCCACCCGTCCCGCCCTGGTCTGGACCGCGCTGGTCCTTGTCTACGTGCTCTGGGGTTCGACCTACCTGGGCATCCGGGTCGCGGTCGAGTCGCTGCCGCCACTCGCTTCCGCCGCGATGCGGTTCGCCGCCGCCGCGGCGGTGCTCGCCCTGGTGCTCCGACTCCGCCGCGGGCCGGGCGCGCTCCGCGTCGACCGGCGCCAGCTCGGGTCCGCCGCCCTGGTCGGGGTGCTGCTGCTCGCCTGCGGCAACGGCCTCGTGGGCCTCGCCGAGTCCGGCCCGGCCGGAGTGGCACCGCTGCCCTCCGGCATCGCCGCGCTGCTGGTGGCCACCGTCCCGCTGCTGGTCGTGCTGCTGCGTACGCTCGGCGGCGACCGGCCCCGGCCGTGGACCTTCGTCGGGGTGGCCGTCGGCTTCGTCGGT
This sequence comes from Micromonospora sp. MP36, assembly GCF_008119785.1. Classification (GTDB taxonomy): domain Bacteria; phylum Actinomycetota; class Actinomycetes; order Mycobacteriales; family Micromonosporaceae; genus Micromonospora. The sequence goes on along the minus strand of NZ_VSFA01000002.1, from coordinate 8,403 downwards.
CTCGTCCTGCTCGTCCTCCCGACCGGTGGGCCGGGAGGCGTACCGGTGGTCGGCGCGCTCATCATCGTCGCTGGGGCCATCTGCTGGTCGGTCGGCTCCTACCTCTCCGGGCGCATCCGGATGCCCGCCGAGCCGTTCGTCGCCACCGTCTACGAGATGGTCGCCGGCGCGGCGGCGCTCACCGTGCTCGCCACCCTCCGGGGCGAGCTGCACGGCTTCTCCCCCGCCCAGGTGACCGGCCGCTCCTGGGCGGCGCTGGCGTACCTGATGGTGGCCGGCTCGCTGGTCGCCTTCACCGCGTACGTCTGGCTGCTGCACCACGCCCCGATCTCCCTCGTCGCCACCTACGCGTACGTGAACCCGGTGGTCGCGGTGGCGCTCGGCGCGCTGTTCGCCGCCGAACCGGTCACCACCCAGGTGTTGCTCGGCGGCGCGGTGATCGTCGTCGGGGTGGCCGTGGTGGTGAGCACCGAGCGTCCCCGCCGGCGGGTCGACGGGGCAGCCCCGGAGCCGGTCCGCCGGTAACATCCCGGCGCGTGTCCGCCGGGCTGGTGACGGGTGTCGTGCTCCTCGGCGCGCTCGCCGGCTGGGCGGCCGTCCCGCTCGCCCGCCGCTTCACCGCGCCGGGCGTCACCGTCGCCACCGTGGGCCGCGCACACCCGGTGGCCGCCGCCGGCCCGCCGGCGCTGGCCCAGTCCGATGCCGCCCACCGGCCCGGAGCGGACGGTGACCGGGACATCCGCCCTCGACCGGTCGGGCGGCTCGGGATGACTCTGACGGGCATGGCGGTGTTCGGCGGGTTGGCCGTCGCGCACGGCGCGAGCCGGCGCTGCCCGCGTTCCTGCTGATCGCGGCGGTCGGCCTGGTGCTGGCCCGGGTGGATCTGGCCTGCCTGCGGCTGCCCGATCCGCTGGTTGGCGCGGCGGCGCTCGGCGGCGGGCTCGGCCTGGTCGGGGCGGCGCTGGCGGCCGACGCCCCGGGTCGCCTGCTGGCGGCGCTGGTCGGCGCGGCCGTCTTGTTCGCCGGCTACGTGCTGCTGGCACTGCTGCCCGGAGCGCGGCTCGGGTTCGGCGACGTCAAGCTCGCCGCCGCGCTCGGCCTGCCGCTCGGCTGGCTGGGCTGACCGACCCTGGGCCTCGGGCTGCTCCTGCCGCACCTGCTCAACGGCGTGGTGGTGCTCGCCCTGCTGGCCGCCCGCCGGGTACGCCGGGACACCGCCCTCCCGTTCGGCCCGGCGATCCTGGCCGGCACCTGGCTCGCGGTGCTGCTCGCCTGAGCGCTGCACGGGCGGTCCGCGCCGTGCTGCCCGCCCGAGCGCTGCACAAGCGGGCCCGCGCCGCCGGCTGTTGAGCAGGGCCCTGCTGAGCCTCAGGCGGTTGAGCAGGGCCCTGCTTCAGATCAGGCGGAGCTGCCGGTCCTTGGGGCGGCGGGGTTCCGCCTCACCGAACCGTTCGAAGAGCCCTGGGTCGATCACGTCGAGGAACGGCGACGGTCGGCAGTCGCGTTCCGATCCGTGCCGGGTACGCCGGGCAGCATGGCTGACGTACAGCCGGTCCTGCGCCCGGGTGAGCCCGACGAAGAAGAGCCGGCGCTCCTCGGCGATCGCGTCGTCGTCCGGCTCCGACCCCGGCCAGCGCAGCGGCAGCAGCCCGTCCTCCGCGCCGACCAGGAAGACCACCGGGAACTCCAGGCCCTTGGCCGCGTGCAGGGTGAGCAGAGTGACCGCCTCGGCGCGCGGATCCAGGGCGTCCACCTCCGCCCCGGTTGCGAGATGGGAGAGGAAGAGCCCGAGGTCGTCGCCGCACCGCCGGGCCAGCGGGGTGAGCAGGTCCACCGCGGTGCGGACGTCCTCGGGGCGTACCGAGCCGGCACCGTCGAGCGTCGGCACGGCGAAGCGCTCCGCGAGGATCTGCCCGGCCAGCCGGACCCGGGCGGTCAACGAGCCGTCCAGCCCGGCGTGCCGCAGCTCGCGGGCGATCGCCGTCACCCCGGGCCGGTCGCGGAGCCGGTCGTGCGAGCGCTTCTGCACCGGGATGTTGGCCCGGGCCAGGGCGTCCACGATCGGCGCGGCCTGCGCGTCGGTGCGGTAGAGCACGGCGATGTCAGAGAACGCCAGCGAGGTGGACCGGCCGTCGATCCGGCCCGAGTCGAGCGAGCGGTGGGACAGGCCGCCGACCAACTCGTCGATGGTGCGTACCACGAAATCGGCCTCGTCGGCGACGGAGGCCGCGGCGTAGCGGCCGACCAGCGGGGCCTCCGGGTCGAGCCGGGCCGGGTCGAGGCGGCGGCCGCGGACCAGCGACGACGGCGCGATGGCCTGTACCGCGGCGGCCAGGATCGGTGCTGACGAGCGGTAGTTGCGGTTCAGCCGGACCAGCCGGGCGTCGGTGAAGTCCTGGGAGAAGCGCAGGAAGTAGCCGACGTCCGCGCCCCGGAACGAGTAGATCGCCTGGTCGGGGTCGCCGATCGCGCAGAGGTTGCCGTCGGCGGGGCTGAGCAGCCGCAGCAGCTCGTACTGGACGGCGTCGACGTCCTGGTACTCGTCGACGAAGATCCACTTCCAGCGCTCGCGGTACTCGCGCACCAGCTTCTTGTCCGCCTTCAGCAGCGCCACCGGCAGGGTGAGCAGCTCATCCAGGTCGACGAGGTCCCGCTTGCGCAGCAGCGCGGTGTACCGGCCGTCGTCGTCACCCGCCTCGGCCCGGGCCGCCGCGCGGTCCGCGTCGTCGGCGATGCGGAAGTCGGCCGGCAGCCCGGCGGCCGCGGCGTTCTCCCGCAGGATGGTCAGCCCCAGCGAGTGGAACGTGCCGACCGTGATGTCCTCGGCCACCGGGCCGAGCAGCCCGTCCAGGCGGTGCCGCAGCTCCTCGGCCGCCCGCCGGGTGAAGGTGATCGCCAGGCACTGCTCCGGAAAGACGTTCAGTTCCGCGCAGAGGTACGCGATCCGGTGGGTCAGCGTCCGGGTCTTGCCGGTGCCCGGACCGGCCACGATGAGCAGCGGGCCGCCCGGCGCCGAGGCCGCCACCCGCTGCATCGCGTCGAGCCGGTCCAGCAGGCCGGTGCCCACCTCCTCCATGCCGGCCAGCATCGGCTCGAACGGCTCGTGCGGGGAGGGCGCCGGCGCGATCGGCGGCGGCGGTGGGGGGCCGGGCTTCCGCTTCGGCTCCGTCCGGGCCGCCGCCGGGCGCTTCGCCTTCGACTTCGGCGCCAGCTCCGCGGGCTTCCGCGGCGCGGGTACGGGTACGGGTACGTCGAAGAGGGTGTCCTGGCCGCTCGCCCCGCTCGTGGTGCCCAGTTCGGCCGGGTCGAACAGGGTGATCACCCCGTACTCGCCGTCGTAGCCCGGGACCCGACGCACCTCGCCGCGGCGGAGCCGGCCGATGCCCTCGGCGAGCAGTTCGCCGCCGACCCGGCCGATCTCGTCCAGCGGGCTGGTGGTCAGGATCTCCAGCTCCGGGCCGAGCGCGGCGGCCAGTTCGTTGAGCTTTCCCTCGACCTTCTTCGAGCGGGCGCCCACCTTGTTGATCTCGCCGAGGATCTCGGCCAGCGGCACCAGGTGCGTCACCTCGCGGGCGTGCGCCGGCCGGTGCCCCTCGGGCCGGTCGGCCAGCTCCTCCACCCGGCTGAGTACGCCCACCGTCAGCGGCTTGCCGCACTCCGGGCACCGCCCGCCGGCCTCCCGGGTCCGCTCGGGCGACCAGTTCACCCCGCACAGCCGGTGCCCGTCGGCGTGGTACTTGCCCTCCTCGGGGAAGAACTCGATGGTGCCGGCGAGCCCGTCCCCGGTGCGCAGCGCCTCCCTGATCGCGAAGTAGTCGCGGGCGGAGTTGAAGACGGTGGCCTCGCGGGCCAGCGCCGGCGGCGAGTGCGCGTCCGAGTTGGACACGAGCCGGTAGCGGTCCAGGCTGCCGACCCGCCAGTTCATCTCCGGGTCGGAGGAGAGGCCGGTCTCCACGGCGAAGACGTGCTCGGCCAGGTCGGCGTAGCAGTCGGCGATCGCGTCGAAGCCGGACTTCGAGCCGAGCGCGGAGAACCAGGGCGTCCAGATGTGCGCCGGCACCAGGTAGCCGTCCGGGCTGGCCTCCAGCGTGATCTCCAGCAGGTCCCGGGAGTCCAGGCCGAGGATCGGCCGGCCGTCCGACCCGAGGTTGCCGATTCGCCCCAGCGCGGCGTTGAACCGGGCCACCGCGTCCAGGTCCGGCAGGTAGATCAGGTGGTGCACCTTCCGGGTCCGGTCGTCCCGCTTGTAGATCGTGGAGATCTCCACGCTGAGCATGAACCGGACCGGGTCCGCCTCCGCCGCGCTGGCCAGCCGCGGCGGCAGCCGCCGGGCGATGTCCCGCTCCGCCTCCGGGCTGAGCCGGTACAGGCCGGGCTCGGCCGGATGCAGCGTCTCGCGCAGGTGGTCGTACCAGGCGGGATGGGTGAAGTCGCCGGTGCCGAGTACGCCGATGCCCTTGCGCCGGGCCCACCAGCCCAGGTTCGGCAGGGTCAGGTCCCGGCTGCACGCGCGCGAGTACTTCGAGTGGATGTGCAGATCCGCGACGAACGGCGGGAGGCCACCGGGGGGTGCGGCGCTGAACGGAGGCACGCCGCATCCTGCCACGAGTGGTCCGCGGCCCGCCCGCCGCCACGCGTACGGGTGACCTGAGCAATCCGATGCGGGACCCGGCGGCCCGGTCGCGCTATGCGGCGCGGAGTTCGACGAGGGTCACCTGCGGCGGCGCGCCGACCCGGACCGGCGGGCCCCAGAATCCGGCCCCGTTGGTCACGTAGACCTTCGTGCCGTCCACCTCGCCGAGGCCGGAGACCACCGGCTGCTGGAGCTTCACCAGCAGGTTGAACGGCGCCATCTGCCCACCGTGGGTGTGCCCGGAGAGCTGGAGGTCGACGCCGTACTTCGCCGCCTCGTAGGCGGCCACCGGCTGGTGGGCCAGCAGCACCACCGGGCGGCTCGGGTCCCGGTCGCCGAGTGCGGCGGCGTAGTCGGCGGGGGCGGCCAGCCCGGTGCCGGCGGCGGTGACGTCGTTCACCCCGGCCAGGTCGAGTACGCCACCCCGGGCCCGGATCTCCTGCCGCGCGTTCTGCAGCACCCGCAGGCCCAGCCGGTCCACCTCCTGGACCCACTCCTCGACGCCGGAGTAGTACTCGTGGTTGCCGGTGACGAAGAAGCTGCCGTGCCGGGACCGCAGGTCGCGCAACGGTTCCGCCGCCGCGCCCAACTCGGCCACCGAGCCGTCGACCAGATCACCGACCACCGCCACCAGGTCGGCGTCGAGCCGGTTGATCATGGCGACGATCCGCTCGGTGTGCGACCGGCCGCGCAGCGGCCCCAGGTGGATGTCGGAGACGGTGGCGATCCGCAGCCCGTCCATGCTCCGGGGGAGCTTGGCCAACTGGATCTGCACCCGGTCCAGCCGGGGCGGTCCCATCGCGGTGCGGACGCCGTACCCGGTGATGCCGGCGGCGGTGAGCCCGGCGAAGATCGCGGCGCCCCGGGCGAGCAGCAGCCGCCGGGACGGGTCGTGATCCGGCTGCCCGACCGCCACGGCGGCCGGCGGGGCGGCGGCCGGCCCGGCCGGGTCCGGGACCGGCGGCTCGGCGGTACCAAGGTCGGCGGCCCCGACGAGGGCCGGCTCCGGCGCGGCCGTGGTGGGCTCGGCGAGCGCCGCCCGGCGGCGCAGCACGAGCTTCGCCACGGCCATCGGCACTTCCAGCACCAGCAGCAGCACCAGCAGGTAGAACATCAGGGCGACCCAGACGAAGCCGGGCCAGGAGAGGAAGCGGATGGCGGCCCGGTTGGCGCCCATCGTGGCCGGGATCAGCAGGCCGAGCGCCAGAACGGCCCACCCGCCGATCCTCCGCCAGCGCCCCGGGACGGTGGTGTCCAGCACCAGCCGCTTCCACAGGTAGAGATGGATCAGGACGATGACGACCAGCGCGAAGCCGATGAGCGTCACCAGCGCCAACAACTGAGCCTCCCTCAGCCGCCGGCGAACGGCGGCAGCACGTCGACCGTCACCCCGGCCGGCAGCGGTGCCTGACGATCATGGCAGGCCACGCCGTCGACCAGAAAGCTGGCCGCCTTCAGCACGTCGGCCAGCCGTTCGCCGTGCCGCGCCGTCAGCTCGTCCACGAGCTCGTCCAGGGACCGGCCGGCGAGGACGGCCTCCTCGGACCGGCCGGCGGCGGCGCGCGCGCCGGCGAAGTAGCGGACGGTGAGTTCCAAGGTCAGCCTCCGATCGCCGACATCGGACGGGCGGGCTGCAGGAAGGTCGGGTCGTCAATGCCGTGCCCGGCCCGCTTGCCCCACATCGCGGTGCGCCAGCGGTGGGCCAGCTCGGCGTCGTCCGCCCCGGCGCGCAGCGCACCGCGCAGGTCGGACTCCTCGGTGGCGAAGAGGCAGGCGCGGACCTGGCCGTCGGCGGTGAGCCGGGTCCGGTCGCAGGCGCCGCAGAACGGCCGCGTCACGCTGGCGATCACCCCGACCCGGGCCGGTCCGCCGTCCACCAGCCAGGTCTCGGCCGGAGCCGCGCCCCGCTCGTCCGGATCGGCGGTCAGCGCGAACTCGGCGCGCAGGGCGGCCAGGATCTCGTCGGCGGTGACCATGCGGCTGCGGTCCCAGCCGTGCTGGGCGTCCAACGGCATCTGCTCGATGAACCGCAGCTCGTAGCCGTGGGCCAGGGCGAACCGGAGCAGCGCGGGGGCCTCGTCGTCGTTGATTCCGCGCATCAGCACCGCGTTGACCTTCACCGGGGTCAGCCCGGCGGCAGCCGCGCCGGCCAGCCCGGCCAGCACGTCGCCGAGCCGGTCCCGCCGGGTCAGCTCGGCGAACCGGGCCCGGTCCACCGTGTCCAGCGAGACGTTGACCCGGTCCAGGCCGGCGGCGCGCAGGGTGGACGCGAGGCGGTCCAGGCCGATGCCGTTGGTGGTGAGCGAGATCCGGGGCCGGGGCTGCAACGCGGCCACCGCCGACACGATGCCGACCAGGCCCGGCCGGATCAGTGGCTCGCCGCCGGTGAAGCGCACCTCGGTGACGCCGAGCCGGTGCACCGCGACGCGAATCAGCCGGACGATCTCGTCGTCGGTGAGCAGCTGCGGCCCGGACAGCCAGGGCAGGCCCTCGGCCGGCATGCAGTACGTGCAGCGCAGATTGCACTTGTCGGTCAGCGAGACGCGCAGGTCCCGGGCGACCCGGCCGTACCGGTCGACGAGGACGCCGTCAGTCGTCGGGGCGGCGGTCACCTGTCGACCGTAGCGCGCCCGGCGCCCCCCAGTGCGGAGTGGGCGGCGGAGACCACCGCATCCCGATACGCCGCGCCGAACAGGGCGGTGTGCACCAGCAGCAGGTGAAGCTGGTGCAGCGGCCTCCGTTCCGGCCAGCCGTCGGCCAGTGGCCACGCCTCCTGGTAGGCCGCCACGATCCGGTCCAGGTGTGGCGGACCGCCGAAGAGCGCCAGCTGCGCCAGGTCGGTCTCCCGGTGGCCGCCGTGTGCCGCCGGGTCGACCAGCCAGACTCGGTCGTCCGCCCCCCAGAGCAGGTTGCCGGGCCAGAGGTCGCCGTGGATCCGGGCCGGTGGCTCGTCGCCGCCGAATTCGCCGATCCGCCCGATCAGTTCCTCGACCAGGCTGGCGTCTGCGCCGGTGAGCGCGCCCCCGTCGACCGACATCTTCAGGTACGGCAGCAACCGGCGGCGGGCGAACCACCCCGACCACGGGCCGGGGTCCGGGGTGTTGTCCTGCGGCAGCGTGCCGATGAAGCCGGGCCACTCGGCGCCGAACTCGGGTGCCCCGGCCCGGTGCAGCCCGGCCAACTCGCGGCCGAATTGCTCGGCCGCCTCCGGCGTCGGCTCGCCGGGCTCGACCCAGTCGAGCGCCAGCAGCTCCGGCAGCGCCACCACCACCTCGGGTACGGCGACCGTGCCTGGCTCGTGCAGCCAGCGCAACCCGGCCGCCTCGGTGGCGAAGAAGTCCTCCGGCACCGGGCGGGTGGCCTGTTCCGGCCAGGTCTTCGCGAAGACCGAGTGCCCGTCGTCGAGGGTGAGTCGGGACGCGGCGCAGCTGTCCCCGCCGGAGACCGGCGTCTCCCGGATCCGCTGGTGGGTCAGGAAGGTCGGCAGGTGCTCCGGGTGTGCCCGCAGGTACGCCAGGTCCATGAGCGCAAGGTAGCCGGTCCGGCCGGTCGCCGTGGGGTGGTAGCCCGTCCGGACGCATGCCTATCGGTGCCTACCTGCACCGATACTCTGCGTGTCTGTGGATAACCCGCGTGTCGTCCACAGGGACTGTCGCGCCGGCACCCGGCCGCCGCACGCTCCCGGCATGACTCCCACCGAGCCCCCGCGACTCGCCGTCCGCTCACCCGCCGACCTGATCGCCGCCGTGCCGTACCTGCTCGGCTTCCAT
>NZ_VSFA01000199.1 GCF_008119785.1 Micromonospora sp. MP36 | reverse complement strand
GAAAGCACGTCCTTCTTTCACCCGGAATTTCTGCCCGGGGTGACCGAAGTGGTATTCAACACCAAGCATCCTGCCTATCGGCAGCTCGTAGAGATGCTCGATCCGGACCTGGTTACGGATAACATCGCGGCTCTTAAGGCGCGTATCTATGGTGCTTCTGACACGTTGAAGATGTTGCTCTGCGCCTGGGCGCGTTACGAGATGGAGGAGCGCGAGGGAGCGCGGCGAGACAAGGTGGTTGAGGTTCGCCAAGAGTGGGGGAAGATGGCCCGGCAGTTCCTCGCTGACAGCGACGTCGAGCTGGTTGCGGCGAGCAATGGATGATATTCCTGCCCTTGGCAGCGAGCTTGTTCAGGCGATAACGCGAGCCCGATCAGAGGTGGTTTTCGTTGCTCCCTTCATAAAAGCGGACGCTCTGCGGCGGTTGCTCGACGCAGTGCCTGCAGGCGTGCCCGTGACTTGCTACACGCGTTGGCGGCCTGAGGAGGTGGTCGCCAATGTGTCCGACCTAGAAGTGTGGCCCCTTCTGCGAGGGCAGGGAGGGTCGCTCCGGCTCCGATACGACCTGCATGCAAAGGCGTTTCGAGTCGATGAAGCCTGTTTTGTTGGCTCCGCCAATGTGACGGGATCGGCGCTGGGCTGGGCGCCGAGGGCAAACCTCGAGCTTCTAATAGCCGTGTCCGTGGACGACGAGAGGTTGTCGACCTTCTTTCAGCGGCTTGAATCGAACGCGGTCGAGGTTACTGAGGAAATCTATTTGGAGATGCGTCGGGTTGTTGCAGATCGACAAGGGTTGCTCATTCCCCCTCAGCGCCCGCCGGCCGAAGGGGAAGTCCCGATCGTAGATGAAGGAACGCGGAACTCTCTGGCTGGATGGCTTCCGCGATGTCGAGTGCCTGGAAACCATAACTTGTATCGGACCTACCTCAGGCAGTGGAACATGGTCAATAGGACCACGTACGAGGATGCTTCTCACGACTTGCGGGTCCTCGGTATCCCGGATGGGCTCCCGTCGGAAACGGTGTTCCTGAGGTACGTATCGGCCGTTTTTCGGCAGAGCCCGATTGTGGGACTCGTGCTCGGCCAGACACAAGACTGCATCCGGCCGGAAGAAGGCCAGAACCTACTACGGCGCGAGTTTGGCAACTCGGCTGGGGGCGACGACGGAATGACTGGCTCGGAGTGGGCCACGTTGAGGACTTGGCTCGCCACCTTTCTGTCTGGGGAATTTCGACAGCGTTATGGCGAGGGAGGCCCTGAGCTGGTCCGCGGTGTGCGGATTGCGTAGGCCGCGGACCTCCTCGGCGACTTTGCTAAACAGGAGCCGTATTTCGGGCTGTGGCGGGTAAAACTTGCCGAGGCGGTGCCTTGCTGGCTTGAGGCTGGCGGTCGGATGGGCGTCCTCTTATGGGTGGCTGTCGCCGGATCCTCGTTAGCTACCGCACGTGCTTTGTAAGGTGAGCTGGCGGGAGGAGGGCAAGCAGTGCATGCAACAAGGCGATCTTGTTCCCTTAGCGTGGCATTCGACGTGGGGCAACATCCGATGTGCGAAGGAGAAAGTTGGAGTGCCAACCATAGTCCAAGGCGCGGGTCCAGCTTCCAAGCGCCACCTCACGGCGATGGTGCGCACCGACCTTTCCAAGCCGGTATCGCTGGCGATTGCCGACGAGATCCTCAAGCCTAGCTCAAGCTTCTTTGACTATGGGTGTGGCCGGGGAGGCGACCTCCAAAGGCTTACTGCTATGGGCTACGAGGCGCGTGGTTGGGACCCGGCGCACAGGCCGGACGCCAAGATCCGCCCAGCAGACGTCGTCAACCTCGGCTACGTGGTCAACGTTATCGAGGATCCCGCCGAGCGGCTGGAGGCGTTGCGTTCTGCATGGGCGCTCACTGGCGAGGTTCTCATCGTTTCGGCACGTCCGGACTGGGAAGCGCGCAGCGTATTGGGACGACCACACGGCGACGGAATCATCACTAGCAAGGGCACTTTTCAGAAGTTCTTCGCTCAGGAAGAGCTTCGCGCGTGGCTTGACAGCGGACTGAGCGTCCGGAGTGTCGCCGCCGCGCCGGGCATATTTTACGTGTTCCGCGACGAGGTCCGAGCACAGTCGTTCCTCGCCTCACGAGTACGGTATCGCCCTGTCCCAGTATGTCGGCCGAGAGTAACCGACGTGCTTTATGATGCCAACCGCGAAGCGATGGAGAGCCTCGCTGCCTTTGTCACAGGCCGAGGCCGGCTCCCCGAGGCGTGGGAGCTTGGAAACAATGGCCAAAAGATCTCTGATGCTTTTTCATCCGTCAAGCGGGCCGCCGCGGTGCTACGCCGAGTATTGGGGGAGAAGGATTGGGATGGTGATTTTGCGGCCGCCCGTGACCGTGCTTCCAAAGACCTGCTCGTCTACCTCGCCCTCGCCGCTCTCACAGGACGGCCGAAGGCGTCGCGGCTGCCACCGGATGTAGCACTTGATGTGAAGGCTCTATTCGGCTCGTACAAGGCTGCCTGCGAGCAGGCAGACCTGCTGCTGCGCCAGGTAGCGAACCAGAGGGCAATCAACACCGTGTGTACCGGGTCCCCGATCGGCAAGCTCACCCCGGATGCGCTTTACGTGCACGCGAGTGCACTCGGATCCCTCGATCCGCTCCTGAGGGTTTATGAGGGTTGCGCGCGAGCGCTCACGGGGGCGGTACCCGGGGCTACCCTCATTAAGTTCACACGAACGGCAGCCAAAGTGTCGTACCTGGCCTACCCGTCCTTCGACCAAGATCCGCATCCAGCACTGTCCGTGTCGCTGAGGGCGGACCTGCCCAGGCTGCACGTCAAGTATCGGGATTTCAGCGCCTCCGCGAACCCGCCGGTTCTGCATCGCAAGGAGACCTTCGTACCCGAGGGCTACCCAGGACGCGAGAAGTTCTCCCGACTGACGCGGCAGGAAGAACGCGCGGGGCTGCTCGAAGAGGCACTGACCATCGGCACCCGTGCTGGATGGCAGCGCCGCCTCGACGAGCTGGGCTACCGACTCGCAGGCCATCGCCTTGTGAGAGCCGCGAACGAGTCTTGAGGTACGTGCGCAGACCTGCCTCTCACGGAAGCGAGTTCCAGTGGGCCACGCGGCAGACTCGGTTGTTGTTGCCCTCGATCCGCGTTGGACCGCCTAGCCCAGCCACGTGCTCAAGACGTCGTAGGCGCGTCCCAGAAGCCGCCGGGTGCGCTCCTCAATAAACGCCCTATTCCACTCGCCTTCGTAAAGCGAGATGGTCTCGAGCATCGGCAGATGCCGACGACGTGCGATTATCTTTTCTCGTGTCTCCTTCGAAACCTTGACCCCTTTCTTCTCGGCGTCATGCAGCATCTTTTCGGTCTGGTCAGGATCGTCTGCAGCGAGGGCGCCATACAGAAACCGCTTTTCCCACCAGTTCCGGTTGCTGAGAAAAGCATTGTCATCTAAGGGCAGGAGCACTAGGTTGCCAAGGCGGTGTACCAACCCCGAATCTTCGTAGACGTCCTTGGACCAGCCGCTTGGCACTCGCGGCACCTTCGGGGCCACGTGCTCGATGGTCACTAGCCGATCGTCGAGGTTCCAGCGCTCGGGCCGCAGCATGTCGGTGCTGTCCGAATGCACGCCATCCTTCGTGTGGCCGCTGGTGCCTGCAGGAACGGAATGGTGAGCAGAAAGCAGGAGCAGCACACGAGCCAACTCGTTCTCGTCGTAGACGGGACGTGTCTCTGCGGCCTTGATGAAGCTGGAGCGATCGCTGAAGAAATAGGTCCTGGCTGTACGGGCCATGGTTCTCAGTCCAGCGGCAAACGAAGTAGCGGGTGGTAGGGGGTTTACGTCATGACGCTTGTCGCGAGTCCTAGCGATAGGGCCAACTACCGTTGCCTGCGCTTCGTCTTGGACACCATCGCGCATCAGAGCTCTGTAGCGGGTGTCAATTCCGTCTGTGCCACCGTGGGAGGCCCTCCAGAGAATCGAGAAGGCAGCGCAGGCCTTTACCGCCCTCTGGAATTCAGCAAGCGTGAAGGGATCAGGCGTTGCGCGGAAAGCGGAAAAGTAGCGAGCCAGCGGCGCTAGAACGATCGTGTGCTTGATCTCACGCAGGAAGCCGAGCGCGAACTGTGACTCAGCGTCAAGCGTTAGGTGTGGTCCCGATCCGGCAAGTGTCACGAGGTGAGCGGGATTTCGCCAAACCTTGAAGTACATAAACGCGTTGTCGGCCAGTTGTTGCGTCATGTCGCGTCTTTGTGACTGGTTTTCAGCCTCGTTGTAACGCTTACTTAGCGCACGGCGCTGCTCGTTGTGCTTCGCTGCGACTTTTTGGCCAGCATCGGACAGCAGAAAACTGGTGATGAGACGCGCCGTCTCGGTTTGAACGGCGTCGCCTCGTTCAGACAGCAGCTTGCTGGTCAACGACACGTGCTGGTAGCTCGGTGTCTGGACGTACTTCTCGGGGCCCTCCCTCTCCACAACTAGGGGTATGAACGTTTCGAAGGAGGTGAGGGGTTCGCCGGTGGAATTCAGGGACTCGAAGAGCTCGAAGGCGTACTCCTCGTTGCGGGCGTTAATTTGCGTGAGCGAAACGCGCTCGAGAAGGAACCTGGAAAACAGCATTAGCCTAAGGACGTTAGCGGCCTTGGGGTTGTGACTGGTGAAGAGCCGTAGGTTCGGGGTGTGATCCTCTGTTACGTCACCGAAGAGCCCGGAAAGCACCTTCGACTTGGGGGCGAGCAGGATCTCCAGATTTACTGCATCCGCCAGCTCCCCTTCGCGACCGCCGGCTACGTCCTTGATTAGACCCTGAATAGTTGCAAAGCGGCGGTGTAGCAGCTCGTGGTCTTGCTGGGAACTGCCCACTCCCTCTGGCATTATGGCCGTATTGGGCACAGAGGGGCGATACTGCGAGTCTGTGCGAGCGCATTGCAGGTATTCATGTAGCAGGTGGGAGACCGGAGATATGTAGCGGGCAGATTCCTGCTTGGTTGACCATATGTCGGCTATTTCTCGGACAATCTTGGGAAGCATCTTATAGTCAGGATCGCCGTACGTCTTCACATCTGCAAGACAGCCGAGTAGTTGCTCTTGAATCTCGCCGCATTGGTCGAGTAGCCAGCCGGCAATTTCGTGCTCCTGCTCACCTCTGATCTCGCGCTTGACATTTTGAGCCTCGCGCTTCAGCGTTTCATGGGCAGCGGCGGCTATTAGGAGAACCGTGGAGAGCCGTTGCTGTCCATCGATTACCTGACGAGGATCCTTGGGTCTCGTCTTGTGCTGACTACCGACGCCGCTGACCGTGATCATCGCGCCGATAAATGTCACACTTTCGACGTCGTCGACGAGTCGCTCTAGGCCGATTATCACGCTCTCGAAGAGTCGCTTAATGTCTGCTGGCTTCCACCGGTAAGGTCGCTGATAAGAAGGGATTGCAAATCCACCAGCCATGTCGGACAGCAGCTGGCGGATGGACGCCGAACTAGGACGGAAGAGGCTTTCGATCTCAACTTCGACGGCCACGCTTTCCATCGCCCCCTACTGATGCCCGCGTCCCTATCAACAGGCCGCAATGCACACGCTAGGTGACCTTGGCCATGCTCCCAGTCCTCCCGCTTGCCTCTGCGGTCTTCGCTGGAAGAGTCCGGCCAGCCGGTCGGATCACCCGCTCGTCTGGCGGCCCAATCCGGCTCGGCATGCACGGTCACCACCTCCCCACTGGTGGTCCCTCGGACAGTACCGTTGGTAGTCCCGCCAGCGGGACCCCCGGGCTGTCATCCGTTTGGCCGGATCGCCCTGGCTACTCCGCTGTGTCAATAGCCATGGAAGGCGATATTGATCGGGACAACCAACCGGCTCGCCGTGACTGTCTGCTACGCGCCTCTGCGGGAGGCCTCACTCCGGACTTTTACTCCCTCCTCAGTGGGGCTGAAAAGGCGGATGCCGAAGTGGGGAGACGCCGCGGCCAGAAGCGCGACAACAACGCGCGGCTGCGTAGGCAGCCCCAATGCTTCGGGCAGTGTTAGAGGGCGTCTGATTCACGTATTTTGCGGGTGATGCCGGCTTCAGATGTCTCGCCAGGTTGGGGTGGTTTCGTTGGTGATGCGTTTGGTGG
>NZ_VSFA01000198.1 GCF_008119785.1 Micromonospora sp. MP36 | reverse complement strand
GCCCGCGTTCCAACGCTCCGCCAACAGGCCGGAGACCATCCCCGCCACCAGATCGGCACACCAGCCGATCCGTTGCGCCAGCACCGCCTGCGACAGAACCTCACCGCTCTCCTCGTCCACCCCCGATCGGAGCAACGTGCGGGCGCAAGCGGTACGGGAGGCCTCGCCCTCAGCCAGCGGCAGCTTCCCGGTCACCGACTCATCGCCCCGCCATCGATCCAGGAGAACCCGCGATCACGACCGGCCCACATCACCGGAATCTCCCCCGAACCAACCCAAAAGCGAAACGCCACCATCCACACGGCCAACCTATGATCACCGACGATTCCTAATCAAGTTGGTCAGCCTTGCTCTCAAGCGCCGGCGGTCCGGGTGACCAGACCGAGACCTTTGCGGGTGGCGCCAGTAGTCCGCGGAGGCGCACGGCGCCGGTTGGCACAGTCATGACACCTTCTCGCCCGAGCAGTGAACGGCTCGTCCGTCCGCTCGTTCCTAGCGCTCTGCCCGCCCGTCCACGCCCCCGTCCAGCACCGATGCCGGTACTACCCGCCCGGATCTCCCTGCCGGCATCCGTCAATGCGGTGGCGCAGATAGAGTAGAGGCAGTACGAGGGCGGCAAGGTCACCCGCTGGCGGGTGAAGTGGCGTATCGGCGGCACGGGCAAGTGGGACGGCCAGCAGTTCGACTACCAGGTCGACGCGAAGCGCTTCAAGGCGCTGGTGGACGCCAACGGCAACCACCGGCCCTCGCCGGAGCAGCTGGTCGAGCACGGATTCGTGTACCTGATGCCCGGCCCGGCTGCGGCGCCCGTCGACGAGCCGGCGGCGATGACGTTCCGGGAGTACGCGCTGGCGTGGCTGGACACGCTGGTGAAGCCGAGCGTCGAGACGAAGCGGAAGTACCGGGAGCGGCTTGAGAAGCACGCCTTCCCGGTGTTGGGCGACAAGCCGATCGCCAGCATCACCCGGCGGATGCGCGAGTGGCAGACGGGCCTGTTCGACGCCGGACTCTCACGCAAGACGATCGCCAACATCCGGGGCGAGTCGGTGTTCCCGATCTTCCGCGCCTCGTGCCTGCCGGGCGAGGACGAGGAGCCGCCGCTGCGGACCTACAACCCGCTGGAGGGCCTGGCGCTGCCCGACGGCGTGAAGTACGAGCGGGACATCCTGGAGACGCCCGACGACGGGGCGCTGTTCCTCACCGCGGCGTACGAGGTCGACCCGGAGGCCGCCGACCTGCTCCTGACGAAGCTGGCCACCGGCCTGCGCTGGGGCGAGGTCGCCGCCCTGACCGCCGGGTCGGTCCGGTCGCACCTTGCACCGTCGAGGTGCGGCAGGTCCTGCGGAAGGTTAACCGGCAGTGGGTTGTCGAGCCGAAGCTGAAGACCAAGAAGGGCTACCGGTCCGTGCCGGTGCACCCGCTGGTCATGGAGATGGTGAAGCGGCGCGCGGCGGCCGGCACGAAGTTCCTGTTCGTCGCGCCGCGCGGCAACCACTGGCGGTACGAGGATTTCTACGACTGGCGGTGGGTGAAGATCCGCACGCTCGCCGAGTCGCGGGGCCTGCGCGGGCACATCACGATGCACGGCCTGCGGCACTCGCTGCTGACCCTGCTGACCCTGCTGGCCGCCGAGGGCCTGGAGCTGCCCGGCCTGACGAACCTCGCCGGCCACGCACAGGTGTCCACCACGATGGACGTGTACGTGCACAACACGACGGCGCACCACGAGCCGGTCCGGCGGATCGTCGGCGGGTTCCTCGCCGCCGGCATCCGCGCCGGGGAGGAGCAGCGCGCCGCTGGCATCATCCGTGCCGGCGAGATCCGCGGTCGGATCCACCGTTCCTCGAGGGAAACGGCGGCGGGGTACGGCGCCAGCACGAGCGATGGTCACCAACAACCACTGTCATGACCAAAAACGTGACCAAGTGCCACAAGGTTCGGATCCCGCCGTCCCGATCAAGGCCGGAGGTCATTTCCGATCGCTGGGTACGCCCGCCCGTTGTTGAACGGCTGTTCAGGCAAGGCACCGGCCGTGCGGCAGGACGCCGAGCACTTGCTGCTGGGCGCCGCCTCGGCCGCTTGCACCGAGGTGGCCCACCACGCAACCGGCGCCTGTCGATACGGCGTAGACGATGGCGTGCCGGGGTGCCGGATCCACTTGCCCGGCTGGTCGAACAACGACGTCGGTGAAGCCGGCGGCGGTGAGTGTCTCGCGGGTCTGGTCGACGGTCTGCTCGGGGTTGTCCGCGGTTGGAAACAGCCGCTGGCGGGCCTGTTTTGCCATGCATTCCTCGGTGACCGGCTGGGGGCAGTCAGAGGTCATCCGGTCGATTGCTGCGCCGACGGCCTCGGCAGCGGCCTCCGCCTCAGCTCGCTGTCTTGGGGTGAGTTTGCTGCGGCGAAGCTCGTCGTCCACCACTCGCTGGCAGTAGGTGGGATCGTCGTCCTGACCGGCCGGACCAGCCCGAACGCAGAGGGTGGCCGAACCGGACGTGTCGGGGGTGGCGGTGGATCCGGTGCGCGTCGCCGAGGACAGTGGCCCGCAAGCAGTGAGCGTCAGGGCCACAAGCGCAAGCCCGACCAGCGCCGCCTGAGAGGAAACGATGACTCGAGCATGCGCGTGCACTACCGCAGCATAGCCCGGGGAGCGGTTGGCGGGATGGATGCGCACTCCAAGGCGAGCGTGGCGCTCAGGAAAGGAGTGGGGAATCGTCCCTTGTAGAGGGAGGGCAGCGGCGTCCAAGGCCGTCGCCCTGCTGGTCGGGGGTGCGGTGTCGGATCGGCGACAGATCATTTCCCTGGCCTCTGCATCGTTGATCCTCGATGTAAGCGCGCCTGCGGGTCGAGCACGTCAACGGGGATCGACGTCGGTCGCGTGTATCTGCGCGTGCTTACTCTTCGGTGGCTCCCCTTGGCCAAGCGGGGCCCACCAGGCCAGGCGATGTGGATCGTCCACATCGGCAGACGGGGAGAGCAGATAACAAAGACTCGACGATGGTGGGTACCACGGCCTGGTCCGTCGGCTTCTGCCGCCGTACGAGGTGCACGGCCTCGCCTCCGCTGACCGCCACGAGAAGCAGGACGGACTCCCCGGCGGTGATGGCGTTCGGTCCGTGCAGGCCGTCAGGCATGCCAGCAGTATGCCCACCCCGTTTGATGCCGGGCGGCCACACGCGAGGGTTGGCCCGGACTCCAGAGCCGCTGCCGTCAAGGTCGTCGAGCACGTCGACGCGGGACCGCATCTGCCGTTGTCGCCGGCATGGCACAACCTTCCCGCCTATACGGCGAACAGCTCGTCCGTCCGCTCGTTCCTGCCGCCTTGCCCACCCGGCCGCGCCGGTGCCCGAGGCCGATGCCGGCACTGCCTACTCACGTTCCTTCGCCGGTGTTCGCCGCCTCCGTCACCAGCGCGAGCTCGACCGGCCGGCCGGGGGCGGCGGCCGGCGTGCGGAACGGCGGCCCACCGGGGATCTCCCGGTGGGCCGCTTGAATCCCCGTCATGGGATCCGTGTGTGACGCAGGGTCAGTCGACGTCGGTGCCGGGCAGGGCTGCGCCCGGCACGTCCTTCGGCAGGTAGATCTTGGCGTCACCCGGGTAGGGCAGGTCCCAGTTGTGGGCGCCGTACCACGTGTACCGGTTCATCAGCTCCGGGTTCGCGTAGTCGGCCTGCGCCCACTTGCCGGTGAGGCGCTGCTTCGAGGCCCACTTGTCCCACGCCTCGGAGTAGGAGACGAAGCTCGCCGGGACGGGGCCCTGGAGGGCGGCCGCGTTGGCGCCGGTCGGCGTGTCGAGGCCGCATGCGGGCGCGGTCTTGATGTTCTCGGTCAGCGAGATGTTGTTGGCCTTCGCGGTGTACGGCGTGAGGTCGGCCTTGGGCGTGAAGGCGTGGTACATCGGGGTGGCCGCGGCGACCTTCTGGTTGAGCGGCTCCGCACCCAGGATCTGCTCGATGGTGCGGACCATGTTGATCTGGGAGTAGTAGGTCGAGACCGTCTTGCCGTGGACGGCGTACGGGCTGATGACCTGGATCGGGGCCCGGTGGCCGTCGACGTGGTCAGGGCCGGCCTGGCTGTCGTCCTCGACCACGAAGATCGCGGAGTCCTTCCAGTACGGGCTGTGCGAGATTGTCTCGACGATTTTGCCCAGCGCGAGGTCGCCACCGGCGACGTTCGACCGCTGGGACACCGGACCACCGGTGTGGTCGTCGGAGAGCCACACCATGTTGAACTCGGCCGGACCGTTCTTCTGGAAGTCGTCCTTCCAGATCTGGTAGCGGTACAGGTCGGGGATCTGCATGTCGAACGGGGGTGCGGTCGGCACGGTGATGTTGTTGAGCGAGGGGATCGGCGAGCCGTAGTTGCCCTTGAGCGCGGGGCTGGTCAGCTGCGCCGGGTCGCCGCCCTGGTCGACGTTCTGCGCGGCGCAGTAGTACTGCTGCCAGGTCGAGCCGGCCGGCTTGCCGCTGGAGGAGTAGACGAACTCGCCGAAGTTCTTGGCGGTGTGGCCGGCGGCCATGACGGCGGTCCACAGGAAGCCCGAGCGCTGGTGGCCCAGCACGTCCTCCTGGGTGTCGTAGCTGCGGACGTACTCGCCGGCGCTGGACTCGGTGTACTCCGGGTTGTCACCCTGCATGATCCAGTTGTGACCCTCGGCGGAGTTGGTGCCGATGTCGTAGGTGTTGTCGTAGAGACCGAACTGCCGCGAGAGCGCGTGGATGTTGGGCGTGACCTGCTCGCCGAACTGGGCCAGCGACGGGTCGCCGTTGCCCTCGGGCATGTCGCCGTGGATCTGGTCGTAGGTGCGGTTCTCCTTGACCAGCATGAAGACGTGCTTGATGGGCGAGGGGTCGCCGATGCGCCGGGGCACGGGCTGGGGCGCCACGTTGCTGCCGCGGACGGCGCGCTTGACGTCGCTGTCTGCGCCGCCCCAGCCGTTCTGCTTGAAGACCTGCGGGGTGTAGGTGTCCCTGATCTCGCTGTCGGAGGGGAGGGTGAAGCGGGTCAGCGAGGCGGTCGTGGCGTGGGTGCCGTGGCCGGTCGCCGGGGTGGTGCCGAAGCCCTGGTTGTAGGTGATGGCCGGGCCCCGGGCGTCGATGCCGCGGCGGTTGGCCACGACGATCTGGTCGTCGACCGCGAAGACGTCCTCTGGGTAGTAGTCGGTCGGGACGAGGCCGACGTAGCTGACCGGGTCGAGCGCGCTCTCGCCGAGTTTGTAGACGGCGATCGCGTTGACGCGGCCGAGGCTGACGAGCAGACGGCCGTTGTACACGGCGATCGCGTCGGGCTCGTAGCCGACCTGCGAGCTCTGCCAGGGCTTGGTCTCGATCGTCTGGACGACCTTGTCCATGCTGGTGTCGACCACCGAGATGGTGTCGTCGTTGGTGTTGGCCACGTAGAGCGCGCTGCCCTCGAGGTGCATGTCGGTCGGGTGCAGGCCGACCTCGATCTGGCCGATGGGGGCCGCGGCGTTGGCGGTGTCGATGACGCTGAGGACACCGGTGGTCGAGGTTCCGAGCACCGGGTCCGCCGGGACGTTGGTGCCGTAGGACTTGATGGTGTCCTCACCCGGCTGGGCCAGGCGGCCGCCCTCGTCGCTGACGTAGAGCTTGGTGCCGACGAACTTCAGCTGACGGGGCGCGATGCCGACGGGGTAGGTCGCCTTGATGGTGCCCGCGACCGGGTCGATCGCGACGACGGTGTTCTGGCCGTTGACGGCGGCGTACAGCGTGCTGCCGTCGGGCGAGAAGGTCATGCCGGCGGTGAGCGCCTGACGGGTGGGGCTGGTCAGGTTGGGGATGGCAATCTTGGTGCCGGCCGCCAGGGTGCCGTCGGCGTTGACCGGGAACCGGGTGATGCCGGTCGCGTTCGGCATGAAGAGGAACTTGCCGTCGGGGGAGTAGAGGGGGCTCTCCTGGCCGACGGTGTTGTCGGAGGGACGCAGGTTGGCGCCCGAGGCGGTGCCCGCGCGGAAGATCAGCTGGTAGGTCTCCAGGTCGAAGATCTGCAGCGAGATCGACCGGTCGTTGGCGGTCGCGGCCAGGAAGCGGCCGTCGGGGCTGATCGTGGAGCCCATGAACTTGCCGTAGTTGGTCACGAGCCGCTCGCCGAGCGGCTTGATGATCTGGTTGGAGGAGATCTGCAGGCCGTCGGTGTACTCCTCGCCGACCAGGTTCTCACCGAAACCTACGGTTCCACCATGGGTTTCG
>NZ_VSFA01000197.1 GCF_008119785.1 Micromonospora sp. MP36 | reverse complement strand
CGAACTCGATCATGGAACGCTGGGTACAGACCTGCCGTCGTGAGCTCCTGGACCGCACGCTGATCTGGAACCAGCGGCATCTCCTCCACGCCCTGAGAGAGTTCGAGAACTTCTACAACTCCCACCGGCCTCACCAAGGCATCGACAACGCACGCCCGCTGTACCCGTTGCCCACGCCGATCGCCGACCCGGACAAGATCGCCCGCCTCGACATACGAAGGCACAATCGTCTCGGCAGTCTCCTACATGAGTACAAGCATGCTGCGTGACCTGCACGGACGAGGTTTCGGCAAGAGCAGGGTTGTATCCGATGCTGGCCGACGACACCTGCCGGCTGCTGGCCTGCGACTACGACGGCGCGCAGTGGCAGCTCAATGCCAAAGCGTACGTCTCAGGCAGCTGAGGCGGCCGGGGTGCCGACGGCGGTGGAGATCTCCCGCTCCGGTCGTGGCGCCCACGTCTGGACCTTCTTCAGCGAGCCAGTGCCGGCGGTGGAGGCGCGAGCGTTGGGGTTCGGGCTGCTGCGCGAGGCGATGACGGTCCGTGGTGAGCTTGGGCTGGCCAGCTACGACCGCTTCTTCCCATCCCAGGACCACCTGCCTGCCAAGGGTGAAGGGCTGGGCAACCTGATCGCGCTGCCGCTGCAAAAGCAGTGCCGCGACGCCGGCACCACAGTCTTTGTCGACCCAAACACGTTCACGCCGTACCCGGACCAGTGGGCGTTTCTGGCCGGTGCCGCCTCCAGGAGAGGGCCGAATCCGCCCGTGCGGGAATAAGGGCAGGTGTGGGAGAGTTTACTTCTCCAGGTCGTGATTTTGCGTGTTTCAGTAGTTGATCTTTTGACATCCGCGGATCAGGTAGCGCGGGTGGTTTCGTCTTCCTCTTGGGGCGGATGTGGCCGCCGGGGCAAACGGCTCGGATAGCCGCAGGGTGCGGCTCCCACTCCCAAGGAGGAGACATATGGCACAGGGCACCGTGAAGTGGTTCAACGACGACAGGGGCTTCGGCTTCATCTCCGTCAACGACGGCAGCGCCGACGTCTTCGTCCACTTCTCTGAGATCCAGTCGAACGGCTGCCGCAGCCTCGCCGAGAGCCAGCTGGTCGAGTTCGACATCGTGCAGGGCCAAAAGGGCCCGCAGGCAGCGGGCGTACGCGTCCTCTGAGCAATCGTGATCATGGCCGGGAACCCGTCGGGCTCCCGGCCATGTCGCTAACGGGCCAGCAGGAACCCCACCACCGAAACTCAGACAGGAGTCGCATGGGCGCGACCAGTCCGCCGGCGGTCGTCGATCGCCTTGATGTCCCCCGCACCGTTAACGAGCCCAAGCCGCTGCTCGCCGCGCCGCAGACCAGAGCAGGTGCGGTCGCGATCTGGATCTTCGTGGTCACCCCGTTCATCGCTCTCCTCGCCGCCATGCCGGTCGCGTGGGGCTGGGGGCTGTCCGGCGTCGACCTGACCTTGGCGATCACCACCTATCTGATCAGCGGGTTCGGCATCGCGGCCGGGTATCACCGCCACCTGACCCACGGGTCGTTCAAGGCTCGGCGCGGACTGCGCATCGCGCTGGCCGTGGCTGGATCGCTCGCCGTCGAGGGTTCGCCGACCCAGTGGGTCGCCAACCACCGCCGCCATCACGCCTTCTCCGACCGCGAAGGCGACCCCCACTCGCCTTGGCGCTACGGAACCAGCGTCACCGCGGTGCTCAAGGGCCTGTTCCACGCCCACATCGGCTGGATGTTCCGGCGAGAGCTGAGCAACCGGTCCCGCTTCGCCCCGGACCTGCTCGCCGACCGCGACATCCGCGTGGTCGACCGCCTCTTCGGGCCACTGGTCGCGGTGTCCCTGCTCACGCCCGCCCTGATCGGCGGCCTCGTCACCGGCACCTGGGCGGGCACGCTGAGCGCCTTCTTCTGGGCCGGGCTGGTCCGCATGGCCGTGCTGCACCACGTCACCTGGTCGGTGAACTCCATCTGCCACGTGGTGGGCGACCGGCCCTTCGTCAGCAAGGACCGGGCCACCAACTTCTGGCCCCTGGCGATCCTCTCCTTCGGCGAGAGCTGGCACAACTCCCATCACGCCGATCCCACCGGAGCCCGCCACGGCGTCCTGCGCGGCCAGCTCGACCCCGCCGCCCGGCTCATCTGGATCTTCGAGAAGCTCCGGCTGGCCCGCGACGTGCGTTGGCCGGTGCCCGAACGGCTCGACGCGAAGCGCACGCGGTAGGACTGCGCTCTGCTGCGGTGGCCGTATGTCCGCACTGGTGCTGGTCTATGAAGGGTCGGACATCGAGGCCAACTGAGGTTGCCTTCGGGAAGTTCTCCCATCATGGACCGCACGACCGCCTCGGGCTGTGCCTCTGATCAACGTCGCGCTGCCGAGCGGCGCCACGGAGGCTGGTCTGGAAACCGCGGATTGCACCGTCGCAGTCAGCTCGCCGCGCAGCCCGACGGCCGGGAGGTCTGCCAGGAGTGCTCCTGACGTCCCACTGTCAGGTCGCGAGTTCCCGCCACTCGGGACGACCACCCAGCCATGCGTTGGCGAGGATCTGTGCCGACGCCCGACTCGGACAGGGGTGTAGCTTCGACCGGCCTGCGATGCCGCCGGTCTGTGCCTCTACTTCCCATCGGTGGCCGTCGGTGCGGATGTAGACGTCGCGACGCCCCCGCGGACTCCGGTCCCCGTTCCACCAGTGACGCTCGATTCTCACCTGCTGACCGTATAGCACTGCGGAGGGACGAACCATAATGATCTTGGGAAGACGGTCAGTGTGATCAGGAAACCCACAAATGTGGACGAGAGTTGGGAGACCTGACCGGGCCAGAACAGGACGCATCCGCGGAGCGCCGCCTTCGCGACGCCACGTATGCCTTCTGAGCAGATGTCCGGCGAGCGCATCCAAGGACCGATCGAAGCGATTCAACAGCGCGCCGACGACGACCACGTTCGACCGCCTCCGGCGCACGTACCTCCCAGCCATCCAGTCAGACCCCAAGCAGGTCATGTCATGAGCTGTCCGACTCTCATCACCGGTCACCGGCGGCGAGACGGGCGGCGCCTACACCGTGCGCTGTTGCACTGGGGCGACCACCCCGACCGGGGTCACGATGGGTGCGGCCGTCGCGGTTCGCGGCAGCACCCTCGACGGGGACACGTTGATCGGGATGGCCGACGCGACAACATACGCGGGCAAGGCCGAGCGGCGGTCCACCGCCACCGCCCGATCTGGTGGTCGAGTCATGGGAGACGTGCTGATTCCACCTGCACAGGACGTCGATACGTGCGACGCGTCGAACCGACACGCGTGGTAGCCCTTACCGACTGGGCTCCGTGGCGTCGTGATGCCTAACGAACGGCAATGGGCGCGGTCGTCGACTTCCGGTCGGCGTCACCCTCGACACGGAACGGGGTGCGCAGGCGGGTCATCGCAGCCGAACTCACGTCGACGGCAGGTGTGTGGTCGAAAGGCGCATCTGCTCCCGATGCTTCACGGAACAAATTCGAGTCATACGCGGTTACATCAGTCAAGAGCTGCTCCAAGTTTGCGCGCCAACGCGCGATTCACCCGCTCGCACATGCAAGCCAGGTGCGGAAAATGAGCGGTGCGCATCCGGCCGCCCGCCGAGGGATCCGTTTCGCTCGGCCCGTCGAACCCTAACCCAAAAAGCCCATCGTGTACGGACTGGGCCCGGGTGCGGGCAGATTGATCAACCAGTCCGCCGGTTCCGACCACGGCCTGCATCCTTGATGTCGACCACCACGCGCCGCGACCAATCGGTCAGCGCCGTGCAGGGCGACCCCTTCCACGTTCGGAGACTCCCATGGCGGCACGCCGCCCCAGCAAGACACCCCTTGTCCCAGCCACATCCTTCGCCGACCTCGGCGTGCCCGGCCGCCTGGTCGCCGCGCTCGAGCAGGCGGGCATCAGCACGCCGTTCCCGATCCAGGCCGCGACGCTTCCGGATTCACTCGCCGGACGCGACGTGCTGGGGCGTGGCAGGACGGGATCGGGCAAGACATACGCCTTCGCTCTCCCGGTCCTCGCCCGGCTCTCGGCCGCCACGTCTCCGCGGCTGCCCGGCCGCCCGCGCTCGCTCATCCTGGCGCCAACTCGCGAGCTGGCGACCCAGATCGAAGCGACGATCGCACCGCTGGCCACCGCGCTGTCGCTGCGAACCCTGACGATCTTCGGTGGGGTTAGCGCGCGGCCACAGGTCGGTGCACTGCGTGCCGGGGTCGATATCCTCATCGCCTGTCCCGGCCGGCTCGCCGACCACGTTTCGACCGGCGACGCGATCCTCGACGCCGTCGAGGTCACGGTGCTCGACGAGGCGGACCACATGGCCGACCTGGGCTTCCTGCCGGCCGTACGGCGACTCCTCGACAGGACACCGCCCCGCTCCCAGCGGCTGCTGTTCTCGGCGACGCTCGACGCGGGCGTCGACGTCCTCGTGCGGCGGTACCTCTCCAACCCAGTCACCCACAGCGTCGACTCGGCGATGTCTCCGGTCGCCGCGATGACCCACCACGTGCTCCGGGTGCGTCACGATGACCGGCTCCCCGTCCTGATCGACCTGACGGCCGCCCCGGGGCGCACGCTCGTATTCACCCGCACCAAGCGGGGCGCCAAGAAGCTGACCAGTCAACTGGTCGCTTCGGGAGTGCCCGCCGTGGAGCTGCACGGCAACCTGGCGCAAAACGCCCGTACCCGCAATTTGGCGGCGTTCTCCGCCGGCGACGCCCGCGCGCTTGTCGCGACCGACATCGCGGCGCGCGGTATCCACGTCGACGATGTAGCTCTCGTGATCCACGCCGACCCGCCCGCCGAGCACAAGGCATACCTGCACCGCTCGGGGCGGACCGCGCGTGCCGGAGCGAGCGGCACCGTCGTCACCCTGATGACCGACGACCAGGTCACCGACGTGCGCGACCTCACCCGCCAGGCCGGCATCAACCCGACGATCACCCGGCTTGGGCCCGGTGACTCGCTGCTCACCGAACTCGCCCCGGGCGAGCGCCGCTTCGTGACGCCTCCCCTAGCGGCGACGGCGCCGCATCAGGGACGAGCCCACAGCGCCACGCGGCGCCCGGATCCGCGCACGGCGGCGGGCGGATCGACCGTCAGCGCAGCGCGCGGGCGAGGCTCCGAGCGTCGGGCGAGTGCCGCGGAAACCACGTCCGTGCCACGGGGCGCGGCGGCGTTCTCTTCCAGCACGCGGGTTGGTAGCCGGCGCGGTCAGCGCTGACAGCGAAGACACTGCGCGGTGCGCCCGTGCTAGCCTCACCGGGTTGCAACCTTCGGTTTGTCGCATACTTTGCCAGCGCCTGGTGGGTATCTAACCCGCCAGGCGCTTTTGTTCTGCCGGTTCTTCCGGACGAGCAGCGGCGGCAACCGAGGGCCCGTACGTGGCTCTATCAGCTACTCAGAGGAGATGACATGGCATTCGGTACAGTCAAGTGGTTCAACGCGGACAAGGGCTTCGGCTTCATCGCGCAGGATGGTGGCGGCGCTGACGTCTTCGCCCACTTCTCGGCCATCTCATCGAGCGGGTTCCGCAGCCTGGAAGAGAACCAGCGGGTCGAGTTCGACGTCGAGCAGGGCCAGAAGGGCCTTCAGGCCGCCAACATCCGTGTGGTCTGACGTTGACTCCGCCAAGCCGTGGTGACGAGGCCTCGCCCGTCGCCACGGCGGTGGCTGAGAGAACGGACCGGCGAATGCCGGTTCGTTCCGACACCGTGGCCCTTCCCGGCCTCGAACCGCTGGTGTTGCAAGCGCTGTCCGCCCCCGAGTGCGCGGGGACCGTCAGCATCGACCGGCTCCGGCTGGCCCCGGTGCCGCTGGTGCCGGAGGTGCGACTGGTCATGGCCGAGGACGCGATCGTCCTCTGGGCACGGCTCGAAGCCGAGGCGGGGCACGTCCTCCCGCCGCCGTTCTGGGCGTCGGCCTGGACCGGTGGGCAGGGTCTTGCGCGTTACATCCTCGATCACCCGGAGACCGTGGCCGGTTGCCATGTCCTCGACGTCGCATCCGGCTCCGGATTGGTCGCTATCGCCGCGGCGATAGCCGGCGCGGCCGGGGGCACCGCCAACGACATCGACCCCTACTCGATCGCGGCAATCAAGGCCAACGCCCGCGCCAACGGCGTCGAGTTGACCCTGTCGTCGAGTGACCTGCTTGACGGCGACGTTGACGGCGTGGATGTGGTGTTGGCCGGTGATGCGCTCTACCACCCGTCTGTGGCGGCCCGGATGCTGCCGTTCCTCGCCCGCGTCGTGGCGAAGGGCGCCCGGGTCCTTGTTGGCGATCCGGACCGGGGCCACCTAGCCCATGACTGGCTGGAGCGGGTGGCGACGTACGAGGTGCCGATGAGCGGCGCTCCGGAAGACGCGCAGCTTCACCTGACGAGCGTGCTCATGCCACGACGCGACAAGGTGGACGACCGGCGGGGGCCGGCCCCACCGCCACGGGGGGACTCCCAACCCCGCCGCCACCCGGGGTGAG
>NZ_VSFA01000196.1 GCF_008119785.1 Micromonospora sp. MP36 | reverse complement strand
CCCAACGATGTTGACGATGCCGAGCGCCCGGTTGATGTTGTCCCATTCGTCGTGGATCCCGCCACCGGGGCGCAGGTTCACCGTGTCACCCGCGGAGTCTGGTCGCAGGGTCGCGACCACGACGGTCGCGACGACGAGCCCGAGCAGGAAGTACGCCGTCTGCGCGGTCCGCCGCAGCGGGGTCAGTCAAGGGGCCGAGCTGCATCAAGATGAAGGCGAGCCTTTGCGGCGACTCGAAGGTTGCCGTAGGCCTCGTCAAGAGCCGTGCCTGGCTTGCCTCCGAGCGGCAAACCGGCGGCGACGACCCCGTCCGCGAGCGTCGGCAACTCCGACGTCAGATGACGCAGCTCCATCACCTGACGCTTCTTGTGCTTCCGGACTGCGCAGGCGCTCGGGTACGCCGGTGCCGCGGCTGTGCGCGCCAAGCTGACCAGCTCAGGCCACCGTGGGGGTGGGGCGTAGGGCGCGTGGCTGACCGACCTCGACAGCAAAGGGGAACGCGGGGCTGCGCCGGCAGGTATGGCAGACGTCGCGCGACGTGGCCGGTGACCACGACATCGCCCCGGACGCCGCCGACCGGGTCCTGCACGCCCTCGACCTGCCCGGACTGCATGCAGCTGCACGTCCGCCTCACTCTGCCCTGACGATCGAGGTCACCGCCACCAGATGGTAGGACGGCTTCGACACCGCCGAGGGCCTCATCGCCACCTGCCTGAGCGCCAGCGGTCACGGCCACCACATCGACTGGCAAGCCTGCGCCGACGCCACCCCCGGCGACCTCGACCCCGCCGCCGACGAGCGAGCTGAGCTGCGATGACCGCCGCCGCCCGGCTGATCACATCGGGCTGCGGTTTCCGGGCGGGTCGGCCATTCCTCGGGTGCCGGTGGTCAGCGCCGGATCTGGGAGACGATGGTCGGATCGGTGATCGCGGTGTCCTTGGCCAAAAGCATCGCTTTGCTGAGGATCACCCCGAGCATCCGGTCACCTTCGAACGGCAGGAATACCTGCCCGCCGGTGGTGTCGATGGTCTGCTTCGGGACGATGCACAGGTACTGGTCGTTCGGCGTCATCAGGATGTTCCCCGAACCGAGGTGGATCTTGTAGGTGCGCAGGTCGCCTCGGACGGTCAGGAAGCGCCCGTCGAGGGCGCAGCGGTCGGCCACCGCGAGGCGGGGCACCAGCCGGGCCAGCAGATCGCGGCGGGTCTCGGCGGTGGCGGACAGTTCCCCGAAGCTGTAGGACTGCCAGTATTCCTGGTACCTGCCGGCCGGTCCGCCGTCCTGCCAGGTGGGGTCGTTGCCGACGCTGGCCACACCGACGAACAGGTCGACGTCGCGCATCACCTCGCTGAACACCAGCGGTGGGATCCGGTGCAGCGGCAGCGGGTCGACGTGCCGTTCACCCACCTGCACCCACTGGGTGTAGCGGCCCTCGCCGGCCTGGGTGCTGTTCTCGGGCGCCTGGATCGGATAGAAGCGCACCTGGTCGGTGCTCAGGCGCAGGTAGGAGCCGGTGCCGGTGGTTTCGTCGCCGATGCCTTCCACCCAGAACTCGGCGCGCAGCCCCCACCCGGGCAGCTCCCGAGTGGCAGGCGGGTACGTGTCGTCGACCATCAGCCGCAGCTTGTTCCGCCAGCCGCGGACGGCCGCCAGGGCGTGGAACTGGTGTTGGCGCAGCACGTGCGCGGCGAACCGGTTGGAGTAGACCCCGGTTTGCTCCTCGGCGGCGGTGAGCAGGTAGACCTCCCGGTGTGCCTGCTTGAACGGCTGCACCACCGCGTGCCGTTCCAACCGCACCCGCCAGGCCACCACCTCGTCGACGGGGCGGCCGATCGGATGCCACAGCGTCACCACCGCGTCGTCGGCGGGGCAGACGGGAGTGTCGTCGACGGTGCGCAGCGCGCCGTCGGACCAGCAGCAGGCTGCCCCGTCGACCAGCCAGATGAGCCGGCGGGCCAACGTGCCGACCAGCGGGTGGTTGAGGTACCGGAGCCGCCAGGACCCGTAGGACCAGGTGCGTTGGGCGAGGAACTGCCGGTCGAGCCGCTCGGCCTGCGCGGCCAGCATTTTCTCCACGTCCTTCGCGGCCGCCTTCAGGTCGCGTACCTCGTCGGGGTGGTCCCGTCGAGTCGCGGCCGGCGCTGATTTCACCATCCGACCGGCGGCCGTCCGCCAGGCCACCTGCACGGTGGGGCCGGTGATGGTCAGCTCTGCGGTCGTCTCGCCGACGGACTCCTGCCGCAGCCCGACCTCGCTGAGCCCGTACGTGGGTACAGCCAGCTCCTCAACCTCGTCCCGGGAGAGCCCGAGCGCCGCCGCGCGCCGGTCCAGGGCGGCGTTGAGCTGGTTGAGCGTCCCCTTGTACGTGATCCGGCTGGCCAGTCGGGCGAGCTGAGCCAGCGCATGCTCCCCGTCGAGTTCGGCGAGCGCGTGGACAGCGGCGTTGGCGATCTTCGGGTTGCGTGGCCCGAGCCCGGCGACCTTACGCAGCGACGTCTCCAC
This sequence comes from Micromonospora sp. MP36, assembly GCF_008119785.1. GTDB lineage: Bacteria > Actinomycetota > Actinomycetes > Mycobacteriales > Micromonosporaceae > Micromonospora. The sequence continues at coordinate 4,327 of NZ_VSFA01000196.1, read as the reverse complement.
CAACGCGGCGAGCGCCCGGGCCACGTCCGCGTCGTCGTCACCAGTGGCCGAGGGCAGCAGCCAGACCAGCCCGCGCAGCGCTGTCGCGTTGAACGGGTCATACGCCTGCCCGACGTCGTACCCCCAGTAACCGCCCTCAACCGGTAGGGTGCGCGGCCGGCCCACCATCGCCAGCCACCCGAGCACCCTCTCCCGGTACCCTGCGGCACCCACCTCGGCGAGCAGAGCGCGCCCACGGTTCGTCCAACGGGCCGTAGGCTTGCCGGTAGTGGCGGTCAGCGCGTGCGCCAGCAGCTCCGACCAGCCCTCACCGGCGGCGGGCAGCGCGTCCAGCACGGCGTCGGCCCACGCCTCGCCGGGATTGAGCACCGGCCTCTCCAACGGGACCGTCACGGCGTTCAGTTCCCCGGTGTGGTACCCGGTCAGGACGCTGCGCCGGGCGGTCGCCACCGTCGCCGCTGGCACCGGGACACCTGACTGCAGGGCGAACTTCAGCAGGGCGGCGAAGTCTTCGCAATCCCAGCAGGTCCACAACCCGCCCATGTGTTCGAGGAACCGGCGGAGGTCGGTGGCGGCAGCCCGCCGCTGCTCCGGTGACTGCCGTGACATGAGTCGGGACGCCAGGATCTCCAAGTACTGGGTGTCCCCGGAGGCGATGGGCATCAGCCACCGACCAGCGGCACGAGCTTGAGGAAGGAGATCTCGGTGCCGTTACGCAGCTCGACCTGCGCGTCGAGGTCCTCGACCTGACCGTCGTCGACGAGCACCACGAACCCGTTGCGGCCGAACGCCTCGACGGCACGGCGGAACTGTTCCTCGGCGTCCACCCGCCGCGGCTTCGACATCCGCCAGCCGTTCAGCGTCCGCTCGGTGTCGCCCGGCTGCACGAGCCCGCGGAAGACCTCCGATTGCCGGGCGTTGTGCTCGGCAACCTCCTGGAAGACGCGGCGGCGGATCACCTCCCGCAACGCCAGCCGCTCCTCGAAGATCTCCAGGTGCCACGCCTCGGTGCGATCACCTGCCGTTGTCTCATCCACGAAACTCACCGTCGCCATGGCCGGGGAGTGTAGGGAGCCACACCGACACCGAACCGCTCACCAGGTCATATGCGCCCGCGCGGTCACCCTGCGGCGCAATCCGCGCCGGGGGGCGGCGTGGCTACTACACGCTGACTGTGCCCGGTGTCGGCGTAGCTCAACTGTCGGCGGCGCAGACCGGTCTACCTGTCACGGCGTCCCACGCGGCCATCGCGTGTGTGACGACGTCGCTCAGCGCGGTTTGGTCGGCCCCGTCGCGGGCCTGTGCGGACATGCCTTGGAGTACCGCTGTGATGAAACGGGCCAGGGCTGCGGAATCCGTGTCGGGTGGTACGTCGCCCTCGGCCACGCCGCGCTCGATGCGCTGCTGCAGGGTGGCCAGGTCCTCTGTCCGGCATGCGGCCATGAACTGCCGGATGTGGTCGTTCTCCACCGCCCCGGTTGTCGCCGCCAGCAAGACGAGGCAGCCGGTCGGATGCCCGGGCTCCACGTAGGCGTACGCGTTGTGCTTCAGTAGCGCTTCGATTGCCGCACGGGCGGTCGGTGCCTGCTCGAGCGTGCGTTGCGGCACGGCGCCGTGGGTGGCGTTGTAGTGGGCGACTGCCTCCCGGAACAGCGCCTCCTTGTTTCCGAATGCGGCATACAGGCTGGGGGACGCGATGCCCATGGCCGTGGTCAGGTCCGTGAGGGAGGCACCTTCGTATCCGCGTTCCCAGAAAACCTGCATGGCCCGGTCGAGGGCAGCGGTTCGGTCGAAGGTGCGTGGACGTCCTCGCGTTCCCACTGTTTGCGTTCCTTTCCTGGCTCCGAATCACTTGACCGTGCACCGGCGAACCCGGGTAATCGCTTCACTCTGACAGGATTCCCCGATCCGGCGAACCGCGGGTCGTTCCTGCTCGGCTGCTGCAGAGGACTCTGCCGATCAAGGCCGGCAGGCATCGGCTCCGGTCCCGTGAGCGTCAACCCTCCACGGCCTTGAGTCCGATGATCCCGACGAGGATCAGGGCGAGGAAAGCGAACCGCTGCGGTGAGGCGCTTTCGCCTAGGGCGACGATTCCGGCGATGGTCACGCCGACGGCACCGATGCCCACCCACACCGCGTACGCGGTCCCGATGGGCAGGTTCTTCATGGCCCACGACAGCAGCACGAAGCTCAGCACGGCGGTGGAGACGGCCAGCGCCGAAGGCCAGAAGCGGGTGAACCCCTCGGTGTGTTTGAGCGCGGTCGCCCACACCACCTCGAGCAGGCCGGCGGCGATGAGAATGATCCAGGCCACGGGGTGTTCCCTTCGAGTCGGCGGCCGCCGACCACCGGCACCGGATCGGCACCTCTGGTTAGCGGCCGTGAACGACGGACTCAGGCGGCAAATCCGCCGTCTACGGCGATCGACGCGCCCGTGATGTACCGGCCGCCCGGGCCGGCGAGGTGGCTCACCGTGGCCGCGACGTCCGCAGGCTCGGCGTAGTGCCCCAGGGCGATGAAGCTGCGTTCGTGGTCGGCGCCGTCGCCGCTGGCCGGGTTCATGTCCGTGTCGGTCGAGCCCGGGTGCACCACGTTGACGGTGATGCCACGCGGGCCGAGGTCGCGGGCCAGGCCCCGGGTCATGCCGACCAGCGCACTCTTGCTCATGGCGTACAGGCTGACCCCCGCGTACGGGACACGCTCGGCGAAGCAGCTACCGATGCTGATGACCCGGCCGCCGTCGCCCATCCGCCGCACCGCCGCCTGGGTGGCCAGATAGACACCGCGCACATGCACCGCCAAGGTCCGGTCGACCTCCTCGGTCGACACTTCCTCGATCGACGCGTACGGGAAGACCCCGGCGTTGTTGACCAGGATGTCGAGCCGGCCGAACTCGGCGACCACGCGCTCGACCGCCGCCACGACCGCCGCGCCGTCCCCACTGTCGGCTTGGACGGCTAACGCCCGGCGGCCGTCCTCCTCGATCGCGGCGACGACAGCCTTGGCCTTCTCCCCGGCGCTCAGGTAGGTCAGCGCCACGTCGGCTCCGTCCTGTGCCAGGCGGGCGGCGATCGCTGCTCCGATGCCCCGGCTTCCTCCGGTCACCAGGGCGACCTTGCCGGCCAGATGCGTCACGTGAACCCTCCTCTCCATCGGTCATCATTTCTGTATCGAACGGTACAGTATTATCGCTGCACGGGGAAGCGGGCTGGAGGCCGACGGTCGCACCGTCCCGGCGCCGCACTACTCGGCTGCAATCCGCGTGGACCGCTCCACTTCATCGGTGGCGGGTAGCGGCACCCCGCTGGGTTGGACACCCACCAGGGCGAACAATTCCCCCAAAACGCCTTCCGCTTCGACTGGCAGGCCAAGACCGCGATCTGCCCACACGGAAAGGCCAGCGCCAGCTGGTCCGCCCAGCGCAAAAGCAACGGGACGCCCGTGACCCGCGTCCACTTCGCCCCGCGGGACTGCGCCTCCTGCCCCGCCCGCAGCAAATGCACGACCGCCGTCAACGGCAAATGGGGCCGCAGTCTCACCCTGCTCCCCGCAGATCAGCAGCAGGTCCTCGAAACCAGGCGCCGTGAACAGGCCACCGAACCGTGGCAGCAGCGATACCGGGATCGAGGCCACGATCTCCCAGACGGTGCGGCGCACCGGCATCCGGCACACCCGCTACACCGGCATGGACAAAACCTACCTCGGTTACCTCTTCGCCGCTGCCGCCGTCAACATCGTCCGCATCGACGCCTGGCTCACCGGAACACCACTCGGCCAGACCAGAACCAGCCACCTCACCCGACTCGAACTCGCCACCTGAAACGGCCTTACACCCCACTTCACGGATTTCCCAAAGTCCTGAAGGACCGGGATTCCGCGCTAAATCACGTTGACTTCAAGCAAGGTTCAGCTTGCAGGCTGATCGTCAATCGTGTGGACGGAGCTATCTGAATGATCGACCCGAAGGCAAGTATTCGCCTCGCCCGGCCCACCCGGGACCTTGCGGCGGCCGAACGTTTCTATGTGCATGGGCTGGGACTGGAGGTGCTCTACCGGGCTGCGGGCAACCACGGGAAGCACGACCTGCTGATGCTGGGCTGGCGCGAGGCGTCGTGGCATCTGGAACTGGTCGGGGGGTCAAGCCTCTCCGTGCAGCCGACACCGACGACTGAAGATCTCCTTATGCTCTACCTGTCCGAACCGATCGACGACGCGCTCGTCGCCCGCCTTGAACAAGCTGGCGGCAAGCGCGTCTCGCAGGGCGCGTACTGGGATCGGTGGGGTATCACGATCGAAGATCCGGACAGGTATCGCCTCGTCCTGTCCA
>NZ_VSFA01000195.1 GCF_008119785.1 Micromonospora sp. MP36 | reverse complement strand
GGCTTCACCAAGGCCGATCACTGCGCACTTCACGGTTCGATTGCCTCCAATGTGTCTCTTGCCTACAGGACGCGGGCCTGGGCTGCGGCCAGCGCCCCTGCAGCGCGCCTCAGTTCTGGAACCCACGCCTCCAGTTCGTCGATGGAATGACGCTCACTCGGGCCGGAGAGGGTGGCCACTCCGACCACGTCCCCGTCGACTCCGTGGACTGGTGCACTGGCCCCAGAGGTTCCTACCGCGCGCTCATTGACTGTGATGTTGTAGCCACGTGTGCGGATCAGGGCGAGTTGCCCGCGAAGCGCCTCCGGCGTGATGACCACGCCTTCGGCGCTGCGCATGGTGCCCGCCGTGCTGATCAGTTCCTCAAGGTCCGCCTCCGTCATCCACGCTGCGAGGACCTTCCCAGCTCCCAGGTAAAGCGGCAGACGCCTACCGATCGGCAGCTGATACCGGAGCGGGTAGGTGCCTTCGACCCGTGCCACCACGATGCGCTCCATTCCCGAGCGCACGTGATAGGAGGCGGTCAGGCCAGTCGTTGCAGCAAGCTCTTGCAGGACGGGGGCTGCCGCCCGGCTGACGCTGTCTGAGACGAGAAAGGCGTGCGCCGCGGCGAGAACCGCCACGCCGACCCGGTAGCCTCCGGCGTCGCTGGTCACGTAGTCCCTCTTTTGCAGAGTGGTCAGGATCCGCAACGCCGTTGCCCGGTGTAGCCCGGTGGCTCGGGCGACGTCGGCAAGCCGCACCGGCCCTTCGTGTTTGACGAGTGCGTCAAGGACATCCATCGCGCGCTCCAGTGAGCGCATGTTGGAGGCACCCTTGCCTGGGGATTCCAGTGAGATGGCCTCTGCCTCCGACATAACCACTCCTTGTTCCGCCCTCTTGGTTACCGACGGACTGTAGCGATAGCCTCGCGGCGCTTTGCCTCGTCGACGAAGACCGCCTCGGCGGCGGTGGCAACCACCTCGGCGTCTGCTTGTGGCACCACGACAACACCATCTGCGTCGCCGACGACGATGTCTCCGAGGCTAACCGCGACGCCGCCAACGGCAATGGTCACTCCGAGCCGGCCCGGACCGTGTTTGTAGGGCCCTGCCGGGGTGCATGCTCGGGCGAACACCGGCATGCCGATCTCCCCCAGGTCGGCGGCGTCTCGTACCGCACCGTCAAGGACGAAACCGGCTATGCCGGCGGCTGCTGCCCGTCCACCGATGAGCTCTCCGAGCAGCGCCCTCGATTCGTCGCCCTGCCCGTTGACGACGATGACGTCTCCCGGCTTGGCGATGCGCAGCGCCGCGTGGATCGCGGCGTTGTCGCCTGCTCGGGTCCAGACGGTGAAGGCTGGCCCGGCAACTTTGGCTCCCGGCCAACTGGCTTGGATGCGGGAATCGAGAGCACCCAGACGCTCCATGGCGTCGCCGATGTTTGCCGTGGGGAGCGCCGCGAGGCGCCGGACCAGGTCCGGGCTCGGACGGGCGAAGTCGGCCAGTGCCGGTGAGATGCTAACGGTTTCCGTCACTGTGGTGTTCACTTCTTGGCCACGAGGGGCAGGACAGCCTTGACGGTCTCCTCCTGCTCGCCCCAGAACTTCTTGTATTCGTCTGCGCTCAGGTAGTTCGTCTGCAGACCCAGAGCCTTCATCTTGGACTCGACGGCGGGGTCCTCGATCGCCTTCTTGAGGGCGGCCTCCAGCTTCGTAGCAACCTCTGCGGGCAAGCCGGCGGGAGCGGAGTAGCCGCGGGCAGTTGCCGAGATGACATCGACGCCCTGCTCCTTGAACGTCGGCGTGTCGGGCAGGAACTCGCTGCGCTGTTCGCCCATCACCCCGAGCAGCTTGATCTTCTTCTGCTTGACCAGGTCGGTAACGTCACTGGCGCTGCCGATGTACACCTGCACGTGGCCGCCGAGGAAGGCAGCTGTCGCCTGGGAGGCGCCCTCCGAGAAGTGAACGAGGGCGAACTTCGCGCCCGTCTTCTGCTCGATGTCGACCGCGGCGAAATGCTCGCCGGTCTGAATGCCTGTCGTGCTGGCAGTGATCTTGCTCGGGGTCTTCTTCGCCGCGTCGATCAGGTCCTGCAGGGAGTTGTACGGGCTGTCGGGGGCCACCCCGACAACGGCCGGGTCGATCACCTGCATGCCCAGAGGCTGGAAGCTGTCGCGGGTGTACTTGGCTCCGCGGGACTTGTCCAAGGGGGACACCACGACGGACGGCGAGCCAGTAGCGCCAATGGTGTAACCGTCGGGCTTGGCGCTGGTGAGGGCGGTGTAACCGATCTGCCCTCCGGCACCGGGCTTGTTGACGACCTCGACGTTGGTCCCAAGCTCCTTCTCAAGAATGGGAGCGACGAGCCGAGCCGCGGTATCGACGGCACCACCGGGCGCAAAGGAAACGATCAGCTCGACCGGCTTGCCCTTGCGGGGCCAGTTCTGAGCTCCGCCCGCTGAGGAATTGTTCGGGCCACATGCTGCCAAGGCCAGGCTGATACACAGCGCAGCCGCGACGGCGAGGGACGCTTTGGGTCGCATGGGTTCTCCTCTAGTTCTGGGGAATGCCGATGGGGGTTGGTGGTTGGGTCTGGGTAGCCCTGCGGCGTCAGGTTTCTGGGTCCTCGTTGAGGGCCGCGGGCTTGCGCAGGCGTAGCAGCGGACTCGCGGCGATGAGCACGCCGATGACGAGGAGGACGACGGTTAGGGGACGAGTGAGGAAGATCGTGAAGCTTCCCTGAGAGATGTCGAGGGACTCCCGCAGAGATCTCTCCATGAGCGGCCCGAGGACCACGGTGAGGACCAGCGGGGCGAGGGGGATGTCGAGGCGTCGCATGGCGAGCCCGACGACCCCGAAGAGGATCATGACGAAGACGTCGAAGACGCTGTAGTTGATCGTGTAGGAGCCGATCACAAGAAAGAGCAGGATCAGGGCCGTCAGGATCTTCTCGGGGATCCGGAGGATGGCAGTCCAGAGCCTGACGAGTGGGACGTTGAGCACCAGCAGGATGACATTGCCGATGAACAGGCTCGCGATGATGGCCCACGCCACCTCGGAGTGCTCCGTGAACAGGGTCGGCCCAGGGGTCAAACCCTGTTGGAGAAAGGCGCCCATGAGAACGGCGATCGTGGGCGAGGCGGGAATGCCGAGGGTGAACAGCGGAATGAGTGCACCGTTGGCGTGGGCATTGTTGGCAGTCTCCGGTCCGGCAACGCCCTCCACGGCACCCGAGCCGAGTTCGTCACGGTAGCGCGAGAACTTGCGCTCCGCACCGTACGACAGCAGGGACGAGACGGACCCGGTCATGCCTGGGATGAGACCGAGGAGGAATCCCACGCCGGTGCCGCGCAGGATCGCCGGCGCGCTACGTCGAAGGTCGGTGCGCGTGGGCAGAAGGCCCCTCATGCCGGGGGTGAGCGGGTGGTTACGGCCACCGGTGGCGGTCATGAGGATCTCGGACAGGCCGAAGAGACCAACGATGACAGCCACGAAGCTGACCCCGTCGAGAAGGCGGTCACTACCGAAGGTGAACCGGGGCGCTCCGGCTACCGGATCGATTCCCACCATCGCAATCAACAGTCCGAGCACTCCGGAGATCAAAGCGCGAACCATGCTCTTACCGGCAAGCGCAACGAGGAGAGAGATGCCCACGACCATGAGGCCGAAGAACTCCGGAGGACCGATCTTCAGACCCAGAGATCCCAAGGGACGGGCCGCGATGACGAGACCGATGGTGGCAACCACGCCGCCGACGAACGATCCGACGGCCGCAATCGTGAGGGCCACTCCAGCGCGGCCCTTCTTGGTCATGGCGTAGCCGTCGATCGTGGTGATTGCTGACGCCGCCTCACCGGGAGTGTTCAAGAGAACGCTGGTGATCGTGCCGCCATATGCCGTGCCGTAGAAGATGGCGGCCAGCATGATGATTGCGCTGGTGGGCTCCAGGTTGAGCGTGAGCGGGATGAGGAGTGCAACGCCGGCAACCGGACCGATGCCGGGAAGCACCCCGATCAGCGTGCCGACAAGGCAGCCGATGAAGGCGAACAGTAGGTTCTGCGGCGAAAGGGCAGCGGCGAAACCGCCCAGGAGTTCGTTCACGACGTCCACGTCAGACTCCCAGCCAGGTGAGGGGCGGCACGGTGGCGTACGGCAGCGGCACCAGCAGGAAGTCATTGAAGAGATAGAACGCGCCGATGCTGCCTGCCACCGCAATCACGACCGATGTGAGCCACCCGCGCCGGCCCATGACCTTCAGGTGGAAGAGCAGGAACAGCAGCATGCTGGCCTGAAAACCGAGGACGTTCAGAACGGCCGCCAACACCACCAGTGAGGCGATCGTGATCGCCGGCCGCCTCCAGGGATAGGCATCCTTGGCGGGGCTACCGGCTGCGGCACGACGGGTCTGGATGAACCAAGCGACGCTTAGCAGGACCAAGGCCACCGCCAGAACCAGCGGGAAGAAGCCGGGCCCCGGACCTTGTGGCAGCCAAATGCCCAGACCGCGGGCCGAGATGACGACGTACGCGGCGAGAACGATCAAGACCGCCTGGGCCACCCAGGCCCCGACGGGACGCTGGGCGGGCTTGCTCCTGTCCGCCTCCGGTGCGGCCTTATTGCCGGCGAGCATCTCCACTGACAACTCCACGTTTCACTGTATGAAACAATGTTTCACGGATGTGACAGCGATGATGCAGGGTCGCCTCTACGTCGTCAAGCCCCTCACTTACGCCACAAGCTGGTTCTGTCGCACCTCTCGAGACGGGCGAGGCGTCACCACGAACCGGCGCCGAGGGGGCGGAATTGCGCCGGCACGGGTAGGGCTAAATGATAAAAAAACTGCTGGAAGCGCTCCCGGCCAGAGTCCCGCACGCCGAGGCGACGGTCCAATGGCAAGAAGTCCCGGACCGCGAGATCGGGTGCCGGTAGATCGAGGTGTGCGGTTCGCGCCAGGGCAAACCGAACAACCTTCTTCTAACTTGATCTTGCGTGACGCAGCTCCCCACGCTCGCCCGGAGGAGACAGCCGACAATCCATTGTCTTCCCGAGGGCGTGGTGACGCACGAGGTCGCCGCCTACCATCGGCTTCCCCGCATCCCGATGCGCCGCCGGTGTTTTAGAGGAAGCCGAGCTGGCGCGCCGTATCCTGGTGAACCGAAACGAGTTCAGCAAGCGGGATCGGCTTGCGAGACACCACCGAGAGATCCTTGCCCTCCCTGGTCCACGGCGGTGGCCACGCGCTGATCCCCCGATCCAGAGCCACGCCGGCTACCTCGATCTCCCACCCCGGCTAGCGCAAGCCCTCAGAGGGCGGTTCGAAGATCTTTGAGTTGGTCTGCGGTTTGAGTCCGATTGGAGATCGTCCTGCAGGTTCGCTGTGGATAGAGATCACCGGATGTCGTGGAAGATGAATCCCGGACCGTCGGCCGTTAGCGGCGTTGGGCTGGTCATGGGTGATCGAAAGCCGTATCCCAGTGATGTCACCGACGAGCAGTGGGCGCTGATCGGCCCGTTCCTGCAGGCGTGGAAGGCCAAGCGCGTCTCGGTCTCGGGCCATCAGGGTGACTACGATCTGCGGGAGATCGTGAACGCGATCCTCTATCAGAACCGGACCGGCTGTCAGTGGGCGTATCTGCCGCACGACCTCCCACAGAAGTCAGCGACGTACTACTACTTCGCGTTGTGGCGTGACGACGGCACCGACCAGGCGATCCATGAACTGCTGCGCTGCCAGGCGAGGGAGAAGGCCGGCCGCCGGGAGGATCCGACCGCGGTCGTGCTGGACACGCAGTCGCTGCGTGCGGCCAACCACGTGCCGGCGGCGACGGGCAAGGACGCCGCGAAACGAGTGCCCGGTCGTAAGCGGGGCCTGGCCGTGGACGCCCTCGGCCTGATCAGCGCCGTGGTGGTGACCGCCGCCTCGATCACCGACAACGCGATCGGGATCAAGCTCCTGGACAAGGTCGCCGAGCACACCCCGACGGTCACCCGGGCCTGGGTGGACGCCGGCTTCAAACAGGACGTCGCGGTCCACGGCGCCGTCCTGGGCATCGACGTCGAGATCGTCAAACGCGCCGACACCGGCCAGGGGTTCGTGCCGGTCCGCAAGCGGTGGATCGTCGAGCAGGTCAACGGCACGCTGATGCTGCACCGCCGCCTCGCCCGCGAGTACGAGAGCCGACCGGAGTCATCGGTGTCGCGCACCCTGTGGGCGTCGATGGCCAACCTGGTCCGGCGGCTGACCGGCACCAACACCCCGTCCTGGCGGCACCGGTGAACGTCACCACGATCCTCGACCTGATCGCCGAACGCGAAGCCGCCGCAGGTCAGGCCGCCGATCGGCTACGCCAGCAGATCACGACGCTCACCGCCGAACTCGCCCGCATCGACAGCGAACTGGCCGACCTGACGACCACCCGCACCACCCTGCAAGCACTGGCCGCCGCCGAGTTCACGGCCGAGGATCCGACCATCGCCAGCGCCCCCTACCAGCAGATCCTTGCCGTCCTCCACGCCGCGCCCACCGGGATGCGCGCCAAAGACATCTGCATCGCCGTCAGCGTCGAGCCCTCACCCAAGCACGCCGAAGGCGCTCGCGCGAGGCTGAAACGCCTGGTCAGCCGCCAGATCCTCACCGAGACCGAGCCCGGAATATTCGTTCTTGCCCCGAAAAGGGCCTAGCCTTTCGAACCGCGCCCTCTCAGAGACTCCCGCCCCCGCTGCTGCGGAGGTTGCTGCCGTCCGTCGGGTTCCGGTGGTCGTCCAGACGGCGGCGGGCCTCCGCCGACGCCGCCAGGTTACGGACCTGGTGGTCCCCGTCGGTCGCCGTCCGTCGGCTGCGGCGCCACAATGCCAGCGCCACGAGGACAAGCAGTACGACGATGAGGATGACGAGCCAGCGCATGTCCGCCTCCTGGAGGTGAGATCCCTGCCGTCCAGGATGCACGGCCAGGTCAAGGGCCAGGACTGGCGATGGGGACGGCAGGTAAGTGCAGCTGAGGGGTAGCTGCAGAACCTCACCCTCCGCCAGGTGAACCAACCCGGGCGCGGGCGACGCCTCCACCGGGCTGCGAGACGTCCTCTAGGAACGGGCCGATCAGCGCCCACTGCTCGTCGGTGACATCACTGGGATACGGCTTTCGATCACCCATGACCAGCCCAACGCCGCTAACGGCCGACGGTCT
>NZ_VSFA01000194.1 GCF_008119785.1 Micromonospora sp. MP36 | reverse complement strand
GTCCATGGCGCCATTGGCGAACGGGTTACCCATGCCGCCGCCGATGTTCGCGAACGGGTTACCCATGTTCGCGAACGGGTTACCCATATTCGCGAACGGGTTACCCATATTCGCGAACGGGTTGCCCATGTTGGCGAAGGGGTTACCCCAGTTGGCGAAGGGGTCCGGCATGTTCCCGAACGGATTGTTGGGGAATCCGTTTGGCATCGCCCCGACGTCGTTGGGCATCGGCAGGGGTGCTACCGGCTTCGGGTCGGTGATGCTTATCGGGTTTCGCGCATCGACGAACACCGACATGAGGATCTTCGCCGCGACCAACGCCGGCATGAAGGCTTCGAGGGCGTGGTTGGCCCACATCTGGCGCAGATGCTGGTCCAGCTTGTTCCACTCGGGGACGCTGAAGGCCTCGAACGGGTGGTAATTCACCCACGCCGGCGGCGTCCACAGGACGGGCTTATCTGGTTGTTTTCCTCCACGTGCTGCGTTTTGTTGCAGCTTGGTGTTGGCGTACTGCTGACCCAGGTCCCAGGCGTTCGACTGGCCATCGTGCAGGTCGCCATACTGGAGCGTGCTCTCGTTGAACATTCTGGCGATGAGCCGGTACGGGTGCTGCCAGGTGCCGCTCGGGTAGATCTTGTACCACCTGTCGAAGGTGTCCTCCACCGCGTGGATGAAGTCCCACATTGCCTGCTCGACCTGGGACAGCGTCGTGTCCCAGATTTTGAACTGGGGATCGACGTCGACGAGGAACTTGTTCGCGCCCTGCACCCGACGGATCCAGGCCGATTCGGCGGAGCCTTTGAATTCGGGGTTCTTGACGTTCACCGACTTGATCTGGTCGGTCAGCGAACCCGAGATCCCCATCGCGTGGGTCGTCAGGTTGCCCAGGATCTCGCGAACGGACCCGATCGAGTCCGGGTCGAACGCCTTACCCGGTCCGGCCACCTTGGGCAGGTCGGCGATCAGGCGTTCCCACGCATTGCCGAGCCTGACGACCGGGTTGCCAGCGGCGTTGGTCACGTCCCCCGGGTTGGTGGTGTTGTGCGTCTGCCCCTGAGGCTTTTCGTTGTTGGTCACACCCACCCACACTGTCAGGCGGGTGACGTGCTTCATCGCCCCGTCCTGCCTCCACTTGTAGAAGGTGACGGCGTCCTTGTCGTAAGCGGGCATGTAACCGCCGACACGGGTGTGGTGGCTGATCTGGTTGACCAGCCAGTAGCCGGGGCCCTTGATGGTCCGCGGTCGGTACTCGTTGTTGATGGAACCCGCGTCCCCGCCGTCTCCGCCGCCGAGTACCAGCCCCAGAATGCTCGCCAGGGCGTCCTCGAACGTCGCGGTGTTCGTCATCACTAACTCCCAGAAGTGGGCATGAAGTAATCGAACTGCTCGGCGCTCAACGTGCTCGCCTGTTCGACGGCATCGGAGTCGGCCAGCAGGAATTTGATGCCGTACTCCAGGATGTTGATTTCGCCCCGCGCGCCCTTGAAGCGCGCGGCCAGGCCCGCCCGAACGCCATCGATCCTCCCCGTCAGGCCCTCCGCCTCGGTGAAGCCCTTCCCGCCGAGGCGCAGCTTGAACGGCTTCGTGAAGTCGACCGTCGAATCCGGCAGGGAGCCGTACGGGTAGTCCTTGCCGTACATCAGGTCGATCTCATCGACCTGCTTGGTGTAGATGCCCTGCAACTTCCGCAGGTAGTTCTCGTTGATGACGATGTTCTTCATCGTGCATTCCTCTCGACGGAGTCGGCGCAGCGGGGACTCGGCTGCATTGATTCGGGGAATCCAAGGTCTGAGCAAGCCCATGGACAGCGGTGGGTCAGATGCACTGGTCCACCCGGTGGTGCTGCGGACCAGTGCATCTGACCCGGTATCGGCTCGGCAGGATTGCCGTCGCGTCAGTTTCGCTGGACAGGCATCAGATGCACTGGTTCAGGACACGGCGCCCAGCGGTCTCCTAGGTGAAGATGGCCGCGCCCTTGTTGTCGCCGAGGACGTAGTTCTGGACGATCTCCACAAGGCGAGTCTGCCCCAGTGCCAGGGCCTGCCGCATTTCCTGCTGGCCCTGGTTCCACAGCTGCTGAGCCAGCGCGTAGGCCTCCGGCGCCTGGCCGTTGTTGGCGTCGATGAACCGCTGCACATGCTGCTGGAGGTTCTCCAGCGATCGGTCGAGGTCGCTGGTTTCCCTGCGCATTTCCTCGGCGACGTTGTGTACCAGGGCGGGATTGATGGCATAGTTGGCCATCCTCGGCCTCCTTAACGTTCGTCGGTCCGGGTTTTGTCGGCCCGGGTTTCGTGGGCGGGACGTTCGGCGGTCAGGCTGCGGCCCAGCCGCCGGACTTCATGGCGTTGTCGTCTTCGGTCGTGGTGGTCAGTTGCGAGTACCGCTCCATGTTCTGGTTGAGCATGTTCAGGCCCTGCTGGACCTTCGCGAAGCCGGCCAGCCACTGGTTGACGGCCTCAAGGAACCTCCCCGCGGCCGCGTCGCTCTGCCACGCGGCGGCCAGGTTGCCCTGTGCGGTCGTGACGTTCCGATAGCTGTCGCTGGCCTCGGTCTGGGCCTGGGCGAACGCCATGACCATGCCGGTGATGGTCGCCTGATCGGCGACGATCCCGTTGAGGTTTGCCATGGCTCTCCTTCCTTGTCATCCGGCGCGCGTCGCCGGAGGCGGTGTGATGTGATCTCGCCAGCCGCGCCCGTCCGGTGGGTCAGCCGCGGGCGGCGGATGGGTTTGGGCACCTCGGCGGCCTCACCCCCCTTCCGGCCGGACCAGTGCCGGCCCGGCGGGCAGCATGGCGACCAGCGCGGTGGGCATGACCACCGCCTGGTCGAGGGAGTACCCCAGGGTGGTGACATCGCCGCCCATGATCGGGTAGGCGATGCCCCGCTCGTTGACCAGCAGGCCCTGCTGCCGCCACCGATCGGTGTCCGCGCTCGCCCGGGGCATCAGCAGTGCTCCCCCGCCCGGCGTCACCCGCACCGTCACGGCAGTCTTTCGGCCGCCGCCGCCGGTCGGCGTACCGGTCGCGGTGGCCAGGACGACCGTGGGTTTCTCGCCGGCCTTCCCCGCGAACTCCACGCAGACCACGGCACCCTCGGGTGGGGATGGCGGTTTGGGCGGGGTGGCCGGCAGCGTGGTCAGTGGGCGCACCGGGCTGCGCTGGCCGGCGGCGACCAGATCGGCCGCGGTGATGGCGGTCTCCCTGGCCGAGCCCGGCGTGGCCCGCCGCAGCAGGTACTCGGTCTCGGTCAGCGGGGCCAGCCCGTCGGTGGTCATCAGGTAGTGGCCGACCGTGCCGTTGCCCATGTCCACGGCGAACAGCTGGCCGATCGACGTCGGCCGGCCGGCCACCCTCGGCCCGGCGCCGCCGGCCCCGGCCACCTTCGGCGGGCCGACCGTACCGCCCAGCGGGATCAACTCCAGCCAGGTGGTCGCCACCGGCACCGGAACGAGCAGCCCCAGCCCCAGCACGTCGGCCATCCAGGACTGCGGAAGCAGCAGCCGCCGCCCTCCCCACAGCAGGTAGGTCTTCCCGCCCGCGATGACCGTCACCGCCTGCCCGTCGCCGAGCGGCTCGGGGGCCGCCGGCACGTCGACGTCCAGGACGATCGGGCCGGTACCCCGGCTGCAGGCACGCCACACGCCCTGGTTGACCCGGTTGGCCGCGGGCAGCACCTGCGGCCCGGCCGGGGTACCCACCGCCGCGCCACGCGGCAGCTTGGCGAGCTTGGACGAGGAGACGGCGACGGGGGTGAGCCGACCGCCGGCCAGCAGGGTGGCCGTTGCCACGTCGTTGACCGGGCGCAGTTGGCCGTTGATCAGCACGTACCGCGCCCCGGTCGAGGAGTCCACCACCAGCATCCGCGGCTGCTGCCAACTGGTCGAGCCCGATCCCGGCAGCAGCGCCCAGATCGCGACCACGACCAGCAGCAGGATCGCGAACACGAGGCCCGCGAAGGTACCGGTGCGGTCCCGGCGGGTCGGTGACTCCGCAACCTCCGGCTCGGCCCGCACCAGCGCACCGGTCACCCGGGTCATCATGTACCGCTGGGCGTCCACCTGGTCACGACGCGACGACATGTCAACCCACCCGCGCCCGGATCACGTCGATCAGGCCGGTGATGACCACGACGGTCGGCGCCAGGGCGGCCACCGCCGCGGTATGCGCCAAGTCGCCCATCCGACCCCAGATCGGGTTGAACCGCCGGCCGACCGGAATCCGCGCGGCCAGCCCGCACACCACCACCATGATCAGGCAGCAGCCGATGGCCAGTTGGGCGGCGAGCTGACCCCGATCCGTGATCGCGGTCAGGCACCAGATCGAGATGGCGGCCAGCGCCGGGCCGGCCAGCGCCAACCGGTGCCAGGTGCTCGTCATCGGGCGGGTGACCAGGATCTGGGCGGCGGCGGCCAGCCAGGCGGCCAGCGGCGCGGCCCAGCCGGGCGCCGCCGCCAGCCACACCATCGCGGCCCCGGAGACCAGCCCGAATGCCGCGTACAGGGCGGTCATGAACTGGTCCGCGGCGGCGGCCTGGGTGAGCACCCCGGCGGCCGGTTCCGGGTCGATCTTCTCCTGCAGGTCCGCCGGTTCGGCGGGCGTCTCCGGCAGGGCGAACCCGGCGAGCTTGAAGGCGGCCGCCGGTACCGCCGGGCGCAGCGCCGTGGTGACGACGACCATGATCGCGGCGATCGTGGTCCAGTCCAGCGTGGCCCTGGTACGCAGCAAGAGCGCGGCGACGACCAGCAGCCACGCCACCAGCAGGCCGACGGTGACCGGCCGCCAGCCGGTGCGCGGGAAGACGAACCCGGCCACCAGCAACGCGGCGACGGTGCCAGCGCTGGCAACCACGAAGATCAGCCGGGGTACGACGGCACCGGCCGCGCCAGCCAGCGGGGAGTGCGGCGCCACCGCGTCCAGCACGGCAAGCACCGTCCCGGCCACGCAGGCGGCGCCCAGGATGCCGGCCGTCGCCCGGTCGGCCAGCTTGCGTACCACCGCGAAGCCCGCGACGAAGCACATCGCCGCTATCGCCGCGAGCAGCACCGGGCCCCGAGGCGCGCCCGGCCACATCCGCGCGGCGGCCAGCCAGGCGGCCAGCCAGGCGGCGAGCAGCAGCAGGGCGGTGACCCGCGTGGTCTGCGGCCGCCACAGCCCGGACCGCTTGCGGATGCCGGCCGAGACGCCATCGACAAGGTCGTCGTAGGCCAGCGGCGGAATCTGGTCGGTACGCGGGCGTACGTGGACGACCTCGCCGTCGAGCAGGTCGAGATCACCGACAGTGCTCGACTCGTCGAGGGCCGGCCCACCCAGCCGCTGGACGATCCAGCCGCTGTGCTCCAGCCCACGATCGGCGAGATCCGGTCCCAACGCGCTCAGCAGGGCCGGCATCATGTCGGCCAGCGGAATGTGGGTGGGCAGGCTCACGTCGACCTGGCTGGTCGGCCCGACGACCAGCAGCCGGCAGAGTTCTCCGCGCTCGGCGCTCATATCCCGAACACGCCTGCACTGTCACTGGAGTTCACGGATTTTTTTTGGGCCTCCCGCGGGGGGCCGCCCGCGCTCGGCCGGGCGGCCCGCAGCAGCCGGGCCGGGACCGTGCGCTCGCCGAGGAACCAGTACTCCCGGCCTGCTCTGGCCTCCGTCCACCGGGTGGTTCCTTCTGCAGCTCAGGTTGGGTGCGGGTGCCGGCGGCGTGCTGATGCGCCCGCGCGATGGTCGAGTCGGCGCTCACGTCCCAGCCGATCAGACCTGCTGCGTCCGCGCGGATCTGCAGCCGCTAGGGCGAACCCACCCGAACCCGCCACCGCATCCCATCGATGAGCTGCTGTTTACTCCACTTCGGCCGACGACCTGGCTTCTTGCCCCTCGTCAACAGGGGCGCAAGCGCCGCCCACTGAACGCTGGTCAGGTCATCCCGCCTCGTCACCGGTATGGTGGCCACGAGCTCTCCGGTAGATGGTTCTGCTTGGTCGCTGAACCATCTACCGGAGACCTCACTGCCTATCGACCACCGACACGCCCACGACCCTGATCAGGGCCAGCCACCAGCCCCCGCCATGAAACACCTAGCGTCACATCAATCACTGGTGGGTGCCGCCATCGACCCGGATCTCGGTGCCGGTGATGACGGCACCGTCGTCGGAGGCAAGCATCGCAACCACCGTTCCTATGGACTGAGCATGAGTTGCACGTGCTCAATCGCGTGCCCCGAACGGTGTTGGGCACACTGGTCCCCCGCGTGCGCTCCGTATCCGGTGCGCGCGGATCGTGTCCGCGGGTCCGGAGGTACGGGGGCGGGTTCCCTCGCGCTCGGGGTGCCCGGTCCGGCCTGGGCGATCCGATGCCCCTGCTCATCACTCCGGTGGGCAGGGGGCGGTGTCGTCCGTCGCCGGATCGGGTGTCCCTGGGCGCGTCGTCCGATCGCCACGGCGGCGGCGTCGTGGCGGGTTGTCTTGCGGTTCTTGCTGGTCAGTGGCTTCTGCCAGTGCTGGGCGCCCCACTGTGAGGTGTACGCGGGGTCGACTGCGATGATCGTGACCCCGGCCGTCTGGGCCATGGACGTGATCCGGGCGCGGAGCTTGCCTGTGGGCATGCCGGAGATGAGATGGCGGAACCACTTTCGACGGCCGTGCTTCTCCCGGGTTTTCTCCCCGTCGAAGCCCAGGTCCTCGATGGCGATCGCCGTCACGTCGCAGGTTTTCGCCCACTTCAACAGTCGGGTCAGGGAGCGCCGAACCTGGGCATCGCGGTGGCCGACGGTGCCGGACAGGTCGTAGGGGAATCTGCGCGGGTTACCGACCGGGTTGCCGTGGACATCAAGGCGCCAGGCGGCGAGGTGGTCGGCATTGGTGTCTACGCCGATCGCACCCTCGGCCAGCGCGGCCTTTAGTGGGATCGTCGGAGTGGTGGCGCACTGCCAGGATGCGGTGATGTACCAGCGTGCGCGTTGCACGTCGTAGTGGATGCGGTAGGCGACCGCTCGGTTGGCATGGACGCGGTCGGCCCATTCCTGGCCGCGGTACGCGAACCGCACCTTCGCGGTGAGGACATACCGACCGTGTGGGGCGTTCGCGAGCTCGGCCAACGGGGCGGGCAACCTGATCGACACCTCGCCGAGCGGGGTGACGCGGATCGTCTCGTTGCCGTGTCGCTTACCCGATTCCCCGTCGGCTTGCAGGAACCAGCGGTTGGCTTCCCAGCGCTGTCG
>NZ_VSFA01000193.1 GCF_008119785.1 Micromonospora sp. MP36 | reverse complement strand
ACCCCCGGGATGCTCACGGCAGCGCGACGGCGTCTGGTTCACCTGCAACCACTACGCGACGAAGCAGCGATCATGCTCCGGCAGGTCTCGGGATCGCAGATCGCCGTCGAAGCCAACGATCTGAACACCGCCATCACCACGGCCGACGGCACCGTCGTCGCCTGCGGGGACTACGTGCTGTGCCAGGTCGCCTCGCTCGATCTGGTCACCTCCGACATCATCCGGAACTACGCCACCGACCCGGGAATCCGCCCCGGCGACCAGTTCATGACCAACGATCCGTACGTCGGCACGCTGCACCAGCCGGATGTCGTCGTCGTGGCACCGGTGTTCCACGAGGGCACGCTGGTGGCGTGGTGCGGCTCGACCGTGCACCAGCCGGATGTGGGTGGTCCGGCCACCGGCGGGCTGGCGCTGGACGCCGGGTCGATCTTTGATGAGCCCCTGCCGGTCCCCCCGGTGCGGATCGTGGAACATGACCGGATCCGCCGCGACATCGAGCGCGGCTACCTCATCCGGTCCCGCACCCCACGCCTGAACGCGCTGGACCTGGCCGGCCAGATCGCGGCCAACCGCGCCGCCGTGGCGGCGATCCAGCAGCTGTGCCGCCGCTACGGGACGGAGACCGTGATCGCGGCGATGGACCATCTCGTCGACGTCGCGGAGCGGCAACTTCGCGCGCGGCTACGGGAGCTGCCGGACGGCCGTTGGCGGCACGTGTCCTATCTCGAACATGGCGCACCGGCCCCCGACAACTCGGACGTGTACGCGGTGCGGCTGGCCGCGACCAAGCGGGGCGACGAACTGGTCCTGGACTTCAGCGGCAGCTCCCCCCAGGCCCCCGGCGCGATCAACGCCGCCTACCCGGCCCTGGTCAACTTCGCGGTGGCGTCGGTGCTCGTCTACCTCTGCGCGGACCTGCTGTGGGTGCCGGGTGCCGTCGCCCGGGTGGTGAAGATCATCAGCCGGGAGGGCACCGTGGTGCACGCCGCCTGGCCCGCCGGGGTGGCGATGAGCACGGCCACCTCCTGCCAGGCCATCCGGGTCAGCGTCAACGCGTGCCTGTCGCGGATGCTGGAGGGTTCGGCGGAGCTCGCCCGGCTGGCGATGGCCAGCTGCCAGTCGTCCGGAGCGGGCGGCGGCGTGCTCTCCGGTGTCTCGCGCTCCGGCGAGCCGTTCGGCTCGATGACGCTGGACGAGCTGACCGGTGGCGGCGGGGCGACGCTGCTGCTCGACGGCGTCGACTCGTCGGGCTCCACCACCTCACCCGGAGCGTCCTGCGCCAACGTGGAGGTCAACGAGAGCTACCTGCCGGTGCTCTACCTTCGGCGGGCCGAACTCGCCGACTCTGCCGGCCCGGGGCGGCAGCGGGGCGGGGTGGGGTGCGTCATCGCGCTTCGGCCGCACGGTACCGACGAGCCGATCCGGGTCGTCTCGTTCGCCCAAGGACTGCAGCATCCGGCCGCGGTCGGTCTCGACGGGGGTGACCCCGGACGACAGAGCATGTTCTACGCCGGCGGCGTGGAGGTCGTGGACGACCTGTTGGCCGGCGGGCGGGGCGAGCCCGCTCTGCCGTTGCCCGACGCGGCAGCCCGGCTCACCGGCGACGCCGTGCATCTGGCGGTGACGCAGGGCGGGGGCGGGTACGGCGACCCGCTGGAGCGCGACCCCGCGGCGGTGCTGAGCGACGTCGAGGACGGGCTGGTGAGCGTGGCCGGGGCCGACCGGGATTACGGCGTCGTGCTCGTGCGGGCCGGCGCGACGTCCTGGACGGTGGACCGGGAGGCGACGACGGCCCGGCGCCGGCTCGTGCGTTCGGACCGGATCGGCGGCCGGGAACCGGCGGCCCCGGTGGCGCACCGGCCCGGCCGCCGACTGACCAACGCGCTGGATCTGGTCGACGGCCCCGGCGGGCGGCACATAGCGTGCGCGCGGTGCGCCGCCCCGCTCAGCCCGGTCGACGGCAACCCCTACCTGGCCATGGCTGTCGTGGAGGGCCCGGTGCACGAGGTGGCGCCGCTGCCCGCGCGTTACCCCGGCTCGGAGCGGTTCGTCATTCGGCGCCTGCACTGTCCCTCGTGTGCGAGCCGGATCGAGGTGCAGGTTTCGCTGCGCTCCGACCCGGTCGTGCAGACGGTGGCGCCCATCGCGTGATCCGCCCGCCCCGGCACCGGCCCGCCACGCACGGTTCTCCCCGCCGACGGGTCGTCGGGCGCCAACCGAAGGTCCGGCTGCTGCCGGGCAGTCGGCTGGCCCCGACGACCCCGGGCGGGGGCGTGGGCAGGCCGGGCGCCGTTTCTACTGGAGCCGGCCGAAGTACGCGTCGGCGAGCGCGTCGGATCCGGCGACGTCCGTCGCCGGCCGGTCCAGGATCACCCGGCCCACGTCGAGCACGGTGACCCGGTCGGCGACCTCGAGCGCGGCCGTCACGGCCTGCTCGACCAGCAGGATGCCGATCCCGGTGGCCTTGAGTGCGGCGACCGTGGCCATCACCTCGGCGACCACCGACGGCGCCAGGCCACCCGACGGTTCGTCGAGCATGAGCAGGGACGGCTGTGCCATCAGGGCCTGCCCGATGGCGAGCATCTGCTGCTGCCCGCCGGACAACTGACCCGAGGTGACGTGTCGACGCTGCGCCAAGGCCGGGAACATCTCGTAGATCGGGCCCAACTCGACCAGCAGCTTCCGCTTGTTCAGGCCGCGCGTGTAGCCACCGAGCAGCAGGTTCTCCTCGATGGTCCGGCGGCGGAAGATCCGCTTGCCCTCCTGCACGAGTCCGATGCCGGCCCGCACCCGCTGGTGCGGCGGCGCGCCGGTGATGTCCCGCCCGCGCAGCACGACCGAGCCGGCGTCCGCCCGGTTCAGTCCAGCGACCGCCCGGAGTGTGGTGGTCTTGCCGGCGCCGTTGCGCCCGAGCAGCACGGTGATCTCACCGGCGCGGACCTGCAACGAGGCGTCCCAGACCGCGCGGATGTCGCCGTACCCGCTGGCCAGGCCACGGACCTCCAGCAGCGGGCTCTCCACAGTGGCCGAACTGCTCACGGATGGACCTCCTGCCGCACGCCGAGGTACTCGGAGAGCACCCGGGGGTGGTTCTCGATCTCGTTGGGCGTACCGGAGGCGATCAGCTCGCCCTGCGCCAGCACATGGATGGCGTCGGCCAGGTCGAGCACCAGCCGGAAGTTGTGCTCGACCAGGATCACCGTGGTGCCCGCGGCACGAATCGCGCGGATCAGCCCGGCGAGCCGTTCGATCTCGTCCTCGTCGAGGCCGGAGGCGACCTCGTCGAGCAGGAGCACCTTGGGCCGGGCCACCAGCGCCCGCGCCACCTCGAGCAGCCGCCGGGTGCCCAGCGGCAGGGACGCGGCCTCCACGTCTGCCAACCTCGCGGCGCCGACCAGGCGCAGCACGTCGTCGACCTCGGCCCGATCGGCGGCCGCCGCCCGCCGGTAACGAGGCAGCCGGAGGATCGCGGCCGGCATCCCGACGTGGCGCGGCGAGTACGCCCCGGCGGCGACCGCCTCGCGTACGGTGATGTGCTCGGGGAACAGCGGCGTCTGGAAGGTCCGGGCGACCCCCGCCCGAGCGACGTCGTGGGTGCTACGGCCGGTGATCTCCGCGTCCCCGAGGTGGATCGACCCGGAGTCGATCCGGTAGTAGCCGCAGATGACGTTGAGCAGCGTGGTCTTGCCGGAACCGTTCGGACCGATCAGGGCGGTGATCTGCCCGGGCACGGCGGTCAGCGTGACCCCGCCCAGCGCCTGCAGGCCGCCGAAGCGCTTACGTACGTCGGTCACCGCAAGCCGGGCACCGGTCAGCGGCGGCAGCGCCGGACCGTCGGGTGTAGGGCCGACCGGCGCCGCCTCGCCGGCGGCGGCCGCATCCGGCGTGGGTCGCCAGCGCGTCGCCAGTCGGGCGACGGCCCGGTTGGCGAGCCCGGCCAGGCCGTTGGCCACCAGCGTGCCGGCGAGGATGAGGAAGACTCCGTAGACGATCTGGGTGTACTGCTCGAACTCGGTGGAGCGCAGCGGACCGTACTGCATCACCAGGGCGCCGACGAAGGGTCCGTAGATGCTCT
The DNA here is from genome assembly GCF_008119785.1 of Micromonospora sp. MP36. Taxonomy (GTDB): domain Bacteria; phylum Actinomycetota; class Actinomycetes; order Mycobacteriales; family Micromonosporaceae; genus Micromonospora. The sequence continues at coordinate 3,239 of NZ_VSFA01000193.1, read as the reverse complement.
TGGCGCCGCCCAGGATCGAGGCGGCCAGCACGGTCACGGCGAGCGTGAAGCCGAACGAGTGCGGCGCGAGGTACTTGTCCACGTAGGCGAAGAGGGCCCCGGCGATACCGGCCGGGATCGCGCCGATCGCGTACGCGGTCAGCTTCATCCGGTAGACCGAGATGCCGAGCGACGAGGCCAGAATCGGGCTCTCCCGCAGAACCTGGAAGGCGACCCCGTGCCGGGACGTGATCAGGTTGCGCATCACCGCGAACCAGCACACGGTGATCACCGCGACCACGACGTACATGTCGAGGCTGCTCAGTTCCGCGCCGAGGAGCCGGGGCCGGGGGATGCCGACCATGCCCACCGCCCCGCCGGTGTAGTGCTCGAGCAGGTCGAGTAACTGCGGGACCAGCAACACCAGGAAGAACGACGTCATGGCCAGCGACCAGCCACCGAGCCGCAGCCCGGGCACCCCGGAGACCAGCCCGACCAGCAGCGCCGCAGCGGCCGCGACGAGCACGAGCAGCGCCAGGTCGTTGATCCAGTGCATGGCGAGGTAGCCGGTCAGGTACGCGCCGGTGGCGTACATGGCGGCCTGCCCGAGGGCCAACTCGCCGGTGTACCCGAAGCTCAGGTTCAGCCCGCTGGAGAGCAGGGCCAGGATGCAGGTGAGCAGCAGCAGCCGCCGGGTGCCGGAGCTGATGCCGAGCCAGGGCGCCGCGACCAGCAGCACCGCCAGCACCAGGGGGATCGTCCAGGACGGCAGGGCACGGAGCTGACGCGGCAGGGCCATGGTCACACCATCCGTTCCCGCGTCGTGCCGAACAGCCCGGTGGGTTTGAGCATCAGGATCAGCAGCAGGACGACGAACACCATGATCGTGGGCAACTGGCTGCCCAGCCAGCGCCCGGTCAGCGATTCGACGAGCCCCACGAGAAAGCCGCCGAGCAGCGCCCCGGGCAGGCTGCCGAAGCCACCGATGGCCAATGCCACGAAGCCCTTGAGCGCCAGTGCTGCGGCCAGTGTGGAGACCGCGAACGTCTTCGGGCCGACCAGCGGGCCGGTCAGGCCGGCCAGCACCCCGGTGAAGACGAACGCCCCCAGGGCGAGCCGCTTGACGTTGATTCCCCGCAGCAGCGCCGCGTCCCGGTCCTCGGCCATGGCCAGCAGGGCCAGCCCGGTCAGCGACCGACGGCTGTAGACGATCATCGCCACCGCTATCGCGACGACGCTGACGATCAGCACCACCTCGGGGACGCTGATCCGGCCGCCGAGCAGCGTGAAGGTGGCGTCCGAGCCGACGGCCGGCACCTTCAGCACCTGGTCGCCCCAGATCAGCCGGGTGGTGCCGTCGAGGAGGGTGGCCATGCCCAGGGTGGTGACCAGGTGGGCGTGCGCCCCCTTGACCGGTCGGATGGCCACGAACTCCTCGAGCAGAGCGATGAGCCCGATGCCGACCGCCGCGATGGCGAAGATCAGCACGACCGGGAGCTTGGCGACGACCAGGCCCCAGTACGTCACGAAGATCGCGAACATCATGAGTTGCGCGTGCGCGAAGTTGAACGTCGTGTATGCGATGAAGACGACGTTGTAGCCGATCGCGATCAGGGCGTAGACGGCCCCGATCGACAGGCCGGACCAGATCGGTGTCACCGCACCTCCTCTCGGTCGCCGTGGCGGCGGTCACGCCGATTGAGGAACTATAGCGAGCCAACCAAGCGCTTGCTACTGTCGTCGGGAAGTCGCCGCAGCCGATTCCGGGGAGTCGCCGATGAGCGTCGCGCCACCCCTGCCGCTCGGGATCTCCCCCGCGGTCCCCGATTGGCTGGCCAAGCACGTTCCGGGGCTGCGGCCGCCGATCGGGTTCACCCGGTTGCCTGGCGGGCGCTCGAACCTCACCTACCTGGTCACCGACGCCGCAGGCGTACACCGGGTGCTCCGCCGGCCACCGCTCGGCTCGCACGCGGCGACGGCGCACGACGTACTCCGCGAGGCACGCCTACTGGACGGCCTCACAGGCGAGGTGCCGGTGCCCGCCATCCTCGCCGTCTGCGCGGACGATTCGGTCACCGACGCACCCTTCGTGGTGATGGAACACCTGGACGGCCTGGTGCTGCGCGACCCGGCCGGCGTCGAGGCATCGCTCAGCGTGGCGCAGCGGCGGTTGGTGGGCCCGGCCCTGATCGACGCGATGGTGACGCTGCACCGGGTGGACCCGGCGCGGGTCGGCCTCGGCGCCCTGACGGCGCGCCGCGACCACGTGGCACGGCAACTGCGCCGGTGGTACGGGAACTGGAGGCGCGGCGGCACCCGCGAGCTGCCCGATCTCGAGGCGGCGCACGCGCGCCTGGCCGAGCTCGTGCCCGAGCAGCGCCGCACCGGTATCGTCCACGGCGACTACCGGCTGGACAACTGCATCCTGGACCCGTCGATGGCCGTACGGGGCATCCTCGACTGGGAGCTGACCACGGTCGGCGACCCGCTGGTCGACCTGGGGCAGTTCCTCGTCTACTGGGCGGAGCCGGCCGACCGCCAGACCGCGCTGTACGCGCCGCCGACCGTGGTCCCCGGCTTCTCCACCCGGGCCGAGCTGGCCGAGCGGTACTGCGCCGCGACGGGCGACGACCCGGCCGCGCTGGATTACCACCTCGCCTTCAGCTGGTGGAAGACGGCCTGCATCGTCGAGGACGTCTACGCCCGGATGCGCCGGGGCGCCATGGGCGTCACCGACCGCTCCCCCGAGTCCTTCGCCGAGCAGGCCGCGGCGCTGGCCGCGCAGGCTCGCCGAGCAGCGGCGCGACTGGTCGCGCCGCGGTGACGTCCGTCGGTCCGACGTCCGCCGTTGTAGCGACCAGGCGCTGTGTCGTGGCATCCTGCGGGAGCAATCGACGCCGATTCCGCCGGGGATCGACCCCTCGCCCACTCACCCGTGGCTGCGCACGACACGGGGCACCGCACGCGACGGCCGGGTGGGACGCCGGGCGAAGACGGTCGGCCCGGCGGAACGGCGCGCCGGGCACACCATCGTAACAAGCGCTTGGTAGGCTAGGTGTCCCGAACGCCGCCAGCGGCAATGGCCGCACGCCTCGGGCCGAACACGATCCATCCCGTCTAGTTGTCTGCGAGGAAACATTGGTGCGAGAGCCTGGGGACCGGCGCGAGGCGCTCCTCGACCCCGCTGCCGCCCTGTTCCCCCGCCAGGGGGGGGCGGCGACCACCGGCCGCCAGGTCGCCGACGAGGTCGGCATCCTCTC
>NZ_VSFA01000192.1 GCF_008119785.1 Micromonospora sp. MP36 | reverse complement strand
CACCATCCCGGAGTCGCCGTAACGGGCGACCAGGTCGGCCACGTGGTTGCCGACCATGCCACCGAACCAGCGCAGCTGGTCCCGCTGGTGGGCGAGGTTCGTGCCCACGTACGCGGGCGCGGCCACGCACATGGTGATCGCGTCGGGGTCCCGGCCGGCGGCGATGGCCGCGTCGCGTACCGAGCCGATCGTCCAGCGGGCGATGTCCGGATCGGCGGTCTGCAGGATGAAGCCGTCGGCCTGCTCGCCGACCAGCCGCAGTGCTTTCGGGCCGTACGCGGCCATCCAGATCTCCAGCCGGCCGTCACGCACCCACGGGATGCGCACCGGCGTGCCGTGGTGTTCGACCGCCCGCCCCTCGGCCAACTCCTTGATCACGTGCATGGCCCGGCGCAGCGTGTCGAGGCTCGCCGGCGGCTGGCCGATCACCCGCCGCGCCGAGTCGCCCCGACCGATCCCGCACACCGTGCGGTTGCCGAACATCTCGTTGAGGGTGGCGAACAGCGACGCGGTGACCGACCAGTCGCGGGTGCTCGGGTTGGTCACCATCGGCCCGACGATCAGGTGCTTGGTCGCGGCGAGGACCTGCGAGTAGATGACGAACGGCTCCTGCCACAGCACGCAGGAGTCGAACGTCCAGCCGTAGCGGAACCCGTTGTCCTCGGCGGCGGTGAGCCCGGCCACGACGTCGCGGGCGGGCGGGTCGGTCTGGAGTACGACACCGAAGTCCACGGTCACTCCTTGTCACACCAGGTACTGGCAGAGGTCGCGCTTGAGGAACGTGCCGTGTCCGGCGACGCCGTGGAACTCACCGTCGTCGACGACGACCCGACCGCGGGACAGCACGGTGGCGACCTTCCCGGTCAGCTCCATGCCCTCGTACGCGGAATAGTCCACGTTCATGTGATGGCTGCTGGCGGAGATGGTCTGCCGGGCCGTCGGGTCGTACACCGTGATGTCCGCGTCAGCGCCGGGCGCGATGACGCCCTTGCGCGGGTAGAGGCCGAACATCCGGGCGGGCGTGGTGGAGCTGATCTCCACCCAGCGCGGCAGGGTGATCTCGCCCCGCACGACGCCCTGGTAGAGCAGGTCCATCCGGTGCTCGACCCCCGGCATCCCGTTCGGGATCTTGGAGAAGTCGCCCCGACCCAGTTCCTTCTGGTCCTTGAAGCAGAACGGGCAGTGGTCGGTGGACACCAGCGACAGGTCGTTGGTGCGCAGGCCCCGCCACAGCTCCGCCTGGTGTTCCTTCGGGCGCAGCGGGGGAGAGGCGACGTACTTCGCGCCCTCGAAGTCGGGCCGGGCCAGGTCGTCCAAGGACAGGAACAGGTACTGCGGGCAGGTCTCGGCGAACACGTTCTGGCCGGTGTCCCGCGCGCGGGTGACCGCGTCGAGAGCGTGCGCGGCGGACAGGTGCACGATGTACAGCGGCGCGCCGGTGACCTTGGCCAGGGTGATCGCCCGCGAGGTGGCTTCGCCCTCCAGCTCGGGCGGCCGGGTCAGCCCGTGCTGCACCGGGTCGGTACGCCCGCTGGCCAGCGCCTGCGCGACGAGCTGGTCGATGGCGATGCCGTTCTCCGCGTGCATCATGATCATCGAACCGGTGTCGCGGGCCTTCTGCATCGCCCGCAGGATCTCCCCGTCGGTGGCGTAGAAGACCCCCGGGTACGCCATGAACATCTTGAACGTGTTGACGCCCGCGTCGATGCAGGCCTCCATCTCCTTGAGCGACGTGTCGTTCACGTCCGAAATGATCATGTGGAAGGCGTAGTCGATGGCGCAGTTGCCGTCGGCCTTGCTGTGCCACTTGTCCAGCGCGGACAGCAGGGAGGTGCCCTTGGCCTGGACCGCGAAGTCCACGATGGTCGTCGTTCCGCCCCAGGCCGCCGCGACCGTGCCGGTCTCGAACGTGTCCGCCGAGAACGTGCCGCCGAACGGCATCTCCATGTGGGTGTGCCCGTCGATGCCGCCCGGCACCACGTACCTTCCGGCGGCGTCGATCACCCGCTCGGCGCCGGACGCCCACTGCTGCGCCAGGCCCGAGTCCGGCGCGGCGAGCGCCGCGATCCGCTCACCCTGCACCAGCACGTCCGCCGGGTACGCCCCCGTGGCGTTGACGACCGTTCCGTTGCGAATGACGATGCTCACGGCGTCACCAGCGATTCGTACGTCTCGGGCCGGCGGTCGCGGTAGAACGCCCACAGGTCGCGGACCTCGGCCAGCTTGTCCATGTCCAGGTCGCGGACGACGACCTCCTCCTCGGTGTCCGACGCCGCCGCGCCGACCAACTGCCCGCGCGGGTCGACGAAGTACGACTGGCCGTAGAAGTCGTTGTCGCCCAACGGCTCCACCCCGACCCGGTTGATCGTCCCGACGTAGTACTCGTTGGCGACCGCGGCGGCCGGCTGCTCGAGCCGCCACAGGTACTCCGACAGGCCGCGGCTGGTGGCCGACGGGTTGAACACGATCTTCGCGCCGGCCAGCCCCAGCGCCCGCCAGCCCTCCGGGAAGTGCCGCTCGTAGCAGATGTAGACGCCGATGCGTCCCACGGCGGTGTCGAACACCGGATAGCCAAGGTTCCCCGGCCGGAAGTAGAACTTCTCCCAGAACCCCTTCACCTGCGGAATGTGGTTCTTCCGGTGCTTGCCGAGGTAGGTGCCGTCGGCGTCGATCACCGCGGCGGTGTTGTAGTAGACCCCCGGCTGTTCCTGCTCGTACATCGGCACGATCAGCACCACGCCGTGCTGCTCGGCGACCTCGCGCATCAGCGCCGTCGTCGGCCCGTCCGGGATCGCCTCGGTGTACGAGTAGTAGTCGGCGTCCTGGACCTGGCAGAAGTACGGGCCGTAGAACAGCTCCTGCAGGCAGACCACCTGCGCGCCCTGCGACGCGGCGCGGCGGATCGCCTCGACCGCGTTCGCGATCATCGACTCCTTGTCACCGGTCCACTTCTGCTGCACCAACCCGGCTCGGACGATGTTGCTCACCTGACCTCCCCTTTGGCATGGCGGCCGGCACGCGGTGCCGACAGCGCCAGATAGACCACGAACGCGCCGACCAGACCGGCGACCCAGCTGTAGTCGTAGAGCGGCTTGAGGAACGGGATCAACCCGTCCGTCGGGAACGGGCCCTTGCCGGGCGCGGAGTAGGCGCCCCCGACCGCGAGGAGCGCGCCGACGACGGTGGCGACCACCGCCGTCCAGCTCCAGCCACCCGAGAACCAGTACCGGCCCTCGGGACGGTAGAGACCGGGCAGCTGCAGGCGGGTGCGGTTGCGCACCCAGTACCCGGCGATCAGCACGCCGGCGACCGCGCCGAGCAGGCCGCCGTAGAACCCGAGCCAGACGAAGATGTAGATGTTCGGGTCCTGCACCAGGCGCCAGGGCTGGATCAGGATGCCGAGCACGCCGGTGATCAGGCCACCGGTCCGGAAGGTGACCAGGCGGGGCGCCGCGTTGGAGAAGTCGTACGCCGGGCTGACCGTGTTGGCCGCGACGTTCACCGACAACGTGGCCACCACCACTGTGAACAGGCCGAGCGCGACGACCAGCGGGTTCTCGAACTTCGCGGCCAGCTGGATCGGGTCCCAGATCGCCTCGCCGTAGACCACCGCCGTGCCAGAGGTGATCACGATCGACAGGATGGCGAAGAACGACATCGTGGTGGGCAGCCCCAGGACCTGCCCGTACACCTGCTGCCGCTGGCTGCCGCCGAACCGGGTGAAGTCGGGGATGTTCAGCGACAGGGTCGCCCAGAACGCGATCATCGCCATCAGCGACGGCGCGAACAGCTTCCAGAAGGCGGCGCCCCACCCCAGCTTCGACGGCTGCGACAGGATCGGGCCCGGCCCGCCCGCCTCGATCAGCACCCAGATCAGCAGCGCGACGGCGACCACGAGGACGAACGGCGCGGCCCAGTTCTCGAAGCGGCGCAGGGTATCCATGCCCCGCCAGATGATCGCCATCTCGATGGCCCAGAACACCAGGAACGACGCCCACAGCGTCCACGGGTGGTCCATGACCTGCGCGGCGTCGACCCACCAGGAGCCCAGCAGCTTGCCGGCGATCGCGTAGATCGCCTCGCCGCCAATCCAGGTCTGGATGCCGAACCAGCCGCAGGCGATGAAGGCGCGCAGCAGCGCCGCGAGGTTGGCGCCGCGCACGCCGTAGAACGCGCGGGCGAAGACCGGGAACGGGATGCCGTACTTCGTGCCGGCGTGGCTGTTCAACAGCATCGGGATCAGTACGAGCAGGTTGCCCAGGGTGATGGTGAGGAACGCCTGCACCCAGTTCATGCCGAGCTGGATGAGCCCGGCGGCGAGCAGGTAGCTGGGGATGTTGTGCGCCATCCCGATCCACAGCGCCGCGAAGTTGTACGTGTTCCAGGTGCGCTTCTCGATGGGCACCGGCGCGAGTTCCACGTTGAAGTAGCGGCTGTCGGCGATGGTGGAGAAGTCGCGCAGCTCCACTCGGCCATCCGGATGGGTGATCTGTGTGCCCGGCTCGACCGTGGTGGCTTCGCTGGGTAGGGGTTCAACGGCCATCGGTGTCACCTCCCTGTTGCGCTGCCGCAACAGGCGCCGCCAACCGGCGCGCGTGCTGCGGATGGGGGCGGAACAGCACGATCTTTATCTCGGAATGGTGAGTGTCACGGACCCACCACGGGCAGTGGCAAAGTGTCCACGCTTGCCATGATCAAGGCACACTGTGTCCACCGGCATGCCCGCGGCGATCGTGTCAATCCGTGCGGTGGACGGATTCCGGCGGCCTAGCGGGGGCGCCGTCTCGTCACGCGTCGTCGAGTTCGTGCACCAGCAGCGCGACGTACAGCGACAGCATCGACTCCGGGTCCTCCAGCGACACCCCGAGCACCTGCGCGATCCGGGCCAACTGCTGGTAGTACGCGGTCCGCGACACGTGCGCGGCGGCGGCCGCCGCCGACTTGTTCCCGCCCTGCTCGCAGAAGCAGCGCAGCAGCTCCAGCAGCCGGCTGTGGTGGTTGGCGTCCCGCGCCAGCAGCGGGCCCAGCTCGCGGTCCGCGAACGCCCGGACCCGCTCGTCGTCGCGCAACAGGTGCAGCAGGCCGCGCAGGCGCACGTTGTCCAGCCGGTGGTAGAGCTGGGTGCCGGGGGCGCGCAGGGCCGCCCCCGCCACGTGGGCGGCCTCGCCCAGGCTGCGGCGTACCTCGGCGACGTGCGACACGGTGGTGCCGACCGCCAGCAGCACCGGACCGGCCGCGGAGCGGTGCACCTCCCGGGCCAACCGGCGCAGCACCGCGTCGACCCCGGCCGACGCGGGCAACGACAACAACGCCCGCACCGTCGTGTCGTCCACCACGCCTACCAGCGCGGGCACCGCCACCCGCCGGGCCGCCAGCGCGGTCGCCTCCGCGAGGTCCCGCAACACCTCCTGGGTGGCCAGCGCGGGGGCCCGGGGCGCCACCGTCGCCGGCCGGATGGCCATCCCGACCAGCTGCCGCCGCTCGAGCCCGACCCCTAGGGCCGCCGCCCGGGCGGTCAGATCCGGCGGCGGTACGGCCTGACCGAGCAGCTGCGCGAGCAGCATCCGGTGCGTCTGCCGCTCCAGGCTGTCCCGGTCCCGGGCCACGAGCCGGTGCACCGCCAGCGCCGACGCGGCCCGCTCGGCGACCACCACGTGCCGGTGCGGTGGCGGGTCCGGTGAGAGCAGGACCAGCCGCCCCCAGTCGGCGCCCTGCGCGCCGACCATGGTGACCAGCCAGCCGGCCTCCTCGTCGTATGCGGTCCGCTCCGGCGCGGCCACGGACCGGGACCGCTGCGCCCAGTCGGTCAGCAGCTCCGTGGGATCCCGGCCGGCCGCGTCGTACGCGAGCACCTCGTGCCCCAGCGTCTCCAGCACCACCGGGAGCCCGGAGATCCGGGCCACCTCGCGCAGCACCTCCGCCGGCTCCGCACCGGCCACGGTGAGCGAGGTGAACGTCTCGTGCACCTGCTCGGCCGCCCGCAGCTCGGCGAGCTGCGCGTCGACGATCAGCGCCACCACCGCCTCGGTGACGGACACGAACGGCGTCTCCTGCGCCAGCGTGATCAGGGGCAGCCGGTGCCGGTTGGCCGCCGCCACGAGCGCCTCCGGCAGCTGGTCGCTCCACCGCCGGACCAGCTCGATCACCAGCCCCGCCGCGTGGACCGCGGCCAGGTCGTCCACGTACCGCGTCAGCGCCGCGGCCTCGTCGGGCAGCGCGATGCCGGTGGTGAGCACCAGCTCCCCGCCGCGCAGCAGGTGCGCGATGTCGGCCACCTCCGCCACGTGGACCCAGCGCACCCGGCCGTCCATGCCGGCAGAACCGGCCACCACCTGCGGCTTCGCGCGCCGGATCACCGGCAGGGCGATGGCTTCTGCGACGGAGGGATACATCGCTGCCTCCCAAGGCGGGAATGCACACAACGTAACGGCACGGCGACCACACCGGTACAGGTTGTCCATAGCGGTTGGACAACGATTCCCGCCACACTCGCCCTGGGGACGAGATACGGGAGGACGCCATGGCGCACCGCGAGCTGCTGGCCAGACACCGATCCGTGATGCCGAACTGGCTGGCGTTGTATTACGAGCAGCCCATCGAGATCGCCAGCGCGCAGGGCCGCCGGGTCACCGACCGCGAGGGGCGGACCTACCTCGACTTCTTCGCCGGCATCCTCACCAACGCCGTCGGCTACGACGTGGCCGAGATCAGCGACGCCGTCCGGGCGCAGGTCGACACCGGCGTGCTGCACTCTTCCACCCTGTACCTGATCAAGTCGCAGGTCGAGCTCGCCGAGAAGATCGCGCAGCTGTCCGGCATCCCGGACGCCAAGGTGTTCTTCACCAACTCGGGCACCGAGGCGAACGAGACGGCGCTCATGCTCGCCACCCAGCACCGCCGCAGCGAACAGGTGCTCGCCCTGCGCAACTCGTACCACGGCCGCGCCTTCGCCACGATCGCGGTCACCGGCATCCGTGGCTGGTCGGCCAGCGCGCTCAGCCCGGTCAAGGTGAGCTGGGTGCATGGCGGCTACCGCTACCGCAGCCCGTTCCGGGAGTTGTCCGACGCGGAGTACATCAGGGCCTGCGTCGCCGATCTGCGCGAGGTCATCGAGACGACCACGGCCGGCGACGTCGCCTGCATGATCGTCGAGCCGATACAGGGGGTCGGCGGTTTCGCGACCCCGCCGGACGGGTTGTTCGGCGAGTTCAAGAAGGTGCTCGACGAGTATGGCATCCTCCTCGTCTCCGACGAGGTACAGACCGGCTGGGGCCGCACCGGCGAGCACTTCTGCGCCGCCCGCAGCGCGTCGTACGACGCCTTGGGGAACTCACCCGTC
>NZ_VSFA01000191.1 GCF_008119785.1 Micromonospora sp. MP36 | reverse complement strand
CGGGGGCGCTGGTCGCCGCGGGGGTAACCCCGGGAGACACGGTGGCGGTTCAAGCCTCGCCTGAGATGATCGGCACCACTGCCGCAACGATCTTGTACAGCGGCTCCCGGCACGCGTTCGAGCACCACAAGACGACCCTCGAGCTGCTCAGCAAGCCACGGTTTGTCGGACAGACGCCGGAGGCAGCCGCGGTCTGGGACCTCGCCCTCTTCGGGGTGTGGTACGACGCCCAGCTCGGCCTGCTACGAGCCCTTGACGCGGTGCGGGAGGCCGGCATCGACGTGGCGGAGTTCTCCCACACGGCGAATACCCAGCTCGGCCACGTGGTCGCGGCGATTGCCGCCACCGTCTCAGAGATGCAGCAGGCCACCTACCCTTCAGGCCCCGCGGACCTTACTGAGCACCTGACGGTCGTCCGCCACCTCATCGAACTGCGGACGGGTCGACCCCTCGGCGATGGCGGACTGCCCGAGGTAGCGGCGAGAATCGAAGCGCTCATCGCAGACGGCCGCGGAGGCGAAGGCCTAACTGCGACGGTCGGGTAACGTTCCGCCCACCGGCACTCGCTCATCACCTACGAGCGGTCGGCTGACTTGTCGATCTCGCAGGTGCGGACCCTGACGCCCCACGGCGAGGCGGCCACCGCCGAGCGGGCCTGGGCCGACTTCCGGCTGCGGCTGAGCTGACTCGGGGCCATGCGGAGCAACGCCCCCGACCTTGGGGTCGGGGGCGTGCGCGCGTCCGTGCTACCGCGCGGGCGGGCCTGACCAGGTTCACCGCAGGTTTGGCGGCGCGCCTACCCTGCGAGCATGAGCCATGATGACGCCCTGGCTACCGAGATCGCCCACGAGCCGGACATCAGCTCCGGCCCCACTCCGGCCACCTTCGCCACGAGTTCTCAGGTTGGGCGCAGGCGACTGCCCTTCTCATCGGACAGGCCATGGCCGCCGGCGTGATCGGCAAACTCACGCACGAGGCGCTCAAGGCCGCGCTCGGCAAACTGCGGCGCCGCGAGCGGGCCGACGAACTTCTGTACCACGACCCCGACTTCGAGCTCGTTGCCCGGACAGCGGTCAACTGGCAGTGCGTGCAGCATGGCGTCGCCGACCAAGCCGGCGCCGAGGTCGAGGCAATCTGATCGCCGACGCCAGACGGGTTGGATGTGTACTTCCGCGTCCCCCGCGGAGTCACCGCCACCGTGCACCTTTGTCGTTCGACGAGCAGAGGGCGGACGTCAAGGCGGAGGTTCGCCTGCCGGAGAGGTTGGTCAGCCAGCAGTAGTGGCATGACAACCTGCCCGAGTCAAGGAGTCCAACAGCGGCGTGCTAGACCAGGCATCCATGCCAAGCAATGAAAGAGGGTTTTCGCAAGTCGCTGACCTGCGGAAACCCTCTCGCTGTCGGGACGGCCGGATTTGAACCGACGACCCCTTGATGGGATGAAGGAGCGGGGCCTCCGCTCCTCGTGACAGTCACCCTCGGCGGTTGTTTGCTGGGGGTTGTCACGACTCACCACTACGAAGGAGGCCCCTGGTGGATGAGTATGGCGGCCGTCAGTATGTGGGGATAGACCTGCACCGGCGGCGCAGTGTGATCGTGCGGATGACCCCGATGGGAAACGGCTCGGCGGCGCGGTTCGTATCGACAACGACCCGTTCGAGTTGGCACGGCAGGTCGGTTCGTGGGGTGAGAGCCCGCAGGTGGTGTTGGAGGCCACCTATGGCTGGTACTGGGCGGCCGACGTACTGGCCGACGCCGGCGCGGTAGTGCACCTGGCGCATCCGTTGGGCATCAAGGCGTTCGCCTATCGGCGGGTGAAGAACGACGAGCGTGACGCTGCCGACCTGGCGGACCTGCTGCGGATGGACCGGCTGCCCGAGGCGTGGATCGCTCCGCCGGAGATTCGCGGCCTGCGGGAAGCTATTCGGCATCGGTGCAAGCTGGTCGCCTTGCGCTCCGGGCTCAAGGCCCAGGTTCATGCGGTGTTGGCCAAGCAGGGTGTGCGTGTCTCGGTCTCGGACCTGTTCGGCGCCGGCGGTCAGAAACTGCTCGACGAGCTCAGCCTGGATGCGCCGTTTCACGCGCGGGTGATATCACTGCGGCGGCTGATCGACGCGTTCACCTTCGAAATCGACGCTCTCACCAAGCGCACCGAAGCCCAACTGAAGACCCACCCCGGGTATCAGGCGATCCAAACCATCCGCGGCGTCGGACAGGTGCTGGCCGCGGTGTTCGTCGCAGAGATCGGTGACGTGACCCGCTTCGCCCGCCCCGAGCAGCTGTGCTCCTGGGCCGGACTGACCCCCAGGCATCGCGAGTCCGACACCAAGGTCCACCGCGGCCGGATCACCAAACAGGGCAACCATCTCATGCGGTGGGCCGCCGTCGAAGCCGTGCAAACCCTGCCCAGCGGCCCGATCGGGCGCACCCGCCTGCGCGTGGGCGAACACCGCGGCGCGAACATCGGCAAGACCGCCGCAGCCCGCAAACTCCTCACGCTGGTCTTCTACGGGCTACGCGACGGGCACATCCGTTGCCTGGCCCGACCAGCGTGACCACCAGCCCGGCGCAGCCAGGACGCGAGGTCGCTGGGGGTATGACCCCCACCAACGGTGGCGCGGTCGAGTGAACTTGATTGACCCCGCCTGGCTGCAGCCGCACCACTCCATGCCGCCACAGCATGCGCGGCGAAGGGATGACCGGCAACCGGACCACCCGTTCCGCCATATTGTCCATTCCGGACACTGGAGACAGCGGCCCCACAACCGAACAGCCGCGTTCCCGGCGCCACGATGATGCGCCGCCGGGGACCGGCGTCAAGGCCGAGCCCTACGGGTCGACCTCCGGTCGAACCTTGACACCGACCCCTCGACGACGCGTGCCCACACCCGCCCGGGAAACCATCAGAAAACGACTAAAAACACCCGACGTTCGATACTTGACCAGCCCCGCTCCTTCAGGGATGACCCCCAGGACGAGGCGGCACACGTTTGTGCACGTCACACACCCTCTGCTTATGATCAAGCCGTTCGGTCGAGTGCACGCCGTGCATCAACGCGCACCACCTGTGGTCCCTCGATGGTCCCCGAAGGCAGCTCCTGCATCGGCCGCAAGGGCGCGAGGAGTTCCCGCACGTATGCGGCACACTGCTCATCGATCATGTCCCATGGCCTGGCCCGGTTTGGCGCACGGCGTAGCAGGGTAGAACGGTGGGTCACCGGGCCCCCACCGGGAAAGACGGAGGCACCCGGTGACTACGCGCGGCGGCGTTAGGCCGGGGGGGGACTGGCAGGCTCCGCAGGGCAATGCCGGCGTCCGCGACGCGCGATGTCGGCTCGGCGGTCGAGCGGCGGGGGCCATCAACCGCCGCCGCGGTGGCGCCGCTGACCTTTCCCGACGCGCGGCGCAGCCGGTACGCCAGCACGGCGGCGGCCAGCAACGGACCCCAGACCGGGAACGGAAAGATCAGCAGAGCCAGCAGCATGCCGACGCCCATACCATCGCTCTCCAGCCCGTGCAGGACGAAGCCCGGCGCGGCAACACACGCCGCGGCGGCGACCACGCCACCCGGGATCACTGCCACCCACGGCGGCACGGGACGACCGCCCACCATCGGCAGCCAACGCGGGAACCGCTCGCCCCACCGGGCGATCAGGCCAAGGGTGAGCACCGTGCCGCCAACCGCAGCCACCCCGAGCCCCGCACCCTGCATTCGGGTCGCTGGATTGTCCTCGCTGCCCATCAGGCCAACCGGCCACGGCGTCAGCCAGGTCAGCCGGAGCAGGCCGTACGTCAGCGGGCACAGCGCCGCCGCGATCGTGACGAATCTCCCCCACCGGCGGGCACCTTCGGGGGTCGTCCAGGCCGGAAGTTGACCGCCACCGCGCAGCAGCATCGACTGGTGCAGCAACCGGTAGGTCAGGAACGCCCAACCGGCGGCGATGGCCGACATCCCAATACCCCACAACAGCCGCAGGTCGTAGCTCGCAAAGCTGTGCCCCACGTTGCGGGCGAACCGTGACACTGAGCCGACGGTGAGGAAGCCGGTCGCCACCCCGACGGTGGCCAATGCCAGCACCACCCCGGCGGCCAGGTACCCGATCCGCTGGCGGCGAACGCAGGCCACGGCCACGGCGGTAAGTACGATCAGCGGACTGGTCAGCGTAAGGCTATAGGCAAGCCCCACCATCAGCGTGATGTCGGCCATCACCAGGCCAAAGAACAGGGTCTCGGCGACGGCGATCGCGCCAGCGATCCGCAGGGAGGTGCCCCGGGCGCACCGGCGAGCCGCGAACGCGGTGGCGACCAGCCCCAAGGCCGCGGCCGCCAGCAGCATCACGCCTGCGAGCCGATGCTCGATCAGGTGGGTGACCGATACCGTGACCTTGTCGGCGGAGCCGAATGGATAAATCGACGGGCGGCCGAGCCACAGCGCGCCCACGCCGGCGACGAGGAGCGTGAGCATGCCCGTCGCCGCAGCTGATCCTCGTGGTGGCTTTACCGCGCAGGCGTCGTCATTCTGGGTGTCCATGGCAGGCACGTTAGAAGGATCTGGTCGGGCCGGGCTCCCCCTGCCGGGGGAGCCCGGCCCCCCCACCGAGCGATTCGATCAGGTTTGTCAACGCCGGCCGAAAATTTTCGGCCGGCGTTGACACGGGCAGTCATTGGTGCGCCAGGCGACCCGGCCACGCTGCTGATCGGCCGGTTCGACCGACGGGGCCGGCTGAGGTACACAGGACGCACCCACCCGCTGCGACCGGCGCAGCGACGGGAACTCGCTCCGCTCCTGACCCCGCCGTACGCGCAACGACCCGGCGGCCCGGTCGGGCACCCGTGGCCGCAGCCGCTACCCGCAAGCTGGTCCGGGCAGCTCGACCGGCCGGAGCCGCTGCGGTACGCCCAGGTCCAGGCGGCTGTCGTCGCGGAGATTAAGGTCGACACTGCGTACGAGCACTACAGGTGGCGGCACCACGTCCGCTACATCCGCCCACGGCTCGACCTGTCCGTCTACGACGTGCCGCTGCTGCTCGACATCGGCAGCTGAGCGGGTCGGCGCGGATTCGGCTTGGTCCCGTAGCCGCCCTCGGCGCTGGGCGCCATCGACCATTCCAGTAGTCGCCCGGCGCTCCACCCTGCCCGCTCATCGCCGCCGTTACGCTCGGCACGGCCATGTCAGCCCGTCGAAGGGAGCAGCGGTGGACGACGTCCTGGACGAGATCGTGACCGATGACGCGCGGTGGAGCTTCATCGCCGGCGCGCGTTTCGTCGGGCCCGACGAGTGGCGCGACGAGGCGGAGGCCATCGTGCACCGATCGCTGCACATATCGGCACTCGTTGAGGGCCTGGCTGATGCCGCCGACCCGGAGGGGCAGCTCATCAACTTCCGGCCGGACCAGTTCTACCCGGGCGCACTGTCGGACAGCCTACGAAATGAGCACGACCCCAAGGGCTGGAAGATGGCCTACGACCGGTTCGTGGCGATGGTGCTCATGGATGCTGCGTACGAGCTGACCCGCCGCGGCCTGATCGCCCAGCGCGGCAACGGCGGCTCGTTCGACTACCGCCTGACCTTGCCGGCTGCCGAGTAGCGGTCGGCATATCAGACGGGTGGCCGAGGTGGCTCAGCCCCCCGAGCGGCTCACGTCTCCTTCGTGAACTCCGCCTGCCAGAACTCTCGGTTTCCATCCAGGATCCGCGAGGCCGCGAAACGGCGGCCTGCTTGCGGGCTGACGTGCATGTTCCCGGTGATCTCGACGGCACCCCCGAAGCCCGCGAACCCGGACAGATCCCGCTTGGCGGGGTACAGCACCGGCCACTGCTCCGTGGCCTGGCGAAGCAGTTCCGGGTCTGCGCGCCGGCGTTGCCACACCGCCTCCAGCTGGGTGCCGGCGGTCGCGGCGAGGTCGACCAGCTGGTCGAGGACGCCGGCCATGGTGTCGCCGGCGTGCTCGGGCAGGAGCATCTGGTCGACCTTCTCCCCGAGTACGAACGCCTCGATGTCCGTGAGCTGGGGGTCTCTCGGCAGATGCACCGAGTGCATAAGCTTGCCCCGGCGGCGATCGGTCCAGGCGAGGTGGTGGACCGTGAAGCGGTGCGCACGGTGCACGAGGGTGTTGCGCATGCTGAGGGTCCACGGCAGCCAGCCATGGGGGCCCCCGTCGGCTGCGGCCAGGATCTCCTTGATCGCGGCCTCCTGCACCTCCCGAGCCTTGCTGCCCTTCGGCGCCAACAGCCTGTCGCGCTCCCTGTCCGTGCCGATGGCCGCCTTCTTGAGCGTCGACCAGGACGCTGTCACCAAGTCGGTGCGGAGGCTGAGCACGCCGATACCCGCCCCGGCGATGGCGTCCAACGCGCTACCGCACGAGGTGAAGAAGCCGTCTACCGCGGCGCCGATGCGGTGTTGCCGGCGGAGCTCCACCGGGCCGCGCTCGGCGATGAGGCTTGGCCCCGTCAGGGCGTTGCGTCGATGCCACTCCGTGTCGGCGAAGAGGTTCTCCCGAAACTCCAGCTCGTGCCACGCGGCTGTGCGAAGGCAGGATCCGATCTGACCGGCGATCTGGAGCAGGTAGTCGCTGGCGAAGATCGTGTGGGCCTGGCCCAGGTAGCCGTGCCACCAGCCGAAGCCGCCCCGCGCGTTGTCGAGGTCGTCGAACATCATCTGGTGCACCCGGCCGACCGCCTTCACGGCGGCGGCGACACGGGTCTCAGGATCCGGCATCCGACTATCTTGGCTGGCCAGTGGGGAGTTGCCCCCTGGTCCTGGACACTTGAGCCTTGGATCGTGATGGTCCGGGGAGATCAGGAGTCCCTGACAGATGGTGATGAAGCACTACCCCGCGGAGTTCAAGGCTGACGCGGTCGCGTTGTACCGGTCTCGTCCCGGGGCGACGATCGCGCAGATCGCTGACGATCTGGGTGTCAATCGGGAGACGTTGCGCAGTTAGGTCCGCGCCGATGATCGGCGTCGGGGGGCGCGGCGGCCGTGCCGGCCGCGCCGCCGGCGGCCGGTTCGGTGGAGGATGAGAACGCCGCGTTGCGGCGGCGGGTCCGGGAGTTGGAGGAGGAACGGGACATTCTGCGGAAGGCGGCCCGGTATTTCGCCGGGGAGACGCGCTGGTGAGACACCCTCTGTCAACCTTCGGCTCGTGTGGTGGGTGCGAGGGCGCGGTTGCGGTTAGCGGTGTTTACGTCTTCGTTGTAGGTGCGGCCGAGGCGTAGGCAGTGCCAGAGGAGTTCGAGCCAGCGGTTTCCGAGTTTGCGTAGGGCGCTGGAGTGGCGGTCGCCGGCGGCGATTTTGGCGTTGTAGAAGTCTCGGGCCCAGGCGGAGCGGGTGATGCTGCAGAACGCCCATTGCAGG
>NZ_VSFA01000190.1 GCF_008119785.1 Micromonospora sp. MP36 | reverse complement strand
TCTAGTGCCCAGGCATCCGTAGCGGACCCGGATCTGGAAACGGAACTGGATGAATTGGGTGTGTTTCGAATGAATACACCGACGCTCGATGAGAGATGGGAGCCGCAGGGGGATGCCGACTCGGTCGAGTCGGATCTGCTGGCGGGGGTGGATTCACCGACGTTCGACATGGACTGGGAGTCGGAGGGGGGTGCCGGCCCGGTCGACCCCTCGGATCTGCTGGCGGGGGTGGATTCACCGACGTTCGACATGGACTGGGAGCCGCAGGGGGGTGCCGGCCCGGTCGGCCCCTCGGATCTGCTGGCGGGGGAGGATCCGCTGGCATCGGTGGCTGACTTCGATTGGCTGGCGGATGCCGACACGGACGAGGCCTTGCGGCTGCTGGCAGCGTGGGACCAGGTGGAATCGGAGCTTGATCTCGCGCCCCTGCCGGAGAACCCCGCACCAATCGGGCCGGACCGGGGGCCGGGTGGGGCGCCGGCGGTCGGTGGGTCCAGCGGCGCCCGGCAGGACTGGAAGCGGACCGTGGCTTCGGCGGTCGCGCAGTTGTCGGCCGTGGAACGCCGTGGTGGGGTGGATGGGACCCGCGATGATGCGGCGGAGTTCGTGCGGTGGACGAGCGAGGTGCTCGGGGTCGATCTCGCGGGGCACACGCCGAAGGCGAACGACCTCTACAACGCGGTGGTGCGTCGCTTCGGGAGGCAGTTGGAGGACGCGGGGGTCCATCGCAGCAGTGCTGGACTGCGCGCGTGGGTGGCCCGCCAGTTGGCCGCTGACCTTCGCCTGGGTGACGCGTCGGAGTTCCGGAAGTTGCTTCCGTATCCGGAGGTCATGTCCGAGCAACGACGGGAGGACCTGCACCGGCAATGGCTTAACAAGATCACGCACGACCTGACCGGCGATTACGACATTGCGCATGTGGTTCTTCCCATCATCGCTTCGAGGTTGCCCCTGTCGATGCGGATCCACCATCCGTACGGTGCCCCGGACGACATCGGCCCGGAGCCCGATGCTGATGCCATCCCGTATCCGGTCGTCTTCCACAATGGCGCCTACCACCTCGGCCAGCTACCTGACCCAGCCGATGGCCGCCTCGCTGAGGGCTTCCCGTGGACAGTGATATCGGACGACGAGAAGCAGCGACTCGATCAACTGTTCGACGAAGCACGCGATCTGCTGCAAGCCAGAATCAAGGCAGCGGAGGAGAACCCGGTTCCGACCAACGCCGGGCACTTGCCCATCCTGCAGGAAACCTTCCAGCGCAAACTCGCGGCCATCCGTAAACAACCCAACTTCCCCTACAGCAAAAAGGCCCGGGAACTCGCCGAACACCTCGACTACCTTCGCAGACTCGCCCGAGACAGCAAA
Source organism: Micromonospora sp. MP36 (assembly GCF_008119785.1). Classification (GTDB taxonomy): domain Bacteria; phylum Actinomycetota; class Actinomycetes; order Mycobacteriales; family Micromonosporaceae; genus Micromonospora. The sequence goes on along the minus strand of NZ_VSFA01000190.1, from coordinate 6,077 downwards.
TGGGACTCCGGGAACCGGCGGAACCTGGACGACCAGTTCACCCTCCTCCTGCCCGTCAGCCAGTACCGGAGGCGGAGGCCAACATATTTGCGCACATGGTTGGGCGGGAAGTTCGTTATCCTCGCTAATATCGATCGGATGGCTATCTCGGGCGATATGATCGCTGTCCATTTCGGAACGGCCGACGGAGTGGGCGCCGGTATTGTTGTAATCGAGTACACCGCACCCGACGGCACCAAAAGTGAGGCCCACCAAGAAATCAGCCGCAGGTTCACTGGCGTGGAGCTGGCCGAGCTGAGGGAGAAGGCGCCCGACAAGGTGTGGCACGTTGACCGCCCGCGACTGTTGGGCGACTTCTACTCCAGGACGACGCCCGTGCAGGAGGGAGGGAGACTGGGCGTCAGGCTCGGTAGAGCCGAAGGCCGCCGGCAAGCCCTGCCGGGGAGGATCCTGAACGTCCCGGTGATCGGCGGACTTCCGCCCGTTGTCGTCAACGAGTTGAAGGAGGTCCGGCTTCTACTCGGGTATGCCGAGGACGGCGGCCGACCCACTGCGGTCGTGGAAGCACCGGCCAGGACGAACGTCACAGAGCTGCCCCTGTACCTGGAAATTTCCAGACCTACCATGACCCGGTACGACATCAAGCGGCTGCGCAAGAGAGCGTTGTGGGAACCGGCGGCCCGGTGGGATCTTTCCGAGGAGATGTCTTTCGATGTCATATTGCAGGAGGGGACGTGGACGCCCGGTCCGCTGTCTATTGCGGTCGGCGGTGCTGATCCGGCCAAGACGTTGGACGGGGCGGAGGTGGATCTCTCCCCGGGGACGTTGGTCACCCTGTGGGTGGGGAAGTGGCAGGAGCCGGGGTCGGTCGGAGCGGATGTCGTCGGCACCATTCCCGCCGTGGTCAAGGCGCCGTTGGTCGACACGTCCGGACACGTCTACCGGCTCGTCGACACGGGTGTGGACAACAAGGACTTCGACGACCTGAAACGCGAGATCATCGAGGCCCTGGCGGTCTCGCGGCAGGCGGGGGTGCTGACAGACCCGGGGTCGGACTGGTCGCAGACAGTGAAATCGGCGATCAGACAGTTGTCGGCCGTGGGCAAACCCGACGAGCAGAATTTCGTGCGGTGGACGCGCGACGTGTTCGGAATCGATCTCGCGGGGCACACGCCGAAGGCGAACGACCTCTACAACGCGGTGGTGCGTCGCTTCGGGAGGCAGTTGGAGGACGCGGGGGTCCATCGCAGCAGTGCTGGACTGCGCGCGTGGGTGGCCCGCCAGTTGGCCGCTGACCTTCGCCTGGGTGACGCGTCGGAGTTCCGGAAGTTGCTTCCGTATCCGGAGGTCATGTCCGAGCAGCGACGGGAGGACCTGCACCGGCAATGGCTTAACAAGATCACGCACGACCTGACCGGCGATTACGACATTGCGCATGTGGTTCTTCCCATCATCGCTTCGAGGTTGCCCCTGTCGATGCGGATCCACCATCCGTACGGTGCCCCGGACGACATCGGCCCGGAGCCCGATGCTGATGCCATCCCGTATCCGGTCGTCTTCCACAATGGCGCCTACCACCTCGGCCAGCTACCTGACCCAGCCGATGCCGAACGCGCTGGCCGCCTCGCAGAGGGTCCCGAGCGGACGTCAATATCGGACGACGAGCAGCGGCGACTCGATCAACTGTTCGACGAAGCGCGCGATCTGCTGCAAGCGAGAATCAAGGCGGCGGAGGAGAACCCCCATCCGACCAACGCCAAGCACTGGCCCATCCTGCAGGAAGTCTTCCAGCGCAAACTCGCGGTCATCCGTAAACAACCCGACTTCCCCTACCGCAAAAAGGCCCGGGAACTCGTCGAACACCGCCGATACCTCGACAGCCTCGGTGTGGATAGCCTCTGGGAGGAAAAGAAGCCGGACCTCCGTGGACAGTTTACGCTCGACATCTTCGCCGTCGGAGTGCGGTCCGGGCGGAGCTCGCAGTTGCGCGTGCGGCTGGGCGGCATCGACAGGGTTCTCCTCAATGTCGACCAACTGGTCATGCACGGCGATTCGGTTGCTTTTCATTTCGGAGCACTCGGCGAAGAACGCATCGGTATTGCGGAATTCCGGTATACCGACGCGGCTGACGGCACCGACAGGATCATCTACCGAAGAGGCGAACACAAGCTCGGCGAACGTGACCTGGCCGAGTTGAGGAGGAAGGCAGCCGGCCGCGTGTGGGAGCGTCGCCACCAACCGCTGTCGAGCGACTACTACCAGGTCACGTTGCCTTTCCGTGCACGCGGGAGGGTGGCCGGCCTTTTCGGCGACCCCAAGGCCAAAACGAGCGACAGATTGCTCACGGTCCCGCCCCGCCCGGTGGTCGGCGGACTTCCGCCTGTCCTACCTGCCGAGTTGGACGGTCGTCTCCTGCTCGGGTATGCCAGGGACGGTGGCCGACCCACTGCGGTCCTGGTAGCGCAGGCCGAGAAGAACGTCAGAGGACTGCCCCTCTACCTGGAACCGCGCAAGCCCGCCCTCGTCGTAGACGACATCAAGCGGCGGCGCAAGGAGGCGTTGTGGGAACCGACGGATCGGTGGGATCTTTCCGGAAAGATGCCTTTCGATGTCGTGTTGCAGGAGGGGACGTGGACGCCCGGTCCGCTGTCTATTGCGGTCGGCGGTCCTGATCCGGCCAAGACGTTGGACGGGGCGGAGGTGGATCTCTCCCCGGGGACGTTGGTCACCCTGTGGGTGGGGAAGTGGCCGGAGCCGGTCGGAGCGGATGTCGCCGGCACCATTCCCGCCGTGGTCAAAGCGCCGTTGGTTGACAAGTCCGGACACGTCTACCGGCTTGTCGACACGGGTGTGGACAACAAGGACTTCGACAACCTGAAACGCAAGATCACCGAGGCCCTCACGGTCTCGGGGCAGGCGGGGGTGCTGACAGGCCCGGGGTCGGGTGGGGCGCCGGCGGTCGGTGGGTCCGGCGGTGCCCGGCAGGCGGGGGTGCGGACAGGCCAGGGGTCGGGTGGGGCGCCGGCGGTCGGTGGGTCCGGCGGCGCCCGGCAGGGCTGGAAGCGGACCGTGGCTTCGGCGATCGGACAGTTGTCGGCCGTGGGCAAACGCGACGAGCAGAATTTCGTGCGGTGGACGCGCGACGTGTTCGGAATCGATCTCGCGAAGGGCGGACCGAAGCCAAACTTCTACGACTCGGTGACGCGCACCTTCAGCCAGCAGTTGGCGGACTTGAAGCTCGACCGCATCCCGAACGGACTGCACGGGTGGGCGGCCAGCAGCCTGGCCGCTGAGCTCCGCCTGGGTGACGCGTCGGAGTTCAGGGAGTTGTTTCCGTATCCGGAGGTCATGTCCGAGCAGCGGCGAGAGGACCTGCACCGGAACTGGATCGACAAGGTCGCGAACCACCAGAACGGCGATTACGACGTCGCGCCTGTGGTTGTCCGTATCCTGGCCCGGAAGTTGTCCCAGCTGCGCATCTACCAACCGTTCGGCGCCCCGGACGACATCGGCCCGGAGTCCGATGCTGGTGCCGACCCGTATCCGGTCGTCTTCTACGATGGCGCCTTCTACCTCGGCCAGCTACCAGCCGATGCCGAACGCGCTGGCCGCCTCGCCGAGGGTCCCGAGCGGACGTCAATATCGGACGACGAGAAGCAGCGACTGGATGGACTGTTCGACCAGGCACTCGGTCTGCTGCAGGAGCAAATCAACGAGGCGGAACAGGACCCTCGTCCGGCCAACAGACACTGGCCCGCCCTGCGGGAAGCGTTCCAGCGTAAGCTCGCGGTCATCCGTCAACGCCCCGAATCGCCCCAACGCCAGGCCGACATCCTGACAGAACACCGCCGGTACCTCTATTACATCCTCCGGGCCAGCGGCTGGAAAGACGAGAGCCGAGGGCCTCAGACTGGTCGGTTCACCCATTACCCCACCGTCCGGGCCCAATATAAACAGAATATATTGTTGATGATGGAGGTGGGCGGCAAGAGCCTGCGTCTCCCCAATTTCAACCCCATCTCCATCCTGGGCGACAGGATCGCTGTCGATTTCTGGATGGACGGCGAAGAGGGCCTCGCTGAGGCCAGATTCCCGTACACCGCGCCCGACGGAACCGAGAGCTTCATGTACCAGGAGTTCGCCACCAGACCCACGGCGGCGGATCTGACCAAGCTGATGGAAAGGGCGGCGGAGGCCCGGTGGTCGAAAGTTGAGTCGGCGATCGGGCAGTTGTCGGCCGGGGAAACCCGCAGCGAGTTGGCGGCATTCGAGCAGTGGGCGCATTCGGTTTTCCACATCGATCGCGCGGAGGGCGACGCGGGGCCGCTCGACGTCTTCTACGGGACGGTGTTGAAAACCCATGGGGATCTGTTGGCGCAGGCGGGCGTCACCACCGTGGCTGAACTGGGCGTGCTGGTGGCCCGCCACCTGGACGTCGACCTCCGCCGGGGTGAGCAGTCGATGTTCAGAGCATTTCTCCCTTATCCGGAGAACATGTCCGAGCAGCGACGGGAGACCCTGCACCGGCACCTGCTCAACAAACTCGTACACCGCCAGCCCGGCTATCCCGACGTTGTGCATGTGGTTCCCCACATCGTGGCCTGGGGGTTGGGTCTGCCGATGGAGATCCACCACCCGTTCGGTGCCCCGCACGTCATCGGTCCGCCGTCCGATGACGGTGCCAAACCGCAACCAGTCGTCTTGTTGAACGGCGCCTACTACCTCGGTCAGCCTCGTGACCCACACGATGCCCGCATCGTCGAGGGTTTCCCGTCACCGACAGCCCTCACCGAACTGCGCCGACTGGATGTCGTGTTCGACGAGGCGTTCGATCTGCTGAAAACCGAAGTCGACGCGGCGGAACAGAACACGACGAACCGCCACTGGTCGCTCCTGCGGGACACATTCGATCGGAACCTCGCGGCCGTCCGTCAACGCCCCAGCTCCCCCCGCCGGCACATCGAGGTACTCGAAGAGCACCGCCGATACGTCGACGCCCTCCGCGAGGACAGCAAGTGGGAAGACGAGAACCGTTGGAACCTGCAAGACCCATTCACCGTCCCCGTCCCCGTCGAGGACATCGGGGGTCGCCCATATCTTCAGTTCCGGGTTGGCGACAACGACGTGTTCCTCGAATATGTCGGTCGGGTCGCCGTCGCGGGCGACAGGGTCGCTGTCGTTGTCGGAAAGGTTGATGGCGAAGGTGTCGGTATCGCTATCGCCAGAATCCCGTACACCGCGCCCGACGGCACCGAGAGGTTCGTCTATCAGGAGTTCGCCCGCAGGTTCACCGACAGCGAGCTGGCCGAACTGCGGAGCATGGCAGCCGGCCCGGTATGGGAGACCGCCGACCGGTGGAAGTTCGGCAATCTCTACCACATCACGGCGCCGGTGAGCGAAAGCGGAATATTTAACATCACCTTCGGCGGCCAGAGAGTCACGATTCCACCGGTCGAGGTGGCCGACGGGCTTCCGCCGGTCATCGCCGCGGAGTTGAAGGAGGGGCGTTTCCGGCTCGGGTACGGGATGGATGGTCTACCCCTGGCGGTCCTGGAAGCACCGGCCGGAAGGAACGGCACGGGAGCGCCCCTGTACCTGGAGTTGTCCTCGCCGGCGCCCACCGCTTACGACATCGAGTGGCTGCGCACGCTGGCACTGTGGGAATCAATCGAGCCGCCGCCGCTTCTCGACGAAGTGTCCATCGATCTCGTGATGCAGGAGGACAAGCGGACGCCCGACCCGCTGCCGCTCGCGCTCGGTGGGGACAACTCGGGCAAGACGTTGGACGGGCGGGAGGTGGATCTCTCCCCTGGGACGGAGGTCACCCTGCGGGTCGGCCGATTCTTCCGGCTGGAGGAGCCGAACGTCGTCACGAGTGTCTTCGCCGCGGTCAAGGCGCCGTTGGCCGACCGGTCCGGATACGCCCACCGGCTCATCGACACGAACATGTCGAACGAGTGGTTCGACGAGTTCAAGAAACAGCGGGAGATGACCGACAGCGGCAAACGGCGAGCCGGGCCGGAAGGATCGGCGGGGCCGGTCGAGAAGCGCCCGCGCACCGGGGACGGGGTGCCTGA
>NZ_VSFA01000019.1 GCF_008119785.1 Micromonospora sp. MP36 | reverse complement strand
TGCGAAACCGGACCGCCCCAAGCCATGATCCGGGAGACACGGCCTAGGTGCAGCTCATGAGCTCCGGTGCAGTCCGCCATCAGGGTTGCCACCTCGGCACCACAGGGGCACACCTTATTCGGCCCGCGCTCACCGTCCAGGCCGCAGCAGCCCGTCCGACGGCTGTAGTCCGGGTGTAGCTGAAGCGACGGCGTGTCGTCCGGGTGAATCACGATGGTGTTACGCGGGCCGGCTGAAACAACGAGGACGTCATCAAGGCGCCATGAACCACCACCTGGCATGGCCGCTGGTTCCTCGTGGACAGGAGGGTTTTGATCCGCTGCGGGCACGAACGGGACACCGAACGGCTCTGGGTCGATGGCGAAGAATCCCCGCGGCATCGTTGAGGGACGCGGACCACGACCTTCTTGTGCTGGCGGGCGAACCAGCTTTCCCGGGGAAAGCGCCAGGTCGGGTGTCAGCACCCTGCCGCAGCGGCCGCAACTGAAGAGGGCCACATGATCAGTGTTCCATGTCCGCAACGCAGCCGACAGGGAATGACACCCGCTTACCGTAGGCGGCAACGCCGACCCGGCTCCTTCAGCGGGGGTCGGCGTGGGCCGCCGGCGGAACGGCTGTCGACAGCAGCGCTGACAGCAACGCCGCCGGACGGCAGCACGCCGACGAGTGCTGGCATGGACGAAGTTCCGAGCGTGCAGCCGTTGCCGGACGCGTGCGGACGCGGCGCGCAGAGCTTGTAAGCGAGATGTCCCCGTTCGATCCGTCGGCGGGGGCTCAACGGACGATGCCCGGCGGGGCAAGCGCCCGCGGGGCCAACCGCCAGGCAACCACGTTGGACAGGGCGATCCCGGCCAGGACCAGTGCGGCGACCATGGCGACCACGACGGGCGGCAGCCTGAGTGCCGCCGGGGCCAGTGCGGCGAGCAGGAGCACCCCGATTGGCCGGGACCAGGAGACGCGGCTGAAGACCACGTAGTCGAGCATGCTCCGCCCGAGCAGAAAGAGCGCAGGGCCACCGAAGATGACTACGACCCAGGTCCACTTGGTATGCCCGGACGGGTGCGTGATGATCAGCGTGTCGCCCACGGCGCTGAGGCTGACGCCGATCACCATGACCAGGTGCGCGTACGCCGCGAGTTCGCCGATGCGGGCAGGGGCCGAGGCCGAGGCGATGGCGGCCTTGAGCAGTGCGCCCGCCCGGTAGTGGTAGAGCTGCCAGAGCAGCACCGTGATGAGAAACGACACCAGCAACGCCACCGTCCGGTCCCGCTGGAAGCCGTACGGGCTGAACTGGATGCCCGACGCCAGAACCGCCTCGCCGAGCGCGATGATGAGCAGTTGGCGGCAGCGCTCGGTCAGGTGCTCCTCCGCGATCGGCTGGCCCCGGAGTCCGGCGCGGCCGAGCCGCGGTGTCGGGAAGTCGAGGATCCCCCCGCCGTAGTCGATGAGAAGCGCCACGGTCCACAGGGCCAACCGCGGGCCGTCCTGGACGAAGGTTCCGGCGATCCAGGGCACCGCCGACATGGCTGCCCAGAAGAGGATCCGGATGTTGACGAGTCGCGGGTAACCGTCCTTGTCGCCGAGTCGCAGGAGCCAGAGTTGGCGGAGCACTTGGAGGGTGACGTAGACCCCCGCGAAGACCACACCGCGCTCGGTGAGAGCCGCTGCGGGCACCGCGGCCGACATCAGCAGGGTGCCGAGCATGGTCACGATGACCATGAGCTGGATGGCTGGTCGGTCCGCGTCGTACCTGTTGGTCGTCCACACCGTCCGGTACCAGAGCCACCACATGGCCAGAATCAGCAGCAGCGTCGTCCAGGTATTCGGCCAAGTGAAATTCTCGACCAGCCGCTCGGAGAACCGGGTGAACGCGAAGACGAACACTACGTCGAAGAACAGCTCCACGAAGCCCACATGCCCTGGACGGTGCTGGCTCCCCGCAGCCTCGGCCGACCCACCCGACCTAGCCATACCGGATCACCGCCTTCCATCCCGGTCCGGACACTATTCTCCGGAATAGTTGTCTGGAGGGCTGTTTGGGCGGAAGATTCGCCTCGCCGCGCAGCGGGCCCCCGGCTAACTGTGGGCAGCCGGCATCGGCAGCAGGAAGGCAGCGCAAACCTCGGCCAGGGCCCGTCCTAGAAGTCAAGGGACGTCGGTTGTCACCTGCTTGCTGGCGTTGGTCGACACGGTCCGGTAACCGCTGGCAGTTTGTGTCCGCATCCCCCCGACGGGGGTCGTCCCTATCTGGGAACGATGCTCCGTAGCAGGTCAGGGGCTATTGCCGTCAGTAGTAGTGACGCATGATCTCGCTGGACCACTCTGGCTGGCGCACCTCGCCGATGGGGCCGAACTCCGCCAGGTGCGGCTCCAGGGGAGGGCCGGATCCGCGAGCAAGGGTCGACGGGACAACCCAGTCGGTGCGCCGTCGGTCGGGCTCCCATCGGACGACCTCGGTGAGGCCCGCCAGGTGCCGGCCGAGCTCTTCATCCGGTCGACCATCGAGCGGGCGGGGGCTTCATCCTCTGCCCTTTCCATCGTACCGGTCGGTCAAGTGGTTCGAATCGTCCTGGATGCCGATTTTGTGCCTCTGACCAGCACATATTCTCGACGAGCCCGCAGGCGGGGCGTGCCCAGGCGACCGGCAAGGGAGCACCGTGTCCGAAGCAGAACAGCAGATCGCCATCGAACAGCAGGTAGTCGACAAGGTCTACGCGCGCCTTGAGGTGATGCGTGAGCAGGCGAAGGAGTTGAAGGAGGAGGGACACAGTCGCGCCACGTCGGGGCCGCTCACCGGCCTGGTCGAGCGCGATGCCATGGTGCTGCGCGCCGCCGCCAGAATGTCCGATCTGGACGGTCAGGAGGAGGGCATCGTCTTCGGTCGGCTGGACTTCGACGACGGCTACACCTATCGTGTCGGCCGCCTCGGCGTGCGCGACGAGGACCGGGAGCCGCTGGTGGTGGACTGGCGTGCGCCGGCGGCCGCGCCGTTCTACCGCGCCACCCCCGGCGAGCCGCTCGGTGTGGAGCGCCGCCGCGTCATCACCTGCGCCGGCCCCAAGGTGATCGGTCTCGACGACGACGTGCTGACCGAGGAGGACATTGAGGGGGTGGTCGGCGAAGGTGCCCTGCTCGCGTCGCTGACCAGGGAACGTGGCGAGCACATGCGCGACATCGTGACCACGATCCAGCGCGAGCAGGACGAGGCGATCCGGGCTCCCGCGCACGGCGTCACCCTCATCACGGGCGGCCCGGGCACCGGCAAGACCCAGGTCGCCCTGCACCGCGCCGCCTACCTGCTTTACTCCGACCGGGGGAAGTTCGCCGATGGCCGCGTCCTGGTGGTCGGCCCGTCGACGGTGTTCACCGAATACATCGGCCGGGTGCTGCCCGGGCTCGGCGAGGGCAGTGTCCACTTGCGAGCGATCGGCGAGCTGTTCGAGGGTGTCGTGGCGACCCGGCGTGACTCCGCCGAGGTGGCCAGGTCCAAGGGTGACCTGAAGATGGTGCGGGTGTTGACCGAGCTGGCCTGGGACACCCCGCCGAACGCGCCGGACCGGCTGAGCACCCTCAACGCCGACGACCTGGCGAAGGCGCGGCTGGAAATCAGGAAGCGCTGCGAGGCCAAGGGCGTCAAGCCCAACGGTGCCCGCGCGGAAGCGGCGAAGGTGCTCTCCGAGCTGCTGAACGGCAGGGAAATCCCGGACGCGTTCCTGAACGCGTGGTGGCCGTCGCTGACCCCGCAGGACGTGCTGCCCGCGCAGGACGGGGAGTGGTCGGTGGACGACGTCCCGTTGCTCGACGAGCTCGCCGAGATCCTGGGGAGACCCGAGAAGGCGACCCCGAAGATGCCCGAGTGGCAGGCGCGCGAGCTGAGCAGTGGTGTCCGCCTGGCGGAGACCTTCGTGCTGAGCTGGAGCCTCAACGACGGTTGGCAACTGTTCGCGCCCGGACTTTCCACGCCGATCGCGCAATCCGGGCAGTCCATCGACCACAACGGCTACTGGGCGGCGCAGCGCTGGGCGTCGGGGATCCTCCTGCGCGAGGGGCACAAGGTGACGAGCTGGATCGACGGCTTCGACCCCTACGGCGAGGAGGGGTACGTGCCGGTGCTGGCCGAGCCGCTGCCCGTCGCCGAGGCCGAGGAACCCGTCGAGGACGTATACCTGCACGTCATCCTCGACGAGGCGCAGGATCTGTCGCCGATGGAGTGCCGGATGATCGCCCGGCGCGCCGCCCACGCCTCGATGACAATCGTGGGCGACCTCGGTCAGGCCACCCACCCACTGGCCGCCGAGTCGTGGTCGGAGCTGGTGCAGCGGCTGGGCAAGCGCGAGGTCAGGACGCTCGACCTGCCCACCGGATACCGGGTACCGCAGGTCATCGCCGACTTCGCCGCGCTCGCCCTGGCACCCGGGATCGAGCCCACCCGCTCCTTCCGGCCCGGCGGCAGGCTGGAGATTCGCCAGGTGGACGACCTGGCCGCGGCGGTGGCCCAGGAGAGCGGCGCGGTCATCGCACCCGACCATCTGGCCGCGTCGTTGAACGCCCTTCCGGTCAGCCAGGTCAAGGGTCTGGAATACGACCGAGTGGTCCTGGTGGAGCCCGCCGACATCGTCGCCGCCGAGCCGCGCGGCATGAACCGGCTCTACGTTGCCCTGACCCGGGCCGTCGCCGAGCTGGTCATCCTGCACACCAAGCCACTGCCCTTCACTCGCCCGTGACTCGCGTTGAGCACCTGCCGATGATCACGCCAGCGCCCGGCGCCCCGGCGTAGCCGAACGAGCCGGCCGCGGTGACCAGCACACTGGCCACCGCGGCGGCACGGGCGCCACCCTTCAGCCGCCCATAGCAGATCCACACGTACGCCGTGGTCTGTCCACAGCGGCCCCGCCATCCACGGTCCACCGCCGAAGCGCATCCTCGCCCGCCGCGCCCCGGCAGCCTTCCCCGCGGCCCGTCCGAGTCCGACCGCTGGAGGCGCCGGCCAGGTGTGGCTGGTTGCCGCGCTCCTGGTCATCGCCGCGGCGGCGGTGGCCTGGCCGGTACGCGCCGGCCGGGCCCGACGGCGCGCCGTCCTCGAGACGGGACGCCCGTGCGGGCTGGGACCCTCGCCCCGAGCGGACGGGCCGAAGAACTGGCCCGGGCCAACGGTGGTCGGCTGGTGGCCTGTCGGCTGGACGGCCTCGACGTGCTCGTCACCACCGAGGTCAAGGTGGCGACGCTGCCGTGGCTGGCCCGCACCGCCACCGCGACATCCCGGGCCGGCCCGGTCCGCGGCTGACGGCGTCCCTCACCGCCTGGTCGGGCGGCTCGCCCGGCAGCCGACGGACGGCCCCAGGACGGGGACGGGACCCGGTCCGGCTGGGCGGTACGGGGGCACACCCGACCGCCCAGCCCGACCCGGCGACCGTTGAGGTAGAAGCCGGCCCGGGCGGACGTCATCCGACTCGTCCTCGCCCTGGTCGCGATCACCGCCGGTCGACGTCGGACAGTCGGGGTGGCCATGCCGGTGCGGAAGCACGCCCGGTCGGCATCGGCGGAGGCGCGGCGCGTGCCCGGAGTGCGGTGACCCGGGCGGCGTGCGGTGGACGAAAGGAACCGGTCCCGCACCCGGCCTCAGCGGGACTGCAGGGCGTCCAGGCCGACCGCCATGGCGATGACCAGCCGCCGGTCGATCTGCGGGTGCTGGATGTCGACGACGTACCGGTCGCGCAGGCCCCACTTCTTGTCGACCGAGAACACCGGCTGGCCGCCGGCGACGAAGTCGAAGTGGTAGGGCAGCCAGGAGAGCGAGTCGACGAACCGGCGCAGCAGCGCCACCGGCAGGCTGCGCTCCTGCCCGGTGATCGGCGGCAGGCCGGCCTGCTCGACGTGCCAGGTGGACCGGAGCAGCGACTGGGCGAAGTCCTTGCGGAACAGTCCGATCGGGGTGCCGGCGTGGTCGGTCACGTCGTACGTGGCGCCGAGGTCGAGGCGCTGACGGGCCTTGAAGCCGAGCAGCGGGTACTGCTTGGAGTCGTCGGTGTAGATGGTCACCTGCTCCTTGAACGCGAGCCGCTTCTGCTGCGCGAACGCGAGCAGTGCGCCCTCCGAGCCGTCCGGCGCCACTGCGTGGACCTCGTACTGGTTGACCATCATCCGGATCCGCTGACGGACGATGAACTGGTGCTGGGTCTGCAAGCTGTCGGGCTGCACACGATCTCCTTCAATGGGGGACGCCGGAGTCTCGCACAGCGCGTCCCTCGTCTCCACACCCCCGACGGGCCCGTCCGACGGCGGCGAGGTGCTCCCGGCCGCTCAGGCGGTTTCCGGAGCGCCGTCCCCCGCGACCGAGCGCTCCGCCGTCCGCTCGTCCTGCCGGGGCACGGCCGCCCCGACTGCGCCCCGAGACCCATCAGCCACCACGCCGGAAAGCGCCGCGCCGGAAGCCGCCGCGCCGGAAGCCGCCGCGTTGGAGGACGCCGCGTTGGCGGACGCCGCGCCGGAAAGCGCCGCGTTGGAGGAGGCCGCTGCGCCGGAGGACGCCGCGCCGGGAGAGCCACTGACCGTCGGCAGGTTGGCGAGCACCACGTCGAGGACCTTGACCGCGTCCGGCTTGGAGAGCGGGTTGTTGCCGTTGCCGCACTTCGGCGACTGGACGCAGGACGGGCACCCCGACTCGCAGCCGCACTCGGCGATCGCGTCGCGGGTGGCGCGCAGCCAGGCCGCCGCCGTCCCGTACGCCCGCTCGGCGAAGCCCGCGCCGCCGGGGTGGCCGTCATAAACGAAGACGGTGGGTGCCTCGGTGTCCGGGTGTACGGCGGTGGAGAGCCCGCCGATGTCCCAGCGGTCGCAGGTCGCCATGAGCGGCAGCAGGCCGATCGCGGCGTGCTCGGCGGCGTGCAGCGCGCCCGGGACGTCGGGGGCCTCGATCCCCGCCGCGGCCAGGGACTCCGGGGAGAGGGTGAACCAGACCGCGACGGTACGCAGCTCGCGGGCCGGCAGGTCCAGCGGCCGGGTGTCGATCACCTCGCCGCTGGCGATCCGCCGCCGCTGGTACGACACCACCTGGCTGGTCACGTCCACCTCGCCGAGGAAGAGCCCGACCGGCCCGGCGTCCACGTACGACCGGACCGACACCACCGACAGCGAGGTGACGTCCCGGGCGTGGGTGGACCAGTCCGGCTCCTCGGCGTGCACCAGCGCGCACCCGTCCGCCAGGTCCAGCGCGTCGACCACGTACGACACGCCCTGGTGCAGGTAGACCGCGCCGGAGTGGAGGAGGAAGTGCGAGGAGCCGCCGTCGACCGTGCCGAGCAGCCGCCCGGTGGACTCCTCGACCACGCAGACCGGCGCGCCGTCCTCGCCGCGCAGGTCCACCTCGGGTCGCTCCCGGTGCCGCCAGTACCAGCCGGTCGGCCGCTGCCGCAGCACCCCCGCGGCCACCAGTTCCTCGACCGCCTCCTTCGCGCCCTCCCCGAAGAGTTCCAGGTCGGCCGGGGTGAGCGGGGCCTCGTGCGCGGCGCAGGCGAGTTGCGGGGCGAGCACGTACGGGTTCGCCGGGTCGAGCACGGTCGCCTCGACGGGCCGCCCGAACAGCGCCTCGGGGTGGTGCACCAGGTAGGTGTCGAGCGGGTCGTCCCGGGCCACCAGCACGGCGAGCGCCTCGTCGCCGGAGCGTCCGGCCCGGCCGGCCTGCTGCCAGAGCGACGCCCGGGTGCCCGGCCAGCCGCAGATCAGCACCGCGTCCAGTCCGACCAGGTCGACGCCGAGTTCGAGGGCGTTAGTGGAGGCGAGCCCGAGCAGGTCGCCGTGCAGCAGCGCGCGTTCCAGCTCGCGCCGCTCCTCGCGCAGGTAGCCGGCCCGGTAGGCGGCCACCCGGTCGCCGAGCCCGGGCACCGCCTCGTCCAGCGCGCGCCGGGCGTTGGCGGCGACCACCTCGGCGCCGCGGCGGGACCGGACGAAGGCGAGGGTGCGTACCCCCTCGACGACGCTGTCGGCGAGCAGGTCGGCGGTCTCCCGCAGGGCCGACCGGCGGACCTGGAGAAGATCGGCGTCGGGAGCGGCGGCCCCGGAAGAGGGCAGCAGCGGCGGCTCCCACAGCGCGAAGGTCACCCCGCCGCGCGGCGAGGTGTCCTCGGTGACGGCCGTGACCGGCAGGCCGGTGAGCCGCTCGGCCGCCGTCGCCGGGTCACCCGACGTCGCCGAGGCCAGCACGAAGACGGGGGTACCCCCGTAGCGCGCGCACTGCCGGCGCAGCCGGCGGAGCACGTGCGCCACGTGTGAGCCGAACACGCCCCGGTAGGTGTGGCACTCGTCCACCACCACGTACGCGAGCCGGCGCAGGAACCCGGACCAGTGGGCGTGGCCGGGCAGGATGCCGTGGTGCAGCATGTCCGGGTTGGTCAGCACGAACCGGGAGTGCCGCCGGATCCAGTCCCGCTCGGCGCGCGGGGTGTCCCCGTCGTAGCAGGCGGGGCGTACCCCCTCCAGCTCCAGCCCGGCGACGGCGCGCAGCTGGTCGGCGGCGAGTGCCTTGGTCGGGGCCAGGTAGAGCACGGTGGCGCGCGGGTCGGCGAGCAGCGTGCTCAGCGCCGGGAGCTGGTACGCCAGCGACTTGCCGGACGCCGTTCCGGTGGCCACCACCACGTGCGTCCCCGCGTACGCCAGCTCGGCGGCCTCGGCCTGGTGCCGCCACGGGGCGACCACGCCGCGTCGGGCGAACGCCGCCCGCAGCTCCTCCGGGGCCCAGGCCGGCCACGGTGCCGGCTGCCCGGCCCGGGCCGGCACCCGCTCGACGTGGGTGACCGGGTCGGCGGAGTGCCGGGCGCGCAGCCGGCGCAGCAGCTCGCCGGGCGGTCGCCCGGGGCCGCTGCTCGCGGACACGGTGGCTGTCGACGGCTTCTGGTCGTGGCGCGGCGGTAGACGCGCCGAGCTGAAGCTGTCGTGGGTCACGTCCTGCACCTTCGGAACACGATCGGGAAATGAAACGCGGGGAGCCTGGGTAAGGGGGTTGAGCCTCGGCCGGTGACCCACCGGGGCTTTTCGGCGGGGATGGTTAGATGCCCAGGAGAGCTTACCGAGGAGGGACCGATGGAGCTGTCGCTGGCGACCCGCACCGTGGGGGAGCACACGGTGCTCGAGGTCGGCGGTGAGGTGGACGTCTACACCGCCCCACGCCTGCGGGAACGGCTCCTCGAACTGATCGACGGCGGTGCCCGCCGGGTAGTGGTCGACCTGGGCCGGGTGGACTTCCTCGACTCGACCGGGCTCGGCGTGCTGGTCGGCGCCCTGAAGCGGCTCCGCTCGGCGGGCGGCTCGTTCGCCCTGGTCTGCGACAAGGAACCGCTGCTCAAGATCTTCCGGATCACCGCGCTGGACCAGGTCTTTCCGCTGCATCCCACGGTCGACGCGGCGATCAGCGCCGATCCGACCGGCGCCGGCGAATGATGGCGACCGTCAAGCTCTCCTTCTCGCCCGCCCCGGTGCACGTGCGCACCGCCCGCCTGGTCGGTGTCGCGGTGGCCCGCCGGGCCGGCGTACGGGAGGACCTGCTCGACGAGGTGCGCCTGGCGATCGGCGAGGCGTGTACCCGGGCGGTCGCCCTGCACCGGCAGTACGGGCTGGCCGATCCGGTGCTGGTGGAGATGTCGGACAGCGGGGCGTACTCGGTCCGGGTGGTGGACCGCGCCCCGATCGAGGCGAGCATCGGGCTGGCCGCGCTGCCCCCGGACGAGCTGGCCAAGGAGTCGCTCAGCGAGGACGCGCTGACCACCGGGGTGGGCTTCGCCCTGCTCGCCGGCTTCGTGGAGGACCTGCAGGTACGCCCGGTCGACGAGGGCGTCGGCACCGAGGTCCGGATGGTCTGGCCGGTCGACCGCTCCTGACCCGCCACCCCCGCAGGCCGCGTTCCCGACCAGGGAACGCGGCCTCGTCGTGCTGACCGCCCTATATATCAGATTTCTTCGCATAGCACAGCGACGAAGATCATCGGGGTGGGGTGCCCCCTCCCTGTGACCCGCAACACGTCGGAGGGCTACAGTACCCGGGTTGTCAGCAAGTGACCCGTCCCGCAGCCAGCGGGAATGGGTGTTCATCGCTGGTCCGCCGGGGTGGGTTGGCGCGCGCTTGCGAGTCCGCATCCAGGCGTCGGTCCGTGCGTCTCCACGAATCGGCGCGAGTGTTCGGTACAGGAGGACATAGATGTCCGGGACCTTGGCCGCCGACGGCGGCGCACTGTCCCTTACCGGAGCCAACGTGACGTACGTCGTCATCGCCGCGGTCATCGCGCTGGTGGCGCTCGTCTTCGCGGCCGCCCTGACCAGGGCGGTGCTGGCAGCCGGTACGGGAACCACCAACATGCAGGAGATCTCCGGGGCGGTGCAGGAGGGCGCGTCCGCGTACCTGCTGCGGCAGTTCCGCACCCTGGCGATCTTCGTGGTGATCGCCGTCGTGCTGCTGTTCCTGCTGCCGGTGCACGACACCGACGGCAACCAGACCCTGGTGAAGATCGGCCGGTCGGCGTTCTTCGTCGTGGGCGCTCTGTTCAGCGCGTTCATCGGCGGCGCCGGCATGTGGCTGGCCACCCGGGCCAACCTGCGGGTCGCCGCGGCCGCGCGGGAGCGCGAAGGCGGGCGCGAGAACGCCATGCGGATCGCCTTCCGCACCGGCGGCGTGGTCGGCTTCCTCACCGTCGGCCTCGGCCTGTTCGGTGCGGCGCTGGTCGTCCTGCTCTACAAGGGCGACGCCCCGACGGTGCTGGAGGGCTTCGGCTTCGGCGCCGCGCTGCTCGCCATGTTCATGCGGGTCGGCGGCGGCATCTTCACCAAGGCCGCCGACGTCGGCGCCGACCTGGTCGGCAAGGTCGAGCAGGGCATCCCCGAGGACGACCCGCGCAACGCCGCGACCATCGCCGACAACGTGGGCGACAACGTGGGTGACTGCGCCGGCATGGCCGCCGACCTCTTCGAGTCGTACGCGGTCACCCTGGTCGCCGCGCTGATTTTGGGCCGGGCCGCGTTCGGCAACGAGGGCCTGGTCCTGCCGCTGATCATCTCCACGATCGGCGTGCTGGTGGCGGTCGTCGGTGTCTTCATCACCCGGCTGCGCGCCTCCGACCGCAACGGGCTGACCGCGATCAACCGGGCCTTCTACCTGTCCGCCCTGGTCTCCGCGGTGCTGGTGGCGATCGCCGTGTTCGGCTACCTGAAGCCGACCTGGGCGGACCTGCTCGGCGACAACTGGCGGGCGACGCTCAACGTCACCGACGGCGAGCCGCCGTTCGGCCCCCGCGGGCTGGCCATCGGCGCGGTGGTGATCGGCATCGTGCTGGCCGCCGCGATCCAGGCGCTCACCGGCTACTTCACCGAGACCAACCGGCGCCCGGTGCAGGACATCGGCAAGAGTTCGCAGACCGGCGCGGCCACCGTCATCCTGGCCGGCATCAGCGTCGGCCTGGAGTCGGCGGTCTACTCGGCGCTGCTGATCGGCGCCGGCGTGTTCGGCGCGTTCCTGCTCGGCGGCAGCTCCATCACCCTGTCGCTGTTCGCGGTCGCGCTGGCCGGCACCGGCCTGCTCACCACCGTCGGCGTGATCGTCGCCATGGACACCTTCGGCCCGATCTCCGACAACGCCCAGGGCGTGGCCGAGATGTCCGGCGACATCGACGAGCACGGCGCGCGGACGCTGACCGAGCTGGACGCGGTCGGCAACACCACCAAGGCGATCACCAAGGGCATCGCGATCGCCACCGCGGTGCTGGCCGCGACCGCGCTGTTCGGCTCGTACACCGACACGCTGAAGACCGCGTTCGGCGACGCGAAGGTGGCGAACGTCGAGGACGCCATCACCAACCTGCTGAACGTGGCGAACCCGCGCAACCTGGTCGGCCTGATCGTCGGCGCGGCGGTGGTCTTCCTCTTCTCCGGCCTGGCCATCAACGCGGTCTCCCGCTCGGCCGGCGCCGTGGTCATGGAGGTACGCCGGCAGTTCCGCGAGCTGCCCGGGATCATGGACCGCACCCAGCGCCCCGAGTACGGCAAGGTGGTCGACATCTGCACCCGGGACGCGCAGCGTGAGCTGATGACCCCCGGCCTGCTGGCGATCATGGCGCCGATTGCGGTCGGCTTCGGTCTTGGCCCGGGCGCGCTGGCGTCGTACCTGGCCGGCGCCATCGGGGCGGGCACGCTGATGGCGGTCTTCCTGGCCAACTCCGGCGGCGCCTGGGACAACGGCAAGAAGCTGGTGGAGGACGGCGCGTACGGCGGCAAGGGCTCCGAGTCGCACGCCGCGACCGTCATCGGCGACACCGTCGGCGACCCGTTCAAGGACACCGCCGGTCCGGCGATCAACCCGCTGATCAAGGTGATGAACCTGGTCTCGCTGCTGATCGCGCCGGCCGTGGTGGCCTGGAGCGTGGGCGAGGACAAGAACACCGCCCTGCGGATCACGATCGCCGTGGTGGCCGCGCTGGTCATCGTGGCGGCCGTGGTGTTCAGCAAGCGCAAGGGCGTCGCCATGGGCGACGACGACCGCGGCGGCGACACCGCGGGCAGCCCCGAGGAGCGGGCGGAACCGGTCCGCGCCTGAGCTGGACGAGTTGGTGCCGGTTTCCCGGTCGGCCTCGCGCCGGCCGGGAACCGGTCCGTCCGGCGGTTCCTGCCCGAAACCTGACCGGTGGCACTTCCACCGGGAGGCCGTACGCTGCTTCGCATGCGTACCCGCGGGGCGGCAACCGCCGGAAAGCTCACGGTGGTCCTGGCCACGCTCAGCCTCGTCGTCGCGGGTTGTGGCGGCCCCAGCCCCCGGGCCTGGGCGGCCTCGGTCTGCCAGGCGCTCACGCCGTGGCGGGCCGAGATCAACAAGCTGACCAGCAGCACCCAGCAGCAGATGACCGCGCAGACCACCCCGGCGCAGGCCAAGGAGAACCTGGTCCGCCTCTTCGCCGGGGCCGAGCAGGCCAGCGAGACCGCCCGACACAAGGTCGAGCAGGCCGGTGTGCCGGAGACCGACCGCGGCGCGGAGATCTCCGCCGGGTTCCGCGCCTCGCTGAGCAAGGTGCGGGACGCGTACGGGCGGGCTCGGGACACCATCGACGGCCTGGACACCGCACAGGCCGGGCCCTTCTACGACGGGGTGCGGGCCGCGGTGGACACGCTCAACAAGGAGTACGACGCGAGCGCGCTGGACACCAGCAAGCTCAACTCGCCAGAGCTCAAAGAGGCCTTCGACGAGGTCCCGGAGTGTCGCTGACGCACCCTTCCTCCGACCCGGTCCGCCAGCCCTCGCTGTTCTCCACCGAGGCGGCGGACCCGTCGCTGGCGGACCTGGCTGGTCTGCTCGCCGGGCCCGGGGAGGTGGTGCGGATGGGCGGCACCGCCCGGGTCGCCGTGGTGGTGGACGCCGCCTGGCGGGTGCACGTGCTGGTGGCCGAGCTGGCCGCCCGGGGGGTGCCGGCGAGCTGGGAACCGACCGAGGACGGGCGGCACCGGGTACGCACCGCGTACGCGACCACGCTTGCCCCGCTCGCCACGGTGTGGCTGCCCGGCACGGCCAAGCGGGCCCCGGCCGGCTTCCACCTCAACGGTCGCCGGCTGCGGCTCTGGCTCGCCGCCGCCGGGGCGGTGGACCCGGCTGGCTGCCAGCTCGGCCTGGGCCCGGCCGACGAGGAGTGCTGGCCGCGGGTACGCGCCGCGCTGGCCGCGGTGGGGCTGCCGGCGGCGTTCGTGGAGCCGGCCGACGGCGGGCCCGCGTACCGGATCACCGGCCGGCGGCGGCTGGCCCGGCTGGCCGAGCTGGTGGGTGACCGGCCACCGGCGGCGCCGGCGGGCGGATGGCCGGGCGCCGGGGGCTGAACCAGCGGCGCGCAACCCCGCCGCCTGTCCGATCCCGGACACCTCCGCGCGGTCGTTCGTCCAGGAAAAACGGAGGGTGCCTGCTCCGCCGTGGGTGCGTGATCGTCACAGTGTCCCGCTCGACGCCCTACGCGCGGTGTACGGTGGCGCCGTCCGGCGGGTGCCGCCGCGCGAACCGGCCGGTGGGTCGCCCGAACTGAGGGTTTGCCGCCCACGAAACCCGGAACGCGGACGGCGCGTTACGTTGGACATCCGGACCGCCGGTGGTCCGCGTGGTGCAACACGGCCCGAAACGGGCATAGAGCAGGAGTGAGGTCGGAGAGAGACGTGCCGAGCAACGCTGGAACCACCCGTCTGGTCATCGTCGAGTCACCGGCGAAGGCCAAGACGATCTCGGGCTACCTCGGCCCGGGGTACGTCGTGGAGGCCAGCTTCGGCCACGTTCGGGACCTGCCCCGCAACGCCGCCGACGTGCCGGCCAAGTACAAGGGCGAGCCGTGGGCACGGCTCGGCGTGGACGTCGACAACGGGTTCCACGCGCTCTACGTGGTCTCGCCGGACCGTAAGCAGCAGATCAGCAAGCTGACCAAGCTGGCCAAGGAGGTCGACGAGATCTTCCTGGCGACGGACGAGGACCGCGAGGGCGAGGCGATCGCCTGGCACCTGGTGGAGACGCTCAAGCCCAAGGTCCCGGTCAAGCGGATGGTCTTCCACGAGATCACCAAGCCGGCCATCCAGGCCGCGGTGGCCAACCCCCGCGAGATCGACCGCGACCTGGTCGACGCGCAGGAGGCCCGGCGCATCCTCGACCGGCTGTACGGCTACGAGGTCTCCCCGGTGCTGTGGAAGAAGGTCATGCCGAAGCTCTCGGCGGGCCGGGTGCAGTCCGTGGCGACCCGGATCGTGGTCGAGCGGGAGCGGCAGCGGATGGCCTTCCGCACGGCCGAATACTGGGACATCCTGGCCACCCTCGCGGTGGCGAAGCCCGGCGAGGGGCCGCGGGCGTTCAACGCCACCCTGGTCGCGCTGAACGGCGACCGGATCGCCACCGGCAAGGACTTCGAGCCGACCACGGGTCGGGTGAAGCCGGGCGCCGGCGTGGTCCACCTGGACGAGGGTGGGGCCCGCGGGCTGGCGGCCCGCCTGGAGGGGCGGCCGTTCACCGTCACCCGGGTCGAGGAGAAGCCCTACCGCCGCCGCCCGTACGCGCCGTTCATCACCTCCACCCTCCAGCAGGAGGCGGCCCGCAAGCTGCGGTTCTCGTCGCAGCAGACGATGCGCACCGCGCAGCGGCTGTACGAGAACGGCTACATCACCTACATGCGTACCGACTCGGTGAACCTGTCCGAGACCGCCATCGCGGCGGCCCGCCGGCAGATCGTCGAGCTGTACGGCGAGCGCAGCGTGCCGCCGGAGCCGCGCCGCTACACCGGCAAGGTGAAGAACGCGCAAGAGGCGCACGAGGCGATCCGCCCGGCGGGGGACAACTTCCGCACCCCGGGCGAGGTGGCCAAGGAGCTGTCCGCCGAGGAGTTCAAGCTCTACGAGCTGATCTGGCGGCGCACCATCGCCTCGCAGATGACCGACGCGGTCGGCTCCAGCGTCTCGGTGCGCATCCGCGCCGTCTCCTCGGCGCAGGAGGAAGCCGACTTCGGCGCGACCGGCAAGACGATCACCGACCCCGGCTTCCTGCGCGCGTACGTCGAGTCGAGCGACGACGAGAACGCCGAGGCCGAGGACGCCGAGCGGCGGCTGCCCACCCTGGTCAAGGACCAGCCGCTGACCGCCGAGGAGCTGGCCGCGCAGGGCCACCACACCCAGCCGCCCGCCCGCTACACCGAGGCATCGCTGGTCAAGGCCCTAGAGGAGCTGGGCATCGGCCGCCCGTCGACGTACGCGTCGATCATGCAGACCATCCAGGACCGGGGGTACGTCTCCAAGCGCGGCCAGGCGATGATCCCGTCGTTCCTGGCGTTCGCGGTGATCGGGCTGATGGAGCGGCACTACCCGCGCCTGATCGACTACGACTTCACCGCCAGCATGGAGAACGAGCTGGACGAGATCGCCGGCGGTGACCACGCCGCGGTCGACTTCCTCACCGCGTTCTACTTCGGCAGCGCCAACGGCGCCGGCGACCGGGACATCGCCCACGCCGGTGGCCTCAAAAAGCTGGTGACGGAGAACCTCAGCGAGATCGACGCGCGCAGCGTCAACTCCATCCCGCTCTTCACCGACGAGGAGGGGCGCGAGGTCGTCGTCCGGGTCGGCCGGTACGGGCCGTACCTCCAGCGGGCCCTGCCGGGCGAGCAGCCCGCACCGACCGGTGAGGGCGAGGAGGGCGCTGCCCAGGGCGACCGGGCACCGATCCCCGAGGGGCTGGCGCCGGACGAGTTGACACCGGAGAAGGTGCACGAGCTGTTCCTCGGCGGCGGGGGCGAACGCAAGCTCGGCGACGACCCGGCCACCGGCGAGCCGATCGTGCTGAAGTCCGGCCGGTTCGGCCCGTACGTGGCCAGCGGCGAGCGGAAGTCCTCGCTGCTGCGGTCGCAGTCGCCGGAGACGCTCACCTTCGACGAGGCGCTGAAGCTGCTCAGCCTGCCCCGGCTCGTCGGGGTCGCCCCGGACGGGGTCGAGGTGTTCGCCAACAACGGCCGCTACGGCCCGTACGTCAAGCGCGGTGACGAGTTCCGCTCGCTGGACTCGGAAGAGAAGATGTTCACCGTCACGCTGGACGAGGCGCTGGCGCTGCTGGCCGCCCCGAAGACCCGCCAGCGCCGGGCCGCCGCGCCGCCGCTGCGGGAGATGGGCGGCGACCCGCTCACCGAGAAGCCGCTGGTGATCAAGGACGGGCGGTTCGGGCCGTACGTCACCGACGGGGAGACCAACGCGTCGCTGCGGCGCGGGCAGACCCCGGAGGCGCTGACCCTGGAGGAGGCCTCCGAGATGCTCGCCGAGAAGCGGGCGAAGGGTCCGGCGCCGAAGAAGAAGGCGGCGGCGAAGAAGGCGGCTCCGGCGAAGAAGGCGGCGGCGAAGAAGACCGCCGCCGCCAAGTCCACGACCGCCAAGAAGACGACGACCGCCAAGGCCACCCCAGCCAAGAAGGCCGCCCCCAAGAAGGCACCCACCTCCCCGGAGTGACAGCTTCGCCCTGAGGAGATCTTGGAAGGTTCTGGCCCCTCCCGGGGCTATTTCCTTCCAAGATCTGCTGGGAGGTGCGGTCAGCTGCCGAGGACCTGGTTCAGGTAGGGGTTGGTGAATACGCGGTGGGGGTCGAGGCGGTCGCGGACCGCCAGGAAGTCGGCGAAGCGGGGGTAGGCCGGGGCGAGTGAGCCGGCGTCCCGGTAGTGCAGCTTGCCCCAGTGCGGCCGCCCGCCCAGCTCGGTGGCCGCCTCCTCGAACGCGCGGAAGTACGGCTCGAAGGGCATGCCCACGTACTGGTGGATGGCGACGTACGCGGAGTCCCGCCCGTATCCGTGGGAGAGCCAGATGTCGTCGGCGGCGGTGAACCGCACCTCGACCGGAAAGAGCACCTTGAACGGCAGGTTGTCGACGATGCGCCGCAGCGAGTCCAGCGCGGCCGGTAGGACGGCGCGGGGCAGGGCGTACTCCATCTCCACGAAGCGGACCCGGCGTGGCGTGCAGAAGACCCGGTCGGAGCGGCCGGTGTAGGTGCGCTCGGTGAGCGCCCGGGCGGAGACGGCGCTGATCCCGGGGGCGAGCGCCGGCACGGCGCGGCCCAGCCGGCAGGCCCCCGCGAAGACGGTGTTGGCCAGGAACTCGTCGTCCAGCCAGCCGCGCCAGCGGGGCAGCGGCCGGTCGTCGGCGGGCACCCGGTCGTTGGTCTTGACCTGCACCCGGGTGGTGTACGGGAACCAGTAGAACTCGATGTGGTCGTGCTGCTCGACGAGCCCGGGCAGGTCGGCCAGCACCGCGGACAGCGCCGCCGGTCGCTCGTGTGCGCGGAGCACGAAGGCGTCGACGCAGCGCAGGGTGACCTCGACCAGTACCCCGACCGCGCCGAGCCCGACCCGGGCGGCGGCGAAGACGTCGGGGTGCTCGTCGGCGGAGCAGCGCAGCACCTCGCCGGTGCCGGTGACCAGGGTCAGCCCGGTGACGAAGGTGGACAGGCAGCCGAGCTTCCCGCCGGTGCCGTGGGTGCCGGTGGAGAGCGCCCCGGCCACGGTCTGCGCGTCGATGTCGCCGAGGTTGGGCAGTGCCAATCCGTGCGTGGCGAGCACGTCGTTGAGCGTGTGCAGAGTCATCCCGGCCGGTACGGTGACCAGTCGGCGGGTGGTGTCGACGCTGACGCCGGTGTCCAGTTCGGTCAGGTCGAGCCGGTGCCCGTCGGTGCAGGCCGTCCCGGTGAACGAGTGACCGCTGCCCACCGCCCGGATCGTCCGGCCGGTGTCGGCGGCGGCGCGGATCGCCGCGGCGACCTCGTCGACGGTCCGGGGACGCGCCACGAGAGTGGCGGTGCTGCGCTGGTTGCCGGCCCAGTTGGACCAGGCGGCTGGCGTACCGGCCATGGACGCTCCTCGACATGAAAATGAACTGAATTCATATCAGGAACGTTGTGCCTGGTAAATACCGCAATCGGGGCACGCTCGTTGTACCGGTAGTCACGGTCCAGTGACGTGCAGATATGTTCATCCGTCGAAGGGGGGTGGCGCCGAGTGTCCACACCAGCCGCCACGACCGGGCCGCTGCGTCGGGTACCGGTGCAGGGTCGAAGTGTCGCGCGGGTCCAGCGGATGCTGGATGCCTGTGCCGAGCTCGTCGACGAGGTGGGGTACGAGGGGTTGACCACGACTCTGCTCGCCGAGCGCGCCGAGGTGGCGATCGGGTCGGTCTACCAGTTCTTCCCGGACAAGCGGGCGATCGTGCAGGCGTTGACCCTGCGCACGATGGAGTCCTATCTCCAGCGGCTCGACGAGCGGTTCGCCTCCGACGACCTGACCCACTGGTGGGACGGCGTCGACGCGGCGATCGACGAGTACATCTCGATGCACCGCACGGTCCCGGGGTTCCGTACCCTGCACTTCGGCGACGTGGTCGACCTGCACCTGCTCGATGAGCAGCGGGACAACAACGGCGTGATCGCCGACCAGCTCGCCCGCGTGCTCACCGAGCGGTTCGGCCTGGCCGCCGTGCCCGACCTCCGGTTCCATCTGGAGATCGCGGTCGAGGCCGCCGACGCCCTGATCAAGCTGGCGTTCCGGCGCCGGCCGGAGGGCGACGAGCGGGTGATGTCGGAGGCGAAGGCGCTGATCCGCGAGTACCTGCATCGGCAGGTCAACGCCCGGACCGAGGTCGCCCAGCAGAGTTGAGCGGACGCCGCCGGCCCTGGCCGGCGGCACAACGGGAAACGCCCGGGGTGCGACCGGGATGGAAAGACGCTCGGGGTGCGACCGGGCGGCAAGACGGGAAGACGCCCGGGGTGCGACCGGGCGGCAAGACGTACGGCGGGCGCCCGAGGTGCGCCGGGGCCCGCCGTCACCCGGCCGGGCCTACAGGAACGCCCGGCCCTCACCCCGGTAGGTGGGCACGGTGGCGACCACGGAGTCGCCGTCCACCAGGTGCAGTTCGTTGACGTGCTCGCACAGCTCGCCGGCCTTGGCGTGACGGAACCAGACCCGGTCGCCGACCCGCAGGGCCGTCGCGGCCGCGCCCGCCACCGGGGTCTGCACCTCACCCGCGCCTTCGGCGCCGAGGAGCCGCAGCCCGGCCGGCAACCAGGGCCGGGGGAGCCGGCTGTCGGCGGCCGGGCCCGAGGCGATCCAGCCGCCGCCGAGCACGGTGGCCAGCCCGGGCGCCGGCCGGCGGACCACCGCGCAGGCGAAGAACGCCGCGGGGGTCGGGCGCCAGGCACGGTACGCGTCGAACAGCGTCGGCCCGTACAGGCCCGATCCCGCGGTGACCTCGGTGACCGCGGGATCCGCGCTGGTGGCGGCCACGCTACCGGTGCCGCCGCCGTTGACGAACTCGAGGTCGGCCTGCTCGCGTACCGCGGCGACCGCCGCCGCCCGGCGGGCCAGCAGTTCCCGGTATGACCCGCGCTGGGCGACTCGGATCGCGGTACCCAGCACCGCCTGCCCGGGCGGGGCGTCGCCGAGTCCGGCGATCTGCGCCTCGTACGACATCAGGCCGACCAGCCGGAAGCCCGGCCGCCCGGCGACGGCGGCGGCGAGCGCGCCGGCCGCCCGGGCGCTGTGCACCGGGGAGCGTCGGACGCCGACGTGCACCCGCCCGCCGAGCGGTCGCCAGGAGGCGTCCAGGTCGAGGCAGACCCGCAGCGGCGGCCGGCGGCCGGGCGGGCACACCTCGTCGACCAGGTCGAGTTGGCCGCTGTCGTCGACCATCAGCGTCACCGCGTCGGCGAGCACCGGGTCGGCGGCCAGCTCGGCGAGCGCGCCGCGGTCGGCGGTCGGGTACGCCACCAGCACGTCGTCGCTGACCCCGGCGCGGGCCAGCCAGATCGCCTCGGGCAGGGTGAACGACATCACGCCGCGCCAGCCGGGGCGCCCCAGCACCCGGCTGAGCAGGTCCCGGGTGCGGACCGACTTGCTGGCCACCCGGACCGGTTTGCCGACGGCCCGGCGGGCGAGCGCGTCCGCGTTGGCGTCGAAGGCGGCGAGGTCGACCACCGCGTACGGCGGGTCGAGGTGGGCGGTCGCCCGGTCGAGGCGATCGCGAAGTCTGTCACTGTCGGTGGCCACGGCTGCACGCTAACTGTCTGGGCGTCAATGCGAAATACCCTCGCGTATGTCCGGGCTGCGGGCGATGGCGCCCGCGGCCTAGGCTCGGCGAGCAGGCGAATGTCGCGGAGGGGGCGCTTCGTCGCCGCGACTAGAGTGTTGCACCGGGGATGCCCAACTCTGGGCCGGCACGTGGAGGTACGGCCATCGAAAGCCAGAAGAACGGCGAGTCGCCCGGCGTGTCGTCGCCCGCCGCGCAGGCCGACCTGTCCGCGGCGGCCGCCATCCGCTCGGTGCTGCGCATCCGGCCGTTCCGCCGGCTCTGGATCGTGCTCGGCGTCGCCTCCTTCGGCGACTGGCTCGGCCTGCTCGCCACCTCGGTCTTCGCCGCCGCCCAGGTCTCCGGCGACACCGCCAAGGGTGCGGCGTTCGGCACGCTGATCGCGATCCGGCTGCTGCCCGCCCTGCTGCTCGGCCCGGTGGCCGGCGTCTTCGCCGACCGGTTCGACCGGCGCTGGACCATGGTCATCTGTGACCTCCTGCGCTTCGTGCTCTTCGCGTCGATCCCGCTCTACGCGCTGACCGGCGCCAGCGGCGCCCTGGTGGTCACCTGGGCGGCGATCGCCACCTTCCTGATCGAGACGATCACCCTGATGTGGATCCCGGCCAAGGAGGCCGCGGTCCCCAACCTGATCCCGCGCGCCCGGCTGGAGACCGCCAACCAGCTCACCCTGATCACCACGTACGGCATCACTCCGATCGCCGCCGCCGTCGTCGCCGCGGTGCTCGACCGCAGCGTGCGCGGGCTGGTCGGGGGCGACCTGCCGAGCTGGGCCGAACCGGCCCAGCTCGCGCTCTGGGTCAACTCGCTGTCCCGGCTCGCCACCGCGCTGGTCGTGGTCTTCGGGATCAGGGAGATCAGCCGGACCCGCACCGGCGAGCGCGAGCCCACCGAGCAGAGCATGCTGCGCCAGTTCGCCGAGGGCTGGCGGTTCATCGGCCAGACCCCGCTGGTCCGCGGCCTGGTGCTCGGCATCTTCGGCGCGTTCGCCGGCGGCGGCATCGTGGTCGGCACCGCCAAGTTCTTCGCCGCGTCGCTGGGCGCCGGTGATGCCGCGTTCTTCCTGCTCTTCGGCGCGATCTTCATCGGCTTGGCGATCGGCATCGGGGCCGGCCCGATGATCGTCCGGGACATGTCCCGGCGCCGCTGGTTCGGCATGAGCATCGTGCTGGCCAGCGCGTCCGTGCTGGTGCTCGCGTTCGCCATCCACCTGTCGATGGCGATGCTCGGCGCGATCTTGGTCGGGGCGGGCGCCGGCATGGCCTTCCTGGCCGGCACCACCCTGCTCGGCGGCGAGGTCGCCGACGAGGTACGCGGCCGGGTCTTCGCGGTGGTGCAGATCGGCACCCGGCTGGTGCTGATCCTGGCCATCGCGCTGAGCAGCCTCCTGGTCGGCGTCGGTGGCTCGCGCCGGCTGGCCATCGCCGACCTGGGCATCTCGGTCTCCTCGACCCGCCTGCTGCTGCTCGTCGCGGGCGTCGCCGGCATCTTCGCCGGGATCAGCGCGTTCGGCCAGATGGACGACAAGAAGGGCGTACCGGTCCTGGCCGATCTGTGGGGCTCGATCCGGGGCCGCCCGCTGATGCCCGCCGAGCCCTTCGTCTCCAGCGGCCTGTTTGTGGTCTTCGAAGGGGGCGAGGGCGCCGGCAAGTCCACGCAGCTCGCCGCGCTCGCCGAACGGCTGCGCGGCCAGGGGCGGGACGTCGTGGTCACCCGGGAGCCGGGGGCGACGGCCGTCGGCGAGCGGATCCGCTCGCTGGTGCTGGAGACCGCCGGCGCCGAGGCCCCGTCGCCGCGCGCCGAGGCGCTGCTCTACGCCGCCGACCGGGCGCACCACGTCGCCACCGTGGTCCGGCCGGCGCTGGCCCGGGGCGCGGTGGTGATCAGCGACCGGTACGTCGACTCGTCCCTGGCCTACCAGGGTGCCGGCCGTACGCTGCCGGCGCAGGAGGTCTCCTGGCTCTCCTCGTGGGCCACCGGCGGGCTCAAGCCCGACCTGGTGGTGCTGCTCGACGTCGACCCGCACACCGGCCTGTCCCGGGTGGGTTCCCGCAGCCAGGGCGCCGACCGGCTGGAGGCCGAGTCGATCGCGTTCCACGAGCGGGTCCGGTACGCCTTCCTCGACCTGGCCGCCGCCGACCCCAAGCGCTACCTCGTGCTCGACGCCTCCGGACCGGTCGAGGAGATCGCCGCGGCGGTCGCCCGGCGGGTGGAGGAGGTGCTGGGCAACCCGGCCGGCATCGTGCACCCCCGCCCGGCCCAGGGCCCGGACACCACGGTCCAGCCCGAGTTATCCGACGCTGAGCTGGTGACCACGGAGCGCCCCACCTGATGGCGGACGTCTTCGCCGACCTGGTCGGGCAGGACGAGGCCGTGGCGACGCTGCGCCGCGCCGCCGCCTCGGCCGCCGCCCTGCTGCGCGCCGCCGCCGTGACCGCGACCCGCCCCGCCGGGGTGGCGACCGGGCCGGACGACCACGACGAACTCGACGCGCTCGCCGAGGAGTTCGACACCGAGCCGACCCCGGGCGGGGCGGCCGCCGACCCGGCGGGCGGAGCGGGTGCGGCGGCCACGACGGCGGCCGGCGGCGATCCCGGGGCGGGGATGACCCACGCCTGGATCTTCACCGGCCCGCCCGGCTCGGGGCGGTCGGTGGCCGCGCGGGCCTTCGCCGCTGCGTTGCAGTGCGTGCATGGCACCGGCTGCGGTGCGTGCCCCGGCTGCCACACCACCCTGGCCGGCACCCACGCGGACGTCCGGCTGGTGGTGCCCGAGGGCCTGTCCATCGGCGTCGGCGAGATGCGCGCCCTGGTGCTCCGGGCGGCCAGCACCCCGTCCGGCGGGCGGTGGCAGATCGTCATCATCGAGGACGCCGACCGGCTCACCGAGGCGGCCGGCAACGCGCTGCTCAAGGCGATCGAGGAGCCGCCGCCACGTACCGTGTTCCTGCTCTGCGCCCCGTCCACCCACCCGGACGACATCTCGGTGACCATCCGGTCGCGGTGCCGGGTCGTACCGCTGCGCCAGCCGCCGGCCGGCGCGGTGGCCGAGGTACTCGTCCGCCGGGATGGCATCGCGCCCGACGTGGCCGAATGGGCCGCGGCGGCCGCGCAGGGGCACGTGGGCCGGGCCCGGCGGCTGGCCCGCGACCCGGAGGCCCGGCAGCGCCGGGACGCGGTGCTGGCCGTGCCGCGCCGGCTGACCGGGGTGGGCGCGGCGTTCGACGCCGCGTCCGCGCTGATCGAGGCGGCCGAGGCGGAGGCCGCGGCGGCGGTCGCCGAGATCGACGAGGCGGAACGGGCCGCGTTGCAGACCGCGCTCGGCGCGGGCGGCACCGGCCGGGGCGCGGCGGGGGCCATGCGGGGCGCCGCCGGCCAGCTCAAGGACCTGGAGAAGCGACAGAAGTCGCGGGCCACCAGAGCCCAGCGCGACGCGCTCGACCGGGCCCTGGTGGACCTGGCCGGCTTCTACCGGGACGCGCTCACCGTGGCGCTGCGGGCGCCGGTCGCCCCGGTGCACACCGACACCGCCGCGCTGGCCGAGGCCGGCGCGCAGAAATGGGACGCCGAGGGGGCGCTGCGCCGGCTGGAGGCCGTGCTGGAGTGCCGGGCGGCGATCGAGGCGAACGTCAAGCCGCGGATCGCGGTGGAGGCGATGATGCTCGCGCTCTGGAAGGGCTGAGGGCCAGGCGGATCCCGGCGTTGTCCACAGGGCATCGACATGCT
Source organism: Micromonospora sp. MP36 (assembly GCF_008119785.1). Taxonomy (GTDB): domain Bacteria; phylum Actinomycetota; class Actinomycetes; order Mycobacteriales; family Micromonosporaceae; genus Micromonospora. Next base: position 71,053 of record NZ_VSFA01000019.1, on the reverse strand, counting down.
CGATTGACGTGCGGTACGGTCCGGTGTGCCGTAGTGACGGTGGCGGCACGCTCAGTGAGGGCCGGCCGGGAGGAGTCCACCGATGCCACGGGGCGAGATCGACGAGGCCTGGATCGAGGAGGCGGTCCGGCGCTACCGGCGCATCGAGGCCCTGCAGGCCGAGTTCGACCAGGCGGTGTCGACGGTCGAGGTCACCGTCCGCTCGCCCGACGGGCTGGTCGAGGTGGTGGTGACCGCCGGTGGGCGGATCACCGACGTGCGCTTCCTCGGCCCGCTGCACCAGCGCAACCCCCGGGACGTCGCCGGTTCGGTGCAGGCCGCGGTCACCGCCGCCGCCGACGCTGCGCAGTGGGCCCGGGAGAAGCTGCACAACGAGACCTTCGCGGCGTACCGGCCGCTGGCGGGAGCCTGACATGGACACCCTGCACGCCCTGGCCGCCCGCCTGGACGAGGCCAGCGCCACGCTCGCCACCCTGGCCCGCACGGTGACCGCGACCGACCCGCCGCACCCCGCCTTCGGCGCCCACGCCGAGGGCCGGCCCGGCGAGATCGGCCGAGCCCTGCACCGGCAGTGGACCGCCGCCACCGGCGACCGGGCCCGGGAGGCGGGTGCCGCCGCGGCCCGGCTGTCCGCCGCCGCGGCCGCGCTGCGCAGCGCCGCCGACCGCTACGCGGCCACCGACGAGTCCGCCGGCCGGCGGCTCCTCCGGGAGGCCTGATGGACGCCCTGGACCGTCTCGCCGAGCCGGGTCTCGACCTGCTGGCCCGGGTCGACACGCTGCTCGCCGGTGGCGCGCCCGAGGGGCACCGGCTCTGGCCGCTGCTGCGCCGCATGCAGGTGCTCCCCGGCGCGGCCGTGCGCGAGTTCCTCGACCTGCATCCGGCGCCGCTGGCCGACGCCGGCCACGCCGTGCGCCGGCTCGTCCGGGGATACGACGACACCTGCGCCCTGCTCGCCGACCCGGTCGCCTGGTCCGGACCGGCCGCCGCGGCGTACGACGAGGCCCGTGGCGCCCTGCTCCGCCACCTGGACGAGGGGCCGGAGAGCCTGGTCGGGCGGCTGGAGTCGACCGCCGGCTACGCCGACGCGCTGGCCGACTGGGTGGAGGGGAGCCGGCTCGCCCTGGCCCGGGCCCTGGCCGACGTGCTGCGCTCGGCCGAGGCGGTCACCGTGCACGCCGCCGGTCGACCCGGTGGCGGCGGTGAGGGGGCCGGGGGACTGGCGGCGGCGGAGATCGCGGTCCGGGTGCTGGGCGTGCTCGGGGTGGCGTACGACGGCGCGGAGACGCTGCTGCGCCAGTGGGCGCCGAGCCTGGCCGAGACGACCTGGCGGGAGCGGGTGGCCGGCGGGCCCCGCTACGGCGGCACCACCCGGGTCGGCCACTGAGCACCTTGCGCAAGCTCACGGCGCCGCGCGCCGTACCGGCCGTGGCCGGGCTCCGGCGGCGACGCCGTGGCCTTCCCCTGCACCCCCCGCAGGTCTGTCTTCACTCAACGCCGTCGGCTGCCGTTTGTCCTCCGGTGGGCTCATGTTTCAGCCGTCCGGGCGAGGATCAACCGCACGACGGGTTGGAGCTGGCTCGGTCGAGTCGACAATCATGGATCGCTGCGCCGGGTGACCGGCCGGCGACGGCCGGCCAGCCAGCGACCCGCGCGGCGTCGTAGGGTGGTGGCCATGGGCATGCTCTGCGCGGTCAGTTTCAACCGGTACGGGCGCCTCTACTACCTCGATCCGGGCGAGCTGCGCCCACAGGTGGGTGACCGGGTGCTGGTGCCCACCGACGAGGGACCCGAGGTGGCCGAGTGCGTCTGGGCCGCGCAGTGGGTCGACGAGGACACCGGCGGCTTCCCCCGGCTGGCCGGGCTGGCCGGCGAGGAGGACCTGCGCCGCGACGAGCTGCTACGCCGGCGCAAGGCCGACGCCAAGGTGGCCGCCAAGCGGCTGATCCGCGAGCACGGGCTGCCGATGAAGGTGGTGGCCGTCGACCACGTGTTCGGTACGCCGGACACCGGCAGCGACCGCACCACGGTCTACTTCACCGCGCCGCACCGGGTCGACTTCCGCTCGCTCGTCCGTGACCTGGGGGCGACGCTGCACTGCCGGGTCGAGCTGCGGCAGCTCTCCGCCCGCGACTCGGCGCGCGTCCAGGGCGGGATCGGCTCCTGCGGCCGGGACCTCTGCTGCGCCACCTTCCTCACCGACTTCGAGCCGGTGACCATCCGGATGGCCAAGGACCAGGACCTCCCGCTCAACCCGCTGCGCATCTCCGGCGCGTGCGGCCGGCTGATGTGCTGCCTCAAGTACGAGCACCCGCTCTACCAGCGGTTCCAGGAGTCCGCTCCGGCGATCGGCAGCCGGGTCACCACGCCCGAGGGGGACGGCAAGGTGGTCGGCCACAGCGTCCCGAGGGACTCGGTCACCGTCCGGCTGGACGCCGACGGCTCCCGCTGCTCGTGCAGCCGCGCCTCCGTCTGCGCCCCCCGCCAGGCCCACGACCAGCACTACAACCCCTGACCAAAGCCGCGCTGCGCCCCGTGCCCGGCCCGCGCCTCGCCCCGTGCCGGCCCGCGCTTCGCAGCGTCGATCATGAAGTTGACGGCGAATTTGATCTGGTGGCGTCAACCTCATGATCGACGCACTTGAGGCGGATGGTCAGTGGAGGACGATGGGGGGTTCGGCGAGGCGGGGGGCCAGGGGGGTTCTGGGGGTCAGCCAGGAGGCGGTGGGGGACTGGTCCGGGTTCAGTTGCCAGGCGTGGCAGACCTTGTCCACCGCGATCGGGTAGATGGTCAGCGTGCCGTCCGGGTCGATCCGCATCCGGAGGAAGGCCTTCGAGTCCTCGATGCCCTGGCCGGCGAAGAGTTCGTTGACGTTCACCCCGAACGACCCGGCCACCAGCAGGTAGAGCGCCACCAACTGGCTGGCGACCAGCCCGATCACCGGCCCGTACAGGACGGCCGCGGCGACTACCGGCAGCGGCCACGGCCAGTCGTAGAAGGGCAGCTTCAGCCAGAGCCAGGTGCCGCCGGCGGCCAGCGCGATGTGGGCGAGTCCGTGGGTCACGCCGAGGATCCAGTGCCGGGCGTGCCGTTTCCCGCCGGCGCTCGGCGGCTTCGCGAAGAACGCCGCGCTCAGCATGGTCACCACCAGCATGATCACCAGCGGGACGCTGAACAGCCGCTGCTCGGTCGTGCCCATCTGGTTCGCCCCGACCGCCCCGGCCATGGCCAGCATCAGCAGGGTGTGCAGGGTGCCGAGCAGAGTGGTGAAGCCCGGGTTGCGGAACGGCAGCCGGGCGAAGATGCCCCAGCCGTAGCGCCGGGAGCGGGCCTTCTCCGGATAGCGAGCCGCCAGGTCGTACTCGCGGGTGCGGCTGGAGCGGCGGGCGAGCGTGTCCCGCGGCGGCACCTCCAGCCGCTCGGGGAGGGTGTGCGTGGGATAGAGGTAGGCGCCACCGGACCCGCAGGTGATGAGCTGCCGCTCCGAGCCGGTGTAACGGGCGTAATGGTGCAGGTCGCCGGAGATCAGCAGCCGCACCTGCGCCCCCGTGGGCGCGATGATCGTCCGGATGAAGTAGTCGATCGAGTCGTACGCCGTGGGGTGGTCTGCGGCCTTGACCCAGGTGGGTGCCGGGACCGCCAGGATCACCTTCGACCGCGGGGTGAGCTTCCGGGCGACCGCGTCGAAGTAGGTGAGCTGCGGGTCGTCCAGGTACGACCCGGACTGGTCGTCGATGCCGAGCAGCCACCAGTCCGCCGGCAGTTCCACCGCGAAGTACGACCGGGACTGGCCGGTGCCCCAGCCGGCGAAGTGGCGGTCCCGGGAGCGGACGAACAGCCGCAGGAACGCGGTCAGGCCGTCGTACCAGTCGTGGTTGCCGGGGACCGCGAAGAGCGTCGGCTGCTCCGGCGGGGCCAGCGGCAGCGCGGCCTGGTACGGCCCCTTGCAGCGGTCCTCGTACGCCTCGTAGGCCGCCGACGGGTAGACCTGGTCGCCCCCCATCACCAGGGTCTGCGCCCGGGGCAGCCGGTGCCCGTCGACCGTCAGCTCCGGCTGGGCGAGCAGGTACGCGACCGAGTACGTCGCATCGAAGCCGTCACCCAGGTCGGCCACGTAGTCCAGCCAGAGCCCGCCGTCCGGCCCGACCTGCCGGAACGTATCGTCGCCGAACGCGTTCTGCAGCTCCCGCTTGTCCAGGTACGCCCCGAACAGCATCGCCAGCAGGGTACGCAGGCCGGTGCTGATCAGCAGCAACGGCGCCAGCCACGGGACCGGCTTGCGCGGGGTGAACCCGAGCTCCAGCGGGTCGAGGCTGCGCGGCCGGCGGGTCGCCCGCTCGCCGGGATGCGCCTCGGGGAGCGGCTGCGGCGGTACCTGATCATCGCTCACCCGCCGCAGGGTAGTCCCGACCGGATGCGAGCGCTGTCCGGCGAACGACCGAACTTTTCCTCGATGTCCGGTTCGGCGACAGTGAGGGATCCCGTTCGGCTCCGGGCGGGGGTGTGCCGTACACTTGACGATCGTTGCCGCCTTAGCTCAGTCGGCTAGAGCGACGCACTCGTAATGCGTAGGTCGACGGTTCGATTCCGTCAGGCGGCTCGGTGCAGAAGCCCAGGTCAACGGCCTGGGCTTCGCCGTTTCCCGAGGGCGACCACCCCGCCGGTGGCAGTGCCGGTCCGTAAATAGTCCGCATCCGGCGCCGCGACCGCCTCGTCCAGCCGGTGGCGGAGCCGAGCGCCGGAGGACAACCCTGACCTGGGACGCAAAGCCGCGAAGCGAGCCCGGCGGGCACGACCTGAAGGCCGGCCCGCCGGGTTCACTCTGGCAGGGAAGTGACTGGTCAGCGTTCGGAGGCGCGGGTCCTGCCGTCGTCACCCAGAGAGGACGCGGCGTATTCCACGCCGGGCGTGCCGAGCGTACGGCCCTCGTCGATGGTGCCGCGCCAGGCGCCCGTCTCGATACCTCGGCTCTCGATGTACGACTTGAACTTCTCCAGGTCGGCCTCGGCCCGCTTCTCCACGATGTGCAGCTTGTCGCCGGCCTGCTCGACCAGCCCCTCCGGCTCGTACTCCATGCAGAGCCGCACCTGGGTGCGGTCGGTGCCGATCGGCTGGAAGTGGACCGCGCCGGCGTTGGTGGCGCCGCTGGTGGCCGCCCAGGCCACCTTCCGGTCCGGCACCTGTTCGAGGACCTTGGCGTCCCATTCGCGCTTCACGCCGCCGATCTCGGCGACCCAGTGCATCCGCTGGTCGTCGAGTTGCCGCACCTCGTGCACGCCGCCCATGAAGCGGGGAAACTCCTCGAACTGCGTCCACTGGTTGTACGCGGTGCTGACCGGCACGTCGACTTCGATGGACTTCTCGACCTTGGTGGTCATGGATTCCTCCTCGTCGTTCTGACGTCCGTCATCAGAGCCGTACCCTGAGGGCGAGCGCTCAATCGAGACGGATGCCACGCCTGCCGGCTCAGCCGTCCTCGCGGTCCGGGTTCTCCAGGCGGAAGAAGTTGCTCTGCCGCCCGTCGGAGCGCTCCTCCTGGTAGATGAAGTTGAGCCGCCGCTCGTCGAACGTGCGGAACCACTCCTCCCAGCCGATCTCGCGCAACCGGTCCGCGCGGCCGTTCGCCGGGAAGTCGATCCGCAGCACCCCCGGGTGGCCGTCGTGCTCGCTGCCGTCCACCGTGACCGGTACGCCCTTGCGTGCCTCGGCCCAGCGCCGGATCACCTCGTGGTCGGTGGTGACCAGGCTGCGACCGGGCCGCTCCGGCTCGTCGTCCACGGAGGTGATCTCCTGGGCGTACTTCAGCGACTTCGAGTTCTGCGGCCCGGTGCGGATGCCGCCGCCGGACGCCGACGAGGTGCTCTTCTTGGCCGGCGTGGCGCCGCGGCCGCCGGCGCGCGCCGAGGTGCTCTTCTTCGCGTCGTCCCGCAGGCTCTTCACCAGCGCCTTGACCAGGTCGCCCTTGCGCAGGTCCGAGGTGCCGGTGACGCCGCGGTCGCGCAGCCGGCCGCGCAACTCGTCGACCTTGAGCCGGGCGATGTCGCTCTCGTTGATGCCGGGGGTGTTCGGGGTCTGGTTGCCCGGCGGGTTCGTGGTCGCGGTCGAGCCGCTGCCGCGCCCCGAGCTGTTCTTCGTGGGCATCGCACATCATCCTCTCTCGACCCGTGTTCCAGGGGTTCCAACGCCGCGTGACGCGGGGGGCCGTCCCCTGGATCAGTACCCTCAGCCGCCCGCCGAAACGTGAGCCACCGGGGTGAGAGCCGGGATCAGGAGTAGATGGTGCTCACGTAGTCCGGTCCGTAGTGGCGTTCGAGGTCGGCGAGGTTCTCGGCCGGGGCCTCCACCTCCTTGACCAGGCGGGCCCGGGACGGCAGGGCGTCCGGCCGCCACGTCTCGGGCTGCCACAGGTCGGAGCGGAGGAACGCCTTCGCGCAGTGGTAGAAGATCTGCTCGATCGCCACCTCGACGGCCAGCACCGGACGGTGCCCCTTGACCACCATGTCGGCGAAGTACGGCGCGTCGCGGACCAGCCGGGCCCGCCCGTTGATCCGCAGCGAGTCGGTGCGGCCGGGAATCAGGTAGATCAGCCCGACGTGCGGGTTGGCCAGGATGTTCCGGTAGCCGTCGGCGCGGCGGTTGCCGGGCCGCTCGGGGATGGCGATCGTCGCCTCGTCCAGCACCACGGTGAAGCCCGGCGGGTCGCCCTTCGGGGAGACGTCGCAGCTGCCGTCCGCCCCGGCTGTGGCGACCAGGCAGAACGGCGAGGCGGCCAGCCACTCGCGGTCCCGCGCGTGCAGCACGGTGCGTTCCTTGTCCAGCGCCCGCCGCGTCGGCGTACCGAGCAGGTCGCTCAGTTCCTCCGCTGAGGTGATCTCCGTCGTCACGTATTCCTCCCCCGTCCGTTGGCCTCGATGGCGTTTTCGGCCCGCGACCGGCCGGTTTCCGCCATGGTCAGCCTAGGCGTGCGCGCCGAACGCGAGGTTTGCCCCCGGGTCGGCCGGGTACGGCGTAACCCGCAGCCGCCCGGATGCGACCGATGGAGGCCCGATGGAGAGCCGACTGAAGGTGCTCGGTCACCCCGTGCACCCGATGCTGGTGATGTTCCCGGTGGCGCTCCTGGTCACCGCGGTGATCTTCGACGTCATCGACACCGCAGGCGGGCCGAACTTCCTCGGCGAGGTCGCGTACTGGAACATCCTGGTCGGCCTGATCGGCGGCGTGCTGGCCGCGGCGGCCGGCTCCGTCGACCTGCTCGCCCTGCCCACCGGCACCCGCGCCAAGCGGGTCGGCCTCGCGCACGCGGGCGCCAACCTCGCGGTGATCCTGCTCTTCGCGGCGGTCTGGGTGGTCCGGCTGAACGCCGAGTACCGGGCCGCCGGGGGTGCCCTGCTGGCCATCGAGGTGGTCGCCGTGGGGCTCCTGGGGATCAGCGCCTGGCTCGGCGGCGAGCTGGTGGATCGGCTGGGCGTGGGGGTCGACCCGGAGGCCGACCTGAACGCGTCGAGCTCGCTGCGACCCCCCTCGGCACCGGAGCGGATCGGAGAGGTGCGATGACGGAACAGTCCGGAGTACGTGGCTTCTGGCGCGGTCGGCAGCAGGGCTGGGACCCGATGGGCGAGCTGCAGTCGCTGCGCGCCGAGCTGCGCCGCCTGGTCGGCGGCCGGGCCGGCCCGCCGGAGGTGGAGTTGGCCGAGACCGCCGATGGCTGGGAGGTCGTCGTCCGGCTGCCCGGCGTGGCGCCGGAGGAGGTGGCCGTCGAGCTGGACGACCGGGAGCTGTGCGTCCGGGCCCGCTCGGAGGCGGAGGTGAACGCCGACCACGGCATCCAGGGTGGGTTCGAGACGCGCGGCTTCGAGTACCGGGTGGACCTGCCGTCCCGGGTGGACCCCGACCGGATCGACGCGGTGATGGACCACGGCCTGCTCCGGGTGCGGCTGCCCCGGGCGGCCCGGCCCACGCCGCGCACCATCACCGTCGGCCGCACCGGCCCCCGCCCCACCGCCGTGGGTACGCGGACCTTGGCGGACCCGGCCGCGGACCGGGAGCTGCACCACCCGGACACCACGGTCGACGAGCTCGACCGGCCGTAGGGGTCGCGTGACCACCCCGTCGGTGCTCGGCCCGGTCGGCGAGCGCGTGCCCGACGTCGAGCGGATCGCCGTGCTCCGGGCGAACGCGCTCGGTGACTTCATTTTCGTCCTGCCGGCGCTGGAGGCGCTGCGGGCCGCGTACCCCGGGGCGGAGATCGTGCTGCTCGGCGCGCCCTGGCACGTCGAGCTCTGGCACGACCGCCCCGGCCCGGTGGACCGGGTGCTGGTGGTGCCGCCCGCCCCCGGCATCCGGGACGCCGGGCCGGCCGAGCCGCCCGCGGAGCTGGCGGACTTCCTGGCGGCGGCCCGCGCGGAGCGCTTCGACCTGGCGATGCAGCTGCACGGCGGTGGGGCCAACTCCAACCCGCTGATCACCCGACTGGGCGCCCGGGTCACCGCCGGACTGCGGGCCGAGGGCGCGTCGCCGCTGGACCGCTGGATCCGGTACGTCTACTACCAGCACGAGGTGATCCGCTACCTGGAGGCGGTGGCCCTGGTCGGCGCGCCGGCCACCACGATCACCCCGGCGCTGGCGGTCACCGACGCCGACCGGGCCGAGGCCCGGCAGGTGCTCGGCGCGCCGGAGCGGCCCCGGGTGGCGCTGCACCCTGGGGCGACCGACACCCGGCGGCGCTGGCCCCCGGAGCGCTTCGGCGACGTGGCCCGCGCGCTGGCCGGCGACGGGTACGAGGTGCTGGTCACCGGTACCCCCGCCGAGCGGGAGACGGTGGACGCGGTGGTGGTGGCGGCGGGCGTCCCGGTCCGCCCGCAGGTCGGCACGCTCACCCTGGGCGGGCTGGCCGCCTGCTACGCCGACTGCGCGCTGGTGGTCTCCAACGACACCGGGCCGCTGCACCTGGCTGCCGCGGTCGGCGCCCCCACGGTGGGCGTCTACTGGGTCGGCAACCTGATCAACGGGGCCACGCCGCTGCGGACCCGGCACCGCCCGATCGCCTCCTGGACCACGCACTGCCCGGTCTGCGGCGTCGACTGCACCCCGGGGATCTATCCGCACCGCCCCGGCGACGGCGACTGCCCGCACCGGGACTCGTTCGTCGCGGACGTGCCCGCTGTCGAGGTGGTCGAGGCGGCCCGCGAACTGCTGGCGGGCTGACCGGCGGTGTCGTGGCGACGGCCGGGCGTCAGGCCGGTTGTGGGGTGTCCGAGGGCTGGTCGACCAGGACGACCTCCCACGCCTCCACGTCCCGCTCGGTGACCGTGGTCGGCGACTCCAGGTGGAAGGCGCCGCTGGGCAGCACTCCCGCGCCGCCGTGCCGCTCCAGCACCGCGAGCTGCGCCGCGACGTCCTCACCCTGGTGCTTCTCGTGCAGCTGGCGCCAGAACTCGAAGCCGCCGGCGTCGATCAGCTTCGCCCGGTCGTAGAGCACGCACCCGCCGATCCACGAGACCTTGTACGCGCGCCAGGCCCCCGCCGGCAGCCGCAGCTTCTCGGTGACGTGCAGCAGGTTCGCCGCCGGGTGGATGGCGGCCCGGTCCCACTCCGGCGTACCCGGTCGGACCCGCTCGGGGACCGGCCGGCCGTGCCACTCCTCGTAGTGCGCGTGGGTCTCCGGGCGTACGTCGTCGGCGTAGGAGAGGCCGTGCACCGCGTTGCCGACGAACCCGCAGCCCAACTCGCGGATCGCGGTGACCAGCCGGGCGAGGGTGCCCGGTTCCAGCCAGACGTCGTCGTCGAGGCAGAGCACGTACCGGGCCGTCGACTGGCGCAGCAGGTACGCCCGGTGCTCGGCCAGCCCGCGCCGGGGCAGCCGTCGGGTCAGCAGCACCGGGTGGCCCCGGTGGCGCACCGCCCGGACCATGGTGGCCGCCGCCGGGTGCGCGTACGCCGGTCCGTCGTCGGACTGGTCGCTCACCACCACTCCGAAATCGGGTACGCCCTCCTGGGCGGCCAGCCCGGAGAGCGTGACCGCCAGCTCCGCGGGCCGGTTGCGCGTGGGGATCAGCACGTCGAGCAGCCGCGGCTGGCGGAACCCGTCCGGCGTGCCGGGGTCGAGCGGTCGGTTCACGCCGGCCTGCCCGTACTGCCACCGACGGTGGGCGTGACCGAGTGGGCCCGGATCCGGTCGATGATCGCCGAGGTGGAGCGGTCCGGCACGTACCCGAGGGTGCGCACCTGCCCGCCCAGCCGGCGGACCAGCGGCGCCTCCGGGACCATCTCCGGCGGGTAGTCGCCGCCCTTGACGTAGACGTCCGGACGGACCGCCTCGATCAGCGCCGCCGGGGAGTCCTCCTCGAAGACCACCACGTGGTCCACGCACTCCAGGGCGGCCAGCAGCGCGGCCCGGTCCTCGACCGGGTTCACCGGCCGGTCCGGCCCCTTGAGCCGCCGTACGCTGTCGTCCGAGTTGACCGCCACGACCAGCAGGTCGCCCAGCGCGCGGGCCTGGGTCAGGTAGCGGACGTGCCCCGGGTGCAGCACGTCGAAGCAGCCGTTGGTGAAGACGATCGAGCGCCCCGCCCGGCGGTGCTCCTCGACGATCGCGCTCAGCTCCTCGGCGCCGACCAGGCTCGGGTGGCCGGTCTGCTCCGGGCCGGCGCCCAGCGCGCCCAGCAGGTCCTCCCGCCGGCAGACGCAGGTGCCGGTGTCGGAGACCGTGATGGTGGCGGCGAGCTGCGCGAGCTGGGCGGCGGTGGGCAGGCTCGCGTCCGCCGCCAGCGCCAGGGTCATCGCGGCGAGGTACGCGTCCCCGGCGCCCACGGCGTGGCTGGCCGGCACCGGGGTGCTGTGGCTGCGTCGGGGCTCGCCGTCGGCCCCGCCGACGACCGCGCCCTCGGTGTCCAGGGTCACCGCCACCACGTCCGCACCGGTGTGCGCGCGCAGCTCGGCCAGGCGCGACTCGGCCAGCATGGCCCGGTCCACGCCGTCGCCGGCCGCCGCGTTCACGGTGACGCCGGTGCCGGTCACGCTGACGCCGTCCCCGGTCAGCGCGACGCGCTCCTCGCCGGGGGTGGGCTCGCCGGTCGGGCCGGGGCCGGCCGCGCCGGCCTGGTCGGTCGACGGTGCGCCGGAGGTGGGGTGCGGGGTGCCGGCGATCCGCTCGCCCGCGCCGCCCGGCGCCGCGCCCACGACCAGCTCAGAGGGGCCGTCGACCGGATCGGCCGGGTGGTCCAGGTGCAGGTCACCGGCCGTGGTGCCGCGCGCGGCGGTACGGCTGCCGCCGCCGAAGCCCACGGCGGCCCGGGCCAGCAGGCGGGTCGCCTCGGCGAAGCTCGGGGTCACCACGGTCGGGTTGAGGCCGCGCCAGTCGGCCAGGTCGTGCGCGTCGAGGGCCACGGTGGCGTAGCGGTCCCGGTTGGCGACCAGCCAGGCGCGGACCGCCCGGGGCAGCGCGCCCAGGCCGTAGTCGCAGACGACCAGGGTGAGCGGCCGCCCACCAGCGACGGCCTTCAGCTCCTCGGTCGCGCAGTGCAGCGCGGTGAGCAGGTGGGCCACCCCGCCGTCGTCGAGCGGGTCCTCCGGCTCGCCGGAGTCCTCGCGGAGCAGGATCTGGTTGCCGGCCAGCATCCGCCGCTTCACCGGCGTCTGCCGCCCGGGCTGGTTGACCGTCCGGTCCCAGACGCCCGCCCGGTCGAGGCAGTCGTGCAGTTCGTCGCCGGCCGCGTCGGCCCCGACCGGCGCCACCAGCACGGCCCGACCACCGAGGGCGGAGACGTTGACCGCCGTGTTCGCCGCGCCACCGGCGGCGGAGGTACGTCGGCGCAGGGTGAGGACCGGAGCGGGGGCCTCCCGGCAGAGCCGCTCGGACTCCGCGAACCGCCACTCGTCCAGCATGGCGTCCCCGATGATCAGCACGGGACGCCCCTGCCAGCTCTCCACCACTTTGGCGAGCCGGCGCTCTTCGGCTGCTGCTCCTGCCATGTCCCTCCGGGTCCCCCGAGCCGGTCCGGCCAAACCTGCCCACCGGTGCGGTCCGAACCACGTCCGGCGTCCGGTTTCGCCCGCTTGAGCCCGGGCACGGATTGTCCGAGCCCCCTGGAGAGGAGAGACCACCATGGCAGCGACACTGCAGGGCAAGCGCATCGCCTTCCTGGCCGCCGACGGCGTCGAGGAGGTCGAGTACACGATGCCCCGCGAGGCGGTGGAGAAGGCCGGCGCGCGGGTCGAGCTGGTCTCGGTGCGGCCCGGTTCGATCCAGTCCGTCAACCACCTGGACCAGAGCCGGACGTACGAGGTGGACGTGACGACGAAGGAGGCGGACGCCGGGGCGTACGACGGGTTGGTGCTGCCCGGCGGCGTGGCCAATCCGGATTTCCTGCGCACCGACCCGGACGCGGTCCGGTTCGTGAAGTCGTTCTTCACGGCCGGCAAGCCGGTCGGGGTGATCTGCCACGGCCCGTGGACGCTGGTCGAGGCGGACGTGGTGCGCGGCCGCCGGATCACCTCGTGGCCGAGCCTGCGTACCGACCTCACCAACGCCGGCGCGGCCTGGGTCGATGAGGAGGTGGTCACCGACAACGGCCTGGTGAGCAGCCGCAAGCCGGACGACCTGCCGGCGTTCTGCGCCAAGCTCGTCGAGGAGTTCGCCGAGGGCCGGCATTGACCGCCGTCTTTCGTTGATCATGAGGTTGGCGGCGGCCGCGGAGATCGACATCGCCGCCAACTTCATGATCAACCGGTTTTAGGGGCATGTTCTGCGGGACGTGGGAAAGAACGGCGAATGACTGCCCAGGCCAACGGTCGTCCCCTGCTGCACGCCCGCCAGATCCGCCTGCTGATGTTCGGTCTGATGACCGGCATGCTGCTGGCGGCGCTCGACCAGACCATCGTCGGTACGGCGCTGCCGACCATCGTCGGCCAGCTGGGCGGGATCAACCACTACTCGTGGGTGGTCACCGCCTACCTGCTCGCCTCCACCGCCTCCACCCCGCTGTACGGGAAGATGGCCGACCTGTACGGCCGACGCCCGGTGTTCCTCTTCTCGATCGGCACGTTCCTGCTCGGCTCGCTGCTGGCCGGTCTGTCCCAGAACATGACCCAGTTGATCGTCACCCGGGGTGTGCAGGGGCTGGGCGCCGGCGGTCTGATGACGCTGGCGTTCACGATCATCTCGGACGTGGTCACGCCCCGCGAACGTGGGCGCTACCAGGGCCTCTTCGGCGCGGTCTTCGGGATCTCCTCGGTGGCCGGTCCGCTGGTCGGCGGCTACTTCGCGGAGACCAACTGGCGCTGGATCTTCTACATCAACGTGCCGCTGGCGATCCTGGCGATCGTGGTCTGCTACCACGTGATGCGGTTGATCCCGTTCCAGCGGCGGGAACACTCCATCGACTGGACCGGGGCGGTGCTGCTGGTCGCCGGCGTGAGCAGCCTGCTGCTGGCGCTGAGCTGGGGCGGCAGCCAGTACGCCTGGGGCTCCGGCGTGATCATCGGGCTGTTCGCGGCCGGTGCGGTGCTGGGCACCCTCTTCGTGCTCCAGGAGGCTCGGGTACGTGAGCCGATCCTGCCGCTGCGGCTGTTCCGTACCCGAACGTTCAGCCTGGCCAACGCGGCGGGCTTCGTGCTCGGTCTGGTGATGTTCGGGTCGATCATCTTCATCCCGCTGTACCTCCAGATCGTCAAGGGCGCCTCGCCGACCCGCAGCGGCCTGCTGATGCTGCCGATGATGGCCGGCATCATCGTCACCTCGGTGCTCACCGGCCGGGCGATGAGCCGGAGGGGCCGCTACAAGTGGTTCCCGGTGACCGGCTCGGCGGTGCTGGTCGCCGGCATGCTGCTCTTCCGGCAGCTCCAGGTGACCAGCTCGCTCTGGGCGGCCTTCGGCTACATGGTGGTGATCGGCGTCGGGCTGGGCCTGTGCATGCAGTCGCTGATCCTGGCCGTGCAGAACGCGGTGCACCCGCGGGACCTGGGTGCCGGCACCTCCTCGGCGACCTTCTTCCGCTCGCTGGGCGGCTCGTTCGGGGTCGCCATCCTCGGCGCGGTGCTCTCGTCGCAGCTCACCCACCAGCTCGCCGACCGGCTGCCGCCCGCCATCGCGCAGCTGCCGCCCGCTGAGCGGGCCATCGTGGCGGCTCGGGGCGGGGCGCACATCTCGATCAACGAACCGGGGACGATCCTCGCCCTGCCCGGACCGGTCCGCGCCGCGATCCAGGCCGCGTTCGTCGAGTCGCTGCACCTGGTCTTCCTGACCACCGGGTTGATCGCCATCGTCGCGGTGCTGGTGACCCTGGCCCTGCCGAACCATCAGCTGCGCGGCACCGGCCCGCAGGGCGCCACCGGCGGCGCGGATCCGCTGGGCGGGAAGGCAGCCGCGCCCGGCGGCAAGCCCCTGGCCAAGGAGTCGAAGGAGGAGGCCGCCGCCGAGATGGAGGCCAAGTCCCAGACGATGCTCTGACCGCCGGTTGGATCATGTAACGGAATGAGGTCGATCGACGTCCATACGGGTGGGACCGTCATCGCGCGGTCGCCCGGCCGCCGTCGACGGGGGCGTCGGCCGTGCCGTACCGCCGGCCGACGGCCGCCGGTGCGGCTCCCTGCGAACGAGGGACGTCATGACCTCCCACCGCACCCTGCGTACCGGACTCGCCCTGCTCTCCCTCGCCGCCTCGGCCGCGCTCCTGCCGGCCGCGCCGGCCGCGGCGGCCCCGCCTCCCCGGGCCGACCTCCAGCTCACCCTCACCACGACCAGCGCGATGATCACCTCGACCGGCGCCCGGGTACGCCTGGTCGCCGCCGTGGACAACATCGGCGCGGCGGGGGTCGAGGACATCACCGTCGCGATCAAGGCGCCGGCCGGCAGCCGGATCGTCGGAGACCCGAGCTGGTCCTGCGACTACAGCACCTTCGTGTGCACAAACATCTACGGCCCGGTGGCCGCTGGTGGATCGGCGGAGCCGCTCAGGATGTACCTCGAACTGCCCGCCGCCCCGGCGGGCACGGTTGCCGTCCTGGCCGCCACGGCGTCGACCAGCGCCCGGGAGGCCACCCGGACCAACAACACCGACGAGGCCGCCGCCACGTACGCCTACCTGCCCGACCTGAGCCTGCTGCCCGGCCCGGACGGCGGGCCGTGGACGGAGACGGAGGTGGCCACCACAGGCGGCTCCATCAACCCCACCTTCACGGTCCGCAACGACGGCACGGGTGAGGCGGCCGAGCTGCGGCTGGCCGTCGAGATGCCGGCGGGCGTCACGCCCGACATCGCCCCGCCCGCCGGTAACACCAACTGGCAGTGCGATCTGTCCGGCAACCTGGTGGTCTGCACCGCGGGTCCGCTGGCCGCGGGCGGGACCGCCTCGATCAGCATCCCGATGGTGGCTCCGGCCGGCACGGCCGACCAGACCTTCGCCGTGCACGGCACGGTGACCACGCCCAGCCCGCAGTGGCGCAGCGACCGCGCCGACGCCGACGTCTGGTTCCGCTACGTGGAGCCGCCGGCGGCCTGATGCTGGGACCGGCTGGTCCTCGGGTGGCCCGGGCTACTTGAGGATCAGCCGGTTGGTCTGCTCGAAGACGTCCAGGTCGGCGAGGGTCTCGATGACGCTGGCGGAGAGCGGGTTGGGCAGCTCCTCCGGGTGGAAGAAGGCGGCGTCGCTGGTCTCGTCGGTCACCCGGGCCAACTCGCCGTCCCACTCGTCCACCCGGAACGCCGTGGTGAATACCTGGTACGTGTGGCCGTACATGTTGGTGTGGGTGCGGTCGGGGCCGGTGTAGAGGGCGAAGGCGCTGACCCGCAGGGCACGCAGCCCGGTCTCCTCGCGGACCTCCCGGACCGCGCAGTCGGCGATCGACTCGCCCAGTTCCATCGCGCCGGCCGGCATCGCCCACTGGCCGTTGTCGGAGCGCTGGATCAGCAGCACCCGGGCGGCGTTGTCCCGGACCACGGCGCGGGCCCCGACGAACATGAGGGTGCGGTCACCGGCCAGGGCGCGCAGCTGCCCCACATACGAGTCGGCCCACGAGATACTCACCCGGACAATCTACGCAGTTTCCGTTGTCGGGTCGGTCGTTCCGGGGCTTCCGTGGTGTGACCGGCGCCACTAGCTTGTTACCCATGCGTAGCACGATGATGGACGCCCCCCTCCAGGTCGCCCGGATCCTCGAACACGGCTCCACCGTGCACGGCACGGCGGAGGTCGTCACCTGGACCGGCGCAGAGCCCCGTCGGATGACGTACGCCGAGGTCGGGCGGACCGCCGCCCGGCTGGCCCACGCGCTGCGCGACGAGTGCGGGGTGACCGGCGACGAGCGGGTCGCCACCTTCATGTGGAACAACAACGAGCACCTGGTGGCCTACTTCGCCGTGCCGAGCATGGGCGCGGTGCTGCACACCCTCAACCTCCGGCTCTTCCCGGACCAGATCGCCTACATCGGCAACCACGCCGAGGACCGGGTGGTGCTGGTCGACTCGACGCTGATCCCGCTGCTGGCCCGGGTGATTGGGCAGTTGACCACGGTGCGGCACGTGGTGGTGGTCGGCGGCGGGGACCCGGCGCCGCTGCTGGCGGCGGCCGGCGACCGGATCGTCGTACACCACTGGGACGCCCTGCTGGCCGACCGGCCGGACGTCTACGACTGGCCCGAGGTGGACGAGCGCGACGCCGCCGCGCTCTGCTACACCTCCGGGACCACCGGCAACCCCAAGGGGGTCGCCTACTCGCACCGCTCCATCTACCTGCACTCGCTCCAGATCTGCATGCCGGAGGGCTTCGGGCTCGGCCCGACCGACCGGGAGTTGGCCATTGTGCCGATGTTCCACGCGATGTCCTGGGGTCTGCCGTACGCGGCGTTCCTCTCCGGCGCGTCGCTGATCATGCCGGACCGGTTCCTCCAGGCCGAGCCGATCGCCGCGATGATCGCCGCCGAGCGCCCCACCCTGGCCGGCGCGGTCCCCACCATCTGGACCGACTTGCTGGCCTACCTGGACAGTCACGATGTCGACACCTCGTCGCTCAAGGAGGTGATCGTCGGCGGCTCGGCCTGCCCGCCGGCGCTGATGCATGCCTTCCACGACCGGCACGGCATCGAGGTGATCCACGCCTGGGGGATGACCGAGATGTCCCCGCTGGGCTCGGTCTCCCGGCCGCCGGCCGGCGCGACCGGCGAGACGGCCTGGCGCTACCGCTACACCCAGGGCCGGATCCCGGCCGGGGTCGCCGCGCGCATCGTCGGCCCGCTGGGCGAGCCGCTGCCCGCCGACGGGACCTCCGTGGGCGAGCTGGAGGTCCGCGGGCCGTGGGTGACCGCCCGGTACGTCGGAGGCGGGGCCCCGGACGAGGAGAAGTTCCGGGACGGGTGGCTGCGGACCGGCGACGTCGGCATGCTCTCGCCGGACGGCTACATCACGCTCACCGACCGGGCCAAGGATGTGATCAAGTCGGGCGGGGAGTGGATCTCCTCGGTCGAGCTGGAGAACGCCCTGATGGCGCACCCGGCGGTGCTGGAGGCGTGCGTGGTGGGCGTACCGGACGAGCGCTGGGACGAGCGGCCGCTGGCCACCGTGGTGGTCCGGGAGGGCGCCTCGGTCACCGCCGAGGAGCTGCGGGACTTCCTGGCGAAGTCGGTGGCCCGCTGGCAGTTGCCGGAGCGCTGGGCGTTCATCGACGCCGTCCCGAAGACCAGCGTCGGCAAGTTCGACAAGAAGGTGGTGCGCTCCCGCTACGCCGAGGGCGGGCTCGAGGTACGCGAACTGGCCGCGCCGTAACACTTTCCGGCGTACCGTCGCTGGACGGGTAGGGACTTCGTCCTCCTCATGGGCATCCCTCCCCAGAGGGCGGTCCCGGCGTTCGCACCGCGCCGGGGCCGCCCGTCCATGCGGGGCGACCCGCATGTTCATTGTCGCGAAACTTGTTCGCCTCTGTCCTGATGTCAGCGAAATCCGTTTCGCGTTGTCACGCCTCGGCCGTGGCGATGAGCACCTTGCCGACCGCGCCGTCCTCCACCGCCTTGTGCGCCGCCTGGGCCGCCGACATCGGGTAGTGGTGCAGCGGCAGCCCGGCCTCCTCGCCCACCCGGATCGCCCCCTGCGCCACCGCCGCCGCCACGTCGGTCACCGCCTGCGCCTTGGCCGCCTTCGGCGCGGTGTAGATCAGCACGAACTGCCAGCGCGCGTTCGGCACCATCAGCGCCCGGATCGGCAACGTCACCTCGGACCCGCCGTCGTCCGCGTAGACGCACACCGCACCCCCGTTCCGCAGGATCTGCACGTCGGTGGCGGCGTTGCGGGCCGCGGAGACCTCGACGATGGTGTGCACCCCGTCGTGCGCGAGCTTGCGGACCTCCTGGACCACGTCCTGCTCGCGGTAGTTGATCACGAGGTCGGCGCCGGCCGCCGCCGCGAGCTGCGCCTTCTCGGGGCTGCTCACCGTGGTGATCACGCAGGCATCGGCCCATCGGGCGAGCTGGATGGCGGCGTTGCCCACCGCGCCCGCCCCGCCCTGCACCAGCACCACATGGCCGCTGAGCGCGCCCGCGTGCAGCTTGTCCGGCATGAACTCGCCGGCCGTGAGGCAGCGGTGCGCGGTCATGAACGGGATGCCCAGGCAGGCGCCGAGGTCGAAGGAGGCGGAACCGAGCCGCACCGTGTGCCGGACCGGGACGACCGTGTATTCGCTGGCGGTGCCCCACGGCCGCTGCCAGGCGGCCTCCCAGAGCCACACCCGGGCACCGATCAGGATCTGGTCGACGCCCTCGCCGACCGCCTCGATCACCCCGGCGCCGTCCTGCCCGGGGATCTGCCAGCCGGCCGGGAGCGGCCACTGCCGGCGGGCCTTCCAGTCCGTCGGGTTCACCCCGGACACGGCCATCCGCACCAGCACCTCGCCGGGGCCCGGCTCCGGGATCGGGCGCTCGGCCACCTGGAGCACCGAGACGTCCCCGTTGCCTTCGTACACGATCGCCTTCATCGCCGTCCCCTCACCGCCGACACGCCACCGGCTGCGCTACCCGGACTCACCCTGATCATTCGACCAGACCCGCCGGGGAAAACGTACATCGAGGTGGTCGGGGGCAGGAGGGGGGTGGCGCGGGACATATCGGCGGAGGGCGGTGGGCCGGGCGCGGCCCGCCGCCAGCGATCAGCCCGCCGCGACCGACCGCTTCACGTAGTCGATCAGCTCCGGCGACGGGCCGCCGTGCTCCTGCGTGATCTCCGCGCGCTGCTCCGCGTACATCCGGTAGAGCGAGTCCCGCAGTCCCGGGTCCCCGCCGTGGAACGCCTCCAGCAGTTCCATCCACCGCGTGGCCAGCGCCCGCACCCGCGGCTCCGCCGGATCGGTCCCGGCGTCCAGCTCCGCCTGGACCTGGGCGATCAGCCGCGGCCACTCCTCCTCGACGCTGCGGATCGCCGCCTCGCCGAGCTGCTCCCGCCGCTGCGCCAACGCGGCGAGCTGCTCCTCGGTGAAGTAGTTCCGAATCGTGTCTTCCACCCTGGTCACCTCCTCGATCACGGCGAGCAGGTCGACGGGCGTGGCGCCCCCGGCGGCACGTACGGCGGGCACCAACATGGCCAGCCGGTCACGGAGGCTGCCCAGCGCGGCGAGCTGCCGCTCCACGTGCGCCAGGTGGTCGTCGAGCAGCCCGGCCAGCTCCAGGCCGCCGCCACCGCCGCCGTCCAGCAGCACGCCGATGGTCTCCAGCGGCAGGCCCAGCTCGCGCAGCGCGACGATCCGGTACAGCCGGTCGACGTCCCGCTCGTCATAGAGCCGGTGGCCGGCGGACGTGCGCGCGGACGGCCGCAGCAGCCCCACGTGGTCCCAGTGGTGCAGGGTCCGGACGGTGAGCCCGGTACGCTGGCCCAGCTCGCCGATCCGCCAGGTGGACGCCACGTCCCACTCCCTCTCGCGTCACCGCACCCTGCGGCGACAGAAACCGACGCTAGGACCTGACGTCGCGTCAGGAGCAAGCCGTTCAGTCGAGCTGCGCCACCACCTCCGGGGTGAGCGCGTCGATCGACGGCAGCAGCACCGCCGCCAGCGCCTCGGCGTCCGGGTCCAGTGGGTACGACCCGTGCGGCACGGCCACCACCCGCATCCCGGCGGCGGCCGCGGAACGGACCCCGTTGGAGGAGTCCTCGATCGCCACGCACCGGGCGGGGTCCACGCCGAGCCGCGCCGCCACGCCCAGCCAGACGTCCGGGGCCGGCTTGCCCCGGGCGGTCTCCTCCGTCGACAGGGTCGCCCGGAAGGCGTCGGTCAGGCCGGTGGCGGCCAGCGCCGCCCCGATCAGCCGGGTGGGGGAGGAGCTGGCCAGCCCGAGCGGCCACCGCCCGGCCAGCCGGCGCACCACCGCGTCGGCGTCGTCGATCAGCGGTACGTGTGCCGCGTACCGCCGGGTCATCTCGGCCACCACCTCGGTGGCGACCTGCTCGGCGGTGCGGTCCACGCCCAGCTCACCGCTGAGGTAGGCGGCCCACTCGCCGGTGCTCATCCCCATCAGCCGGCGCTGGGTGTCCGGCTGCCAGGTGCCGCCGTGCGCGGCCACGTACGCCCGCCGGACCTCCTCCCAGACCGGCTCGGAATCCACGATCACGCCGTCCAGGTCGAAGAGCACCGCGTCCACCATGAGCCCATCCTGCCGGACCCCGGCCGGCGGGTCAGCGGGCCGGGATGGACGCGTCCTCGGTGGCGGTGCGCGGCGCGGGCAGGCCGATCGGGCTCTGCGGCGGGATGATCGTGTGGCACCGGCTCGCGATCGGGTCGAGCAGCTCGCGCAGCCGCGCCGTACGCTCCGCGCCCAGCGCCCGCCACGGGCCGAGGGCGGCCCGGTCGGTGGCCTCCTCGACCGCCCGGAACGTCTGCGTGCCGTGGTCGGTCGGCGCCCGGTCGGCGGTCAGCCAGCCCTTCTCGACCAGGCGCTCCTCGGCGGCGGCCCACTCCTCGTCGGTCCAGCCCCGGGCCATCTGGTGGAACTCGCGGGACTGGTCGGCCCGGCACCGCCAGGCCACCACCTCGACCGGATCCAGCCCGGTGGTGACCAGCGCCGCCACGTGACCGTCGCCCCGGTGCTCGCGCAGCGTGGTGGCCGCCTGCCAGAGCCGGGCCAGCGGGTATTCGCCCCGGGGCAGCGCGGCGTTGACCGCGCCGAGCACCCGGCCCGCCGTCTCGACCTGGGCGGCCGCCTCCTCCAGCAGCTCCGCCGCCTCGACGAGGTGCGCCTCGGGCAGCTCGTAGGTGAACTCGGCCAGCGCCTGCACGGCGCCGGTGAGTCGGGCGCGCAGCGCCTCCTGCGGGGTGGCCAGGCGCCACACCGAGGGGAGCGCCCGGGCCACCATCGACGGCGCGAAGCTGAAGAAGGCGGCCACCACCACCGGTGCGTCGACCGGCCCGAGCGGGGCGGCCCGGCCGGCGAAGTAACCCCGCCAGTAGCCGCGCAGCCCGACCGCCTCGTACGCGGCCCGGGACCGGGGGTGGAAGTAGGTCACGGCGTGGACCGGCTCGAAGTGGGTCCACATCAGCCGGGCCAGCCCGGGGTCGTCCAGCGCCACGTGCACCTCCGCGTCGTTGGGCAGGTCGCCGCGGGCGGGTGGACCGCCCACGGTGACCATGAACCTACTGCCGCTGGGTGATCGGAAGGAAGCCTGCTGTGACCTACTGCGCGGCGAGCACGTCAACGACGAAGCGCAGCGGCCCGGAGACCTGACCGCTGTCGCCGTACGCCAGGTCGGCCGGGATGTCCAGCTGCACCCGGCTGCCCACCGGCACGCCGACCAGGCCCTGGTCCCAGCCCTTGATGACCTGGCCCACGCCGATCCCGAAGGTGGCCGGCTGGCCCCGGTCCCAGGAGGAGTCGAACTGCTTACCGTCCTTGTAGAACACCCCGACGTAGTTGGTGGTGATCTGCTGGCCGGCCTTCACCGCCGGGCCGTTGCCCTTGATCAGGGTGGTGACGGTGAGCTTCTTCAGGTCGCCCTTGCCCGCCTCGACCGCCGGCTTGGTCTTCAGCGCCGGGTCGGCGCCCTCGGGGAGCTGCGGCGCCGGGGGAGCGGTCTCGCCGGCCGGGACGGTGGCGCTCGCCGACGGGGCGGCGGCGGTGGACTTCGTGTCGTCGTCCCCGCTGTTCAGCCAGACGATGCCCCCGATCAGCGCGGCGACCGCGAGGACACCGACAAACGCACCCAGCATCGACTGCCGTCGGCGTCGCGCCTCGGCGGCCTTCTTCGCCGCCAGCTGGGCGGCCAGCCGCCGCTCTGCCTTGGTGCCCGGGCCCTGGCCCGCCGACCGGTTCTGCACACGCTCGCTCACGTCGACTCCCCTGCTGGGTGGGTGGTGCGGCTCGGCGGCCGCTGTCGAGACCAGCGCACACGGTACCCGGACAGAGGCCGCCAGTGCTCCTACGGCCGGCTCCGATTCCGACAGCTCAGCCCTCCGCGGGCACCACCATGAAGTCGGTGACGAACGACGCGACCAGGCCGTCGGCGGTCCGGCCGACCCAGGTCCCGTAGCAGCCGTCGCCCCAGCCCGACGAGACGGTCAGCACGTTCGCCCCGGTCGCCTCGTCGGTGACCACGCTGAGCAGCCCCGGGACCGGGCCGGGGGAGTGATCCGGGTCCTCCGCGAGGAAGACCTCCTCGATTCGGTCGTAGTCCCAGCCCTCCAGCACGGCGAGGGCCACCGGGTCGGCCAGCGTGCCGGTGCCGGCGTCGACCCCGTAGCCGAAGAAGTCGTCCTCGCCCAGCTCGGTGGGGTCCTGGTCGCCAGCCAGGGCCGGCTCCCAGCGGGCCACCGGCTCGTCCCGGACCACCAACTCCAGGGCCGCCACCCGGCGGTCGCTCTCGACGCCGTCGCTGCGGATCGAGGACACCCAGGCACGTGCCGGGTAGCGGCCAGGGTCGATCGGGACGGTGTACGGGTCGCTCTCCGGGCAGACCAGCGGATCGCAGCCCACCACCCGGCCGGTCGGCAGCACGACCTCGCCGGCCGGATGCACCTCGATCACGTGCTCGCCGTACTCGTCGGCGAAGCGGGCGCCGGGCCTGAGCAGCCGGTCGAAGGCGGGGATGTACGGCACGGACGGTCCTTTCGCGAGTGGTCGGTGGAGCGTACCGGCGGTTAACGACCGCGACCCACACCTCACCGGAGTACGTTCACGACCATGGCGATCCTCACCGAAGTAGACCTTGCCCTGCTCGCCGAGCCGCAGCTGGCGCACGTGGCGACCATCGAGCCCGACGGCACCCCGCACGTCACCCCGGTCTGGGTGGACACCGACGGCGAGCACATCGTGTTCAACACCGTCAAGGGCCGGAAGAAGTACCGCAACATGGCGCGCAACCCGGTGGTTGCGATCTCTGTGGTGGACAAGGCCGACGACTTCCGCACGCTCTGGGTGAAGGGCACCGCGAAGTTCGTCACCGAGGGCGCCGACGAGCACATCGACCGGATGGCGAAGAAGTATCTCGGGCAGGACTCCTATCCGTTCCGCCAGCCCGGCGAGGAGCGGGTCATCGTCCTGGTCACCCCGACCGAGAAGCTCGGCCGGGGCTGACGGAACGGAGGGGCCCCTGGTTGGCGCCTCAGATAGCGCAGGGGCCCTCCCCGCAAGGCAGACGGCCACCCGGCGACTCGGCCGAAAGGCGCGCTGAGTCCGGGTGCCGGCACCTGGGTCTGTTGTTGACGGCATCGGCGTGTTCTCATACCGGGACGACGACGTCATCGACCTCGTCGCGGCGGCACTCGTCCATTCCGCCCTGCCTCCAACCCAGGCGTGAAAGGTGCAACGATGCGCAGAAGATCGACTTTCCAGCTGGCAGTCCTGACCGCTACCGCGGCGACGTTCCTGGCGGCCGGGGGCGCCTCCGGGGCGGTGGCCACGGCGGCACCCGCGACCGCCTCCCCCGGTGCGGCGGCGTGCGAGCCGGGCGCCGAGGGGCACAGCGCGGCGCGGGTGAAGGAGGGCGCCACCGCCCAGGAGCCCGAGCTGTACTCGAAGAACGAGGCGAACGCCTACGGCGTGATCAAGGATGCGCCGCGCCTGCCCAACGGCAGCGTCACGATCCCCACGGTCTTCCACATGATCTCCGACCACCCCCTGAGCGCGGCCGAGACGAACCGGTTCAACACCATGATCGCCGCGCAGATGCAGGTGCTCAACGACTCGTACGCGGGCCGCACGGCGCCCGACGCCTCCGACACGCCGTTCCGGTTCTCGCTCGTCGACACCACGTGGACGGTGAACAGCGCCTGGTACACGGTCGTGCCCGGCAAGAACGAGCGCGACATGAAGAAGGCGTTGTACACCGGCGACGCCCGCACCCTCAACGTGTACGCGGCCAACATCGGCGGCGGGCTCCTCGGCTGGGCGTACTTCCCGAAGGGTTACAACAACGGCCGGGACTACATCGACGGCGTGGTGATGCTCGACGAGTCGATGCCGGGCGGGACGGCCGGCAAGTACGCCCTGGGTGACACGCTGACCCACGAGGTCGGGCACTGGCTGATGCTGGAGCACACCTTCGCGCACGGCTGCTCCGCTTCCGGCGACTTCGTCGCGGACACCCCGCGCGAGGCGGCGCCGCAGTTCAACTGCCCGGTGGGCGCGGACACCTGCACCGCACCCGGGCTGGACCCGATCCACAACTTCATGGACTACACGCAGGACTCCTGCATGAACATGTTCACGGCGGGCCAGGCGGACCGGATGAGCGACGCCTGGGTGGCCTTCCGGGCCGGCGGCGGCAAGCAGTAACCAGGCCTCGGTGTCGGGGTTGACGGGCCGCGGCCAGCGGCTCGTCAACCCCGTTCGCCGTCAGGCGGTCTTCCGGGGGGCCGCCTTCTTGGCGGCCTTCTTGGCCGGCGCCGCCTTCTTCTCCGCGGTCTTCTTGGCCGCCGCCTTCTTCGCCGGCTCGGCCTTCTTAGCGGCGGCCTTCTTCGCCGGTGCCTTCTTCGCGGCCGCCTTCTTGGCCGGCGCCTTCGCCGTCTTCGCCGCCTTGGCGGCCTGCTGCGCCGAACGGGCCGACGTGATCGGGGTCGGCTCGGCTCCGCCGCCAGCCGGGGCCTCACCCCGGGCGGCCCGGGCCCGCTCGACCGACGCCTTCAGGGCGGCCATCAGGTCCACCGCGGCGGCCGGCGCGGCCTCTTCCTCCTCCGGCTGGACCACCTCGCGGCCCTCGATCTTGGCGTCGATCACCTCCTGCAGCGCCGCCCGGTAGTCGTCGGTGAAGGCGTCCGGCTCGAAGTCGCCGGCCATCGAGTCGATCAGCGAGCTGGCCATGGCCAGCTCGGGGGGACGGACCTTCAGGTCCTCGTCCAGGAACCCGAAGTCGGGGGTACGCACCTCGTCCGGCCAGAGCATCGTGTTGAGCAGCAGCACGCCCTCGCGTACCCGGAGGGTGGCGAGCTGCTCCCGCTGGCGCAGGGCGACCTTGACGATCGCCACCCGCTCCGAGTCGGTCAGCGCGTCGCGCAGCAGCACGTACGGCTTGGTGGCCGAGCCCTCCGGCTCGAGGAAGTACGCCTTGTTGTAGAGGATCGGGTCGACCTGCTCGGCGGGGACGAACTCCAGCACGTCGATCGCGTGCGAGGTGGTCAACGGCAGGTCGGCGAAGTCCTCGTCGGTGAGGATGAC
Source organism: Micromonospora sp. MP36 (assembly GCF_008119785.1). Taxonomy (GTDB): domain Bacteria; phylum Actinomycetota; class Actinomycetes; order Mycobacteriales; family Micromonosporaceae; genus Micromonospora. Next base: position 45,439 of record NZ_VSFA01000019.1, on the reverse strand, counting down.
CATCTCGCCGCCGCCGATGTCGTACCCCTTGGCGATGTCGTCGTAGGTGACCTCCTCGCCGCACACCTGGCAGGTGCGCTTGTAGCGGATGCGGCCGCCGTCGTCCCGGTGCACCTGGTGGAAGCGGATGTCCTTCTCCTCGGTGGCCGAGTAGACCCGCACTCCGATCGACACCAGGCCGAACGAGACCGCTCCTTTCCAGATGGCCCGCATTCCGCGCTCCTCTCCCTGGTTCTGATCAGAATCGCAAACGATCGAACGGCACGCACGCTCTTCCGTGCGCAACTACAGTGATCGGGTGCCCGGCGCGCCGTTGAAGCCGATGCTCGCGATGACCGGGCATCTCCCGGCCGGTGCCGGCTGGGCGTACGAGTTCAAGTGGGACGGGGTCCGCGCGCTCGCCGACATCTCCCACGGCGACCAGCACATGTACGCGCGCTCCGGCGTCGAGATCACCACCGCGTACCCGGAATTGATCACGCTCGCCGAGCAGGTCGACGACGCGCTGCTGGACGGCGAGGTGGTCCTCTTCAACGAGCTCGGGCAGCCGTCGTTCACCGCGCTGGCCGAGCGGATGCACGTGCGGAACCCGGCCAAGGCGGCCCGGCTGGCGGCCACCATGCCCGTGACGTACATGATCTTCGACGTGCTGCGGCTGCGCGGCGACGACCTGACCGGCCGCCCCTACCGGGAGCGGCGGGCGGCGCTGGAGTCGCTCGGGCTCGGCGCCGCCCGGTGGGCGGTGCCGCCCGCCTTCGCCGACGGCCCGGCCACCTACGAGGCGGCCGGCGAGCACGGGCTCGAAGGGGTGATGGCCAAGCGGGTCGACGCGGTCTACCGGCCCGGGATGCGTTCGCCCGACTGGGTGAAGGTCAAGCTGGAGGTGACCGGCGACTTCGTGGTCGGCGGCTGGCGGCCCGGCGCGCGCAAGATCGGCGGGTTGCTGGTCGGGGTGCCGCGGCCCGACGGGCAGCTCACCTTCCGGGGCCGGGTCGGCGGCGGGATCGGCTCGGCCCTCGAACGGGAGCTGCTGCGCGAGTTGGAGCCGCTGCGCACCGCCGGGTCGCCGTTCGCCGGGGACGTGCCGCGCGAGGATGCCCGCGGCGCGATCTGGGTAACCCCGCAGGTGGTGGTCGAGGTCAAGTACGGCCAGCGCACGCCGGACGGGCGGCTGCGCTTCCCCCGGATCCTGCGCCTGCGGCCCGACAAGCCGCCCGAGGAGGTCGACGATGCCAGCTGACCGGTTGAAGGTGGACGTCGAGGGACGCTCGCTGGACCTGTCCAACCTGGACAAGATCCTCTACCCGAAGGCCGGCTTCACCAAGGGCGAGGTGATCGACTACTACACCCGGATCGCCCCGGTGCTGCTGCCGCACCTGCAGGACCGGGCGCTGACCCGGATCCGCTACCCGAACGGGGTCGAGGGCGGCTCGTTCTTCGAGAAGAACCAGCCCGCGGCGACGCCGGAATGGGTACGCACCGAGAACCTGCCCGCCCCCGGGTCGAGCAAGGGGCGGGAGACCATCGACTACGTCGTCTGCGACGACCTGCCCACCCTGGTCTGGCTGGCCAACCTGGCCGCCCTGGAGCTGCACACGCCACAGTGGAAGATCGGCGAGCACCCGGACATGATGGTGGTCGACCTGGACCCGGGCGCCCCGGCCGCGCTGAAGCAGTGCTGCCAGGTGGCGCTGCTGATGCGCGACCGGCTCGCCTCCGACGGCATCGAGAGCTATCCGAAGACCTCGGGGAAGAAGGGCATGCAGCTGTGCTGCCCGATCGCCGGCACCCAGGACTCTGATTTCGTCTCGGGTTACGCCAAGCGGATCGCCCAGGAGTTGGAGCGGGCGCACCCGAAGCTGATCGTGTCGAAGATGGCGAAGAACCTGCGCCCCGGCAAGGTGTTTATCGACTGGAGTCAGAACAACGCGGCCAAGACGACGGTGGCGCCGTACTCGCTGCGCGCCCAGGCGGTGCCGTCGGTGTCCACCCCGCTGACCTGGGACGAGGTCGAGGCGGGCGCGGCGGGCAAGCGACCGTCGACCAAGCCGTACACGGCGGGCGAGGTGCTCAAGCGGGTGGAGCAGCAGGGCGACCTGCTGGCTCCGCTGCTCGACGGCGGTCCCGAACTGCCCGGACGGTGAGCCCTGGCGGTTCGGGACCGGGGATCAGCGGCGGGCGGCGTCCCAGGCGGCGCTGTCGCGGAAGTACGTGTCGTACAGCTCCTGCACCTCCAGCAGGCTCTGCGGCGGCACCTTCCCGTACGCGATGCGCTCCAGGTGCCGGAAGTACTCGAACCGCTCGACGCCGGGCGTGATGACGATGAGGATGTCGGCGTTCTCGCCCGGGGCGGCGGCGAAAGCGTGCGCCAGGCCGGGCGGCACGATCACCAGGTCGCCGCGTTCGGCGGTGACGACCTGCTCGCCGGAGAGCAGTTGCGCGGTGCCGTCCAGCAGGTAGAACAGCTCGGCGGAGTTGGCGTGGTGGTGCGGCCGGGCGCCGTCCGCGCCGTCGGTCAGGGTGACCCGCTGGGTGGAGAGGGCACCACCGGTGGCGCTGCTGTCGGCGAGCAGCCGCACGGTGGTCGGTGCGCGGCCCACCACCTCGGCGTCGGCCGCGCGGACGATGACGGACTCGGTGAAGTCGGGCGTGATCAGGGACATCTGACGGCTCCTTCGCGGGTGGCTACAGGGCGAACAGCAGGGCGGCGTCGAGGAGGACGACCACGGCCGTGGCGAAGTGGATGCCGAAGGCGACGGCCTTCGGGCCGCCGTGCCGCAGCACGATCAGCGTGTCCCCCAACGGGTTGAGCGCGACGATCAGCATGAACCAGGCGACCGCATGGGCGCTGGTGAAGGCGATCAGGGCGAGGCCGAGGAGGCCGTAGCTGAGGTCGCGCAGGCCCTTGATCGTGAGGTAGGCGGGGTCGCCGTCCGGCGCGGCCGGCACGCCGTAGCCGGCGGCCGAGGCGTGGGGCGCCAGCAGGAACCGGGCGCCGATGAAGACGCAGAAGAGGCTGAGGACGACGGCGAGCCCGTAGGCGACGGGGGTAAGCATGTTCGACTCCAAGTTCTAGCACTGCTAGGTCTGAGAGCGAAGCTAGCAGAGCGGCGGCAGATTGGCTAGCGGTGCTAGACTGGCGAGCATGTCGATTCAGGCCCGCCGGGAGCGGGAGCGGGCGGAACGGGAACGGGCGATCGTCGCCGCAGCCCGGGATCTGGCCGAGTCGGAGGGCTGGGACGCCGTCACCACCCGCCGGCTCGCCGCCGAGATCGAGTACAGCCAGCCCGTCCTCTACAGCCACTTCAAGGGCAAGGGCGCCATCATGGCGGCGGTCGCCGTGGAAGGCTGCGGTGAGCTGGCCGCCGAACTCGCCGCCGCCCGGGCCGCCGCGACCGACCCGCGGCAGGCGGTGGCCGGCATCGCCAGGGCGTACGTCGCGTTCGCCGAGCGCCGGCCCGCGCTCTACGACGCGATATTCAACCTCCCCGTCGACCTGTCCTTCGCCAGTAAGGACGCGCCGGTCGAGCTGGCCCGGGCCTTCGCCGAGCTGGCCGAGACCCTGCGGCCGGTCGCCGGCGGCGACGACCTGGAGACGTTCACCGAGACCTTCTGGAGCGGGCTGCACGGCCTCGTCACGCTCATGCGCAACGGCCGGCTCCGGCATACGGACCACGAGCGGCGGCTGGCGATCCTGGTGGACCGGTTCACCCGCTGACGGTGACTGTTGACGATTCCCGGCGCGCCCCCGGTCGCGTCAGCGGGTCGAGTCTGAGACGACGGGGCAGCCACCCGGCCGAGGTGCCCGATACAGTGGCCCATGGACAGAGGTGAACTTGTTCGGGAGTTGGCCACCCTCCCGGCACTCGAGATCCAGACATCCGGCAGCGAGCTGCACGTGGCTGTGCCGGCGATCGACGACGGGCTGCGGCTACACCCCGACGCGGTGCTCCGGGTGCGCCGCATCTTCTCGCCCCGCGGAGAACCCGCCCTGGAGCTTGTGGTGCGGCACGACGACGGGCTGCAACCGCTGATCGTCCTGAACGACGACGTCGTGTGGCGGCCGGTCGACCCCGACTCCCAGCTCGACAGTGCGATCCCGGTGCGGATCGAGGACATGCCGCCGCTCGTCGCGTACACCGAGATGGAACGGAACGGCGTCGGTTCGGCGCGCGCCATCGACCAGCCGACGGTCGACGTGAGCGGCCTCAGCGCCACGCTTCTGCTGCAACGCTGCATCATCGTGGGCGCCATGCGCTTCGGGCTGAGGCCGGTACGCGCCGCCGCGTGGTGGCGGCACCTCTCGTCCCGCCTCGGCGACGACTTCTGCCTCGGTCGGTTCCGGCCGGACCGGGAATGGGACGGACTGGTGGAGGAGGCGAGCCGGGTGCGGCTGCTCCTCCCGGCCGAGCCCACGGCACGTGACGCCCAGGCCGAGATCGCCGACCTGACGGTCGCCGACCTGACGGCGCTGGAGCCGGCGCTGACGGCGGCACGGGCCGACGAGGAGTTCCTCGCCACCTGGCGGCGGTGGGTTCCCGTGTCGCCGCGCCGGTTCCATGAGCTGATCGCCGCGGGTCTGCCCGAAGCGCGGATCGAGGTCTCCCTCTACCCCGACGGCGGGTGCGGAGTCGACCTGCGGATCGCGCCGAACGACACGCTGCACGCCCTGCTCGCGCTGCGCATCTCGTTTCCCGAGCGGCGCGCATGGCTCGACGAGATCCGGCTCACCGACGCCGCGACCGGCACCGGGCTGTTCCAGCGACTCCTGTTCAACACGGAGGAACTGAGCCGGGCCCTCGGCTGCGACTCGATCGAGCTGCTGGCCACCGGCGTGGGCGCGTACGCCCTGGCCCGGTACGGCGGGTATCCCCGCGACCCGGAGGTGTAGCCGTCGGGCCCGGTCAGCGCTGCTGTTCCCGGCCGGCCAGCGTCCGCCTCAGCTGTGCCATGGCCTCGGCACCGACGGTCTGCTGAATCGTCGCGCCCAGCCGGCGGCAGAGCTCCCGGGTGTCGCCGAGCCGGACCCGGGCCTCCTCGATGTCACGGAGCAACCGGTCGCGCTCGCCGTCGCCGGGGTTGCGGACATCCCGCACCTCTCGCCGCCGTACGCTCCGCACCTCGTCCGCCACCACCAGCACGAAATCGGTCCGGTCGAGGTCGAGGTCGGTGCCGGTGGGGTCGGGGCGGCTCGCCGCGATCGCCCGGGTGACGCCCGCAGCGGGAAGGAAGAGCAGCGTGGTGGTGGAGAACTGGCTGAGGGCGGCCTGCTGCTGCCAACGGGCGAGCAGCCCCGATTTGTGATCGAGCAGCGGCGCCAGCGCGAAGGCGAACTCCACCTCGACGGTGGCGAGCAGGGCACGCGACCCCTCGACCCGGGCCCGGAGCTCGTCGACCTGTGTGGACTGCCGACGTACCAGGGCGGCGAATTCGGTCAGGTCATCGGGCCGAGCGGTGCCGGCGGCCATGGTGCCGGCGAGGGCGAGGATCCGATCGCCGGTGAGGCACAGCTCCTGCAGGGCGAGGACGATCGCCATCAGGTCGGCCGCGACCCTCGCGTCCCGGGCAAGCACCCGCCGCTCGAGCAGCCGGGCGACGTACGAGCTGACGATCTGCGCGACGGTCGACAACAGCTCGCCCATACCCTGGCCTCGTTTCCCCTGCCGGTGTGCCGGCGAGTCTAGTCAGCCGCCGGTGAGCGCGGGGTAACGCGTCGAGGCCGGATCCGGTCGCTATGGTGAGGAACCGGGAGTAGGGAGCGCGCAATGGATCTGGTGACCGCACCCGTGCCGGCCGACCCGCTCACCGATGGCAGGCCGCCGCTGCTGACCTGGTGCGACGACGCCACCGGGGAGCGGGTCGAGCTGACCGCCCGGCAGCTCGGCGGCTGGGCGGCGCGCACCGCGAGCCTGCTCCGGGACGGCTGCGGGCTGGGCCCGGGCAGCCGGGTGGCGGTGCTGCTGCCGCCGCACTGGCGTACCGCCGCCGTGCTGATGGGCGCCTGGTCGGTCGGGATGGCCGTGTCGTTCCGGCCGCGGGCCACCGCCGGGCTGCCGGTCCTCGAACCCGGCGGCGACCAGCCGTACGACGCGGTGTTCGTGACCCCGGAACGCCTCGACGACTGGCTGGAGGACGTGCCCGACGGGGTGCACCGCTACCTGGTCGGCACCGGGCCCGGGCCGCTGGCCGACGTGTCCGTCGGCTGGCTCGACTGGTCCACGGAGGTGCTCCGGCACACCGACACCCCACCCGACTACACCGCCGTCCACCCGTCCGACCCGGCCACCCCGGACGGCACCAGCTACGCCATGTGGCGGCAGCTGGCCTCGGAGATCGCCGCGCAGCTCGACCTACGGGCCGGCGACCGGCTGCTGGTCGACGCCGCCGAGCACGAGCAGCCGTTGAAGTGGCTGCTCGCCCCGCTCGCCGCCGGCGCATCCGTGGTGATCTGCGCCAACCTCGATCGGTCGAAACTGGACGCCCGGATCGAGGCCGAGCAGATCACCCGGGTGCTCTGAGCATCAGTTTTCGGCTGGGGCCGTCGCGGTGCGCCGCGCCCTACGCCACTTGGTGGCGTACGGCAGCACGAACAGGTACAGGCCGGTGAACAGGAGCAGGAAGAGCGGGAGCAGCGGCACGTAGGACACCCAGATGACGGGCTCCTTCTGTGCCAGCGCGACGAAGGTGACGATGACGGTCAGCGTGAAGACGATGGCCAGCCAGCGGTGGATCTGCCGGACCCACTTGTTCCAGTTCAACGGAACCTCCTCCGAAGACGAGCAACCCCCCCGGCACCCAGCGCCTGCCGGGGCGGGACATCCATGGCGGTGACGCTAGCGGCGGCCCGGTGACCTGGGCTTCTCGATTCCTGACCGGTCTGGCCACCGGTTCCGGTCGCCGTGCGGGACAGCGCGCCGGCCCGACGGAAACTCGTTGACAGTGGTCCCGGCCGGGATGCCTACTTGCCCACTGGGCGTCGTGCGGACGGCGGCAGGCAAAGGGGCAGAGGATCATGGCGGAACCGGGCGGGGACGCGCTGACCTGGAAAGAGTTCGGCGAGGAACACCTCGCCGCGCTGACCGGACTGGCCGAGGCGTGCCTGGCCGCCGACGGTGGGCTGCCGCTGTTCGCCCGCCCGCCGCTGCTGCGGGCGCGACTGCTCCAGACCCGTACCCTCGGTGCCTGGCACGACGGCGGCCTGGTCGCGGCCGTCGGGGTCGGCACCGCGCGGCGGCCGGCCACCAGCACCGGCCTGGTGCATCCTGCCTGGCGGAGGCGGGGCCTTGGCGGCCGGCTGCTGAGCTGGGCGGACGAGCAGGCCGGCGACGGCGACCTGCTGCTCACCACCGAATCGTGGAGCCCGGGCGCGGACGCCCTCTTCACGGCGCGCGGCTTCGAGCGGACCTTCACCGAGTGGGTGCTGCGGCACGACCTCACGGAACTCCCGGTGGTCGCGCGCCCCGACGGCCTGCGCACCGAGCCGGTGACGCTCGATTCCGAGCTGTTCGAGACGTACAGTGCGTCCTTCGCCGACCGGCCCGGCTTCGCAGCCCCCACCGCCGAGGAGTGGCTGGGTGAACTGCGGGACGACGACGACTACCGGCCGGACCTGTCGATGATCGCCCGTGGCCCCGACGGCACGGCGGTCGGCTTCCTCAACATCCTCGACAACTGGATCGACCAGGTGGGCGTCGTACCGGAATGGCGAGGCCGGCGGGTCGGGGCGTACCTGGTGGCGAGCGCGCTGCGCTCGCTGGCCACGGAGGGTGCCCGGGAGGTGTGGCTCTGCGTCAACGACAACAACCCGGCCGCCGCGCTGTACCGGCGGCTGGGCTTCGCCGACGCCGGCCGACGGGCCCGCTACCTGCTGCGCCGCCCCTGACGAACGGCGAAGGCCCGGCGCCCACTCCTGGTGGACGCCGGTCCGAGGCGGCCTGGCTCCGCGTCGAGGGCTACGAGATCAGTAACGAGGATGACGCCGGTGGCGAGGACGTATGGTTCCGTCAGTCCGCTGGTCGTGTCTTCAGTGTGCCCTCGCGGTCGAGGGCGGCGACCTCGCGTGCGGCCTCGGCGATGGCCGGGTAGTCCCTCTTCAGGATCGCGCCGTGGTTGCTCCCGACCTTCGCGCTCACCTTGATGTTCGGGTTGCGGACGGTCACCGCTTCGAGGCTGACCAACTTGATTAGGAATCGTCGGTGATCCTAGGTTAGCCGTGTGGATCGTGGCGTTTCGCTTTTGGGCTGGTTCGGGGGAGATTCCGGTGATGTGGGCCGGTCGTGATCGCGGGTTCTCTTGGGTCGATGGCGGGGCGATGAGCCGGTGAGCGGGAAGCTGCCGCTGGCTGAGGGTGAGGCTTCCCGTACCGCTTGCGCCCGTGCTTTGCTGCGATCGGGGGTGGACGAGGAGAGTGGTGAGGTTCTGTCGCAGGCGGTGCTGGCGCAGCGTGTTGGCTGGTGTGCCGATCTGGTGGCGGGGATGGTGTCCGGCCTGTTGGCGGAGCGGTGGAACTGCGCGGATGTGGAGGTGTTGGCGTCCGGACACGACGCGGGTGGCCGGAAGCTGCCGTCGAATGCGTGGATGGCGCTGCGGCGTTTGGGCTGGACGGTTACCGCGCCGGTGGGTGTGAGGGTCAATGACCGGATCGTGCGCATGGTGCAGGAGCAGGCCGGGCGGGTTCTGCGTTCGGCGTCGTGGCGTGCTGGTCTGACTGGCGGGGTGTTGGCGACGTGGCCGGCTGATCCGCGTAAACGCACCCCGCAGGAGTGGGAGCAGGTTCGGGCGTCGATCCCTGGCGGGGAACATCTGCCGTCGAGCGTCATCAAGTCCCGCACCCGGCAGGCCGCCAGGTTCCTTGCCGTCAATGGCCGGCTGCCGGTGGACGTGTTCGAACTGGAAGGCGTCCCACGGGTCGCGCGGATGCTGCTGCTGGCCGCGTGTGACCGGCAGCAGGCCACCATCGAACGCAGCGACACCGACCCTCGGAGGGTGTTGCTGCGGTTGCAGTTGCCCACGCGCCCGGATCCGCGAGCCTATGCGGATTGGGCGTGGGTGGCCTGTCCGATCATCCTGCCGCCCACGGTCCCCGCCTCGGCGGTGCTGCACCTGCCCACCCTGCGCGTGATCGGCCGGCAGGTGCACGCCGACATGGCATACAGCCATCCGGTGCCGAAAGCCCGGCGCACCGGCCACACGGTCGCGGTCGGGGTGGACTGGGGTCTCAACACTCTCCTCAGCGCGGGAGCCCTGCGCCTGCACGAGGGCGGGCGGATCACCGCGTTGGGGGCGGGTGGTCAGTTCCGGGCCGCCGGCATCCTCGCGAAACAGCACCGGCTACGGCGGCTGTCAGAGCGGTTGCACGCCAAAGCCGACCACTACCAACGCCTCGCCGGCCGTGACGAGCAGCATCACCTCGCCGGCAAACTGGCGGTACTACGCGCCGAGATCCGCCACGTCTCCGACCGCCGGACGAACCTGAACGCCGCGCTCGCGTGGGCCGCCGCCCGCTGGGCCGTGGACCAGGCCATCGCCTCCCGGGCGAGCGTGATCTATGTGGAAGACCTGCGGTCGTTGGAAGCCAAGGGCATGGGCGCCACCCTCAACACCCGGCTGTCGCAGCAGGTCCGCGGGCAGATCGTCGACCGGATGCGGCACCTCGCCGCCGAGACCGGTATCGCCGTGGTCACCGTCCCCGCCCGCAACACCTCGAAACACTGCCCGCAGTGCCTGACTCCGCTGCAGCATCGCAAAGCCCCCGACAAGCCGACCGTGGCGGGCTGGAAGTGGGCTGTCTGCCCCAACCAGTCCTGCCGCTGGCAGGGCGACCGCGACCACGGGGCATGGCGGCGGATCGCCGCCCGCGGCCTCACCCATCAGGCCAAGACCGTCACCGACAAGACCAACGGGCACATGGTGATCCGCGCCGTGGTCGACAAACTCGAAACGGCAGCGGTCATCACGAAAAGCCACCGGGGGGACCGGTCGAAGACCGGCCCTACCCGGCGCAAGCCATCACGCCCCGCGCCCAGGCGACGCGGGGCACCCTCCCCCACCCGGCCCCACAGCCGGGCGGGTAAGCGTCCGGAGGGACACGCACCAACGGACCGGAGGCTGCCCCGCGCAGCCCACCGACACCAGGGCGTGAACACGACCAGCACACCCACCACCGGCCATCAGCCACGCGGAGCCGCCCTGGGCGCAGGATTCCACTTCCACGCCCACGCGTCCCCAGCACGGTGGGAAACGATCCCGGAAACACAACCCGACTCAGGATCGCTAAGCTGATCAGGGACGCTGGTGCGTATCCGTTCTTGCTCATCACCGCGGCTGCCGAAGGACGTCCCCGAAGCAACCACGTACCGCGCCGGGACGGTGATGTTGTCCAGCACGGGGCCCAACTCGCGCTCGCGGGAGAGCTTGCCGAGTTCGATGTTGCTGTCGGCCTGCTGCGCGGCGGTCATCCGCGGGGCCAGGCCCGTCGGGCGTAGCAGCGGCAGGAACCAGCCCAACCGCCGAAACAGCTTCCGGATCCGCTGTTCCATAGCCTCGTCGAGCCAGTCGTAGGGGAACGCGCCGTCAACCAGGACCGCGCCCAAGGCACGGTCCGGATTCCGGCTGGCCCAGTGCGCCGCGACGACCGCTCCGTAGGAGCAGCCCACCAGCAGCGCCCGCTCCACACCCCTGGCCGCGAGAACGGCATCGACATCACGGACGGCGACCTGGAAGGAATAGTCCGCCGAACGCTTCGATCTGCCGCGAGCCCGCTCGTCGTAGGTGATGTGCCGCCACCCCGTCCCCAGTTCAGCGATGACCGTCGCCAGTACCCCTGAGTGGCGAACTGGCCATTGAGGTAGACCACAGGGATACCGCAACCGCCGGTGTCGGTGACGGCGAGGGCCGTATCGTCGACCGGCACCATGCCGGTCCACCTCGAATTGGTCGAGGTGCTGTTCTTCGTCATGTTCTCCACCTGGTCGGGTTAGGCGTCTCGTACGACTTCTTCAGGCCCTGCACGTGGACCGCAGGCCCTCGGGACGGACGGCCACGTCGCCCACCACGACCGACAGGATCTCGATCGTGGTGGGCCCGGCCGGATGGTCCTCGTTCTGCTTGTTCAGCGGCTGTGGGCGGTGATGTCGCCGTGGGAGGTGGTGGCGTGGATGTCGAGTTCGGTGGTGCCGTTGTTCTTGAGGGCGTTGTTGATGCGGCCGTGGCTGGTGCCGGCGTCCAGGGTGGCCGAGACGCCGGCGGCGGCGGTGATCGAGATGTCGCCGGACTGGGTGCGGAGCACGACCGTGCCGCGTACGGCCTCGGTGATGCGGATGTCGCCGCGTGCGGTGCTGATCTCTGCGGGGCCGTTGAGCCGGCCGACCTCGACGTCGCCGTCGATCGCGGTGAGGTGGACGCTCGCGGCCTCGTCGATCTTGATCTGGCGGTACGCGCCTTCGAAGGCGACGTCGCCAAGGCGGCCGACGCCGCGGAGTTCGGAGCTGGCGGCCTTGGCCTCGAGGTGGGAGCCGGTGGGCAGTTGGACGGTGATCTCCAGGGATCCGGAGGGGCCGAAGAGCTGGTTTGTGGGCGCGGGGGTGTGGATCCGCAGGACGCCGTCGGCGTAGGCGACGGTGGTCTGCTCGGCGACCTGGACGTCGCGGCTCTTGGCGGGGTTGGCGGGCCGGACCTCGACGGTGGTGTCGGCGCGGTCGGCGGCGATGAGCTGGACGCGTCCGGCGGGGATGTCCAGGACGGCGGAGATCGGGGCGGGGGTGTCGAACTTCTGCATCGTGCTCTCCCATGCTCGGTTGTTGTTTCTGATGTCGGAAACGCTACGTTGCTTTCCATAACCCGACAACACGTTCGTTGCACAGAATCCCAGTTTCGGCAGGTCAAGCCCATGAAATCGTTGCAACGGCCCTGAAATCAAAGCAACGGCGACAGCGCCGAGCGTTGCAATAGATGGGAAGTGAACGCTATGGTCGGGGACCACGGGACCACCACGACGGATCACCAGGGAGAACGCGATGCCGGGAGGCAGGCTCACCCAGCAGGAACGCCAGCAGATCGCGCTGGGGCTGGCCGACAGCCTCCCCTACGCCGAGATCGCCCGACGCCTCGACCGTCCGACCTCGACGATCACCCGTGAGGTGATGCGCAACGGCGGCCCCACCGCCTACCGCGCCGACCTGGCCCACCGCGCCACCGAACGCCGCGCACACCGGCGCCGGCCCGCCTCCACCCGCGGGTCGGAGTCGGTCCCCCAGCCACACGGACGCGACGCCGAGGCCGTGGCCGAGTACGAGGAGACGCTCACCACGGTCCTCATGGCGTCAGGCCTGCCCAAGATGACAGCCCGGGTGCTGACCTGCCTGTTCACCACCGACGCGGGCAGCCTCACCGCCTCCCAACTCGCCCAGCGCCTCCAGGTCAGCCCAGCGTCCATCTCCAAAGCGATCGCCTTCCTGGAAAGCCAGAGCCTCGTCCGGCGAGAACGCGACGAACGCCGCCGCGACCGCTACATCGTCGACGACGAACTCTTCTACCAGGCGACGATCGCCAGCGCCCGAGCCAACGACCAACTCGTCGAAACCGCACGCCAAGGCGTCACCATCCTCGGCCCCCACACCCCCGCCGCCACCCGCCTGGAGAACATCGCCCGCTTCCTCGACTTCATCAGCGAAAGCATCACCCGCGCCGCCGAACAGGCCCGCGAAGTCCTCCACACCAAACCCGAAACAACCCCCCAACCAGATCCAGGCCAGGGATAGACAGCAATCTCGGTCGTCACAGCCGGCCGGATCGGCGGGTGGGGTCGCCGTCACCCACGAACGCCTGTCGGAGCATGTGGAAGGCTCACGCCATGAGCAACGCACTCGTGCTGGCCGGCGGCGGGGTGGCCGGCATCGCCTGGGAACTCGGCGTCCTGCGCGGCATCGCCGACGTCGATCCAGCGCTCGCCGAGCAGGTCCTCGCCGCCGATCTGATCGTGGGTACCTCCGCCGGTTCCTCCGTCGCCGCCCAGATCACCAGCGGTATCCCGCTCGACGAGCTGTATGAAGCTCAGCTGCGCCCCGAGACCGCTGAGATCGAGGTCGACGTCAACACGGAGGAGCTCTTCGCCAAATACGGCGCGGCGCTGGCCGACGCGTCCGGCGTCGAGGACGCCCGCCGCCGGCTGGGTCAGCTCGCGCTGGCCGCGCAGACCGTGCACCCGTCCGTACGGCTCGCCGCGATCGACGCCCGCCTCCCGGTCAAGTCGTGGCCCGACCGGGACATGCGGCTGCCCGCGGTTGACGCCGAGACCGGCGAGGCAGCGGTCTTCACCCGCGAATCCGGCGTCACCCTGCTAGACGCCGTCGCCGCCAGCTGCGCGGTGCCCGGCGTCTGGCCGCCGGTCGGGATCGGCGACCGCCACTATGTGGACGGTGGGGTGCGGTCCATGACCAACGCCGACCTGGCCGCCGGCGCCGACCGGGTGCTGATCATCCAGCCCGTCCTCCGCGACGCACCGCAACCGTGGGGCGACCTCAACGCCGAGATCGCCGCGCTCGCCCCGGCCGCCGTCCACGTGATCAGCGCCGACCAGGCGTCCGTCGACGCGTTCGGCACCAACGCCCTGTCGCCCGCGACCCGGGCGGCACCCGCCCGCGCCGGCCGGGCCGTGGGCGCGGCACACGCGGCCGCCGTCGCGGAGCGGTGGGGATGACCCACCGCCGCTATCGGCGCTGACCTCGGCGGAGCCGGGCGACGGTTCCTGGCCGGGTCAGCGCGGGTTGAGCCACGGCGCGCGCCGCGCGCAGGGCGAGGTGTGATCCACCGGCAGCGCGCACCGCCCGCCGCCGGGCAGCGGCCGGTCGCAGAACACCCAATGGCGTACGCACTGCTGGTCCTCGGCCGACACGGTCACCCCGCCCGGCTCGACCCGGGCGCTGAGCTGGGCCAACACCCGGGCGGCGGTACGGGCGAAGATCCGGGCCCGGTGCAGGTCGGGCGCGGTCACCGGCAGATGGATCACCCAGCGGTCCGTCATCGGTATTGGCGGTTCGTGAGAGCACGAGGCGACATCGGCTGACACCAGTCGGCAACGGCGACCAGGCCCCCCCGGCGGGCGTCAGGTCCGGCTTATGGGCGTCCTCGCGAACCAGCGCCGCGGTCAGGCCGGGCCGGGCGGCGGGCCTGGAGGCCCGCGGTTTCAGGGGGCGGCTTCACCTGGCAGGGCCGGCGGTCGAACCATGGTTGTGGTCATCGCAGTCGGCCGAGAGTCGACGGCTGGTTGGGCATGGTGTGGGCTAGCAGCCCGAGGCGGTGCCACCGCAGGATGACACCGCCTCTCGTGAGCCCCGAGCGGTTTAGGGGCAGGCCGGGCCGACGCCCCGCAACTGCGCCTGCGGCTGGCTGGTCGCCAACCCCGCAAGCTCCACAATCACCGACGAGCAGTTGTTGCCCTCGTCGGACTCGCTGAGCTTGCCGTCCGGGTCCACCGTCGTGAACAGCACGTACGTCCCGTCCGCCAGCCCGTACGTGTCGATCATCTGGTCGGGGAGGTACCAGTTGTAGCGGTCCGCCCAGCCCGGCGACATGCCCATGTCGAAGTAGTCCCGGCCGCCGCTGGTCGACTTCGGGTCCAGGCAAGCCGGGGCCGGGTACGACAGAGCCGCGTCCCCCTTGGTGCCCCAGCCGATCAGGTCAGTGTCGGCGATGCAGAAGCTGACCTTGTCCGCCACGGCGGCCGGCGCGCTGCCGACGACCTTGCCCGTGGTGTCCGCCAGCCACAGCTCGGACTGCGCGAACCCCTTGAAGTGGTAGTGCCCGTGGATCGGGTGGAACTCGACCTGACCGGCCGACACGTCCTGCCACGTCGAGTCGGAGCGGTAGATCCGCTGCCACACGTCCTCGTCCTGGAAGACGCCGGACTCCCGGGAGTAGTGCAGCTCCACCGGGCCGGTTCCGGCGTTCTGCAGCACCTGGTCGAACCGGAGGCACTGGCGGGCGCCCTGCTCGCTGCGCTCGCTGTCGAAGCACGACTGCCCCGGTTCGGCGGTGTCCCCGAAGATGGTGCCCGGGTTGTCGTAGGTGACGTTCTCCTGCGGCAGTGACTTGAGGTCCGGCAGCAGGTCGCGTACCGGTTGCACCGCCGGCTTGTACTCGACCTCGGCCAGGCCCTGGTAGGCGATGACCGGGTCCGGGTCCACCGCGCCGAAGGTGACCCCGTACGAGACGTACACGTCGTAGGAGCCGTTGCGTGCGGACGGGATGATGACCGACTGGGCGGTGCCGACGCCGGCGGTGGACTTCGCCACCAGCTCCCCGCCCCGGTAGACGAAGAGGCCGAGGCCGCCTTCGGTGGCGCCGTCTCACCGGATCGCCACCTGCACCCCGCCGGGGCGGGTCCAGGTGCGAGCCGGGAGGTCGACCTTGAGCCGCAGCTTGTCGCAGTGGACCGTCCGGCACTCCGGAACGCCCCGGGTGCCGGGCCCGTCGCTGCGGACCGCGCCCGTCCAGTACGAGGCTGGCCCGTCCGACGCGACCGTCAGCTGGCCCGGCTCGGCGGCCTGCGCCGCCCGCGGCAGCGCGGTGCCGGCGACGGCCAGCAGACCGGCCGCGAGCACCGCCCCGGCCCGCCGGGTCCGCCCTGATGAAAAACGCCCTGATACCGAGGTACGCATACGCGCATCCCCCTCAATATAGGTGGCCGTGAAAGCCACACTATACGGAGCGGGATGCCTCGGTATCAGCCCGTGATGTCACCCGGTCATCAGCCCGGGTGGTGTGCTCATTGGAAGAGCCGGCCGGGCCTGCGGGAGCGGCCCCGCTTGCTGATCATGGAATCCCTGCGTCTGCGACGCACCATGATCGTGTTTGCCTTCCGCTTCAACCCCTTGAGGATTCGGTCTCTCATCGCATGGGCCTCTCTTCTCGGTACGTCAGATCGGCCACCGCGCCGCAGCATGGCAGCGGGCGCGGCTCCACCGGCCTGATCCTTCGCGTATCCGCAGCCCGCGTACCCGATGAGACAGCGGTCATTCACCAGCGCCCCAGGGCCGCCGGACGGCGCCCGAAGCGAGCGCTGACGGGTGAATCGTTTACGACATCAAGTTCGTAGCGAGCGCGAGGGACAGTCGCTCCCGCCGCGGTCGCCCGTCGCGAGCACCGCGATCGACCCCGTTTGCGGGACATCGGGGCGTCGGGGTCACCCGGACACCGCAACGTGCCGCAAACGGAGCTGACCAGGAACAGATCAGTCGAAGGAAGGCAGCGACGGGCCGAGGACGTCGTCGGCGTCCACGATCGTGTACGCGTACCCCTGCTCGGCGAGGAATCGCTGGCGGTGGGCGGCGTACTCGGTGTCGATGGTGTCCCGGGAGACCACCGTGTAGAAGTGCGCCTGCCGGCCGTCGGCCTTCGGCCGCAGCACCCGGCCGAGCCGCTGCGCCTCCTCCTGCCGGGAGCCGAACGTGCCGGACACCTGGATCGCGACCGCCGCCTCGGGCAGGTCGATGGAGAAGTTGCCGACCTTCGAGATGACCAGGGTGCGCACCTCGCCCGAGCGGAATGCGTCGAAGAGGCGCTCGCGCTCCTTGTTGGTGGTCGAGCCCTGCACGATCGGTGCGTCCAGGTATTCCCCGAGCTGGTGGAGCTGGTCGATGTAGCCGCCGATGACCAGGACCTGCTCGTTCGGGTGCCGGTCGACCAGCGCCTTCACCACCGGCAGCTTGGTCCGGGCCGTCGCCGCCATCCGGTAGCGCTCCTCGGCCTCCGCCGTCGCGTACGCCATCCGCTCGGCGTCGGTCAGGGTGACCCGTACCTCGGTGCACTCGGCCGGGGCGATCCAGCCCTGCGCCTCGATGTCCTTCCACGGCGCGTCGTACCGCTTGGGGCCGATCAGGCTGAACACGTCGCCCTCGCGGCCGTCCTCGCGGACCAGCGTCGCGGTCAGCCCCAGCCGGCGGCGGGCCTGGAGGTCCGCGGTGAACCGGAAGATCGGCGCGGGCAGCAGGTGCACCTCGTCGTAGACGACCAGGCCCCAGTCGCGGGCGCCGAACAGGTCCAGGTGGGTGAACGCGCCCTTCTTGCGCGAGGTGAGCACCTGGTACGTGGCGATGGTGACCGGGCGGATCTCCTTGCGCTCGCCGGAGTATTCGCCGATCTCTTCCTCGGTCAGGGAGGTGCGGGCGATCAGCTCCCGCTTCCACTGCCGGCCGGCGACCGTGTTCGTCACCAGGATCAGGGTGGTCGCCTTCGCCTCGGCCATCGCCGCCGCCCCGACCAGCGTCTTGCCGGCGCCGCAGGGGAGCACCACCACGCCGGACCCGCCGGCCCAGAACGCCTCCACGGCCTCCCGCTGGTACGACCGCAGCGTCCACGGCTTCACGCCGTCCTTGCCGGCCTCGGCCAGCTCGATCGGGTGCGCCTCGCCGTCCACGTATCCGGCCAGGTCCTCCGCCGGCCAGCCGAGCTTGAGCAGCGCCTGCTTGAGCCGGCCCCGCTCCGACGGGTGGACCGCGATCGTGTCGTCGTCGAGCTTCGCGCCGAGCATCCCGGCGAGCTTCTTGCTCTTGGCGACCTCGATCAGCACCACCCGGTCCAGCGCGCGTAGCACCAGGCCGTGCGCCGGGTCGTTGACGAGCTGGAGCCGGCCGTACCGGTCCATGGTCTCGGCCACGTCGACCAGCAGCGCGTGCGGCACCGGGTAGCGGGAGTATTTGATCAGGGAGTCCACCACGCCCTCGGCGTCGTGGCCGGCGGCCCGGGCGTTCCACAGGCCCAGCGGGGTGAGCCGGTAGGTGTGCACGTGCTCGGGAGAGCGCTCCAACTCGGCGAAGGGCGCGATGGCCATCCGGCACGCCTGCGCGTCGGGGTGGTCGATCTCCAGCAGCAGGGTCTTGTCCGACTGCACGATCAGTGGTCCACCGCTCACCCCAGCGTCCTTTCGTTTGCCGGATTCTCCTCGCCCGCACGGCGCTGACCTGCCGAAGGCGGACCATCCAGTGTTGCACGTCCGGAGGTGTCCGAAAAAAGTCACGCCGAGAAGGCAACGGGACATCCGTCTCGTACGTCTAGGAAGGGAACGTCTGTCCAGGGGAGGGCCCATGAAGCGTTTCCGGTTCGCTGCCCGGGTCGTCAGCCTGGCGGCGGTCGTGCTGGTCGGCGTCGGTGCGTGCGCGCTCGATCCGCAGGGCGACGACGGATCCGGGGCGGCCGCTCCGGCGCCCGTCGCCGTGACGGAAAGGGCATCGGGGGCGAGCGCGACGCCCACGCCCGACCAGCGGACGTCGTCCCCGTCGACGTCGCCCAGCTGGGCGGCCAGTCCGAAACCGACCCGGTCGACGAAGCCGAAGCCGAGCACCACGCCGAAGCCGGTCTGCCCGCAGGGCGAGCGGCAGCGCGAGGTGGAGACGTACCTGGCCAGGCTGGGCGGATTCGGGACGGTGACCGTGGACGGGCAGCAGTCCGCCGCCGACTGCGCCGCGATCAAGAAGTTCCAGCGCCGGTACGGGATCAGCCCCGCGGCCGGGCGCGCCGGCGGCACCACGTACGACGTGGCACGCCGCCTGGCCGCCACCGACGTGAGCCGCTGCCACGCCGGCTCCGGCCTCACCTTCTGCGTCGACCTGACCCGGCAGACCGTCTGGGCGATGAAGGGCGGCAAGGTGGTGATGGGCCCGACGGTCACCCGCACCGGCATGAGCGGGTACGCCACCCCGAGCGGCACCTACCGCGTCGCCAACCGGAACCTGAAGGAGTGGTCCAACCCGTACGAGGTGTGGCTGCCGTACTGGCAGCGGTTCAACCGCGGCATCGGCTTCCACGAGACCACCACGTACCTGCACAACGGGTCGATCGGCTCGCACGGCTGCGTGAACCTGCTGCACCAGGACGCGGTGCGGCTCTGGGAGTTGGGTTCGGTCGGTACCCGGGTGGTCGTCTTCGGCCGCCGCCCCGGCACCTGAGCGTCTTCCGCCCGTACCCCTGAGCGCCCCGGGTTGACTGGGGGGTTTATCCCCTGTTCGGCGGGCCTTTCCGGTGCCACCCTGGAAGGCGGGTCCGGACGGGGCGGGAGGGGCTGACGATGACGATCGATCACGAGGTGCTCCCCGAGGATGACCGCGCACCGGGGGACGAGGTCTCCCCGGTGGCCCTGGTCGGGTACGCGGCCGCCGCCGCCGGCATCGTCGGCTGGTTCTTCTTCGGTCTGCTGGTGCAGCGGCAGGGTTTCGTCGACTCGGTCGGCGAGTCGGCCGGTGCGGCGTTCGGCCTGCTGCTGGCGGTGTCGGTGATCGGCATGATCCGCCACAACGGGCGTTGAGCCGGCCGGGCCGGGGTCGCCCGGGCCCGGCCCCGGAGCCGTTCAGTCCTCCAGCACCGCCGCGGTGATCCGGTGCAGCGCGAAGGTGTGCAGCATCTCCGTGCGCTCGTCCTCGGCCCGCAGGTAGCCCGCGCCGATTGACACCGGCCGGACCAGCCGGGACGCGGTCGCCCCGTGCGCATCGACGTAGCCGACCCAGACCAGCGCCTTGTCGCGGACCGCCTGCTGCAGCACGGCCAGCGCGTCGCTGTGGGTGTGCGCGGGCGCCGGGCCGGTGCGCGCCGCGCCGCCCCGGACCACTGCCGGCGCACGCCGGGCCGCCCGCGCCGCCGCCTCACCCCGCCGGATCTGCTCCACCACCCCGAGCAGCCGGGGCATGGGCAGCCGGGGCGCCGCCAGCGGGTCCAGCCCCCGGGTGGCGACCGGCACCCGGGCCGGCGCCCGCCGGGTCTTCGGCCGGGCCAGCACCGTCGCGCCGCTGGCGTCCTCCGGCACCGGCGCGTACCCGGCGTCGCGCAGCGCGGTCAGCATCCGCTGCACCTGGTACGGGGTGGCGAGCACGGTCGGAGCCAGCCGGCGGAACGCCAGTGCCTCCAGCCGCTTGTCGGCCAGCACCTCGGTGAGCAGCGCCTCGTCGTCGCTGCGCACGTACCCGCCGGCCGAGCCGACCCGCAGCCCGCCGTGCTTGCGCGCCACGTCGTCGACCAGGTAGGTCAGGCCCTGCGGCACCGGGGTGCGCGACCGGCGGCGGAACAGCGCGTGCAGGTCGTCGGCGGAGTAGCCGGCGTCCAGGGCCCGCCGGACGCTGGCCGTGGTGACCCGGTGCACGCTGGCCCCACCGGCCGACTCGTGCTCGGCCACCACGTCCAGCTCGCCGGCGAGCGTCGGGTCGGGCGGGCCGGGCACCACTACGGTCAGGTCGGCCTGCACGAGGAAGTGGTCGACCGGGGCGGGGAGCAGCGCGTCCAGCGCGCGTACGGCGGTGGACGGCTCGCCCGACTCGGCGTCGGAGAGCAGCCCGAGCGGGTCGTCCGCCCGCTCGTCGGCCTCGGTCACGTCGGCCAGCAGCAGCCGCCCGTACGAGGTGAGCGCGTTGAGCCCGGTCACCCCGAGCTGGGCCGCCTCGGCCAGCACCTCCCGGTGCGCGGCCTCCCGGCCCCGGGCCCGCCGGGGCGCCCGCCAGTCGAGCAGCTCCAGCACTTCGTCGGGCGTCGGGGCGGTCGCCGGGGCCAGGTCGGCCAGGATGGCGAGCACCGCGAGCCGGGCGGCCGGCGCGCCGGCCCGCTCCGCCTCGGCGGAGAGCACCGAGATCGGGCGGTCCCGGTCGTCCCGCTGGCCGACCAGGCCCACCTGGCGCGTCATGGTCAGCCATGCCCGGGCCAGCTGCTCCCAGCGCTCGGCCAGGGAGCTGGCCCGCCACACCTCGTACCCGCCGGTCGGCAGGATCTGCTGGTCGCCGCCGTACCGGGTGGTGGCGGCCCCGGTCAGGTCCAGCTCACCGACCAGCCCGGCCGCGTACGCCACCTCGAAGAGCAGGGCGGTAGTCGAATCGTCCAGCCCGAGCCCGCGGGCGAGCCGGCGCAGGTCGCGGACACCGACGCCGCCGGAGCGCAGCACCGGGGCCGGCTCGGCGGCCAGACTCTCCAGCAGCGCCTCGGTCTGGCGTACCACCTCCATGGTCTGCCCGGCCCCGGCGGAGTCCACGGCCTTCGCCTCCCGGGGCGGGGTCGCCACCACGGGCGGGCTGGTCCGCAGCGGGCCGAGGGGGCCGCTGTCCCGGCGCAGCAGCAGCCCCACCTCGCGGGGCAGCTCGACGGTGCCACCGCCCTTGACGGCCGACATCCGCACGAGCAGCCGGTGCTCGACCAGCCAGCGGATCGGCGAGCCGGTCGGCGCGCCGCCGTTGACCAGGTCCGGCGGGAGCGCGTCCTCGGTGCCGGTGGCGGGGGCCTCCAGCGCGCCCGGGGGCACGGTGCCGACCGGCGGGCCGGCGGCGAGCCGGTCCAGGATCGCCCGGGCCGACGGCGGCGCGGCCAGCAGCGTCCGCCGCAGCTTCGCCGGATCGGTGCACACGGCCGCCGCCCGCGGGGCCAGCTCCGCCGCCGGTCGGCCCAGCCCCGCCGGGTACGGGGACACCTCGTCGACGCCGCCCACCAGGTGCAGGTCGTGCTCGGGGCCGTAGAGCAGGAAGAGCGCGCGCAGCCGGTCCAGTGCGCCCCGGACGGCGGTCGGGGCGGGCGGGTGCGGGCCGGTGGTGGCCAGCGCCAGGATGGCGTCGACGCTGGTGCCGCCCTCCTCCGGGTGGCGGGTGAGCCGGGCGGCGTCCAGGATCTGCAGGGTGAACTGGTCCAGCCCGTCGAGGGCCCGGGCCACGGAGACCCGCGACTGGGCGCGGATGGCGAGGGCGGAGACGTCGGCCGGCACCGGCACGACGAGGTCCGGCCGCAGCCGGAGGAGGGCGGCCAGGGACTCGTCGGAGAGCGTCCGCAGGTGGTCGGCGAGTGAGGTGGTCATCGTCGTTCCACGCTAGCCCGGCCGGGGGGCCTCCCGCCCCTCGGACGTCCGGCTGGAGTCGAGGTCGGGGACAGGTAGGTTCGCGGCATGGCTCCGCTGATGGTCGGCTTCGACCTCGACATGACCCTGGTCGACTCGCGCCCCGGCATCGCCGCCGCGTACCGGGCGTTGACCGCGCTGACCGGCGTGCCCGTGGACGCGGAGCTGGCGGTGTCCCGGCTCGGCCCGCCGCTGCGTACGGAGATCGCCCACTGGTTCCCGCCGGAGCGGGTGGAGGAGGCGGTGGTCGCGTACCGCGAGCTCTACCCGGCGTACGCGATCACGCCGACGCTGCCGATGCCGGGCGCGGAGGCCGCGATCGACACCGTGCACGCCCGTGGCGGTCGGGTGATGGTGGTGACCTCGAAGATCGGCCGGCTGGCGAAGCTGCACCTGGACCACCTCGGGCTGGCGGTCGACGAGCTGGCCGGGGACCTCTTCGCCGAGCAGAAGGCGACCGCGTTGCGGGAGCACGGCGCCACCCTCTACGTCGGGGATCACGTTGCGGACATGGCGGCCGCGAAAGCCGCGGGAATCCCGGGCGTGGGAGTGGCGACCGGTCCCTGCTCATCGGACGAACTGCGGGACGCGGGTGCCCATGTGGTGCTGGATGATCTCACCGGATTCCCGGCGGCGCTGGACCGGATCATCCGGCTAGCCTTGAAGGGGTAGTTGTCTCGAGCGAAGCAGGGGTTGTCAGGTGCCGACGGGTCGAGTGAAGTGGTATGACGCGGCCAAGGGATACGGGTTTGTCACCAGCGACGAGGGTGGCGACGTGTTCCTGCCCAAGGGCGCGCTACCGGCCGGTGTCACCGACCTGAAGGGCGGCCAGCGGGTCGATTTCAGCGTGGTCGACAGCCGCCGGGGCGCCCAGGCGATGGGAGTCAAGCTGCTGGAGGCGCCGCCGTCGGTGGCGGAGCTGCGCCGCCGGCCGGCCGAGGAGCTGCACGGCCTGGTCGAGGACATGATCAAGGTGCTGGAGGCGAAGGTCCAGCCGGACCTGCGCCGGGGCCGCTTCCCGGACCGGAAGACCGCGCAGAAGATCGCTCAGTTGGTCCACGCGGTGGCGCGCGAGCTGGAGGTCTGAGGGACGAGCCCGGCGTCGGCGGCCCGGCCCAGCAGCGCCTCGACGGCGGCGAAGCCGGCCTCTCCCAGGTCGGCGGTGAACTCGTTGACGTAGAGGGCGATGTGCCGGTCCACCACGTCGGGCTCCATCTCCTGGGCGTGGCAGAGGACGTACTCCCGGCTGGCCTCCGGGTCGGCCCACGCCTGGCGGACCGACTCGCGGATCCAGGCGGCGGCCTCCACCGGGTCGACCGTGCCCTTGCGGGCCAGGATCGCGCCGAGCGGGATCGGCAGGCCCGTGTCGCCCTCCCACCACTCGCCGAGGTCGACCAGGGCGGTCAGGCCGTGCCGGGGGTACGTGAAGCGGGCCTCGTGGATCACCAGACCGGCGTCGTACCGGCCGGCGGCGACGCCCGGCATGATCTCGTGGAACGGCACCACCTCGATCCGCGCCGGCGGCCGCTCCGCCGACCAGAGCCGGAACAGCAGGTACGCCGTGGTCCGCTCGCCGGGCACCGCGACCGTCGCGCCGGTGAGGTCGGGCCGGTCGCCGCGGGTGAGCACCAGCGGGCCGCAGCCCCGGCCGAGCGCGCCGCCGCAGGGCAGCAGGTGGTAGTCGTCGAGCAGCCAGGGCAGCGCCGCGTAGCTCACCTTCACCAGGTCGAACGCCCCGCGCTCGGCCGCCGTGTTGGTCACGTCCACGTCGGCGTAGGTCACCTCGACTGGCGGCGCGTCCGGCACCCGGCCGTGCACCAGGGCGTCGAAGACGAACGTGTCGTTGGGGCAGGGGGAGATCGCCAGCGAGAGCGCCACGCCCCCACCGTAACCCCGCGTCGCGCACCGCCCGCCACCCCGGTCCCGCCCCTGTGACGCCACCCGGTGAGCGACGAGGGCTGGGCGGTGGACCGGCAGGTCCTCGCCATGCCGCGCGGCACTCGTCCCGCGGCCGCCCTCCTGCGCGATGGCGGCCCCTGACCCGGGTTTCGTGCCAGCCGGGACAAGACTCGCTGCCTGCCCTGGATGTGGAGCCGTCCCCTTCGCTCGACCGTGGCTTCGATCCCGGGGCGGCGGCGATGGCGGCCCGGTTGCCGGCCTCCAGGGCCGCCATCGCCGCGGCAGGGCTGGTGGGCGAACCTCTCCTTCGCACGCTACGAACTTGATGACGTAAATGGATCGCGGCCGCTGCGGGTTTGTGGGGAGTGCGAGGTCGTAGGAACTAGCACCCCGGCGTGGGTACCAGCCGGCACCCTCCGCCGTACCGCAGCGCGGGTGCGTGCCAGCCCTGTCTGCATGCCGGAGCTTCTCAGCATGGCCAGCGCTCCCCTCGGCGAATGCTGAATCGTTCACGTCATCAAGTTCGTAGCGGCCAGAACAAGCACTCATCCCCAGCCGCACGCGTTTTCCACAGCGTTGTCCACAGGTGGATACCGGCGGGTTGCGGTGCTGTCGAGGCGCGGTCGAGCATGGGCCAGTGACCGCTGCGGAGTCCCCGACGGACCTGGGCGCGACCCTGCGGGCGTTGCGCCGGATGGCCGACCTCAGCCAGCGTGAGCTGGCGGGAAGGTCCGGGTGCCGCAGGCGACGATCGCGCGGATCGAGTCGGGCAGGTCGCCCGATCCGGGCTTCCGCACCATCGAGCGCCTCGTCTGGGCTGTGGCCGGCCAGGTCACGATCTCGGCCCCGGCGGCGGACGGGATTCCCCCGGTCCCGCAGGAGGAGCTGCACGACGCGGCCGGACGGCACCCTCCCGCCCACCTCGATGCCCGCGAGGTGCGCCAGCCGCGAGACTGGCCCGGCGCCTGGTGGGCGCCCTGGTACGACGTCCCGCCCGAACGCTGGCCAGCCCTGCCGGCCCTGACATACGCGTTGGACCGGAGCGAGCGGGATCGACAGCGGCATCGCGATCGGGTGCGGCGGGACTGCGCCATCCGCCGTTACGTCGATCCAACGGTCCCCGTCGACCGCCTGGCGTTTCATCGCCGAGTTGCCCGACGGGGAGCTGATCGGTGAGCTTCGGGCCCACGAGCGCAGCGTCGACCTGATGATCGGGCATTATCCGGCCGGCGAGCGGGAGCTGGTGCTCGACGCAGTGCTCGTCGCCCCGGCGTACCGTCTGCTGGGCATCGGGCGTCGGCTGGTCGACGCGCTCTCGGCCGAGCTGGACCGGGCCGGCGTCAGCTCCGTGAGCGCCCTCGCCGAGGGCGGTGGTAGCAGTAGTTTCCTGCTCCGGTGCGGGTTCGAGCTGGAGGCGAGCCGGCCCGCCGCGTTGCGGCTGGAGCGGCCGGTCAGCGTAGGGCGGCCGCCGCCGCGGTGAGGGCGGCGAACGCCTCCCGCATCCGCCAGGCGCCGCGGTCGCGTGGGCCGATCGGGTTGGAGACCGTGCGCAGCTCGGCGAAGGGCAGGCCGGCCTGGGCGGCGGCCACGGCGACGCCGTACCCCTCCATGGCCTCGGCCACTGCGTCAGGGTGCCGGGCGGTGAGAGCCGTCGTGCTGGCGGCCGAGCCGGTCACCGTGCTGACCGTGAGCACTGCGCCGAGGGTGGCTTCCGGTAGGGCCGCACGCAGGGCGTCCAGCAACGCCGGGTCGGCGGGTATGGTGCTGCCGACGCCGAGCAGCTCCGGCGCCATGCCCAGCTCCTCGATCGGGAGGAAGCCCTCCGGCGACTCGGCGCCCAGGTCCGCCGCCACGCTCCGGGTCGCTAGCACGGTGCCGCCGACTGCCACCCGGTCGACGAAGCCGCCGGCGATGCCCGCGCTGACCACCGCCCGGTACGGCCGCCCGGCCGCCTCGGCGAGCGCCAGCAGCCGGGCGGTGGCGGCCCCGGCGGCGGCCGGGCCCACCCCGACCGGGGTGACCGTGACCGTCGGGTCGGCCAGCCCCGCCCCGATCGCCTCCGCCTCGGCGGGTACCGCGGTGACCACCAGCAGCCCGCTCACGCTCCGCTCGGTCACGTGACGGGCCCCCGCGGCCCCTGCCGGTTCTCCTCCTCGGCCCCGCCCCCGCCGACGGGAGAGGAGGAGGGGCGGTAGATGTGGAAGCCGGGCGGCGCCAGGCCGTCGTCGTCGGCCGGGGCGGGCGCGGCGGCGTGGACGGGGGCCGGCGAGGTGGGCGCGGAGTCAGCCAACTGCTGCGTCGGCTCGGTCTGCTCGGCGGCCAGTTCCTCGTCCCCGAGCGGCCGGCCGACCAGGCGTTCGTTGCGCAGCCGGCTGGCCACCAGCAGGCCGCGCGCGGCCACCAGCGTCGCGACGCAGGCGACGACCGCGATCCCGATCCGGCCGGTGAAGGGGACCAGCCCGAGCCCGCCCCCGGCCACGAAGGCGAGCATGAGCGCGGTCTCCGAGTGGGCGAAGGAGCTGGCCCGCAGCCGCTCCGGGATCCGCTCCTGGATCGACGCGTCGACGGCGAGCTTGGCGATCCCGCTCATCAGCGAGGCGACCAGGCAGAGCAGCGCCACCAGCGGCAGCGAGAACTTCAACGCGGCCAGCACCGCCACCCCGGCCACGATGATCATGCCGCTGGACTGGATCGCGGCCGGCCGGTGGATCCGCAGCCGGGTGCCGATCGCGGTGGCCAGGAAGGTGCCCACCGCCAGCGCGCCGCCGACCAGGCCCAGCGCGCCCTGCGCGCCCAGGTCCCGGCCGAAGAAGTCGGTGGTCAGGTCGCCGGCCTTGACGGCGAACGCCAGGAAGAGCAGCAGGAAGCCGTACACCCCGCGCAGCGCCGCCGCCCCGAGCAGGGTGGCGATCACCAGGCGGCCGGCGGGGCGACCCCGGCCCAGCGGCCGTTCTCCGTCGCGGCGGCGCAGCGCCCGGAACGGCTGCGGCACCCGCTCCGGCGGCTCGGAGTCGGCCCGGGGCGGCAGGCGCAGCGCGATCACCATGCCGACCAGGAAGATCAGCGAGGCCACCCGGAGCGGCCACTGCGCCCCGAACCAGAACGTGGCCAACCCGAGCGGGGCGACCAGCCCGCCGGCCACTGTGCCGTAGACGCTCGCCCGGGCCCCCACCTGGGACAGCCCCAATCCTTCCGGCAGCAGCCGGGGCACGGCCGCCGAGCGGGCCACCCCGTACGCCCGGGAGAGGGCGAGGACGCCGAACGCCGCCGGATAGAGCCCGAAACTGCCGAGGTAGTCGGAGATCAGCCAGGCGAGGAAGGCCCGGCCGAGCATGGTGGTCGCCAGGGCGTACCGGCGGCCGTGCCGGAAGTGGTCCAGCAGCGGCCCGACCACCGGGGCGAGCATGGCGAACGGCACCATGGTCACCAGCAGGTAGAGCGCGACCTTGTTCCGCGCCTCACCGAGCGGCACGTCGAAGAAGATCGTCCCGGCCAGGCCGATGGCGATCAGGGTGTCCCCGGCACAGGAGAGGGCGTGCAGGTCGAAGAGGCGGACCATGCCCACCTCGTTGCCCGCGCTGCGGGCCCGGGCCGAGCCGGCCCGCCGGGTCATCCACCGCCCGCTGCGCACAGAGCCGCGCAGCAGCAGGCGGGTGGCGCGGATGCCGGTGCCGACGGTCCGCCCGAGGACGGACCGGCCGGAGCGGGAGGACAGCGGCATGTCCCCCATCCTGACCCATCTGATCGACCTGTGCCGCACCACCTGGCGAGAACGACTCCGGGGAGTGCCTGTCAGTCGACCGTGGGCATGGGGAACAATGGGCAGGTGACCAGGCCCGCCTCCGCCCGCGCTCCCCGGCTCGACCAGGTCTGCGCCGCTGCCGTCGAGGTGGCCCGCGACGCCATCACCGAGGTGGACCCCGCCGACATCGGCGATCACCTCCAAGCCGTCGCCGAGGGCGACCGGCTCGTCACCCACTACTTCGAGTGCCGGCTGGCCGGATACCGCGGCTGGCGCTGGGCCGTCACAGTGACCCGGGTGCCACGCAGCCGGCACGTCACGATCTGCGACACCGTCCTGCTGCCCGGCTCCGACGCGATGCTCGCCCCGGGCTGGGTGCCCTGGCAGGAGCGGCTCAAGCCGGGCGACCTGGGCCCGGGTGACCTGCTGCCCACCCCGCCGGACGACGAGCGCCTCGCCCCGGGCTACCTGCTCTCCGACGACCCGGCGGTCGAGGAGACCGCGTGGGAGTTGGGCCTGGGCCGGGCCCGGGTGCTGTCCCGGGAGGGCCGCTCGGAGGCCGCCCAGCGCTGGTACGACGGCGACCACGGCCCGCACGCCGCGATCTCGGTGGCCGCACCGGCCGCCGCCCGCTGCGGCACCTGCGGCTTCTACCTCCCCCTCGCCGGCGCGCTGCGGCAGTCCTTCGGCGCCTGCGGCAACTTCTACGCGCCCGACGACGGCCGGGTGGTGAGTGCCGACCACGGCTGCGGCGCGCACTCGGAGACGCTGGCCGAGACGGCCGAGACCCCGGTCGACGAGCTGCCCACGGTCTACGACGACAGCGCGGTCGAGGCGGTGTCGGTCAGCCGGGCCCCCGGCTCGGTGGAGGCGGCCGAGCCGGCGGAGCCGTACGGCCACCCCTGACGGGTCGGCCTGAGGGAGGGCCGGGTCAGCCCCGACGGGCTGCGGCCTCCCGGCGGCGGCGCCGGTTGGCGTCGTGCCGCATCATCACGGCGAGACCGGGAAAGCCCCACAGGAAACCGGCCAGGCAGGTCCAGAGCCAGTTCTGGTGCCCGTGCTCGGTGAGCCAACCGCGGAAGAAGACCAGCAGCACCAGGCCGACCACCGCCCAGACGATCAGCCCGGTGACGGCGATCGGCACCATCGGGGGGTCGAGCGGCTCGGGCCGCGGCGGTTGCTCCTGAGGCACGGGCACAGCGTACGCGATCATCCTGTCCTGCCCGCCGGTGATCTGGGACGATGCGCACGCCGGTCGACACCTGCGAGGACCTGATGGCCATATCGCCACCGGACAACGCCACGCCCCGCGAGCCGGCCGGCCCGCGCACCGCGTTCGACCGCTTCTTCGAGATCACCGCCCGCGGCTCCACCCCGGGTCGGGAGGTACGCGGTGGCCTGGCCACCTTCTTCACGATGGCGTACATCGTGGTGCTCAACCCGCTGATCCTGGGCAGCGCCGTCGACGGCGACGGTCACAAGCTCGGCATCCCGGCGCTCGCCGCGGCGACCGCGCTGGTGGCCGGCCTGATGACCATCCTGATGGGCGTGGTGGCCCGGTTCCCGCTGGCGCTGGCCGCCGGGCTGGGCGTGAACGCGCTGGTGGCGTTCGAGATCGCGCCGCAGATGAGCTGGGCCGACGCGATGGGGCTGGTGGTGATCGAGGGCGTGCTCATCGGCATCCTCGTGCTCACCGGGCTGCGTACCGCGGTGTTCCGCTCGGTGCCGACCCAGCTGAAGACGGCGATCGGCGTCGGCATCGGCCTCTACCTGACCATCATCGGTTTCGTCGACGCCGGTTTCGTGCGGCGCGTGCCGGACGTGGCGAACACGACCGTGCCGGTCGGCCTGGGCATCGGGGGCAAGCTGGTCAGCTGGCCGACGCTGGTCTTCGTGCTCGGCCTGCTGCTGACGCTGGTGCTGGTGGTGCGCCGGGTACGCGGTGCGATCCTGATCGGCATCCTGTTCTCCACGGTGCTCGCGATCATCGTGGAGGCGGTCGGCCACATCGGCCCGAACCTGGTCAACGGCCGGCCCAATCCGAAGGGCTGGGCGTTGAACGTGCCGACCCTGCCGGCGAAGATCGTGGACGTCCCGAATCTCTCCCTGCTGGGCCGGTTCGACGTGCTGGACTCCTGGAGCCGGGTCGGCTGGCTGGTCCCGCTGATGTTCGTCTTCACCCTGCTGATCACGGACTTCTTCGACACGATGGGCACGATGGTCGCGATCGGCCAGGAGGGCGGCATGCTGGACGAGCGTGGCACCCCGCCCCGGGCCCGGGAGATCCTGCTGGTCGACTCGATCGCCGCGGCGGCCGGTGGTGCGGCGAGCATCTCCAGCAACACGTCGTACCTAGAGAGCGCGGCGGGGGTCGCGGAGGGTGCCCGGACCGGGGTGGCCAACCTGGTCACCGGCGGCCTCTTCCTGCTGGCCATGTTCCTGGCACCGCTGTCCGAGGTGGTGCCCTTCGAGGCCGCCTCGCCCGCGCTGGTGGTGGTCGGTTTCCTGATGATGACCGCGGTGCGGACCATCGACTGGGCGGACTACGAGGTGGCCGTCCCGGCGTTCCTCACCATCGTGCTGATGCCGTTCACCTACTCCATCTCCAACGGCATCGGTGCCGGGGTGATCACCTACGTGGTGATCAAACTGGCCCGGGGCAAGGCCGCGGAGATCCACCCCCTGTTGTACGCCGTGGCGTTGTTGTTCATCCTGTACTTCCTGCGCGGGCCGATCGAGTCCGTGGTGTCTTGACGCGGGGAAAAGTCGATCTTCTGGTGAGCCTGGTCATATCGCATGTCGTTAGCCAGGCTCATTAGCTAAGCTAACTAGTGTGACGGAGTGGACGGTGACGGCGAAACGCGTGCCACCGGCGCAGCTGGCCCCTCAGCTGCGTGATGCGATCACCCGACTCAACCGGCGGGTCCGGCAGGCCCGCCCGGTCGGCGATCTGACTCTCAGCCAGATCTCGGCGCTCACCAGCCTCAACCTGGCGGGTGCCCTGACTCCGCGGGAGTTGGCCGACATCGAGCGGGTGCAGCCGCCCACGATGACCAAGACCATCGCGAAGCTGGAGGAGCGCGGCCTCGTGCAGCGCACCCCCCACCCGACCGACGGCCGCCAGGTCATCCTCGCGGCGACCGAGGGAGGACGGGCCGTGCTCGAGCAGTTCGAGCGGGCCCGCAACGAGTGGCTGGCCAACCGGCTGGCCGAGCTCACCGAGGAGGAACGCGACACGCTGCGGCGTGCCGCCGACATCCTCCAGGGGATCGCTCGCGCCTGAGCCGACCGCGTCGTGCGGTCCGCTTCGTCCGCCGTGGATGAGGCGTACCCGACGACGCGAGGAGGCGCACCTAGCGTGCAGGCCAAGCTCAGCACGATGTTCCAGTCCCTACGAGTCCGCAACTACCGACTCTTCGCCACCGGACAGCTGATCAAGTTGATCGGCGTCTGGATGATGTACATCGCCCAGGACTGGCTCGTCCTCGAGCTCACCGGCAACTCGGCCACCGCGCTGGGCGTGGTCACCGCGCTCCAGTTCACCCCCGTCCTGCTGCTGACCCTGTTCTCCGGCCGGCTCGCCGACCGGTACGACAAGCGGATGCTGCTGTTCATCGCCAACGTGTTCTGGACCGTGCTGGCGCTGGCGATGAGCCTCCTGGTGGTCACCGGGCTGGTTGAGCTCTGGCACGTCTACGTGTTCGCCGCACTGCTCGGCGTGTTCAACGCGGTGGAGACCCCGGTCCGGCAGGCGTTCGTCTCCGAGCTGGTCGGCATGCCGCTGCTGCCGAACGCGCTCTCGCTCAACGCGGCCACCTTCAACTCCGCCCGGATCCTCGGCCCGGCCGTTGCCGGCCTGGCCATCGCCGCGTTCGGCGTCGGCCCGGTCTTCCTGATCACCGCGTTCAGCTCGATCGCCCCGCTGGTCAACGTGGTGCGGATGCGTACCAGCGAGCTGTACCGCAAGGACCTGCCGCCGGCCGGCGAGCGCGACCAGGCCCGGGTGGTGGACGGCCTGCGGTACGTCGCGCGGCGCCCGGACATCCTGCTGCCGATGGCGTTGATGTCGGTGACCGGGATGACGCTGTTCAACTTCCAGCTCACCCTCGCCGCGCTGGCCAAGACGGTGTTCAACACCGGTGCCGCCTCGTTCGGCCTGTTCACCACGGCCCTCGCGGTCGGCGCGCTGATCGGTGCCCTGGCCGGCACCGGGCGGCGCAGCCGTCCCACGGTGTGGCTGGTGCTGGGCGCGGCGGTCGGCTGCGCCACCTTCGGCACGCTGGTCGGGCTCTCCACGTCGTACTGGCTGGTCGTGGCGCTGCTGCTGCCCACCGGGTTTTTCATGGTCTTCTTCGCCCAGGCCGCGAACCAGCGGGTCCAGCTCGGCGTGGACGCCGCGTTCCGGGGTCGGGTCATGGCGCTCTGGGTGCTGGTCTTCCTCGGCACCAACCCGGTCGGCGCGCCGATCATCGGTTGGGTGGCCGAGACGTACGGCGCCGGGGCGAGCATCTGGATCGGTGGTCTGATCTCGCTGGCCGCCGCGATCCTCGCGCTCACCTGGCAGCTGCGCCGCTCCGGCGCCCGGCTGCGGATGCGGGTGCTGCCGATGCCCCGCTTCTACGTGGTTTCGCCCCGCGCCGAGTGAGGGGCACGGAAGGGTCCCCTGTTAACGCCTGATGCGTAGCAGGGGGCCCGGTTGACGCTGGGCCGGGTGAGGAAGGCGGCCGCTGGCTTATTCATTCCGGCCGGATCTCGGCAAACGGGTGGCGGGGCGCCACGAGGCGGCTTAGCGTCGATATGTGGGAGTGGGGCGGGGACTGCTGTTGATGCTGGCGATCCTCGCCGTCTGCTGCCTGCCCGCCGCCTTCGCGCTGATCTTCTGCGCCGACGAGATCATCGACCGGGTGGCCTGTGGCTGGGCCGAGTGGCGGGAGCAGCGCCGGGCACGGCGCACCATCGCCCGGCTGGACCGGGCCATCGAGGCGGACTCGCTCACCCGCGACATCGACCTCACCGAGCTCGACCGGGCGGACCGGCGCCCGCTGGAACAGCTCGCCGTCGACCTGCGCCGGCTCGGCGGCCACCGGCTCGCCGCCGCCGACCGCTCCGTGGTGTGGCACGGCGCGGTCATCGACGCGTACGACGAGCGGCTGCGCGCCGCCTGCCGGGCGCTGGGCATCACCGAGCACCTCGCCGACCTCGAGGGCGTCGACCGGGAGATCGAGCGGGTCCGGGTGGAGGGGCTGCTGCACGCCGCCGGGCTCACCCTGCCCGCCGCCCGCCCCGGCCACCACCAGCGGCACCGCTGACGGCGGCGCCGGTGCGGCTCTTCGTCGCGGTCTACCCGCCCCGGCCGGCGGTCGACGACCTGACCGCCCAGGTGGCCCGGCTGCGGGTCGGCGTCGCGTCCGCCGCCGGCACCAACGTCCGGCTGGCCGACCCGACCAAAGCCCACCTCACCCTGGCCTTCCTCGGCGACGTGCCGGAGGACCGACTGGTCGACGTGGAGAGCGCCCTCGGGCTGGCCGCCGAGACGTTCCGCGACGGCCGGGACGCCGCACCGCGGCTCCGGCTCGGCGGTGGGGGCAGCTTCGGGCGCGGGCGGTTCACCGTGCTCTGGGTGGACGTCCGGGGCGACGTCGAGGATCTGGCCATGCTGGCCCGGCTGATCCGGTTCGGGCTGCGCCGGGCCGAGTTGCCGCACGACGAGAAGCCCTTCCGGGCCCACCTGACCATCGCCCGCCCCGGCGACCGGATCGACCGCACCGAGGTCCTGGCCGACCGGGAGGCCCTGCACGACTACCTCGGCCCGGAATGGCCGGCGGAGGAACTGGTGCTGGTCCGCAGCCACCCCGGTTCCCGCTCCACCTACGACCGCCTCGCCGCCTGGCCCATCTGACCGGGGCCGCGCCCGGGCCGAGCCGGGACCTGCCCGGCCGGCCCGGACGGGGTCACCAGGCCCAGGCCTCCGGGCCGGGGCCGCCGTTGCCGAGCGGCGGGAAGAGCTCGTCCAGCCGCTTCAGGGCGGCCTCGTCGAGGTCCACCGCCAGCGCGCCGAGGCTCCGGTCGAGCTGGTCCAGGGTGCGCGGGCCGACGATCGGGGCGGTCACCCCCGGCCGGGAGAGCAGCCAGGCCAGCGCCACGTCGGCCGGGTCGTGACCGAGGTCGGCGCAGAGCTTCTCGTACGCCTCGATGGTGGACCGGTGCGCGGCGAGCGCGTCGGCGGACCGGCCGGTGGTGCCGCGGGCGGCGCCACCCTCGGCCATCTTGCGGATGACCCCGGAGAGCAGCCCGCCGTGCAGCGGCGACCAGGGGATGACGCCCAGCCCGTACTCCTGCGCGGCCGGGATCACCTCCAACTCGACGTGGCGGGTGAGCAGGTTGTAGATGCACTGCTCGGAGACGAGGCCGAGGAAGTTACGCCGCTCTGCCGCCGCCTGCGCCCGGGCGATGTGCCAACCGGCGAAGTTGGACGATCCGACGTAGCAGACCTTGCCCTGGGCGACCAGGGTCTCCATGGCCTGCCAGATCTCCTCCCACGGCGTGGTCCGGGAGATGTGGTGCATCTGGTACAGGTCGATGGTGTCGGTCTGCAGCCGGCGCAGTGACTCCTCACAGGCCCGGATGATGTGCCGGGCGCTGAGGCCCTGCTCGTTGGGCCACTCGCCCATCTTGCCGTACACCTTGGTGGCCAGGACGACCTTGTCGCGGCGCCCGCCGCCCTGAGCGAACCAGCGCCCGATGATCTGCTCGGTGACGCCCTCGCCGAGCTTCCAGCCGTAGACGTTCGCGGTGTCGAAGAAGTTGATCCCGTGTTCCAGCGCCCGGTCCATGATGGCGAAGCTGTCCGGCTCGTCGGTCTGCGGCCCGAAGTTCATGGTGCCGAGGCAGAGCCGGCTCACCGAGAGACCGGTGCGTCCCAGGTTCGTGTACTCCATGGGTCCACCCTGGCACGCGGGCACTTCGAGTGCCTCTCGTGACCAGGGTGGCCCGAGTGGATCAGGACGACTCGCGGGCCGCCGGGCCGCTGCCGAAGAGGACGTCGTCCCAGCTCGGCAGCCGCTTGCGCGGCTTGCCGCCGGCCTCCGCCGACTCGCCTCCGCCGGTGGCCGCCGCCGCGCCGGTGCGTCGCGGCCGGAGCACGGCCAGCGATGGTACGGCCGGGACCTCCTTCGGCGCGTCCGAGTCGTCGTCGAACGCCGAACCGGGCCCACCGCCGAGCAGCGCCGCCGCACCGCCGGAGACCGCCCGCTGGCGGGGCGCCTCTGACCCGGCCAGGGCGGCCGGGGACCGGGTGTCGAGACCGCGCCCGGGGGTGCCGCCGAGTGGCCGGTCCAGCGAGGCGAGCAGGGCGTCCCGGCCGGCCCGGATCGGGTCCCGCCCCGGACGGGGGTGCTCGGCGGGCGCCGGCAGGCCGTGCCCGCCCCGGCTCGGCTCGCCACGCGACGGGCCGGGCAGCGCGTGGCCGCCGCGCTCCGGCGCCGGCTCCTGGCCGAGGATCGGCGTGGGCCGCTCGGCGCACAGGTATTGCGCCATGTCGTCGTGCGGGGTGACGTGCTGCCGGGTCTTGTCGAGGTCCCAGACCGCCTGCGCCGTGGCCTTGCCCGACGGCCAGGTGGCGATGATGCGCCAGGTGCCGTCGTCGCGGCGGTACGCGTCCCAGGAGATCTTCTCGGTGTCGATCCCGTGCTGGGCCAGCCGGCCGTTGACCACCTCGGCCAGCGGGGTCGGCTTCTCCGCGCCCTTGAGCCTGGTCCGCCGGGCGTGCTGGGCGAGCATGGCCCGCTCCTGGAGCACCGGGCCCGCGTAGCGCAGGACACGGTCGACCGGGACGCCGGCGATCCGGGCGACGTCCTCGGCGGACTCGCCGGAGCGGATCCGGGCCTGGATGTCCCGGGGAGAGAGCGACGGCGTCGGATCGGCGGCGGTCGCCACCACCGCGAGGGGCGCCGCGCCGGGATCGGAGTGCAGCACCGAGGCGACGCGTTCGTCGATCGGCAGGGCGAGCAGGCGCCCGACCTCGTCGGCGAGCACCAGAGCCTGGCCGTCCTCGGAAAGGGCGACGAAGCGTACTGGGCGCATGTGCTTGCCTCCGTCCCGCTTCGCTGGCCGTCACGCCACGAGCCGGCCACCCGGGCGTCTCGCACCACCGTACGCTCATCTACCCGAAGGTGGGGGATGCGACACCCCGGCATGTCGCGACTGACCTGCGGCGATGATCACGGTGGGTGGCCGTCGGGGCGTCGACGGCCACCCAGCGTCACCAGGTGATCAGAGTCGCTCGACCACGTGGTCGACGCACGCGGTGAGCGCCTCCACATCGGCCGGCTCGACGGCCGGGAACAGCGCGATCCGCAGCTGGTTGCGGCCCAGCTTCCGGTAGGGCTCGGTGTCGACGATGCCGTTGGCGCGCAGCACCTTCGCGATCGCCGAGGCGTCTACCCCGTCGGCGAAGTCGATCGTGGCGACCACGTTGGAGCGCACCGCCGGGTCGGCCACGAACGGCGTCGCGAACTCGGACCGCTCGGCCCAGCCGTAGACGATGCCGGCGCTCTCGGCGGTGCGCTTGGCCGCCCAGGCCAGGCCGCCCTGGGCGTTCATCCAGTCGGTCTGCTCCGCGGCCAGGAAGATGGTGGCCAGCGCGGGCGTGTTGTACGTCTGCTCCAGCCGGGAGTTGTCGATCGCGGTGACCAGGTCGAGGAAGGCCGGGATGTAGCGACCCGACTCCTTGATCTCGGTGGCCCGGGCGAGCGCGGCCGGCGACATCAGGGCCAGCCAGAGGCCGCCGTCGGAGCCGAAGCACTTCTGCGGGGCGAAGTAGTAGACGTCGGTCTCGCCGACGTTGACCTCCAGGCCGCCGGCGCCGGAGGTGGCGTCGACCAGCAGCAGGGAGCCCTCGTCGGCGCCCGGCACCCGGCTGATCGGCACGGCCACGCCCGTGGAGGTCTCGTTGTGCGGGGTGGCGTAGACGTCCACGCCCGCCTCGGCGACCAGGGCCGGCGCGCTGCCCGGCTCGGACTTGCGGATCGTCGGCTCGCCCAGGAACGGGGCGTCCTTGACCGACTTGGCGAACTTGGCGCCGAACTCGCCGAAGCTGGCGAACTGGGCCCGGTCGCGGATCAGGCCGAAGGCGGCGACCTCCCAGAAGGCGGTGGTGCCGCCGTTGCCGAGGACCACCTCGTAGCCCTCGGGGAGGGCGAAGAACTCGGCGATGCCCCGGCGCAGCCGGGCCACCTGGTCCCGCACGGTCTTCTGCCGGTGGGAGGTGCCCAGGTAGCTGGTGGCGACGTCGGCAAGTGCGGAGACCGCCGCTGGACGGACCTTGGACGGCCCGCAGCCGAAGCGTCCGTCGGCGGGCTTGATGTCGTCGGGAATCCGGATGGTCGGTGCGTCAGCCACGGTTGTCTCGATCCTTCCGCGTGGGCTGCGAGAACGGGCCCTTCAGCGGGCGCGGACCGACGACGGCCGCGCGGGGGCGCGCGGGGAGCCGGGATCCGAACCCGGTCCGGCGGCACTGCCGGCCTTCATCCTCCCACCCGGACCACCGGGCCCGGCGGCTGGTCCCACACCCGGCGGTGAGGGATGCGCCACAGCGATGCGCGAAGGGCCCCGTCCGCGCCGGACGAGGCCCTTCGAGGGGTACGCGGGATCAGACGCCGTGCGGGATGGCGTCCCAGCCCTCGACCTCCTGCGGCTTGCGCGGGCCGTGGCCGACGTACCGGGCCGACGGGCGGACCAGCCGCTGCAGCTTCTTCTGCTCGAGGATGTGCGCGGACCAACCGCCCATCCGGGCACAGGTGAACATCGAGGTGAACATGTGCGCCGGCACCT
This sequence comes from Micromonospora sp. MP36, assembly GCF_008119785.1. GTDB lineage: Bacteria > Actinomycetota > Actinomycetes > Mycobacteriales > Micromonosporaceae > Micromonospora. The sequence continues at coordinate 8,117 of NZ_VSFA01000019.1, read as the reverse complement.
CGGCGAAGTCCAGCACCACGGCCGACCAGAACTCGACGTTGGTGGCGAGCACTCGGTCCGGCCGGCGGGCCTGGAGCTCGGCCAGGGCGGCCTTCTCCAGCGCCTCGGCGACCTCGAAGCGGGGCGCACCCAGCTCCTTGGCGGTGCGCCGGAGCACCCGGGCGCGCGGGTCCTCGGCCCGGTAGACCCGGTGGCCGAAGCCCATCAGCCGCTCGCCCCGGTCGAGGACGCCCTTGACGTACCCCTCGGCGTCGCCGCTGCGCTCGACCGCCTCCAGCATGCTGAGCACCCGCGACGGCGCGCCGCCGTGCAGCGGGCCGGAGAGCGCGCCGATGCCGGAGGAGATGCAGGCCGCGGCGTCTGCGCCGGTGGAGGCGACGATCCGGGCGGTGAAGGTGGAGGCGTTCAGGCCGTGCTCGGCGGCCGAGATGAAGTAGGCGTCGACGGCCTTGACGTGCCGCGGGTCGGGCTCACCCCGCCAGCGCTTCATGAAGCGCTCGACGATCGTCTCCGCCTTGTCGATCTCCTTCTGCGGCACGGCGGGCAGGCCCAGGCCGCGGGCGGACTGGGCGACGAAGGAGAGCGCGGTGACCGACACCCGGGCCAGGTCCTCGCGGGCCTGCTCGTCGGAGATGTCGAGCAGCTGGCTGAGGCCCCAGTACGGGGCGAGCATGGCGACCGCGGACTGAACGTCGACGCGGATGTCGCCGGAGTGCACCGGCACCGGGAACGGCTCGGCCGGCGGCAGGCCCGGGCCGAAGCGCCCGTCGACCAGCAGTGCCCAGACGTTGCCGAAGGAGACCTGCCCGATCAGATCCTCGATGTCCACGCCGCGATAGCGCAGCGACCCGCCCTCGCGGTCCGGTTCGGCGATCTCGGTCTCGAAGGCTACGACGCCTTCCAGGCCCGGTTTGAAGTCGGACATGTCGTCTCCTGGCTTCCGGCTCGGTGCGCCCCGCACGGACTCATCCGGCCCGGCTTCTTAGGCGACCCTCAGGGATGTGTTCGTGCCATCTTGCCTGCTCGGTAACCAAGTGCGCGACCCGCTGCGACTGTGCTGCACGCGACATCCCCCGGGGTGGACAAGCTCACGGCCTGGGCCAGACTGGGCGGTGGGGTCTGGCCAGCGTCGGGGGACGCGGCCGCCCCGACGAGGGGGAAGACGGAGTGACGGGCGACACACCGGCCCCGGCGGGCATGCGTAACGAGTACGCCGCCGACCTGGGCCTTTCTGAATCGGAGCTTGCGCCGGACTGGCACACCCAGTTCGCCCGCTGGTTCGCCGACGCGGTGGCGTACCCGCTTCCGGAGCCGAACGCCATGGTGGTCGCCACCGCCGACGCCGCGGGCCGCCCGAGCGCCCGCACCGTCCTGCTCAAGGGGTACGACCCGGAGGGCTTCGTCTTCTACACCAACTACGGGTCCCGCAAGGGCACCGAGGCGGCCGCCAACCCGTGGATCAGCCTGGTCTTCCCCTGGTTCCCGATGCAGCGCCAGGTGGTGGTCACCGGGCGGGTGGAGAAGGTCGACCGGGCCGAGACCGAGGCGTACTTCGCCAGCCGGCCGCGCGGCTCCCAGCTCGGGGCCTGGGCCAGCACTCAGTCGCAGGTGGTCCCCGACCGGGCCGCGCTGGACGTGGCGTACCGGGCGGCGGCGGAACGGTTCGCCGACGTCGAGCCGATCCCCGCGCCACCGCACTGGGGCGGGCTGCGGGTCCGGCCGGAGACGGTGGAGTTCTGGCACGGCCGGGTCAGCCGGCTGCACGACCGGCTGCGGTTCCGCCGTACCGAGGGCGGCGACTGGGTCACCGAGCGGCTGGCGCCGTGACCGGGGTGCAGGAGGCCCGGCCGCGCGGAGCGCGCCGCTGGGCGATCGACCTGCGCCCGCTGGGGGTGCCCGCGTACCGGCGGGTGTGGCTCGGCAACGGCGTGGCGATGTTCGGCTTCCAGTTCACCGCGGTCGCCGTACCGGTGGAGATGTTCTCCCTGACCGGCGGCTCGTTCTGGGTCGGCCTGCTGGGCGTGGCCGGATTCCTGCCGTTGCTGGTCTTCGGGCTGTGGGGCGGCGCGGTCGCCGACGCCCGGGACCGGCGCCAGGTGCTGCTCGCCGCGGGCGGGCTGCTCTGGGCGTCGACCCTGGGCCTGCTGCTCCAGTCGCTGTTCCGGGTGGGCAGCCCGACGCTGCTGCTCGCCCTGGTGGCGGTGCAGTCGATCGCCTTCGCGATCACCTCACCGGCCCGCAGCGCGATCCTGCCGCGCCTGGTGCCGGCCGAGCTGGTCCCGGCGGCCAGCACGCTGAACTTCACCACCTTCACCGCGGCCTCGGTCTTCGGGCCGCTCACCGCCGGCCTGATCTTCGCCAGCTGGCGGATCGACGTCGGGTTGCCGATCGCGTACGCGGTGGACGGGCTGCTGTTCACCGTCTCGCTCTGGGCCACCCTGCGCCTGCCGGCGATGCCGCCCGAGCCGGACCCGGACGGCGACGGCACGCCGCGGAAGGCGGGACTGGCCAGCATCGTCGACGGCTTCCGCTACCTGGCCACCACGCCGGTGCTGCTGCTGTCGTTCGCCATCGACCTGATCGCGATGGTCCTGGCCATGCCCCGGGCGCTCTTCCCCGAGGTGGCGCAGGAGCGGCTCGGTGGCGGCGGCGCGGTCGGCTGGCTCTACAGCGCCATCGCCATCGGCGCGATGCTGGGTGGCCTGACCTCCGGCTGGATCGGCCGGCTGCGCCGGCAGGGGTTGGCGCTGGTGCTGGCCGTGGTGGGCTGGGGCGTCGCGATCGCCCTGGCCGGGCTGGCCCGCCAACTCTGGCTGGTGGTGCTGCTGCTCGGTCTGGCCGGGGCCGCCGACCTGGTCAGCTCGGTGCTGCGGCAGTCGATGCTGCTGGTCTACGCGCCGGACCGGATGCGCGGCCGGCTCCAGGGCGTGAACACCGTGGTGGTCGCCGGTGGCCCGCGCCTGGGCGACCTGCGGGCCGGCACGATGGCCGCCGGCTTCGGCGCCGGCGTCGCCTGGGTGGGCGGTGGCCTCGTCTCGGCCGTCCTCGCCGTGGTGCTGGTGGTGGCCTTCCCGGCCCTGCTCCGCTATCGCGCCGCCACCACGGCGTCCGACCGCAGCTGACCCCGTCGTACGCCGGCCTGGTGCCGCGGCCCAGGTGTCGGGAAGGATGCCCTCCGCGGCCGCAGGCGTTGACCGGGGGCCCTTCCTCGCATCGACTAGGGTCGGCGGCATGGGGAACGGGGTAGGGCAGTCACCGTCGGGGGCACAGTGGACCATCGCCGCCGACGGTCACGAGGCGGTCGTCGTCGAGGTGGGTGGCGGGCTGCGGGCGTACCGGCACGACGGGGTGGACCACCTCGACGGGTACGCGGCGGACGAGCTCTGCCCCGGCGGGGCCGGGCAGGTGCTGGCCCCGTGGCCGAACCGGATCCGGGACGGCGCGTACACCTTCGGCGAGCGGTCGTTGCAGCTCGACGTGAGCGAGCCGAGCCGCAACAACGCCATCCACGGCCTGGTCAACTGGGTGTCCTGGCACCTGGTCGAGCGCGCGGACGACAGCGTCACGGTCGGGTACGACCTGCCGGCGCGCCCCGGCTACCCGTGGCCGCTGCGGCTGCGTACCCGGTGGCGGGTCGGGGCGGACGGGCTGCGGGCCGAGCACGAGGTGACGAACCTGGCCGGCGAGGCGGCGCCGGTCGGCTTCTCGGTGCACCCCTACCTGCGCCTCCCCAAGACCGCCGTGGCGGAGGCGTCGCTGCGGGTGCCGGCGCGTACCCGGGTGATGGTGGACAGCCGGCTGCTGCCCATCGGGGTGACCCCGGTGGCCGGCACGGAGTACGACTTCACCGAGCCCCGCCCGATCGGTGACGCGGTGCTCGACGTGACCTTCGGTGACGTCGTCCGGGACGCCGACGGCGGCTCGGCGGTGAGCCTCGCCGCGCCTGATGACGCGGCCAGGCTGCAGGTCTGGGCGGACCGCGAGTTCGGCTGGTGGCAGGTCTTCACCGGGGACACGCTCAGCGGCGAGCGGCGGCGCCGGTCGGTGGCGATCGAGCCGATGACCTGCCCGCCGGACGCGTTCCGCTCGGGGCGGGACCTGATCGCGCTGGCTCCCGGCGACACCTGGCGGGGTGCCTGGGGCGTCCGGCCCGGGGCCTGAGCATGGAGTTCGCCGACGTCGTCCGGCGCCGCCGGATGGTCCGCAACTACGACCCGGACCGGCCGGTCCCGCCGGAGGTGGTGGACCGGCTGCTGGAACACGCGATCCGGGCGCCCTCGGCCGGTTTCGCCCAGGGCTGGGGCTTCCTGGTGCTGGAGGAACCGGCGGACCGGGAGCGGTTCTGGGCGGCGGCCACCCCGGGTAGCGGCGGCCGGGAACGCTGGCTGGCCGGGATGCGCCGGGCCCCGCTGATCGTGGTGCCGCACGCCAACCGCTCCGCCTATCTGGACCGGTACACCGAGCCGGACAAGGGCTGGGCGGATCGCGCCGAGGACCGCTGGCCGGTGCCCTACTGGTACGTGGACACCGGGTTCGCCGCGCTGCTGATGCTGCTCACCGCCGTGGACGAGGGGCTGGGGGCGTGCTTCTTCGGCATCCCGCCGCAGCGGCTCGGGGCGTACCGGGAGGCGTTCGGGGTGCCGGACGACTATCAGCCGATCGGCGCGATCACGATCGGTTACCGGGCGCCCGACCACCGGTCACCGTCGCTGCGTCGGGGGCGGCGGCCGATGGACGAGGTGGTCCGGCGCGGCCGCTGGAGCTGAGCTGGTTCGCCCGGTCCGGCCCCGGGGTGTCGGCGGGGTGGAACCCGACATGAGGGAGTAAAACGCGGTGTGGCGGGTGCCGCTAGGCTGGCACGGACATCATCAGCTGCCCCGGAGCGCCCGCTGTGATCGGCGGGGCGTCGGGGCGGGCCCGGCCTTGGGGGAGGGGAGCGTGCCGTGATCTTCAGAGCGGTCCGGGACGGGCGTCCCTACCCAGAGCACAACCTCACGCTCAAGCAGTGGGCGGAGATCCCACCGCGTCCGCTGCGGCTGGACCAGCTCATCACCACCAAGCGGGAGCTGGCGCTGGACAAGCTCCTCGCCGAGGACTCCACCTTCTACGGCGACCTCTTCCCGCACGTGGTGCAGTGGAACGGCGGCCTCTACCTGGAGGACGGCCTGCACCGGGCGCTGCGCGCGGCGCTCCAGCAGCGCAACCAGATCCACGCCCGGGTGCTGGTGCTCAGCCCGCAGGGCGAGTGACCTCTCCCTGAGTCTTCGTTAAGGTGGCGGCCATGAGCGCACCCCTCGACCTGCTGGACATCGACGCGTCCCTCGGTGACGAGGAGCGGCAGATCCGCGCCGTCGTGCGCCAGCTCGTGGACGACCGGGTACGCCCGCACGTCGCCGGCTGGTACGAGGACGGCCAGGTGCCGGCCCGCGAGCTGGCGCGCGAGTTCGGCAAGCTCGGCCTGCTCGGCATGCACCTGCCCGGGTACGGCTGCGCCGGCGCGTCGGCCGTCGCGTACGGGCTGGCCTGCCTGGAGCTGGAGGCCGGCGACTCGGGCGTCCGCTCGCTGGTCTCGGTGCAGGGTTCGCTGGCCATGTACGCCATCTGGCGCTACGGCAGCGAGGAGCAGAAGCAGCGTTGGCTGCCGGCGATGGCGGCCGGCGAGGCGATCGGCTGCTTCGGGCTGACCGAGCCGGACCACGGCTCCGACCCGGCCTCGATGGCCACCCGGGCCCGCCGGGACGGCGACGACTGGATCCTGACCGGCACCAAGATGTGGATCACCAACGCGCCGATCGCCGATGTCGGGGTGATCTGGGCGCGTACCGACGACGGGGTACGCGGCTTCGCCGTACCGATGGACACGCCCGGGGTGACGGCGCGCGAGATCCGGCACAAGATGTCGCTGCGCGCGTCGCTGACCGGGGAGGTCGTCCTCGACGACGTCCGGCTTCCGGCGGACGCCCGGCTGCCCGAGGCGGTCGGGTTGAAGGCGCCGCTGAGCTGCCTCACCGAGGCCCGGCACGGCATCGTGTGGGGGGCGCTCGGCGCGGCCCGCGAGTGCCTGGAGACCGCCCTGTCGTACGCGACCACCCGGACCCAGTTCGGCCGGCCGCTGGCCGGCTTCCAGCTCACCCAGGCCAAGCTCGCCGACATGGCCGTCGAGTGGAACAAGGGGCTGCTGCTGGCGCTGCACCTGGGCCGGCTCGCCGACGCCGGGAAGCTCCGCCCCGAGCAGGTCAGCGTGGGCAAGCTGAACAACGTCCGGGAGGCCCTGGCGATCGCCCGGCAGTGCCGCACCATCCTCGGCGCCAATGGGATCTCCGGCGAGTACCCGGTCATGCGGCACGCCAACAACCTGGAGAGCGTGCTGACCTACGAGGGCACCTCGGAGATCCACCAGCTGGTCATCGGGCAGCGGCTGACCGGGCTCTCCGCGTTCGCCTGACCTGCGGTTCTCGCCTCCGCCCCGGCTCGGCGAGCGGGTATCGTACCGGGGCCTTACCGTCATCTTCAGGCGCTTTGTCTGACAAGGACGGTGAGGGCGATGGCCCGCGACGGTGAGACCAACGAGCCCACCAGGGAGTTCCCGGAATACCCGACCGGCGATGCTCTGCGGGCCCGGTCGGACGGCACACCCGACCCCGCGCCGGGTGCCCCGCCGTCGGCGGGTGGCCCGGCCCGCGGCCTGCTCTGGGTGCTCGGCGCGGCCGCGCTGGCCGTGGTGGTGCTGCTCGGCGTGCAGGCCACCGGGATCCTGCCGGAGTTCCGCAACCCGTTCGCCAAGGAGCAGACCGACCGCAGCCAGCCGCCGCTGCTCAAGTCGATCCGGGACCTCAGCCGCTACGTCGCCGCCGAGGGCGACTTCCAGGTGGTGGTCGACCTCCAGAACGACCGGAGGAACGTGCCGGACTTCCTGCTCAACGAGCGGACCCTGTTCGTCGGGGCCGGCCGGGTCGAGGCGTACGTGGACTTCTCGAAGATCGCCGACGGGGCGATCGTGGAGTCGGCCGACAAGAAGTCCGTGGAGATCAAGCTGCCCGCGCCGCAGCTCGGGGAGACCAACCTCGACCTGGAGAAGAGCTACGTCTTCGCCGAGGAGCGCGGCCTGATCAACCGGCTCAACGACCTGGTGGCCGGCAACCCCAACCGGCAGCAGCAGGTCTACCGGCTGGCCGAGGACCGGATCACCGCCGCCGCCCGGGACAGCGGGCTCACCGCACGGGCCGAGGAGAACACCCGCAAGATGCTGGAGGGCCTGCTCCGCTCCCTCGGCTACCAGAAGATCACGGTCACCTACACCGCTCCCTGATCCCCTTCGACGCACCCGGCGCCCGCCCCGAGATCCGGGGCGGGCGCCGTGCTGTCGCCTGTCCAGGCCCGCGCCGCGCTGTCGCCTGTCCCTTCCCGCGCCGCGCGAGGCGGCTGGTTCGGGGAGGTTGCTGCTTCAGGCGCGGCGGAGCCAGCAACTTCCCCGATGTTGCTGGCCGGGCGCTGTCCCGCCCGGCGGGCGGCTGGCCTCCGGCGGGTGGCAGGCTCCGGCGGGCGGCCGGGCGGGGAAAGCGGCCGGCCCGACGGTGTCGGGGCGCGCGCGGAGTGTCAGTGGTGGGTGGGGGCGAGGTAGCGGTCCTCGTTGGGCATGAGGATCCAGAGGATCAGGTAGATGATCAACTGGGTGCCGGGCAGCAGCAGGGACAGCAGGAACAGCAGCCGGACGAACCCGGCCGACAGGCCGAACCGCTGCGCCAGGCCGGCGCAGACACCCGCGAGCATGCGCCCCTGGCGGGGCCGGACCAGTTTGCGACTCATCGTCGTACTCCCACTCTGCGGCGGATCCGCCGCGCTGATTCCACGCTAGGAACGGGTGCGGGGCCCGCCCTCGGCCCCGAGGAGGATCGCCCGCCCCCGCACCCGTAGGTGCTTACCCCGCCGGGTCCCCGCCGACCCGTGCCCTGCGCACCGCGGGATCGTGCTCGATCCTGGATCGAGCACCGGGATGGCACTCGATCCAGGATCGAGTGCCATCCCAGCGGTCGGAGGCCACTACTTCCTGGGTTGGGCACGATCTTGGCGCGGGGCGCGGGGCGCGGGGCGCGGGGCGCGGGGCGCGGGGCGCGGGG
>NZ_VSFA01000189.1 GCF_008119785.1 Micromonospora sp. MP36 | reverse complement strand
ACCAGCTCCTGCCGTGGGGACAGGGACTCCTGGTTGGCGACGACGATCTCGCAGCCGCCGCGCGCCGCCAGATGCTCCACCAGGTCGAACCCGAACCGGGCCAACCTGTCCTTGTGGGCCACCACCAGCGTGGCGACCTCACCCCGGTCGACGGCATCCATCAACGCCAGGAATTTCTTGCGGCGCAGGTTCATCCCGCCGCCAACCTCGCTGACCCACTCGTCCACGGCCAGACCGCGAGCGAGGCAGAACTGTTGCATCGCCGCCACCTGCGAGCCCAAGTCCGACTTCTGACCCGGCGACGACACCCGGCAGTACACCACGACCTTCCGCCGGTCGGCGTCGAAGCCCGGCTGCAGCACCCGACGCACATCAGAATCGTCGAAATACCGCTGACCGGACGGCAGACGACGGGCCGTGATCCGACCCTCCGCCTCCCACCGGCGCACCGTGCTCACCGAACGGCCCACCCGCTTGGCAAACTCGCCGATCCGATAGACACTGCCCACGATTGTCAACTATGGACAGCCCTAGAAGGGAAAGCAACCACTAGTAGCTGCTCCCGAGGAGGGAGTAGATCGTCAACCACCGTCTCGTCGGGTGATCTTCACCATGCGCGCGCAAAAGAATCCTTCGTCGCGGGATGGTCATCACCACTCATTGCGGTGTATGTGGGGAAGAAGCTCAGTGTCGGTCGCAGGGAGGAACAGAGTGCCGCAGGAGTCCCGGGACGGACGTGACCGGCTGGCCGAATACGTGCACCCCACGGTCTACACCCCGCCCGTCCCGTCACCGCCTCGCCGTCGGACAGGGCCGGCAGCGACCGTGGTCCGGCTGATCCGCGCTGTCCTCGGCGCAGCGGTCTTCCTTGGCGGGACACCGGCGCTGCTGCTGTTCCTCGGCGGGAACCCCGTGCGGCGGTTGCCGTCATGGACGCAGTTCGTGGCGTGGTTCGATCAGCCGAGCGGACGGTTCACCCCGAACGCGCTTACCGGCGCGGCCATCTGGGCGCTGTGGCTGCTGTGGGCTGTGCTGGCGCTGCTGCTGGTTGCCGAACTGCTCGCGCTGGTGACCCGATGGCGGATCCCGGTACTGCGGCTTCCCGCGCCGCTGCACCGGCTCGTGTTCGGCCTGGCCGGCACCGCGGCGATCGCAGTCACCTCCGTCGGCAACCTCAACGTCGCCGACGGCGGCGGCAGGTCACCCGCAGCTGTCGCCTCGACCGACGATGCGGGGGTCATTCCGCGGCAAGCCGCTGCGCGAGGACCCGTGCTCATCCAGGTCGCCGGCACCCGCTACCTCTACACCGTCGAACGAAACGACACCCTGTCCAAGATCGCCAAGGAGTGGCTCGGCGACGCCGGCCGGTGGCCGGAGATCTGCCGCCTGAACAAGCACCGCCACTTCCCTCGAGCCGGCGGCGCCCTACGCGACTGCGACCTCATCTATCCCGGCTGGGACCTGCGGCTGCCCGCTGATGCCCGCCCACCGCAGATTGCCACCCCGACGGCCCCGTCCCGTCCGCCGGCGCCACCGCCGGCGGCCGTCACCCCCTCGCCACCGCCCAGCACTCCAAAGGACGCGTCGAGCCCCACGCCGTCGTCCACAACGAACGAACACGACGCGGCCACCGTCCCCGACAGCCCTGCACCGGCAACTCACGGGGTACGAGTACCAAGCCCATCTGCGGAGCCCGCTACCCCGACCGTCACGGCGTCGCCGTCCACCTCGCCAACAGTCAACGGCACGCGGAGCTCGGCCGGAGCAACCGACGAGCACGGTGTGCAGCTGTCCCCAGCCAACTGGCTGCCCTGGTCGCTCGCCGCCGCGATCAGCGCCGCCGCCGCGCTGGTCTGGGCACAGCGCCGGCGCCGCTACACCGGCGAGCCCGACACCGACCCGCCCACGCAACTGCCGCCACCCGTACTCCACCTGCGGCGCGCCGTCGCCCGCAACACCGAACTGCCAAACCCGGACAGCCAGAACACCGAGCCGCCTACCCTCGTCCCCGACCTGACGCCACTGCCCAGCGGCACGACCGGCGTCGTCGGCGACGGCGCGCACGCCGCAGCCCGCGCCGCCCTCGTCGCGGCCCTGGCATCCGGCGACCCGCACCACCCCGACGCACGTGGTGAAGTGGTCATCGACGTCGCCACCCTGGCAACACTGCTCGGCCCCGACACAGCCAACCTCCAGCCATGGCCACGGCTACACATCGCCGACAGCATCGCCGACGCACTCACGGTGATCGAGGCCACGCTCCTGCACCGCAGCCGCATCCTCGACGAGCACGCCCTCACGGACCTGGACACCCTGCGCCAGCACGCCCCCGACGAGGAAACGCTGCCACCCCTGATGCTCATCGCCCACACCCCACCCGCAGGTGCCCGCACGCGCGCCGAAGCCGTCCTCGCCTTCGGCCGCGCCCTGCGTGTGTCCGCCCTACTACTGGGAGAGTGGGCTCACGGCGCCACCGTCGAAGTCACTGCGGACGGCCACACCAACATGGTGTCCGGCCAGCCGGACGCGCCACTGCCAGCGCGCCTGCCCGTACTCGAATCCGAGGCGGCGATCCAGATCCTCACGACCCTGCGAGAGGCGCAGACCGGTGAACCGCCCGCTGTCGCGTCGCCCGCCTTACCGGTCACGGTCGTCCCGCTGCATGCCAGCCGCGCCACCAAGCCCTCCGACCGGCCGACCCCGGTCATCACGCTGCCCGCCGACGCCATCGCCGGTAAGGTACGACTGCGGGTTCTCGGGCAGCCGCGGATTGAGGACATCACCCGACCCGGCCGACCCCTGCGGGCCAAGGCCCTCGAACTGGCCGTCTTTCTGGCCTGCCACCCCGACGGAATGACCACCCGCGACATCGGCGAATACCTCGAACCAGACGCCCGCATCAGCCAAGCCGACCAGCGCGTACACACCAACGCCAGCAACCTACGACACGTCCTCGCTCGTGCTGGCACCGCTGATGCGAAGAGTGCCTACCTCATCAAGACCGCCGGCCGCTACCGACTCGACCCGGCCACCGTCGATGTCGACGTCTGGACACTGCGGGACCTACTCCGTGCGGCCACCGTCGCCAGCGGCCCCCGCCGCCGCGAGCTACTCACCGCCGCCTGCGACCTCTCCACCGCGCCCCTCGCGGACGGCCAGGACTACGAATGGCTCCAGCCACATCGGGAGACCGCCCGCCGATGGGGCACCGAAGCCCACCTGCTGCTCGCAGACGACCTGATCGACACCGACCCGCAGGGCGCATCCGCACTGCTCGACAAGGCCATCGGCCTCGACCGCTACAACGAAGCCCTCTACACCCGCGCCATGCACACCCGCCACGCTCTCGGCGACGCCGACGGCATCCGCACCCTGCTGCGCGCCCTGACCAGAGCCCTGACCGACATCGACGCCGAACCCCAAGAAACAACGATCGCGCTCGCCAACCAACTCCGCAACAGCCTGGCCGAGGCGTGAGCACCATCCGTCCTGGCGCAGCCAGGTTCAGGGTTCGAGTCCCTGGCGGCCCGCCAGCTACCGCCTCTGAACTGCGACAACGCGGGGAAGAGATCATCGGGCACGACCAGGGCACAACCTAGCGCTGATCTTGACTCGCGGAGACGTCTCGCCGTTTGCTGTCGGCCCGCCGGAGAAGGGCTCCCACCACGCCACGAGGCCGGTCCTTCTTCGGCATCAACCGGAGTACGACAGCCGGCCGCCGGAGACCGGGCTGCCGGCCATGCCTGGTCTCGCATGATGGTTGACGAAACGGCGTCGGAGGATGCTTGACGCCAGGCCGTGATCGAATAGGTCTGGTGCCTGGATCGATCGTAGGGCGAGGCCGTCCGGGACGGGACTGTTCGCGTCTCGGGGTTCCGGCCGTTGGATGGCACGATGCGTGCTGTGAGTTGGCGTTTGCTGGTGACGCCCCTGCACACCGCGGCCGCAGACGGTGGACTCGAGTGGGCAGCCGGGGCTGAGTCGTCCTTTGGTCTGCCCGAGGAGCCACCGGCGGCCCGTGAATTGCCGACAGTGGCGCAGGTCCTGTCCGCGTTTCGGGAGGCCGGCTGTCACGGCGTGCCGTGGTTCCGGGTCGCCGGGCATGACCTGACCCGCGATCTCCCGGGCTGCCCGGACCCGGCCACCTGCGCGGCGGTGGGCGGCATGGACCTGGGCGAGGTCAGCCTGGGCGTCGATGGCGTCGACGATGACGAGCCGGTGGAGCTCAGCCAGGCCGTGACCGACATCGGGTTCCGCAAGCCATCCGGCAGTGCGGTGCTGGCCGCAGTGGTGGCGCTGGCATCGCGGTCCGGGCCGCTGCTGGTGTTCGATGACAGCGTCGAGCACGTGTTCGTGGTGTCGCCGGGTGACGAGCCAGCCCACCTGGCCACGCATTGGCCGTGGTAGCCACCAGCGCAGAAACGGCCCTGCTTCCCGGTGCGAGGGCTTACCCAGCGGTGACCGTGATCTGGTGTTTGGCCTTGGTGCGGTTCAGCTCGGTGGTGCTGCGGCGGGGCACGGCTGCGATCGGGCTGTCGGCGTCGCAGTTGGTGATGGTGTGCTCGTCGAGGGCGACGGTGACGAGTTTGCGGGCGTGGACCTTGCCGACCTGGATGCGTTGTCCAGCGACCTGGATGCTGCCATTGACCGACACGATCCGCTCGACCATCGGGGCAGTGGCCGGTGGTGGGACTGGTGAGGCGGGTCGGGCGTCGCGGATGCGGCCGAGCGCGGTGGGCGGTAGTGGGCAGCGCAGAGTGCGGCGCAGCTGCCCGGCGTCGTCGATGATGTGCAGGAGGATGCCGTCGAGGCGGACCCGGACCCGTTGACCGGCAAGCGGCATGCCGACGCTGATCTGCCGGCCGGCGATGCTGATCCCGCCGCAGGCGTTGACGACCCGGTCGACCTCGACGGCGGTGGTCCGTGGTTCGGGCTGCGGCAGTGGGACGGGCCGGCCGGTGTGCCGCCGTCGGCCAGGAGCCGGGCGAGGTCGCGTTGGGACAGCCGGGACGGGCTGGACTTGATTCGGGCGCCGTCGGCGGTCAGGACGTGCAGTCGGTCGGTGTCGACCCAGATCGTGACCGGGGTGCCGGCGAGGGCGGGGCCGAGCCATATCTGCTGCTGGGCGACGGTCAGGTTGCCCGATGGTGGCACCACCCGGACCAGCTGCACCGGTTGCGGCCGGCCGGTGGACACGGTCACGGACGGGTTGTCGATCTCGACGGCGGGTGGCTTCCTGGGGGCCGGTGGTGGCCCGGGCAGCAGCCCGGACGGCAGGCGCAGCGGCAGGGCCTCCGCCTCGGACCGGTCCCGTCCTGCGGCGGGGCGGTGGAACCGGTCGCCGGGGAAGGCGTCGTCGATGCCCTGGTGGGGCCGGTCGTAGTTGTATTCGGCGACGAACGCGTCCACTGCGGCCTGGGCCTCCTCCAGGGTGGCGAACACCCGCCCGTCCAGACACTCACCCTGCAAGCTCTGGTGGAACCGTTCCACCTTCCCAGTGGTGGTCGGGGTGCGGGGTTTGGTGTTGCGGGCGACGATGCCATTCTCCCGACTTCGCCGCTCTCACCCCTTGACCTCCATAGGAGCATCGGGATGGCGCAGATGTTGACGCAGGGTGCGATTGTGTGGCGAGCGCCTGAGGTCGGAGTGGAGAGCCAGTTGGATAGCCCCGACATGCCCACGATTGCGGAGTCCTACAGATACCGCGTGTTCGTCAGGGGGATGCGGCTTGCTTTGCTCTTCCCGGTCACGGCCTTGCTGATGCTGCTGGTCCGCCTCGGAGTCGCAGAGAGCGTTCTTGTGCCGCTCGTGATGCTGCTCTTTGTCGCCATGGTGCTGGGGATCATGGTGGGCTGGATCGGTGCGGTTCTCCTGGTGCGGGAGACTTCTCGCTATTCCGGCGCAGCGAGAGGCAACGTCGACACCCGGAAGGTCGGAGCTCTCATCCGGCAGGCAGCTCGGGATATCTGCAATCTCCGCAGGTGGTGACGAGTCCTCGCCTGGGTGACCAGGTGAGTGACGACGTGCGCGGACTGTGGCGGACGAGCGGGGACGTACCTGCACTGTTCCCGCAGGTCACGCTTGCTGTCACTGCAGGCCAGGGAGCCGTGCTGGTTCGTTCACACAGAAGAGGTCGCGTCCCCATCGGCCACCGGATCAATGACAGCGGCGAAGGCTTTCGCTAGGCACTCATAGTCGCGCATGAGGGGCCCGACCAGACGCGGATCGGCCTCCAGGGCGTCGGCCAGGCCGTGAGCCAGGTCTCGGATGCGATCGGCGCGAGAGGGGCGACGAACACGGGATCGCCGGTCGAAGCTTCGCCAACGCCGGAACGCCACTTTGGCAATCCGCTCGCCTTGCTCGGAGGTACGAAGAAGCGGGCTTCCCGCCGCACGCAGCTGCTCGAAGGCTGCCATCACCCTGGCGTAGTCGTCCACTCCACTCCTCCGGTCTGCGGCGTGCCCGATCCGTGCCCGATGCAGCGGTCAACACCGGCACGCAACGGTGCTCAAAGGGGTCGGCCCTCAACCCTACGTAGCGCAGGGCTAGGTCAGCCGGTCACGCCACGTGTAGATCAATCCGATTCCCAAGCTGACAGTCGTCCTGCAAGATAGCCGCGTGGACGCTTGGCAGTCGATCGACGACCTGATCGTGCAACGGCGGATCATCTCAGCGATGCAGGCAATTCGTGAGGCCGAGGGGTGCAGCCTCCAACGAGCGATTGACGTCTTCGCGGACCGGTACGAGCTTCTGCGGCGAACCAGGCCCGACGACTTCAAGGTGTCCCGCGACGAGTACTGGTGCGGCGTCTACACCTGAGTGGGTGGGGTGAACAACCGCCCCGGCGGGGTCAAGGACCAGACCGGAACCTGGACGGTGAGCGATGAACTGGCAAGATCGTCGGGCGCAAGCTGGGCACAACTGACGTCGACAAGGGCTGTCAACCGCTGTAAGGCAACGAGAGACCTCGCCCAGGTCAGGACGCCGATCCGCCCGATCTGAGATGATCCACAGACCGCCGGAGGGGTTCAGGGTTCGAGTCCCTGGCGGCCCACCGATAACCTCTGAGCTGGGCAAACATGAAACCGCATGTGGCGGCGCCCGAACCGCCCGATCAGGCGCGCCGTGACCTGGCAGAAGGCCAAGCATCCAGGCCCTTCGGCCACCTTGTGTAATGACAGCCGAGCAGCCCGAGGCCGCGGCAATCAGCCCCCGGTCCTGCCGCTCCTTGATCCGGGCGTGCTGGGAAGCTGGACTGTGACTAGGAGACCGCCGTTGGGGCTGGGGACGAGGTCGAGGGTCCCGTTGTGGGCGCGGACGATGCTGTGCACGATGGCCAGGCCGAGGCCGACGCCAGCGTGCTCGTCGGTGCGTACGCGTTCTGTTCCGCGCTGGAAGGGTTCGGTGAGGGTCGGTACCAGTTCCGGTGGGAGTCGGCGACCCGTGTTCTCGACCCGCAGCACGCTCGTGTCGCTGTG
>NZ_VSFA01000188.1 GCF_008119785.1 Micromonospora sp. MP36 | reverse complement strand
ACGCGTGTCCGACGATTTCGCCACGTTTCTGCACGGCCGGACCGATGGGCTTCCGCTCGCCATCGAGGAGTCTGTGCGGCTGATGTGGAACCGCGCTGACCTGATCCGGCGGGGCAATTCCTGGGTGCGGCATCGGCTGAGTGAGATCGACGTGCCGCCGACGGTCCGCGACGCCGTACTGGAACGCAGCGTACGGCTCAACCCGGCGGCGCAGGCGGCGCTGCGCGCGGCCGCAGTCCTGACCGACCCCGCCGCCGAGGACACCGTCGTCGAGGCGATGGCGCCGGCCGGCGATTCGGCGAGCCGGCTGGCTGGCCTGGCGGAGGCGGTGGGTTCCGGGCTGCTGAGGCAGGACCAGCATGGGCTGGTCTCGTTTCGGCACATGCTGGCGTGCCGCGCGGTGTACGAGGCGATCCCGATGCCGCAGCGGCGGGCGATGCACCTGCGCGCCGCACACGTCCTCGAAGGCGTCACCCCGCTGCCGGTCGCCCAACTGGCGCGCCATTTCCGAGAGGCCGGCGACACCAGGGCGTGGTGCCGGTACGCGGAACAGGCTGCCGACCTCGCCATCGCCTCGGGCGACGATGCGACGGCGATCGTCCTGCTGCGCGATCTGCTCACCAACGCCGACCTGGTGCCCGCCGACGTGGTCCGGCTCACCGGCAAGGTCCCGTTCGGACTGCTCAGCGACCGCGAACGCTACCGGGAACTCATGGACGCCCTCCGCCTCGTGCTGGACACCGGTGAGCCGACGCCGAGTGAGGCGGGGGAGATCCGCTTCCTGGTCGCCCGGCTACTGGTGCAGATGGAGGCGTTCGAGCAGGCCCGGATCGAGATGGAAGGAGCGCTGCCCGACCTCGGACACGACCCGGCGAAGGCAGCCCGCGCCATGATGTTCCTCGGCCTGCCGTACGGGACGACGACGCCGGCGGCCGAACACCTCAGGTGGCTGCGGCGGGTGGCGGAGGTGCCGGCTTCGATGGCGCCGGTGGACCGGTTGAGCATCCGGGCCGGACGGGCAAGTGGACTCCTGCTGCTCGGTGAGGAGGAAGGGTGGGCGGAGGCGGCGTTGATCGACGACGATGCGTCCACCACCGCGGGGAGGCTGTGCGTCACGGGCGGCCATCTCAACGTCGGGCACATGGCGCTGATCTGGGGGCGGTACCCGGAGGCGAGGCGGGCACTCACGCTGGCCCTCGGGCTGGCCGAGAGGTATCAGTACCGGAAGCTTCGCGGGATTGGGCAGGCAACGCTGATCCAACTGGACTGGCTCACCGGAGCCTGGGACGGGCTGGCCGATCGGGCCGGATCGCTGGCTGGTGATGAGGAGCTTCTGCAGCCGGTGAGCCGCCTGACGCCGGCGATGGTCACCGGCTTGGTGCAGATGGCCTGCGGCGACCAGGACAGGGCGGACGAGTGCCTGCGGCTCGTTCTTGAGCGGGCGGACCGGCAAGGCGGGGCGGAATACTCCGTCGAGCCGGCCGGTGCCCTGGCCCGGCTCCGGCTTGGCGCCGGGCGGATCGACGACGTGCTGCGGGTGACCGACGGGCCGATCCGGTTCATCGCGGGCAAGGGTACCTGGATTTGGGCCACCGAGCTCGTCCCGGTTCGGGTCGAGGCACTGCTGATGGCCGGTCGCGTTGGCGAGGCCGGCGATCTGGCCGATGCTTTCGCGGCGGGTGTAGGTGATCGCCGCGCACCTGGCCCGCATGCCGCCCTGGCGGCCTGTCGGGCGATCCTGGCCCAGCACCGAGGTGATCTCCTCGGCGCCGCCGTCCTGTTCGCCCGGGCGGCCGAGGCGTGGCAGAGCCTTCCACGGCCGTACGACGCGCTGCTCAGCCGGGAGCGGCAGGCCGCCTGCCTGCTGCGCGCGGACCGGTCGGACGCCGCGCTCCCCGTCCTTGCGGAGGCCTTCGAGGGGCTGTCCGCCCTCGGTGCCCGTGGCGACGCCGTGCGCGTCATGCACACCCTGCGTGCATACGGTGTGGAGGTGAAGCGTCCGTCGTGGCGGGGTGGGCGGCGCAGCTACGGCGATCAGCTGTCTCCCCGGGAGCTCGATGTGGTCCGGCTGCTCGTGGAGGGCCGGACCAACCGGGAGATCGCTGGTGTCCTCTTCCTGTCGCCGAAGACGGTTGCGCGGCACGTGGAAGCGGCGATGCGCAAGCTCGGGGTGTCGTCCCGGACGGCGCTGGCCGTTCGGGTTGTCGAAGCCGGCGTCGTCGCCGAGGGCCCAGCCGGCGACGACCGCTAGGCGGGTGCGTGGCGGCAAAGTTGGGTCATCTGCCCAGTCGTCCGGTAACCGGCGCGGGGACAACAATCGACCGTCATGGAAACACCGCCAATCCCCCCAGCGAATGAGCCGGACCAGCAGCCTGAGGCGCCCCGGCCTTCCGCGCCTTCCGCGTCGTCCGCGGCGCCGCAGCAGCCCACAGCCGGCGCCGGCAGCGTGCCCCCGCACGACGACGGATACGAAGCCGTGTGAGCTTCGACCATCCGCACCTTGTCGAAAGGCAGCCGCCTCATGCGAACCATTCCCGCCTCTTCCGGCCCGCACTGACCCCGGCGCCTGACGGTGGTGCTCGCCGTCGGCGTCCTGACTGGCTCGCTCGCCGGACCCGCGACCGCGGGCCCCTCCGAACCGGCCCCGGCCCGGCAGTCCCCTCGTCGACTCCCACCAGGTCCACCTTGGTCACCCGGTGAGCAAATCCAGCTCGACCAGTTCGCCCTCCGTGCTGGTCGCGGCTGAAGCCGTACGTCTGAGCCGAGAACTGGCTAGTCACGAATGCCCGAGTTGGGATTGCCTTCACCCTCAAAGGAGAGCTACATGTCTCATCCCCCCTCTGTGCGACCATTCCGCCACAGATCGCGTCCGGTCGCCTTGACCACGATGGTGGAGCGCGTCCGGGCGTCGATCGTGGCACTGACTGTTGCCGCGGTCGGGGTGATTGCGGTGCCGGCGGCGGCCGTCGCCGTCACTGGCTCCGCCAAGGATCCCGTTCCGGCGACGAAGGCCGCCGGCCCGGCCTCGCCTGGCCAGCACCCCACCAACAAGGTGTGCGCCAAGCCGTCGAGGGCCCGGGAGATGTCCTGCCTGTCGATGGTCCGCACCGACGTCACCGCGACGAAGGGCGTGCAGCGCGCTGCCGCTCCCATCGGTTTCGGCCCGGCTGACTTGCGGAGCGCGTACAACCTGCCGGCTACCGGGTCCACGGAGACGGTCGCCATCGTGGATGCGTACGACAACCCGAACGCCGAGGCGGACCTGGCCGTCTATCGCCAGCAGTACGGGCTGCCGCCGTGCACCACAGCCAACGGCTGCTTCAAGAAGATTGACCAGCGCGGCGGCACCAGCTATCCGTCACCGGACGCCGGATGGGCCGCCGAGATCGCCCTGGACCTCGACATGGTCAGCGCGACCTGCCCGACCTGCAAGATTCTGCTGGTCGAGGCTGACGACGCCTACCTGGACAACCTCGGCGCGGCGGTGAACCAGGCGGTCGCGCAGGGCGCCAAGTACGTCTCCAACAGCTACGGCGGTCGCGAAGGCACCGACGTGGCTCAGGCCGACGAGGCGTACTTCAACCACCCCGGTGTCGCGATCACCGTCAGCACCGGCGACTTCGGTTACGGCGTCTCCTACCCGTCCACGTCGCAGCACGTGACGGCGGTCGGCGGCACCTCGCTGGTCAGGGACACCGCCACCTCCCGGGGTTGGACCGAGGGCGCGTGGAGTCTTGCGGGTAGTGGCTGCTCGGCGTATGTGACCAAGCCGTCGTTCCAGAAGGAAACCGGCTGCGGCCGCCGCGCGGTCGCCGATGTGTCCGCGGTCGCCGACCCGAACACCGGTGTCGCGGTCTACCACGGCGGCTGGCAGGTCTTCGGCGGCACCAGCGCGTCCGCTCCGATCATCGCCGCGGTCTACGCGCTGGCCGGCGTACCAGGGACGGGTACGGCACCGAACTCGTACCCCTACGCCCAGCCGGGCGGGCTCAACGACGTGACCTCGGGAAGGAACGGCAGCTGCTGGCCTAACTCCTACCTGTGCACTGCTGGGCCGGGCTATGACGGGCCGACCGGGCTCGGCACCCCGAACGGGCTCGCCGCGTTCCGTTCCGGACCGTACGGCACCGTCACGGGCACCGTCACCGACGGCACCGCTCCACTGGCGACGGCCAAGATCACCGTCGGTGACGTCACAACAGTGACGGACGGGCAGGGCCGCTACACCCTGACCGCGCCGCCGGGCACGTATGACGTCAGTGCGAGCAAGTTCGGGTACGCCACCAAGACCGTTTCGGGTATCACCATCGCCGAGGGCCAGACGGTGAGTGAAGACTTCGCGCTGACCGCGAAGCCGCACGTCAACGTCACCGGTGTGGTCCATGACGGTTCCGGTCACGGCTGGCCGCTGTACGCGACCGTGCGGGTCAAGGATGAGCCGACGGCGGTGGCCTACACCGACCCGAAGACCGGGCGCTATGCGCTGAGCGTGCCCGCCGGAAACACCCACACTCTGCAGGTCGACCCGCTGTACCCGGGCTACCAGCGGGACTCGCAAGACGTGCAGGTGGGTCCGGCGGACGTGACGCATGACGTCAACGTGCCGGTCGACCAGACGACCTGCAGCGCTGCCGGGTACGGCTACCACTACGCGGGCCTCACCGAGTCGTTCAGCAGTTACACCACGCCGGCGGGCTGGACCGTGGACGACAAGATTGGCAACGGCCAGACCTGGGCGTTCACCGACCCCGGCAGGCGCGGCAACCGGACCGGCGGGTCCGGCGGCTCCGCCATCGTCGACAGCAGCTACTACGGTTACGGAAAGTCGCAGGACACCTCGCTGATCAGCCCGGTGCTGGACTTCAGCCAGCGGACCCACCCGTCCCTTATCTTCCGGACCGACTACAACGGCTACTCGTTGGGGCAGGCCGGGGACGTCGATCTCAGCGTCGACGGCGGCCAGACGTGGACCAACGTCTGGCACCACGCCAAGGACAGCGCGCGGGGGCCGCGGACCGAGGTCGTGGACCTGTCCCAGGCTGCCGGCAAGGCCAACGTCCAGGTGAGGTTCCATTTCACCGCCAAGTGGGGCTACTGGTGGCAGGTCGACGACGTCTTCCTCGGCGACCGTACCTGTGACCCGGCGCCGGGCGGCCTGGTCGTCGGTCAGGTGGCCGACAAGAACACCGGGGCCGGGATCAACGGCGCCACGGTGACGTCGGCCGGCAAGCCCGCGGAGAAGACAACTTCGGCGGCGACGCCGAACGACCCAAACCTCGACGACGGCTTCTACTGGATGTTCTCCTCGCTCACCGGGGAGCACACGTTCACCGCCACGGCGGCAAACTACTACCGCGCCCAGGACATCACCGTCAACGTGGTCCCGAAGCAGGCGACCGACGGCATGTTCGCCCTGGCCGCACCCCGGATCGAGGTCAGCCCGGGCCAGCTCAGCAAGACCGTCGACTGGCAGGGCAACGGCAGCGCCACCATGACGGTGAAGAACACCGGTACCGCCCCGGTGACCGCCAAGATCGGCGAGTGGCCGGGTGGCTACCAGCCTGCCGCGGCGCAGCAGGGTGCTCCGCTGCAGGAGGTGAAGGGAGACTTTAGCCCCCTGCGGCTCCCGCCCGGAAAGACCACGCAGCCGGCGGCTGCGGAGCCGGCGGCGACGCCGTACGCCGCGCCGTGGACCACGGTGGCCGACTACCCCATCCCGATCATGGACAACGCCGCGGCGACCATCGACGGCAAGGTCTACTCGGTCGCTGGAGTCGACGGCACGCATATGCTCAGCAAGGCATACGTCTACGACCCCGGCACCCAGGCCTGGAGCGCGTTGCCGAACCTGAGCGTCGCCCGGGAGGCGCCGCAGGCGGTCGCCTACGGCGGCAAGCTCTACGTCTTCGGCGGCTGGGGCTCGAACGACGCTCCGGTGGCCAAGACCGAGATCTACGACACCGCGACCGGCGTCTGGTCCACCGGCGACGACAACCCGAAACCGTCCGCCGGTGCCGCCGCGACCGTGCTGAACGGCAAGATCTACATCGTCGGCGGCTGCACGTCCGACAGCTGCGGCAAGACGGACGTGCAGGTGTACGACCCGGCCTCCGACTCCTGGAGCTCGGGCCCGGCGTATCCGGAGCCGACCTCCTGGCTCGGCTGTGGTGGCATCGGGACCAAGGTGTACTGCGCGGGCGGTTTGTCGGGCAGCACCAGCACCAGGCACGCCTACGGCTACGACCCGGATTCCGGCAGCTGGGCTCCCATCGCCGACCTGCCGACCGACCTGTGGGCGATGGGCTACTCGGTGGCAGCCGGCAAACTTCTCGCGTCCGGCGGCGTGACCTACGACAGCACCACGCTCACCAACCGTGGCTTCACCTACGACCCGGGCTCCGACACCTGGACCCCGCTGCCCAACTCCAACCGAACCGTCTACCGCGGCGGCTCCGCCTGCGGTTTCTACAAGATCGGCGGTACCACCGGGAACTTCTACGCTTTCAACACTATCGAGCTGCTGCCCGGCTATGACCAGTGCGGCACAACCGACGTCCCCTGGCTGTCAGCGGACAAGACCGAGGTGACGCTTCAGCCAGGCGAGAGCGTCGACGTCACCGTGAGTCTCAACGCGAACATCGCCGAGATCACCCAGCCCGGCACGTTCACCGCGCAGCTTTCGATCAGCGCGAAGACCCCGTACCGGATCACGCCGGTGCCGGTGACGCTCGTGGTGAACCCGCCCAAGACCTGGGGAAAGATCACCGGGACGGTCACCGGGGTCGGCTGCACCGGCACGTCGACGCCGCTGACCGGAGCGACCGTGCGGATCACCTCGAAGAAGGCGACTTACACCCTGAAGACCGACAAGAACGGTCAGTACGTGCTCTGGCTCGACGTCAGAAACAACCCGCTCACGGTGACCGCGTCCAAGGACGGCTGGGCGCCGCAGACCACATCGGTTGAGATTGAGCCGCGCGAGGCGATCACGGCCAACTTCTCTCTCAAACCCGACCCAACCTGCACCTGATCCGACGCTCCGTGCGGGCCGGGCCCGGCCCGGCCCGCACGGACAAGCCACGGCCCCGCCACCAATCCGATGGCGGGGCCGTGACCCTCGCGCCCGGTCTGCAGCGGGCGCCGGACGAGCAGTGGGCCAGTGAGGCTTTGACCTGGGTGGCGCCGGAGGCACAGCCGCTCTTTGGGAGTCGTTCGGTGGCTTCGGTCCAGCTGATAGTCACGTCGGCGGGGCCGTGGACGAGCATCAACGGAGGCAGGGATGAGCGACGGCGCTCCGGGCCGAGGGCCGAGGCAAGCAGGTCGAGGCTGCGGAGCGGGGGGCGGCCAAGCGGCGGATCCCCGCGCAGGCCGAGGCGGATCGCATACCGGCGGAGGAGACGACCCGCACTACCGCCAAGGGAGCGGACGCATACCAGCGGGTCTGCTGCGGGATAACCAATCGGCGATCGTCGCCCGGCATGGTCGGACGCGAC
>NZ_VSFA01000187.1 GCF_008119785.1 Micromonospora sp. MP36 | reverse complement strand
CTGTGGTGTGCCAACGTGTGGCACCGCCACGACGACCTTCCAGCCGTCGGCGGCGGCTTGCGCGGCGATGTGATCGGCTAGGCGGGTCTTGCCCTGCCCACCCGGGGCGTGCAGCCACCGCACCGCTAACCGTGGCCCCGCCTCGCGCCAGGCGTGCAGTTCGTCGCGTTCATGGTTACGGCCGGTGAACGCGACCACGCCAGCGCCGGCGTTGAGCATCCGGGACGGCAACTCTCGCAGCCACGCCCGGTCGGGAACGGCAGAAGGGCGGTGCTCCTCAAGCAGGTACAGTGGTGTGCCGTCGCCGAAGACATGCAGATCAGCGCCGATCACCCCATAGGCGGTACCGGCGACCGCAGTGACATGTTGGTGGATCTGGCTGCCCGGCTCGATGCTCACCGCGGCGATACCTCACCGGCCGCCGGACCGCCCGCTTCCTCGGCCGGGGGGTTCGGGTGGTTGATGATGTTGCCGAACATTACTCCCTGGGCGGTGGCGCCCGAGGCGGAGGCCGTGATGTTCTGCACCCACTGCTGCTGCGGGGCGGGCAGCCGCGCCAGTACCTCGTTGCGCAGGGCTTGCAGGGCGTCAGCGGCGGCCGGGTCTTCCTCGATCAGATCGGCCAGGCGGGTCTGCCAGGCCGGCAGCAGTCGCTGGCGTACCTGGTCACGCTGCGACGATGGGGCCTGTTCCACCTCGGCGGCCAGGGCATCCAGCCGCCGTTCGGCGACGGCTTCACGCTCGCGGTCGCCACCGCCGAACAGCCGGGTGAACCCCGAGCGAGCCAGCTGCCACACCTCCGTCGCGGCCGCCTGCACCAGCGCTGCCGCGCCGGTCATACCCAACTGCTCCAGCCAGCCCACATCCAAGGCGGCCCCTCCTCGCCCACACGCAACGACATATCCTGATGTATCCAATATGAGCGGCTAGGGCAACACCTGACTGGCACGAAACAGGTCATGGCCGAACGGCCGACGACCGCCAGCCGTTCACCATTCGGCCCGCCCGTAGCTTCCAGCAAAAACCAACGCTAAGCAGAGTCCCGCTTCGTCGACCAGGTCGGTGCCGAGGCCACCGAGGTAGCGGTTGTGGGCCAGGCGGCGAGCCACGACGTACTCGCTGCGTCCGGATCGTCGGGTGACCGGGGCGGTGCCGGCGTAGCATTGCAGCGCGTTCGGGCTGGTGAATTGCTCGATAGTTCGCCGATTTCTCCGGCGACCCTGGCGGCGAGACGATCACCCAGGCCAGGCATGCTCAGGTAAATCTCGCCGCCAGGGAACGTGTTCCCCGGCTGGGGGTCCTTCGGCTGGCGGGTCCGGCCGTGGCGTGCTCCGCCGAGCAGGATCTCGCCCATGCGTCGGTGCCAGGCTTGTCGCTGCTGACGCAGCAGGAGCAGTTGGGCGGCGGCCAGGCGGATGCTGCCGGCCTTGGCGCGGGCCAGCTCCGGGCGAACTGGCAGCCGGGGCTGGGCCAGGGCGGCGGTGACCCGGTCAGCGAACCGGTCGGGCCAGCCGTGTCGGGCGGCGCGGGCCAGGGCCTCGACCTCGTCACGGCTGGCGGTGGCCAACTCCTCGGCGCTGGGCCAGCGTTCGAGCAGCTTGAGGAAAACGGCAGCACCGAGGTCACCGGCGGCGATGTCGACCGCAGCGGGAAACACCGCAAGCAAATCGGCGCGCAGCCGGTTACCGAGGCGGCGTTCGTCGCGGGCAGCTCGTTCGTCGTCGCGGGCAATCGACCGCAGCTCCGCGCCGAGTTCGCCATGTGGGACGAGTTTGCGCAGCTCGGCGTACTGATCGAGAGCCAGCAGGCAGCAGATGCGGGCGTCCTCAGCGTCGTCTTTCTTCCGCGCTGGGCCGCGGCGGCGGGCCACCAGATCCGGGTTGACCGGCAACACGGTAAAACCGGCATCCAGCAGCGCCTCGACCAGCAGCCCGTGCCGCGTCTCGAGGACCACCCGCACCTCGGCCGGGTCCGGCTCCAACGTCAGACACCGCACGACGAGGCGCTCAACACCAGCCGGGCCGTGCTCAATACGGAACTGTTCAATCACCCCCTTACCCGGCCGGCCCAACGCCATATCGTGGTAGCTCTCGGCCCAGTCCAGCCCGACAGCCAGCACTTCCGCCTCCCTCCCGCATATCACCGGTCACGGTCGGTGCAGGCACGGTGCCGTGCTGATGGACCAGCCCTCACGGGGCAACACCCTCCCAGGCGTCAGGCCTGCCCCGGTCGCCCCCGAGGACGCCGTCTCACATCAGTCCTCACGGGACAAGCGGCGAAAGCGTTCCTCGAAGGCTCCCGATGACGAAAGAAGGTAGTGCCATCAGCGGTGCCGCTGCGGCGACGGCGCCAAGGGACCCCGCCTATACCGAACCTACGGATTTCGTTGCTCGCTCAGCCTGTCGATGACGATCGGATCGGTCAAATCCGCGCAGGGCAACGTCTTCCGTTGACGAAAGTGAAGCACGTCACTAACGTGCGAGGCGCCCTCTCTTGCAAAAGGAGCTCATATGGCAAAGCTGTCCGACGAAGAGTTGGGGATGAGCACCGCCATCCGCCGCCGGGACCTGCTCAACGGCGCGCTCATCGCGGCGGGTGCTGCCGCCCTGACCGCGATACCCGGCACCGCGCACGCGTCGTCGCGCGGGTCCGCCACACCCCTGCCCCGATCCACACCTCCCGCCCAGACCGGGCTGGTCGGCCAGACCGACGCTGCCCGTGCCGCCGGTCACGGCGCGACCTTCGGGGGTGCCAACTTCGGCCGACCGCGTCGCCTCCGTGAGGTCTACGACCTCGTCGTCGTCGGGGGCGGCGTCAGCGGTCTCGCGGCAGCCCACTTCTACCGCAAGGCTCACGGCCCGAACTCGCGGATCCTCGTCCTCGAGGCGCTCGGCGACTTCGGCGGCCACCAGCACCGCAATGAGTTCACGGTCGACGGTCGGATGCTGCTGAGCAACGGCGGGATGGTGAACCTCGACAGCCCGGACACGTGGAACCCGGCCTCGCGCGGCCTGATGGACGACCTCGGGATCGACTTCGCCGAGCTCGCCGAGGGCGTTGACACCGGGTTCTACGAGCGCACGGGGCTGACGCAGGGGTACTTCTTCCCCGAGGAGCATTTCGGCACCGACACCTTCCTGCGGCGCGCCCCCGGCGAGCCGGTAGCCTCGCTCGTCTCCCACCTGCCCCTGTCGGAGCAGGCCCGGGCCGACATCCTCAAGGTCGAGAAGGCCGACGTCGACTACCTGGCGGGGATGACCGACGCGGAGAAGAAGCAGCACCTCGCGCGGATGACGTACAAGGAGTACCTCCAGCAATACATCGGTGTCGGCGACGAGGCCCTCGTCTATTACCAGAAGCGGCCGCACGGTCTCTGGGGTGCGGGAATCGAGGCGGTTCCGGCAGGCGACTGCTGGGGTGTCGGCTACCCCGGCTTCGGCGGCCTGGGGCTCACGCCCGAACCGTACCCTGGAATCGGACGGACCCCCGCGATGTCGCTGACGACGACGGACGAGGAGCTCTACTACTTCCCCGACGGCGGTGCGACCGTCTCACGGCTCCTCGTCTCGCGTCTCGTCCCCCGGGTCTTCGCGCCGGGCCAGACGATGTCGAGCATCATCACCGCGCACGCCAACTACGCGCAGCTCGACCAGCCGGGCAACGCCGTCCGGATCCGCCTGGGCTCGATGGCAACCCGCGTGCGCCACCGCAACGGCACCTCCGGCGACGTCGACGTGACCTACGTCAACGGCAAGCAGGCCTACGAGGTCAGCGCCCGACACGTCGTCATGGCGTGTTGGAACAGCGTCTCGTCCTACATCATCGAGGGACTGCCGGCCGACCAGGTCGCGGCCATGCGCTACGGCACCAAGGTGCCGCTCGTCTACGCCCGGGTTGCCATCGGGAACTGGAAGGCGTGGGCCCACGCCGGGGTCTCCCGGATCACCCCCTACGGGCACTTCTGGGATAGCTGCGGTCTCGTCACCCCGACCCACCAGGGCGGGTACCAGTCCGCCCGTAACCCTCAGCAGCCGATCGTCGTGAACTTCTCGAAGACGCCAAACCAGCCCGGGCTGCGGATCACGAGGGAGCAGCACAAAGCGGGACGCCGCCAGCTACTTCAGGTGTCCTTCGCCGACTTCGAGCGGGACATCCGCGACCTGCTCCAACGGGCGCTTGGGGAGAGCGGGTTTGTCGCCAAGCGCGACATCCGTGCGATCACGGTGAACCGGTGGTCCCACGGCTACGCCTACGAGTACAACTCGATCGCCGACCCGGCGATCTTCGAGCCGCTCCAGAACCAGCCGTTCGCGAGAGCCCGCGTCCCGCTCGGCAACATCACGATCGCCAACTCGGACGCGCAGGCGTTCGGATACACCCACGCTGCGATCGACGAGGCCGCCCGAGCCGTCTCCGAACTCGGCTGAGCCCACCCGGGCCCTGCGGGATACGGCCGTATCCCGCTGGGCCCGGTCAGCGCGCCCGCGGGATCCGGCACGTCATCCGGAACGCAGCGACCAAGTCGCCTGCCGCGCCGGCGGACGACCACCCGCCTTCGACCGGACGGTCTACAGAGCGCAACGTGGTGGAACGGTGCTTCAACCGGCTCAAGCAGTGGCGTGACCTGGCCACCCGCGACGCCAAGGGGGCGTCGCTCTACCGGGCCAGCCTCGTCCTCATCGCCGCGATCATCTGGCTTCCATGACAGGCTGGATCCCTAGTTGCCGAACCGCTCTGTAGAGTTGTGGATGGATGTCTCGGTCATGCTCTCGCGAATCCCTGGCGGACCGCACCGAACTTCGCCGGCATGGCGCGGGCCTCGGGTAAGTCGCACGACACCGCCCAGACAGACGGCCAGAGTTCCATACTCGACCTGCGATTTCGGCCGTCCGAGCAGGGTTTGGATCACCTTCGGCAACGTCTGGTTGCCGACCAGGAACGGCTCACCATAGGCCGTCAGGTCGGCGACCACCTGGGCAACAGCTTCGTCCACCTGTTCCGGCGACGCG
Organism: Micromonospora sp. MP36; assembly: GCF_008119785.1. GTDB lineage: Bacteria > Actinomycetota > Actinomycetes > Mycobacteriales > Micromonosporaceae > Micromonospora. The sequence continues at coordinate 2,766 of NZ_VSFA01000187.1, read as the reverse complement.
ACCCACCAGCGCAACGACGTCACCTTGGACGCTCCGCGTCGTGCATCAGGTTAATTTTTTGTGGCTGCCCGGCTGCCAGAGAAACCGGCCGAGCTCCGACGGACGGGGGCCCGAAGCCTGGTGCGCAATAATGCCGCCGTGACAACCACGGCGCCGGCGACCGAAAGGCCGCCTGGCCTGCGCGGATGAGGTTTTCGGCATGGGCAGGGTCCTTTAGGAATGACTGGGCGCGGCCATCTGGCTGGTACCAGAGCAGCAGGTCCCAGCGGGCCAGGGTGCGCGCCAACTCGGCATGCTCGACCGGTGGCGGGCGTACCCCGGTCAACAGCAGCGCGTCGCCGACGAAGCCGAACCCCAGGACCCCGATCGCTCGGGCGATCATGAAGCCGCCCAACGCCCAGGTGACGGCGAGCAGCAGCCGACGCGGGACGGCCGCCCCCCAGGGGCGGACGGTGGCCAGCGCGACGAGTACGCCGATCGCTGCGGCGCTGGCCAGCACCCAGTGGCTCGCGACGAACAACGGATCCCGCGCGAGCAGCCGGCCACGTAGCGCCGGCGGGAGCGGATCCCGGTCGGCCAGCGCGTTCGCCCCCAGCGCCTGGGCGAGCTTCATCGACCCGTACGTGATCGCACAGGCCGCCGCCGCGTAACCGCCGATCCGCGCCCGGTCAGTTCGCGCCACGTCGCCTCGTCACGGTCATGTAGGACTGGAACATCGCGACCTGCAGCCCGATCACCACGAGCCCGAGAACTCCGTGGTACCACCGCCAGCCGACTCCGATGCCGACGAAACCGTCCGCGATCATGATTCCGGCGCCGCCCGCCACGGCCAGGAACATCCCGGCCAACATCAGCAGCATCAGGGCTCGCGGCACCCGTCGTCCCAGCCGCGTGACGGTGGCGAGGGCGAGGCCGGCACCGACCACGCCGGACGCGGTCGCGAGCCACTGCGCAGTGGCCGGTGCCATGAAGTCGCGGGCGTAGCGTTCGGCCTCGGCGGCAGACACCGGCGGGCCGCCTGGAAACCCGAGCTGGGCGTGCAGGGCGAAGACGGCCTTCCCGGCGGCATAGCCGAGAAACAGCACGGCCATGGCGTACGCGGGCCAGCGGCGCGGGCGCTCGGAATAATCCATGGCTGCAACGCTAGGCACCGCGGACCGGGCCCCGGCTCCCGAAAACGGGGTAAGCCCATCCCCCGCTGTAGGGAACCCAACACGTGGCCCAGGGGGATTCCGTAGCCCTCGGCCATTGATGAGCGTTTCATGCCTTGCTTGCCCCGGTCGGCCTTGGGCCGCAGTCGAGACGCTGCGCCACGCCGGCATCCGCATCGAGGAACTACCCGAACTGAGCCACCACAGCCTGGTCCAGTACACCCTGCCAACCAACCGTGAACTCATCCCGCTGCTGCAGATCGCCCCGTCCAGGACCGATGCCGAACGACTGCTCGTAGTCAGCCCAGAACTGGCCGACGTCCTCGCCGCGGTCATCCACCGCATCCGCACCCCGGATGGCGCCATGCGTGAGTTCCTACACCCCCACGAGCATCGGTGGAACCCGCCCCTACCGCTGCTGTTCCAACGCCGGTTCGCAATGGACAGCCGAGCCATCCCCCGCCGGCACCCTGCGCGACTGGCTCTTCCGGGTGCTGGAGGGCAGCGGAATCACCGCCAACACCGGCCGGCCGCTACGGTTCACCCCGCACGACTTCCGCAGGATGTTCATCACCGACGCCGTCCTGCACGGCATGCCGCCGCACATCGCAACTCGTCGCCGGTCACCGCGACATCAACACCACCATGGGATACAAGGCCGTCTACCCCGAAGAGGTCATCAACGGCCACCGAGCCTTCATCGCCCGGCGTCGCGCGCTGCGGCCAAGCGAAGAATACCGGACGCCCACCGACGAGGAATGGCAAGAATTCCTCGGCCACTTCGAACGCCGCAAGGTCGCACTCGGCGCTTGCGGACGCTCCTACGCCACCCCATGCATCCACGAACACTCATGCCTACGTTGCCCACTCCTGCGGCCTGACCCCGCCAGCCGCCACCGGCTCGAGGAGATCCGCAACAACCTCCTCGCTCGCATCGACGAGGCCCGGCGGGAGGGCTGGCTCGGAGAAGTCGACGGACTTCAGGTCAGCCTGGCCGGCGCCCAACAGAAACTGGCCCAACTCGACGAACTCGCCACCCACCAGGGCACCGTCCAACTCGGCTTCCCACACATCGCCGGCCGCGTCACCTGAACCGCCCCGGGTTCTGTAGAGACGTCAGGTGTTGGCTGCAGCCTGCGGTTGGGGCTGGGCTTGAGCGTAGAACATCGATTCGTACTCGCTTGGTGGTACGGCTCCGGTGGAGCCGGGCGGTGTTGTACCAGTCTCCTCCTCGCCGCCGTCGGCAGCCACCTCACGAGGGCATTCCCCGCAGAGCCGGGCGTGGCGGACCTGCACGCTGCGCTGGCCGCATCCCCGCAGACGACATGACCGACCAGAGAACTCCCAGAGGCGCCGTTGACGTCGCCTTCGTCGGCCGGGCCAACATCGACCTGACCGCCCAAGTCCCACATCGAGCAACCCCGGGACGCTGCAGGTGCCGAAAACCTCATCCGGCCAAGTGGGATCAGCTGCAAAAGGATCATGATGGCGGTCGCAGGATTCGGTTCGTCTCCCGACCGCCTCTCCCACCCGGGGCATGATGATCGGCTGTGCTACTTCGACTGGCCTATCTCGGTGTGACGAACGTGTTCGCGTTACTGCGGCTGCTTCCGAT
>NZ_VSFA01000186.1 GCF_008119785.1 Micromonospora sp. MP36 | reverse complement strand
CGTCACGGCGGTCATCTACGGTCCACACGGCACCCTGCTCGTTGACGTGGAGAGGGGCCTCTACGTCATGCGCGAACAGGCGCCGACGATTCCGGTGACCGCCACCCCGTCGACGACTGAGCACTCAGGCCCGGCGCGCGAGGGTGCTGCTGCTGGGGACGGGTAGTGCACGGAGGCCGAGCAGGGCAGGCAGGCCGAACGGCCGGGCCGCTGACCGGCGCCGACGTGGTTGCCGGGTGAGTTGTCGCAGGCCGAGGTGCCGGGCCGGTTCGCGTAGCTGGGTCAGGCCGCCAGCCGGTAGCCACGCTTCATCACGGTCTGGATCAGGTCGACGCCGTCCAGCGGGGTGTCGTCGAAGGCTCGCCGCAGCCGCGACACCGCCATCTCGACGGCGTGATCGTCGACGTCGGCCCAGCTCGGCGCGGCGGCCCGGATCTCGGCCGGGGACAGCACCCGGCCGGGACGACGGGCCAGCGCCCGTAACACCGAGATCGGGCCGGGCTGGACCGGAATCACCTGGTGGCCGATCACCATCGCCTGGCTGCGGATCTCCACCCGGTGACCCTGCACGTCGAGCCGGAGCGACCGTCCCGGGAGCCGGTTCGCCAGGACCTTGACCAGGTCCGGCAGGGCGGGACTGTTCGCCACGTACGCGCTGATGCCGAACGCCCGCAGCGGCTCCGCCGCCAGGTGACCCAGACAGGCCGGCACGATGTCGGCGGTCAGCGCGTTGAGCACCTCGCCGAGTACGCCGTCGGCCTCGGCCTGGCGCAACAGGTTCTCGGTGGCGGTCGCCCCGGTCAGCGCGACGGCGTCGACCTGCCGCCGGATGATGACTCTGCACAGCCGGCGCAGGGTGTCAATCCGCAGCGGCGGGAGAAACCGGTTGGTGACGACCTCGACCACCGTCGCCCCGTTGCGGCGTAGGGCCTCGCAGTACTCCCGATGTGGCTCCGACTCGATCTGCGCCACCACCCGGCGGCCCGTCATCGGCTGGGCGAGGAGATAGCGGAACAGATCCTCGGTGGTCGCGGAGGCGGTTGCCCATATCTGACTCAGGCCGAGATCCCGCAGCGTGTCGGCGGCGTGCCCGTCGCGGGCCAGCAGGCGGGCGTGCGTCAGCCGGTCGACGAGCGCGTCGAGATGGCCGGCCTGCTGGACCACGCGCAGCCAGGCCCGCAGGCCCAGGCCCGAGGACACGATGACCTCGTGCACCGGTCTAGTGACGCAGGCGCGGGTGGCGACGGCAACGGCCTCCGCCACCGGCTGGGCCACCGAGCGGACCGCCTGAACGTTGATCGTCCGTGCCGAGGTGGCCTCCAGCAGGGTGGCGAGGTCGTGTCGACGACGCTCCGACAGGACGGCGACCGTGTACCCCGCCAGGTCCTCCACACTGTCCTCCCGTCAAGCCGGTTACCTCAACAGTGTTTGAACGGTTCCGGACGGCGCTTGGGTCAATCCGGTGAGACTTTTTTCGTCGGGAAGAAGTGTCGCGGTAACAGCGCAGACATCGCAGCGGTGTCCAATCTCAACACCGTGACGGTTCGTTCACCGACTCGGTGTTACCGGGATTTGGGACGACGCGCGGACCTGAACGGTGTTTTGCCAGTTCAGAGTGGACCGCCGAATAGTTACCGCCGAGTCGGGGACGATCCGGGCAAGTGGATCTTGTGAGGTATTCGGCGGTCCCGTCACGTAGCACCCAGTTGACTTCCGGGAAACGCAGTGGTGTTGAAGACTCGGCGCAATCACCGACCAGTTAATGGAACGTGACCGATGAGCGCCGACCCGGACGGGGACGGATGAGAGCGGGCCGACCGCCAATCCGGAACCTGGATCGGCGTCCGTCGACCGCGGTTGAGCTGCCACTCAACCGCGGTCGACTCCGAACGCAGGACGGGCGGCGGGTCGTCGCCCGCTCCGGTCCAGTCCCGATCCGCAGACCAGATTCAGGAGGGTCCATGATACGACGATGGGTACCGCTCGCCGTGGCGACGGCGGTCCTCGCCACCGCCGCAGGGTGCGGTGGCGATGCCGGCCCGGCGTCCGGCTCGCCGGACGCGAACCTTGCCGGCAAGACGGTCGAGGTGGCGGCCACTTGGTCCGGTGCCGAGCAGGCGAACTTCAAGGCGGTGCTGGACGCCTTCGCCGCGAAGACCGGCGCGACGGTGAAGTACACCTCCGGTGGCAACGATCTGCCGGTGCTGCTCAACAGCCGGATCGCTGGGGGTTCGCCGCCGGATGTCGCGTTGATCTCGCAGCCCGGGGTGGTGGCCGAGTTCGTGAAGCGGGGCGCGATCAAGCCGCTGACCGGTGACGCGGCCGCCGCGATCAAGGACAACTACAGCTCTGCCTGGCAGGAACTGGGCACCGTGAACGGGCAGCTCTATGGCGTCTACTTCAAGGTGGCCAACAAGTCGGTGATCTGGTACCGGGTCGACAGCTTCACCGACGCCGGGGTACAGCCGCCGAAGACCTGGGACGAGCTCAAGACGGTCTCCACCGCGCTCGCCGACTCCGGGGTGACGCCCATGGTCGCCGCCGGTGGCGACGGGTGGGTGCTGACCGACTGGTTCGAGAACAGCTACCTCCGGGTCGCCGGCCCGGAAATGTACGACAAGCTGGCCAAGCACGAGATCCCCTGGACCGACCCCAGCGTGGTCAAGACGCTGACCCTGCTGGCCGACTACTGGCGTACGCCGCGATTCCTGGCCGGCAGTCCGACGCAGACCGCCTTCACACAGGCGATCGCCGACGTGTTCGGCAAGTCGCCGAAGGGAGCGATGCTGTTCGAGGGCGACTTCGTCGCCTCAGAGATCAACAAGCTGGGTGAGTTGAAGGTCGGAGAGTCAGCGAAGTTCTTCAACTGGCCGTCGGTCGACGGCTCGAAGCCGGCGGTGGTGACGGCGGGCGACCAGGCCGTCGCCTTCAAGGACACGCCGGAGGCGAACGCACTGATGACCTTCCTCGCCTCGCCCGAGGCGGCGAAGATCATGGCCGCCAAGGGCGGGTTCATCTCGGCGAACTCCGGACTGGACATGGCGACGTACCCGGAGGACACCACCCGGCAACTCGCCGAAGCGGTGGTGAAGGCCGAATCGCTGCGCTTTGACCTCTCGGACCTCACGCCGCAGACGTTCGGCGGTGGGACCAGCGCCCACCTCTGGGTGCTGCTGCAGGACTTCCTCGCCAAGCCGATCGCCCCCGAGGCGTTGGCCCAGCAGCTCGAGGTCGCCGCGAAGAAGGACTTCGGAGGCAACTGATGACGATCACGCCCGACCCGGCCCAGGGCATCCATCCGTACCCTGCCCAGACAACGATCGGCCGGGCGAGCGTGGCCGACGGCCCCGGCGGCCCACGGCACGCCGCCGGTGGCCCGGGCCACCGGGACACCCCCGGCGGCCCACAGACCACCGCCGGGACCGCGGCCCGCCGGCGGTCGCGGGAAACCCGCCTGATGGTCGCGCTCTTCCTCGGCCCCGCCCTGGTGCTGCTGCTGGTACTGGTCTGCTATCCCATCGTCTACACGCTGTGGCTCAGCTTTCGCAGCGGTGACGGATCGAGGTTCGTCGGCTTCGACAACTACATCGAGATGTTCACCTCGTCGAACACCCGGCGAGCCATCCTGAACAACCTCGTCTGGGTGATCGTGGCACCTAGCGTGGTCACCACCCTTGGGCTGATCTTCGCAGTGTTGACCGAGCGGCTACGCCGGTCGGCCGTGCTCAAGGCCGTCCTGTTCATGCCGATGGCCATCTCGTTCCTCGCCGCCGGCGTCACCTTCCGGCTGGTCTACGACGAAAACCCGGACCGCGGCGTGCTCAACGCGGCCGTCGTGTCGGTGCACGACGCCTTTGTGTCCCCGTCGCGCTACCACGGCGTGGATGCTCGGGAGCAGGGCGAGCTGGTGCCGATGAACGACGGCTTCCAGTCCAGAGGGCCGGTGAACCCGGGTGAACCCGTCCGCCTCGCCCTCGTGGGACTGCCACCGGACCGGATCCCGACCGACGCCAAGCCGGCCACCGCACCCACCGGCGGCCCCGGACTGCAGGGCGTGGTGTGGCTCGACTTCAGCCGCGGCGGCGGCGGCCGGGCAGGGACCGTCGACGCCGGCGAGGTGGGGTTGCCCCAGATGACCGTCGAGGCGGTGGCCGACGGGGGCACGGTGGTCGCCACCACCCGGACCGACGCCGCCGGGCGGTTCGCGTTCCCCAACCTCACCTCCGGCCCGTACGTCATCCGGCTGCCCGCCGACAACTTCACCGAGCCGTTCAACGGCGTCTCCTGGCTCGGGCCTACACTCATCACTCCCGCGGTCATCGGGGCGTACATCTGGATCTGGGCCGGATTCGCCATGGTGCTGGTGTCGGCCGGTCTTGCCGCGCTGCCTCGGGAAGCGCTCGAAGCGGCCCGGATGGACGGCGCGAACGAATGGCAGACCTTCCGGCACGTGACCGTGCCGCTGGTCCGGCCCGTGCTCGCCGTGGTGCTGGTCACCCTGACCATCAACGTTCTGAAGATCTTCGACCTCGTCTACGTGCTCGCACCCGAGTCGTCCCAGGACGACGCGACCGTAGTCGCCCTGGAAATGTACCGGGTGTCCTTCGGCGGCGGCCTGGACTACGGGCTCGGCAGCGCCCTCGCGGTCCTGCTGTTCGCCCTGGTGCTCCCCGCGATGCTGTTCAACATCCGGCGCCTGAGGAGGGACAGCTGATGAGTCACACCACCATCGGCACGGTACCGGAACTGATGCCCGCCGGTACCGCGCGGGGCGGCCGGCCGCGACCGGGACCGTGGATCCGGTTCATGATGCGGTTTGGCAAGGCCCTGCTGCGGCTGCTGGCGGTCCTGATCGGCGTCTTCTGGCTGCTGCCGACCTTCGGTCTGGCCGTGGCGAGCCTGCGTAGCAGCGCCGACAACAGCGCCACCGGGTGGTGGACGGTCTTCACCGCACCGGCCCAACTGACCCTCGACAACTACGCCCAGGTGCTGCAGAACGAGCGGATCGTCGAATCGCTGTGGAACACGGTACTTATCACCGTCCCGTCGACCCTGCTCGTGGTGCTGCTCGGCGCACTCGGCGCGTACGCCCTGGCCTGGCTGGATTTTCCCGGCCGGGACTGGCTGTTCGTGCTGGTCGTCGCGTTGATCGTCGTGCCGGTCCAGGTGGCGATCGTGCCGGACGCCCGGATCTTCCGGGCCCTCGGCATCTACGGCGAGATCTCCGCGGTGATTGCCTTCCACGTGGCCTTCGGGTTGCCGTTCGCGATCTTCCTTTTGCGGAACTTCTTCCTGAACATCCCGCGTGACCTGCTCGAGGCGGCCCGCATTGACGGCGCCCGGGAAATGGTCATCTTCGCCCGCGTGGTGCTGCCGATCGGCTGGCCGGCCATCGCCTCGCTGGCCATCTTCCAGTTCCTGTGGGTCTGGAACGACCTGCTGGTCGCGCTCGTCTTCGCCACCTCCGACAATGCCCCGATCACCTACGCCCTGCGAGAGCAGATGCGGTCGTTCTCGTCCAACCTCGACACGATCGGCCCCGGCGCCTTCCTGTCCATGCTCGTGCCGCTCGTGGTCTTCTTCGCCTTCCAGCGCTACTTCGTGCAGGGCGTCCTCGCCGGGTCAGGCAAGTAGCGGGAGGTGAATCATGGGGGTGCGCGCCGGGCGCGAAACGGGGGCGCGCATTTCAGTGCCCGGAACCCCGGGCGCCGCCGTATCGACGAATCCGTCGGCTTTCCGAGGTACGCCGGTCACCCAAGGCCATCGGCTAGCCCGCATCTCGTGCGCGCGGCTTCGGCCGTGGTGCACCTTGTGGCGGATCTGCCTCCCAGGCGTGGCTGCCACTTACCGGAAAGGAGCCGGTGATGAGCCCATCGAAGCTGCTCAGTGCCAGCGCGGAGGCGCTTTTCGCCTCCGCGCTCCAACCGTCGAAGGACCCGACGCCCGAACAGATCCGGCAGGCGGTGCTGGACGGCGTCAGCCAGCACCGGGCGGCCGGTTGCGCGGCACTCGTCGCGCAGGAGTACGGCGATCATCCGGTCGAGGCGGTCAGTCGCATGCGCTGGGCCGTAGCCGCCGTCCGAGCGGCGTACCAGCTGGTCGGGACGTCGGCCTGACCGCCGACGTCCGGCGTCGCGCGTGGCTTCCGGCGTCCGCGTCACGCCCCGATGACCTCCCGCCTTTTAGGTGCAACCTGGACGGTTGCCTATGGCATGCCCCAAAAGCGGTGTGGCCGGGGAAGGAAGGTTGTGCCGGCCGCCGCCGGCACAACCGCTCGTCCGCCCTCCGCCGCGGCCCTTGTGGTAGCACGTCACGAGGGCACACGTCTGTAGCTACGGACGCGTGTAACCCCTGGTGCACAGTGTTTAGTCAGTTATGGCCCGCAGGTCAGTGTGCTGAGGCATCGCACCGACTGGTCGCGATGACCGCTGCCCTCGGTCGCCGATGGCGGCGACCGCTGCACCAGGCGCAACGCCCCTAGTCAGAAGTACGGACTGAGGTTCAGGCTGGTCGGTTGGGATAGTGGCGGCCGGCCAGCCAGATGGTGAGGTCCCTCATGGTGGTTGATCAATCCCTGACCGGCGGGTCGGCCTGCTGCCTCCCGGCTGAGAAGACGTCTAAGACGGCAGGCTCTGCGCTGTTGGCGATCTCTCGCTGCCGTCAAGGACGGCGCCAGCGGACCAGCACCGGTCGGCGCGAGCTGTCCATACCCGTGTTGAATGTCCCGCTGTGCTACGCCAGGGTGGAGTTGCAGACGTCAACCGGCTTGGTTCGATTGCACCCTGAGTGGAGCGCGGTCATGCTTAGTGGTCAGCAGGCCGCCGTGCTGGCCGTCCTGATCACGGCGCGGGGGACGCCCCTCAGTCGAGAGGCGATCTGGGCCGCCATGTCCCGCGGGTATCGGCCGCCAGCAGCTGCCCAGATCGGCGTGGTGATCGCCAACATCCGTAAGAAGATCGGCGCCGCACGCATTCTCACCGGGGCGGACGGTTGGTGGGTGCGGGACCCAACCGCGCCGGAACCGGTCGGCACTGACGTGCTGTCGTTCGGCGGCCTGCGGCTCGATGTCGAGCATCGGTATGTCCTTGACGGGCCGGCTCGGCCCATCCGGCTCGGCCCGCAGGAGTTCGCCGTGCTGCGGACACTCGTCGAGGCGCAGGGAGTGCCGTGTAGCAGGAGTTGGATCTGGTCGTCGTTGCCACCGTATGAGCGGCCCGCCACGATCGCCGCAGTGCGCATGGTCGTCCATCGCCTCCGGGAACGCCTCGGGCGTAGCCGGATTATCACCGGCGGAGGCGGCTGGCGGCTGGCCGGCCCGGCGAAGCCCCGGCCGCACGCGGCGGAGTGGGCCGGCGTGCGACTGGTGCGCACGACAAGCGAAACCTGGCTGGCCGGCCGGAACGCACCAGTTAAGCTGAGTCCCCAGCAGGCCGAGGCGCTGCAGGTACTGATCGATGCGCAGGGCGAACCTCGTAGCGGTGCACAGATCCGGGACGGGATGAGCGCCAGGGCGCGCCCGAAGAACGCCATGGCGGTGGGCAGCGTCATCTCACGCTTGCGGAGCAAGATAGGCCGGGACTGGGTGGCCACTGGCAGGGCCGGCTGGTGGTTAACCGATCCGACCGCAGCACCCCACGCCACCCAGCTGCTCGTTCCCGGCGGCGGGTGGCTCGATCCGGATCGACGGCAGGGCGAAGTCGGCGAGCGGCGCGGCCCGATCGATGGGGTGAATCGCGCCTGCGAGGCTGATTAGTTTGATTAGGGATCCTCATTGATCGTAGGATGATCGTGTGGAACTTCTTCGGCTTGCGAAGGCCGCGAAGT
>NZ_VSFA01000185.1 GCF_008119785.1 Micromonospora sp. MP36 | reverse complement strand
CGGGACGGGGCCGCGGGGGGGCCCCGCGGCCCCGCGAGTGGGGGGAGCGAGGGCGGCGGAGGCTGTGACGCCCCGGGAGACCAACACCGCCGATATGCCGTGGCCGCCCGCGCGGCGGGAGACGACATCAGCTGCCGGGAGCAGCCGGGCAACCACTTCGACGTCATCGATCCCGGCTCGGCCATCTGGCGCGCCACCATGGCCGCCGTGGACCGCCGCTTCGGTCGCTGAGAACCCAGAGGCCACTCTGCGAGGACGGCCTGTTTCACGCTCGTGAACAGCCGCGTGCGGACCGACCAGGCGAGCCTCACAGTCAGAACAGCCGTGGCGTCACCACCGACACCACGGTCGTCACCGAGTCGGTGTCGTTGTAGATCCGGTGCGGCACCGAGGAGCGGAGATGCACGCTGTCGCCCGGCCGCAGCCGGTGTTCGACCCCGTTCACCTCGTAGAGCAGTTCGCCTGAAATGACGTAGGCGAACTCCTCGCCAGCGTGGCCGTACGCGTTCTCCCGGCGACCGCCGGGCGCGATGTGCACCAGCATCGGCTCAAGGACCAGGTCTGGTCCCCGCTCCGACAGCATCCGGTAGGTCTGCTGCCCGGACACGTACTCGGTGGCGGCGGTCTCCGCCCTGGTGAGCGTGAAATGCGTGGGAAGCGGGGTGACGGATCCCGGCGAGGAGTCGGCGCCGGAATCGAAGAAGTCCGCCACCGAACAATCCAGAGCTTTCGCGACGCTGCCGAGCGCGGTCAGGCCGATGGACGAGATGCCTCGTTCGACCTGTGAGAGGAAGCCGATCGACAAGCCGGAGCGGGCGGCCAGGCCACGCAGCGTCAGCCCGCGTTCCTTGCGGTACTGCCGGATGCGCGCGCCCACCTGACCGGCCGGGGTGTCGTCCGCCACGCCGCCGTCCGGGCGGGTCTGCTCCCGTACCGGGTGGCTCTCCATCGACCGCACGGGGCCTCCTGTCGCGGTTGGCGGGAGGTCCCGCCGCGTTTGTTCGATGGTATCGAACTTTGGGGCACGCGCGGCAACCCCGCCCGCCGGGTTCTCGGCCGACGACCGGAGCTCCGCGGCGGCCATCCCGGACCGGTAGGGACCTTGAGGGCTGGGCGCACTACGCCGAGCGGCTGTGTGACGAGATCGGCCTGCTCCGCGATCCCGGCGAACGGCTGGGCATGCTGTACGGGCAGCGCTGGCGCGCCGCGCGCATGGAGCCCTCGTTCGATGGCGCTTCATCATCACCGTTGCGGTTTTCGGGGGTGCCAGTGGGGCCCAGCCGCCTTGACAGTCGATGTCCTAGGACGGTTTAGTGGGTGTGCATCAGCGCAGGCGGTAGCAGCTTTGACCGCAGTGTTCAGCGCCGTCTGGGGAGCGTGCGCTGGGAGAGACGGCGCCGTGTGGCATGGTGACGCGGATGATCGACGGTGCTGAAGCATTGGAGGCCGTGGTCCGGCATGCCACCGAGCTTGAGGACGACTACGACGACATCGCGCCGATCCTCACAGCTCTGGCGGCGTGCGGGGACATCACCTTGGTGCCCCGGTTGCACGAGGCGCTCGACCGGTTCCTCGACGAGCAGAACTTCTACGGTCGGGACCTCATCGCCGGCATTCTGGCCGGCGTCCAGGGTCTGGCTGCGCTCCCGGTGCTTCTGCGCGCATCGGCCCGCGATCTCGGTGACGACCAGGACAGCTTGACTGGCGAGATCATCGACCTGTTGCATACGAACAAGGCAGCCGCGCGTCGCACGGTGCTGGGCCTGGCCACTGGTGGCACCCCAGAACTACGCCGGGCAGGGCTGTGGGCGTTGGGATTCGTGGTCGAAGCGCAGGATGTCGAATTGCTGGCGGCAGCCGCGGCCGACGCCGATCCGCGGGTCAGGTCCGTGGCGATCGGCTCGATTCCCGACCCTACTGGCGATGACCGAGGGTTCCAGGTGCTCGTCGTGGCGCTGCGTGACCTCGACGACCAGGTACGGATCTCGGCGGTCACCAGGCTCGGCTACACCGGCCTGGCCGACGCGGTTGCGCCACTCGCCGCCCTCGCCGCGGACCCTGTGCCGCGGGTACGGTCGATGGTCGCGTACGCACTCGGCCAGCTCCGCAAGGTCGAGGCAACCCCGGCGTTGCTGCGGCTGCGACACGACCCCGATCGGCACGTCCGCGAGAACGCGCACGAAGCCCTTGGCTTAGTCGGCGGAGCGGCGGCGGTCGACGCGCTGCTGCTGATCGCCGCTGACGAGGACCCGCTGCTGCGAGCCCAGGCCGCTCGGGCGCTCGCACAGGCGGTGGACTCGGATCGCCGTATACCGCCGCAGCTCACGACGCTGGCGCAAGACGACGAGCCGGCAGTGCGCGCCGCTACCATAAGCGGACTTATCAGCACCGGAAGCGTGCGACCGCGGTGGGCGTCGCTAGTGGTCGGGCTGGCGAACGACCCAGACCGGGTAGTCCGCCAGCGCGTCGCCGTTGCGGCACGCCGCCTCGCGCCCGACGCCGCCCCCGACATCCTTCACCAGTACGCCAGCGACGCCGACCCGGCCGTGCGCCGGATCGCCGATGCGGAACTTGCTCGGCTGACCGATGCCGCCGCACGCTGAGCCGCAGTGACGATGGAGCCGGCGCTGACTGGGTTTCACCGCGGATCGCAGTCTGCGCCGACCCCCGGCTCGACCCGCACATCAGCGCACACGCGGCAGCGGAGGACCAGGTGCCCGCCGCAGCGGCACGGCCACCAGCCCCGCACCGCAGTCGTCGCCGAGCCGCCTGCGTAGCCGTGCCCGTTGTGGCACTCGTCCGGCTCGTCGCCGACCAGCTCGCGGACCCGTCGGTAGGGGAAGGCGACCACGTGCGGGTCGGCGCGGGCGGCCTGGACCAGGTGCCGCAGCTCGGCGGGGGAGTCCACGGCGTGCTCGACGACGGTCACGCTGGCGGGCGAGTTGTCGGCCCGGTCCCAACGGATCGTGATGTGCCAGCGCGTTCGCCACTCCACGCTCGTAGGCTAGTCGAACATATGTTCTAAGGCGTGCGGGGCCCGCAGACGGGGGTCCGCATTGCCCAACCATTACGCATGGAGTTTCGTCTGAGACGAGTTGTCGGTTTGCTCAGGCGTGGAAGCGGGCGATGACGGGGGCGTGATCGGGGACGGTGGCGGGGCGTCGGGTGTCGGTGGATTCGGTGATCGAGCCGATGTCGTCGACGAGGCTGTCGACGCTGGCGACTCGTAGGCGCAGGTCGCGGGAGACGAGTATGTGGTCGATGAGTTCGCCTCGGCCTTGGTAGATGCGTGAGTACGCCCGCCCAGTCGGCAGGAGCGGGGCGAGGTTGTACAGCCGCACCGGGTCGCCCTTGTCGGGCCGGTTGATGTCTCCGTCGCTGGGGCCGCTGAGCAGGGTGGTCGTGACGGCGTCGGGCCCGTCGTTGAGGTCCCCGCAGAGAACGGTGGGTATGCCGGGTTCACCGTTGGTGGCGGAGGCGGTCATGACCTTGTTGACCTGGACGCGGACGGCGACGGCTTCGGCGGCCCGCCGCAGGAGGGCGTAGCCGGCGCCGCGGGCTCGCTCGTCTTCGTTCTTCGGGTAGCGGCGGTCGTCGGGGTAGGTCAGCAGCTTTGACTTGAGGTGACAGGTGAGAAGCCGCAGGCCGCCGCCGACGTCAACGTGGACTTGAAGGGCGCCGCGGCCCATCCGTTTCAGGGTCTTGCCATCGACGTCCGGCACCGCTGGCAGGCCGGCGTCGGGAAGTTTGACGACCTGGTCCTCGACTGTGACGGGGTGGGGCGACAGGACGCCGACTCGGATGGGGTGGTTGCCGGCGGCGGGATCGGCGAGTTGAACCTGCCAGCCGTCGCCGACCGCACGGGCGAGGTCCTGGGCGCACCGTGGGTCACCCACCTCCTGCAACGCGACCACGTCCGGGTTGAGACCTCGGATGGTCGTGGCAAGGTAGGCGATCTTGACGTCGTACGTCTCGCGGTCCGGGGGTCCGTACTTGTGGCCGGCTGGGAAGAGGTTCTCCACGTTCCACGTCATCACGGTCAAGGTTGACGTCATGGTGCCTCCCGGGCGTCGCTGCCATTCTGGCCTCTGCCACGGACGGTAATCACCGGCCCATCGCGCTGTCACCTGAACAGCCCCAAGCCCGACGGACGGGCCCCTGAGTTCGAGCAGCTTCGCGCCAAGAACCCCCTCGGGCAGCCGGGCGAGCAGCCAGAGCGGCGAGCGTGGGTGGGCTGGTGTGCGGGTCCGGGATCGAGTCCGGCTGGACCGAGCGGGCCGGGGCGCAGTCAGTCACCGGAACGGACTCGCAATGCGTGGGCCGAGGGTTCCATTCCGTCCCGTCGGGCCGCTCGGTAGGAAGGCCCAGGTCACGGGCTTGATCGCCGATCGTGACCCGAGCCTTCTTCATACCGTCGAACGCCAGCCGATCTCACGGCCCGGTGGCGCTCGCCACCCCGCTCTCGTTGACGGTGAACTGTCCGTTAGAGGCGCCGTTGAAGGTTCCACTCTTGATCCACTCGATCAGCGCCGCCTTGAGCGTCGAGTGCGGACCGGCCCACGGGGTGCCGGGTGTGCCGCCGTAGGGCGTGCCCGAGGCCGGGGTGCAGCGGTGTCCGGAGCAGCCCTCCCACAGCAGCCCGTGACTCGCGCAGTTCACCTGTACCAGCACCTTGTTGGTAACCATCGTGAGGTGGTCATAAATATCGCTCGCGTTCGTCACCGGCGCGAGTTGGTCTTCAGTACCGTGGATGACCAGCGCAGGTGTGGTTAGCGTTCCTGCCACGTCCCTGTTCCAGCCGTACCTGGAGAACACCGGACTGCGGCCCAGACCCGTCGGGTGCGCGGGGTCGTCCCCTCCCCACTGAAGGCCCAGAGTCTCGTCCTCTCGGACCTGCGCCCCCAACTGCTCCGGACTGCCCGGGACGACATGACCGGTGCACGCCGTCTCGCCCCCTGAGCTCATCTGCCAGACACCCCGAACAGTCGCAGCGTCAGTCTTAAAGACGTGCAGCGGGAAGGAAGCCCAGCCCGACGGCGGCGTTACCTCCTCGGTCGGACTGGTGGCGAAGAACACCGACGACAGGAACACGACCCGGTTGACTTTCGCGATGTACTGGTCGCTGTGGAGAAGCACCGGATTGTCCTTGTACAGTGTCCGGGCCACGGGATGGTTGCCCACCGAGAGGCCCACCAGGGTGACTTTGCTGTCCGAGGGCTGCGCCAGCGCGATGGCGTCGTCGATGACCTGACGGATGTCGCGTACGAACGTGTCGGTCCGGGCGAATCGGAAGTTGCTGGAGTGCGCGCGGCGCTGTCCGCCCAGCGGATTGGTGAACAACGTCGGATCGTGCGGCGCCCCCTGCAGATCGAGTGGGAAGAGCAGGGGGACATGAGTTCGGTCGCACCCCACCGGAGACGAGCAGGTGATGCCGTCCGGGTTGTAGGCGGGCAGGCTCGCGTTGCCCGGATCGTCGAGGCCGTGGACGAAGTGCGTCGAGTGGCCGTAGCCGAGTAGGTCGGGGGCGAAGGTATCGATCCCTGCCCGGGCGAGCGCCTTCTGCACGCTGAGCTCGCCACCTTCTGGGGCGGGCTGGCGCAGGTCGAATACGGCCGGGCCGCCATAGTTGCCGCCGTGGATAAGCACCGCGGCCCTGTTGGGCACCGAGTGGCACTTGCCGTGGGCGTAAACCGGCTGGACGCGATGCACCTGCAGCTCGGCCGAGAGTCCGTCGAACTGCGGGTCGGGCATCAGCCCGGCGGGGACGGTGAAGGGCAGGACGTGATCGCTGACCTGCACGCCGGTCGGCACCTTGTCGCAGCCGGCGGCCGACGACGCGGAGGGCGGCGGAGTGAGTACGGCAGCGAGCGCGGTTACTGCGGCGACCGTGAATGCCGCCCCTCTGAGTCTTCGCTTTGATTTGGACATGGGGTCTCCTTAATGGGAGCGCTACGCGCGGTTCGCGTAGTCGTGGCGCCTGGCCGCACCGGCCTAATTGCGAGGGCGGGGCGCGGGCGCGTCAGAGCAGGATGAAAAGGGCCGCGACGGCGACCAGCATGCGGGATTTCACATCGGAACGTTCCTGAGACGCGGACTATGCGTTGGATAAGGAACGGTGCCGCTTCCGCAAATCGGGTCGCGATGCGCGCCGAGCGGCATCTGGTGTCACTGCCATCCGCTGGTTGTGGATCCCACGGAAGGTTGTGTCGACAAGAACTTCGTGAGCGTGTTGACATGGTCGTTTGTCAACGATCGTGTCTCTACTTCTCGGGTCCTTTTACCCGGGCCGCCTAGTTCTGTCGACTCTGAATGCGTCACTGATGGTGCTCGCATGGCGATGACAAGTCAACGCCTGAACTTTTCACCAACTGGCTGACGGGGTGGCAGCCGCCAAGCGCTACATTCGCGGCGAAAATGAGGAGACCTTGATTTCGTAACCTTCTCTAGTTTTTGGCCCCCATGGGCCAAAAATGCCGAAATAGCCCACCAATGCTCCATGGTCATGCGAGCTTGTCGGCTCACTCGGAGATCTTGTCACGCTACCGTCCGGGCGTCCATATTGAAGGCTCCGTCCGCCGAACGTCGGGCAAGAGGACCAGGCGGTGGACCAGCGCAGAGGAAGCGACTCGCAATTGCGGCAGATCCGATGCATTCGTTGCCTGATCTTCGCCCGGGGCCCGCTCCCGGCTGCCTGACGATGGCGGGGGGAGGGACGCGTCTGAGTGACGCTCGCGGTGTGGGCGGACGGGGCTGGAGGGGTGAGTCCGGCCTGGCAGCGACAGCCCGGAGTTCTCTCCCGGCTGTCGCTGTTTTCGCCAGTCACGCATATCGCGGCTGCGGGTCGGTCACAGGGTGACGACAGCGTCCTCGGCGAAGGTGAACAGGCCGGCGTCGAACGTGATCGTCTTGAGCTTCGTGCCCTTGGGCACGTCGAAGTAGACGTTCGCCTTCACCGAGTTGCCCGGGTTGATCTCGTCGAGGAAGCCCTTGGCGTCGTCGTTGCCGTAGATGGCGGCTTCCCCGTCGACGTCGTACTCCCGGCCGGAGGCGTCCTGTGCGGTGATGGTGCCATCGGCGTGGAACAGGTGCGCGCTCTTGGTGACGTTCTTGGCGGTCACGCTGACCCGGCAGAAGGTGCCCTGCGCCTTGTGGTTGAAGTAGCTGGGGCCCACCTGGGAGATCCCGCACTTCACGCTGTTGACGGTGAACTCGAAGTCGCCGCCGCGCACCTTGTCGCCGATGCCGAAGGTCTTCGGCTTTGCCGGCGCCGGGGCGGTGGTGGTCTTCGCCGGCGCGGGCGCCGGGGAGCTCGTCGTCGGGGCCGGGGCCGCCGCGCTCGGGGCCGAGGTGCTGGGGTTGACGGCGGGGATCTCCTTGCTGGCGGAGACGCCGTCGGTCTTCTTGTCGTCGCTGGCCAGGCCGATCACCATCGAGCCGCCGCAGCACAGCAGCACGAACACGCCGACGCCGATGAGGGTCGGAAGCAGCCAGGAGGGACGCTTCTTGGCGGCGGGAGGCGGCGGGAACTGCCCAGGAGGCGGCGGGTACTGGCCGGGTGCCGGCGGCGGGTACTGCCCGGGAGGCGGCGGTGGGTACTGGCCGGGCGGCGGGAACTGGCCGGCGGGGACCTGCGGGAACTGGGCGGTCGGCGGCATCGGCTGCTGGCCGGGCTGGTTCTGGGCAGGGTCGTAGGGGGTGGTCATGGGTGTGGAGGTCTCCCAGCTCTGGTGTCGCGCTGCCCCGTACTGAGCGCAATACCACCGACGCTCTCACAGCCTTCTCACAGACGCCCTCCACCGGCAGTGCTGACATAGACGCCGGTTGCCTGGAGCAACATCCGATCGACTGACCCACCGTCCGACGATGAGTCACCCGCCAGTCACGCTCCGTCCGCG
>NZ_VSFA01000184.1 GCF_008119785.1 Micromonospora sp. MP36 | reverse complement strand
GAGCCCGACCCATACGTCACGCAGGACCAGCGGTGACCAGGGCTCCCCGATGACGTCGAGCGTACGGGCGATCGAGCACGCCATTTTGCTGAAGTCCGTGCGTTGCATGGGGGCAGTCTAGCAATCGGGGTTCCCTTAGGGAACTGAAGTTGCTATGGTCACAGCGTCTCTTGAAGGAACCCCGGAAAGGATCACGGAGATGAGCAAGGTCTTCAGCGCCCACGCGGTGTCGGTCGACGGTTACATCACCGGCCGCGACCCCGGTGCCGGGCGCGGACTCGGCGACGGGACGATGCTCTTCGACTGGTACTTCGACGGCGACACACCCAGCCACGTGTTCGACGGGTTCAGGCTGAGCGAGCCCAGCACCCCGGTCTTCGACGCCCTCGCCGCACGCGTGGGCGCCGTCGTGGCGGGCCGCAACACCTACGAGGACTCCGACCATTTCGGAGGCGGCAGCCCCCACCCGACCGCCCGACTGTTCGTCCTCAGCCACCGGCCGGCACCGGAGATCACCGAGCGGCAGACCCTCATCACCACCGGCATCCAAGACGCGATCGCCGCAGCCCGCGAGGCCGCCGGCGACAAGGACGTCGGCCTCATGGGCGGCGGCGTCGTGACCCAGGCGCTGAAGGCGGGGCTCGTCGACGAGGTGGTCCTCCACCAGGTGCCGGTCCTGCTCGGCGGCGGCCGGCCATTCTTCCAGTCGCTCCCCGAGCACGTGCGCCTCCGCCTCGTCGACGCCGTCCCGGCGCCCGGCGTCACCCACCTCCACTACAAGGTCGAGCGATGACCCTCGTCACCGGCAAAGTCGCGTCGCTCGTCGACAACCACTGCCAGAAGCCCACCCAGAACCCACGCCAGGAGATGACCACGATGCTTGACCCCGATGTTCGCCGTGTGCTCGACGGCACCTCGATCGCCCACCTCGCCAGCGTCCTGCCCGACGGCGCGCCCCACTGCGTCCCTGTCTGGATCGGCACGCACGGCGACCACGTCGTGATCCTCACCGGTCCGCACTCGCGCAAAGCTCGCAACCTACGCCGCGACCCACGGGTCGCGCTCTCCCTGACACCAGCCGACAACCCGTTCCAGCCGGTCATCATCCGCGGCCGCGTCATCGAGTGGCTCGAAGGCGACGCCGCCTGGACAATCGTCGACCAACTGTCCACCAAATACACCGGTCAGCCATATCGGCGAGACGAACAGCGAGTCGTTGCGGTCATCGAACCCGAGCGGCAGACGATAGGCGTCCCATGAGCCGACGCGGCTCACCACGTTCCGCTGGCTGCACCGCTACAACACGGTCCGGCGCCACTCTCGGATCAGGGATCAAGCCCCGCCCGATAGGTCCTCGGCCCGGCCCTAACGACCGCCGACCGGGATCAGATCCTTGCCCACCTCCCCCGCCACGCCCGTCCCGATCCAACTGCGTAGGCATGCTCCCGCGCCTGATGGCGGCATCCATGTCGTACTCGACCAGTAGTTTGTGCAGCAGGTCAGCTCAAGTCGAGCAAGTCTGCGCCGCGCCGCCGCCGCGGGCGTGGCCAGCGCGAATTCAAGGAGGTCGGCGATGGCCAGCCCCGGTGTTACGGGTCTTGAGGACCGGGTCGACGCCGTCGACCCGGTCGTTGACGCCGCGCGCGCCGAGCCCTTCGATTCGGTGCAGGCGTACCGGTCAGCGATCGCCGACGTCCGGGCGGCCGCCGCGGCGTACTACAGCGGGCCGGGCATGGTCATGGACGATGCGACCTACGACGCATTGTTGGCGCGGGTCGCCGCGACCGAGGCCGCCCGGCCGGAGTGGAAGGCCGACGACTCCCCGACGGAGGTGGTCGCGGCCGGCGCCGGTGTGATTGGCGACGTCGAGCACAGCTCGCCGATGCTCAGCCTGGACAACGTGTTCGATGAGGAGACGCTGCGCAAGTGGGCCGTCCGGCTGGAGCGGTTGCTGGGCCGGCCGGTCGGTGGGTACACGGTCGAGCCGAAGATCGACGGTCTGGCGGTCGCTGCCCGATACGTCGACGGGCGGCTAACCCTGGTCGCCACCCGCGGCGACGGGCGGGCCGGTGAAGATGTAACCGGGCAGGCCCGGCGGGCGGTCGGATTGCCTGCCCGCCTGGCGGAACCGTTGACGGTGGAAGTGCGCGGCGAGGTGTTCATGACCGACGCCGACTTCGCCGCCGCCAACGTGCTGCGTACCGGTCACGGCGAGCCGGCGTTCGCGCACCCGCGCAGCGCCGCGGCCGGCACTCTGCGCGCGCAGGACCGCGCCTACGACGCGCCGCTGTCGTTTCTGGCGTACGCCGTACACGGCCTCGACGGCGCCGACGGTGAGCCGGTGCCGCACTCGGTGGCGATGGCCCGCGTCGGGCGGCTCGGCGTCGCGACGACCGCGACCTCGGCGGCGGGGATGCCGCTGTGCGCGAGCGTCGACGAGGTCATCGCCGCGGTGGAGGCTCTTCGCTCCCGCCGTGGACAGCTGGGGTTCGGGGTGGACGGGGCGGTCATCAAGGCCGACCAGCCAGCCGACCGGGACCGGGCCGGCTTCTCCAGCCGGGCACCGCGGTGGGGCATCGCCTACAAGTTTCCCGCCGACACCCGCACCACCCGACTTCTGCGGATCGAGGTCCAGGTCGGCCGCACCGGCGTGATCACCCCGGTCGCTGTGCTCGAACCGGTCGTCGTCGGTGGCGTCACCGTCGCCTCCGCCACTCTGCACAACTTCGACGACCTGCTCCGTCGTAACGTCCGGGCCGGTGACACCGTGTTCGTGCGCCGCGCCGGCGATGTCATCCCCGAGGTCACCGGTGCCAAGCTCGATGACCGGCCGGCCGACGCCGCGCCGTTCGAACCTCCGATGGTCTGTCCCCGCTGCGGCGGCGACATCGACCGCTCGCAGAAGCGGTGGCGCTGCACCCGCGGTCGGGCCTGCGGTGCGCACGAGTCCCTCGCGTACTACGCTGCCCGCGACTCGATGGACATCGAAGGACTCGGCGACAAGATCATCAACATGCTGGTGGCGGCCAAGCTCGTGACCGACCCAGCCGACCTGTACGACCTCGACGTGCCCACCCTCGCCGCGCTCGACAGGATGGGTGAGATCTCCGCCGGCAAGCTGGTAGCCAACATTCAGGCATCGAAGGACCGTCCGTTGTCGCGGGTGCTGACCGGCCTCGGGGTACGGATGACCGGCCGGTCCATGTCCCGGCGGCTGGCCCGACACTTTGGCACCATGCAGGCCCTGCTCGACGCCAGCGTCGACAACCTCCAACAGGTCGAGGGCGTCGGCCCGGAACGCGCTGCCACCATCGCCGCCGAACTGGTCGAGCTGACCAGCGTGATCAACAAACTCGCCGCGCGCGGGGTGAACCTGACCGAACCCAGCGCCCCGGCCGGCGCCGCCCCGGCCTCGGACGGCGCAGCCGCCCGCCCTCTCCCGCTGCAGAAGCCCGACGGAACCCCGATGACCGTCGTCGTGACCGGCACCGTCCCAGGCCTGACCCGCAACGAGGGAAACGAGGCCGTCGAAACGCTCGGCGGCAAGCCCTCCGGATCGGTGTCCAAACGTACCGACATGGTCGTCGTCGGCGACGGCGCCGGCACAAAAGCCGACAAGGCCGAGCAACTGGGCATCCGGATCCTGCCCGCTGACCAGTTCGCCGCCCTACTACACGCCCACACCACCGCGGACATCGACACCATCAGCAGAATCCTTACCTGAACCGAACAGTCAATCTCACATGCTGCCCACAGCGTCCAGGGGTCGTCCGGTCCAGATTTCCACGACCTTCCTCCCGCGCTTCGCCGGCCGGCCACACTGCGTCTCGGGCAGCACCGGCCCCCCGCCCGGAACACCTCCAAGCACTGCCCGCAGTGCCTGACTCCGCTACGGCACTGTAAGGCCCCCGACCGCCCCACCACCCCAGGCTGGAAGTGGGCGATCTGTCCCCGCCAGTCCTGCCGCTGGCAGGGCGACCGAGATCAGGGCGCCTGGCGGCGGATCGCCGCCCGCGGCCTCACCCATCAGGCCAAGACCGTTATCGACAAGGCCAGCGGGCACATGGTGATCCGCGCCGTGGTCGACAAACTCGAAGCCTCCGCGGTCATCACGACAAGCCACCGGGGGGACCGGTCGAAGACCGGCCCCACCCGGCGCAAGCCACCACGCCCCGCGCCCAGGCGACGCAGGGCACCCTCCCCCACCCGATCCGAAGGTCAGGCGGGTAAGCGTCCGGAGGGACACGCACCAACGGACCGGCCAAGGCTGCCCCGCGCAGCCCACCGACACCAGGGCGTGAACACGACCAGCACACCCACCACCGGCCACCAGCCACGAGGAGCCGCACTGGGCGCAGGATTCCACCTACACGCCCACGCGACCCCACCACGGTGGGAAACGATCCCGGAAACCCCATCCGACTCAGGATCACTAAGCTGATCAGAGACGCTGGCGCCTCTGTCGGTGGCATGGCCGTGGGCGTTGACGAACGTGTTCAGCACGGTGGAGTCGATGAAGTTGACTCGCGCCAGGTCGACTTGGACGCGGGGCGCGCGGGTGATCGCCGCTTGCAGGACGTCCGCCAGCGGGCTGGCTCGGCGATGTCGAGTTCGCCGAACAGGCGTCACGACGGAGGTCCCGTCGCGCACCGTTGTCTCCGACTGCCACGTCTGTTCCATGCCGCGCCTCATCCGCTCGACTGTAGCCCGGGGAGGCGGGCGGTGATGGTGGCTGTCGTCCCGTCCGGCGCGCTGTTGATAACGAGGTTGTCGGTGAGCTGCTGGGCCAGCCACAGGCCCCGGTGGCCCGGGGTTCCGGGACGCGGCAGGGCGATCGGAACATCCTCTGTTCCGGGACCGTGGTCGATGACCTGGCAGGACAGGGTTGCGGCGTCGCGCAGCAGGCGGAGTCGTCCGCTTCCGCCACCGTGGCGCACGACGTTGGTGACCAGCTCGTGCACGGCCAAGACGAAGTCCTCCAGCGGGTCACCAGCGAGGCCGGTCGCGTCGGCGGCCGCGGCGACGGCGTGCCGCAGCCGCGTCACCGCGACCTCGGTGATCGATTCCGACAGTAGAGTGACCGCGCCCCGCGCATCGTCTGGATCGCCCCCACCGGCCTCGACGTGGCCACGCCAGCTCACGTGGGCACGGTACAGGCAGTGATGACCACCGAATGCGTTGGGGCGTTGGGTGGGGCGGCCTCATGGCCTGGCCGCGGCGTGCCTCATACGCGTGCCCGCGCTGCAGGTGCCGTGAGTCCTGCCTAGTATGTTCCCCGGATGCGCCGGTGGCCGGTTTGAGAGGTCGGGGTGCGCGGCCACCATCCGGAGCGGGTGCCCTCGGCCTCCGGGTTCCCGTATGGCGCACAGGGAGGCCCTGTTCACCCCCAAGAACGGGGCCTTCCGCGCGATGAGCAGCCGTCGGGCACCGGTCACCCGGGCAAGCTTGGGTCGAGCAGACAGTTGGCTATCCGCGCTGCTGATGGCGTCGGATCTGCTCCTCGCGCACTGCAGGGCGCGCATGAATATCGCCAGCTCACGGCAGCGTGCGGTCCGGCTCGACGATCACTCGAACCTGGCAACGTGATCCAGCAACACGCGGGCGACAGCGTGGGTCTGTTGTCCGTTCGCCGGATGAGCTGGGTGGACTTTTGGCTGATGGTGAGTAAGGTCAGCTAGCTGTCCGCACCTGTGCGTTCAGAGGAGGCCGGCGACCGTGGCGGAGAGATCGACCGCTCGCCCCGCCGATGGGGCTGCCCAAGACGACGACCCGAATGAAATTGATAGCTGGATCGCTCACCTGTCGCGGCCGGCGGCAAGCGACTCCGACAGGTACGACGAGTGGTCGGAGGCCGCCGCGCCGCAGTGGCGCGAGGAGGTGTCGGACCCGGACGAGGAGTCGTACCAGCCCGAGGGCACGAACCAGGAGCACGACGCGCGGCAGGCAAGACACCGGGCGGACCAGCAGTCCGAGGAATACGAGCAGTACGACGGGGCGTACGGCCGGGACGAGTACGCGTACCGGGGGTTCGACCCGGGGTTCGACCCCGCACCGGCGGGCTACGAGCCCGACCAGGCCTACCGGGGCGACGGGCACGAGCATGCCTCCTGGGAGGAACGGCGGGCCGAGGCGCCGTACGGGCCGATCGATCCCGGTCCGGTGCGCGAGGACGCGCATGTCGGGCTGCAGGAGACCTACGTCGTGCCGGAGGTGGGCTACGCCCACGAGGAGCATTACCCGCACGACGATGACGCCGGCCTCAACGAGGACCGCTACGGCGGGTCCGCCCCGCAGCACCCCGAGGCGGCCGAAGACGCTCTGACCCAAGTGCTGCACAACCTGGAGTGTGACGCCCGCCCGCGGCCGGCCGGTCGGCGGCGCTGGCTGATCGCGGTCGGCGGGCTCGCGGCGGGGGCGCTCGTCTGCGCTGTGGCGTTTGCCTGGGGGTCGGGCGGTCCGCCGGAATCCGCCCTGCCGGTGGTGGCAGCCACCATCCCGCCGGACGCGTCTGAGGAGCCGATTGCCCTCCCGGAGATGCCGACGGAGACGCCGAGTTCCGCGACCCCGCGCAGCCCCTCCGCCACGCCCAGGACCACACCGAAGGCCACCCGTTCGCCTAGCGCCGCACCGTCGGTCACCCGCCCCGCCGCGCCACCCCCGACACGCGCCGCGGCCACGCCGACGCAAACCCGAAGCCCGACTCCCCTCCTGCTCGGGCCATCGAGCAACGACGGGGTGGCGAACATGGCCCAGGGATACTGCGATCGGCACGCCGCCGGGAGCTCCGCGCAGCCCCGCAACGACGGCAGTTGGCAATGTACGAGGCTTCTCTCCGCGTCCACTATCGACATGAACGTCGCCTGCCGCAACACTTACGGTTCCGACGCCTACGCACGAACATCGAATTCTGGCGATCCATACGCCTGGCGGTGCTACCGATGACCACCGGCGCCACACCGAGCAGGTTTCCGGCCTGATCGAATATCTGTACGAGTACGCTGCCCTCGTGGAGTGGCGAACGCGCTGGCACATCACTATCCGCTGGGACCGGGCCGAGAACTCGCCCACCGGCGTGACCGTCGTCGAGCGCGTCGCGGACAGCCCTGGCGAGTTGCGGCGCCTGCGCTCCTGGCAGCCGAGGCAGCGGATCGAGAGCTCCACGATGTACGCCACCACCGTGGGGTCGTCGTCGGAGGCGGTCAGCCGCTGCACGTCGGCGTCCAGGTGCATGTCGGGGTGCCCGAACGGCTTGTGCGGGTCGGCCGGCTCGTGCCGGAACTTCCCGTGCGTCGGGCACACGCCCGTGTCGGCGCCCTCGTCGCACTGGTAGGGCGTCAGCCGGTCCCACAGCGTCTTCGGGCATCCGGTCTGCTCGGCGGCGGGCGGCTCGCCGCCGCGGTTGCACGTCTGCACGACCCCGCGCAGCCAGGGGCGCAGCTCGTCACGGGCCGCTAGAACTCCAAAGGGTCGCCTCGCTGATCGCGTCCCAGTCGGCGTCGACCTCCGCCGGGAGGCACGGGCAACACGCAGGAAGCCCATGCCCGTCACGGGTCAACTCGTTCAGGCGGTGTCGTCTGCGGGTGGGGTGGCTGGGGCGGGTGGACCTCGACGAACCATGACTCGGTGCTTGCGTGCACGGTTCGGTCCGAGGACAGTGCCACCCAGGGACGCTCTTGGGAACTGGCGTCGTGTGGCGTGGGGGGGCGCAGACGGATGTGCGTGATGAGTGCTGCGGCCAACGAAGCGGCTGTTGCCCGCTTCCTTGAGGAGTATCCGCAAGCAGGCCGGGCCGGTAAGGGGCATCCCGCGCTGCGGGGTTGTGGCGAAGTCGCGTGGTCCGCGATCCCGGGTTGTCCCGCTGGCATCCCGCTTCTGTTCTATGGCCTGCTCGATCAGGCTGCCGCCTCTGAAGCTGCGCGTGTGCTCACCAACGTCCTGTTGGGCGGCGTCTTCCAC
>NZ_VSFA01000183.1 GCF_008119785.1 Micromonospora sp. MP36 | reverse complement strand
GAGGATGCCGGCGGCCCGGAACTGACCACCGGCCCCCAACTCGGTGATCCGCCCATCCTCCTGCAGCCGCAGGGCTCCCGCGCAGAGGAGAGTGTTCAGGCCCCAGTCCACGCCGACCGCCACCGTGTGGCCGGTCCGCCGAGCCTTCGGCACAGCGTGCGTGTACGCGACATCGGCGCGTACCTGCCGGCCGGCGACCCGGAGGGTGGGCAGGTGCAGCACCGCCGAGGCGGGGACCGTGGGCGGCAGCATGATCGGACAGGCCACCCACGTCCAATCCGCGTAGGCTCGCGGATCTGGGCGGGTGGGAAGCTGCAACCGCAGCAACACCTTCGCAGGGTCGGTGTCGCTGCGTTCGATGGTGGCCTGCTGCCGGTCACACGCGGCCAGCAGCAGCATCCGCGCGACCTTCGGGGCGCCTTCCATCTCGAACACGTCCGCCGGCAGTCGGCCATTGGCGGCAAGGAACTTCGCGGCCTGCCGGGTGCGGGACTTGATAATGCTGGACGGTAGATGCTCCCCGCCCGGAACCGCCTTGCGTACCTGCTCCCACTCCTGCGCGGTGCGCTGACGCGGATCGGCCGGCCACGTCGCCAGCACCCCGCCGGTCAGACCAGCACGCCACCACGCCGACCGCAGAACACGCCCCGCCTGCTCCTGCGCCATCCGCACGACCCGGTCATTGACCCTCACACCCACCGGCGCGGTAACCGTCCAACCCAGACGACGCAGCGCCATCCACGCGTTCGACGGAAGTTTCCGGCCACCCGCGTCGTGTCCGGAGGCCAACACCTCCACATCCGCGCAGTTCCACCGCTCCGCCAACAGGCCGGACACCATGCCCGCTAGCAGATCGGCACACCAGCCGACACGTTGCGCCAGCACCGCCTGCGACAGAACCTCACCGCTCTCCTCGTCCACCCCCGACCGCAGCAAAGCACGGGCGCAAGCAGTGCGGGAGGCCTCGCCCCCGGCCAGCGGCAGCCGGCCGCTCACCGGCTCATCGCCTCGACAACGATCCAGGAGAACCCGCGATCACGACCGGCCCACATCACCGGAATCTCCCCGAACCAGCCCAAAGAGGACGCGCCACGGTCCACACGGCTAACCTATGATCACCGACGATTCCTAATCAAGTTGGTCAGCCTGGGAGCGGTTCATCGCAGCGCGGTGCTGCGCCTGGCCGCGGTTGGCGTCGGGTCACCACTCGGCGATGAGCGGCGTGTCCGGTTCGTGCTGCCGCCAGGCTTCGGTGAGGCGGGCGAGGCGGGTGGGGGCGGCGATGCCACGCATGGTTGTGATCTTGCCGTTGGTGATGTCGAACGCCACGGCGCCGACGACCTGGTCGCCGAGCACGAAGAGGATGGCGGGGGCGCCGTTGACGAGCGCGTAGTGGATGGCGGGCGTGCCGCCGGCAAATCGCCGTTTCGCGGGTGTGGGTTTGAAGCCGGCCCGTACGACGGCGGCGATGCGCTGCGGAGTGTCGTACTGCAGCAGCGTCTTGGCCAGGCCGGCGCCGTCGGAGATCGCGGTCGCGTCGTCGGTGAGCAGCGCCACCAGCCGTTCGGTGCGGCCCGAGGAGGCAGCGGCGAGGAATTCCTCGACGATCCTGCGGGCGGATGCCGGGTCGACTTCGCCGCCGCGGCGGCGCGCGGCGGTGATGTGGTGTCGGGCCCGGTGGAGGTGCTGCTGGCTTGCGGACTCCGTGATGTCGAGGATCTCGGCGATCCCGGCGTGGCTGTAGGAGAACGCTTCGCGCAGGACGTAGACGGCCCGCTCGAGGGGTGACAGGCGCTCCATGAGAGTCAGCACGGCCAGGGAGACCGATTCGCGCTGCTCGAAAGTGTCGGCCGGGCCGAGCATCGGGTCGCCGTCGAGGAGCGGTTCGGGCAGCCAGGCGCCGACGGTGCGTTCGCGGCGGGCTTGTGCCGAGCGGAGCCGGTCGAGGCACAGGTTGGTGACGACCTTGGTCAGCCATGCTTCCGGCACCTTGATCCGCTGCCGGTCGACGGCCTGCCAGTGCAGGAACGCATCCTGCACGGCGTCTTCGGCGTCGGCGGCGGAGCCCAGCAGCCGGTACGCCAGCGAGGCCAGCCGATTCCGGCTGGCCTCGAACCGGCTGGTGTCGAAGCGATCAGTGGCCGTGCCGTCCACGCGGATCACCCTAGGCGGCTACGCCGACCGCCTTCTTGGCGGACGCATTCGGCGCGGCGGCCAGGCGGCGCTTGCGCTTGGGCATACCGAAGGTCGGGTGCGAGGTGGCCCACAGCGAGACCTTGAGGATGGCCGCCTTGATCCGCGCGGCCTTCCGGCCGCCCAGGTACTTCGGCTTTGCTCGCGCTTCGTCGTCGACCAACTGCAGGATCCCGTCCCGCCGCCCGAGGCTGATGTGGTTGCCCGGGTAGACCAGCTTGGTGTTCGCGATCTTGCGGCCGGCCAGGCGTCCCACGATCGCCTCGATGGCCTGCTGGCCGGTGAAGCCGGCCGAAGCACAGGACATCGGCAGCGGCCGGCCGTTGTCGCCGATGGCATAGGCGCTGTCGCCGGCGGCGTAGACGTTCGGGTGCGAGACCGATCGCATGGTGCGATCGACGAGGATCCGACCGTTCTCGGTGACCTCCAGCCCGCTGGCGGCGGCGATGGGGTTGACCGCGAACCCGGCCGTCCACACGGTTGCGTCGGACGCCAGGGCGGTGCCATCGGCGCACAGCACCCGCGTCGCTTCGACGGCTTCGATGCTGGTGTGCTCCAGGACGGTGATGCCCAGCCGGGTGCAGGCCTGGCGGAGGTGGCTGCGGGCTCCGGCGGAGAGCCGGGCGCCCAGCTCGCCGCGGGCGACCAGCGTCACCGACAGGCCGGGCCGGGCTTCGGCGATCTCGGTGGCGGTCTCGATGCCGGTCAACCCGTCGCCGACGACCAGCACACGCCCGCCTTCGCTCCGCCTGCCCAGGCTGTCCAGGCGCTCGCGCAGGCGCAGCGCCGAGGGCCGGGCGGCGATGTCGAAGGCATGCTCGACAACGCCGGGGACGCTGCGGTCGTCGCCGTGGCTGCCGAGCGCGTAGAGAAGCGTGTCGTAGCCAAGCTCGCCGCCGCCGTCGGCACCGGCCACGGCGACGACCTGGCGCTCGGGGTCGACGGCGGTGACACGGGCCAAGCGCAGCCGTATCCCGGTGCCCGCGAAGACGTCGGCGAGTTTCGGAGCCTTGATCTCGTAGCCGGCCGCGAGCTCGTGCAGCCGCAGCCGCTGGACGAAGTCCGGCTCGGCGTTGACCACGATGATCTCGGTGTCCGCCGGGGACAGCCGGCGAGCCAGGTTCCCGGCCACGTGGGCCCCGGCATAGCCGGCGCCGAGGACGACGATGCGGTGCTTCATGTGTTGCTCCTGTCGGTTCGCTTGCCTCCGTGAGTTGAGCGGAACGGCGCCCCGATTGCTGACAGGAACTGCACGTGGCATGGGTCACAGAGCGGCAGGTGCGCCGCCCAACGATGCTGCGCGACGCCGAGGCGCGGCCGGGTGCCGGGTACGGGGGCGCGAGCCGCCATACCCGGCACCGTGTCGGATGCCGTTATCCGGGCAGCACGGCGCTGCCCTTGCGGAAGTTCTTGCCGGTGCCGTCAGCGCGATAGTTCTGCTCCACGTTGCCGGCCGCGTCCACCGAGAACCAGTGGATCTTCGTCCCGGCGGGCAGGGCCAGCGTCTCGCCGCCCTCCCGGATCCCCGCCGAGGCGTACAGCGTGGACGAGTAGGTCGGTGCGCTGCCGTCGAGGGTGTAGAAGACCGCGGCCGGCTCGCTCACCGTGAACGTCACGTCCACCATGCCGGGCGTGGCGCTGGGCTTCACCGACAGGCCGCTCTCCGGCCGCTGGTGGTCGGTGTCGAAGTCGCGGGCCACCCGCATCAGCTCGACGAGGCCGTTGGAGAACTCCATCGTCTCCTGGTGCGCCTCGTCCCACTCCGGTTGGAACGAAGTGCCGACCTCGAAGTTCCAGGCGTAGATGCCGTACTTGTACCAGAGCATGTCGCCGGAGTTGCCGGCCGCCGAGTACAGCACGTCGGAGATCGGGCCGGTTCGCGCCGGCGTCACCGCCATGTTGCGCTGCCGCTTGATCGCGGTGAGGATCCGGGCCGACGCGCCCCAGAAGAACGACTCCTCGGCGAGGGTCGGCCGGGGTGCCGAGATCCGGCCCGGGGTGGCGTACGCCCCCGGCGACCACATGAAGTAGTTGCCCGAGGAGTGCAGGTTCATCGAGAACTTGATGTTCGGGCGCTGCGCCAGCCAGTCGAGGTTCTTGTCCTCCGGCTCGGACAGCTCGCTGGGGCCGGCGTAGGTGCCGCTGGTGCAGCTGCTGGACGCGCCCGAGTAACCGTCGAAGAGGCTGTACTCGGTGTAGTTGCGGTTGTTGTCCACGCCCCACGAGTTCCGGCCGTTGGCGTCGGCCGCGTCGGTCAACGGGCAGTGGTTGGTCATGTTCTTCCGCTGCGAGTTGAAGTCGTAGAACGAGTAGTGGCCGCCGTCCGGGTTGATCGACGGGGCGATCCAGATGTCCAGGTTGTTGAGCAGCTGCTTGGTCCGGCCGTCGTGGCCGTAGTTGCGCAGCAGCCGCTCGGCGGTCTCGACGGCGACCAGCGGCGGCACCCACTCGCGGGCGTGCTCCTGGGCGTACGCGAGGACACCCATCTTGGATCCGTCGCGCTGCTTGCCGATCCGGATCGCGTACACCGGGTGGGGGTCCCGGGACACGCTGGCCGGCGCCTTCAGGTTGTCGGTGAGCGCCGTCTTGGCGGCGGCCGCGACCACACCGGCACCGGCGTCGCCGCGGTAGGTGTACGACCGGACCAGCGACCCGGCGTTGGCGTTCAGTGCCGCGGCGACCTGGGCCGCGGTGCTGGTCAGCGCGCCGCTGGCGTTGGTCGCCAGGCTGACCCGGATGTCCTTGCCGGTCACGCTCACCGACAGCGGTCGGCTGGCGGCGCCCGGGTTGACCAGCTCGACCGAGATGCCGTTCCCGCCCTCGTGTCCCCAGGCGACCGAGTCGATCGCCACCCGGTTGGCGTTCGTGGTGCCGAGCACCGCCTGTGCCTTGCGGCGGTAGCCGTTCGTCTTGTACGGCAGCTCCACGACCTCGGCCAGGTCGGGGAACTCGGCGGCGAGCTGGTGGATCCGGTCGTAGAGCTCGGTCGGCGTCAGGTAGCTGGTGACGAAGTCCTTCTGGTAGCCCGCGCCCTCCGGGTCGTCGGCCGGGATGGGCAGCCATTCCTTGACCTGGGCGACGGCCACCCCACCGGTCGGGCTGGTGATCTGGATCCGGTCCGGCCGGGTGGTCACCGTCGACGCGCCCCGGTGGTACAGGTAGACGCCGGCGTCCACGAAGCGGGAGATGCTCTGGCTGCCGCCGGAGCCGAGCTCGGTGCCCGGGCCGCTGTCCCGGACGACCGTGAGGGTGCTGGTCGAGGTCTGGCCCTGGGCCCACTTCGCCTCGACGGACAGGATCTGGCTGGTCCCCGAGGTGTAGTAGTCGGCGCGGATGATCTTGACATCCGAGGTCCCGGCGGTCTCCAGGGCCGCGGTGAACGCCCGGTTCTCGGCGACGTGCGCGGCGATGGTCTCCGCGCGCTCAGCGACCCGGTCCGCCGAGTCGCTGGGCCGGAGGAGGGTCTCGCCGAGCCGGTAGCCCCGGGCCCGGAGGGCCGCGGCCTCGGTGGGCGTGACCACCGCGTGGGCGACGATCCCCTGGTCGGTCTGTTCGACGTGGTGGTCGAGGTCGACGCCGGTGGCGACGAGTTCGTCCAACTCGTCGCGATCGGCGAGCAGGACCTCCACCACGCTGGCCGCCTCGTCGGGCAGCCGGTTCAGTTCGGTGCTCGCGCCGGCGTCGTCGGTTTTCGGCGTGACGGCCGAGGCCGGACTGACCAGGAGCACGGCCGAGACGGCCGCGATCGCGACGACCGGTGTGCGCCAGCGGCGGTCACCGGAGTTAGGCATTCGCATCGTTGCCCTTTCTGTCGTACGGAACTGCGGGCGTCGACGGTCGGTGGAATCGGGGTCCAGCTGCTGCGGAGGTTCGGCGCGACCGACGGGTGAGGGCCGGTGAAAATCGCTTACCGGAGCCGTCGCTAATTGACGGCGAGAGGTGCCCCGGGGTGGCGATCGGCCGGCGGGTTGGCCAAAATCCTGAACTCACGCCACGCGCGCTGTCAATGACGGTACGTCACGAAACGATGAATGCCGGTGATTGTGCTTCCGCCCTGCGACAGGCGTAGGAGTCGACGGCACGCATCTTCCACAGGTGTCCGATGACCTGCAGATGTGTCGATCCGTAGGTTCGGTGCGACGTCGTGGCGGTGACCGGTGCCCGCCGAACGGAGGGTTGCCGGAGCCGCTGGTCGACGGCCGGTGTGCGGGAGAGGAGCAGGTGGATGCGAAGAGGAAGACGCGCCTGGCGGGCGTCGGTGGTGGCCCTGGCGTTCGTGGCCGCGGGCCTGCCGGCAACCGGGGCGCTGGCCCAGCCAGGTGCCGACGAGCGCGCCGAGTTGATGATTTCCAACGGTGTCACGCAGCCGGTGTTCGGTTATGCCGACGCGGTTCGGGAACGCATTTTCGTCACGTCCGACGTCGACACGGACGGCGACGGCAAGCTCGATGTCGTGGCCATGGACATCATGCGCCCGAAGGCCAGCCAGAACGGGCTCAAGGTGCCGGTGGTGATGGACGCCAGCCCGTACTATTCGACGGTCTGCCGAGGCAACGAAAGCGAGTGCAAGGCCGACGTCGACGGGGACGGGCTGAACGACAAATGGCCCCTCTTCTACGACAACTACTTCGTCCCGCGCGGCTACGCGATGATCCTGCTCGACATGATCGGCACCAACAACTCGACCGGCTGCCCGGTCACCGGTGGCCAGGCCGACAACATCAGTGCGCCGACCGCGATCGACTGGCTCAACGGGCGCCGGCCCGGCTACGACGCCGCCGGCCGGCAGGTCGTCGCCGACTGGCACAACGGCCGGACCGGCATGATCGGCAAGTCGTACGACGGCACCCTGGCCAACGCCGCCGCGGCGAGCGGGGTGGACGGGCTGACCACGATCGTGCCGATCTCCGCCATCTCCAGCTGGTACGACTACTCGCGTAGCAACGGCCTGGTCACCCGGGCCAACAACTACTCGGGCAGCCTCGCCAACACGGTCACCAACCCCGCCCGCCGGGCGTACTGCGCGCCGGTGCGGACCGCTCTCGGGCAGGGTGGCGACGACACCACCGGGGACTACAACGACTTCTGGGCGGAGCGCGACTACGTGCCGCACGCCGACCGGGTCAAGGCCAGCGTCTTCGTCGTGCACGGGATCAACGACGACAACGTCCGGCCGGACCACTTCAGCAAGTGGTGGGAGGCGCTGGGCGCGCAGGGCGTGCCGCGCAAGCTCTGGATGACCGGCACCGGCCACGTCGACCCGTTCGACTTCCGGCGGGCGCAGTGGGTCGACACCCTGCACCGCTGGTTCGACTACTGGCTGCAGGGCATCGACAACGGGATCATGAAGGAGCCGGCCGTCGACATCGAGCGGCTGCCGGACGTGTGGGAGACCGCCGCCACCTGGCCGCTGCCGAACACCCAGCCGACCCAGGTGTTCCTGCAGGCGCCGGCCGCCGGTAACGCCGGCGGGCTGTCCGTCAAGTCCGGTCCCGGCAACCGCTCGGCGACCTTCCAGGACACCCCGACGATGACCCAGACCAACGCGATCCGGCACCCGTCGGATCCGGCGGCGAACACCGAGAACCGGCTGGTGTTCCTCTCCGCGCCGCTGAAGGCGCCGTTGCACATCTCGGGCACCCCGATCGTCAAGATCAACGCCACCGTCGACGGCGAGGACACCAGCTTCGCCGGGCTGCTCGTCGACTACGGCACCCGCCAGCGCTTCAGCACCGCCGGTGACGGCGTCCGGACGCTGACGGAGGAGGACTGCTGGGGAGAGCCGGCGACCTGGGGCGGCTTTGCCGAGGACGCCTGCTATAAGAAGGTGGAGAAGAACGTCGCCACCAACCCGCAGGAGCTGGTGACCAAGGGCATCATCGACGGCCTCAACCTCGACTCGCCGTCGGTGTCGACGCCCCTGGCGCCCGGCACGAAGACCGAGGTCGACGTGAAGCTGCTGCCCGAGGACTACGTCTTCGACGCCGACCACCAGATCGGGGTGGTCCTGCTCGGGTCGTACTCCGGGTACAGCAGCCGGGCCAAGCAGAACCGGGCCCACATCACCGTCCACTTCGACCGGAGCCGGATCACGCTGCCGGTGGTCGGTGGCCGGACGGCCGCGGTGGCCGCCGGTCTGTAGGGATCACGGGGCGGGGGCGGGGGGCCGGGGGGCCGGGCCCCCCCCCCCCCCCCCCGCGCCCCCGCGGGGGGGGGCGGGCGGGCCGGGGGCGGGCGGGGG
>NZ_VSFA01000182.1 GCF_008119785.1 Micromonospora sp. MP36 | reverse complement strand
ACTCGGAGTCGACGTCGATCGCCGCCGCGCAGTCGAGGTAGTTCTGGAAGAGGTCCCAGATGATCTGCTGGTCATACATCACGCCGTCTTCGCGCGGACCGTGCTCCGGCGACCACCCGTTGGGGGAAACGAGCTGGCCGGCCTCGTTCTCGACGAGCCGGTCCTCCCAGAACTGGCAGACCTCCTTGATCATCGGGTAGGCGATGCGGCGCAGGTAGGTGAGGTCCTGGGTGAAGGCCCAGTGCTCGTACAGGTGCTGCGCGTACCAGGCGCTGGCGACGGTGTTCCACTCCCAGGCGTTGCCGCCGAAGATGCTCTGGCTCGTGCGAGCCGTCCAGCCTCGGGTGTCGGCGCCGAAGGCGTTGCGGGTCGCGATACGGCTGGGCACCGCCACCTGGCGCACGAACTCGACGAGTGCCTCATGGCTCTCGCTGAGGTTGGTGGTCTCCGCGCCCCAGTAGTTCATCTGGATGTTGATGTTCGTGTGGTAGTCCGACGCCCACGGGGGCTGGTTGCTGTCGTTCCAGAGCCCCTGGAGGTTGGCGGGCAGGCCGCCGGGCCTGGAGGAGCTGTGCAGCAGGTACCGGCCGAGGACGAACATGGTCTGCTCGAGCCCGGGGTCGGACTTGCCGGTGCCGTAACGGGCGAGCCGTGCGTCAGTCGGGAGGGCGGTGGCCTCGTCGTCGGTGCGCCCCCAGTTCACGGAGACGCGCTGGGCCACGGCGCGGGTCTCGGCGACATGCGTCCCGCGCAGGGACTCATAGGACTGCGCGGCTGCCGCGTCGAGGGCAGCCATGATCGCGGGCTGGGGGTCCGGTCCGCGCCACTGCGCGGCGGCGTCGAGCTTGTAGTCGGTGCGCGCGTCGAGGAGCAGGGTCATCCGCGTCGCCGAGCGCACCCGGAGCTGGGAACCCGTGCCGGTCACGGAACCGTCGGTTTCGGCCAGCCGGAGGACGGCGGCGTGCTTCAGGCCGTTTCCCATGGTGCCGCGGAACCCGACGGTCCGCGCTGCGGCGTCGACCATCGCGGACGCACCCTGCGCGGAGGTGAGAGCGATGTCGCAGTCGAGCGCGCCGGCGCGCTCGGCCTCGTAGCGCAGCACGATCAGGTCGGCGGCTCGGCTGGCGAACGCCTCCCGCAGGACCCGCTGCCCGGGGGAGCCGAACCACGTGGCGTGGATCCCGGACTCAAGGTCGAGCGCCCGCCGGTACTCGACCACCGGGCCGAGCGTCGCCGTGTCGAGTCCGGTGCCGACGAGGCGGATCTCGGCCACACGCACGACCGAGCCGGATGCCGGCCGCAGCGTCAGGCGGTACCTCGTGCACGCCTTGGGCGTGCCGACGGTGAACTGTCGGCGCTCGCCGCGGTCGAGGGCGGGCTGGGCATCGCGCTCGTCGAGCAGCGTCCACTCCTGGCCATCGGTGGAGCCCTCAAGGGTCCACGAACCGGGGTCCTCCTCAGGAGTATCTGGCGAGGCCGTGAGGCTGTAGCCGGTGACCGTCGCAGCTGACGCAAGGTCGGCCTGCCACACCGCCCCGGCGGTCGCGTCGGCCGCTCGCCACACGGTGGAGTCATCCCCGTCCACAGTCCGGGAGATGTCCTGCCCGGTGCCGGTGCCGTCGGCATGGCCGGAGGGCGAGGAGACGTAGAGACGGCCTCCACCGAGGTCGACCCCGGCGAGCCCGATCTCGGCCACCTGGAAGTGACTCACCCCGGAGCGAGGCGTGAACACGAGGCGGTAGAAGCGGTAAGCCGTGCTGTTGGAGCAGGTGAACTCCTTGGTCTGGAACCGGTTCTCGAAGGGGCCAGGCAGCGAACGGGTGTCGAGCGTGGTCCACGCGGACCCGTCCGCCGAGCCCTGGAAGCTCCAGGTCTGGGGGTCGCGGAGGGGGACGTCGTTGGCGCTCGTGAGCCGGTAGGTCGAGACGGCGGCGGGTGCAGTGAGGGCCACCTGCCAGATCACCTCCGACGGGGGGCGCTCGATGCACCATTTCGTCCGCGAGTCCCCGTCGACGGTCTTGTCCACTCCCTCGGTCGCGGCGGTCGTGTAGGGACCACCGGGGGCGGTGATCTCCGGCCGGGCACCGAAGGAGAGCACGACGTCACCGAAGGCCCGGTAGGAACCGAAGCCGGTCATGCTCGTGTCGAAGGCGCCGTCGGGGCGGCCGGCGAGGGCGTTGTCGTAGTCGTTGACCCCACCCCAGAGGCTCTGCTCGTTGAACTGGATCCGCTCCCGGTCGGGCTGGCCAAACAGCATGGCGCCGATCCGGCCGTTGCCGATCGGCAACGCCTGGGACTGCCAGTCTGTGGCAGGGAGCCGATACCAGAGAGCGTGGCGGGCGAGCGAGGAGCGACTCGCCGGCGTCAATCCGGCCGATGCGGTGGCCGGGGCTCCGAAGGCGGCTGGCGCCGCGGCCGCCGGAGCCGTCGTGAGCTCGGTAACGAGAGGCGTGAGGGCGAACGCTCCACCGAGTCGTAGGACTTGGCGCCGGTTGGGGTGGTACGGGGCCATGGACGAACTCCTGGACTTCAATGATCGGGTCTATTCGCGGCCAATGCCGACGAATCTTCGCGTCGGGCGTGCCTTCCGCTCAATCTGACAGGTGAAAGGTTGGATGTCTAGGGGCGGAAAGTCTTGAACCCTGCTTGACCCGGCAAGCGAGCCGGGTGCGCACGCGGCCAGTCGCAGGGCCCGAAGCCCCGAACTCACACCCGGACGACCCGGTTCCCTGTCAGGCGACCGCCCCATCGTTGGCGCACCGGAAGCCGAGGTTGCCGGAGGACGATTCAGGCGTGTTGCCGGACCGGGCGGCCACCCGATAGCGCCGGCAGTAGGAGTGATGGCACAGGTACGAGCCGCCCCGCATGACCCGCGCGTCCCCACTGGGCGGGCCCACAGGGTCGACCGGTGCAGAGATTTGGTAGTACGTCGCCGAGAACCAGTCGGCACACCACTCCCAGACGTTCCCGACCATGTTCCACAAGCCGTAGCCGTTCGGCCGGTAGGACTTCACCGGGGCCGTGGTGAGGAAGCCGTCGTCGAGGGTGTTCCGGCTGGGGAAGTCGCCCTGCCAGATGTTGCACATCCATCGCCCGCGCGGGGTCAGTTCGTCACCCCAGGGATAGCGCCGGGAACGCAGGCCCCCGCGCGCCGCGTACTCCCACTCGGCCTCCGTCGGCAGGCGCTTGCCGGCCCAGTCGCAGTACACCTGCGCGTCGAACCAACTGACGTGCACGACCGGATGGTTCTGGATCCGTTCGATCGAGGAGAGCGGACCCTGCGGATGCTTCCAGTCGGCCCCTCGCACGGTGAGCCACCACGGCGCTTCGGGCACCCGGCCGAGGATGTCGGAAGGCTGCGCCTCCACAGCGAGGTGGAACACCGCCGACGAATCGAACTGCTCGGCCTGGGTGACGTAGCCGGTGTCCTTGACGAACGTGGCGAACTGCGCGTTGGTCACCGCCGTGACGTCGAGGTAGAAGGAGCTCACCGTAACGGTGTGGACCAAGCCTTCACCGTCCGCCGGGTAGCCCTCGTCGAACGCGTCACCCATCTCGAAACTGCCCCCGGGGATCATCGTCTGTCCGCGGGTGGACCGTGGTCGGCGCGGCTGCCGGCTCGACGACGCCAGCCCGCGGCGACCGACCACGCAGCAGTGGGATTCTTCAGCCACCAGTGCCTCCTCGGCAGGCCCGTCTCCGGAGCAACTAGGCGACGCCGCGAAGCGCGATCAACTCGAGCAGGCGTGCGGCTTCTTCGGTCACAGCAGAGCGTCCGTGGGCGAAGTACTTGCGGGTGTCTACGTTGTCCGGGTGCCCGGCCAGGTGCTCGCGTACCGCGTCGGTGAACACCTTGTTGAGGTGGGTAGCGATGTTGATCTTCGTCATGCCCGAACGCACCGCGGCCGCCAGCTGGTCGTCCGGAACGCCGGACGAACCGTGCAGCACCAGCGGGACCGGCACCCGATCCCGGATGGCCGCCACCAGGTTCAGGTCGAGCTTCGCGGTACGCCTGGTCATGGCGTGCGACGAACCCACCGCCACCGCCAGGGCGTCCACCTGCGTGTCCGCGACGAACTTCGCGGCCGCGTCGGGATCGGTGCGCACGCCGGGTGCGTGCACGCCGTCCTTGCCGCCGACCTCACCGAGTTCGGCCTCCACGCTGACCCCTGCGGCGTGGCACCGCTGGGTCACCGCCCGGGTCACGGACCGGTTGGCCTCGTCGTCGAGCCGGGAGCCGTCGAACATCACCGACGTGAAGCCCAGGGCGACAGCTTCGTCCACCAGCGGCTCGCTCGTGGCGTGGTCGAGATGAAGAATGCAGCTGGCGTTCGACCGCTCGGCAATGGTCCTGGTGGCCAGCGCGATCGGCGCGAGGGACCCGTGGTAGCGCACGGCGTTCTCGCTGATCTGCAGCACCACCGGCAGGTCGGTGCGCTCGGCAGCGGCAACCAGGGCCTCGGCGTGCTCGACCTGGATCACGTTGAACGCCCCGACACCACGCCGGGTTTGCCGCGCGTCCTGCAACACCTCGTCAAGTCGTACGAGCGTCATTGGTCTCCTCGATTCGCACTCTCGCCGCCAGTCGCGGCACCGCATGGGGATCCACCTCGCCGGCAACCCGGCTCAGCACCGCGGCGGCCGACCACGCAACGGCATCGCCCAGCATCCGAGGCCAGCCGTGCTCACCTTCGATACCGGCGGCGACGGCAGCGACCGCCGCGTCGCCGGCACCGGTCGGGTTGCCCGCCAACCGCTGGCCCAGGCCGGCCCGGTAGTCCGGCCCGTCGGCCGGAACCGCCAACATACCGTCAGCACCGAGGGACACCACCACGTCGCGAGCGCCGAGCCGCCGCAGCACGCCCGCGCCACGCAGCGGATCGTCGACCCCGGTGACGGCACGCAGTTCGTCGAGATTGGGTTTGACGACGTCGGGGTGGGCGGCCAGCGCTCGGCGCAGCGATTCGCCGTCGGCGTCGACGATGCATCGGGCGTGCCGGCGGTGCGCGAGTTCGACGATCTGGGCGTACGCGTCGGGCGGCGAACCGGGCGGGAGGCTGCCGGCGACCACCACGACGCTCGCCGCGGTCTGCTGAATCAGCTGATCCAGCAGCGACATGAACGCAAGCCCCTCGTCCGCCGTCACGGTGGGGCCCGGCTCGTTGAAGATCGTCGCGTCGCCCCGCGCGGTGGTGACGACGTTGACGGTGCGCCTGCTCTCGCCGCGACACTTGGCGAACACGTGGCGCACCGCGCGGGCGTCGAGGTCGGCGCGGATGTCGGCCCCGATCCCGCCACCCACCAGCCCCGTGGCGGTCACCGGGATCCCGAATGCCGAGAGCACCGAGGCGACATTGATCCCCTTGCCACCGGCCCGCTGGCGGACCGCGCTGACCCGGTGGCTGCCATTCGGCACGAGGTCGGCGACCTCGTAGGTGATGTCCAGCGCCGCGTTCAGAGTGACGGTGACGATCACAGCGCGTCCCACGCGAGGCAGGCCGCGCCCAGGCAGCCCGCGCGGTCCCCGAGGGCGGCCCGCTGCAGGCGGGGGCGGCGGTGAAAGGTGAGCCGGTCGTCGACGGCCCGCCGCAGCGGCGCCAGAAGCAGCTCCCCGCTCTCGGCGAGGCCACCACCGATCAGCACCAGGTCGACGCCGGTGACACCGACCGTCGTGGCAATCGCCCGGGCCAGGGCGTCGACGGCGCGGGCCCACACGGCGGCGGCTGCCGGTTCGCCGGCGGCGGCGCGGCCAGCCACGGTCTCGGCCCCGACCCGCTGCCCGGTGTCGCGGGCGTACGCCTGCTCGACCGCCGCCGCCGACCCGACCGTCTCCAGGCAGCCCCGGCCGCCGCAGCCGCAGACGGATCCCGCCGGGTCCACGACGACATGGCCGAGTTCGCCGGCCCATCCGTCGGCGGCGACCAGGCGGCCGTCGAGCATCAGCGCGCCCGCCACGCCCGTGCCGACGGGCAGGAACGCGACGTTACGGGCACCGCGCGCGGCGCCCAGCCGCGACTCGGCGAGCAGTCCGGCGCGCACGTCGTGGCCGACCATGGCCGGGGTCCTGACGGCGCGGCGGACCTGTTCGGCGACCGGCAGGTCACGCCAACCCAGGTTGACCGACAACCGCCCAATCCCCCGCCGCTCGTCGACTACACCGGGTACGACCATGCCGCACCCCACGAGCTTCGGCTCTTCGCCTTCGGTCCGGGCCTGGTCGAGCAGGGCCGACACGATCTGGCTCGCCACCGACCCGATGTCGGTGGCGATGTCGGGCGGCGTCTGGTGGGTGATCCGGGTGAGCTGTTGGTAGGACCGGTCGACCAGCGCGGCCTTGATACGGGTGCCCCCGACATCGATGGCCGCGACCACGTCCCGAAAACCGGACATGCTACCGCCCGGCTGACGGCTCGAGGATGATCGAGCGGGTCAGGTGCCGGGGGTTGTCCGGGTCGAGGCCGGCGCGGCGGGCCTTGGCCAGGCAGAGCCGGTGCACCCGGACCAGTTCGGCCAACGGGTCGATGTCCCGGTGCTCGAAGTGCGCCCCGGTCGCGCGTACCTGCTCGGCCAGTCCATCCGGGACGCTGCCCAGCGCCCAGGTCACCCGTCCGGGAGCGGCGATGCTGATCGGCCCGTGCCGGTACTCCATGGCCGGGTACGACTCGGTCCAGAACTGCGCCGACTCGCGCAGCTTCAGCGCGGCCTCCTCGGCAAGCCCCACGGTCCAGCCGCGCCCCACGAACGTCACCTGCTCGGCGTCGACCAGCCCGGCCAACGCCTGCGCCTCGTCCTCGGCGAGCAACGCCGCCGCGTCCGCGACAGCACCGGTGAGGTCCTCCCCGAGGGAAGCCCGCAACAGGGCCAAAGCGGAGGTGGCGAACCGCGTCTGGACCACCGAGCGCTCGTCCACCTCGCTGAGCACGATGAGATGGTCGGCCAACTGGGTCACCGGGGTGCCGGCGGTGGCGACGATCGCCGCCGTACGCACGTCGCGATCCCTGAGCGACTCCAGGACGTCGATCACCTCGGTCGTGGTCCCCGACCGGCTGATCACCAGCACCGCGTCGTACCCCCGGCGCAGCCTGTGCTCGCTGGCCGCGAACGCGTCGGTCTCGCCC
The DNA here is from genome assembly GCF_008119785.1 of Micromonospora sp. MP36. Lineage (GTDB taxonomy): Bacteria > Actinomycetota > Actinomycetes > Mycobacteriales > Micromonosporaceae > Micromonospora. The sequence goes on along the minus strand of NZ_VSFA01000182.1, from coordinate 1,374 downwards.
TGGCCGGCCTGCTCACGCAGCGCCGCGTACGCCTGCGCCATGTAGAACGACGTACCGCAGCCGACGACGGCGACCCGGGCGCCGGCAGGTGGAAGGGCGGCGGCGACCTCGCCAACCCGCGACACCACCCGGGCCCAGTCGTCGGACTGGCCAACCACCTCGTGGAACAGGTGGCTCTGTCGATCAAGGCTCATGCTGTGCTCTTTCCGTGGGAGGGAATGACGGGCGGGCCGGTCGATGCCGACGGGCGGGCATGCTCAGGTGGCCGGGCAGGACCCACCGCCGCCAACTCCTCCTGGATGATCCGCCGGCCCGGCCAAGGGTCACCGATGCGGTCGAGTTCGTGGCACAGCAGCTCGGCCAGCGATGCGAGCACGTCGGGTTGGTCGTCGGCGACGTCGGCGAGCTCGTACGGGTCGACGGCCAGATCGAACAGCTGCCGGCGCAACGGCCCGCCAGGCGGAGCTTCGACGATCAGCTTGTGGGTGTGGGTCCGCAGCCCGCGTACGTCCAGGCGGAGGACGTCGTGTCCCGGGCCGATGTACAGGGCGGCTCCCGGGCGGGCCGGGTCCGGGCCGCCACCCGCCGTGATGCCGACCAACAGCTGGTCGGACAGGTCGCGCCCCTGCATCTGCGGCGGACGCCGTGCTGATTGCCCGAGCAGTCCCAGCAGGGTGGGGGCCACGTCGGGCGAGCTGAGCAGCAGGTCGTCGGCGCCCGGCGCGACGTGCCCAGGCCAGCTGATCAGGAACGGAACCCGCATCGACTCTTCGTACGGCACGTTCTTGTACACCAGGCCGTGGCTGCCCAGTTGCATGCCGTGGTCAGAGGTGAACACGACGATCGTGTCGTTCATGAGCCCCTGGTCGTCCAGCGCGGTGAGCAGGCGTCCGAACTGCTCGTCGACGCCGGTGATCGCGGCGTAGTACAGCGGCGCCACCTCGACCGCCTCGGCCGCGGCCCGGTTGCCCCATTCGACGTTCGGGCTGGGCAACAGGTCCCGCGGCTCCCGTCGCTGGTAATGCACCCGGTAGCGCTCAGGCACCTGGTCGAACGGCTGATGCGGCGGGTTGTACGACAGGACAAGCGCGAAGGGTTGGCCCTGCTCGTGGTAGCGCCGCGCGGCGGTCCGCAGGTAGTCGACGGCCACGTCGGTCTCGTGCTCAGCGGACCACTGCTCGACCCGCAGCACCTCCTCCCGCGCTGCGCCGCGGACCCAGTAATGGGGCCGTGCGTGGTCGTCGCAGCACCCGTGGGAATACCAGAAGTCAAACCCGTGCCGGTGCGCCGGCGGGGTGTAGGCATCCCACACCTTGCCGTCGTCGCGGCGGCCCTCCCCGTAGCTGGCGTCGTCCTCGACCGGGGCCTCGAGGT
>NZ_VSFA01000181.1 GCF_008119785.1 Micromonospora sp. MP36 | reverse complement strand
CCGGAGACGCGGAGTGTCCCGGTCGTGCGCGCGGACTTCAGCGACGATGCCGTCTGGGAACGCGTCAAGGAGAAGATCATCGAGCCGACGGAGGAGGGCTTCGGCGCTGACGTGGAGTTCGTTGAGGACCGGGCGCTTACCGGCCTTGACGAGGCGGGGATCGCCAGTGGCTACCGGCGTGCCTACCCGCACGACTACAGGCACCCGGTCCTGTTCGTGGTCGACACTGTCGCCGTGGCTGTGCCCGAACAGCCCGTCCTGGTTGTCAACCTCAACGCGGGGGTCGACGTCGGGCCGTTCAGGGCTCTGCCCCGGCAGGTGCAGTCGATCCAAAACAACCTGTCACTCGCGAACATGGACTACCTCGAATTCGCGAGATCAGCCGATGCGGATGGCGTCTTTCGCGGCTTCTGAGCCGTATGAAGCTGCGCGACACCGAGGCCAGCCCTCAGCCGCTGCGACAAGCACGAGGACGGCAGGTGACAGGTCGCGACGTGTCCGGCGGCCCAGGGCGGCGCCGACGAGGAGTCCAGTTGTCAGCGCCGGTCGGTCCCCGGCGCCTCCTCGTCGAAGGTAAGAGCGAGTGTGCTGTCGTAGGCCGTGGACTCGGCGTCTTCTCGCCGTTGGTCGCCTGGTTCGGTGTCGCCCGTCCACACCTTCACCGCCCGGTACGCGAACCCGTCCTGGGCTCCCGACTCGGCCCGGAACGAAACACTCTGCCCTGCAACGAGATACCGATACCCGTCCATCGCGATCACCGAAAAGTGCACCCAGCACCCGCCAGGCACATCCGGCCCGTCGATGATCCCCCAACCCTCGTCCGTGGTATAGGCCCGAACGATCCCCGAACTTGCCATCCAGTCATCGTGCCCTGGCCCCGACGCCCAGAGGGGCAAGCATCCCGGGGAAACTCTCATAGCCGGGCAGGGGCTGCCCTGTCGCTGGCGGTGGTGCCGATAGACCGCCTCCTACTCGCCGGCCGAGTCCCAGACACGCTCGAACGCGTCTCGCGCGATCAGGTAGCGGCTCCAGTCCTCGTCCACCTCATCGAGGCTGACCTGCCCCAAGCCTCCGTACCGGTCTTCCTCATGTCCGGGCCCGTAACGGAGGACCGGGCCGTTGTCGTACGCCTCAATCTGCCGAACGGGCCAGCCATCTTCACCGACCTCGACGTACCAGACGGAGGGCCCCCAGCCGTCGAATTCGTCGCCTCGTGACTCATCCCAGCGACGTCGAAGGAAGCGGCTCGGCACAGCGGAAGCGTACGGTCCTCGCATCCGCACATCCGCCGACGGCTGCACGGCGTACCGCGAACGGCGAGGCGTGGGAGGATTCGGCCTGTGCGTCGTGGGCCAGTTCTCCTGACTGCTGCGGGGGCGTGCGCGGCACTGCATGTCACGGGCATCCTGGTGGCGGATCCGGTCTGGCGCTACGCCGAGGTGGTGGCCATCGGTCTGCTCCTTGCGTACGCCGTGGTCAGCGGACTGCCGGCCCTTCGGTGGGCGGTGCCGGCAGCCCTCGCGGTGCTGCTCCTGGACGCCGTCCGAACGATGCCAGCCGACCCGAACGAACGCTACGGCTGGCAGGTGCTCAAGCCGGGTGGCGACATCAACGCGCTGTCCGGCTTCGAGTCGGGGCTCACCGCCTGCTGGGCGCCGCTGACCGCGGCGGCGGTGCTGCTCGTGGTATGGCACCGCAGTGCCTGGCGCCGGCGGACGGCGGCCGCTGCGGCCGTGGCAGCCGTGCTCGTCACCGGATACGCGGTCGTCCGGATTGTCGACATCTGGCTCACCATCGGGACCGACCAGCGGCAGTACCCGACCAGGACAGACTCGGCCGACGCGGTGACCGCCGTGAGCCTGGCTGTGCTGCCGTCTCTCGCGCTCGGGTTGACCGCGCTGGCGCTCGCCACGGCACTCGCCGGACACCACCGGCGGCTCGGCTCGGCGGGCGCGGCGTTGCTCGCCGTGGCCGCGCTGCCGCACCTCGACGCGAGCATCGGCGCGGTGCCACTGCCCCTGTACGCGGGCGACCGCACCGCCTTGTTCGCCATCACACCCACACTGTCAATGCCGCAACCCGTCCCGGCACTCACCGCCCTGATGGAGCTGACCGCGTACCTGCTGCTCGTCACAGGCCTGACCGGTTCCTGCCGTCCTACAGGCGCCGCACCGGCCGAGCCAGGCCGGGTAGTGCCCTGATTCTTCCGGGCTCGGCAACCTCACCACACGGATTTCTCGCCGCGTTGTCCGATGCCGGCCGACTCGCCCACATGTGGACCGGTACGCAGTCCGGCGAAAGTAGGGCACGGACGGGCCGCGTTGGGGCCTCGGCGCTCCGGCGCTGCCGGTCACTGCGATCGGGATCAGCGGGGTCGTGGATCCGCAGCCCCCGTTCCACGAACGTAGGATCAGCCATGCGCACCGTAGGTGGAGCCGTGATGTCGCGGCGGCGCAATTGCCTGCGCCCGTGCAACGGCCTCCGGTTGGCTATGGTGCCGGGCATGCAGTCGCTGGCGTTGTTCGACCTCGACGACACGCTCGTGGATCGCAGCGCGGCGTTCCAGGCGTGGGCCGAGGAGTTCGTCGTCACCCACGGGCTCGGCGAGGCGGCGCTGACCTTTCTGCTCATGGCCGACGCGCACCACTCCGGGCCAATGGACAGCTTCTTCACCACCGTCTGCCAGACGTTCGACCTGGCCAGGCCGCCGGAGCAACTGTGGGAGCAGTACCGCCGCCGGATGCCTGAGCTGGCGTCATGCCGCCCCGAGGATCAGGATGCGTTGAGGCGGCTACGACGGGCCGGATGGCGGATCGGCATCGTCACCAACGGAATGACCGACAACCAGCTCGGGAAGATCCGCAAGACTGGGTTGGACAAGCTCGTCGACGCGTGGTGTATCTCCGACGAGGTCGGCATCCGCAAGCCCGACCCCGAAATCTTCCGCCTCGCCGCTGATCGCTGCGGCACCAACTGCGGCAGCGGTGGATGGATGGTCGGCGACAGCCTCGTCCTCGATGTCGCCGGTGGCCACGCCGCTGGGCTACGCACAATCTGGCTGCAGCCGAAACGCCGACCCGACTCGTGGTCTTTCGTCGGGCCAGTGCCAGACGCCGCAGTCGACTCGGTTGCCGATGCCGTCGAGATGCTCCTCGAAGCGTAGTGACCCCTTGTGCCGCGACCGCGATTGTCCTACCCGAAAGCGTCCGGACGGTCTGGCACTGCTCTACCGGTGGAACGACTGCAGGGTGCTCAAACCGTGCCCACTTGCCGAGGCTCCCGTTCGACCTACTGGCCAGGCCGCTCCATCTGCTCACCGACTGATGCCTGCCGGTTACCGGTGCCGGACGGCTGGGGTGCGAAGGCACCAGCGGATCCAAGACCGGCTATCCCCCAGGCGATGAAGCCGCCGACGGTACTGACCGTGACGCCCCACCAGGTCAGCGACGGCCAAAAGTAGACGATAAAAGCCGTGCCGCACACCGGCACCCAGATTGCCCGGCCAAAGTATTCCAACGATCTCCCGACCGTCGGGCGGTGCCGCGAACGGCGGGAGGGCTGGCATGAACGACCTCGAACGCCGCTACCGGTGGCTGCTGCACGCCTACCCGGCGGCCTACCGTCAGGCACGCGGAGCCGAGATCATCGGAACGTACCTCGACCTGGCAGAACCGGACCGCCACTGGCCGTCACCTGCCGACGTCGCGGACCTGCTCGCCGGCGGCGTCCGCGAGCGGTTGCGAGCCGCCGGCGCCGCTGACCTCATCCCCGGAGTACGCCTCGCCGCCATCCTCGCCTTCACCACCGCGACCGCGCTCGCCGGCATCTGGACCGTCGCGGAACAGGTCACCGAGCAGTCGAGGTGGGGTGTGGCGACCTTCGGGCCGTTCGCCACCACCGGCATCATCGTCTGGACCGCCTGGCTGCTGACCGCCGTCATTCACGCCCTCGCCCCAGCCCCGTGGACGGCTGCGGCCGTCGGTGTCGCCCTGCTGCTGACCACCGCTGTAGTCCCGGTCGCCGACCTGGCCCGACTGCCGCGCCCGCCCCTGTTCGTCCTGCTACCCCAGGCGACGCTGGGTCTGCTGGCACTGGCCATCCCGGCCTCCTCGGCGCGCTGGCAACGACTCGCTCCACTAGCCGTCGCGCTCGCGGCGGGCGTCACCACCGCTCAACTGGTGGCGCAACGAGGACAGCCATACCGGTGGGGCAACTGGGGCATTTACCTCCCCGAAGCCGGCGTGGCCCTGCTGCTGACCGCCATGGTTACCGCAGCCGCGCTCGCCCTACACCGCGACACCCGCGGCCTCTGGGCCCTCCTGGTGTTGCTCACCCCAACCGGGCTACTCGGCCTGTACCCGCTGACCGAAATCACCACCGAACTCATCAACGCCGACTACGCCAACTTCCGCGTCATCGCCAGCACCGCCGCCACCATCCTCACCCTCACCAGCGCAACCCTGGTTACAGCGGTGGCCACCCGCCGCCGTCCACATCCCAACGCGCCAGCCAGCAGCACAGTGCCCATACGTGGAACGTGTCCAACCTGCGGCCGCTGACAATGAATCCGCACCAGACGTGCCCGGACTCGCGTGACCAGTGGGCCAATCACCGCCAGGATCGCCACGGCTCAGTCAAGGCGTGAGCGCCACCCTCTGAGCATCGGATGATTCAGGGCCGCGGCCCAGGTGGTCGGAGGCTCGGCTACTACTTCCCCTCCACCTCGGCCACGAAGACGCCGACTCCGGGTCGGCCGACCAGGACCCGCCGCTCGACCAACTCGCGTACGGCTTGGTTGACCGTCGACTGGGCCACTGCGTAGTGCTCAGCCAATTCGCGACGGCCGGGTAGCCGCGATCCAGGCGAGAACTCGTTTCGATCGATCCTCGTAATGATGTCGTTGACCAACCTTTCGATGTTCGGATGCACGCCCACCTCTGGTGATCTATCGGCTCTTCTAGGTCACTGCGTCACGGGGCCAGACCTGGGGTGACCGCACCCCTGCCTTTGCCGTGGGCGCGACCACCGGAGCGTTGTCCTCTCCTGGGCGGAGGTACCTCCGCCCAGCCTCTAACCCTGTCGGGCAACGATGCTGCTGGCCGCGCGGCGTGGTTCAAGATCATGCCGTTCACAGGCCGTCGAACGAGAGCCAGCAGTGGCCATTGTTGACCGTCCCCACCAGTGGCATTATCCAGCAAATCCGAGGGTTGAGGCCTATCGATCACGCCAGCCGGACGCACACCATTGCCATTCTTCGTACCTGGGCGCCGGCCCTCGGGACGCCGTTTGCCGTCCCGGAGACGTAGCGGGCCTCGGCTGCGGGTGCCGGAGGCATCTGGGGCTCCGGGGTCATGTCCGTGCTGTGGTGTCCGGTCGGTGTCCGCAGGTTGGGCAGGAGGTACGGAGCGCTTGTTGGCGTACGGTGCGGTGTCGTGCGGCTTGGCCGGCGAGCGCTGCTGCCAGGAGCGCCGATCCGGTGAGGAGGATCGCCCCGGCCGTCGCGATGAAGGCCGTCGGGGTGGGTGCGCCGCCGTGGCTGCCCGTGATGGCCTGGCTGAGTTGGTTGGTTCCGAACAGGCCGGCGGGGGTGGCGAGTAGCAGGGTGGCCCAGAGGCCGGTGTCGTCGGCCCGCAGGGCGCGGCCGAGCCCGACGACCAGGACCAGCACGAACATCAGCCCACCGGCCATCGCCAGGATCTCCGGCGTGGAGCGGTACGAGGTGAACCAGTCCCCACCGTTCTCCGCAACGGCGAACGACACGGATACCGCTGTTCCGAAGCCAGCTGCGAGCGGCGGCAGACTACGTCCGACCCAGCTGGGATGGGTGGGCAGCGCAAGGGCGGCCAGACCGAGCGCGACGGTCGGGACCAGCACGAACAACGGCGGCCGGGGTGGCACCGTTGCATTGGGGATCGGCGGACGTGTTGAACCCCGGTGTGTGGGGTCCGCGGTCAGATCGCCTGGGCGAGTTCGGTGAACGCGGCAGCGACCCGCAGAGCGGGCGGGGCGTCGACGGCGAGTTCGTAGTGTCCGCGTCGGAGGTTCTGCATGAAGGCGTGGCCGGCGATGATGACCTGTGCTGTCTTGTCCGTTCGCAGCCCTCGCATCGGTCTCAACCGGTGTTTGAGCTGGCTGTGATCAGCCTCGATCGGATTGTTGGCGTACTGCTCGACGTGGTGCCACGCGAACGGGATCAGCTCGTCGAGCACGCGCGGGTAGACGGCGGCGGCGTCGGTGACCACCTCTGCGGGTGTCACCTTCAACGCCGATAACGCTCGTCGGAAGAACCGCCGGGCCGCGTCGGCGTCGCGGCGGGCCGAGACCAGCACGTCGACGACCTGCCCGTCCTGATCGACGGCACGGTACACGTATCGCCAGGCTCCGTTGACCTTGACGTATGTCTCGTCCACGTGCCACCTGTCGCCTGGTGAGTGCCGGCTGAAGCGGGCGGCGTCAGCCAGCAGCGGCGTGAACCGCTGCACCCAGCGGTAGACGGTGACGTGATCGACCTCCGCACCACGTTCGGCCAGCAACTCCTCCACGTCCCGATAGGACAGGTTGAAGCGCAGATACCAGCGCGTCGCGACGACGATGACCTCCGGCGGGAACCGGAACCCGGCGAACGCCGACTTCGGAGGCTGCCATGGGTCAGGCCGGGTCGATGACTTCACTGCTCAAGTCTGCCTCGATCTTGCCAACGCTCAATGCAACGGTGCCCGCCGGCGTGTGGCATCGACTGCATGAAGTGCTGCTCGGCTGTGGTCCTGCGCTTGCCGAGAATTTCGTCTGGCCTGGCGGCGGTCTTCTTGCAGAGAGCTTCGTAGCTCTTGGTCCGGTGCGCTCTGCGTGGTGGCACGGCGGGATAGCCGGCGACAACTGCGGGAGGTTTGTTGGTCGTGCTGCTGTGACTGGCGTACCGCGAGTGACGAACGTGTTCGCGATGCGGAAGCATTCGACCTGTTCCTCTTGGGTCCGCAGGTCGGGGCCGGGCCCGCGCCGGTCGATCGGCGCGGGCCCGGTGGGTCAGACTCCGCTCAGCAAGCGGTATCGGGGCGGAGGGCGAAGTCGGTGGTTATCGTCTCGCCCGCCTTGAGGTTCACCAGCCTGAGCTGCGGCTCCCAGCCGTCTCGAGCCGCGTTGATCGCGGCCGGGTTGTCCTTCGGAGCCCAGATGGCGTACCGGCCATCCGCATCGGTCTTCAGGGTGTAGGTCCAGCCCCTCTTACCATTGATCCGGACAGTCGCCCCGCGCAGCGCGGTGCTGTTGCCCTTGCAGTCAACGCCGGTGACGACACCCGTCGCCTTGCCCCAGTCCTTGGGCGGCTGCACGGTCATCGTCACGTTGATCGGTGCTACGGCGTACGGGGTGTCCGACTTGACGGCGAGCTGGGCGGTGTAGTCGCCGGGCTGCTGCACGCCCGCCGAGGTGGCGTCGAGCGTCACGTTCACCGTGATGCTCTGCCCGGGCTGCAGCGTCGCCGAGGTCGGCGACGCGGACAGCCACGTTACGGTGCTTGTGTCGCACTGGTCGAAGCCGGGCAGCATTTCGCTGTCCGCCGTCATGTTGGCGCCGCCGCTCGCGCCACCGACCTTGACGAACCCGCACGCTGCCCCGGCCCGGTAGCGGGCGTGGTTGGCGTTGGGCAGCGCCGACCAGGAGTCGGCCGCCGGGTCGTACGCCCAGCCCTGGTTGGTGACCGTGGTGGAGTTGTTGATGACACCGGTAGACAGCAGCAGCATCCCGTTGGCGGTGTCCGCGGCCATGCCCCAGAAGTCGATCGGCAGGTCGGCCTTCTGGGTCCAGGCGTTGGAGCCCGGGTTGTAGGCGTACGTGCTCTTCAGCGTCGTCGGCCCGAGGCCGCCGGCGCAGTAGAGCGTGCCGTCGATCCCGCCGCAGCCCTGCCACGCCACCCTGCTCGGGTACGCGGCGACGGTGGTGAACGTGTCGGTCCCCGGGTTGTACCGGACGGTCACATTGGACTGGATGCAGTGGTTGTCCACGCAGCCGCCGACCAGGTAGATCTGGCCGTCGACCACCCCGATGCCGGGTGCGGCAGTCGGTGCCGGGTTGGTGCTGGCCCGGGTCTCCCACGCGTTGGTATCCGGATCGTAGACAAAGACCTTGGCCGACGGGTTGCCCGCCAGGTCCCACCCACCGAAGACGTAGAGCTTGCCGTTGACGAACGCCGCCGCCGGCTTCGCCAGGCCCGCCGGAAGGTCGGCGATCCGGGTCCACACGTTCGTGGCCGGGTCGTAGACGTAGCTGTTGGTGAGTTTATTGACGGTGTCGGTGCTGGTTCCGCCAACGGAGTACACCTGCTCGTCGTGCGCGGCCACGGCGTTGTCCATGATCTTGATCGGGTAGTTGGCCGTGTTGGTCCACGGCGGTGCGTACGGGGACGGTTCCAGGACGTCACCGGGCTGGCTGTCGGGCCGCCAGGCGGGCGATACGCTGCCCCCCTTGACCCGGATGTTCTGCAGGGGTGCGCCACGCGTACCGAGGATCTGGA
>NZ_VSFA01000180.1 GCF_008119785.1 Micromonospora sp. MP36 | reverse complement strand
GCGGACGATCGCCTGGTACCACGGCATGAAACGACTACGCATCCGCTGGGAACGCCGCGACGACATCCACGAAGCCTTCCTCGCCCTCGCCACCTGCATCATCACGTACCGGCACGTCGTACGACTTTGTTAGGACCTCTTAGCCTGAATCCACCGCTGTGATCTTTGGTTGGCAGCGTCGATCATCATTCGTTGATGTGTGTTGATGTTTGGGGTGGCGGGCGTGGTTAGCCTTCGGTGATGTCGGTCAGCCACAGCCGGTTCGGGGCGTCGGCGGTGAAGCGGCGTTGCACCAGGTCGTCGTGCACCGGCGGTCCGGCCCGCCTCGTGAGGCCCTTGCGCTTGGCGAACACCGACCAGATGCGCTGCTGTGAGCAGAGCCTGGCTACCCGGTTCGGGCCGGCGGTGATGCCGTGGGCGGATAGTTCGTCGGCGATGAACCGGTACCCGGAAGGCCGGGTCGTCGTGGTGAATGTCCAGGGCAGCGTTGATCAGGTGGGCGTCGTCCCAGTCCCGCTGCGAGACCGGATCCGCCTTCCAGGCGTAGTAGGCCTGCTTGCTGAAGCCCAGCACCCGGCAGGTCACCGCGACGGGGATCCCGTCCGCGGCCAGGTCACCGACCAGCGGGTACATCATTTTGGGGCGATCTCCTTGGCGAAGAACGCCGCCGCCCGACGCAGAATGTCGTTCTCCTGCTCGAGGAGCTTGTTGCGCTCCCGCAGCTCCCGCAGCTCTGCGGACTCGCTGCTGGTGGTGCCCGGACGGATCCCGTCGTCGACGTCGGCGATCTTCAACCAGCGGTGCAGACACGACTCGGAGATCCCGAAGTCCTTCGCGATCTGCGCGATCGGCGCCTCGCCCTTGCGGGCGACCGCGACGACATCACGGCGGAACTCCGGCGGGAACGCTTTCGGCATGGCAGACATCCTTCCAGCGAGGAACGCATCCTCGCAGGTCAGGAGTCAACCGAACCGGGGGCAGTCCCGACCCACGTCACCTGAATCTCTCCCGAGTCAACCCACACACCTAGCGCCAGCGGGATACACCGAGACGCTGCCCGGCATTTGAGAGTCGAGGAGGTTCCACACGGTCAACCTATGATCACTGATGATTCCTAATCAAGTCGGTGAGCCTGGCCATCACTGCGACCGAGCGGGCACGTCACATCCACAGATCTTGACAATTGCTCGGTAGCTGGCCACTGAGCCGAGCGGGCTTCCTGAAACGTGAGCGGACGTCGTGGTCGGCGCTGACGTTCCGCCGACCGTGCCGGCGGACGGGTGATCTCGCTGACCGTTGACACGGTCAGTGTCTGCTGGCGCAGGCACGCCGGTCAGGCGTCAACCCTCGGTGCCGAGGCGAACAAGGGCGGCACCGGATCGGCTGCCTGGATCGCGGCAACGACCTGTGTCAGTTGCTGGTAGTCGCCGCCGGCCACCCTGATGAGGGTGGCCGCATCGGCGTGGTTGCCGAGGTAACACTCGGCGATGGCGCGCAGGAGAAACGCGACGTTGCACAGGTCCGGCGGGTCAACACCCGGCCGAATGTCGAGAAGCAGCGACCGCGCATGCTCCGGCTGCTGGTTGAGCAGGTGAGCCAGGCTCATCGCGACACGGGCGGACAAGGCGTGCGGCTGCACGTGGAAGGCGAGCCGGGCCAGTTCCGAGATCTCCAACACCTCTTGGTGTTGGACCGGTGAGCCGTTCACCACTGCGGCGTACAGGTACCACAACCCGAACTGGACGGTAAGTACCTGCGCGATTGCGGCGGCGGCCATGGGGTCGGTGCTGTCGGCGCGAGCCAGCGCCGCGAGCCGCTCGGCGTCGGCGATGAGGTCCGCCGCCGAATGCGCGTGTCCCGTGCTCCAGCGCCGTTGGAAGGCAGCGAGCGCCAGTCGCGGATCGTTGCCGCCGCGAACGGGATCTCCGAGACGATGGTCGCCAACCTCCTCTCGGGCAATCGTCCGCAACGTCCTGCTCACCTCCTCCTGGTAGTAGCCTGCCTGCAGCGCGGCGCGGCTGGCTGTCGGGGCGAAGAGCCAGCGAAGCAGGTTGCGGCCGTCGCTGCGGGGCGATATCCCGGGAATGAGATTGGCCACCCCGAGCAGCGCCGCAACAAACGCCGCGCCGAGCAGTGCGGCGCGGGTCAACGGCGTGCTCGTCGACGCCGTTGCGGTACCGAGCACCGTCGCGGTGCACAGGTTCGCTATCGGGCCGCCGAGGTAGAACAGCACCATCCGCAGCGGCAACGCGGTCGTCGATGGCGTCGGCCGGACCCACACTTCGCTCCGCCAGCCGGTAAAGGGTGCGATACGGACCGCGATGATCGGCAGACGCAGCAGCTTCGCCATGACGAGGTGCCCGCACTCGTGCAGGACGAGGTGCACCCACAACGACACGCAGGTGATGCCGGCGGCGGCGATCGCGCCCGTCACGGACTCGGTGACGAGTAGCGCGAACGCCACCGCCTCCAACAGCAAGAGGATGAACGCGGCGACCAGCCGTCGGCGGGGGGAGGTCACCGGGAGATCGTACGGCCGGACAAAGTAGAGGCCGAGGCACTTTCCGTACGCACGTTGCACACCGCGACGCCGATCCGCGTTCGCGATGCCCGCCCGGCTTCGCCATCCTCTTCTGGCCGCCGTCCGGGCGTTTCAGTGGGGAAACGTGCGGGGGATCCTGGTCGACCCACCAGGTGAGCATGCCGAGGGCTGCGGAGGCGTAGAACGCGGCTGCGATGTCGACCGGGAGGTCGCTGTCGGCGGCCTCGATGTGCGGGCGCAGATGGTCGCGGAGCAGGTCGCTGACGAGCCGGTGCAGGTGTCGCTGCACGATGGTGGCGCCGCGCCGGCCGCAGAGCGCCCGGTAGAGGTCCCGGTGGCGGTATGCGTGGGCGAAGATCACGCCGGTCGGGCTGGTCGGATGGGGTGGCACGCCGGGGCTGAGGGCGTCGAGGTCGCGCTTCAGGTCGGTGCGCAGGTCGTCGAAGCCGGCCAGCAGCAGGTCGTCGGACGTGACGTAACGGGCCGTGGGCGGCGGTTGGTGCTGGTCGTGTCACCGGAGCCGGCGCGAGGATGTCCAGGCTTGCTGGTGTAGTCGTTCGATGCCGTCCAGCAGCAGGTCCAGCGCGAACTCGAACTCGAACTGGTCGTCGCAGCCCTGCCCCACGACCGACTCGTTGTCGTGGGATGCCGCCATGGCGATCTCCGCGAGGTGCGGGAACCGGGCGGCGGCCTCCGGTGGTAGGGCTGCTGGCGGATCGGGGTTGGTCGTACCGGACCGGCCGGCGCGCCGGGATGCGTCGAACAGTTCTTGACTGAAGCCCAGGATCCGGCTGCCCATTGCGTGCATCACGTGGTGGGCGAGGTCGGCGGAGAGCCCGCCGGCCCGGAACGTCCCGACCATCGAGTCGAGGTAGGCGAGGATGGCCGGCGTCGCCATGTTCCGCGACTCGATTGCGAGGGGCGCCCAGGGGTGGCGCCGTAGTACCTGCCGCGCCGAGAGGATGCGCCGGCGGACCGTGCGCTTCCAGTCGGCGTCGGGCACCGGCGGGCCGATCTCGCTGACGACCATGTCGATCATGCCGTCGAGCAGTTCGTCTTTGTTGGCTACGTGCTTGTAGAGGGCCATCGGCACGACGCCCAGATCCTGGGCGAGGTTGCGCATGCTGAGGGATTCGATCCCGGCCTCGTCGGCGAGCGCGACGGCGGCAAGCAGGATCCGATCCCTGCTCAGCGGTGCCCGGCGCAGCATCTCAGCCATTTCGTCCTCGTCTTTCGGCGGCTGTTGAACCCTATCCGTCTTGACGGGTGTACGGCGTACACCTATGTTGTTCCCATGAGGTGTACGCCGTACACCCAAGGGAGGGGAAGATGAAGGCGATCGTCCAAGACCGATACGGCCCGCCGGAAACCCTTACGCTCGCGGACGTCGCCGCGCCGGTGCCCGCCGCCGACGAGGTGCTCGTGCGAGTCGAGGCTGCGGCGCTGAACGCGTACGACTGGCATGCCATGCGTGGTGATCCATGGATGGCGCGGTTGGCAATGGGTCGGTCAAGGCCCCGGGCGCGCATCCGTGGCCGCGACTTCGCCGGCCGGGTTGAGGCCGTCGGCGCCAACGTTCGATGGGTGCGCCCGGGCGACTCCGTCTTCGGTGACCTCGGCGACGCCAACGGCGCGTTCGCCGAGTACGTATGCGTGCCCGAGACTCTGGTCGCGCCAAAGCCGGCGAACCTGACGCCGCAGCAGGCGGCCGCCCTGCCGTTGGCCGGCACCACCGCGCTCATGGGACTGTGCGACGTCGGGCGGGTCGAGCCCGGCCACCGCGTCCTCATCAACGGCGCCTCCGGCGGCGTCGGCACCCTGGCGGTTCAACTGGCCAAGGCGCTCGGCGCGACCGTGACCGGGGTGTGCAGCACCCGCAACGTCGACCTGGTCCGCTCCCTCGGCGCCGACCATGTCGTCGACTACACCCGCGAAGACTTCGCCCACGACACGCGCCGCCACGAGGTCGTGCTTGATCTGGTCGGCAACCGCTCACTCGCCGCGCTCCGGCGGGCGCTGACCCCGACCGGGACGCTGGTGCTCTCCGGCGGCGGCGTGTACCGCGGGGGCAGCCTCATCGGACCGGTCTGGCTGATCGCGCGCGGACGGCTGCTGGCGCCCCTCGTCCGACACCGCATCGTCATTCTCACGACGGCACCCAGCCGGCAACACCTCGACACGCTCCGCGCCCACGCCGAGGCCGGCCGTCTTACACCAGTCATTGACCGGACCTATCCACTCCACGAGGTACCCCAAGCCATCCGATACCTCGAAGGTGAGCACGCGCGGGCGAAAGTTGTCATCACCGTCTGAGGCGTGGGCCGCGAGCCCCTTTCGTTCAGACACTCGGTCTTCTTACCTGTCCGCCCTCAGGGGGAACTCGCAGAGGGTGCGCCAGGGGCTGAGGCCCGGCGTTCCGGTGATGAGGCGAACCATGTCGACGGCCGCGTTGATCGGCAGTTGCGCGGAGACGGCTTCCGCGGCGTGGCTCAGTGCGGGCTTGGGGGCGTCCTGACCGATGGTCAGGTGCGGCACCACGTCGGCGTGCGCCCCACCATATGGGGTGGTCTCGGGAAACCGCTGCCACACCGCCGCGGTGAGGTCCCGGAACGGACGGTCTGGCTGCGGTGCAAGCCATACGACCGTGTCACCGAACCAGCCGATGTGAGTCAGCGCAACGTCGAACCGTGGTATGCCAGCAATGGTCTTGCGCAGCACTGCCAGGGCCTGGTCGTTGATCTGCTGCGGAGGCAGAAACGGGTAGAGGACGGTCACGTGCGCCGGCACGCCCCATGAGGCAGCCGGGTCGAGAGATACCCGAAACCGGCCTACCGCTTCCTCGGCCTCGGGTATCGGCACGATGAGCGCCGTCTGTGTCGGTTCCATTCCGGCAGTTTCCCGATCATGGCCGGTGCTGGTCTACGGGGTTTCGCCAGCGGTGGTGGTTAGGGGCAGCATGTGGACAGGACTGAAGTTGACCTGGCCGTCCTCTCAGTCCTCATCAGCGAAGGCGAGCTTGCTCGTGCCCTCGACGGGTCGACCGCGCAGTCGGGCCACCACCTTGGGCGCGTAGGGGAGCAGCAGCGCCAGTAGGGCGAGCGCCAGGATGGCGACGGTGAGCGGCCGGTGCAGGAATACGGTCAGGTCGCCGTTGCCGATGCTCAGCGCCCGGCGGAACTGGTCTTCGAGTTCCGGCCCGAGGA
The DNA here is from genome assembly GCF_008119785.1 of Micromonospora sp. MP36. Taxonomy (GTDB): domain Bacteria; phylum Actinomycetota; class Actinomycetes; order Mycobacteriales; family Micromonosporaceae; genus Micromonospora. The sequence goes on along the minus strand of NZ_VSFA01000180.1, from coordinate 2,775 downwards.
TGGCGCCCAGGATCGTGGGTGCGATCGGGAAGTCGAATTGGCGCATGATGAAGCCGACGATGCCGATGGCGTAGGCGATCAGGATGTCGGTGATCGCGCCGGAGACGGAGTAGATCCCGAGCGTGGCGAACACCAGGATGCCGGCGTAGAGCAGCGGCCGTGGAATCTCCAGCACCTTCACCCAGAGCCGGATGAGCGGGAGGTTCAGCGCGAGCAGCATCACGTTGCCGATGAACAGCGACGCGATGAGCGCCCAGACCAGATCCGGGGACTTGTCGAACAGTTGCGGTCCCGGCTGCAGGTTGAAGATCTTGAACGCTGCCAACATCACCGCAGCCGTCGCGGAGGTCGGCAGGCCCAGCGTCAGCAGCGGCACGAGTACGCCGGAGAACGAAGCGTTGTTGGGGCCTCCGGTCCGGCGACGCCTTCGATGGCGCCCTTGCCGAACTCCTTGCGGCCACGGGACCGTTGTTTCTCGTAGGAGTACGACAGGAAGGTCGGCAGTTCGGCGCCTCCGGAGGGCAGCACACCGAACGGGAAGCCGAAGGCGGTGCCCCGCAGCCAGGGCGCCCAGGAGCGGTGCCACTGGTTGCGGCTGAGCCACATGAATCCGCCGGATGCGGGCTCGAGCGGGGTCACCGAGCCCGGCCGGGTGCTGCCCTTGACCAGGACGTACAGCGTCTCGCCGATCGCGAAGAGGCCGATGATGAGCAGCACTGAGTCGATCCCGTTGAACAGCATCGGGCTGTCGAAGGTGAAGCGGGGCTCGCCGGAGACGCCGTCGAGGCCGATGAAGCCGATCGAGATACCGAGCAGCAGGGACGCCAGTCCACGCACCAGCGAGCGGCCGACCAGGGAGGTCACCGTGACCAACGCCAGGATCATGAGCGCGAAGTAGTCGGTGGCGCGGAACGAGATGGCGATGCTGGCCACCGGCCTGGCGACGAGAGCGAGCAGGACGGTCGAGATCAGTGCCGCCACGAAGGAACCGATCGCCGCGGTTGCGAGTGCGGCGCGGGCCTGCCCGCGTTTGGCCATCTCGTGGCCCTCGATGGCGGTCGCGACGGACGCCGACTCCCCAGGCGTGTTGAGCAGGATCGACGTGGTGGACCCGCCGTACATGGCGCCGTAGTAGATGCCGGCGAACATGATGAACGCGGGGATCGGGTCGTCGAAGTTGTAGGTGACCGGTAGCAGGAGAGCGATGGTCACCGCCGGGCCGATCCCGGGCAGCACTCCGACCAGCGTGCCGAGTGTCACCCCGATCACCGCGAACAGCAGGTTCTCCGGTGACAGGACCGTCCCGAATCCCCCGAGCAGCTCAGCGAAGGAGCTCACAGGCCCAAAACCCCTTCCGGGAGATGCACGCCGAGGGCGCGCGTGAAGGTGAGATACACGAGCAGTGACAGCGCGACCGCGACGATCAGGTCACGGAACCATTGGCGGGAGCCCATGGCCCGGGACGCGCCCAGGAAGAACAGGCTGGTGGCGATCACGTAACCGAGCGGGTCCAGCAGGTAGGCGTAGATCACGAGCAACACCACCAGGGCGGCCGCGCCCAGCATGTGGGTGAACCGCTCGGCCGGCAGGTTGTCGGCACGCCTGACCAGCCGTGAGACCTGCTGCCCCAGGTAGATGAGCGCCAGCACCGTCCACAGCGACGCGACCACGAAGGGCATGAATCGCGGACCGCTGGGCTCGAAGCCGCCTCCTCTGATCTTGAAGGTCTGCGTGAGCATGAGCACGCCGAGTGCCAGCATGACCACTCCCACCAGGAGCGGACCGACCGGCGAGCGTCCGGCCGGGCTGTGCTCCTCGGCACCCGGCTGGTCGGGCTCCGCTTCGTGCACCGCGATCTCGGGGCCCCGTACGGTGGAGCCCCCGCGGCCAGGGGCTCCGCCGTCCGTCGGGTTCGGGTGACTCACAGCCCGAGGTCCTTGTACAGCTGCTCGACGCGCTTTGTCTCGCCCTCGATGTACTGCTGTGCCTCGTCACCGGTCTTGTAGAAGTCGTCCCAGCCGTTGGTCTTGAGTACGTCCTTCCACTCCTGGGTTTCGTGCAGCTTGTCCACGAGGTCGGTGACCGCCTGCTTGTCCTTGTCGGAGAGGCCCGGTGCGGCGACCACGGCGCGCCAGTTGCTGAAGTCGACGTCGTAGCCGGCGTCTTTGAGGGTGGGTGCCGGCTTGCCCGCGACCTCCTGCGGCGTTGCGGTGCTGATGGCCAGCAGGCGCATCTTTCCGGACTCGATCTGGCTCTCGAACTCGCTGACGCCCGAGACCCCGACGCCCACGTCGCCGGACAGGATGCCCGCGGTGGCCTCACCGCCGCCTGAGTATCCGACGTACTTGAGCTTGCTCGGATCGGCGCCGGCGGCCTTCAGCACTTGGCCGGTGACGAGGTGGTCGGAGCCGCCGGCGCTGCCGCCGCCGAAAGTGACCGACGAGGGGTCCTGCTGGTAGGCGTTGACGACGTCCTGGATGGTCTGGTACTTCGAGTTTGCCGGCACGACGAAGGCCTCTGCCTCGGCGGTGAGGGTGGCGATCGGCGTGGTGTTCTTCAGGGAGACCGGCGAGTTCGCCCGGGTGAGCGCGCCGATCATGACCAGTCCGGTCATCATCAGCGCGTGCGGGTCGCCTTTCTCCTTCTGGAGCTGGGCCAGCCCGGTGGCGCCACCGCCGCCCGCGACGTTGAAGACCTCGACCGGTTTGTTGGCCAGGTTCTTCTTCTGGATGACCTGCTGCATGGCCCGAGCGGTGGAGTCCCAGCCACCGCCGG
>NZ_VSFA01000018.1 GCF_008119785.1 Micromonospora sp. MP36 | reverse complement strand
CCTGGGCGGCCGGTTTGTCGACCCCCGGCTGGTGCGACGGCGCCGGTACTCCGGCCGCCACAGCAGGCGGGGCCGCGAGCGGAGCACCAACCAACGCGAGTAGGACGGCGAGCACCACCACACGGGCTGGCCGCCGTCGATCTCGCCGCCATCGACTTGGCAGTCTGGTGCGGACAGACCTTTGCACTCCTTGATTGGGGGTCATTGGGCGGCCACCTCCAAGCGGGGGCAAAGCATGGGTGGGCGTTATTCAAAGTTCTTTCGTAAAGTCACTGCAAAATATCCTCGCCCTATGGCGAGCGCACCGTCAAGACGTAATGACGGACGTCAACGTCGAGGTTGAGGATGACGGGCTTGGGGGCGGGATGAAGGACGGACGGCCGGCCGGGACGCCGGTGCTGCGCAGGATCAACCGTGCCGCGGTGCTGGACGCGTTCCGGCAGTCCGCACCCGATCCCGTCCGACTGGCCGAACTCACCCGGATGACCGCCCTGACCCGTCCGACGGTCACTCAGGCGGTGGAGGACCTGCTGGCGGCCGGCTGGCTACAGCAGCACGCACCGGAACCGTCCGCGGTGGGTCGACCGGCGACACGATTTTCCCTGAACGGCCGGGCAGCCCCGGTCCTCGGGCTCGACGTCGGGCCGCACACCGTCGCCGCCGGTGTCGCAGACCTCGCCGGCGAACGTCTCGGCGTGGTCCACCGAACCGTCCGCCGTCCCGGTGCACGTCAGCTGCTCGAAGTGGTGGACGAGGCAATCAGCGAGGCATTGTCGGCGGCCGTGGTGTCCGCCGACCAGATCGCCGCGGTCACCGCGGCGACCCCCGGCATCGTCGAAGCGACCAGCGGCCGCGTGCTGTTCGCGCCGAGCGTGCCCGGCTGGTCGGCGATCGACCTCGTCGACCGCATGCGTCAACGCTTCACGTGCCCGGTGATGGTTGACAACGACGCCAACCTGGCCGCGCTCGCGGTGGCCCACGAACACACCGGCTCGGGCACCCTGCTCGCGGTCCACTGGGGCGAGCGGCTCGGTGCCGGAGTCGTCATCGACGGGCGGCTGCATCGAGGTGCGGGGGCGGCCGGTGAGATTGGCTTCATCCGCCCCGTCGGCGACCTGCCCGACGACACCGGGGACGGCCGAGGGCCATTGGAGCGTGCGATCGGGGCCGAGGCGATCACCGATCTCGCCCGTCGGTACGCCGCCGAGCACCCGGAGTCGAGCCTTGGCTCCCTTTCGACCGACCCCGCCACGGTCTTCAGGGCTGCCGCGGACGGTGACCTGTGCGCACACCACGTCGTGGATCGCATCGCCTTCGTCTTCGCCCAGGCGATCGCTCCCTGCGTCCTGGTGCTGTCCCCGCACACGATGGTCATCAGCGGGGGCATCGCCCGGGCCGGCAGCGTCTTGCGGGACGCCGTGGCGCGCCATCTCGACCGCCTCACGCTTACCTCGCTGAATGTCGAGCTGTCCGGGCTGGCGGAGGAGACGGTGCTCACCGGAGCGCTCCGGATGGCCCTGGACGAGGTGTGGCGGAGCAGACTGACCGTCGCGTGAAGCGGGCACCGCACCGGCGGACAGGATCGGCCAACGCCGAGATCGAAGATCTTGTACCGGTCGGCGGTGCGGTGTCGCTGGTCAGCCGGCTTCCGGGGCGTGGCGCTGGTCGGTTCGGGCTGCTCGCCGGGCGTTCCGGTGGGTAGCTCCGAGGCCGGAAAGCAGCCGGCCAGTTCGAGCGCCCCATGTTTCGTCACATTTAAATATTGCGCTAGATGACTGAATCTGCCTAGTCTGGCAGCAGATCAATCACAAACGTTCAAAGCCCGACGAGACGCGCCGCGTCGGAGTCCCCGCATCATCCGCCGTGCACCGGATGACCGCTCCGCTCCCGACTGCCTGCGGTGTCGTCAGCCCGGCCGAGCCGGACGAGGCTCGGCCCACCGTGCGATGTGGTGAAAACACCTGCCTGCAACGAGGAGGTCCGATGCCACACAGATTCCTGACACTGCTCACCGGAGCCGCGCTGGGTTTGGCGACCACCGGAGCCGCCGTGCTGCCGGCCACCGCGGTGACGGCGAGCCAACCGGGCCGGGCCTCGGTCACCGTACCGGCGGTGATCCCCGAGCCGACGTCCCTGACCGTCGTGCCCGGCCAGTCGTTCGCGTTGGCGCCGTCCACCCAGGTCGTCACGCACGGCTCGGACGACGCGCGGGCCGTGGGCAACTACCTGGCCGGCCTGCTGCGGCCGTCGACCGGCTACCCGCTGCCCGTCTCCGACGAGACGGCCACCGCCGAGGCCGGGGCGATCGCGCTGCACCTCGACGACGACCCCGACCTCGGCCGGGAAGGGTACCGGCTCGACGTCACGCCCGGCCGCGTCCTGCTTCGGGCCGGCACGGCCGAGGGGCTCTTCCACGGCGTGCAGACGCTGCGCCAGCTGCTGCCGGCCACCATCGAGGCGGTCGCCCAGCAGCCGGGACCCTGGACGATCCCCGCAGTGCACGTGGTGGACCAGCCTCGCTTCGGCTGGCGGTCGGCGATGCTCGACCCGGCCCGGCACTTCCTGACCCCGGCCGAGGTCAAGCGGTACATCGACCTGCTGGCTCTCTACAAGATGAACACGCTGCACCTGCACCTGGCCGACGACCAGGGATGGCGGATCCAGATCGACAGTTGGCCCAGGCTGGCCACCTACGGCGGCAGCACCGAGGTCGGCGGCGGGCCCGGCGGCTACTACACCAAGGACGAGTACCGCGACATCGTCGCGTACGCCGCGCAGCGCTACATCACGGTCGTGCCGGAGATCGACATGCCGGGACACACCAACGCGGCCCTGGCGTCCTACGCGCAACTCAACTGCGACGGCGTAGCACCGCCGCTGTACACCGGCACCAGCGTCGGTTTCAGCTCGCTCTGCATCGACAAGCCGGTCACGTACGACTTCCTCGACGACGTCATCGGTGAACTCGCTGCCATGACCCCGGGCCGGTACATCCACATCGGCGGCGACGAGGCGCACGTCACCCCGCACGACGATTACGTACGCTTCATCAACCGGGTCGAGGACATCGTCAACCGGCACGGCAAGGCGATGCTCGGCTGGGAGGAGATCAGCGCGGCCGATGTCGAGTCGCCCTCGATGGCGCAGTACTGGTGGACCGCCGCGGAGGCCCGACAGGCCGCCGAGAAGGGCCTGGACGTGGTGATGTCCCCGGCTCAGAAGGTCTACCTGGACATGAAGTACGACGCGAGCACCCCGCTCGGCCTGAGCTGGGCCGGCTACACCACAGTGCGCGACAACTACGAGTGGGACCCGGGCAGCTTCGTCAGCGGCCTCGACCCCGCACGGATCCGGGGCGTCGAGGCGCCGCTGTGGGGCGAGACGGTCGAGGATATCGACGACGTCGAGTTCCTGGCGTTTCCCCGGATCCCCGGGGTCGCCGAGCGTGGCTGGTCCAGCGCACAGGGGCGCTCGTGGGACGAGTATCGAGTGCGGCTGGGCGCGCACGGGCCCCGCTGGGACGTGATGTCGGTGAACTACTACCGGTCCCCAGAGGTGGCATGGGGTGAGCCCGCGCCGGTGACGGTCGCGACGGACGAGCAGGTCGTCTACGCCGAGGACGGCACCGCAACGGTCACGGTGACGGTCACCAACCGCAGCAATGCTCTGCTCAGCGACGTCGTCGTGGATCTGGATATCGATGGCGCCAGCGCGGTAGCGACCGGCGGCGCTACGCTGCCGCGGTTGCCCGCGGGGAAGAGCCGGCAGGTGACGTACGCAGTGACCTTCCCGGACGCCGCGGGGGCGCGGGACAGCCGCTCGCGGACCAGCGTCACCTGGCAGGCGCCGGACGGCAGCACCGGCGAAGTGCGGTACCAGGCGGCACTGCGGCTGTCCTGCGCGCCCCACGCCACCACGCCGACGGCCGTCGTTCACGCGGACAGCGAGGAGACCGCGGCGGAGAACGGTGCGGCGGCGAACGCCATCGACGGCAACGTCGACACCATCTGGCACACCCGGTACAGCACCCCCCGGGCCGGCTACCCGCACGAGATCCAGGTCGACCTCGGCCGTACCGACGCCGTCTGCGCCTTCCGCTATCTGCCCCGGCAGAGCGGCGTCAACGGCACCATCAGTCGGTTCGAGGTCTACCTCAGCACCGACGGCGCCACCTGGGGCAGCCCCGTCGCCAGCGGCACCTTCGCCCCGGGTAGCGGCGAGAAGTGGACGCCGTTCGCCGAACGCGACGCCCGGTACGTGCGCCTCGTCGCGCTGACCGAGATCAACGGCGGCCCGTGGGCGTCGGCCGCCGAGATCGGCGTCGACATGCGCTGACAGGCCACCGGAGCGTTCAGGGGGCATGCCCACCAGGCATGCCCCCTGTGCTGTGGGCACCAAACCCATCGGAACGAGGACGATCCCGACTCCGTCGCCGGCTCGAACGGACACGGGGCCCGGCTGGCTCCTCGCCGGACCGGGCCCCGCTGCCCATCAGGCGAGGTCGTAGCGGTCCAGGTTCATGACCTTGACCCAGGCCGCGATGAAGTCCTGGACGAACTTCTCCTGCCCGTCGGCGCTGCCGTAGACCTCCGCGATGCCTCGGAGCTGAGAGTTCGCGCCGAAGACGAGGTCGACGGCGGTGGCCGTCCACCTGACCTCGCCCGTGGCGCGTTCCCGGCCCTCGTACACGTTCTCGGCCGAGGCGGAGGCCTTCCACTCCGTGCTGATGTCGAGCAGGTTCCGGAAGAAGTCGGTCGTCAACGTCTCGGGCCGGTCGGTGAAGACGCCGTGCCGTGCCTGTCCCACGTTGGCGTTCAACACCCGCATGCCGCCGATCAGGACCGTCATCTCGGGAGCGGTCAGCGTCAACAGGTTGGCCCGGTCCAGCAGCAGGGTCTCCGGCGACAGCTTCTGTCCCGCTCGCAGGTAGTTGCGGAATCCGTCCGCCTTGGGTTCGAGCACGGCGAACGACTCGACGTCGGTCTGCTCCTGCGATGCGTCCGTGCGTCCGGGCGAGAACGGGACCGTGACCTCATGCCCGGCGTTCCTGGCCGCCTGCTCGACGGCCGCGCACCCGCCGAGGACGATCAGGTCGGCGAGGGACACCTTCTTCCCGCCGGACTGCGAGTCGTTGAACTCCCGCTGGATCTGCTCCAGCCGCTGCAGCACCGTGGCGAGCTGGGCCGGCTCGTTGACCTCCCAGTTCTTCTGCGGCTCGAGGCGGACCCGCGCCCCGTTGGCGCCGCCGCGCATGTCGGTGCCGCGGAAACTGGCCGCCGACGCCCAGGCGGTCGCGACCAGCTGCGAGACGGACAGCCCCGAGGCCAGGACCGTGCGCTTGAGGGCGGCGATGTCGTCGGCGCCGATCAGCTCGTGGTCGACCGGCGGGACGGGGTCCTGCCACAGCTGCGGCTCCGGAACCCAGGGGCCGAGGTAGCGCGAAACGGGTCCCATGTCGCGGTGCAGCAGCTTGTACCACGCCTTGGCGAACGCGTCCGCGAACTGGTCCGGGTTCGCCATGAACCGCCGCGAGATCGGCTCGTAGATCGGGTCGACCCGTAGCGCGAGGTCGGTCGTCGCCATCATCGGGGCGTACCTGACCGCGGGGTCGTGGGCGCCCGGTACGGCGTCCGCCGCGGCGCCGCCCTTCGGCCGCCACTGCTTCGCGCCGGCCGGGCTCTCGGTCAGTTCCCACTCGTGGCCGAAGAGGGTCTCGAAGAAGCTGTTGTCCCACGTGATCGGGGTGGGTGTCCAGGCTCCCTCGAGCCCGCTGGTGATCGTGTCCCCGCCCTTGCCGATGCCGAAGCTGTTCTTCCAGCCCAGGCCCTGCTGCTCGAGCGGGGCGCCCTCGGGTTCCGGGCCGACGTACTCGGCCGGGCCTGCGCCGTGGGTCTTGCCGAACGTGTGGCCGCCGGCGATGAGCGCCACCGTCTCCTCGTCGTTCATCGCCATCCGCCCGAAGGTCTCCCGGATGTCCCGGGCGGCGGCCAGCGGATCCGGAGTGCCGTTGGGGCCCTCCGGGTTCACGTAGATCAGCCCCATCTGCACGGCGCCGAGCGGGCCGGCGAGCTCCCGGTCGCCGCTGTAGCGCTCGTCGCCGAGCCAGGTGTCCTCCGGCCCCCAGAAGATCTCCTCGGGCTCCCAGACGTCCTCCCGGCCGAAGCCGAAGCCGAACGTCTTGAACCCCATCGACTCCAGGGCGCAGTTGCCGGCGAAGACCAGCAGGTCGGCCCAGGAGATCCTCCGACCGTACTTCTGCTTGACCGGCCAGAGCAGCCGGCGCGCCTTGTCGAGGTTCGCGTTGTCGGGCCAGCTGTTGAGCGGGGCGAACCGCTGGGCGCCGTCGCCGCCACCGCCGCGGCCGTCCTCGATCCGGTACGTGCCAGCGGAGTGCCAGGTCATCCGGATGAACAGCGGCCCGTAGTGGCCGTAGTCGGCCGGCCACCAGTCCTGCGACGTCGTCATCACCTCGAAGACGTCCCGCTTCAACGCCTCGACGTCGAGCTTCTTGAACTCCTCCGCGTAGTCGAAGTCCTCACTCATCGGAGTGACCCGCCGCGCGTGCTGGTGGAGAACCTGCAGGTTCAGCTGATTCGGCCACCAGTCCTGGTTGGTTCTGGGTCGCCGGATCGGCTTGGGAGTGGGGGAGGGGATTGCTGGGTTCTCGCTTTCGCTGACACTCTCCGTCGCGGCCTTCTTGTCAGACACGTCGCTCCTTCTCCCGTCTTGATGACTCGTTCTGTCAACTGGCTGCTGGTGCCGCGAGACACTCGGGACAAACACCCCAGTAGGTGACCTCGGCCTCGTCGACCGAGAAGCCCCGGTTGTCGGACGCGGTCAGGCAGGGCGCCTCGCCGACGGCGCAGTCGACGTCGGCGATGGCGCCACACGACCGGCACACCACGTGGTGGTGGTTGTCCCCGACCCGCGACTCGTAGCGCGCCACGGAGCCGGCGGGCTGGATACGCCGCACCAGCCCCGCGGCGGTGAGCGCGTGCAGCACGTCGTACACGGCCTGGTGGGACACCTCGGGAAGTGCCCTGCGTACGGCGCCGAAGATCGACGCGGTGTCGGCATGTGGATGCGCGTGCACCGCGCTCAGCACCGCCAGCCGTGGACGGGTCACCCGGAGCGCGGCGCCGCGCAGCATGCGCTCGAAGTCCGGAATCGTGGCCACGTTGCGCAGTATGCTCCGCTTTGTTCTTGATTGCATCCAGAACACGGCGTCGCGCGGCTTCCCGCTCGGACCCACCTCGCGAGGGGTGCTTTAGTTGACGGCATGCCCAACCCCGCGATCCTCACCGTCGACGACGACCCGGCCGTCTCCCGGGCGGTCGCCCGCGACATCCGCCGCCGCTACGGCGACCGCTACCGCGTGGTGCGGGCCGACTCCGCCGAGGCGGCGCTGGAGGCGCTCCGCGAGCTGAAACTGCGCGGGGAGCAGGTCGCCGTGCTGATCGCGGACTACCGGATGCCCCAGATGAACGGCATCGAGTTCCTCGAGGCCGCCATGGATCTCTTCCCGGCCGCCCGTCGGGTCCTGCTGACCGCGTACGCCGACACCGACGCCGCGATCAACGCGATCAACGTCGTCGACCTCGACCACTACCTGCTCAAGCCGTGGCACCCGCCGGAGGAGAAGCTCTATCCGGTGCTGGACTCGCTGCTGGAGGCCTGGCTGGCCACCGCTACGGCGCCCACCACCGACCTGCGCGTGGTCGGGCACCGCTGGTCGGCTCCGTCCTTCAAGGCGCGCGACTTCCTGGCCCGCAACCTCGTGCCGTTCCGCTGGGTGCTCGCCGACGAGCCCGAGGGCGCCGAGCTGCTGGCGGCGGCAGGGGTGACCGCGAACGACGTACCCCTGATCGTCACGACCGAGGGCAAGTCGCTGGTGCAGCCGACCGAGGCCGACCTGGCCGCGCACGTGGGGCTGACCACGGCGCCCGCCGCGGACTTCTACGACCTGGTGGTCGTCGGGGCCGGCCCGGCCGGGCTCGGCGCCGCCGTCTACGGCGCCTCCGAGGGGCTGCGGACCGTGCTGGTCGAGCGGCGGGCCACCGGCGGCCAGGCCGGGCAGAGCAGCCGGATCGAGAACTACCTCGGCTTCCCCGACGGCGTCTCCGGCGCCCAGCTGACCGACCGGGCACGTCGGCAGGCGCTGCGCTTCGGCAGCGAACTGCTCACCGCCCGCGAGGTGGTGGCCCTGGAGGACGCCGGGGCGGCGCGGGTGCTGCGGTTCGCCGACGGCAGCAGCATCGCCACCCACACGGTCGTGCTCGCCACCGGCGTCTCGTACCGGATGCTCCCGGCACCCGGCCTGGCGGAGCTGACCGGCCGCGGCTGCTTCTACGGCTCCGTGGCGAGTGAGGCGCCGAGCTGCTCCGGGCAGGACGTCTACATCGTGGGCGGGGCGAACTCCGCCGGCCAGGCCGCCGTGCACTTCTCCCGGTACGCCCGGCGGGTGCACCTGCTGATCCGCGGCGCCGACCTGACCCGGTCGATGTCCAGCTACCTGATCGAGCAGATCGCGCGGATCGACAACATCGAGGTCCACCCCCACACGGAGGTGGCCGCCGGAGCCGGCCAGGAGCACCTCGAGCAGGTGACCCTGCGCGACATCCGCAGCGGCGAGGTCCGCCAGGTCGACACCTCGTGGCTGTTCGTGTTCATCGGCGCGGAGCCCCGCACCGACTGGCTCGACGGGGCCGTCGCCCGCGACCCGCGCGGGTTCGTCCTCACCGGCCCCGACCTGACCAGAGGCGGCCGGCGGCCGCCCGGCTGGACCCTGCCGCGCGACCCGTACCACCTGGAGTCCAGCATGCCCGGCGTCTTCGCCGCCGGTGACGTGCGGGCCGAATCGGTGAAGCGGGTCGCCTCGGCCGTCGGCGAGGGCGCGATGGCGGTGTCGCTCGTGCACCGCTACCTGGAGGCACAGTGACCACGGCAGACGGCCGGCTCACCCCCGACGAGCTGCGGAGCCTCTTCCTCTTCGAGGCGCTCACCCCGCACCAACTGGCGCACCTGTCCGAACACGGCCGGGTCGAACAGCGCCGCGCCGGCGACGCCGTGTACGTCGAGGGCGAGCCGGCGAGCTGCTTCTACGTGCTGCTCAGCGGCACGGTAGCGATGCGCCGGCGGGTGCAGGGCGACGACGTCGAGGTGAGCCGTACCAGCCAGCGCGGCGTGTACGGCGGCGCGATGCAGGCGTACATCGGTGACCTGGCCGAGCAGCAATACGCAAACAGCCTCTTCGCGGTGACCGACTGCGAGGTCTTCGCGCTGCCCGCCGAGATCATCGCCGAGGCGATGCGGGCCTGGTTCCCGATGGCCACCCACCTCCTAGAGGGGCTGTTCATCGGGATGCGCAACACACAGACCATCGTCGGCGAACGGGAACGGCTGCTGGCGTTGGGCGCGCTCTCGGCGGGGCTGACCCACGAGCTCAACAACCCGGCGGCGGCCGCCGTCCGGGCCACCTCCGCACTGCGCGGCCGGGTCGCGAAGATGCGTCACAAGCTCGCCCTGATCGCCGACGGTCGGCTCGACGGCCGGCGCCTGCACGACCTCGTCGCCCTGCAGGAGGAGGCGGTGAAGCGGGCCGGCGCCGCGCCGCCGCTGACCCCGCTGGCCGCCAGCGACGCCGAGGACGAGCTCGCCGACTGGCTCGACGACCACGGTGTCCGCGGGGCCTGGGAGATCGCCCCGACGCTGGTCGCCGGCGGCATCGACGCGGGGTGGCTGAGCCAGGTCGACGCCGCGGTCGGGGCCGACGACCTGGAGTCGGCGATCCACTGGATCACGTACACCATCGACACCGAACTGTTGATGGGCGAGATCGACGACGCGGTCGGCCGGATCTCCGGGCTCGTCGGCGCCGCGAAGCAGTACTCCCAGCTGGACCGGGCGCCCTACCAGACCGTGGACGTCCACGACCTGCTCGACGCCACCCTGGTCATGCTCCAGGCCAAGATCCCGTCCGGGGTGCAGGTGGTGAAGGAGTACGACGAGACCCTGCCCGCCATCCCGGCGTACGCCGCCGAGCTGAACCAGGTCTGGACCAACCTCATCGACAACGCGCTCGGCGCGATGGGCGGAACCGGCACACTGACCATCCGGACCGGCCGCAAGGAGGACCGGCTGATCGTGGAGGTCCGCGACACCGGCAGCGGTATCCCGCCGGAGATCCGGCCGCGGATCTTCGAACCGTTCTACACCACCAAGCCGGTCGGCGAGGGCACCGGCCTGGGGTTGGACATCTCCTACCGGATCATCGTGAACAAACACCACGGTGACATCCGGGTGCAGTCGCAGCCCGGCGACACCCGGTTCATCGTGCTGCTGCCGATGGCCTCGGCCTAATGCGTTGACCTATCGCGTTGGGAGCGTGGCGAGCAGGCTGTCGGCGCCCTTGCGGACCGCCCGGTCCTGGTCATCGAGCAGTGCCGCAAGCACCGTTCTGAGGCCGGCGCGCTGAGGATCAGTCGAGTCAAGCCAGCGGCCGTAACTGATGGCGCCATAAAGGTAGTCAGCGATCTCGGTCAAGTGAGTGTTGCCCTGCGCTGAGTCAGCTATGTGCCAGGCCGCAGCGAACGGACGGAGCGCTGCTCTGTCGCCGCGCTTGATCAGGGCTTCCGCAGTTTCCTGAACGGGAAAGGTGTTGTCGTCATCCAGCAAGAGCTTCAGCAGCACCTGGTCGACGGCCCCCGATCCAGCGAACCGGCTCAACTCGGTGCCGGCACGCGCCCGCTCCGAGTAGTCATCCGAGCTGGCTAGACGCAACAGTGTCTCGACCACGTCCATCAACAGAAGTCTCCTCGGCGAGCCGGTGGGCGGATCGTACCGGCCCCACGGGTCCCCGTTTGGGGACGGTGCGCGGGTGATCGGACGGCCCACGCATTCATGCTCCCCTGCGCCGGGCCGCAGGAAGACGCGGCGTGGCATAGCCTCCTAAGCGTTGTGCGAGGAGGCGTCATGATCGGAAAGATCGCCCGGCACCTTGCTGGGGCGGCTGCCGCCTGGTTGGTGTTCGTCGTGCAGGGGGCCGTCATATACGTCGTACTGCTCGCGTTCGCGGTGATGGCCGATGCGGATCCGGGTGGTCCGCTCGCGGGTCCACTGCTGGTGCTGCTTGCCGGCGGCGTGGGCGCCGCCCTGGTGCCGCTGCTGTTCGTGCCAGCCGGCCTGGTCGGCGAGGTTGCCACGAAAAGCGGGCGTCTTCCCCTGAAGTTGCTGATCGCGTTCGCCGTCGCCGCCGTGCTGGCCACGAGCTACGTGGCCGTCGTGGCAGTAGCAACCGACGTACCGGTCGTCGGCACATTGTTGGCGTGCCTGGGCGGCGTGGTCGCTGTGCTTGGCCCCACTGCGGTCTACGTCGGCGTCGCCCACGGCGTGCTGAAAGCCAGTTCGATCTGGCGGCGTTTCCGGCGGCCAGCACCTGCGGTCCGCATCTAGGGCCTGTTAAGGCTCGCGCGAGCGAGCCGACTACGGCGCCGGCAACACGTGCCGAGTGGAACGTGGTGCCGGCGCCGTAGCGGAATCAACCCGCGGAACGGCCCCGTCGGCTTACGGGTTGCAGGACAGTTTGGCCTCGGCCCAGTCGCCGTGGTCGCTGCCGACGCCGTCGCCGCCGTCGGTGATCAGTAGGTCGAGCACCTTCCCCGCGGTCACGTCGACATCGACGCTCACGGTCTCGGCGGTCCCGGTCAGGACCGGTGAGTCGTACTTCGTCGTACCGTCGACCAGCACGTGGAAGGCGACAGAGCCGCGGTCGGCCATCTCGTCGTCCACGCCCACCTTCGCCGTGAACCGGGTGCACCGGCCGTCGAGGTTGACCTTGACCGATGAGGCTGCGTGGGCGCCGAGGCCCTTGGCGTAGCTGACCCTGTTCAGGGTGATCGGGTTGCCGTCGCCGGCGGCGCTCTCGCCGTTGCTGCGGTCCCGCTCGACGGGGCCCCAGCCGTTCGTCGAATCGATCCATTCCAGGTCACTGACCCACGCCTCGCCCTTCGGCGCCGGCGGCAACGGCTTGTCCGCCACGGTGGCGGCGAAGAACCCGAGCGGACCACCCGGCAGGCGGATCGCGCGGACCGTCTTGCCGGGCGTGAGTGGGAGCGCCTGGTAGGACACCCGGTAGTCCGTCGTGGTGTTGGCCAGGCCAGCCGGGGTGTAGCGACCCTTGACCGTGACCGCGGGCTTGGCTCCGCCGGTGGCCGGATCCTGGCAGCACCAGTTCGGCAACTGCAGCGTGTGCTGGGACTGGGTGCCGTCGGTGTAGAGGACGGTCACGGTTCCGCGGGCGTTCAGGCTGGCGCCGGCACCGAGCAGGTGGAGGTGGCTGCCGGTTCCGGTCACCAGGATCGGTGCGGTGATGTCCTTCGCCACGTTCGGGGTGCCGGGCGCGCCGGTCGGCAGGCCGAATTCGACCCCGTTGACGGTGACCGTCGCGCCGGGGCGGAATCCCGCGGCGGCCAGCGCCTCGCCGTGGAAGCTGTTGCCGGCGCCGTCGAAGTTGCCCTTGGCGAATGTCTGGGCGTCGGTGATGCCGACCACGTTCGCCGCGGCGGATATCGAGGCGTAGGGCAGCTCCGCTGTGGTGACGGCGCTGGTGCGGTGCGGCGTGTTCCGGGCGGTGTAGGCGGCGTCAAGCTGGAGCGTGTACGGGGCCGGCCGGATGCCGGGTCCCGGTGTGACGCTCAGCGGCGCGGTGACGGTCTCGCCGGGTTCGACACGCGGGAAGTCGGCGTGGCCGCTCGATGTCCAGCCGTCCGGCGGGGCGAGGGACAGTCGCACGTTCGTCATCGCGTGCGTGCCGTCGTTACGGAAGGTTGCGGTGAGCTCGGTCGGCTGGCCCGGCGGGTTCCACAGCTGGGGGCCGGTCAGTTCGACCGTGCCGAGCGTGTCGGTCGGCTTGGCGCCGCCCACCGAGCTGGTGCCGGCGAGGGTGACCGTGGCGCTGGCGCTGGTGGAGATCGCGGGGGTCTTCACCCACACCACGCCGGCGCGGTCGCCGGGCGCGTAGTACCAGCCGGTGGTTGCCGCGTCGTACGCCGCCTTGTCGGTCAGTTCTCGCAGCGGCTGGTCGCCGACCTTGACCACCTGCGGCTTGGTGCTGGTGTGCGCGGTCACCTCGTAGGGCCGCTGGGTGGGCTTGCCGGTGTATGAGCCGATGCTCGCGCCGATGGTGAGGACGACGTCGCCGCGGTCGTCGACCGGCGCTGTGACGTCGAACCGCTGGGTCGCCGACCTGCCGGTGCGGTGCTCGCGGGTGACCCGGTCGTCCTCGTAGAGCAGGAACGACGAGCTGCCTTGGGGGTAGACGTCGAGCGTCAGCCGGTCGCCCGGTGCCTGCTCGGCGTGCCGGTTGATGCCGGCCTTCCACATCGGCACCACGGCGCCGGCCTTGACGAACAGCGGCAGCGTGTCGAGCGGGGCGTGGTAGCCGTTCAGTGTGGTGGGCCCGCGGTGGATCTGGCCGGTCCAGTAGTCGACCCAGGTGCCGGCCGGCAGGTAGATGCCGTTCTTGGTTTCGTCCCCGCCCCACATCGGGGCGACGAGGAATTCTCGACCGGCGAGAAATTCGTACCTGGCGGCGTCGGTGTACGTTGTCGGGTCGCTCGGGTACTCGATCGGCAGTGACCGGTTGATCGGCGTGCCGGTGCGGTGGGCCTCGGCGGCGTACGAGTAGAAGAACGGCAGGAGCCGTTCGCGTAGCTTCAGGTACCGGCGGTTGATCGAGGTGTACGGCTCACCGTACGCCCATGGTTGCTTGACCGCCGGGGTGGCCCAGCCGCTCATCGTCATGAGTGCCGGCGTGAAGACCTTCCACTGCATGTCCCGCACGTAGCTTCGGGGGGAGCCACCGAAGATTCCGTCGACGTCGCCGGCGGTGTAGGCGATGCCGGAGTTGCCGGATCCGTGGATCGCCGGGATCTGCCAGCGGATCGCGTCGAGGGTGCCGCTGTGGTCGCCGGTCCACTGCACGGCGCAGCGCTGCGCGCCGGCCCAGCCCTCGACCATCCAGGCGTACCCGCGGGCGTTGCTGTACTGCTCGATGCCCTCGTGGGCGGTGTCGCAGGCGGTGAGCGCGTGCCGGTAGCCCGGGCCGACCCAGGCGACGTCCAGCTTGCGGACTCGGACACCAGCCTCACCGACCTCTGCGGGCTGCCGGTCGAGCGCGGACTGGGTCCACAGCCCCATCTCGATGTTGCGGTTGCGCAGCTCGTCACCGGTCTGCCGCAGCGGGCTGATTTCTCGCTTGCCCCAGTACGTGCCGTCGACGAGTTCGTAGCCCAGGTCGTCGGAGTAGCCGCAGCCGTAGTCGTCATTGACCAGCATCCAGCCACCCGGCATGTCGTTGTCGACGAACTTCTGCGCGATCTTCACCGCGTCCGGCGTGGTCTGCTTGTCGGGGTGGTTCTTCCCGTTGTTGCCCGGGTCGGGGTCCACTCCGTAGTGGCCGCGGTTGTAGCAGTCCGAGTCGCCGTATTCGAGGCCGTAGATCGGCGGCAGGAACGGTCGCCCGGTGAGTTCGGTGTACCGGTTGAGCGCGGTCTTGAAGTCACCGACGAAGTAGTAGGCGTCGAAGCGCTTCTCGTTGTGGGTGGACACCACGGGGTCGTTGAAGGCGTACGTACCCGGTGCGAAGGTGTTGCGCAGCACACCGTAGCCGGCGGAGCTCATGTAGTACGGCGAGGAGTTCGGGTTGCCGCCGTCCTCCCAGTTGAAGTTCCGGGCGACCTGGATCGTGGTGCCGCGGTGGCTGAACCGCCCGTTCTGCATGCCACCGCCGAGGAACTGCTCGGTCGCGCCGCGGGCCAGCGTCTGCGACGTGGTGGTGTCGGTCCAGCGGAGCGGCTGGGTCTCCGACCACACCGTGCTGCCGTCGGCCCGGTGCAGCGCGAAACGCAACGGTGACTTGTACGCCCGGACCTCGATGGCGCTGGTGCGTAGCGAGTAGTAGCCGCCGGCGTCGGACCACGACGTCTGCGGGTTCGGGTAGTCGGTCTTGACCACGATGTTGGCGTCCGGCGCCGCGGGGTCATCGGGTGGGGTGTTGGCCGGGTCGGTGAACTGTCCGTCGGGCGCGAGCCAGATCCGGAACACGTCGTCGGTGAGGAACGCCACCCGGACCCGGGCGTCGCCTGCGGTGAGCGTGTAGGTCGCCCGGTCGGCGTGGAAGCCGGTCACGGCCCCGAGCTCTCGGGACTCGGCGGCCATCGCCGGCCTGCTGGCCAGGACGCTGGCGGCAAGCATCAGCGCGACGCCGACGGCGGCAGTTGAACGTCGGATCGAGCGAACAGATATGAGCATTTGCCCCTCATCTCGATCAGGAATGGTCAGGCATGACATTCATATCCCACGATGCGCCGTCTGTCACGAGGGTGTCTGCGCCGCTTCGCCCTGGTCGGTCCGAGGCCGGGCGCTGGGTACGGCCCGGCTCTGTGGCAGGGGTCGTCGCGCCGCGGCGTCGCTGCGGCGTGGCTGGCTGACCTGGGGTTTGACGCCCCGGGTGGACCCGGCGGGCGTGTCGGTGCTGGTCGGTCGGCTGTCAGGCGAGGAGCACGGTTACGCCGGCTGCCCGCAGATCAGCCACGACTTTCTCGTCGGCGGCGTCATCGGTGACCAGGGTGTGGACGGCAGACGCGGTACAGATCTTGGCGAAGGAGTGGCGGCCGAGCTTCTCGGAGCCGGCCACGACGACCACGTGGCGGGCGCGGCTGACCATCAGAGCGTCGATGCCCGCCTCACTCTCGTCGTGGCACGACGTGCCCTCGACGGAGAATCCGTCGACGCCGAGGATGAGGGTGTCCAGCCACAGGGACTGCATGACCATGCTGGTCAGCGGGCCGGTCAGCTCGTACGACTGGGGCAGGGCGACCCCGCCGAGGATGACGGTGCGCAGGGACGGCCGCAGCACCATCTCGGTGGCGATGTTCAGCGCGTTCGTCACGACGGTCAGCGCCGGCCGGTGGGTGGCCTGCGTCAGGTCGGGCCGCGCGGCGATGTGCCGGGCGGTGGCCGAGGTGGTGGTGCCGCCGTTCAGCCCGACCACGCTGCCCGGTTCGATGAGCCCGGCGGCGGTGGCGGCGATGCGTTCCTTGGTGCTGTGGTCGCCGCGGTGGCGGTAGCGGACCGGCAGGTCGTAGGCGACCGAGCTGGCCACGATGCCGCCATGGGTGCGGGTCACCAGATGCTGTTCGGCCAGGGCGGTGAAATCACGGCGGACGGTCGCTTCGGAAACCTGCAGGGCGGTGGCGGCCTCGAGGACGGACAGCCGCCCGCCGCGCTCGGCGAGGATCGCCAGCAGAGCCTGCAGCCGGCGAGCGCGATCGGCCATTCCGCTCCCTGCGGCGGCCCCGGTCGTGGCGTCGGTCGAGGTCATTTCACGGCTCCCGCCGTCAGACCCGCAGCCAGGCGCTTCTCTACCAGCGCGAAGAGGATGACCACGGGAACGATGCTAACGATCGAGGCGGCGAACACGTAATGCCACGCAGTGCTCATGATTCGGTCACGGCCAGCGCTCGTCCGGCCACCGTCGGCTGCGGCGTGGCGTCGCCGGACACGAGTCGGCAGAACCGGGTCACCGTCTCGGCCATCGCTCCTCGGGCTGACGCGAGATACCGGCGCGGATCGACGAGCTCGGGGCGCGCGGCCAGGGTGTCGCGCACGGTGTCGGTGAACGCCACGTTCAGCGCCGTACCGATGTTCACCTTGATGATTCCGCCGAGGACGGCCCGACGCAGCTCCGCGTCGGGAACCCCGGACGAGCCGTGCAGCACCAGCGGCACCGCGACCGCGGCACGCAGCCGCCCGATCAGGGAGTGGTCCAGTACGGCGCTGCGGGTGGTCATGGCGTGCGTGGAACCGACGGCGACGGCGAGGGCGTCCACCCCGGTCTGCGCGACGTACGACGCCGCCTCGGCGGGATCGGTACGGGAACCCGGGGCGTGCGGGTCCACCGGTGGCTCGCCGTCCTTCCCGCCGATCGTGCCCAACTCGGCCTCGACCCACAGCCCCCGGGCGTGGGCGAACTCGGCAACCGCCCGGGTCGTCGCGACATTTTCCTGATACGCCAACCTCGACGCGTCGACCATGATCGAGCCGAACCCGTGCTCCGGGGCCTGGCGCCACAGGTCGGGGGAGACGACGTGGTCGAGGTGCAGCGCGACGTCGACAGCCGCCATCGCCGCGACGGCTCGGGTCGCCGCGGCGATCGGGGCGAGCCGAGAGTCGTGGAACCGCACGGCGTTCTCGCTGATCTGCAGGATCACCGGTCGCCCCGCGGCCTCCGCACCGGCGACGATCGCCTCGGCGTGCTCCAGGCTGATCGCGTTGAACGCGCAGACCGGCCCGGCGGCGACGACCTGTTCGGTCGGTACCAGCGGCATCACAGCTCCTTGAGGGTCACAGCCCGGCGCAGCCGCCGGTAGTCGGACAGGTCCACACTTCCCGCCACCGGTGCCCGGACCGCCGCCGCGGACAGCGCCACCGCTTCGGCGAGCTGTTCCGGCCAGGGCTGACGGTGGAGCATGCCGTGGGCCAGCGCGGCGACGCAGGCATCCCCCGCTCCGGTCGGGTTGCCGGCGACGGGATACGGCAGGAACGCGTGCCAGCTGCCCTGTTCGGTCCGGGCGAGCAGCCCCTCCGGGCCGAACGAGGCCACCACGGCACGCGCCTCGAGTGCGCGTACCGCGTCGGCGGCCGCAGCCGGTCCGCCGAGCGCGTGCCCGACGAGGCCGGCGAGTTCCTCGGCGTTCGGCTTGATGAGATCCGGGCACGCGTTCAGGCCGTGGCGCAACGGCTCACCGCTGCTGTCCAGCACCGTCCGGGCGTTGGCGTCGCGGGCCGCCCCGATCAGCGTGCCGTACGCGTCGAGCGGAACCCCGGGTGGGAGGGAGCCGGAGAGCACCACCACCTCCGCGCCGCCGACCAGGTCGGCGAACCGGCCGAGGAAGGCCGCCCACTCGTCCGGGGTGACCATCGGCCCGGGTTCCCACAACCCGGTCGCCGCGTCCGGCTCGGCCACGACCAGCGTGCGGCGGGACTCGGCCGCGATCGGCACGAACGACTCCCGTACCCCCTCGGCGGTCAACAGGGACCGGATCCGGGTGCCACAGGCACCGCCGGCCAGCCCGGTGGCGACGACCGGGGCGTCCAGGGTGCGCAGTACGCGGGCGACGTTGACACCCTTGCCGCCCGCCCGCTCGGCCACCTCGGCGACTCGGTGGGTGCCGCCCAGAACAAGGGCGGAGACGCGGTACGTCACGTCGAGCGCGGCGTTCAGCGTGACGGTGAGGATCATCCGGGCCGCCTGTCGATCACCGGACCGTCGGTCTGGTCGCGGGTCACGACAGGACCACCGATCGGGTCAGGTGGCGCGGCGCGTCCGGGTCGAGCCCTCTGTGCAGGGCCAGCGCGACGGCCAGCCGCTGCGCGAGAATCAGATCGGCCATCGGGTCGCGTACCGAGTGGACGAACGTGGCGCCCGTGTCCACCACCTGCTCCGGCAGCCCTGCCGGCACGTCCCCGAATGCCCACACCGCCCGGCCAGGGGCGGCGATGGCGATCGGGCCGTGCCGGTAGTCCATGGCCGGGTACGCCTCCGCCCAAAAGCGGGCGGCCTCCCGGCACTTGAGCCCCGCCTCGTGGGCGAGGCCGACCGTCCAGTCCCGGCCGACGAACGTCACCTGTTCCAGCGCCGTGGGGTCCAGTGGCAGCGGTGCCGTCAGGGCCGCCGTCGCGTCGCGGACCGCCTGGTCCAGGTCTTCGCCGAGATGTGCGCGCAGCACCGCCAGCGCGGTCGTGGCGAACCGGGTCTGCACCACGGACTTCTCGTCGGCGAACGGTAGGCAGACCGCGTCGTCCACAAGGGTCACAGCCGGAGACCGAGGGTCGCCGATGATGCCGGTGCTGCGGGTGTCGCCGGCGAGGCCGCGCAGGACGTTCAGCACCTCGCTGGTCGTGCCGGAACGGCTGATCACCACCACCCGGTCGTAGCGGCGCTGCCTCGGGAACTCCGACGCCGCGAACGCGTCCGTCTCGCCATGACCGGCTCGTTCGCGCAGTCCGGCGTACGCCATCGCCATGAACCAGGACGTGCCGCAGCCGACGACGGCGACCCGCTCGCCGCGGCGCGGCAACTGCTCGGCGAATGAGCCCGCGAGCGCGATGGCCCGTTGCCAGCAGTCGGGCTGGCTGGCGATTTCCTCATCGACGTGCGTCATGACACTCCGACCTGCTGCTCACGACGAACCATCCGAGCGCGAAACCGCGCAGTTCGGCAGCGATCCGAGCGTAAATCGGCGATCGCCTCTTGAGCAATCCGTCCCTCGCCGTCCCGCACGATCAGCGGACGTCGCATCGATGGGCCTTGTCATCGATGAGCTTTTGACCGACACTGCTCGCTATCGAGAGCAAGTAGGCAGGTTCGATCAGTCTCCGTCACAGAGGAGTGATCACGTGGCCCCATCCGCTCACTTCAATCCGTCCCGTCGTGACCTGCTCCGGTCTGGTGTCGTGCTGGGTGCCGCCGCCGGCCTGAGCGGCGCCGTGGGCACCCCCGCAGCGGCCGACGGCTCCACCGGCACCGAACCTCGCCGCGGCAGCGACGAGAAGAGCATGACCAACGTGCCGTTCGAAGGCTTCGATCGAGTCCGGATCGGGCTCATCGGCCTCGGCAACCGCGGCGGCGACCAGGACCGGCGCTTCGGCGCGGTCGGCACGGTCACCGCGGTCTGCGACATCCGTCCCGAGCGCGTCAATCGCACCATCGATCGGATCGTGCAGCAAGGCTTCCAGGACACGCCCCCGGCCGGCTACTCGGCGGGGGAGGAGGACTACCTCAACCTGGTCCAGCGCGACGACATCGACCTCATCTACATCGCCACCCCGTGGGAGTGGCACTACCCCATGGCCAAGGCCGCCATGGAACACGGCAAGCACGTCGCCGTCGAGTTGCCGATCGCGCCGTACCTCGACCAGATCTGGGACCTGGTCCGCACCTCGGAGCGGACCAGGAAGCACTGCCTGCTGCTGGAGAACGTCAACTACTTCCGCCCCGAGATGGCGATGTTCAACATGGCCCGGCAGGGGCTCTTCGGCGACCTGCAGCACGCCTCCGGCGGATACGTCCACGACCTGCGCTGGCCGTACACGTTCGGCGGCGCCTACTACCCCGAGCACTGGCGGCGCCGCTGGCAGACCCGGATGAACGCCTCGCACTACCCCACCCACGGCCTCGGGCCGGTGTCGGCCACCCTGGGCATCAACCGTGGGGACCGCTTCGAGGAGCTGATCTCCGTGGCGTCCCTGCCCAAGGCGCTGGCCCTCTTCCGCGCCGAGGACCCGCGGGTCGGCCCCGACCACTCGTCGTGGGATGACGAGCCCTACATCTCCGGCGACCGGCACACCTGCTTCGTCACCACGACCAGCGGCCGGTTCATCCGGGTCGAGCACGACGTGAACTCCCCGCACCCGTACAGCCGGGAAACCACGCTCACCGGCACCCGAGGGACGATCGAGCTCGACAACGGCCGGGTCTACCTCGAGTCGCTCGGGCACACCAACCACAGCTGGCGGACCGGCAACGAGTACAACACGCTCCTGCGGCAGCACGACCACTGGTTGTGGCCGACGCTGGAGAGCCTGGCCGGCCAGTACGGCGGCCACGGCGGCGGCGACTTCATCTCCATCTGGCGGCTCGTCCAGACGATGCGGCTCGGCATGACGCCCGACATCGACGTCTACGACTCGGCGGCATGGTGCTCGGTGATCCCGCTCAGCCACGAGTCGTTGAAGACCGGCCGGATGCACCCGGTCAAGGTGCCCGACTTCACCCGCGGCCACTGGCAGGAGGCGCGACCTACGTTCGACCGGCCGAAGCCCAAGGACCCGGTGCTGGAGAAGAGCTGAGGCGACCCGCTCCGGTGAAGTGATCCGAGCAGCAGGTGCCGACGGCAGGCTCCGCAAGGTGCGGAGCCTGCCGTCGGACCGATCAACGCGGAACGGTTCAGGTGCAGGTGACCACCGGGGCCGCCCAGTCGGCATGGTCGTAGTTGGGGCCGTCGACGGTGTCCGTACGAAGTTCGATGACGTCCACCCCGCTGACCGCGAGGTCCAGCGGCACGCCGGCGCCCGCTCCGGTGGCCTCCGCACCGGCGAGCTTGACACCGTCTCCCCACACCTCGAAGCCGACCCGGCCCCGGTCACCAACCTCGTCGTCGATCCCGACGGTGACGGTGAACCGGCTGCAGTGCGACCC
The DNA here is from genome assembly GCF_008119785.1 of Micromonospora sp. MP36. Taxonomy (GTDB): domain Bacteria; phylum Actinomycetota; class Actinomycetes; order Mycobacteriales; family Micromonosporaceae; genus Micromonospora. Next base: position 77,150 of record NZ_VSFA01000018.1, on the reverse strand, counting down.
GAGGAAGTATCCGATCCTGCTCGGCGCGTGGGTGCCGAGGCCCTTCGGGTAGACGGTGCCCGCGATCGTCAACGGCTTACCGTCCCCGGCGGCCGTCTCGCCGTTGCTCCTGTCCTTCTCGACCGGGCCCCAGCCGTTCTCGGCGTACAGCCAGGTCAGGTCGGACAGGTGCGACGAGTCAGCGGGGGGTGCGGTCGCCACGGTGAACCGCCCGGCTGCCGTGCCGCTGTACACCTGGTTTCGCCAGGTCCAACTGGCGCTCGCGGTCAGGTTCACCGGACCGAGGTCGGGCCGGTCCGCGGTGAGCGACCAGGTAGCCGTACCGGTCGTGCCGGGACCGATCGAGCCGAGCTGCGTCGGCCCGGTCGCCGTCGCGGTCCAGCCTTCCGGCGCGGTCAGCAGCAGCCGGGCCCTCGTGACGGCGGTCGTGCCGTCGTTGTGGACCTGCACCGTGACGGTGTTCGCCTCCGTGCCGTCCACATACGGCTTCCCCGGCGTGGCCTCGACCACGACCATCGGCGGCAGTCCCGTGCCGCCGGCGCTGACCCGCAGCATCACCGCATCGTGCCCGGGGACCTGGGCGCGGACGGCGCCACCGGAGGCGGACGTGGTGTTGGTCCAGAGGTTCCGCACCGCGTACCCGGTGTTGGCGGGCGGCAGCCCGAGTTCGGCCGCGGTGGTGCCGATCACGGCCGGCGTCGAGGCCCGGTTGAGCAGGACGACGGCGACCGAACCGTCCGACATCTTCTTGGTCCAGACCTCGGTGTCGCCGTCGTCCCGCAGCTTCGCGCCCTGGCGCCCGCTCCAGTCCTGGTCGACCGCGAGCACGTCCGGATCGGTCAGCTGGTTGCGCGCCCACGCCGGCATCGAGCGGATGTCGTTGCCCGCGATCAGCGGCGCGTTCAGCAGCGCCCACAGGCTCATGTGCGCGCGGCTCTCGCCCTGGGTCAGGCCAGCGTTGCCCACCTCGAGCATGTCCGGGTCGTTCCAGGCGCCCGGCCCGGAGTACGCCTCGAGCCCGACCTGCTGGTCGAGGATCGACATCACGCTCGGCCAGGAGTCGGTGATGTCGCCGGTGGTACGCCACAGGTCGCCACCGACCGAGTCACCCCACAGCCACGGCTGGTTGGCGCCCCACTCGCAGATGCTGTAGACGATCGGCCGCCCGGTCTTCTTCAGCGCGTCACCCATCGCCTGGTACCGCTGTTGGGCGGGGACGCCCTGGTTGTTGCAGTTGTCGTACTTGAGGTAGTCGACGCCCCAGTCGGCGAACGTTTGGGCATCCAGTTCCTCGTGGCCGAGGCTGCCCGGCATGGTGCGAGCGCAGGTCTCGGTCCCGGCGCTGGTGTAGATGCCGAGCTTGAGCCCCTTGGCGTGGACGTAGTCCGCCAGTGCCTTGATGCCGCTGGGGAACCGTTCGTGGTGCGCGACGTACTTTCCGGTCGCCGGGTCGCGGTCCTTCTCGGCCCAGCAGTCGTCGATGTTGACGTACTCGTAGCCGGCCGCGGCCATCCCGGACGAGACCATCGCGTCGGCGGTGTCGCGGATCAGCTTCTCGTTGATGTTGCAGGCGAAGGTGTTCCAGCTGTTCCAACCGAGCGGTGGCGTCGCCGCGAGGATCGGCTCGGCCATCGGCGCTGCGGCCGCTTCGTGGATCGGTGTTGCGGCGGACGCCGGGAGGGTGACGGTCATCGCGAGGGCGAGACCAAGGGTGGTGGTGGCAACTGTTCGCATGGCGGCTCCTGTGGGGAGGCTGGTGCGATGCAGAGACATGTAGGAACGTAAATGAATGTGTGCGGATGCGTCAAGACGTGTGTGAAAATGTTCGACCCGTGGGACGAGAGCCAGCCCTCACCGGTCACGGTGGCGGCGGCAGTGGCGACCGGGCCGGCGGGCGCCAGGCGGACCGGTCGAGCGTCATAGCGGGTCGCCTCGGTCAGCTGTCGGCGTTCCCGGAGGCGTTTCCTCAAGCGGACATCTTCCGGAAGGTGACGCGCTCTCGCCTGTTCTGGAGGCCGTCGGATCGGAATCCTCGGATGCCATACCGCCTCCTTTTTCAGGGCGGTATGGATCGAGAGGAACGGCATGTCAGCACGCAACAGACGCCCGTGGGCGCAGGCGACGCTCGCGATGACCGTGATCGCGGCGACGGTGAGCGCCGCACCCGCGAGCGCATCGGCCCCGGCGGCGAACAAGGCCCCGACGAAACAGGACCTCACGCAGCACCGGTTGACGCTGGTCACCGGTGACGTCGTCACCCTGACGACCCGGCCCGGCGATGACCACCCGGCGATCAGCCTCGACCCGACCGGGCCGTCCCGCGGGACCGCAGAGGTGACCCACACCGACAAGGCGACCTACGTCGTGCCGGTCGCGGCCAACGAGGCCGTCACGAGCAACGCCGTGGACCTGGCGCTGTTCGACGTCGAGGGCCTCGTCGAGAGCGGCTACGACGACGCGAAGACCGACTCGCTGCCGCTCCTGCTCGACAACCGCGCCGGCCGGGCCGAGCCGAACGTCCCGACCACGGCCAAGGCCGGGAACCAGCTGGAGAGTATCCACTCCCTCGGGGCGCGGGTGTCGAAGCGTCAGGCATCGGCCTTCTGGCGCGCCAACGACACGGCGACGGAGCGCAAGGCCGCCCGGGTCGGCAAGATCTGGCTCGACGCCAAGGTCAAGGTCACCCTCGCCGACTCGGTCCCCCAGATCGGGGCCCCCGCGCTGTGGCAGGCGGGCTACGACGGCAAGGGCGTCAAGGTCGCCGTGCTCGACACCGGCGTCGACGCGACCCACCCCGACCTCAAGGGACGCGTCTCGACGGCCCGCAACTTCACCGACTCGCCGGACGCCGGCGACCACTTCGGGCACGGCACGCACGTCGCCGCGACGATCGGCGGCAGCGGAGCCGGCAACGGCGCCAAGGGTGTGGCGCCGGGCGCCGACCTTATCAACGGGAAGGTGCTCGGGGACTCGGGCTCCGGGACGTACTCGAGCATCATCGACGGGATGGAGTGGGCGGCCGAGAATGGCGCCGACGTCATCAACATGAGCCTCGGCACCCCGGTGCCCGACGACGGCAACGGGCCCATCAGCGCCGCGGTGAACCGGCTCACGGAGCAGTACGGCTCCCTCTTCGTCGTCGCCGCGGGTAACAGCGGCCCGAACACGATCGGCGAGCCCGCCTCCGCGGCGCGCGCCCTCACGGTCGGTGCGGTCAGCAAGTCCGACGCCCTCGCAGGCTTCTCGAGCACGGGACCGCGGATCGGCGACTACGCCGTCAAGCCCGAGCTGACCGCACCGGGCGTCGACATCGTCGCGGCCCGGGCGAGCGGGACGACCATGGGCACCCCCGTCAACGACCTCTACACCACGGCGAGTGGCACCTCGATGGCGACGCCGCACGTCGCGGGCGCCGCGGCGCTGCTCAAGCAGTCCCACCCCACCTGGACCGCGGACCAGCTCAAGACCGCCCTGGTGAACTCGACCGACCAGGGCAACTACCGTGCCGACCAGGGCGGCTCGGGGCGGCTGAACATCGCCCGCGCCGCCACCCAGCAGGCCAAAGCCACCCCGGCGACGCTCGACCTCGGCGCGGTGCGGTACGCCGCCGACGGCGCCTACCAGCCGATCCGCCGGCAGGTGACGATCCACAACGAGGCGGCGACCGGCCGTACCTTCTCGGTGACGGCCACCGGCGTCGCCGCCACGGGTGGCTCGCTGCCGGCCGGCACACTCGCCGTGGATCAGTCCACGATCACGGTCGCCGCCGGGGGCACGGCCACGGTCACCCTGACGTTCGACCCCAACGGGCTGACCCGGGAGCGGCTTTACAGCGGGTTCGTCACGGCGGTCTCGGCCGACTCGACCGCGAGCCTGCGCGTCCCGTTCGCCGTCTACCTGGAGCCGTTCCTCCGCGAGCTCAAGATCACCGGGATCGCGCGGGACGGCGCCAAGGCGGGCGGGCCGAGCCAGGCGCTCCTGCTCCCCGAGAGCGTCCCCGGCCTGATCCAGCGCGTCCCGTTCCGCGACGGCGTCGCCACGGCACGGGTCAAGCCGGGCGTCTACAGCGTCCAGACGATGATCTACACCCCCGAGGCGTCAGGCTGGTGGATCGAGAGCGCCGCCGCCTCCTACCGGCCGTTCGTCGACCTCACCAGCAGCGATGTCAGCTACACCCTCGACGCCCGACAGGCCGCCGAGGTCCAGGTCGACGCCGGACGGCCGACCGAACTCCTCGGCAGCGCGATCGGCTACCAGACGCGGAACGGCCGCGGTGGCTACCACGACGTCATGACCCTTATCTCCCCCGACGTCAAGCACGTGCAGCTCTTCCCGTCGGCGGCGCCGACCAGCGGCTCGCAGGAGATCATGGTCCACTCGACCCTCGTCGCGCCGCAGCTGACCGCCACCGTCGCCGGCGCCGGCGACGTGACGCTCAATCCGACGCAGCTCGACGGTGCCCGGACGTTCGAGGGCAGCGCGTCCCTGGAACTCGCCGTTGTGGGGTCGGGCACGGCCGCCGAGTTCAACCGCGTCGACGCCAAGGGCAAGCTGGTGCTCGCCACCCGCTCCGACGTGCCGATCAGCCAGGTCATCGAGACCGCGGCCAAGCGCGGCGCCGCGGCGGTCGCGGTGAGCAACGCGAAGCCGGGCCGCCTGGTGGCACAGGCCGGCTCCCAGGCGGTCCCCGCCTTCGCCCTGTACGGCGAGGACGGCGCGGCGCTGGCCCGCCTCGCCGCGGCCCGCGACGACGTCGTCGTCAAGCTCGCGGGTACGCCGTACAGCCCGTTCGCCTACAGCCTGGCCACCCCCTTCGCCTCGGTCGCCGAGGGTGACCTGCGGATTCCCGTCGACAGCCGCAGGACCGCCCGGATCACGGCGAACAACTACGCCCGCGACGTCGACACCGCGGTGAGCGTCATCTGGAACCGCCGCGCCGGCAGCTACTACTGGGTGACCAGTGAGATCCCGACCCGGCTCGGGGCGGTGCAGGAGCAGTGGGTCACCGCCGACCCGAACATGCAGGTGCAGACCGCCGTCGCCCTCGGCGACACCGGGTTCCTCAGCTACGACCAGACCTGGCGCACCTACCAGCCCGGGAGCCACCGCACGGTGGACTGGTTCAAGGTCGTCAACAACCCGACGATCGACTCGACCCAGTCGTCGTGGTTTGAGCAGGGCTACCAGAGCTGGAACAACCAGGCGACCCTGACGCTCGCGGCGCGGCCGTTCTTCGACGGCGACCCCACCCACACCGAGTTCGCCGACTACCGCGACACCTACTCGATGAAGCTCACGCGCGACGGAACCGAGGTCGGGCGAGGCACCTACTGGTACAACTTCTTCCGGATCCCGAGCGGCGACGCGAAGTACGAGGCCGTCCTCGATGCCTCCCGGTCGTTGCCCGGGTGGGGCTTCGCGACGCGGTCGACCACGAAGTGGAGCTTCGAGACCGGTGGCAGCACCGCCTCGCACACGCCGATCTCGATGCCACAGGTCACCTACGACGTCGACACCGGCCTCGACAACCGGGTCAAGCCCCGCGTCCCGCAGACATTGACCGTCAACGCCAAGCCGTGGCTGGCCGGCGGCGCGGACGTCGTCGACGTCAAGGTGTGGGCCTCCTACGACGACGGCAAGACGTGGACGGCCCTCACCCTCACGCCGACCGGCACGACCGGCACGTACGCGGCTCGCTTCACGACGCCGACGGCCGCTGGCTCCTCCGGCTACGTGAGCCTGCGGGCCACCGCGACCGACGCCAAGGGCCACCAGGTCGAGCAGACCGTCGAGAGGGCGTTCGGCATCGAGCGATGATCGCCTGACAACCCTCGCAGCCGATCCACCGCCCGTCGAGGGGCCTGGTCCCACTGGGCCAGGCCCCTCGCCCGTATCCCGAACATGATCTCGCCGGTTAGGTCGCCCACCACCTGCTGACATAATGCGTCTCGGCTGCCACCAGGCGATCGACGTTCGCTTCGCGTGCCTGGTCGGCCGGGAAGCGGGAGGAGGCGGGCAGGTGGCGTCGAGGGAGTCCATTTCCGCCGGGCTCGGCATGCCGGAGGCCGCAGCCGCGATCTACCTGTCCCTGCTGGAGCGGCCGACCGCGACCACTGCGGACCTCGCGGTCGCCTGCGGTCTCGACGCCGACGACACCATCGCCAACCTCACGTGGCTGCGCGACCACGGTCTCGTGCTGCGAGCCAAGGCCATGGCACTCACCGGGATTCCCGACCGGTGGTCAGCCGCCGAACCCGACCATGCCCTACGCGACCTCGTTCGTGCCCGCGAACGCACGCTGCACGACGTTCGCACCGCGCTTCCCAACCTGCAGGACCGCTTCCGCCAGGCGCACCGCGACTCCGGGGTCGGGCAGGTCACCGAGTACGTGCAGGGGTGGGAGAACGTCGGCGCGCGCTACCACCAGATCCTCCGGGACGCGACCGAGGAGGTCGCGCTGCTGGACCACCGCCCGTACACGCCGGGCCCCGCGCCGACGGAGGAGTCGATCCTGAGCCGAGGCATCCGGTTCCGGGTGATGTGTGACCCCGTCGACCTTCCCCAGCAGTTGGCGGACGAGTTCGCCGCGCTGCGGGGTCTGGAGGCCCGCCTGCATCCGGACGTGCCGTTTCGTGGGATCATCGCCGATCGAAAGATCGCGGTGATCATGATGGACCGCGAGCCGCAGAACGTGTCCGCGATCGTGCTGCGTCCGTCGCCCCTGCTCGACGGGCTTGTCCTGCTCTTCGACGCGTGCTGGAGTCGGGCGGTGCCACTCGGCGCGGACGCGGTCACCCTGGAGGGGCAGGCACTGCAGGTGCTCAAGCTGCTGGCGGCGGGGCTCAAGGACGAGGCGATCGCCCGACAGTTGAACACAACCACCCGCACCGTCCGGCGCCGGGTCCAGGAAGTGCTGACCGCCCTGCACGTCAAGTCCAGGTTCCATGCCGGCGTCGAGGCCAGTCGACGCGGCTGGGTCTGATCCCGTCTCGGTGCCGACCGCCGACATCAACGTCGGCTGCTCCGGGCCCGGTGCCGGCGTACCGCGTCGCGGTTGGCGCACCTCGGTGAGCAGTAGCGCTGCCGGCCGGTCCGGGACAGGTCGGCGTAGATCGTCTGGCAGCCGTCGAGGGCGCATCGGCCCAGCCGGTCCATGCCGCGACTGGTCAGGTGCAGGGCGGTGCCGACGCTGATCAGGGCGCGGAGCACTGCCGACAACGGCACGCCGTCGTCCCGGTAGTGCAGGTGCCAGGGTCCGTCCGCGTGGTTGGTGAGCCGGGGGTACGTCGACGCGCTGGCCAGCATCCGGTTGAGCAGCACCGCCCGCTCGTCCGCCGAGGTGGCGTCCACGATCTCGGACCACTCCTCGACGAGGCGGAGGGCGACCGCGAGGTCGTCGTCGCGTACCGGCATGTCCATCACCACCCCGGCCGCCTGGCATCGGCGGGCGAGTTCCGGCACCGAACGGGGCGGCTGGTTGGCCAGGTCAACGGCCAGCCGTACCGGATCGGCGCCGTAAGGGTTGAGATGCATAAGGCCATTACAGCAGGCTGTGGTCATGAGCGACAGCAACGGGCACGTCTGGCGGACCCGGTCCCGGCACCGGACGAGCGAGGGGACTCTGTACTACCAGTCCTGCCACTGCGGCCTGTGGCGGATCCGTGCCGGCCGACAGGCCGGAATCCCGGTCGAGACCCGGCCCCTGTCGACGTACCGCCCGCGTCGCTGAGTCCGGTCCGGCAACGGGATGCCCCACCCCCGTTGCGACGTTGGATGGCTGGAACGCCGCAGAAGTTTCGTCAGGTGTCTGGTGATCCCAGCCCGAGCTGGCAGCTACGGTCGGGTGGCCGGCAGTGAGATCGGTGAATGAAGGCGGCGGCGGTCGCCAGACCGAGCACGCCTCACTCACGTCGATACGAGCCGGGTCGAACTACCGACTGTGGCGGGCGGCCCGGGCCCTTCGGGATCGCCAGCTGCCGATAGAAGGGACTCTTGATGGCGCGACGAAAGCTGCGCCCGCGGGCGGTCGGCCTCACGGCTGTGTCCTGTGCGGTGGCGCTGGCTCTCTCGGCAGGGGTTGCCGGACCGGCCGCGGCCAGCCCGGATGGGGTCGGGCCGGTCTTTGTCGACGGGCAGGCTCAGATCGTTCCGGATTTCTCGAACTCGAGCAGCTGGATCCGGCAGCGGTTGTGGGTGGAAACCGAGTTCGACTCCGACGGCGACGGCAAGCTCGATCGCATGCACGTGGACGTCACCAGGCCGGCGCAGACCGAACAGGGGTTGAAGGTGCCGGTTGTCTACGAGAGCAGCCCTTACTACGCCGGTACGGCGTCCAGCCAGTCGCAGTACTTCTGGAACGTGCGCCACGAGCTCGGTGCGCAACCACCGGCCCGGCTCTCACCGCCACCGATCGCCCACCAGCCGGGTCGGACCTCGGTGTCCACCAGCGAGGTCAACACCTGGGTGCCGCGCGGGTTCGCCGTGGTCCATTCCGATTCTCCGGGTACCGGGCTGTCGCAGGGCTGCCCGACGGTCGGGGCACCCAACGAGTCGCTGGCGCCGAAGGCGGTGATCGACTGGTTGAACGGCCGCGCGAAGGGCTACACCAGCGTCAACGGGGATCAGGAGGTCTCGGCGACCGGTTGGGCGACCGGCAAGGTCGGCATGACCGGTACGTCGTACAACGGCACTCTGCCGCTCGCCGCCGCGACCACCGGTGTCGACGGTCTTGAGGCGATCATCCCGATCGCGCCGAACACGTCGTACTACCACTACTACCGCTCCAACGGGCTGGTCCGGAATCCCGGCGGTTGGGTTGGCGAGGACATCGACTACCTGTTCGACTACATCAACAGCGGCTATCCGGAGCGCCGCGCGTACTGCATCGACACGATCCGGGTCGGCGAGATGAACCGCTACCAGGACCGGGCGAACGGCGACTACAACGACTTCTGGGCCGGTCGGGACTATCTCCACGCCGTCGGGAACGTCAAGGCCGCCACCCTGATGGCGCACGGGTTCAACGACTGGAACGTGGTGCCTGAGCACAGCGTGCGGATCCTCGAGGCGCTCAAGGCGCAGGGCACGCCGGTGCAGGCGTACTACCACCAGGGTGGGCACGGCGGTGCCCCGCCGCTGGACATGCGCAACCGGTGGTTCACCCGCTACCTGTACGGGGTCCAGAACGGTGTCGAGAACGACGCCCGGGCCTGGGTGGTGCGTAACGAGACCGGTGCCAGCCAGCTCACCCCGTACGCGGACTACCCCAACCCGGCCGCGGCGCCGGTCACCATGGTGCTGAAGCCCGGCGGCAACACCACCGGCGAACTGACCTCGTTGGCTCGGCCCGGCAGTGGCGTCGAGTCGCTGGTCGATGCCGGCAACACCGCGTGCAATGCCGGCGCCCTGGCCACCACGGTGTCCGACCATCGGCTGCTCTACGCGACGCCGGAACTCACCGCGCCGGTGCACATCTCCGGTACGGCGGAGGTGACGCTCCGGATGAGCGCGAGCAAGCCGGCGGCCAACCTGTCGGTGGCGCTGGTGCGGCTGCCCTGGACCGGCGGATCGGGTTGCGAGTCGAGCACCCGGGGGACCACGACGAGCATCATCACCCGTGGCTGGGCGGACCCGCAGAATCGCCACTCGCTCACCCGGAGCGAGCCGCTCGTGCCCGGAGAGTTCGTCGACGTGACCGTGCCGCTGCAGCCGGACGACCAGGTCATCCCGGCCGGCTACCGGATCGGCCTGATGGTCTTCTCCACCGACCACGAGTTCACGCTGCACCCGGCCCCAGGCACCGTGCTCAACGTCGACCTGGCCGCGACGGCGCTGCGGCTGCCCGTGGTCGGCGGCCCGCTGGCGATGCCGGTCTGCGTGAGCACCGACGCCCGGACGACGGTGGTCGTCGGCGGCGTCGACAGCGGGGTGCCCAATCACCCGCTGGCTGGCAACTGCACCATCAACGACCACCTCCTCGATGGGGAGCAGTGGTCGAACCACGGCCAGTTCGTGACTCATGTCAACCAGGTGGTGGACCAGTTGGTCGCGGCTGGGGTGGTCACGTCGGGGCAGCGTGGGTCCATTGTGTCGGCGGCAGCCAGGTCGCGCGTCGGCAGGTGACGAAGTAGCACTTCGGTGGGCGCCGCACGTTTCGTTGGACGGCTGGCGCCCACGGAAGGTCTGTCAGGTGTCCGGTGATTCCTGATCGGTGCCGGAGGCAGCTTCCGGTGGCCGTACGGGATCGCCGGCGGATTGAAGGTGAGGTGGACAGCCAGTGAGACTCAAGGTCGCGATCCTCGCGGCGCTCGCCATGGTGGCCGGCCTGCTGACCGGCGCCGGACCGGCGAGCGGCGCCCCGGCGGACGGCCCGCCGATGCCGCTGCCCAGCCCGAAGGTGCATCCGATACAGGTCACCGGACCCGCCGCCGAGCGGCTGAATCTGATCATTCTCGGTGACGGCTACCAGTGGGACCAGCAGAGCCTGTTCCTGAAGGACGTGGACCGCAACCTGGCCGTCATGTGGGCCACGGAACCGTTCCGGACCTACCGCGACTACATCAACGTGTACGCGGTGGAGATCGCCTCGATCGACTACGGCGTCCGGTGCGACCCGGATGGCCGGGTACGCCACCCGGACGGCACGATCCGGGACACCGGCCAGCGTGAAGGTCCGATCGACGCCAAGAACACCGCGCTGCGCATGATCTTCCAGAACGGCTGCAACGATCCCCTGTCGCGCGGCACCGTCTACGGCGGGGCGCCGGTGAACTGCGCGAACTACGCCGCCTACTACCCACCGGGTGTGAACCCGTGCGAGACCGGCGCCCAGGCGCACAACCGGATCATCGACACCTACGTCGCGCCGGTCCTGGGTATCCCGCGCACCGCGCAGAACCTGCAGACCTTGGCGATCTTCAACACGTTCACCTATGGCGGGATCGGCGGCACCCAGGCGACGACGTCCGGCGGCTCCCCGCAGGGCCCGCTGATCTCGTTGCACGAGATCGGCCACTCGCTCGGCACGCTGGCCGACGAGTACCCGTACTCCTCGCGTGACGTGGTGCGGCCCTGCTACACCGGCGGTGAGCCCAGCAGCTTCCACCACACGATCTACAGCGATCCGCAGAAGATGGTCGAGGATCAGCAGAAGTGGTGGCGCTGGGTCGGCGAGGAGAGCCGGTCCGGTGGCACGATCGGGGTGCACGAGGGCGGCGGCACGTACCCGTGCGGGCAGCGCCGGCCCAGTGAGCACTCGATGATGCGCTGGATCGGGTTCGACTTCGACCAGATCGGCCTCGAGCACATGGTCGCCAGGGTGACCGGGATGCGCAACTCCGGGCAGATGAACGTCCGGCACACCCCACTGGGCACGGTGGCGTCCGACAGCGTGCTGTGGGTCGAGCCTGGGCAGCCGCGTTACCACGAGCTCCAGGTCACCTGGCGGATCGGTGGCCCGAACGGCACCGTGCTCGACACGCACAACAGCCGCGACCTCGACCTCGGCGAGTTGGACCTGCCCGCGGGGACCGTGGTGCATGTCGAGGTGCGGGATCCGGTGGGGCCGGACGGCATCGACTGGGTCCGCAACCCGTCGACCGGCAACACGGCCACCAACTCGGGCTACAACGGGGCGCGGTTCGTGCAGACCCGGCAGTGGACGGTGGGTGACACCAAGGTGGCACCGTCGTCGCCGGCCGCGACCATCACCGGCTCCACGCCGAACACCCAGCCGGTCGCCGGCGACGAGGTGGTCTACGTGCGTACCAACCACCCGAACGACCGGATCCTCGACGTGACCTGGTCGCTCGACGGCAAGGCGCTGCCGAACCCGCACAACAGCCGCAACCTCGACCTCAGCGCGTTGAAGCTGGCGGCGGGCACCTACCGGCTGGCCGCGGTGGTGACCGACCCGGCCGATCCGGGTGGGGTCTCCGACCGGATCGAATGGACCGTCGACAACGCGCGGCCGAGCGCTCCGCGTACCCTGTCGGCGCCGCTGACCCGGCTCGCGGACAGCATGGAGCATCCGGTGTACTTCAACGGTTGGGACATGTGGCTGGACCCGCAGGACGACCACACCGGCTACGCCGAGGACCGTTACGTCGTTGGTCAGCTTCGGCTGAACAAGGACGGCTGGTTCAACTACTTCGGGTTCCCCGAGCAGCCGATGCCCGAGTCGCCGTTCCAGTTCCGCCACTCGGGCACGAACATCAAGGCGCTGACGTACGGCAACCTCGGCACCGGCGGGCTGTCGAAGGCGGCCTTCGAACAGACCCTGCCGGACGACCACCCGGGTGGCGGGTTCGTGCCGGGCTTCGGCACGCACCTGGTCGAGCACCGCGCCATCGACGCGGCCGGCAACGTCGGCGAGCCGAGCGCGTACCGGGCCACCGTGCTGCCCGGCTCGTCGCCGGACTGCACGAGGACGCTGACCGGCCAGCAGCCGCGGGTCGTGGTCAGCGAGGGCGTGACCTGCCTCCGGGGTGCCCAGGTGGCCGGTGGGGTGTCGGTGCGTGCCGGCGCTTCGCTGGTGGTCAGCGACAGCTCGATCGACGGAGGGTTGACCTCGACGGGCGCCGCGGCGGTGCAGTTGTTCGGCAGCACGGTGAACGGGCCCGCCCGGATCACCGGAGCCACCCGGGACGTGACGATCGCCGGCAGCACCTTCAACGGCTCGCTGACCCTGTCGGACAACGTCCAGGTGACCGCCAACGACCGGTTCAGCCGGCTGGCCGGCGCGTACGGGCCGATCCTGGTCGGTAGCCGGGTCAACGGATCGCTGAGCTGCACGGGCAACAGTGCGGCGGTGAAGGACTTCGGCGCACCGAACACGGTCAACGGTGCCAAGGGCGGTGACTGCGCCGCCCTGTAGTGCGCGGCAACGGAAACGAGCGGTGGGTCGGTAACCGGCCCACCGCTCCGTTGGCCCATCGCTGCTCGTCGCGCCCGGCACCCTGGTGCAATTTTACTGGGATGAGCGGCTGCTCCCGCCGCTGCCCCCTCTATGCGGTTTCCTCGGCGACGGCTAGGATCAGTGCAATGGCACACCTTACTGGGGGATGTTGATGGCATCTGGGCGGCTCGGTACCGAGCGCGGCCGGCAGGAGCGGGCGACTCGATGACCGTTACGGCGAGCTACACCATCCCCGGCATGCGCGTCCGCGACCACGTGTCCGAGGTGCCGCTGGACTGGTCCGACCCGGCGCGCGGCACCATCCAGCTCTTCGCTCGTGAGATCGTCGATCCGGTACGGGCCGGCGAGGACCTGCCGTGCCTGGTCTACCTGCAGGGCGGACCCGGCGGGAAGGGTCCGCGTCCGCTCGACCGCTCCGGCTGGCTCGGCCAGGCACTGTGCGACCAGCGCGTCGTCCTGGTGGACCAGCGTGGCACCGGCCGCAGCACCCGCGTCGACGGCCGCCGGATGAGCGGGTTCGCGACCGCTGCGGACGCTGCCGACTTTCTCGCCTGCTTCCGGGCCGACGCGATCGTCGCCGACCACGAGCACCTGCGGAAGACCGTCTTCGGTGGCCGCCGCTGGTCCACCCTCGGGCAGTCGTACGGCGGCTTCATCACGTTGACGTACCTGTCGAAGGCCCCGGAAGGCTTGAGCGCCTGCTATGTCACCGGCGGCCTGCCCGGCCTCGACCCGTCGGCCGCCGAGGTCTACCGGCGCACCTATCCTCGTGTCGAGGCGAAGAACCGGCAGTTCTACCGGCGTTACCCGCACCAGGTGGCGCAGGTCGGCCGGATCGCCGACCGGCTGGCCGAGGGTGAGGTGCTGCTGCCCGACGGCGACGTGCTCACCGTACGGCGGTTGCAGTCCCTCGGCATCGACCTCGGCATGAAGCCCGGATACGAGCGCATGCACTGGCTGCTCGACGAGACATTCTCGGGCGACGAGCTGTCGGCGACGTTTCTACAGCAGGTGCTGGAGCGGACTGCCTACCGCGACAACCCGCTGTTCGCGGCCCTGCAGGAGAGCATCTACGGACACGGCCCCGCCGCCACCGGCTGGGCGGCGCAGGCCGAACGCGCGCGGCATCCGCAGTTTGCCGAGGATGCCAGGCCGTTGCTGTTCACCGGCGAGATGATCTATCCCTGGATGTTCGAGGAGATCGCCGAGCTGCGGCCGTTCCGCGGCGCCGTCGAGCTGCTGGCCGCCCGGGAGGAGTGGCCGCAGCTCTACGACCTCGACCGGCTGGCCGGCAACGAGATCCCGGTGGCGGCCGCCGTCTACCACGACGACATGTACGTCGACGCCGGGCTGCAACTGGACACCGCCGCCCGGGTCGGCAACGTCCAGACCTGGGTCACCAACGAGTACGAACACGACGGCGTCCGTGCGGACGGCAGGGTCTTCGCCCGGCTGACCGAGCTGGTCCGCGAACAAGGGGGAGGAGTCACCGATGCGTGACGGCAGGCCGCCGAAGCTGGCCGAGATCGCGACGTTCACCCAGTACATGAACACGGGTTGGGGCGTGCCGGATCGCACCCCGCCGGTCGTGCCCGGCGCCGCCGAGGCGGCCGCCGACCATCGGGCCCGGCTGGCCGAGGCGCTTCCCGGCCGCACGATCGTGCTCGCCGCGGGAGAGGCGCCCGTGCGCAGCAACGACACGACGTACGACTTCCGTCCGGACAGCGACTTCGTCTGGGTGACCGGCTGCGGAATCGAGAACGCCGTCGTGGTGCTGCGCGACGGCGACGCCACGCTCTACCTGCCGCCGCCCGCCCGACCCGGCGAACCCGGCTTCTTCACCGACGCCAGGTACGGCGAGCTGTGGGTCGGGGCCGCTCCCGGACTGGCCGACTGGGCGCGGGCGCTGGGCGTCGAGGTCCGGCCGCTCGCTGAGCTCACCGAGGACGTGACCCGGGACGAGGAGGTGAGCCGGACCCTCGCCGAACTGCGCATGTACAAGGACGAGTGGGAGATCGGGCAGCTCCGCGAGGCCGTGGACCGCACGGTCGAGGGCTTCGCCGCGGTCGTCCGCGAGGTCCCCACCGCGATCGCCGGGCCGGGGGAACGGTGGCTGCAGGGCACCTTCGACCGGTACGCCCGGGCGTACGGCAACGGCCCCGGCTACGCCACGATCGTCGGCAGTGCCTCGCACGCGCCCACCCTGCACTGGGTGCGCTGCGACGGCCCGGTGCTGCCGGACGAGCTGCTCCTGCTCGACATGGGCGTCGAGGTCAGGAGCTGTTACACCGCCGACGTCACCCGCACGCTCCCCGCCGCCGGCCGCTTCTCTCCCGTCCAGCGGCAGGTGCACGACCTGGTGGAACGGGCTCATCGGGCCGGGCTGGCGGCGGTGGGCCCCGGCCGCCGGTTCACCGATTTCCATCACGCGGCGATGGAGGTGATCGCGCGGGGACTGGCGGACTGGGGACTGTTGCCGGTCTCCGTGGACGAGGCACTCTCCGACAGCGGCCAGCACCACCGGCGCTATCTGGTGTGCGGCATCGGCCATCACCTGGGGCTGGACGTGCACGACTGCGGCCGGGCCGCACCGGAGGCCTATCAGGGCGCGGTCATGGCACCGGGCATGGTGCTCACCGTCGAGCCCGGGCTGTACTTCCACGCGCACGACCTGACCGTGCCGCCGGAGCTGCGCGGGATCGGCGTGCGCATCGAGGACGACCTCCTGGTCACGCCGGACGGCGGGGAGGTGCTGTCCCGCGCGTTGCCGCTGGACGCCGGCGGGCTGGAGAAGTGGATGGCAGCGCAAACCATGTCCGGCACTGCGATACGACCCGAGGAGGACCCAGCATGACCACCCCCGCCAGGCCGTGGCGTGGCGTTCACGTCGCGACCGCACTGCCCTTCCATGACGACCTCTCCGTCGACTACGACGCGTTCGCCGAGCACGTCCGGTTCCTCGCAGCCGCCGGCTGCGACGGGGTGACGCCCAACGGCTCGCTCGGCGAATACCAGACGCTGACCCCGGAGGAACGGGCGAAGGTCGTCGAGGTGGCGGTCCAGGCCGCCCCCACCGGGTTCGGCATCATGCCCGGCGTCGCCGCCTACGGCGCGCTCGAGGCCCGCCGCTGGGCCGAGCAGGCGGCCGCAGCCGGGGCCACCTCCGTCCTGCTGCTGCCGCCGAACGCCTACCGCGCCGATCGCGGGGCCGTCGTCGCGCACTACCGCGAGGTCGCCCGGGCCGGGCTGCCGGTCGTCGCCTACAACAACCCGATCGACACCAAGATCGACCTGACCCCCGCGCTGCTCGCCGAACTGTTCCACGAGGGCCTGATCGTCGGCGTGAAGGAGTTCACCGGCGACGTCCGCCGGGCGTACGAGATCGCCGAGCTGGCACCCGGCCTGGACGTCCTGGTCGGCGCGGACGACGTGCTGCTCGAGCTGGGCCTCGCCGGAGCCGTCGGCTGGATCGCCGGCTACCCGAACATGATCCCGAAGACCACCGTGGAGCTCTACCGGTTGGCCACCTCGGGCGACCCCGCCGACCTCGCCAAGGCGCTGCCGGTCTACCGCGACCTGCACCGGTTGCTGCGCTGGGACTCCAAGACCGAGTTCGTCCAGTCGATCAAGCTGTCGATGGACGTCTCCGGCCGCAAGGGCGGTGCCTGCCGCCCGCCGCGACTGCCACTGGCGCCCGAGATCGCCGCGAGGATCATCGCCGACACCGAGGCCGTCCTCGGCAAGGGCTACCGATGAGATCCCGCCGCACGTTCCACGCCGTCGACTCACACACCGAGGGCATGCCCACCCGGGTCGTCGTCGGCGGCATGGGCACCATCCCCGGGGCGACCATGGCCGAGCGCAGGCTGTGGTTCATGGAGCACAGCGACGACATCCGCACCTTGCTGATGTACGAGCCGCGGGGCCACGCCGCGATGAGCGGCGCCATCCTGCAACCGCCGACCCGTCCCGACGCCGACTACGGCGTGCTCTTCATCGAGGTCACCGGCCTGCTGCCGATGTGCGGCCACGGCACCATCGGGGTCGCGACCGTGCTCGTGGAGACCGGGATGGTGCCCGTGGTCGAGCCGGTGACCACGATCAGGCTCGACACCCCCGCCGGGCTGGTCGTCGCCTCCGTGGCGGTGCGCAACGGCGCGGCGGAGTCGGTCACCATCCAGAACGTCCCGTCGTTCTCCTACGCGCTGGACCGGAAGGTGGCGGTGCCGGGCTTCGGCGACGTCGCGTACGACATGGCCTTCGGCGGCAACTTCTACGCGATCGTCGATCTGGCGGACCTGGGGCTGCCCTTCGACCGGTCCCGCGCCGGCGACCTGCTCGCCGCCGGTATGGCGATCATGGAAGCGGTGAACGAGCAGGACCGTCCGGTCCACCCCGAGCGCCACGACATCAACGGCTGCCACCATGTGTATCTGAAGGCCCCAGGCTCGACCGCCGCCTTGTCCCGGCACGCCATGGCCATCCACCCCGGCTGGTTCGACCGTTCCCCCTGCGGCACCGGCACGAGCGCCCGGATGGCCCAGCTGCACGCGCGCGGCGAACTGGGCATCGGTGAGGACTTCGTCAACGAGTCGTTCATCGGCACCCGCTTCACCGGCCGGCTGCTCGAGGAGACCACGGTCGGGTCGCTGCCCGCCGTGCTGCCGTCGATCACCGGGCGGGCGTGGATCACCGCAACCTCGCAGTTCCACCTCGACCCCACCGACCCGTTCCCCGCGGGATTCCTGCTGTGAGCCCGGCGCCCGTCCCGGAACTGCCCGGCGTCGGCCGCAGGGAAAACCTCCGCGACCGGACCCGGGAGGCCCTGCGCGCCGCGATCATCTCCGGCAAGCTGGAGCCCGGCGTGGTCTACTCGGCGCCCGCGCTGGGTGCGCAGCTCGGCGTCTCGCCCACCCCGGTGCGGGAGGCCATGCTCGATCTGGTGAAGGGGGGCCTGGTCGTCCCCCACCCGAACAAGGGCTTCCGGATCACCGAGATGTCCGAGGAGGACCTCGACAACCTGGCCGCCGTGCGGCTGCTCATCGAGCCGCCGACCGTGCGGGACGTCGTGGCGGTGATCCCGAAGGAGGACATCCCCGAACTGCGGACGCTCGCGCAGTCCATCGTCGACGCGGCGGAGCAGGGCGACCTGGTCGGCTACATCGAGGCCGACCACGTCTTCCACCTGACCCTGCTCGGCTACAGCCGCAACCGGTTCCTGGTGGACGTCGTCGCCGACCTGCGTTCGCAGACCCGGCTGCTCGGCCTGACCCCGCTGCTGAAGAGCGGCAGGCTGGGCCGCTCGGCTGCCGAGCACCACGAGCTCCTGGACTTCATCGAGGCCCGCGACCCGTCCGGGGCCGAGCTGCTGATGCACCGGCACATCAGGCACGTGCGAGGCCTGTGGGCAGGTGGCGCCAAGGACGCGCCGGGACAGAGCGAATGATCAGCGCAGCGCCGCCGCGTCTCCGGGCGGCGGCATGACCGCGGACCTGGTGGTCGTCGGGGCCGGCGTCGTGGGCGCCGCGAGCGCATACTTCGCGTCGCTGGCGGGGGTCCGGGTGGTCGTCGTCGATCGCGGCGCGATCGCCGGGGGCACCTCCAGCGCCGGCGAAGGCAACCTGCTGGTGTCCGACAAGGAGGCCGGCCCCGAGCTCGACCTGGCGTTGTACTCGCAGCGGGTCTGGCGCGAGGAGCTCGCGGAACACGCCCACCTGTGGGAGTTCGAGGCCAAGGGGGGCCTGGTCGTCGCGGCGTCGGAGCAGAGTGTCGCATCGCTGCGCGCGCTCGCCGTCCAGCAGCGCCAGGGCGGTGTCGAGGTCCGTGACGTCACGCGGACCGAACTGCGCGACTACGAGCCGCATCTTTCCCCGGAACTCGTCGGGGGCGCCTTCTACCCGCAGGACGCCCAGGTTCAGCCGATGCTGGTCGCGGCGCACCTGCTGCGGCTGGCCCGCGAGCGCGGCGCGCAGGTGCGTACGCGCACCGAGGTGACGGGGTTCCTGCGCGACGGCACCCGGGTGACGGGCGTGCGAACCACCGACGGCGACATCCCCGCCGGGGCGGTGCTCAACGCCTCTGGCACGTGGGCCGGCGACCTCGCGGACCTCGCCGGGGTACGCGTCCCCGTGCTGCCCCGGCGCGGCTTCGTCCTGGTCACCCAGCCGATGCCGCCCCGGACGATCCGCCACAAGGTGTACGCCGCCGAGTACGTCGGCGACGTGGCCAGCTCCGACGCGGCCCTGCAAACCTCGCCCGTCGTCGAGGGGACCGCCGGCGGCACCATCCTCATCGGCGCGTCCCGGGAGCGGGTCGGTTTCGACCGGACCGTGTCCGGCACCGCGATCGGCACCCTCGCGGCCAAGGCCATCGCACTGTTTCCGATCCTTCGGGAGGTCCGCGCGATGCGCACGTACCTCGGCTTCCGCCCGTACTGTCCCGACCACCTGCCGGTCATCGGCCCCGACCCCCGCGCGCCCGACCTCTGGCATGCCTGCGGCCACGAGGGCGCCGGTGTCGGCCTGTCCGCCGGGACCGGCAGGCTGATCGCCCAGGCGTTCGTGGGGGAGCGGCCCGACCTGGACCTCACGCCGTTCGCCCCGGACCGATTCGGCGACGCCGAGGAGGTGCTCCGATGACCCACCAGATGACCTTCCGCGGCGGCACCGTGGCGGCCGAGCCCGGCCAGAGCGTCGCCGCCGCACTGGTCGCCGCCGGCATCCTCGACTGGCGCACCACTCGCAAGGGCGGCCGGCCACGGGGACTGTTCTGCGGCATCGGGGTCTGCTTCGACTGCCTGATCACCGTCGACGGCGTCCCCGACCAGCGCGCCTGCCTGGTCACCGCCGCCGACGGCATGCGCCTCGGCGACGACGCCGAGACGGGCGCGGCCCCCGAGGACCTCGGCGACGGGAGGAACGGCGGTGCCGCACGTGCCTGACGTCGCCGTGGTCGGCGCGGGCCCGGCCGGGCTCGCCGCCGCCGTCCAGGCCGCCGAGGCCGGGCTCGGCGTCGCCCTGATCGACACCGCCGGACAGCCCGGCGGGCAGTACTGGCGGCACTACGACGAGAACCACGCCCGCCCCAACGACCCCGCCGGTCATCATGGCTGGCCGGCCTTCACCCGGCTGCGGGACCGGATGTACGCCCTCCGCGCGGCCGGCCGGATCCGCTACCTCCCCGGCCACCAGGCCTGGCTCATCACCCGGGAGGAAAGCGGCGCGTTCACCCTCCAGATGACGGCCACCACGGCCGCGGCCGGCGGGACGGACCGTACGCTCAGCGCGCGGGCGCTGATCCTGTGTCCCGGGGGATACGACCGGCAGCTGCCCCTCCCCGGCTGGGACCTGCCCGGCGTGATGACCGCCGGGGGAGTGCAGGCCCTGCTCAAGGGGCACCGCACCCCGGCGGGACGGCGAGTGGTTGTCGCCGGCACCGGCCCGTTCCTGCTGCCCGTGGCCACCGGCCTCGCCCGGGCCGGGGTGACCGTCGCGGCCGTCGTCGAGGCCAACGGAACGCTCGGTTGGCTGCGCCACCCGGTCGGCGCGATCTCCGCGCCCGGCAAGGGCGTCGAGGCACTGCAGTACGCGGCGCTCATGGCCCGCCACCGCATCCCGTACCGGACGAGGACCGTGATCCGGGAGATCCTCGGTACGGACCGGGTCGAGGCGGTGCGGATCGCGCGGGTGGACCGCGACGGCCGCCCGGCCGGGCCGGACGAGGAGATGGCCGCCGACGTCGTGGCGCTCGGCTGGGGCTTCACCCCATCGCTCGAACTGCCGCTCATGCTCGGCGCGGAGACCGCGCAGGACGTCGACGGATCTCTCGTGGTGACCGTCGACGACCGCCAGCGCAGCAGCGTCGAGGGGCTGTACGTCGCCGGCGAGGCGACCGGCGTGGGCGGCGCGGCCCTGGCCGTCCACGAGGGACGACTGAGCGCGTTGGCCCTCGCCGCCGAACTCGGTCGTCCGGCCGATCCGGCCGCGATGAGGCGGCTGCGCCGCGCCGTCCGGCGGGGGCGGCGGTTCGCCGCCGCCATGCACCGGACCTATCCCGTGCCGCGCGCGTGGCCGCAGTGGCTGTCGGAGACGACGCCGGTCTGCCGCTGCGAGGAGGTCTCGTACGGTGACCTGCGCCGGGCGCACGACGACCTCGGTGCGGAGGACGCGCGCACGCTGAAGATGTTCGCCCGGCCGGGGATGGGCTGGTGTCAGGGCCGGGTGTGCGGCTTCGCCACCGCCGGGATCGCGGCCTGTCTGCACGGTCGCGAGACCACGCCGGAGGACCTGCGTAGCCTGGCCACCCGCAGCTTGGCCGTGCCGGTGCCCCTGGGGGAACTCGCCGCCCTGGCCGAAGGCACGACGCCCGCCGAGGCGACCGGGACGGAATGGAGAGGACGAGACGGTGACTGACGTGCTGAGCACCAACCCGCGTACCGGCCAGCCGCTGGGACGCGTCGCGACCGAGTCGACGGCGAGCGACGTGGACGAGGCGGTGCGGGCCGCCGCCGCAGCCGCCCCGGCACTGAGGGACCGCGCCGCGCGGGCCGACCTGCTCCGCACGGCCGCCGCGCTCCTGGAGAAGAACGGTGAGGAGATCGTCTCGGCCGCCGATGCGGAGTCGGCGCTCGGCCGGGTACGCCTCACCGGCGAGCTCGCCCGCACGTGCTACCAGCTTCGCGCCTTCGGGGACGTGGTCGAAGCCGGCGCCTACCTGGACGTGACCATCGACCATGCCGACCCGCAGGCGGAGCCCGCGCCCCGCCCGGACCTGCGGCGCTACCAGGTGCCGCTGGGCGTGGTCGCGGTCTTCGCCGCGAGCAACTTCCCGCTGGCCTTCAGCGTGCCGGGCGGCGACACCGCGAGCGCGCTGGCCGCGGGATGCCCGGTCGTGGTCAAGGCACACCCGGACCATCCGGCCACCTCGGTCCTGTGCGCCCGGATCCTCCGCTCGGCGGCGGCCGAGGTCGGGCTGCCCGAGGACGTCGTCCGCCTGGTCCACGGCTTCGACGCGGGGCCGGAACTCGTCCGCCACCCACTGACCGCGGCCGTCGGGTTCACCGGGTCGGTGCGCGGCGGCCGTGCGTTGTTCGACATCGCGTCCTCCCGGCCGCGGCCGATCCCGTTCCACGGCGAGCTGGGCAGCCTCAACCCGGTCGTGGTGACCGCGCGGGCCGCCGAGACCAGAGCGGACGAGATCGGGGCGGGGCTGGCCGCCTCATACACCCAGGGCCTCGGCCAGTTCTGCGTCAAGCCCGGTCTCGTCCTCCTCCCCGAGGGGCCGGCCGGTGACGCCGTCGTCCAGGCGGTCGCCGCGGCGGCCGTACCGTCCGGACCGCTGCTGGACCCGCGCATGCGCGCCGCGTTCCTCGCCGGCGTCCGCTCCCGTGCCGCGCTCCCCGCCGTGGCCGAACCGCTCCGGGCGGGGGAGGCCGGCGATGACGCCGCGCCGCTGGCCGTCCGGCCGGGCCTGCTGACCGTCGCCGCGTCGCGGCTGGTCGAGGGCGGGCCGTACCAGGAGTTGCTGGAGGAATGCTTCGGGCCGGTCACCGTGCTGGTCCGCTACGGCTCGGCGGCCGAGCGGGACGCGGTGCTCGGCGCCCTGCCGGGCAATCTCACCGCGACCGTGCACCTAGCCGCAGACGAGCGGGACGGCGCGGCGGCGGAACTGGTCGCCGGCCTGAGCGAGATCGCGGGGCGGGTCGTCGTGGACGGCTGGCCCACCGGGGTGACGGTCGCCCCGGCCATGCATCACGGCGGCCCCTACCCCGCCTCCACCAGCGGCTCGACCTCGGTGGGCAGCAGCGCGATCCAGCGGTGGCTGCGCCCGGTCTGCTACCAGAACACCCCCGAACCGTTGCTCCCACCGGAGCTGCGCGAGGCCAACCCGCTCGGCCTTCCCCGCACGGTCGACGGTGTCCGCATGACCGCATAGCGGCTCATCCGGGGATTCAGGCTGGCGGAGTCAGCCGACCGGCCGCCGCCAACCGCCGGACGACGGCATCGTGTGGCAGGGCGTGACTCGTGCGCCCTCCCACGCCGCTGGTGGTCGTGGCGGCGATGAGCGAGTTGAGCAGGGCTTCCTCGACCGAGTCCAGGACGGCCGCGAAGACCGGGTTGAGCTGCGAGTCGGGGACGGGTGGCCGGTCCGGTTGTGCGGTGCTGAACGCGATCGCGTAGTCGCCGCTGCCGTTGCTGTACGCCGCGCCGACCCGGCCCATGGCGAAGATGGCCCTGCGGGCGAGGCGGCCGAGCTGCCGGGCGTCCAGGGGCGCGTCGGTGGCCACCACGATCATGCAGGAGTTGCCGGGTGGTTCGGTTCGGTCGGCCGCCGGGATCAGCTCCTCGACCGGCAGTGGGACACCCAGCGCGGTCAGCACGCCGCCGAAGTTGGACTGGGTGAGGGCACCTACCGTCACCGAGCGGTCGCCTACCTGTACCGTCCGGGACGAGGTGCCGATTCCCGCCTTGTAGCCCAAGGCCGTGGTGCCGGTTCCCGCGCCGACGCAGCCTTCCGCCGGGGGTTCACCGGACGCGTGGGTGATGGCGTCGAGCACGTGTTCCTCGGTTATCGGGCGTCGGCGGATGTCCGAGAGGTGGCCGTCGTTCGTCTCGCCCACGAGTGGGTTGAACGACAGACCGTCCGGACGGCGGTGCATCAGGTAGGTGAGCAGCGCGTCCGCGGCCCGGAACACCGACAGCGTGGCGGTGAGGACGATCGGTGATTCCAGCACGCCGAGTTCGTCCACCTGGGTCGAGCCGACCAGCTTCCCGTAGCCGTTCCCCACGTACACGGCGGCGGGTAGGGACCACCGTCCCGGGCCGAGTTGACCCGGTACGACCGCCGTGACCCCGGTGTGCAGGTCGCGACCGTTGTCGATGGTGGTATGCCCCACCACCACCCCGGCGACGTCGGTGATTGCGTTGTGCCGTCCGGTGGGCAGTGGTCCCACGACGATGCCCAGATCGCGGGCGCGGTGGACTTGCTGCTGCACGATGCTCCTGTCGGTGTCACGTCCGGGCGATGGATCGATGTCGTCACCCCATCGCGGGCAGGATGACCCGCTCCAGCAGCGTCACCGGAGTCCGCCACTGGTCGGGGTCGTCATAGTTGCCAGCGGTGATCGCGACGGCGAGATCCAGGTCAGGCAGGACGATCAGGCGTTGGCCACCGTTGCCCATCGCAGCCACCAGGCGGTGGCCCGCGATGGTCTCGCGGTACCAGTGGTAGCCGTACTGGCTGCCCCACTCGGTCCGCAGGCGCGGCTGGAGCATCGCGTGGATCCAGCCGGCGGAGACGATCCGGCGGCCCTTCCACGCTCCGTCGGCGAGCACCAGTTCACCGATCCTGGCCAGGTCGCGCGGCGCGAGCCGCAGCCCGGACGCGGCGGAGGCCACCCCGTCCGTGCCGGTCATCCACTCGACGTTGTGGATGCCCAGCGGCGCGAGCAGCGCCGTTCGACCGTACTGTGGCAGCGGCTGTCCGGTGCCGTCGGCGATCAGCCGGCCGAGCAGCGCGGTGGCGCCACCGCAGTACGCCCACCGGGCGCCAGGTGGCTCCAGGATCGGTCGCTCCAGCACGTACCGGTACCGGTCCGGTGCCAGTTCCATCGCAATCTCGGCGTTCGTTGGGTTGTCGTACGGGATGTCTTCGCGCCACTCCAGGCCGAGGGACATGGTCAACGCGTGCTCGACGGTGAGCCGGGCCCGCTCAGGGTCGGCCGCCAGATCGGCGTACTCCGGGAACTGGCGCAGGAGCGGCTCTGCGGGGTGGGGGACCCTACCCTCGTCGAGCGCGATGCCGTACAGCAGCGCGGTCACGCTCTTGGTAACCGACCGGACGTCGTGCAGCGTCTCGGGCCGGAACTCGACGACACCCAGTGAGGTGCCCCAGGTGAAGTCCTCGCCTGCGCCGTAGTACTCCAGCAGGGCCCGGCCACCGTGGACCGCCACGACCGCGTGCAGGCCCTCGACCTGCCCGGCCTGGAGCGCGTCGTCCAGGCGCTTGCGCAACTCTGTCCTCATGGGCCACTCCGTCGGCGAGGCAGTACTGCCCTACGGGATAACACGCAGGGCGTGGATCGAGAAGCCCGGGCAGACCGGACTTGATCATCGCCTGCGTCAGCGAGGTGAGTCAATTCAGGCGAGCTCGCGGTCCAGCACGGTGGGGGAGAGGGTGTGCTGGACGACCATCGCCGCAGCGCCGACGACACCGGCGTTCGCGCCGGCCTGGGAGGTGACGATGCGCAGGCGTTCGGTGGCCAGCGGCAGGGAGCGCCGGTAGATCGACTCCCGCACGCCCGCCAGCAGCATCTCGCCGGCCTGCGCGAGCGCCCCGCCGATCACGATCAGCGACGGGTTGAACAGGCTGACGCCGGCGGCCAGCACCTCGCCGATGTCCCGGCCGGCCTGGCGGACGGCTTGCCCGGCGATCGGGCTGCCGGCCTGCACGAGGGCCACGACGTCGGCGTTGCTCGTCGCGTCGAGGCCGGCGGCGCGGAGTTTCGCGGCGATGGCGGGACCGCCGGCCACCGCCTCCAGGCAGCCGCTGTTGCCGCAGCGGCAGAGGACGTCATCCGCGTGCGGGGCCAGGATGTGCCCGAGGTCGCCGGCCGCGCCGACGTCGCCTCGGTGTAGTTGACCGTTGCTGATCAGGCCGGAGCCGATGCCGGTCGCGACCTTGACGAAGATCATGTGCGCCTCGTTCGGGAAGCAGCGGACGTGCTCCCCGAGGGACATCAGGTTGACCTCGTTGTCGACCAGGACGGGCACGGCGAAGTCGGCGGCGATCCGTGCGGGCACGTCGTATCCGTTCCAGCCGGGCATGATCGGCGGGTGGGTCGGCTTGCCGGTCGAGTGCTCGACCGGGCCGGGCAGTCCGATGCCGACGCCGGCGATGGGTGCGGCGGGGTCGTGGTTGGCCCGCATCCGTCGCCAGGTGTCGACGAGCAGGCTGAGCACCGCGTCGGGTCCGTCGGCGATGTCCAGGGTGAGCTCCTCGACGGCCAGCGGCTCACCGGTCAGGTCGGCGATGGCGACGGTGGCGTGGGTGGCTCCGACGTCGGCTGCCAGCACCGCGCGGGCGCGGGCGTTGAACACGAACCTGCTGGCGGGCCGTCCGCCGGTGGCGGCGTCGTCGCCCCCGTCGGTCACGAGCCCGGCGTCCATGAGCGCGTCGAGGCGCAGGCGCACGGTGGACCGGGCCAGTCCGGTTTCGGTCGCCAGCTCAGCACGGGTGCGTGCCTGCCCGTCGCGCAGCAGCCGGAGCAGCTCGCCGGGCGACGTCGGGGCGGCGCTGTGCCCATTGTTCATCCCTCAATTAAAGCGAAGCGGGACGGGTTACGGCGCGCGACAGGAAGCCTTGAGATGTTGATCATGCCACTATGGATGATTGAGGCGCATCTTTTGATTGACTATCGTCATAAGTGGACGCTACCGTCGTCACATGTCTGTGACCGATGTCATAAGGGCGTCTGGTGGCCTCGAATCCGAGCGCCAGGCGCCGCGCGTGGCGGTCGTCGGCGCGGGGTTCATGGGGCAGGTGCACGCGGAGGCCGCCCGGCGCGCGGGGGGCAGCGTCGTGGCCGCCGTGGCGTCGCGCCCCGAGCGCGCCGCCGCCGCGGCTCGCGCCGTCGGCGCGGACGAGGGCTACCCGGACCTGGCGGCCCTGCTCGACGCCGCCAATATCGACGTGCTTCACGTGTGCACACCTAACGCGTCGCACGCCGCCGTTGCCGCCGCCGCGCTCGCCGCCGGCGTGCACGTCATCTGCGAAAAGCCGCTCGCCACGGGCAGCGATGAGGCGGTGGCGCTGATGGCGGCGGCCGGCGATCGGGTGGCCACGGTGCCGTTCGTCTACCGCTTCCACCCCATGGTGCGCGAGATGCGGGCCCGGCTGGCCGCGGGCGAGGCGGGCGTCATCGGCAGCGTGACCGGCGGCTACCTCCAGGACTGGCTGTCCCGCCCGTCCGACGACGACTGGCGGGTCGACGCCGCGCTCGGCGGGCCGTCGCGAGCGTTCGCCGACATCGGCTCGCACTGGTGCGACCTTTTCGAGTTCGTCACCCGCGACCGGATCGCCCGGCTGTCCGCGCGCACCGCTGTGGTGCACGAGCGGGCCGGCAGGACCGGGCAGCCCACCGAGGACCTCGCCGCCGTGCACTTCACCACCGCCGCCGGCATGGTCGGCACGCTGGTGGTGTCGCAGGTCGCTGCCGGCCGTAAGAACCGGCTGCACCTGGAGCTTTCCGGCACCGAGGCGAGCTTCGGCTTCGACCAGGAGGACCCGGAGCGGCTGTGGGTCGGCCGGCGTGAGGGCGGCCAGACCCTGTTGCGTGACCCGGGCCGGCTGCACCCTTCCGCCGCGCGCTACGTACGGCTGCCCGCCGGGCACGCGCAGGGCTACCAGGACTGCTTCGATGCGTTCGTCGCCGACACCTACCGGGCGGTGCGCGGCGAGGGCATCCCGGACGGCCTGCCCACGTTCGCGGACGGCCTACGCGCCGTACGGATCACCGACGCGGTGCTGGCCTCCGCAGCCGCGGACGGCGCGTGGACCGAGGTGCCGGCATGACGCCTCGCACCACGACGAGCGTGCGGCTGACCGGGATCAGCAAATCGTTCCTCGGTGTGCCGGTGCTGCGCGGGGTGGACCTGGAACTGCGGGGCGGCGAGGTGCACGCCGTGATGGGCGAGAACGGCGCGGGCAAGTCCACGCTGCTCAAGGTGCTGGCCGGGGTGCACCGGCCAGACGGCGGAACCATCGAGGTCGACGGCGCCGAGATGTCCTTCGCCAGCCCCACCGACGCGCAGCGGGCCGGCATCGCGATCATCCACCAGGAGTTCACCCTGCTGCCGCATCGCACCGTCGCCGAGAACGTCTACCTCGGCCGGGAACCCGTGCGGCGGATGCAGGTCGACCGGCGGCGCATGGTGGCCGACACCCGCGAGCTGCTGGACTGGCTCGGCGAGGACGGGATCGATCCGACCGACACCGTGTCGTCCCTGTCGGTCGCGCAGCGGCAGGTCGTAGAGATCGTCAAGGCGCTGTCGACCGACGCTCGGGTGCTGGGCATGGACGAGCCGACCGCCGCGCTCGCCGATCACGAGGTCGAGCTGCTCTACGACCTGGTGCGCCGGCTGCGGGAACGAGGCATCGCGATCCTCTACGTCTCGCACCGGATGCGCGAGGTGTTCGACCTGTCCGACCGGATCACCGTGCTCAAGGACGGCCAGTTCGTCACCTGCGCCCCGACCGGCGAGCTGACCTCGGAGGACCTGGTCCGGCACATGGTGGGCCGCGACCTGGGCGAGTACTACCCGGACCGGGCCGCCCCCGACGACCTCGGGCCGGTCCGGCTCTCCTTGAGGGGCGCCGGCAACCAGCGCCTCCGCGAGCTGAACCTCGAGGTGCGCGCCGGGGAGATCGTCGGGCTGGCCGGGCTGCAAGGGTCCGGGCGCTCGGCCGTCGCGCGCGCGGTGTTCGGCGTCGAGCCGTTCACCCGCGGCGTGTTGGAGGTGGACGGCGTGGCGCGGCGGGTGACCCGGCCCCGCACCGCCGTGCGTCTCGGGATCGCGCTGGTCACCGAGGACCGCAAGGGGGACGGGTTGGCGCTCCGCCAGTCCGTGCGCGACAACACGTTGCTGGTGCGCCGCGCCGCGCTACGCGGCGGGCGTTCCCGCGCGCGGTCGGACGTGCCGGCGCTGCTCGACCTGGTCACCGTGGTGGCCCGCGGCGAGCACCAGGAGGTGCGCTTCCTGTCCGGCGGCAACCAGCAGAAGGTCGTGCTCGCCAAGTGGCTGGCGGTCGAGCCCAGGGTGCTGGTGGTCGACGAGCCGACGCGCGGCATCGACGTCGGCGCGAAGCGGGCCGTGCACGAGCTGCTGCGCGACCTCGCGAGGCGCGGTGTGGCGGTCCTGATGATCTCCTCGGAGCTCCCCGAGCTGATCGGGATGAGCGACCGGATCCTCGTCATGCACGACGGTGCGCTGGCCGGTGAGCTGCCCGCCAGCGCGAGTGAGGGGGCTGTGATGGCGCTGGCCACCGGGCACGGGATCGGTGAGGCGGCGTGAGCACTCTGCAGGAGAAAGCGATCCCGGTCGGGCAGAAGGCCACCCGGTTGGTCGTCCGCCGGCGGCTCACGCCCACCGTCATCGTCTACCTCGCGCTCGTCGCCCTGCTCGTCGTCGGCAGCGTGCTCGTCGGGCTGCGCGGCGAGGTCCTGCTCGACCAGGGCGGCATTCTCAACATTCTCACCCGGGCCACCGCGCTCGGCCTGGTAGCGATCGGACAGACGATGGTGATCCTCACCGGGTCCCTCGACCTGTCCGTCGCCTACCTGGTCGGCCTCACGTCGCTGATCGCGGCGGAGACGATGGCCGGGCGGGACGGCATGGTCGTGCCCGGCGTGCTGCTCGCGCTTGCCGTGGCCGCCGGGGTCGGCCTGGTCAACGGGCTGGTCATCACCGTCCTCAAGGCCAACGCGTTCATCGCGACGCTCGGCGTGGCGCTGATCCTGCGCGGCTACCTCGAGGACAACTACACCGGCCCGGCCGGCGACGTGCCGCGCGGCTTCCAGCACCTCGGCTACGACCGGATCGGGCCGGTGCCGGTCGCCGCGCTGCTCATGCTGGCCGCCGCCGCACTGGCCTGGTGGTACCTGTCGCGGACCCGCCCCGGCTACCACATGTACGCCGTCGGCGGTGACATCGAGGTGGCCCGGCTGTCCGGGGTGCCCACCCGCCGGGTCATCGTTACCGCGCACGTGCTGTGCTCGGTCGCCGCCGGCCTGACCGGGATCTACCTCGCCAGCCGGCTCGGGTCGGGCGCCCCGTACGTCGGCACCGACGCGGGGTACGACCTGGAATCGATCGCCGCCGTCGTGCTCGGCGGGACGCTGCTCGCCGGTGGCCGGGGCGGCGTCGTGGGCACCATCGGCGGCGTCCTCATCCTCGCCACGCTGGACACGATCTTCGATGACCTCGAGGTCGACCCGTTCTTCAAGGACGTGGTGCGCGGTGTCGTACTCGTGACCGCGGTCGCGCTCTATGCCCGGCGCATGATCGCGAACCGCGCCCCTGGGAGGTTGGCATGACCTGGCGTCCCCGCCTGGCCGAGGGCACCGCGCCGGTGCTCGTCGTCCTGCTCCTGCTGCTCATCGGCCTCGCGGTCGCCGGCCCGGCCTACGACGAGCCGTCCGGCTACCTGGCGCTGCTCAAGCGGGCCGCGCCGCTGATGATCCTCGCGATCGGGCAGTACTTCGTCATCGTCTCCGGCGGCTTCGACCTGTCGGTTGGCGCGCTGGTGACCGCCGGGGTGGTCATCGCGGCCCGGCTGATCAACGGCAGTGAGTCCGCGACGGCACGGGTGATCCTGCTCGTGCTCGCCTTCGGCCTGCTGGTCGGCCTGGTCAACGGGCTGATCACCACGAAGCTTCTGGTGCCGTCGTTCATCGTCACGCTCGGCATGCTGCTCGTGCTCGACGGCGCGATCTTCCTGTGGACCGGTGGCGCCCCACGCGGCGCGCTGTCCGCCGGGTTCCGGACGTTCGGGCGCGGGGCCGTGGATGTCCCGGCGCTCGGCGAGGTCCCGTGGTCGGTGCTCATCCTGCTGGGGATCCTGCTGGCCGCGGCGCTGTTCATGCGCGGCGGCACCGGCCGGGCGCTGGTCGCCGTCGGCGACAACGAGGCCGCCGTGCGGTTGTCCGGCGGCCAGGTCGACCGGCTCCGGTTGCTCGCGTTCGTCCTGTCCGGACTGCTCGCCGCGGTCGCCGCGATCCTGCTCGGCGGGTTCGCCGGCGTCTCCGCACAGGTCGGCGACGGCCTGGAGTTCCGGGCGATCACCGCCGTCGTGCTGGGCGGCGTGCTCCTCGGCGGTGGTCGCGGCTCGGTCGTCGCGGCCGCCGCCGGCGCGCTGTCGCTGGAGGCCCTGTTCACGCTGCTGAACCTGCTCGGCGTGAGCGGCGCCCTCGAATCGGCCGTGCAGGGCGTGATCATCATCGCCGCCGTCGCCTACGCCTCCCTCGGCAACGGCGTACGGCAGCGGTTGCGGTGGTGGCCGCAGCAGCGGGACAGCGCGCGACCTGCGCAACCCGCCGCCTCCTGAAGTCCCCAAGGTTAGTAAGGAGATCAACGATAATGACCAAGAGATGGGCCCTGGTGGTCGCGGCGGGCGTGCTGGCGCTCGCCGGGTGCTCGAGCGACCTGCCCGACGACCAGGCCAGCGCCGGTGGATCACCCAGTTCGGACGCGACCAAGTCCAAGTTCTTCGACCAGACGGAGTATGACCGCCAGCTGAAGTTCCGCAGCGCCACGCCGCAAGGGCCGGACGGCAAGCCGTGGGAGCAGATGCTCGAGCCGGAAATGGTCGACACCGCGAAGTTCGCCAAGCCCGGCGGGAAGTACACCCTCTGCTTCTCCAACGCCGCGGTGAACAACCCGTGGCGGCAGGTGGGCTTCAAGACCATGCAGCAGGAGGTGAAGCTGCACCCGGAGATCACCACGTTCACCGTGCTGGACGCGGAGGCCAAGGACGACAAGCAGATCAGCGACATCCAGTCGCTGTCCGGCAAGAACTGTTCCGCGATCATCATCTCGCCGAACACCACGGCCACGTTGACGCCGGCGGTCGAGCAGGCGTGCCAGACCGGCGTGCCCGTGATCGTGTTCGACCGGGGCGTCAACACCAGCTGCCCGGTCACCTTCATCCACCCCATCGGCGGCTTCGCCTTCGGCGCGGACGGCGCGGAGTTCCTGAAGGAGAAGGTCAAGCCGGGCGGCAAGGTTCTCGCCCTGCGCATCCTGCCCGGCGTGGACGTGCTCGAGCAGCGCTGGGCGGCCGCCAACGAGATCTTCACCGGCAGCGAGCTCAAGGTGGTCGGTGTGGAGTTCACCGACGGCGACGCGGCGAAGACCAAGAGCATCGTGGCCGACTACATCCAGCGCGAGGGCCGCATCGACGGTGTGTGGATGGACGCCGGCGCGACCGCCGTCGCCGCGGCCGAGGCGTTCCAGGACGCCGGGGTCGACGTGCCCGCCATCGTCGGCGAGGACCAGCAGGACTTCCTGCGGCTGTGGGTCGACGAGAACCTGACCGCGGTCGCGCCGACCTACCCCACCTACCAGTGGCGTACGCCGATCATCGCCGCGCTGAAGATCCTCAAGGGCGAGCAGGTGCCGAAGGAGTGGGTGCTGCCGCAGCCGCGGATCACCGACGACAAGGTCAAGGACTACGTCAAGCAGGACATGCCGCCCCTGCACTACGCAATGTGCGGCTGTGAGGGCATGCCGGGCTACCCGGTGCCGTGGAAGTGAGCAGAGCGCCGCTCGGGGTCAACACCTGGGTGTGGACCTCGCCGCTGACCGACGCGACCTTGGCCGCCCTCGCGGCCAAGGTCGCGGGGTGGGGCTTCGACGTGCTGGAGCTCCCGGTGGAGAACCCGGGCGACTGGGAGCCGAAACGGGCCGCCCAAGTTCTCGCCGACCACGGCCTCGGCGCCACCGTCTGCCTCGTGATGCCACCCGGACGTGAGCTGGTCGCGGCGGACTCCGCCACCATCCGGTCCACACAGGAATACCTGTGCGGTGTGGTGGACGCCGCCGCGACGGTCGGGTCGCCGGTGATCGCCGGGCCCGCGTACGCCTCGGTCGGCCGGACCTGGCGGCTGTCACCGGCCGAGCGGGCCGTGGCCTACACGCAGCTGCGGGACAACCTCGCCCCCGTCGTGGAGTATGCGGGTGCGGCCGGCGTCACGGTGGCCGTCGAACCGCTCAACCGCTACGAGACGAGCCTGCTCAACACCATCGGCCAGACCCTCGACGCGATCGGTGACCTGCCCCACTGCGGGGTCGCGCTCGACCTCTACCACCAGAACATCGAGGAGACGGACATCCCCGCGGCGATCCGCTCGGCCGCCGGCCGGATCGCGCACGTCCAGGTCTGCGGCAACGACCGCGGCACGCCCGGCGCCGACCACCTGGACTGGCCCGCGATCCTCGCCGCGATCGACGAGGCGGGCTACGCCGGCCCGCTGTGCATCGAGTCGTTCACCGCGGAGAACGCGACGATCGCGACCGCCGCCTCCATCTGGCGCCCGCTCGCCGCGACTCAGGACGCCATCGCCGTGGACGGCCTGAAGTTCCTGCGGGCGGTGATGCCCTAGAACGGACCGCCAACTCCACGCCAGTCCGACGGCGCCGGCACGCCGCACGGTCATGACCACCCCAGTAGTTCCTCGCGTCCCAGAGAGGTTCCGCATCTCATGAACGTGACCTGGCGTCCCCGGTGGGGACGGTTGTTCGCGATACCCATCGTCGGCGCGCTCGCGCTGTCCATGATCAGCCCGTCGCCGGCGGCCGCACACCCGGGTGAGCACGGCCAAGCCCACGTGCTGATCTTCACCAAGACCACGCAGTTCCGGCACACCGAGGCGATCGAGCAGGGCGTTCCCGTGCTGCAGGCCGCCTTCGCCGACGCCGGGATCACCTCGCAGCACACCGAGGACTCGTCGATCTTCAACGACGAGGACCTCGCGCACTTCGACGCCCTGGTGATGTTCCAGGCCTCCGGCGACCCGTGGACCGCCGACCAGAAGGCGGCGATGGAGCGCTACATGAAGGCCGGCCACGGCATCGTCGCCATCCACAACGCGACCGACATGCGCGGGAACTACGCGTGGTGGGACAACATGATCGGCACGCTGATGCCCGGCCACGCCGCCACCGGCACCAGCCCCGGCCTGCCGGGCACCGTGCGCGTCGAGGACCACTCCCACCCGTCGACGAGTCACCTGCCGCAGCGGTGGGAGCGTGCCGACGAGTGGTACAACTACGCGCTCAACGTCCGCGGCGACGCGCACGTGCTCGCCACGATGGACGAGACGACGTACAACCCGGGCAACAACGCGATGGGCTACGACCACCCGATCTCGTGGTGCAAGCCGTACGACGGCGGCCGGGCCTGGATGACCGGTATGGGCCACTTCGGGGCGCACTACACCGGCGAGCCGGGGCTGGTCCAGCACATCGTCGGCGGGGTGAAGTGGGCGGCCGGCATGGTCGAGGGCGACTGCGGCGGCACGGTGTGGGACCAGTTCGAACGGGTCCCACTCGACCAGAACACCAGCGCCCCGTTCGCCATGGACGTCGCACCGGACGGCCGGGTCTTCTTCACCGAGCTGGTACGCGGCCAGATCCGGGTCTACGACCCTAGGACCAGGACCACCTCCACCGCGATCACGATCCCGGTCTACTCCGGCGGTGAGGACGGCCTGCTCGGCATCGCGCTCGACCCGAAGTTCGCCGAGAACGGCCACCTCTACGTCTACTACTCACCGGCGAGCACGAACGACAGCGACCCGGCGAACTTCGTCAACCGACTGTCCCGACTCACCGTCGGCCCGGGCTCCCAGATCGACCGCGCCACCGAGAAGGTCCTGCTCGACGTGCCGGCGCGGCGGCTGCCCGACGAGCCGGGCCACACCGGCGGCGGCCTCGCGTTCGGTCCGGACGGAAACCTCTACCTGAGCGTCGGGGACGACGTGAACCCGCACTCCGAGCCGTCCGGCGGATACGCGCCACTGTCCGAACGGGACGGCACGTTCCACGACGCGCGGGCCACCTCGGCCAACACCAACGACCTGCGCGGCAAGCTGCTGCGGATCCGCCCCGAGGCCGACGGCACCTACTCCATCCCCGCGGGCAACATGTTCCCGCCGGGCACGGCGAAGACCCGGCCGGAAATCTACGCGATGGGCTTCCGCAACCCGTTCCGGTTCTCGATCGACCCGAAGACCGGGGCCATCGGGCTGGCGGACTACTCGCCGGACAACAGCAACGACAACCCGGACCGCGGACCCGCCGGCATCGCCGAGTGGAACCTCATCACCGAGCCCGGCTTCTACGGCTGGCCGCTGTGCATGGGCAACAACGAGCCGTTCCGGGACGTGGACTACCGGACGAATCCGGTGACGGTCGGCGCGCCCTTCGACTGCGCCCACCCGATCAACGACTCGGTGCGCAACACCGGCCTGACCGAGCTGCCGGCCGCCAAGCCGGCCAAGATGTGGTACGGCTACAAGCGTTCCTCGGTGCCGTCGGTCATCCCGCAGGGTGGCGGTCTGGCGCCGATGGGCGGACCCTTCTACCAGTACGACCCGAACCTGCAGTCGGACACCAAGTTCCCCGCGTCCTACGACGGCAAGCCGTTCTTCTACGAGTGGTCGCGGAACAAGATGTACTCGATCATCCCGAACGGGCAGGGCGGGGTCGAGAAGGTCAATCCGTTCCTGCCGCAGCAGCAGTTCCTCGCGCCGATCGACTCCAAGTTCGGTCCCGACGGCTCGATGTACGTGCTGGACTGGGGTGGCGGCTTCGGCCGCGACAACCCGAACTCGGGGCTGTACCGGGTCGACTACATCTCCGGCTCCCGTTCGCCGACCGCGAAGATCAGCGCGTCGCCGGACTCCGGCCAGGCACCGCTGCAGGTCCGCTTCGACGGGTCGGGCAGCACCGACCCGGAGAACGAGCAACTGCGCTACGAGTGGGACTTCACCGGTGACGGCTCCGCCGACTCCACCGAGTCGAAGCCGACCTTCACCTACACCACGAACGGCGTCTACAACGCCCGGCTCACGGTGACCGACCCGGCCGGCAAGACCGGGACGGCGACGGTGCCGATCACGGTCGGCAACACCCGGCCGAAGGTGAAGTTCAACCAGCCGCCCAACGGGGCGTTCTTCGACTTCGGCGACGAGGTGAGCTGGGACCTGTCGGTCAGCGACCCCGAGGACACCCAGATCGACGACGCCGACGTGGTGATCCAGCCGGCGATGGGCCACGACGAGCACGCGCACCCGGCCGACCCGTTGCACGGGCGCACCGGCAAGGTGGTCACCGCCCTCGGCGGCGGGCACGGCGAGGACATGAACGTCTTCTACGCGATCGACGGCCGCTACGCCGACTCCGGCGGCGCGGACGGCATCCCGAGCCTGACCGGCTCGGACACCACCCTGATGTTCCCGAAGCAGCGGGAGGCGGAGTTCTTCGACAACTCGTCGAACGTGACGGTCGGCTCGTCGCGGGACGTCGAGGGCCACGGGAACTCCATCGCCGGCCAGAACGGCGCCTGGGCGTCGTACGACCCGGTCAACCTGCACAACGTCGACCGGTTGATCCTGCGCGCGTCGGCCGCCACCGCGGGCAAGATCGAGCTGCGGCGCGGCAAGCCGGACGGTGAACTGCTCGGCACCGCGCAGGTGCCGGCGACCAGCGGCGGCGGCTACGTGGACATCCCGATCGAGGTGTCCGATCCCGGCGAGACGTTCACCCTGTACGCGGTGTTCCCGGGTGCGGGTGAGCGGCGCCTGAACTTCATCGAGGCCGACGGCAAGGGCGTCTCGCCGACCAGCAAGCCGAAGGTCGCGGTGACCTCCCCGACACCGGCCGACAAGCTGGAACCGGGCGAGATCCAGGTGACCGCCGCCGCGAGCGACGCGGAGAACACGATCACCAAGGTCGAGTTCTTCGTCGACGGCACGTCGATCGGCGTCGACACCACGGCGCCGTACGCCATGAAGTGGAACGCGTCCACCGAGAAGCGCTACCAGCTGACCGCGGTGGCGACCAACGACAAGGGCTACCACGCGAAGTCCCGCGTCGTGCAGGTCGAGGTCGGTGACCTCTACGGCGCCTGGCAGACCTACAGCAACGCCACCGCCGCGTTCGACCGGCCGGACCGGGACACCTGGATCATCAACGCCGGCGGCGAGAACATGTGGCAGGGCACCGACCAGTACGGCTCGGTGTACCTTCCGGCGGCGGCCGGCGACACCTGGACCGCCACCGTCAAGATCGACAGCCAGACGAACACCAACAACTCCGCCAAGGCCGGTCTGATCGTCCGCAACGACATCACCCAGCCCGGCAGGTCGCCCGGGTACGCGGCGATGACGATGCGGGCGGGCCTCGGGTTCGAGTGGCTGCGCGACACCGACGGCAACGGCCAGCTCGACGCCAGCACCGGCGCCAGCAACACGAGCTACCCGTCGTGGGTGCGGATCGTGCGCGACGGCGGGAAGTACTACGGCTACTGGAGCAAGGACGGCAAGTCGTTCACCCTGGTCGGCGACCCGGTGACGCTGCCCGGGGCGGCCGGCCCGCAGGACATCGGCCTCGCGGTCACCGCGCACAACGCCTCGGCCACCAGCGAGGTGAAGTTCACCGGCTTCACGCTGGTCGACAAGGCCATCCACCCGGCACCGCCGGAGACCGCGCCGGGCTGCGCGATCCGCGGCTCGGACACCTTCGACGGTGACACGCTGAACACCAACCGGTGGACGACGGTGCGCAACGCGCCGAACCTGCCGGTGCGGGTCACCGGCGGCGGCCTGGTGCTGCCCGTCACCAACGGGGACATCAACGAGGGCACCACCGGGCCGATCAGCTACGCCGGTCAGCGCGCCAAGGTCGGCCCGTGGACGATCACCACGAAGGTGACCATCCCGCACGACCGCGAGTGGCAGCACGCCGGACTGCTCATGCACGGCACCGACAACGACTACGTGAAGCTGGCGTTCACCCGCGCCTCGTCGGGTGGTCGGATCATGGAGTTCCAGACCGAGGCCGGCGGTACGCGGACCTGGCACGCCAACGTGAATCTGCCGGCGGACTTCCCGTCCACCGCCCACCTGCGGCTGGTCAGCGACGGTCAGAAGCTGACCGCGGCGTACTCCGCCGACGGCCAGACCTGGACGGCGCTCGCCGGATCCGCGAACATCATCCCGAACGCGACCGTCGGCCCCATGGCCGCCGGGGACACCGGGACGGCGCGGGTCAACGCCGTGTTCGACCACTTCACCATCACACCGGACGGCACGGACGACGGCGTCCGCGCGCCCAGCGACGAGTTCGACGGCAACGCCGTCGACGGCTGCCGGTGGAACGCGACGGTGCGGTACGACTCGGCCAAGGCCGCGGTGAGCGGCGGTGCGCTGCGCATCGAGACCCAGCCGGGCGACATCAACGGCACCAACAACGACTCCCCGCGGAACTTCATCCTGCAGAAGATCCCCGCGGACGTCGCCGCCGGTGACTGGACGATCGAGACCCGGCTGACGCCGGCGATGCTGCACAAGTGGCAGCTGGCCGGCTTCCTGGTCTACAACAACGACGACAACTACGTGAAGTTCGACGTCGTGGCCAACAACAACGCCGGGACGCCGACCAACCTGCGCGCCGAGCTGGTCTCGGAACGCAACGCGCAGTTCGGCAACGGCGGCAACCGGTCGATCGACATCGCCGACTCGACCGAGAGCGGCTGGTACCACCTGCGGCTGAGCCGAAGCGGGAACACCTACTCGGCCCAGATCAGCGACGGCGGGGGCAACTGGACCTCGCTCGGCCAGCCGGTCACCAACGACGCCGTGATGACCTCGTTCGGCCTGATGGCGTTGGGGCCGGAGCAGGCGCAGCCGGTCACCGTCGCGTTCGACTACTTCCGGGTCCTCGACACGACGGCGCCGAACCTGACGGTGTCGGTCGACCCGGCGCAGCCGAACGGCAAGCGCGGCTGGTACACCTCGCCGGTGACGGTCACCGCTTCGGCGAGCGATGACCGCGGCGGCCCGGTCCGCATCGAGTTCGTCGAGGGCGACGGTGCCTGGATCGAATACCGCGAGCCGATCCAGGTGACCGAGGACGGCCGGTGGGAGCTGCGGCTCCGGGCGATCGACGAGGCCGGCAACATCTCCCCGCTGAAAGCGGTGTCCCTGGCCGTCGACACCACGGGGCCGGTCGTGACCGTCGACGGCGTGGCGAACGGCGGCAAGTACGAGCTCGGCAGGTCACTGCCGATCGCCGCCACGGCACGGGACGCCGCGTCGGGCGTCGACTCGGTGGCCCTCCGCCTGGACGGGGTGGCGATCGAGAGCGGTACGGGTGCCGAGCCCACGGCCGGTGAGCACAAGCTGACCGTCGTGGCGACCGACCTGGCCGGCAACGCCACGGAGGAGAGCGTCTCGTTCGAGATCGTCGCCACCTACGACAACGCCCAGGCGCTGGTGCGGCGGTACCAGGCGGACGGTCTGATCAGCGAGGATCTCGCCGACCACCTGTTCGGCCAGCTCCAGGCGGCCAAGAGCACGGCGGCGGCGGGCCGGCCCGACCAGGCAAAGGCTGCCCTGGACCGGTACGCGGCGGCGGCCAGGACCGCCACCGACGAGTCGGCCCGCACGCAACTGCTCGCGGCCGGCGCCTACCTGAAGGCCCGCCTGTGAGGAGATGACGGCGAGCCGGTGCCGGCCGGCTCCCCGACCGGTGCCGGAGCACGCCCCGCGTGCTCCGGCACTTGGTCTTTCACAGCTCACGAGTCAGGTTGACCAGGTTGCCGTCAGGATCGTGCACGTGCGCCACGCGCTGCCCCCACGGCATGTCGTTCGGTGGGCCGAGCACCCGCCCACCGGCGGCCACCACCTTGTCGAGCAGCGCGTCCACATC
Source organism: Micromonospora sp. MP36 (assembly GCF_008119785.1). GTDB lineage: Bacteria > Actinomycetota > Actinomycetes > Mycobacteriales > Micromonosporaceae > Micromonospora. Next base: position 37,745 of record NZ_VSFA01000018.1, on the reverse strand, counting down.
GTCGACGTCGATGCTGAGTAGGATCCGCGGCGGCGTGGACAGGTCGGTGTCCGCCTGGCTGACCAGGCCGAACTCCGAGTCGCCCAACCTGAGGCCGACGAAGAACGGCGGACCGTCAGCGGGGACCCGTCGGACCTGCACGGCGTGGAACACGCGTTGGTAGAACGCCTGCAGGCGGGCCAGGTCGGGCGTGCTGATGATGGGCTGCACCGTTGTCACGGCTGCTCCTCCGGTTGGCGTGGTATTTCACCTAGCAGGGAATACGTGCCGGAGCCGCCGGACTCATCGGTGCGCCCGGCGCCGGCTTTCCGACGGACGGCGGGCCGACCGGCGTGGCTCCGACCGGCCGTCGGGGGTCGGCCGGCGGGCCGAACAGCTGGACCAGCCGGCCGGGGTCGAGGTACGTGATGCTGCCGGTGACCAGCCCCTGCCACACGTCGAGCACGACCAGCCCGAACGGCACGTGCACGCCGTCCCGATCCGGCCGGGTCTGCCAGTACGCCGGCGAGCCGTTCGCCGCCACCGGCACCAGCCGGGCTCCTTCGCACGAGCCCGGCACCAGCAGGGCCTGCCGGATGTCCTCCCGGCCGCGCAGCCACCACCGGAACGGCGGCATCGATATCGTGGCCTCCTCGTGCAGCATCGCCACCAGCGCGGTCACGTCGTGCCGCTCGAACGCGTCGCAGTATCGGGCGAGCAGGTCGCGTTGGGCCCGGTCGTCCGGCCGCAGCGGCTCACCCGGCGTCACCCCGGCGGCCTTCAGCGTCGTTCTGGCCCGTTGCAGGGCGCTGGTCACCGCGGCCACGCTGCTGTTCAGCAGGTCCGCGACCTCCTCGGCCCGCCAGCACAGCACATCGCGCAGGATCAGCACCGCCCGCTGGCGGGGCGGCAGATGCTGGAGCACGGCGACGAAGGCCAGCCGGATGGTCTCACGGCGTACGGCCTGCTCCTCCGGGCCGCCGTCAGCCGGCAGCACGAGAGCGTCCGGGACCGGCTGCACCCAGGCCCGTTCCGTGATCGGGGCGCCGATCTCCGCCCCGGCCCGCGACGGGCCGCTGAGATCCATCGCAAGTGCGCGGCGCTGCGCGCCGCGCAGCATGTCGACGCAGACGTTGGTCGCGATGCGGTAGAGCCAGGTCCGCAGCGAGCCGCGTCGCTCGTCGTACCGGTCAAGCGACCGCCAGGCCCGCAGCAGGGTCTCCTGCACCGCGTCCTCGGCCTCGAACCCGGACCCGAGCATTCGATAGCAGTAGCCGGTCAGTTCCACCCGGAACGGCTCCAGCCGGTCCACCGTTGTCGCGTCCACCACGCTCCGACCATACGGATACCGACTGACGTGTGGCAGCTAGCACCGATGAGTTCCGGGCGCCGGCGTCGTATCCCTTGGCGCGGGCTCCGGACGGGTCCGCGCAACGGAATGGGAGTCGGATGATGGAGGATCGGCTTCGAGCCGCGGTGGTCGCGGAACGGCGGGAGTTGGCGGACCTGCTCGCCACCCTGCCGGCCGCGCAATGGGATTCGTCCAGCCTGTGTGATGGCTGGCGGGTGCGGGAGGTCGTCGCGCACATGACGATGCCGTTCCGGACCTCCGTCGGGCGGATCCTGATCGACCTGGTGAAGGCGCGCGGCAGCTTCGACCGGATGGCCGACCGCGCCGCCCGGCGTGACGCGGCGACCATGCCGGCTGAGCGGCTGCTCGCGGCGCTGCGGGAGAACACCGACCATCCCTGGACGCCGCCGGGCGGCGGCGTTGCCGGAGCGCTGTCGCACGACGTCATCCACGGCCTGGACATCACCGTGGGTCTCGGGCTGGACCGCAGGGTCCCGCCGGAGCGGGTGGGGCTGGTGCTGGCCGGGATGCGGCCACGGAACGTCGCGTATTTCGGCGTCGACCTGACCGGGGTCAGCCTGCAGGCGACCGACCTCGACTGGGAGTACGGATCGGGAACGCCGCTGCGCGGGCTCGCCCAGGACCTGCTGCTCGTGATCTGCGGTCGCCGCCTACCGCCGGGGCACCTCGACGGCGAGCCCGCGACACGGTTCTCCGGCTGACCGGGGGTGTGGGCAGCCGCCCGCCCGCCACCGTGGCGTCACTTTGCGCTCACCGTCGGTGACGATTCGCGATGATGAGGTTACTCATGGTGTGCGTCGTCGGTCGAGCTGTCTGCCGGTGTCGGCTCGGTCTGGCATCGTAGAGGCATGTGCCGGAACATTCGCGTGCTCCACAACTTCGAACCGCCTGCGACCGACGACGAGATCGAGGCAGCCGCCATCCAGTACGTGCGCAAGGTCAGCGGCGCGACCCGACCGTCGGCGGCCAACGAGGAGGCGTTCGGCGAGGCGGTCCGCGCGGTCACGGCCGCCACCCGTACCCTGCTCGACAGCCTCGTGACGAAGGCGCCTCCCCGTGACCGCGAGGTGGAGGCCGCGAAGGCCAAGGCACGCGCGGCCGAACGGTACGGGATCCGCGCGGCGGGCTGACGGCCCGGGCGGGCGGGTGCCGCCCGCGACCACGGCCATCACGATCGCGAGCCCGACCGCCAGCGTCTGTCTCGCACTCGTCGAGCGGGACGGACGCGTCGACGACACGGTCCAGCCGGGCCGGCGCATCACCGCTTTACGTGTCCGGACCGGGGAGTCCCGGTCCGGACCGCACTGAGGTCGCCGGCCCTGCCGCGTGGCTGATCAGTCGAGGCAGAACTCGTTGCCCTCCGGGTCGGCCATCACGATGTGACCGGCGCCGAGCGGGGGTGCCGGCTCGTAGCGTTGGAGCCGGGTGGCGCCCTGGGAGACGAGCCGCTCGGCCTCCGCCTCCAGGGCCGCCATCCGCGCCTCGCCCGTGAGCCCGGAGGCGGCTCGCACGTCGAGGTGCACGCGGTTCTTGGCCTGTTTGCCCTCCGGCACCCGCTGGAAGAACAGCCGCGGCCCGGACCCCTCGGGGTCGACCACCGCCGAGGCGTCGTTGCGGCGCTCGGGCGGCACGCCCATCGCCTCCAGGGCCTGCTCCCATGACTCGAAGCCCGCGGGCGGGTCCTGCAGCTGGTAGCCGAGGGCCTCGGCCCAGAACGCGGCCAACCCGGCCGGGTCGGCGCAGTCGAAGGTGATCTGGACGTCGCGGGCCATCTCAGCTTGCCTCCTCGCGGAGCAGGAGGCTCCAGGTCTGGTCGGTCATGGTGCCAGCCTCCCACGGATAGCGGACAGGATCGTTCCGCGATCCGTGCGACGATGAGTGCGTGACTGTCGAGGCGACGACCGAGCGGGTGCTGCGGTTGCTGGCGCTGCTGCAGCGGCGGGCGTCCTGGACGGCCGCCGAGCTCGCCGCCGAGCTGGGGGTCACCGACCGCTCGGTACGCCGCGACGTGGAGCGGCTGCGCGCGATCGGCTACCCCGTGCACGCGACGGCGGGTGTCGGCGGCGGCTACCAGCTCGGTGCGGGCAGCCGGCTGCCCCCGCTGCTCCTCGACGACGAGGAGGCGATCGCGACGGCGGTGTCCCTGCGGCTGGCGTCGGGCGGCACGGTCGCCGGGGCGGGCGAGGCGGCACTGCAGGCGCTCGCGAAGCTCGACCAGGTGATGCCGCCCCGGCTGCGCGCCGAGGTGCGGGCGGTGCACGGCGCCACCGAGACGCTGACCGGCCCCGGGGTCCAGATCGACGCGGAGCTGCTGGTGACGCTCGCGCGGGCCTGCCGCGACGCCGTGCGGGTGCGGTTCCGATACGCCGGACGCGACGGCGGGCAACGCGAACGCATGGTCGAGCCGGTGCGGATGGTCACCACCGGCCGCCGCTGGTACCTGATGGCCTGGGACGTCGACCGCGACGACTGGCGCACGTTTCGGCTGGACCGGATGCGCGAGGTGGTGGCGACGACCTGGCGCTTCCGGCCGAGGGAGCATCCCGACCCGGTCGCCTACGTGCAGCGGTCGGTGACCGAGGCGCCCTACCGGTATCTCGCCCGGGTGCGGGTGCACGCCCGATCCGACCAGGTGCCGGAGCTGGTGCCGCCCCAGGTGGGGCGCGTCGAGGACGATGACGACGGCTGGTGCGTGCTCGTCGTCGGCGGCGAGACCCTGGACTGGCTCGCCGCGCAGGTGGCCCGGCTGGGCTTCGAGGCGGAGGTGCTGGAGCCTCCGGAGCTGCGGGCGGCCATCGCCCTGCTCGCCCGCCGTCTCGCGGCGATGGCCGGGACCTCCGGTCACGGCACTGGACCTGACGCCCGTCGCTGACGTCGGAAACCTGCTCGGCGACGTGGACCCGTCGGCCTGTCTGCCGCTGTCGGTTCGGTCTGGCATCGTAGGGGCATGTGCAGGAACATTCGGGTGCTACACAACTTCGAGCCGCCTGCGGCCGATGATGAGATCGAGGCAGCCGCCATCCAGTACGTGCGCAAGGTCAGCGGCACGACCCGGCCGTCGGCGGCCAACAAGGAGGCGTTCGGCGAGGCGGTCCGCGCCGTCACGGCGGCCACCCGGACGCTGCTGGATAGCCTCGTGACGAAGGCGCCCCCGCGCGACCGCGAGGTGGAGGCCACGAAGGCCAGGGCACGCGCGGCCGAACGGTACGGGGTCCGCGCGGCGACCTCGGGCTGACGGCTCGGCTGGACCGGCGCCGATCTGCGGCGAGCTTCCGCAGGCCGGTCTCGCGCTCACGGCCACCAACGCCGCCCGCTGCGCGGCGACCCGCTGCGGCCGGGCGCCGGACGGTGGCGTCGGCGGGTGCACGCCAGGGCAGGATCCGAACTATTCTCCGGGCCACGACTTCGATCTCACCTGAGGGGCGCGGCGTCGACCCCGCCCTGGACCCGTCGACGGAGCAGATCCGGGACATGGGTGCGCGCGCCGTCGAGTGGGTCGCCGGCTACCACGACTCGATCCGGGATCTGCCCATCGCTCCGCGCACCTCCGCTGCCGCGTTGCGGGAGCTGCTCGCCGAGCCGCTGCCCGTGGAGGGTCGTGACTTCGCCGACCTGCTCACGATCTTCCGTGACGTGATCGTGCCGGGCAGCCGGCACAACGGGCATCCCCGTTTCTTCGGGTATGTGTCGGCGCCGGGCATCCCGGTCGCTGCGGTGGCGGACTTCCTCGCGTCGGCGTTGAACGCGAACCTCCCTGCGTGGCGGTCGGCGCCGGCTCCGGTCGAGCTGGAGCACGTGGCCATCGACTGGATCAAGCGCCCTGGGCTGCGACCCGGGCGCCGGGGGCCTGTTCACCAGCGGCGGATCGATGGCCAACTTCACCGCGCTCGCCGCCGCGCGGCACCGCCACTGCGGCGACGCGGTCGCCGCCCACGGTGCGGCCGCCCACCCGGCACCGCTGCGGGTCTACGCCTCCACCGAGACCCACCACTCGATCCACAAGGCCGCCGCGCTGCTCGGGATCGGGCGGGCGAACGTCCGGGAGATCCCGGTGGACGCCGGTTTCCGGATGGACGTCGACGCCCTCGTGCGCGCCATCGAGGAGGACCGGGCCGCCGGGGCGGAACCGTTGTGCGTGGTGGCGAACGCTGGCACGGTCGTCACCGGCGCGGTCGACCCGCTGGCCGAGATCGCAGCGGTCGCCCGGCGGTACGGGCTGTGGATGCACGTCGACGCGTGCTATGGCGGCTTCGCGCGGCTCGCGCCGTCTGCCCGTCCCCTCTTCGACGGGATGGCGGCGGCCGACTCGATCGCCCTGGACCCGCACAAGTGGCTCTACCTGCCCGCGGACTGCGGCTGCCTCATCTACCGCGATCCTGAGGCGGCGCGGCCCGCGTTCAGCCTGGACGCGGACTACACGCGGGTCATGCAGACCGAGCCGGCCGAGGCCTTCGCCTTCTGGGACTACGGCCCGGACCTGTCCCGGCGGTTCCGGGCGCTCAAGGTGTGGATGGCGTTGGCGCACGCCGGTTCGCGAGCTGTCGCCGACGCGATCGAGGGCAACCTCGACTGCGCCCGTCACGTGGCCGAGCTGGTCGACGCCAGCCCCGAATTCGAGCTGCTCGCCCCGGTCGAACTGTCCATCTTCTGCTTCCGCTACCTGCCGCCGGCCGCCCGTGGCGGCTCGCGGTCGGAGGCCGTCGAGGAGGAACTCGACCGCCTCAACGAACGGATCATGCTGGCCCTGCAGCAGGCCGGCAACTCGTACCTGTCCAACGCCACCATCAACGGTCGCTTCGCGCTGCGCGGGTGCGTGCTCAACTACCGCACCACCCGCCGCGACATGCAGATCCTGCTCGACGACGTACGCCGCGCCGCCGAGGAGGCGATCGAGGAGGCAGCCTGACGACTGGACCTGGGGCTGATCGCTGGTTGGCCCCGGCGGGTCGGCTCAGCCGGGGCCACGGTCAGGCGCGAGTGGTTCGGTGGCATCCGAATCCATGCCCGGCGCGTCTCCTGGGCGGCGACTGCCAGGGCGGTGGCGGTCGCTACCGGCGGAGCATGGGCAGCACCTCGCCACCGAGCAACTCCACCCCACCTTGGTCGTCGAGCCCGTGCGGGGTGCCGAACTCGACCCTGCGCACGCCGGCGTCGATGAGGGCCTGCGCCTGGGCGGCCACCTGCTCGGGGGTGCCGGAGAAGGCAAACAGGTCGAGCACGTCGTCGGGGACGAGGCGGCCGGCCGCCTCGTGCTGACCGGCGTCGACGAGGACTTTCACCCGGTCCAACAGGTCGCTCGGAAGGTCCACCGTGGGGTCCAGGTCGGCGACGACCGCGAGGTACATGGCGACCTCGGTGCGCGCGCGTGCCCGGGCGGCCGGGCCGTCGCGGTCGACGACGGTGACCGCGCCGAACACGATCCCGATGTCGTCCACACCGCGGCCTGCCCGCTCGGCGCCGACCCGCAGCCGGTCGCGGATCACGGGGACCATGGCGGGGTTGGCGCTCCCCCCGACCTTGATCTCGTCGGCGATCCGGCCGGCGAGCGCGGCGCCCTTCGGGCCCCAGGCGCCGATCAGCAACGGCGGATCGGGGCGGTGAACCGGGTAGCGCAGGACGGTGTCCGGTGCGAGGCGGAACATCCGCCCGGCGAAGCCGCCGGTATCGCCGCGCAGCAGCCGGTAGACGACCTGCGCGGCCTCGTCGAGCGCGGTGAGCGGCCGGGGCTGGTCGATGCCGACGGCTCCCAGCCAGGTGCCACGGGCCAGCCCGAGGTACGCGCGGCCGTGGGACGCCAGATCGAGGGCGGCCACCTGTCCGGCGATCTCGTACGGGGCCATCGAGTACGGGTTCAGGCAGGCCGCGCCGAGCCGGACGCGTTCGGTCGCGGCGGCCATCTCCAGCAGCGGGAAGATCGGCGGCTGGTACATCAGATCACTGAACACGGTCAGCACGTCGAAGCCGGCCCGCTCCGCGCTGCGTGCCAAGCGACCGTAGTCGCCGGCCCGCTTGTCGCTCTGCAGACCCAGGCCGAACTCTGCTGCGGTCACGTCTCTCCTCAGGCTGTCAGGTCAGGTCGGCGGAGTTCATCCGGCGCCGGCAGGTGCGGTCCACCCGCATGATCAGCCGTTCCTCCGGATCCGGGCAGGCGAACAACGAGTCCTGGGCCAGCCAGTCCCCGGCGGCCAGGTCGCGCTGCTTGGCCGCGAGGAACGGCAGGACCGACGCCAGCGCGTACACGCAGAAGTGCCGGCCCTCGGGCAGGCGAAGGTGGGCGCTGTTGGTGACCTCGAACCAGTCGCCGACCTCCATGCCGCATACCGAGCGGCCCTCGATGCGCTCCACCTGGACCCGCAGGTCGTAGAGCTCCATGTCGCCGTCGGACCCGGTGTCTGACTCGTGCTTGGCCATGTCCCTTCCTTTCCCGCCGACAGTCACGGAGTCGGCGGGTTGATGGCCAGCACGATTTCCGTGGTCGTGTTCGAGGTGTTGCGGTATCGGTGTGGCTGGTGGGAGTCGAGGGTGATGCTCTCGCCCGCGGTGACGGTGTACGTCGCCCGGCCGACCTCGACGGTCAGCGTGCCCGCCACCACGTATGCGCACTCCAGCGATGGATGGCTCCAGGGTTCCTTGCTGGAGACCTCACCGGGTGCGAGGGTCGCGTGCAGCACCTCAAGCTGCCCGTTGCCGGGGGTGAGCCGCTCGTAGCGGATCTGCCCGTTCGGGGCCCCGAGGGTTGTCCGCTGCCCCGGCTGGCTGATCCAGACCGACGGCGCGGCGGGGTCGGCGAAGAGCGAGGCGACCGATTCGCCGAAGACCGTGGCGAGCCGGCGCAGGGTCGCCAGACTCGGCTCGGTGACGCCGCGCTCGATCTGGCTGAGCAGGGTCGCCGACACGCCAGCCTCGGCGGCCAGCGTGCGAAGGCTCAGGCCGCGCGCGGCGCGAAGCTCATGCAGCCGGTCGCCGATCACCCTGGCATCCTCCCCGTCTCACACCCCGAAACATGCAGGCTCACTGCATGCTTGGCACTGCACGGTAGGGGCGCCGGAACGTGCCGTCAACCCAGCGGAGGCCAGGTGCGCGGGTCTTGACGAGGTCCCCCGGTGGGCCTAGCGTCGCGCCTCATCGTGCAGTAGCGCTGCACAGGCGGCTGACGGCGGCCGTACCGCCGCTCGGATTTCAGGAGAGTCATGGCATCGCTCGATCCCCCCGAGCAGGCCCCGGCGCGTCGATCCACGGTCCACCGGTGGCTGCTCGTGATCCCGTTCATCTGGCAGGTCGCCCTGGTGCCCGTCGTCAACGACGTCAAGCTGGCGCCGCTGCACATCCCGTTCCCCATGCTCTGGCAGATGCTCGGGATCGTCGCCACGACGATCATCGTCGGTGTGGTGTTCCGGCTCGACCGGGCCGCCGGTGTCGACGAGGAGGAGCGGCAGTTCGCGGCGGCAACCGAGCCGAGAGTGGGTGAGCAGGCATGACGCTCGCGATCGTGCTGGTGATCCTGTTGGGCACGGCGGCCGGGGCGATCGGCTACGGCCGGCGCGCCTCGCGCAGGACCAACGTCGCCGAATGGGCGGTCGGCGGTCGCCGGCTCGGCACCCTGCTGTTCTGGTTCATCAACGCCGGCGAGGTGTACACGACCTTCGCGGTGCTCGGCATCTCCGGCTACGCGTGGGCCCTCGGCGCGCCGGCGTACCTGGCCTTCTGCTCGGTCTCCCTCAGCTACGCCATCGGCTACTGGCTGATGCCCAAGATCTGGCGGGCCGGGCGGAAGCACGGACTGATCACGCAGGGCGACTTCTTCGCCGCCCGGTTCGGCGCCCCGTGGCTCGGTGTGGTCGCCGGTCTCGTCGGCATCGCCGCCCTGGTCGTGTACGTGCAGATCCAGCTCGTCAGCCTCAGCCTGATCGTGCAGCTGGCGCTGGGCCGCACCCTGTCGACGACGGCTGCGGTGATCATCGCAGCGGTGGTCATGCTCGCCTTCGTCTACCTGGCCGGCCTCCGCTCCGCCGCCTTCGCCGCGGCGGTCAAGGACATCCTGATGGTCCTCGTCGTCGTGCTGTTGTCGGCGACCGTGGCAGCCAAGGTCGGCGCGGCGTCGATGTTCGACGTCTTCCGGCTCGCCGAGCAGGCCCATCCCGGTATCGGCAAGCTGCCCGGCATCGACCCTGCCTCGCCCACGGGTCCCGTCTGGCTGATGACGTCAGCGTTGAACGTGGCCCTCGGCAACTGGGTGTTCCCACACCTGTTCCAGGTGTCGTACGCCGCGAAGAGCGGCCGGGCGATCCGCCGCAACGCCATCTGGCAACCGCTGTACTCGCTCGCCTACTTCTTCATCATCCTGCTGGGTTTCGCCGCGCTGGTGGCCGGCACCCAGCCGGCGGATGGCAACCTCAACGCGGCCCTGCTGCAGTTCGTCACCGACCGGTACCCGGCGTGGGTGATCGGCCTCGTCGCCGGCACCGGCTTCCTGCTCGCCCTGGCCCCCGGCTCGGTCCTGCTGCTGACCTCCGGCTCCGTGTTCACCCGCAACGTCGTGGCGCCGCTGCGCAGAAACCTCGACGAGCGGCAGGCTCTGCTGCTGTCCAGGGTCTCCATGATCGCCTTCGCCGCGATCGCCGTGTGGCTGACTCTCGGCCGCAGCGACTCGCTGGTCGACATCCTGCTCTACGCGTACTCGGCGATCGGGATGCTCGCCCCGGCGGTCTTCCTCGCCTTCCTGTGGCGGCGGGTCACCGCGATCGGCGTGCTGGCCGGGATCACGGTCGGGTTCGTCGCGCTGCTCGCCCCGTTCGCGAAGACCTTCTGGGCTAGCCATCTGCCCGACTGGGAGCCCGGCCTGATCGCCATGGCGATCAACCTCGTGGTGACCGTGCTGGTCAGCCTGATCACACCACGCCCGGCCGACGAGGCCGTCGCGGTCGGGCACGCCCTGCGCGCCGAGGACGTCGCCGCCCACGGTCCGGCGCAGCCCGCGACCATCCGCAGCTAGTCAACGGTGCGGGGGTGCATGACCGGGCGCTCATGCACCCCCGCCACAGCCGAGGCTCCTCCCCCCGGTCGGCCCGGTAAGGGCGTTTCCGATACGGGTACGGATTCAGACTGGACGGGCGTACCCGTCCACCTTTCGCCCGCTGGCTACCGGGTCCGCCCGCCTCGACCTGCCGGTGCCCCGCAGCGACGGTCGGCACGCCTGGCGCGGGCTTGTCCTCGCCGTGACCGCCTGACCAACGGCCACCTCTCTTGTTGCCCGAGGCGGGCGAATGTGGTCGGGCGGTGGGGGTACGCGGCTTGAGTTCCGGGCTGTACCTGGCGCGGAGCCGAGGAGAGGAGCATGCGATGACGGCGATCAACCAGAGCAGACCGCCGAGCGGCACCGCCGAGCAGGCTCAACAGGCGGCGTCCCGGGTGGGCCAGCAGGCCGCGCAGGCGGGCGGACAGGTCGGCCACGCCGCCGCCGAGCAAGGCCGGCAGGTGGCTGCGCAGGCGCGGCAGGAGGCGCGGCACCTGACCGGGGAGGCCACCTCGCAGGTGCGCGACCAGGCGCGGTCCCAGCAGCATCGGGCTGCGGAGGGATTGCGCGGTCTCGGCCGGGATCTCGGCTCGATGGCCGACCGTGGCGCAGACAGCGGGCTGGCCGGCCAGGCTGTCCGGCAGGCGGCGACGGTCGCGGACCGGGCCGCCGGGTGGCTCGACGAGCGTGAACCCGGCGAGGTGCTGGACGACATGCGCGGCTACGCCCGCCAGCACCCGGGGATGTTTCTCGCTGGCGCGGCGGTGGCCGGAGTCCTGGCCGGCCGGCTGACCCGAAACCTGACGTCCGGGAACGGGAAGCGCCCGAGCGAACAAATGGGTCAGACCGCGCAGCCTGGCCAACCGGGGCCGGCCGGTCAGCAGGCGGTCGAGGCTCCGTACTCCGGCGAAGGGCCCTACGCGGGGACGGCGCGGGCGGAACACGCGTCGCCAGCGGGCCGGCGGGAGACGGACATCCCGGGCGGGGTGGCACCGTGAGCGCCCCGGCGAAGGAGCGCACCCAGTCGGTCGGTGAGCTGCTGGGTGACGTGACCCGTGACATGTCGACGCTGGTCCGCCAGGAGATCGCGCTGGCCAAGGCGGAACTGCGCGAGGAGGCGAGCCAGGCCGGCAAGGCCGGCGGCATGTTCGCCGGTGCCGCGCTGGCCGGTTTCCTGACCGTGCTGTTCGTCTCGTACGCCGGCTGGTGGGGTCTGTCCAACGTGATGGACCAGAGCTGGGCCGCACTCATCGTGGCGGGGGTGTGGGCGATCGTCACTGCCATCCTCGCCGTGGTCGGGCGGACGAAGCTGCGGCAGCTCCGCGCGGTGCTGCCCCGGACGCAACAGACCGCACGGCAGATGCCGGACGCCCTACGCGGCCGGTAAACGAGCGGGAGGAGCACACGATGTCGACTGATCCGGACCAGATCCGACAGCAGATCGAACAGACGCGCAGCGAGTTGGTCAGCGACGTCGACGCGCTGACCGACAGGGTCGACCCACGGCGGATCGCCGGTGACCGCGTGGGCCAGGCGCGCGACGCGCTCAACCGGGTCAAGGAGAAGATGATGGGCACACCCACGGACGGGCACGGCCCCGGCCAGCAGATGTCCTCCGCCGCCGGATCGATGCGCAACCAGGCCCGCGAAGTCGGGCAGCAGGCTCAGGGCAACCCGCTGGCCGCCGGCCTGATCGCCTTCGGCGCCGGGATGCTGGTCTCCGCGCTGATCCCGCCCAGCCGCCCCGAGCGGCAGTGGGCCGGCCAGGCCAAGGGAATGGCCAGCCAACATGCTGGCGAACTGCGACAGCAGGCCAGCCAGGTCGGCCACCAGATGCGGGACAACCTGCGCGAGCCCGCGAAGCAGGCGGCCCAGTCGCTCGGGTCCACAGCCGTACACGGCGCGTCGGCCGTGCGTGGCCAGACCCAGTCGGCCGCCCAGCAGGTGCAGGGGCAGGCCAAGGGAGCTGCGGGTGAGCTCCGGCAGGGTTGAGCCGGGGCGGTGACGGGGCGGGCTCGCTGACGCGGGTCCGCCCCGCACTGCCGTGCGTCGACCGTGGCCGGCGGGAGGAGGGAGGGCTGATGCGGGCTCCGCCGTCGCCGCAGGTGGCACGACCGGTGATGTACCACCGGTGGAGTTGGATAACGTTCTTCCACTGGCGTTGCCCGCCCTCGGTGCTGCAGGCGATGGTGCCGTCCGGCCTGGCGGTGGAGGCCTTCGACGGATCAGCGTGGGTCGGGTTGACGCCGTTCCTCATGCAGGGGGTACGGGCCCCGGGGCTGCCGCCCGTACCGTGGCTGTCGAGCTTTCCTGAGACCAACGTACGAACCTACGTCCGGGACCGGCGGGGCCGGCGGGGCATCTGGTTCCTGTCCCTGGACGCGGCCCGACTGCCCGCGGTCCTCGCGGCCCGCGCCGGCTACGGGTTGCCCTACTACTGGTCGAAGATGGCAGTACGGGTCAGCGGCAAGCAGGTCGTCTACCGCTGTGAGCGCCGCTGGCCCGGCCCGCGCCGGGTGCGCTGCGGTGCCGACGTGAGGCTGGGTCCGCCGCTGCGCGAGGCGGAGTGCGACGAGCTGGCCCATTTCCTCACCGCCCGGTATCGCCTGTTCACGGTCGTCGCCGGCAGGCTGGCCACCGCCGAGGTGGAACACCCCGAGTGGCCGCTGCGCCGGGTCGAGCTGCTTCGGCTGGACCAGGAGCTGCTGACCGGCGCCGGACTGTCCATGCCGGCCGGCGATCCGCTGCTCCACGCGTCTGTCGGCGTTCCGGTACGGGTGGGAGCGTGGCATCCGCTGGAGCGACCGTGAGCAGCGGACCAGGTCGTTCCACCGGTCAGGCGATCTCCACTCGGGGGTACCGGTGCGGGGCGTCGCGCAGGAATGCCTTGAACGTGTTGAGCGGCAGTGGCTGGGGATTGGGGTACCGGTCCGGGATGGCGCGCAGTGCCCGCTGGTGACCGAAGAAGGTGTACGGGTCGTTGGGGTACCGGCTTGGTGAGACACCGGCGAAGGCTCCTTCGATCCGGGCCCGCCGCAGAAGTTGACGCCACTGCCCGGCGGTCGCCACTCCGACCGAGTCGACGCCGTGACAGAACAGTGCCAGGTGCAGGTAGTCGTAGCCGTCGCCGCCGTCAAGGTAGCGGTGCAGGCCAGCCAGTGACGACTGGACCGGAAAGGCCGTCCAGTACGGCACGCTGCCGGTGCGCAGCGTCCACCAGGGGTCGAGCAGGATGAATGAGTCGATCAGCAGCCGGTTGGCTGGCAGCCCTCGTTGCCGGTACCACCACCGGTAGAGGTCTGCGATCGGCGGGCTAAGGTCCTCGGGCTGGTCGAACATCAACCGGGTCGTCCGGAACCCGTGACGGTCGGCGAAGGCGGTGATGTCGTCGCGGAGCACCGGCTCGAAGCCCCACTCCGCTTCCGGGCTGTCCGCGTCGGCCGGCGGCGCCTGCCATCCTGAAACCGCAGCCCCATATCGGCGTAGATAGTCCGCTACCCGCGGGCCGCCGGTGCGATATTCCTCGGGCGGCATGCCGCCGACGGCACCGAGCTGAAAAAGGTGACGCCGGCCGATGCGGGTGGTAGGCCACTGTTGGCCGCATTCGGCGATCAGGATGGTGCCGCCCGGTTCGAGGAGGTCGGTGATGAACTTCTCGTATGCCCGGCCCAGTCGGGTGTGTTTGACCCGGAAGTACGCCATCCGGCGCAGGGTGAGGCGATCTTGGTTCGGGTCGTGCATATGGTGCAGCACCAGAGCGGGATTGCGATCGAGCAGGGCGCGGGCGGTCCGGTCGAACGCGTGCGCCGCACGCATCGGGTCATCCGGTGGGACCTGCTGCTGGCGTACGGGGAGCAGCAGCGTCTGCGGCAGCCAGGGCACCCCCAGCGCGGCGCAGAGGTGCGTCAGCGCGCCGTTGGAGGAACCGATCACCACCGCCGGGTAGCGGCGGCGCGGATAGAGAGCAGCAACTGAGGCGGCGACGGTCTCGGCGTCGATCCGCGCGATGTCCGCCTCGCGGCGTCCCTCGGCACCGCTGAACACGCTGTAGATCCACTGACGGGTGGTCACCGGCAATCGGGCGGCCACCGCAGCGGCAGGTCGCAACGCCCGGAAGGCGGAATTGCCCAGCGGCGGCGTGCCGCGACCGTGCAGGAACCGGGCCAACGCCACCACCATCGCGGACGCGGAGTCGAAGCCGGCGACCTCCCGCGGCAGCCTCATGGCCACCTCCGGCCGAATCATGCCTGCTAGCGCGGGTACCCAGCGTCATGCCCGAGTTCCCGCGCGACGTCACCACGTCATACCACGACGGGGTGCTGGGCCGGATGCGAACTCGGGCAGTCGGCGTCCCGCGAACCGGCGTGCCGCAGGTCGTCCTCGTGCAAGGCATGGCGGTGGCCGACTACCTGTTGCCGGGACTGGCGGCGTTCGGCAGGTGGACGCGCGCGCATCTGGTGGAGCTGCCCGGGTTCGGCGGCAGCGGCGAGCCGCCGCACGAACTGTCGGTGCCGGAGTTCGCTTACGCCGTGGCGGACTGGCTGACTGCCCGACAACCGGACCGCGTGATCCTGGCGGGGCACTCCAGTGGCACCCAGGTCGCCGCCGAAGCCGCCGTGGGCCATCCCCGGGTGGCCGGGCTGGTACTGGCCAGCCCCACTGTCGACCCGGTCGCCCGCGGTCCCGTACGCCTGCTCGTCCGGTGGCAGCTCGACGGCCGGCACGAACCTCCCGGCCTGACCGACTCGCACTGGCCGGAGTGGAAGCGGGCCGGGCTGCGCCGGCTGGTGCATCTGGTACGGGCTCATCTTCGTCACGACGTGGAGCAGCCAGTGGCGCGGCTGACGGTCCCGCTGCTGGTCCTGCGAGGCGAACAGGACCGGCTCAGCACCAGCCGTTGGGCGCGGCACCTGACCGAGATGGTGCCCGATGGCCGGTACGCGGAAGTACCCGGCGCCCACACGTTCCCCTGGCTTGACCCGCAGGCCTGGTCGGAGCCGGTGCGCCGGCTCGCCCAGGCAGCGCGATCATGAGACCCGGCGGGCCCGGTGCACCTCAGCAAGCGGGCCAGCGTCCCGGGTCCGGTGGCTTATGGTGAGATCCGGGGCCGCCACTGTGGTCCATGCTGGTGCGCGGCGGGCGCCCCGATCAGAGCCGTAGGGCCTTCACGTTGTCCGGCCGGAGGATGGACCGATGACCGAGCGACCGTCGCCGAGCCGCGTGGCGACGACCCGGAACCGCTGTTCGGCGGGCCAGAGCCGGTCAGTTGCGCCGCTGGCTGGCGCCGGTGTCGACCTGGACGACGCCGGGGGGCCGGGCGGCGCCAGCGCCGGAGCTCTCGCCGTCCCGACCGTGAACGCCCGCGGCGTCGACCACTGTTGAGATGGACTGGGCCGGATGGGCGTTGTTCGGGTTGGTCGCCACGGTGGCGCTCACCGCAGCGTTGATCACTGCTCAACTGGCCGGCCTCACCCGCCTCGACCTTCCCCTGGTGCTCGGGACCATCGTCACCGAGGATCCCGACCGGGCCCGGGTCTTCGGGTTCTTCATCCACCTCTGCGCCGGTCAGGGCTTCGCCCTCGGCTACGCGGCCACGTTCGCCCTGCTGCACCGCGCCACCTGGTGGATCGGGGCGCTGCTCGGGACCCTGCACGTCGGGATAGCGCTGACGGTGCTCCTGCCGCTGCTTCCGGGTGTCCACCCGCGCATGGCCTCGCAGCGGGCGGGCCTGGCCAGCACGGCCGTGTTGGAGCCACCTGGCGTGTTCGCCCTCAACTACGGCGTCCAGACTCCCGCGGTCGCGGCTGTCGTCCACGTCCTGTACGGGATCGTCCTCGGCTTGCTCCTCCAGGCCGGTTGACCCGCGTCGCGCCTCGGCAGGGAGCGATCTTGATGACTGGTGGCCCGACGTGACGTGGCCTCGGCCCCCAGCGCCGCTCAGCGACTACGGGCTGCTGGGTGACACCCGCACCGCTGCCCTGGTCGCCGGTGATGGCGGGATCGACTGGCTTTGCGTGCCCCGCTTCGACGGCGAGCCCCTGTTCGGCCGGCTCGTCGGGGGCCCGGAGGCGGGAACGTTCCGGGTCGGCCCGGCCCGGCCGGCCACGGTCGTCGACCGGCGTTACCGGCAGCACACGGCCACCCTGGAGACGACCTGGGCGGTGGGCAGGGGACGACTCACCCTCGCCGAGGCCATGGTGGCCGAGATCAGCGGTCGCCTGCTGCCGACGACTCTGCTCGTCCGGCGTCTGTCGGCCGAGGAGGCGGCGGTCGACGCCGTCGTCGAGTTCGACCCCCGCCTCGGCGTACGGCACCGCCGGCCCCGAGTTCAGCACCGGGGCCGGGACCTGGTGTGTGAGTGGGGCGCGAACGCGGTCTCCGTGGGCAGCACTCCCGGGCTTACCATCGAGCCGGGTCGGCCTAGCTCGATCATGGTCAGGCCGGGTCATCCGGTCACCCTCGTGCTGGCCGTGGCCCACCGCGAACCGCTGATCCACGTCGAGCCGGCAATGGCCTGGGACCTGCTCATCGAGGACGAGAACCGGTGGCGAGCCTGGACCGCCGAGATCGACGGGTCGCTGCCGTTCCGTGAGCAGGTCGTGCGGAGCCTGCTGACCCTGCGACTGTTGACCTACTCGCCCTCGCAGGCTCCGGTGGCCGCACCCACCACGTCACTGCCGGAGGACCCTGGCGGGATACGGAACTGGGACTACCGCTATGTCTGGCCCCGTGACGCCAGCATCGGCGTCAGTGCCTTCCTCAGCGTCGGCAAACCCGATGAGGCCCACGGCTTCCTCGCCTGGTTGTTGCACGCCAGCCGGCTGCAGCGGCCACGCCTGCCGGCGCTACTCACCCTGCACGGCCGGCACGTTCCGGCGGAACGGGAACTGCCCGGCTGGCCGGGCTATCTCGGCAGCGTGCCGGTACGGATCGGCAACGGCGCCGCCGGCCAGCACCAGCTCGACGGCTACGGCTGGGTGATCGACGCCGCCTGGGCGTTCGCGCAGGCCGGGCAGCGCCTCTACGGCGAGACGTGGCGGGCGGTGCGCGGCTTCGCCGACCTGGTCGCCCGTTGCTGGCAGGAGCCCGACGCCGGCATTTGGGAGGTCCGCGAGCCCGATCAGCACGTACATTCCAAGCTCATGGGTTGGCTCGCCCTGGACCGGGCCCTGCGCATCACCGACATTCACCCACTGCCGGAGCGCCAACGCCGGCGCTGGCAGGAAACCCGGGACGCCATCGCCGCCGAGGTCCGGGCGCACGGCTTCGACCCGACGGCGGCCAGCTACGTCCGCAGCTACGGCTCCCCCGACCTCGACGCGGCCCTGCTCGTCCTTCCGCTGCTGGACCTGGACAGTATCGATTCGCCCCGGGTGCAGGGCACCATCAACGCCATCCGGGACAGGCTCTCCGCCGGCGGCCCGCTCCTCTACCGCTACCCGCCGGGGCGTGACGGCTTCCCCGGCGCCGAAGGCGCGTTCCTGCCCTGCTCGTTCTGGCTCGTGCAGGCCCTCGCCCGCACCGGGCGCCGCGCCGAGGCCGTTGAGCTGTTCCAGACCTTGCTCGACCACGCCAGCCCCCTCGGCCTCTATGCCGAGGAGCTGGACCCCGGGACCGGCGCCCACCTCGGCAACTACCCTCAGACGTTGACCCACGCCGCGCTCGTCCAGGCCGCGCTCGCCATTCGAGACGCCCCCGAGCTGCGATCCTGAGTCCGCGTGGCCGCCGGGAAACGCCCTGGGCGCGTCGGGCCGGTGCCCTCCGCGGCCGGGTTGCGTCTTTACGCCACGATGATCGAGTGATCAAGCGGCAACTCTCGTCGGCGTGGGTGACCCTCGGCTGCGCCCTGCTGGTCGCCGCCGGCGGCGTGCTGCTCTGGCTACCGTTCCACACCCAGTACGCGCTCGACGACTGGGCGAGGGAACTACGGGCCACCGGGGTGCCGGCGCGTGCCGTCGTCTACGACCAGGTGACCAAGTCCCGCGGCAACCGATCGGCCCCGTCGAGCACCATGTATTTCCGGTACGAGCTGAGCGGCCGGACGTACGAGCAGGAGGTCGCCTGCTTCGAGGTGTGCCGGTCGAGTGGTGACCGGGTGGCGATCTGGGTGAATCCCGCCGACCCGAGCGACTTTGTCACCGACTTCGATCAGCTCAGCGGGCACCGGGGCCGCGTACAGGGCGGGCTGGGCGTCGCCGGGTTCGCGATCCTGGTCCTGGCGGTGCCGATGTTGTTGTCCCGCATCCCGTTCCAGCGCTGGTTCCCTCGGCGTACGCGGCCGCGTCGGCCCGCCGCGTCGGTCGGCGGCAGCGGCCGGTTCACGAGCCGTTCCAAGCACAAGCGGAGCAGCCGGCGCTGACGGGGCGGTCGGCCTGCCGACTTCGCCATGTTCGGGCGCACTGCGTGCGGCGACACCAGGTCTGGCCAGCCAACGCGAGCTACCGCGTGGCGATGCCTCAAGTAATGCTCAAATCCGGTTCACGTGCGCCGTCGATGCGAAAGATGCACATACGCTCACCGCACCCAGCTCGCTCGCGGCCCTTGTGCACCTCCCACGACGGTGGCCTCCGTCGTACCCAGGATCACCGTGCGCGAGCTCAGCACGACCGTCCTGAACGGACCGCCCAGCACCGCGGCCGGTTCGCACATCAACCAGACGCCACAAGCAGAAGGAGGGGAGAATGCGACGCAGACAGTTGCGCATAGCGCTCTTCGCACTGCCCGCCCTGGTGGGGAGCGTCCTCATGGCGACCGCGCCCGCAGGCGCGGATCCCGCGGGGTCGACCGCCACGGCGGGCTCGGGGCGATCCCACCTTGAGGATTCAGAGTCGGTACGTCTCGTCCGCATCCAGCTGACCGGCGCCGACATGCTGGACAAGGTGGTCGCCGCCGGCTTCGACCTCGAGCACGGCCTCAGGCGCGTGCCGTCCGGCATCGAGGGCGAGGCGGTGGTCAGCACCGAGCAGATCGCCGAGCTCAAGGCGATGGGCGTCGAAATCCTCGGCGACGATGAGGGCTTCGCATGGAGCGACGAGGCTGACGGCGGCATCCGAGCCCTGCGCGCGCAGGCCGTCCAGCCGGCCGGCCACGAGGCGACGGTGCGGATCGTCCGCGCCGACTGGTTCACCACGAAGGGCCAGGGCTTCCTGTACGTCGAGGCGCGAACCACGGACGGGCAGCAGACGAACCCGATCGTCACGATGCAGCTCGAGAACGACTCGGGCGCAGGCACGACGTTCGGCTTCGCCCGGACGATGAGCCGGTTCGTCGACTCCGGGCAGTACATGTTCCACCGGAACCTGTTCAAGCTTGACACCCGCCCGAACCAGATCCGGGTCACGAGCTCGACCGGCGGCGCCGCCACCGGCTACGTCTCCAACTGGCTCGAGGACGGCCCGCCGCCGCTGACGGCGAACCCGGGCTACCAGTCGGACTTCATTGACGGCTACAAGCACCCGCAGCAGCTCTACAGCCGCGCCGAGGAGATCGCCCGCCAGTACCCGGACATCGCCGAGATCGTCTACCTGCCGAACAAGACGAACGGCTACCAGCGTAAGGCCCAGGCCACGATCGGCGGCACCGGGCAATCGGCGGTCGTGGTCAGCTCGGCGGCGTGGGGCCACGAGGGCGGCAACGACATCACCGTCGAGTTCGTGAACCGGCCGGGGGCGAACCTCCCGCTCACGGTCGAGGTGGCGGGCAAGGCGGTGCGGGTCCTTCTCGCCACGGACGCCTCCGGTGCGCCGGCGAGCACGGCCGCCCAGGTGGCGACGGCGCTGCGGACCCAGTCCCAGGGCCTGATCGACCGGGCACACCCGTACCGGACCAACACGGGCACCGGCATCGTCGCCGCGACGTCCGGCCCGGTCGCGCTGACCGACTTCCTCGACCAGAAGCGCGCCGGCGCGCCGGAGGGCGAGGTGCCGCGCGGTCCGGCCACGATCCCCGTGCTGCGGATCGGCAAGCACCGCGACGGCAGGAACCCGGGCGTCCTGATCCAGGCGCAGGACCACGCCCGTGAGTGGGTGCCGGCGACGACGTCGCTGGAGGCGGCCGAGCGCCTGGTGCACAACTACAAGTCGGACTGGGAGACGAAGAAGATCGTCGACAACACCGACGTCTTCTTCATCCTGTCGAACAACCCCGACGGGGCGAACTACAGCTTCTACAACTTCGCCTCGCAGCGCCGGAACATGACGAACCACTGCGCGGACGACAACGCCGATCCGGCCCGGCGTAACTCGTGGGGCGTCGACCTGAACCGGAACTACCGGGTCGGGTCGGGCCACGACGGCTACGCGGGCGGGTCGACCAGCTGCGTCAGCGACACCTACCAGGGACCGGAGAAGCTGTCCGAACCCGAGTCGAAGAACATCATCTGGCTGGTCGAGAAGTACCGGAACATCAAGTTCATGATGTCGGTGCACTCCAACGGCGGCCAGCTGTTCTGGCAGCCCGGCGCCTACATCGCGGACGGGCGGATCACCACGCCGCGCCCGCCGCTGGGTGACGAGGCGTTCTACTGGCAGTCGGCCGCCCGGATCCTGTCGCAGGTCAAGGCGCACCGGCAGACCGTCGTCACGCCGGAGAACGTCGGCGGTTCGTCGGACGTCCTCTACTCCTCCGCCGGCAACGTACGCGAGGACCTGTACCACAACTACGGGATCTACGCCTTCGGCTGGGAGGTCGGCGGCTCGGTCTACAACCCGGCCACCGGCAACTGGCAGGGCGGCTCGTTCCAGCCGGCGTGGGTGGGCAACCCGGAGCTCGTCAGCGGCCACGCCGAGACGATGGAGTACGCCAACGGGCTCATGGAGATGTTCCGGATCGCGGCGGAGTGGGGCAAGGACAACAAGAAGCCGACGTCCACGCTCGTCCCCGGCGGCGGCAAGTACTCCGGGCCCGTCGACGTGCGCTTCGAGACGAGCGAGCCGGCCACCATCTACTACACGACGGACGGCAGCCGGCCCACCCTCGAGTCGCCCCGCTACGCGGCGACCGAGTTCCGTGAGCCGGGACAGGTGTTCCACGTGACCGAGACCACGACGTTCCGCTGGTTCTCGGTCGACAGCGCCGGCAACATCGAGCAGAACTACGACCCGAGCAACAACGACACGCGCAACAACTACCGCACGGCGACGATCACGGTCGCCAAGCAGTAACCCCCGCCCATCGTGGTCAGTTGCCTCGTCAGTGCGGTTTCGCCCGCACTGACGAGGCAACGGTCGCGCTCGCTGGGAGCAGACGGCCGACGTCACACGGGACCGACCACCCTGCTCACGATCCATGCGTGCTTGCCAACCTGGCGGCCGCGGGTGAATCCGAACTGCTCGAAGAGTTCGACGGTCGCGCTGAACAGGAAACGGCCCGGCGCCTCGCGGCCGGTGGTGACCTCGGAGATGGCCTCGACGAGGCCGCCGCCGGCCTGGGCGATCTGGTCGAGAGCGCCTTCCAGGGCTGCCCGTGCGATGCCCTGACCGCGATGTTTCCGGTCGACGTAGAAGCAGGTGATCCGCCAGTCCGGACGCGGTGGCGCGTCCCTGTCGTACGCCCGCCGGTGCTTGATGCCGGGCAGTTCCTCGGGGCTGCCGTACTGGCACCACCCCTGTGCGGTGCCGTCCTCGTCGAGGACGAGCGCGGCGTGAGCACGGCCGGTCCGGACCCGGTCCTCCTTGACCGCCCGGTAGCTGATCCCCCGCTGGCCGCACTCCGGGTGGTAACCGATGCACCAGCACCCACCGAAGATCCCGTTGTTGCGCTCGACCAGCTCCGCGAATGCATCCCAGGTCGAGGCGTCCAGGGGTCGGATCGTGTATGCCATCCCTCGCATCCTTCCGCGCGTCTCATCCTCCCGGCTCACGGCCGCGGCGGCAGGTCAGACCTCGGCGGCCGCCGTGGCAAGGAGCCGGGCGAGTTCCTTCGGCTTGCTGACCATGGGCCAGTGGCCGGAGTCGATGTCGACGAAGTCGAGGTGCCTGGCCTTTGCCAGCTCGGGCACGTCGCCGGCGTCGATCCACTCCTTGGCCTGGGCAGGTGTGAACTCCGGGCACACGAGCACGACCGGGACGTCGAAGCGTCGCTCGTCGGCCAGGCGCACCACCCCCCTGGCCACCCCCTCCGGTACGGGAATCGCGGCGGACGCGATGCGCCGCCGGGCCGCCTCGTCGAGGTCCGCAGAGTCCGGTCCCTCGAATGGGCCCCAGCCGGGGAAGGGCATGACGCCATCCTTCAGCTCGAAGAAGTCGGCGTAGCGCTCCCCGTCGCCGGACGGGAAGCCACCGATAAGAGCGACTTTGGCAATCTGCTCCGGTCGCGCGTCAGCGGCCAGCCAGGCCAGGGTGCAGGCGGCGGAATGCCCCACCACCATGGGCTTTCCGGATGCCGAGTCCACGGCGGCGAGGACCGCTGCCACCTGGTCGTCGAGCGAGGCGGACACGGACCCGTCACCCTGACCCGGGAGGGTGAGCGGTACGGGGCGATGGCCGAGCGGCTCGAGTGCGGACACCACCTCGTCCCACACGGAGCCATCGAGCCACAGGCCAGCGATGAGCACGATCTCCATGATCAGTTTCCTTTCCCCGCGGTGGTCATGGGCATCACGCTAGGGCCAGTTCCGGACGATCTACTTCCGGTTCGTTTCGTGGCGACCTAGTCTGCTGGGGTGCCGACCGATCTCAGCCCCACCGCACGGGCGCTGCGTGCCCTCGAGATCCTCCAGGCCCGCCCCGGCACGACGGCCGACCAACTCGCCGAGAGACTCGGTGTCACGGAGCGGGCCGCGCGCCGGTATGTCGGGATCCTCCGGGAGGCCGGCATCCCCGTCGAGTCAACCCGGGGTCCTCACGGCGGGTACCGGCTTCGGCGCGGGACGAGGCTGCCTCCGGTGGTCTTCACGCAGGCCGAGGCGCTTGGCCTGGTCATGGCGGTGCTCGACGGCCAGCCGGCGGCCGCCGACGTCGACGATCCTGTGGGTGCTGCCCTGGGCAAGGTCATCCAGGCCCTGCCCGAGGGCGTCGGCCGGCAGGCGGCCGCACTGCGAGAGCATGCGTCAGCTGCGCCCGACCGGCACTCGGCCCGTCCAGATCCCACCCTGACCAGCTCACTCGTCGCGGCCGTCGCGGCCCGACGTCGCGTGCTGGTCACGTACCGGAGCGAGACCGGCAACGAGTGGGACGCGGAGGTGGACCCCTGGGCGGTCGTCGTCCGCCGCGGGCGCTGGTACCTCCTGTGTCAATCCCATCGGGCGGACGCGATCCGCACCTACCGGGTCGACCGGGTCCGCGCGGTCCGGCAGACCGCGCACGAGTTCGAGCCGCCCGACGGCCTCGACCCGGTCGCCGCGCTGGAGGAGCACCTGGGCATCGGGTGGGAGTTCCCCACCCACGTGGTGTTCGATGCCCCGCTGGCTGAGGTGGCCCCGTGGATCCGGCCGCCCATGGGACGGCTCGAACCATCAGGAGATGGGTGCGTGCTCGTGGGCAGCACGAGCAATCCGGCCATGTACGCGCAGGAGTGGCTGGCGAGTGTGCCGTTCGCCTTCCGCGTCGTCGGCGGAGAAGAACTCCGTGCCGCGGTCGCGACGCTCGCGACGCGTTTCGCTGCCGCCCTGGCGAACCGGCCCTCGGCGGCGCCGGCGAATCCCGGCGAGGCAGGGCACGCCGATCGATGAATTAACGGCCCGATCGCGTGGCGTTTCTGTACGAACAGCTTCAGATACCCACCGACACCGCCGAGTCAGTTGATGTTCGCCAATCCCTAGCATCGATGGCCATGAAGCTACGGATCGTCCTCGCGTTGGCCGCACTCGCCACTCTGCTCTACACCGTCGGCGCCCCACACCAACACGGCGGCTGACGCGGCACCCCGCAGCGGCCACCTGGCTGACGGGACCTCCCGGTAGATCCACCGTGGGCGGCTGCCATCGGCCCGCCCGGTCGCGGCCGGTGGGCGACCGGGAAGCAGCCCTCAGGACAGCCGCTGCGCCCGGTGCAGGATCCGCTGCATGACCACCACCAGCGCGAGGAACGCGCCGCTGACGACCTGCTGGAACGACGAGGTGAGCACGCCGATCTGGTTGATCAGGCTCTGGATGACGCCGAGCAGCAGCACCCCCGCCATCGTGCCGGTGAGCCCGCCGGCGCCGCCGGTGAGCAGCGTGCCGCCGATGACCACGGCGGCGATGACGTCGAGTTCCATGCCGGCGCCGAGGATGGTGACGCCGGAGGACAGGCGGGCGGCGTTGAGCGCCCCGGCCAGCCCGGCCAGCGATCCGGAGATGAGATAGACGACGACCTTGACTCGGGTGACCGGCACGCCCATGAGCACCGCGGCCTCTTCGCTGCCGCCGATGGCGTAGACGTTCTGTCCGAAGCTGGTGCGTTGCAGCAGGACCCCGCCCAGCAGGACCAGCCCCAGCGTGATCCAGACCGGCACGGTGAGGCCGAGGATGGACGTCTGGCCCAGCGCGCTGAAGGCGTCGTTCTGCACCAGGTAGGTGTTCGCCCCTTCGCCGGAGACCGCGAGCATGAGGCCACGCATACCGAGCAGGCCGGCCAGGGTCACGATGAACGGCGCCATGCCGGTGCGCGCCACGATCAGCCCTTGCACCAGCCCGATCGCGCCACACACGGCGAGGGGCAGCAGGAGCGCGACGAGCAGCCCGTACCGGGAGCCGTAGGCGGCCAGCACCCCGGCGAGCACGAAGGACGAGCCGACGGAGAGGTCGATCCCGCCGCTGATGATGACGAAGGTCATCCCGATCGCGACGATGGCCAGGAACGACGAGGACACGACGATGTTCGCGGCGTTCTGTGGGGTGGCGAACGAGTCGAAGGCGACGGCCCCGACCACGACGGTGACCGCCAGCACCATGAGCGCGCCGTGGTGCTGGAGGAGATGGCCGATGCGTTCGCGGCGCAGCCCGCCCGGCCGGCGCCGCGCGTCGGCGCTGGTGTCCGCGCCGGCGATGGTGGTGGTCATGCGCGCCTCCCTCGGGCGGCGTAGACGGCGGCCAGGATGATGACCGCCTGGACCATCTGGGTCCAGGACTGCGGCAGGTTGTGCTTGATGAGTGTGGCCTGGAGGAGCTGGATGAGCAGGGCGCCCATCACGGTGCCGAGCACGCGGACCCGGCCGCCGGTGAGCGGGGTGCCGCCGACGACCACGGCGGTGATCGCGGACAGTTCCATGAGCAGGCCCAGTGAGGTGGGGTCGCTGGCTTGCAGGCGGGACGTGGCCAGCACGCCGGCCACCGCGGCGAGCAGGCCGGAGATGAGGTAGACGGTGACCAGGACGCGGCGTACCGGCAGGCCGGACAGCCGGCTCGCGGCCCGGTTGCCACCGACGGCCACCAGTTGGCGGCCCAGGGTGGTGCGCTTGACCAGGAACCCGATCAGTACGGTGAGCGCCGCCGCGATGATGACCACGAGTGGCAGGCCGAGCACGGACCGGCTGCCGAGGGTGATCAGCGTGGGGTTGCGGAACTCGGTGAGCTGGGGCACCAGCACGTTCGCCAGGCCCCGTACGCCTACCAGCAGGGCCAGCGTCGCCACGATGGGCTGCACCCCCACGTACGCCACCAGCGCGCCGCCGCCGGCGCCGATGGCGGCGCCGGCGATCAGGGCCGCGACGATCGCGACCGGAGCGCCGTACCCGAGGTAGAGCACCACCATCGCCGAGGCGAGCGCCATCACCGAACCGACGGACAGGTCGATGCCCTCGGTGCCGATCACCAGCGCCATGCCGAGCGAGGTGATCACGACGGGGGCTACCTGGATCAGCTGGGTCCGGAAGTTCGCCACTTCCAGGAAGTGCGGCGTGAACACCACGTTGAAGAGCAGGAGCGCGAGCACCGACGCGTAGACGCCGTACTCCTGCAGCCACGCGAGCAGTCCTGCCCGCCCGCCCCAGGCGCGCGGCGCGACCGCGATCTCAGCCATCGGTCTCTCCTGTCGCGGCAATCGTTGCCATGATCGCTTGTTCCGTGACCTGGTCGCCGCTCAGCTCGCCCGCGACCGCGCCGTCGCGCAGGACCACGACGCGGTCCGCCCCTTCGACGAGTTCCTCCAGGTCGGAGGAGATCAGCAGCACCCCGAGCCCTTCGGCTGCCAGTTCGTCGATGAGTGCCTGCACCTCGGCCTTGGCCCCGACGTCGATGCCCCGGGTTGGTTCGTCGAGCAGCAGCACCTTCGCGCCGGTGGCCAGCGACCGGGCCAGCAGGACCTTCTGCTGGTTGCCGCCGGACAGCTCGGCGACTTTCTGGTGGGGGGAGGCGGCCTTGATGCGCAGCCGCCGCATGAAGGTGTCGACGATCCGGTCGACCCGGGCGTCGGACACCACTCCGGACCGGGACAGCTGGGGCAGGGCGGCCAGCGCGATGTTGTCCCGTACCGACAGGGTCGGCACGATGCCCTCGACCTTGCGGTCCTCGGGGACGAGGCTGACGCCGGCCCGGATCGCCGCCGCCGGCGAGCCGCGGCGCACCTCCTGCCCGGCCACCAGCACCGTGCCGCCGTCGACTGGGAGGGCACCGGCGATCGCTTTGGCCGTCTCGCTGCGCCCGGCGCCCAGCAGCCCGCCCAGGCCCACCACCTCGCCGGGGCGGACCTGCACCGACACATCACGCAGGTCGGGCCGGCGGGACAACGAGCGGGCCTCCACCAGCGGCCCGTTGGCGGCGGTGGTGTGCTCGCCGGAGAACTTCGTCGCGCCTTCCCGCCTGATCTCGGCGGGATCGCGGCCGAGCATCAGCGCGACGAGATCCACGCGCGGGAGCTTGTCGAGCGGCCCGGTGTGCGCCACCCTGCCGTCGCGCAGCACGGTGACCCGGTCGCAGATCCGGTACAGCTCGTCGAGGCGGTGGCTCACGTAGATCAGCGAGATGCCCTGGGTTCGCAGGTCGGCGATGACGCCGAAGAGGGTGTCCACCTCCCGCGGTTCCAGGGCTGAGGTCGGCTCGTCCATGATGACCACGCGGGCCTCGATGGAGACCGCGCGGGCGAGTGCCACCATCTGCTGGGTGCCCATGCCGAGCGAGCGCAGCGGCCGGCGCACGTCGGTCCGGATGCCGTACCGGGTCATCACGCGCTCGGCCTCGGCGTACAGCTGCGTCATGTCGATGACCCCGAGCCGGGTGCGCGGTTCCCGCCCGAGCAGCAGGTTGTGCGCGAGGCTCATCTGTGGGACGAGGTTGACCTCCTGGTAGATGGTCGAGATCCCGGCCCGTTGGGCGGCGAGGGGGTTGTCGAAGGTGACCGGTTCGCCGCCCTGCAGCAGCGTCCCCCGGTCCGGCCGGTACACGCCGGTGAGGACCTTGATGAGGGTCGACTTGCCGGCGCCGTTCTCGCCGACCAGGGCGTGCACCTGCCCCGCGTCCAGCCGGAAGGACACGTCGTCGAGGGCGAGGACCCCGGGGAATCCCTTCGAGATTCCCCGGGCCTCCAGAACCGCGGTCGCCATCAGTACGCGTTTCCCAGGCTCTCCTTGGCGTTCGCCGTCGTGTACTCCTGGTCACTGATGATCACCGTGGCGGGGATCGGTTCCCCGTCCAGGAACTTCTGTGCGGTGGAGAAGGCGAGCGGTCCGAAGCGCGGGTTCGACTCGACGACCGCGGACAGCCAGCCGTCGACGATGCCCTGCACGGCGGCGCGGGTGCCGTCCACCGACACGATCTTGACCTGGCCGGGCGACTTCCCCGCCCCCTTGAGCGCCGTCACCGCCCCGAGCGCCATCTCGTCGTTCTCCGCGTAGATGCCCTTGGTGCCGGGGCGGGACTGGATCAGCTGCTCGGTGACCTGCTGGCCCTTCTCCCGGGTGAACTCGCCGGTCTGCTCGAAGGAGATGGTGATGCCCGGCGCCTTCTCCTGGATCCGGTCCTTGAAACCCTTGGTCCGGTCGGTGGTGACGTTGTTGCCGGGCGCGCCGAGCAGGATGGCGACCTCACCCTGGCCGCCGAGGGACTGGATCATCTGGTCGGCCGCCCGCTTGCCCTGCTCGTAGAAGTCCGACCCGATGAAGGTGAGGTAGTCGGTGCACGGCTGAGCGTTGATCTTGCGGTCGATGGTGATGATCGGGACCTTCTTCTCCGCCGCCTGCCGCAGCACCGGCTCCCAGCCGTCGGAGTTCAACGGCGCGATGACCAGCAGCTTGGCGCCCTGCGCGATGAGCTGCTGCACGTCGGAGATCTGCTTGGAGAACTGGGACTGCGCGTTGGTGACCCGCAGGTTGGCGATGCCGAGCTTGCCGGCTTCGTCCTTGATGGACTTGGTCTCGGCGATCCGGAACGGGTTGGCTTCCTTCTCCGACTGGGAGAAGCCGACCACGTCCTTCTTGACGTCGAACTTCTGTCCGCCGAAGCTCTGCAGGGTGCAGGTCGGGCCGGTGGCGCCCGTGCTCTGCACGACCTGCTGGCCCGCGCTGCCGGCCGGTGCGGGCGTGTCGCCGCTGTCCTCACTCTTGGCGCACGCCGCGGTGGCGAGCAGGGCGGCCAGCGTGACCGCTGCCGCCAATCCGGATGTCCTGGGCATGGGGTTTCCTTTCCCGAGGCGGTTCTCACTCAGGGGGTGGAGCGGGGGCGGTCGCCGCCGCGGTGGGCACCGCGGCGGCGACGGCGAGGAGGCGTCGTCGCCTCAGCCTCCGGAGGTGTACAGCTGGCCGACCTCGGCGGCCGACAGGGCGCGGTCGTAGACGTGCACCTGGTCGATCGCGCCGCGCCAGTAGTCGACCGGGCCGCCGTTGAACCTGGCCCGCCCGATGACGGTCGGTCCGCTGGACGCCTCGCCCAGGCAGGAGCTGGCCGTGCCGGCCTGCTGCCCGTCGACGTAGAGCGTCAGCGTGCCGGCGGCGGCATCGCGCACGCCGACCAGGTGGTACCAGCGGCCGGTCTCGGGTGCGGTCGGCGCGAGCGCCCGGACCCCGGCGAAGCTGAACGCGAACCGGTTGTCGGCACCCGAGTACTGCAGGAAGAAGGCGCTGTGGCTGCCGCCGTCCTGGCTCACCGCGGTGGCGAACCCGCCGAGGCTGTCCAGCTTGACCCAGGCCGACGCGGTGTAGTTGCCGGTGGTGTCGAGGATCGCGGTGCCGGTGTCGACGTACTGGTTCACGCCGTTGAGCTGCACCGCGGCGCCGGAGTGGCCGGTGGTCCACGTCGCGCCGTTCACCAGCGTCCCGTCGTGGTTGCCGGCCTTGTCGTCGGTCACCGTGCCGGCGCCCTCGTCCAGCGGCCACCAGCCGACCCCGGTCAGCCCGGGCGTGCCCGGCGGCAGCTGCGGGGCGTTCGCCCCGGTGCCGTCAACGGAGCGGACGATGGCCCGGTTGACGTCCCGGACCTGGTCGAAGTCCATCTTCTGGACCTGCCGGTCGTAGGTGTAGAACCCGTTGACCTCGTGCTCCACGTCGGTGGTCTGGGTGTAGACGGCGCCGGAGAGCCCGCACCGGTTGGCCACGGTCAGCAGGTCACGTTGGTTCTCCACGTAGCGCCGGGTCAGCGTGGCGCTGTCCGGCGTCATCTCGTAGGCGTGGCCGTCGCCGAACCACATGTGGCCGTCGACCTCCAGCCCGAAGCCGCCGTGCTCGCCGTCCACCGCGACGCGGTCCCCGCCGGGCACCGGCGAGGCGGGGCCGACGTACTGGTGGAAGTCGATGATGTCGCCGCGGCCCGAATCACCCTTGGAGGCGCAGCAGTTCACGCCGCTGTGCGCGTTGACCAGCCGGCTCGGGTCCTGGGCGCGCAGTTCGTCGGCGATCCGGCCGGTCGCCGTGCGGTCCCACTCGCCCCAGCCCTCGTTGAACGGCACCCAGACCGTGATCGAGGTCCAGCTCTGGTGCTCGTCGACGATCTCCTTGAGCTGCCGCTCAAACTCCCGCTGCGCGTCGACCGGCGGGATACCGCCGGTACGCATGGCCGGCATGTCCTGCCACACCATGAGGCCCAGCCGGTCGGCCCAGTAGTACCAGCGGTCCGGCTCCACCTTGATGTGCTTGCGGATCGTGTTGAAGCCGAGCCGCTTGGTCTCGGCGATGTCGAAGCGCAGCGCCTCGTCGGTCGGCGCCGTGTGGATGCCGTCCGGCCAGAAGCCCTGGTCCAGGGTGGACAGGTTGAACAGGATCTTGCCGTTGAGGGCCAGGTGAAGCTTGCCGTCGGCGCCCTTGACCTTGCTCACCTCGCGCATGCCGAAGTAGGACTCGACCCGGTCGGTCTCCTTCGGGCCGTCCAGCACCCGCACCTTCAGGTCATAGAGGTACGGCGAGTCGGGCGACCACAGCTGCGGGTTCGGCACCGGGACGCGCAGTTCGGCGCCGGCCGGCCCGGATACCCGGCCGACGGGCTTGTTGCCGGCGTACGCGACGGCCTCGACCGTACGACCGCTGCCACCGGCGACCTGCACGGTGAGCCGGAGGCTGGCGTCGTCGATGTCCGGCGTCATCCGCAACCGCTCGACGTGGCTCGCCGACACCGGCTCCATCCAGACGCTCTGCCAGATCCCGGACGACGAGGTGTAGAAGATGCCGCGGTCGGGCACGTTGCGCTGCTTGCCGACCGGCTGCCAGGTCTGGTCGGTGCGGTCCTCGACGCCGACCACCAACTCCTGGGCTCCCCGGCCGCGCAGGGCGTCGGTGACATCGACGCTGAAGCCGTCGTAGCCGCCGCGGTGGGTGGCGACCTTGATGCCGTTGACCCAGACCGTGGCGTCGTAGTCGACGGCACCGAAGTTGAGCCGCAGCCGCTGGTCGCCGCCGATCCGCCAGTTCGCCGGCACGTCGAACGAGCGCCGGTACCACATCCGGTCCTCGTGCCGCTGGATGCCGGACAATGCCGATTCGATCGGGTACGGCACGAGCACCCGCTCGCTGAGCTGTTCGCCGATCGGTGGCGCTTCGCCTTCCTGCGCCCCCGCGAACTGCCAGACCCCGTTGAGGGTCTCCCACCTCTTGCGGACCAACTGAGGACGGGGGTAGTCGGGAAGCGCGTTGTCCGGCGACACCTGGCCGGTCCACGGCGTGGCGATCGGTGGTGTGCCCGGATGCCAGGTCGCCTCGGCGTGCGCGACCCCGGGCACGCCGCCGAGCACGAAGGCCGCGGCGACCAGCGCGATGGCTGCTCTTCTCATCGTTCAGGGCCCCTTTCTCACGAACTCGGGCGTGAGAGGGCAAGCCGGAGCGCCCGGGCACCGGGCCGGAGGTGAGCCGGCCGGACCGGGTGGCGACCTGCCTGAAATCGTTGGGAAACAATCAATCATCGTCACGATCTCAAGTCAATACTATTCGATCAGATCCGATCAGAAACGATCCGGGAGCGCTCTCACCAGGTGCGAGAGGGGTGCAGAGTACGATCAGAACCAGGCTGGCCCGATCACGAAGAGAGGACAACGTGGCACCTGGCGACGACTCCCGGACGGCGACCGAGGGCCGGCGGACCATGTTCGCCGCCGAACGCCGGCAACGCATCCTCGAACTGATGCACGCCAACGGCGCGGTCTCGCTGCGGGACATCGCCCAGGCCGTGCAGTCCTCCGAGGTCACCGTCCGACGTGACCTGCGGATCCTGGAGGCCGACGGACTGCTCAACCGCCACCACGGCGGCGCCACCCTGCCCGGCGCGCTGGCCACCCTGCCCGGCGCACTGTCCCGCGAACCCACCTACGCCCAGAAGGCCCAGGTCGCCGCCGCCGAGAAGGCCGCCATCGCCGAACTCGCCGCCTCGCTCGTCGAGGACGGCGACGCCATCGTCGTCGGCGCCGGCACCACCACCCAACTCTTCGCACAGCAGCTCACCCGGCACGCCGAGCTGGCCGTCGTGACCAACTCACTGCTGGTGGCTCAGGCGCTCGCCAACGCGCCACGGGTCGAGGTCGTCCTCACCGGCGGCACGCTCCGCGGTGCCATCCTCGCGCTGGTCGGCAGCGCCGCCGAGCGCTCACTCGCCGGTCTGCGGGTCCGCCGGGCCTTCATCTCCGGCAACGGCCTCACCGCCGAACGCGGCGTCTCCACGCCGAACATGCAGGTCGCCAGCGTCGACCGGGCCCTCGCCGCGGCGGCCGAGGAGATCGTCGTGCTCGCCGACCACACCAAGATCGGAGTCGACACCATGGTGCAGACCGTCCCCACGGACGAGATCGACCACCTCGTGACCGACGACGCCGCCCCCCGCGACGTGCTCGACGAACTGGCCAACCGGGCCGTCCGGCTGCACGTCGCCAGGCCCTGACGTCTTTACCTTTCCACCCGCCGTGCGCAATCATTCGCCTCAGCCGGCTCGCCGGCCACCGCGACTGGTGGTTGCTTTCCGTTCTAAAGCTGTCGACGATTGACTGTCGTGGGTAGCGTGTACCAGATCGGCGAGTTTGCCAAGTGGGTGGGCCGCTCGCTGAGCACCTTCGCTGGCCAGCTGAGCGGTCTCCGACGCTACGAAAAGGAACTCCAAGGGGCGGACCTGACCATGGAGAGTGACCGGTGAAGGTCACACGCATCGCCTGCTCGGCCCGACTCAACCCAGGTAAGTACGCCGCCCTGGCGGAGCAGGCCCGCTGTTTGGGCCGGGTGCGCAGCGAGGTGTGGCAGCGCTACGGCTCGATCAAGGGCGTCGGGTCCGGGTTGAGGGACCGGCAGGTGCGCGACCGGTGGCTGGCCGACGGCACACACGCCCGGTTTGGTGTGTTGGCGAATGCGTGGAAGGAAACCGTCCGCGACGCCATGGCCGACATCGCCGCGAACCTGGAGGCGGCCAAGGTCGACGTCCGGCGGGCGATCAGCCGACGCACGAGCGATCCGGCCGAACGCAAGCGAATGCTCACCGCGCTAAAGGCCAACCAATGGGCCGACGATCCGTTCCTCGCTCGGCAGATGCGCAAGCACTGGAAGCGAGGCCACAACCATACCCACCATCAGATCGTGGTACGCGCCGACAACTACAACACGATCGTCGACGGGCGCGGCCGGTTGTGGCTGGCGGTTCCCGGTCTCGAACCCCGGCGGATGGTCCGAATCCCGCTGTCCACGACGGTCGCCCCGACCGGGACGCTGCGGCTGATCCTGCGCGGCGGGCGGGTCGAGGTGCCCTACCAGATCGACGCGTCGGGGATGCGGTCGTCGCAGCGGCCGTGCGGCGAGGCGACGATCGGCGTGGACAAGGGCTACACCGAAGCCCTCACCGACTCCGACGGCCAGCCCCACGGTGAACAGCTTGGCGTGCTGCTGTCCAATGAGTCGGATCGGTTGAAGGAACGCAACCGGCGGCGGGCGAAGCTGCGCTCGATCGCCAACACCGCCGCGCTCCGCGGTGACCACGCGAAAGCGCACCGGATCAAGGCCAACAACCTCGGCACGGTGAAGCGGGACCGGCAGGCCGCCCGGCACCGGGCGCGGGTGCGTACGGAGATCTTCACCGCCGTGCACGAGGTCGTCGACAAAGCGAACACGGTGATCGCCGAGGACCTCACAAAACGCTTCACCGGACGTAAGAAGCTTCCCAAGAACATCAACCGGCGTCTCGCCGCGTGGACCAAAGGAGTCACCGCCGAGGCGCTGAAAAGCGTGTCGGAGCGCAGAGGTTCTGCGCTCGTTCCCGTCAACGCCGCCTACACCTCACAAACCTGCCACCACTGCGGCGACTTCGGCCG
This sequence comes from Micromonospora sp. MP36, assembly GCF_008119785.1. Taxonomy (GTDB): domain Bacteria; phylum Actinomycetota; class Actinomycetes; order Mycobacteriales; family Micromonosporaceae; genus Micromonospora. Next base: position 3,766 of record NZ_VSFA01000018.1, on the reverse strand, counting down.
ACGCAGCGGCGACCGGTTTCACTGCACCCAGTGCGGGGTGGTGTGGCAAGCCGACGTGAACGCCGCGATCAACATCCTGCACCGAGCCGGCGACCCCGACATCGCCCTGCACACCCCACACCATGTGGTGAAGCAGATCCTGCAGGACCGGACCGATCGCCACCGGACCAGACTGCCGGTCCAGGACTCCAGCCCAGCCACCGCTGAGCGGAGAGCGAACCATCCGAACCACTCAGCAATGAGCAAGAAGTAGGAAGCAGGCACCGTGGCAGGCAGCAGCACCGTGATCGAAGCCGCGGGCGTGGTCCGGGACTTCCCCGGCACGCGCGCCCTCGACCACGTCTCGTTCACTCTGCGACAGGGCGAGGTGCACGCCGTCGTCGGGGAGAACGGCGCCGGCAAGTCGACCCTGATCAAGGTGCTCTGCGGCATCGACCGGCCGGACGCCGGCGTGCTGCGGCTGCACGGCGTGCCGGTGCGGTTCTCCTCGCCACGCGACGCCGAGCGCGCGGGGATCGGCGGTGTCCACCAGGAGGCCAACCTCGTCCCACAGATGAGCGTCGCCCGGAACCTGTTCCTGGGCCGCGAACCGCGCCGCCGGCTCGGCCTCATCAACATCGCCGAGATGCACACCCGAGCCAGCGACATCATGGCTGACTGCGGCCTGCGGATCGACGTACGGCGGCCCCTCGAATCGTTCGACGCCGGGATCCAGCAGCTGGTCGCCGTGGCCCGCGCGGTCACCATCGGCACCTCGGTGATCGTCCTCGACGAGCCCACCGCCGGCCTGCACGACGATCAGGTCGACCAACTGCTCACCAGGCTCGACGCGCTGCGCGCCCAGGGCCGCTCCATCGTCTACGTCAGCCACCGCCTCGCCGAGATCGAGCGGATCTGCGACCGCGCCACCGTGCTGCGCGACGGCCGGCTGGTGCACACCGGCCCGCTCGCCGGCCTCGACCGGATGCGGCTCGTGTCGCTGATGCTCGGCCGTCGGGTGACGCTCGCGGCGCCGGCCCCCGAAGGCGTGGCCCCCGAGCCCGCCGACCCGCCGATCCTGCAGGCCACCGGCCTCACCCGGCGCCACGTCCTCGGTGGCGTGTCGATCAACCTTCGGCCCGGCGAGGTCGTCGGTCTCAGCGGGTTGCTGGGCGCCGGCCGCAGTGAGACGGCCATGGCCATCGCCGGCGCCATCCCGCTGGACGCCGGGCAGGTGACCGTCTCCGGCACCCGCCTGCGCCGGCGCTCGATCGCCGGCGCCGTCCGCGCCGGCGTGGGTCTGCTGCCGCAGAACCGTGCGGCCGAGGGCATCATCGCCTCGCTGTCGGTCCGCGACAACATCGCGCTCGCCGCGCTCCCCCGACTCTCCCGTGCCGGCATCGTCTCCGAGGCCCGCCTCGACCGGATCGTCGAGACCTTCACGCGCCGGCTGAGGATCAAGGCGACCAGCCCGCACCAGCCGGTCGGGGAACTCTCCGGCGGCAACCAGCAGAAGGTGTTGCTGGCCCGCTGGCTCGCCACTCACCCCCGGGTGCTGATGCTCGACGAGCCGACCCGCGGCATCGACATCGGCACCAAGTCCGAGGTGCAGGCACTCATCGACGATCTCGCGGTGGACGGGCTGGCGGTCATGCTGATCTCCTCCGATCTGGAGGAACTCGCCGGTTCCTGCGACCGCGTCCTGGTGCTGCGCGACGGCACCGTCGCCGGGCAGTTGACCGGCCCGAGCGTCACCGAGAAGAACATCCTGGCGCTGCTCGCGGCGAGCTGACCCCCACGACGCCGCCGCGGCGGGCCGCAGCGGCATCCGGCGGGGCCGTTCGGTGGTCTGACCGGGCGTAGACTGTCGGCGTGATCCTGCTCGAAGTCGTCGCCGCAGCGTACGGCTGCTGGATCACGCCCGATCTGCCGCTCTACGGCAACGACTACGAGCGCTCCGACTTCGCTCCCTGATCGGCGCGGCCTTCCCTCTTCGCCCGGTCCGCTTTTTGCCACTCTTGGAGCGCCCCGTCATGCCCATACCCGATCAGACCCACGACGCCCCGGCCGCCGGAGACCTGTCCGTCGCGCACCCGTCGAGCGGCACCGCGCCGAGCGATGCCGGGGCCACCTCCACCGCCAGCGAACCCTCGGCGATGGCCGTACTGCGGGCGCAGCAGGCCGCCCGCGTGCTCGCCGCCAGCCTGCTCGGCCGACTCCCGCTCGGCGCCGCCCCGCTGGCTTTGTTGATCTTCGCGCGCGAGACGATGACCCTCACCGTTGCGGGCGTGCTGGTCGGCGCATTCACCGCCGGCACCGCAGTCGGTCAGCCGATGTTCGCCCGGATGGCGGACCGATGGCGACAGCCCCCGGTGTTGTGGCTGGCGGCAGCCATTTCCACGATCGGATTCCTGCTCACCGCGGCGCAGGTCAACCTGCCGGTGACCGTGTTCGCCGCCGGGCTCGCCGGGCTCGGCGCGCCGCCGTTCGAGTCGTGCCTGCGGGTGCTGTGGCGCGATCTGCTGCCCCCGCACCAGGTACAGGCCGCGTACACGCTGGACGTCGCCGTACAAGAAGCGATCTTCATCCTGGGTCCGATGGTCACGCTCGCAGCCGTCGCGCTCACTGGCCCGCGCGGCGGTCTGGCGGCGGCCGCGCTGTTCCAGGCCGTGGGCACGCTGTGGTTCGCCACCACCGGCGCGGTCCGTCGCTGGCTGGGCGAGCCAGCGGTACGGCACTGGGCCGGTCCGCTACGGGCCGGCCGGTTCCGACCGATCCTCGGCGCACTGCTGCTGGTCGGCACGGCGGTGGGCAGCGTGACGGTCGCCGCGACCGGGTATGCCGAGTCTGTCGGCAGCCGATCCTGGACGGGTTGGCTGCTCGCCGCCCAGGCGACGGGGGCCCTGGTCGGCGGCCTGCTCTATGTCCGCTTCACGGCGCTGCGCCAGCACGCCACCCTGCCCCGCGCGGTCGGGGTCTTCGCCGCGGGCTACCTGCCCCTGCTGTTCACCCCGGTTCCGCCGGTCATGATGGCGCTGATGGCGCTGAGCGGGCTCGCGCTGCCGCCGCTGCTCACCCTGGCGTTCGTCGCGATCGACGAGGTCGCGCCCGCCGGCACGGCGGCCGAGGCGTTCGCGTGGGCGGCGACCGCCTTCTCCGTCGGCAGCGCGGCCGGCGCGGCGGCAGGTGGGGCGCTACTGGACGCGGTGGGAGAGCTCACGGTCGGCTTCCTGCTCGCGCCGCTCGGCGGTGCCGCAGCCTGCGGGATCCTCCTGTTGAGCGCCGGGACGAGCCGTTCCCGGGCGAACCGGATCGAGCCGGGCTGACGACTGGACGCACGGCCCGGCCGCACCGCGGCACCGGTCCCTCTCCCCCGCCTCGTCGGCCAGCGTGAACGGTACGACGGCGACGCTGGACCGGAAGGCACCCCAGCCACCCGGCGGACGCCTGCCGGCCCAGCGGTCCTCGGCCCGACCCCATCGACTCCTGATCCACCGGTCAGCGCGTCGCCGCCATGGCCTGCTCGGCGGCGCGGCGCACGTCGTCGAGCAGGATCTGCATGTCACGACGGGTGGTGCGGTAGTTGAGCACGCAGCCCCGCAACGCGAAGCGACCGTTGATGGTGGCGTTGGACAGGTACGAACTGCCGGCCCGCTGCAGGGCCAGCATGATCCGTTCGTTGAGGCGGTCGAGTTCCTCCTCGACGGCCTCCGACCGCGAGCCGCCACGGGCCGCCGGCGGCAGGTAGCGGAAGCAGAAGATGGACAGTTCGACCGGGGCGAGCAGC
>NZ_VSFA01000179.1 GCF_008119785.1 Micromonospora sp. MP36 | reverse complement strand
AGGGGTGTTCGCCAAAGCTGACAGAACCCGGTTTGAGGGTGTCAGCGCATCACGGCGCGGCGCGGAGCCGACATTCAGATGAGCGAGCACACGCCGCAGCACCACCCAGACCCTGTCCGCCCGGTCGACCCGTGTGTCGACCCGACCCTGATCGACCTTGTCGCCGGTGACCCGCCGGTGCCAGTCACCGTGTGGCGCACCGCCCGCGGCCCGGCAGACGCCGGCCGCAGCATCGGCGCCCGCCTCGCCTACCGACTGATCGCCGCCTACACCCGCCCCGGCGAGGTCATCGTCGACCTCACCAGCGACCACGCCCTCGCTGCCGTCTGCACGGCGGGCGGTCGCCGGCATCACCCGGGATGGTTCACCGACGCGTCCAGCCTGATCATCGGACCGGCCACCCCGCCGGCCCGCCCCGACCCGACCACCTCGCGCGACGGCGGCGGCGACGTGCCGGACATGAGCGTGTGGTTCGGCGACGACCTCACCGACCCCGACCTGCCGGCCGAGCAGACCACAACTGCCCCTGGTCACGGGTCGCTCCAGGATGCGACCAGCCTGGTTGTGGTCTGCTGGCCCCTCGACCCCGCCGACGCCGCCAACCGGATCCGGTTGGCGTGGCTGCTGACCGCGTGCGCGCAGCTACTGCGCCCCGGCGGCTGCCTCGTCCTCGTCGTCACCATCCCCGCCGCGGCGAGCGGGCCGGAGGACTTCACCCCGGTGGCCACCGCCGCCGCGGCTGTGGGCCTGGGCTACCTGCAGCACATCGTCGCCGTCGCCGCCGAGACCGACGGTGACACGTTCGTCTACCACGTCACCGACGAGGAACTGCTCACCCTCACCCAACAGACCGATCAGCGGTGGGCGGTGGCGCACCTGAAGGTCCACGCGGACCTCCTCGTGTTCACCCCCTTCGCACCGGCGGCCGCGCCGCGCGAGGGGCGCCGCGACGGGGGTGACCGCCGTGGCTGAGCACACCCTCTCCCCCACCGGCCCGAACCAGCCCGAGGACACCTACCGCGGCCGGCACCGAAGCTACGAGGGCCGACTCCGCGACGACGAGGGCCGCCACCGGGTCCCGGGCGGGCCGGAGGGCCTGTCGGTGTGGGCGACCGCGCAGCAGACCGGGCCGGTGCAGCGGCGCGGCCGGTATCTGCCCGAGTCGGTCAAGCACCCCGCCCGGATGCTCCCGGCGATCGCCGCCCACGCGGTGCACGCCTACACCCAGCCCGGCGACCTCGTCCTCGACCCGATGTGTGGGATCGGCACGACCCTCGTCGAGGCCATCCACGCCAGCCGCGACGCCATCGGTGTCGAGTACGAGCCGCGTTGGTCGAACATCGCCGACGCCAACATCACCCACGCCCAACTGCAGGGCGCCACCGGGCGGGCGTCGGTGGTCCGCGGCGACGCCACCCGCCTGCAGTCGCTGCTGCCCGCGGCCCTGGCCGGGCAGGTCGCCCTGGTGGTCACCTCTCCCCCATACGGGCCGACCGTGCACGGCCTGGTCCGCCCGGGCGCGGACGGGGTGGCGAAGTTCGACAACACCTACGGCACCGACCGCGGGAACCTCGCCTACCGAGACCTCACCGGCCTCGCCGACGGGTTCGAGCAGATCCTGGCCGGCTGCGCGGTACTGCTGCGTCCCGGCGGCACCGTGGTGGTCACCGCCCGGCCGTGGCGCAAGAACGGCCAGCTGGTCGACCTGCCGTCCGCGGTGATCGCCGCCGGTATCCGCGCCGGCCTGGTCCCGACCGAGCGGTGCGTCGCGCTGCTCGCGGCGGTCCGCGACGGGCACCTGATCGCCCGGCCGTCGTTCTTCCAACTCCAGGCCGTGCGCAAGGCCCGCACCGCCGGCACCCCGCTGCACCTGATCACGCACGAGGACGTGTTGATCTTCCGACGCCCCGGAAAGTCCGCGAGTTCAGGAAACCTGAAGGACACCACCGACGGCGGGGTGGTCGCGTGAGCTCACCGACCGCCCGAGATCTCAGCCTCGGCGCGGGCGTGCAGTCATCCGTACTGCTGCTGCCCGCCGTCCGCGGTGAGATCCCCAACATCGTTTCGCCCGAGGCCTCAGCTCTCGCCGTCCTCGTTCTCGTCGTCTGGGACCATCAGCCACTCGCCGGGCAACCGATGCCGCACGGCTTGCACCGCCGCCGGGGTCTGGCCGTGGACCCACAGCCACGTCCCGCCGTCGTCGCGCAGCAGCGCATCGGGGCCGGCGAACCAGCGGATCGGCGGCCCGTCCATCCCGGCCCAGAAAGGGAAGTCCGGCAACGGCAGGCGCTCGAACGCCGCGCCCAGCGCTGCGCTGGCCGCGTCGTCCAACTCCCGGTTGTCGACGTTGCCCTCGTCGGCGGAGAACATCGCCTCCGACAGCACCATCTCGACGAGCGCAAGCGACAGCCGATCCGAGTACGACACCCAGCCGTCTCCGACGTTCACCACGACCGGGGGGTCGTCCTGGCCGACGGCCCCGGCCGACACGCCCCACGACGCGCAGTTCTGGGCCTCGACGCGGAAGACCAGGACGCCGTCGGCGTCGGTCCGAAGCTGTTCGGGCAGTACCAGACGGTCCTGAGCGGCGGTCAGGTCCCTCCGGCGACCGAACAGCAGGTAAGCCTCACGCAGCGCGGCGGGCAGCAAGATCCCGATGCGGTCCTCGGCCGCCTGCAACCGGCCGGCGTCGACACCGTCGCCCTCGATCAGCGGTCGGCCCAATGCCGCGGTCACCGCACGGACGAACTCCCAACCCCGGCGGCGGTCCCCTCCCTCGCTACACAGCGTATGCAGCGCGTCGAGGCCGGCGAACATGCCGCCAACCCTACGGGCACCCGGCCCACTCACGCGGCCCCCTCGCCCCGGCCAGCCCCTCGAGACGACCGGCGGCGCAGGGCCGGGTGCGGGAGGTGGCGTGATTGAGCCTCCTCCCGCGCCCGCACGACTCGGCGACGGGATGCGGATCGGGTCGCTGTGCACCGGCTACGGCGGCCTCGACCTGGCCGTCGAGCTGGTGCTCGGCGGCCGGCTCGCCTGGTACGCCGAGGTCGACCGGCACGCCCGCACCGTGCTCGAGCACCATTGGCCCGGCGTGCGCAACCTCGGCGACATCCGCACCGTCGACTGGACCCGCATCGAGCCGGTCGACGTGCTCACCGCCGGGTTCCCCTGCCAGGACATCTCCAACGCTGGCAAACGAGCCGGCATCACCGGTATCCACAGCAGCCTGTGGACAAGCGTGGTCGACGCTGTTCGCGCACTTCGACCGCCGCTCGTGTTTGTGGAAAACGTCGCCGCCCTCCTCCGCCGCGGGTTCGACGTCGTCGCCGCCGACCTGGCCGCGCTCGGGTACGACACGAGCTGGACGTGCCTACGCGCATCCGACATCGGCGCCCCGCACCGCCGCGACCGACTGTTCCTGCTGGCCACCCCCACCGAACTCCTCGGTAGGGGTGCGGACGTTGCCGACGCCGTGCGCCCGTGACGGCAAAGGCCCCGGCCACCAGCACGGGCTGCCCGACCTCATCGAACCCGGCGGCACCGCTCACCGGCTGCTACCCACCCCGAGGGCCAGCGACACCGGCACTCCCGGACGGCGCGCCGGCAGAGGCTTTCGGCCGCCGCTGTCGCAGGTGCTGCTGCCCACGCCGCGCGCCTCTGACGGGGAGAAAGGCTGCCCTGGGCAGCGGGGCTCACACGGGGACCTCACCCTGCCCTCGGCAGCGGTACGTGTCCCCCGCATCTTGCCCACACCGCCCGCCTCAGACGGGCGCGGACCCGGCCGGCACGGCGACGGCGGCAACGACCTACGCACCACCGTCGCCGGCCTCGGCCAACTCGACGAGGACCGGTGGGGCGTCTACGCCGCCGCCGTCGCCCGCTGGGAACTGATCCTCGGCCGGCCCGTCCCCGAACCGACCCAGACCGGCCGGCACGGCAAGCCCGTCCTGGCCCCACCATTCGTCGAATGGCTGATGGGACTCGAGCAAGGGCACGTCACCGCCCTCGGACTGCCCCGCACCCTCGCGCTGCGCGTCCTCGGCAACGGCGTCGTCCCCCAACAAGCCGCCGCCGCGCTACGGCTACTGCTGTGCCCACACCGCTGGCACATCCCCGCCTGAGAAACCCATGGAGCCGACCAGCGTCCGGCGCTGTCGCCCGGTTACGCAGCCTGCCTCCGCTCAGTCCGGGTAGAGGCCGCGCGCTGGCCGGTCTGGCCGACGACCGGCACCCCTTCATCGAGGGCGCTGATCGTGGGGCCGGCCTGCCCCGAGCCGGCCGGCCCCCTGCCCCTATGCCTCTACGGACGAAGGACAAGCTATGCCTTCCACACGTCGTCCTCATGTCACCACCCGCGGACCGGCCACAGAACGGAGGCAGTCGGCGTGGACCGCGGACCAGGTCCGCGCTCTGGGCCTGACCACCGACCTCGCCACCGCCGCCGACATCCTCGGCGTCTCACGGTCAGCGGCCTACAAGCTGGCCCGCCGGGACGCCTTCCCTGTGCCATTGATCCGCGCCGGCACCCACTACCGGGTGCCGGTTCCACCGATCCTCGCCGCGCTACACCTGGCCCACGACGTCCCCAGCACCGAGGATGCCAACCCCATACAGTGAGCCTGCCACCGCCTTGAGCTACCCCACCTCGCTGCACCCAAAGGCCGATCTATCGAGGGCCGTGACGGCGTGCCGCATCAGGATGGCGCCGACGATCAGCGCATGACGCGGCCGAGACATGATGTGATGCTCGCAGAATCCGGCAAGTCGGCTCGTCCGTCGCCCACCATGTCGCCCGCTGTCACATACCGCTCATCCTGAGGCTGACGCAACATGACCGTCGCGGAGGTGCTGTGCCATCAGGGACCGCGGCTCCTGATCCCGAGAGACAGACCCGCCCCTGAAGAACTTCCGTCTCCCCTTCTGCCCACGGCTCGCCTTCCTCGTGCGGCGCCAACCGCGCATCGCGTCTCACGATCCTCGTACGGGAGGCTACGTCGACCAGAATCAGATCGACTCGTCCGTCGCCCACCAGGTCAGCCGCCCTCACACGGTGGCTGACCTGCTGTTTCTTCGGGTGCTGCTGGTCGTCTTCGGTCATCATTGGTCGGCGCTTGACGGCCCAGCGACGGCCCAGACGGCCCGGGGCCGACCCCTCGCTTGTAAGTTCTGGGCGCGTCGTCCAGCGGCGTCTCAGACCTGGTCTGCTCGGCTTGCCCGGGTCGTCGGCTGGCGGGATGGCTCTGCGCAACCACCCACGGACCGCAACGCGCAGACCCGGAGCCTTCGCGCCCGTCCTCGTAGTGGATCCAACTGCTCAGGGCCTTGACGGCACTGTCATGCTGGCTCGATGCGATCCGCAGCATGGCTCAACAAGAACGATCAATTCGCGCCAGGCAAGGAGCTGTTCCGGTCGAAGCGCCGCTTCTCCGTCTGGGCCTACGCTTTGAGCCACAGCCAACTACTGCTCCGCGCACGGACCACGACCGATGACGGGCGCCGGCAGCCGCGAATCGACATCTTGTTCAAGCCGGTAGACGCGATGAAAACTCGTATGGACTACGACGGTCTGGTGCTGCGATGCGCCACCACCGAGGAGCGTGAGCGCATCCTCGGCCAGACCAACCGCACCGCCGACAACCAGGTCTTCATCATCGAGTCAGGCGAAACCGTCGACTACGTCGTCGCAAGGGCCGTGGGCTGGCAGGAAGATGACCAGCAAGATCGCGAGCCCAGCGCTCTCGCCTTCTTCGTGCCAGCAACCGACCCCACCCGGCTCCTACCCTCCGACTCACCCACCTCCTGGAGCGCGGTACAAGCAGCACAGATACCCGACTAGAGCCCGCCTGGCCCACCCCTAACCCAAACCTCAACCCATATCCAAGATCGTCTAGCCGGAAGTGTCACGGATCATCTGACCTCGATCCGTAACGCATCAAGTGGAGCCCGACATGGCCGGCAGTCGGCTGTCCTGCGCCGGTTGATGCTTTACACGGCGGTGTCGGTTGATGGTTGACATGATCATCTGGGGTGCGCGCCGAGCGTGCAGATCCCTTGGGCTAATCGCTGTGCGGGGCGATGATTTCGGCGAGCGTCCGCTCAAAGTGCTCGTGCAAGTACACCTGCTCATAGCGGCCGGCAAGGTCGATGGCGAGCGCTTCGGCGGCGGTCAGATCACGCAGGTGACCGCTGGCGGTCTCTCCTGACCCGAACTCGCCAACGGGGGGCAAGCCGGCAATCGGTGGTTCGGGCCGATGGTAGATCTCTGGATCGGCGGGAAAGCAGCCGAGCAGTTGGCTGTCGTGTCCGACTATGCGCCACCGCCCAGTCGAGATCGCCTCCTCGTCGCAGTACCTAACGATCCCGGTGGCTGCCGCAGCGAGGCCGGCTGTCGGATTCCGCAGCGGATACCGGCCGCGGATCAATCCGAAGGCCGCGCCGAACCTGTTCCGGCAAACGAACACGACCAGGTGATAGTCGTGGTTCCCGGTGGGCACGGCGATGATGTCACCGATGCGGGCGCGGGCCTTCGCCCGCCTTCGCTTCGGCGTAATCGCGGTGAGCCGGGCGGCCTCCGAGGAGTCGAACAGGGCTGGGCCGACATAGCGAAGCGCCTCATGCACTACGGCGGCGAGATCGACGAGGGTGATAGGCGCACCCACGCCGGTCTGCCACCAGTGGTTGAAGGCCGCTGCGGCGGCGACGTACGGGCCATCGTTGAGGCCGGCAAGGACGTCGGTGTTACGGGCGCGTGCGCGTGGCCGCTCGACGAAACCCACAATCTCGTCCGGGTAGCCGTCGGCCAACGCATCATCAGGCAGTGTTCGGGCGCCCTCCCGCAGGATCTCCAGCAGTTCCACCAGACGGGGAGCGCGGCCCGCATCTTCCTCGAAGGCGTCGAGCACCTCCCGGAAACCCTCGGCCAGCACAGGAGCCGGCGGCACGCGGGCATCGGGTGAGGTCGCATTCACAGGCCGCACCCTATCCCTGGACGGGACCAACCCGCTGTCAGCTCGAGACCTCCACCCTTTGGCACCGTCCTGGGCAGCGCCACCCCACCAGTTGCAAGCTCCAGCGGCGTACTTGCCTGCGCGCTGCTTTGTGATCATGTCAAGCATCCTGCGACGCCGTTTCGTCAACCATCATTCGAGACCAGACATGGCCGGCAGTCGCCTGGGAACCCGTCCAGCTCATCGGCCGCATGAAGATCCTCGCCGCGCGTGACGGGATCGAGCTGCCGAAGACCTACCAACTCATCCGCGACATCTACCTGTGGGAGCACCACCGGGCCGACCTGCCCGCGCACGTGGCCTCCCTGCTCGGCCGGATCTTCGACGGACCTAACCCGTTCGTCACCCGGCCCGCCCAACACCTTCCGTCGAAGGCGGTCCGCACCCGTGGCCGCTGACCTCACGACCGTTGGGAAGCGATTTGCGTCAACCCCTGCACGGACTGATCCACATCGGTGAGCAGGTCGGTCCCTTCCCGCCGAGGGCGGGGCGGTCTGGTCGAGGCTGTGCCAGGTGCCCGTTCCGGGCCGGTGTTGACCTCTGGATCGGGCACGCTTCGGGCACGACGAGCGGCAGGGGCTGCGTGCTTGCGGCGGTGCGCTCTCGCAGGGTGACATCGCCGTGCCTCGACGTCGAAAAGATCATTTCGTCTATTCTTGTCGGGTGCCGCGCATGCGATCGGTCCTCCTAGCCTCAGCCGTGATCCTTGCCGTACCGGGCTGCCAGGCCGGCCATCCCTCGACGCAGCCCTCTGCCACCCCCACCGCTACCTCCCGCCCCGTCGCCGTGGCCCCGATCCCCACATTGGACGGACCGGCGTTGGCGCAGTGGGCGTGCGAGCAGAACGTGCAGGCACAGGAAGCCATTACCTATGACGATCCGATTGTGATGCGGCCGATCGCCGAGGCGGCGAAGCGATCAGGGGTCACGGGCATAGCCCAGCCGGGTTCCGCGATGCTGAAGAAGATTGAGATGGTGGAGGCGGCTGACCCAGCGGATGATGAAAAGCTTCTCTGGATCACCGATATCGAGACCTTATCCCACCAACTCCGGTACTCCTGTCTAAGGGTCCCGATCAATTAGCGGGGTGTCGGGCGAGGTCGTCGGCCACGCATGAGACAACCGCTGCCAGCAGCATTCCTGGCGGGGTTCCGGTCGGAAGGCTCTAGGGCCCGTGACGGCAAGGTGCCCGATGCGTCCCAAAACGAGGGCAGAATTCTGCGCTGCGGTACCGGCTACTGGCGTAGGTGGCACGACGACGAAGGGACCCTGAGACGTTGATTTCCATAGAGTCTGCCCGACAGATCGCCGAACAGTTCCTGGATGCCGAGGTCAGAGGACGTTTCAGTTATCCCATCGTCATCGTGGACTACGCCGTCAAGGACCTCAACGACGTGTACGTCTTTCCCTACAACGGGAAGGCGTACGTCGAGGCTGATGACTGGCATCAGGCGATGGCCGGAAATTCCCCCGTTGTGGTGGACAAGCGAACAGGCGAAGCGCGCTTCTCTGCCTGAGCTGGCTTCATGCTGATGCCGTTGCCATCCCGTCTGCCGCCGACCCGCCCTCCTGGGGAGCGGGCCGCCGCCCGGCCCGCCACATCAA
>NZ_VSFA01000178.1 GCF_008119785.1 Micromonospora sp. MP36 | reverse complement strand
GACTCGATCGGGGGCCTCGCCGCCGCGTTCGCGGTGGCGGGCGCCCTGGTACGCAAGCAGCGAACCGGCCAGGGAGCCTTTCTCGACGTGAGCATGCTCGACGCCGCGTTGAGCACCATGGGCTGGGTGGTCTCCAACTACCTGATCGGTGACCGTGAACCCGAGCCGATGGGCAACGAGAACCCGACGTCGGCTCCCTCCGGGACGTTCGCCACCGCCGACGGCATGCTCAACATCGCCGCGAACCGGCAGGAGCAGTTCGAGACCCTCTGCTCCGTTCTCGGCCGCGAGGAGCTGCTCGCCGACCCGCGCTTCCGTACCCGGGAGGACCGGAAGCGGCACCGGGAGACCCTGCGGGAAGAGCTGGAACTGAGTCTGCGGAAGCGCCCGGCCCGAGAGTGGGACGAGCTGCTGGCCACCACCGGGGTGCCGGCGGCCCGGGTGGTATCGGTCCCCGACGCACTGGCATCCCACCAGGTCACTCACCGTGGGCTGGTCTCCGAGGTGCCGTCCCCCGCAGGCGACGGTGGCAGCCTCAAGGTGCTCGGCCTGCCCACCCACATCGACGGATCCCCGGTGAACCCCAGCAGCCGGCCACCGCTGCTCGGCGAACACACCGACACGGTGCTCGCCGAGTTCGGGTTCGGAGCAACGGACATAGCCAGGCTCCGGGCGGAGGGAGCCGTATGACCGACGCACACGCGGCAGCACGCGCCCGAGTCACCACCGCGGACGCCACCGCCTGGTGGTCAACCGCGGTCTCCGACATTGAACCGGGAGTCATCCGGCTGCGCGGCTATCCCGTCGAACAGCTGATCGGCTCGGTGTCCTTCCCCGCCATGGCCTATCTGCTGTTGCGCGGCGAGCTGCCGTCCATGCCACAGGCCGAACTCCTCGAGATGGCCCTGGTCGCCGCCGTGGACCACGGCCCGCAAGCCCCCTCGATCGCGGCCGCACGGATGGCCGCCACCTGCGGAGTCGGTCTCAATGCAGCGGTGGCCACCGGCGTCAACCTGCTCGGCGATGTGCACGGCGGCGCGGGGCAGCAGTGCCTGGAACTGCTCGACGCGCTGGTCGCCCGCTCCGACGTCCCGCTCGAAGAGGCCGTCTGCGACGTCCTCGCCGACTTCCGAGCCCGCAAAGCCCACGTACCCGGATTCGGGCACCGGTTCCATCCACGTGACCCACGCCGGGATCCACTGCTCAACGCAGTAGCGGAGCGAGTCGCGGCGGGACACCTCGCGGGTAGCCACCTACGCGCCGCCCAGGAGATCGAGCGCCGGCTGAGCGAGGGCCGATCGCGTCCGGTACCGATGAACATCGATGGCGCCACGGCGGTGGTCTACGGAGAACTCGGCTTCGAGCCCGAGCTGGCCCGCGGCCTGTTCGTTCTCTCCCGCTCGGTGGGCATCCTCGCCCACGCCTGGGAGGAGCGCGGCTCAGGGCGACGGATCAAGGGCCCACTACCGCCGCCACTACTCGCGGACTACGACGGCCCGGCTCCCCGTGACATACCTCTACCCTGATCCCAACCCATCAGGGAAGTACGTCCAGCGGACCGGCCATACAACCGAACTGCCTCCTGGCCATGGCGTGGGCAGCAAAGAGCCAGCTTAATGTCGACATTCGGACATTGGCTGATGCAAGGTGAGACGACCGAGCCGAAGGAGCGTTCACATGTCCGTGCGTCCCGCTGTCCACCTGGCCATACCCGTCGACGACCTGGAAGCCGCACGCCAGTTCTACGGAGATGTCCTCGGGCTTAGCGAGGGACGGTCCACCGGACACTGGGTCGACTGGGACCTGCACGGCCACCAGTTGGTGACCCATGTGGTCTCCGGTGGCCCTGCGCCTGCCGGGAGCAGCGAGGTCGACGGGCACGCGGTGCCTATCCCGCACTTCGGGCTGCTGCTGTCGACCGACGATTTCCACGCGCTCGCCGCCCGACTCCGCAAGGCGGGCACCCAGTTCGTCATCGAGCCTTATCGCCGCTTCCCCGGCGAGCCGGCGGAGCAGTGGACGATGTTCCTCCACGATCCGGCCGGCAACGCGCTGGAGTTCAAGGCGTTCCGCGACGAGTCCCAGGTCTTCACGCGATGAGGCGGATGCTGGTACCAGGGGCCTCGCGCGGGATCGGCCGGGCCCTGGCCCTGGCGTTCGCCGAGCGCGGCGACCGCGGGGGAGTGCACTACGCACCACCGTCGGGCATGCGTCGCCCACCCCATCCGCGCGGCGGCAACGGCTTGACGCCCCCGGAAGCCCAGCCCGCGACGCGCCGCCGGTCGGCCGTATCCCGGTCGGCGCGCCGCGAGCTGGGCGGCCGAACTCCACGAACAACGCCCACTACCGGTCCGGTTCCAGACAGCGGCATCCGGGCGGCGCTGTTAGCGTCGCCGCCACCCCCCTCGGATCCCCGCCAACCGGCACACCTCCTGTACGGCGGGGGCCGCTGCCTCGTCGGGAGCCGCAATGACCTCGATCAACGCCAGCGCCGACGTGGCTCGGGCCACCGAGCGGCTGCGCCCCGTGTTCGGTGACCGGCTACTGCTGCCCACGCACGATGGATTCGCGTCGGCCAGCCGGATCTGGAACTGTGCGGTCACGCACCGGCCCGTCGCGATCGTCCGGTGCCTCGACAACGACGACGTACGCGCCGCCGTGCTGACCGCCCGCGAATGCGACGTGCCGCTCTCCGTACGCGGCGGGGGCCACGACTGGGCGGGGCGGGCGCTGCGCGACGGCGGGTTGGTGCTTGACCTGTCCGGCATGCGGCAGGTGGCGGTGGATACCGGGGCGGGTACGGCCACGATCGGGGGCGGGGCGCATATCGGCGAACTTTCCGGCGCTGGGCGGCAGCACGGCTTGGCCACGCCCACGGGGACCGTACGGACGGTCGGGATGGCCGGTCTGACCCTCGCCGGCGGTTACGGTCCACTCTGCGGGCGGTACGGGCTGGCGTTGGACAACCTGCTGCGCGCCGATGTCGTACTGGCCGACGGCCGCCTTGTGACCGCCAGCCCGGACGGCGACGCCGAACTGTTCTGGGCCTTGCGCGGCGGCGGCGGCAACTTCGGTGTGGTCACCAGCCTGACGTACCGGCTGCACGAGCTGCCGACCGTGCTGGCCGGGATGATGCTGTTCCCGTTCGCCCAGGCGGCCACCGTACTGACGGGGTACCGCGAGATCGTGGCGACCACCGCCGACGAGGCGACGATCATGGCGGGCTTCCTGCCCAACCCGGACGGGCCGCCCCTGGTGTTTCTCTGCCCCATGTGGAGCGGAGCTGACCTCGCCGAGGGCGAGCGGCTCATCGCGGGGCTGGAGCGGCTGGGCAACCCGGTCATGAGCCAGATCGCCGCAACGCCGTACCACGATGCGCTGAGCATGTTCGACGGCGCCATGCGTGAGGGCAACCACTACCGGCTGCGTACCCGCTGGCTGTCTCACCTGTCCGACGCCGCCGCCGAGGAGCTTATCGACGCCGCCGCGCAGATCGCCTCACCGTACTCGGCCATCTCGATGCACCACTTCCACGGCGCCGCCGCCCGAGTGGGCCAGGCCGAGACCGCCTTCGGGCTGCGCACGGACCACCCGCTTGTCGAGATCGTCGGGGCGTGGGCGCCGGAGGACGCCGAAGCGGGGTACGGCGACTGGGCCGACCAAACGTCGCAACGGTTGGCGCCGCTGGCGTTGCCCGGCGGCTACCCGAACCTGCTCGGCGCGGATGAGCCCGAGCGGGTCCCGCCGAGTTACGGCCCCAACTACGAGCGGCTGGTCAGCGCCAAATGCCGCTACGACCCGGACAACATCTTCGCCTCGGCCGTACCGACCCTCGCGGTCTAGCCCTCTCGATCAGGTCGCCTCTACCGCCGTCATCCGGCCAGCATGCCGCCGCCCGCCAGCCTCTGGTCGACCTCCACGGATCACATCAACCTCGGCGGCCGAGGGCGGAAGCTCTGGTACGAGGAGACAGCGCAGCGTGGATGCGGGGACATTGTGGAAACGCTGCGACTCAGGCCGGAAGCGCCTCCGCCAAAGATCCAGTGACTGGGGGACAGCCTCCGCCACCCTGCGGACGAGTGCGTTGGCGACCGCCCCGGATAACGTCTGGATCAGCGCACGTCGGAACCAGCGGAGTTGATCCGCCCGCCACAATCCCCCCATGAACCCCTGCCTCACACCGAGCCGGCCCTCACGCCGGGACCAGCGGCAACATGAACGGGCAGTATCCATTGTGGATAGACGTAACTGATCCTTGGTAGCCTCCACACTCCGAATTGTGGACTTCTTTGGGGAGGCGGGATGTCCAAGTCGTGGCGATCAGCTGTCGCTGCGTCGTTGTGCGCGGTGGCGGTGGGTGTGGGTCCGGCCATGGCGGTCGCGTCACCGGCGACCGCAAGCAACACCAAGGCCGCTGAATTGGCCTGGGGTGACAGCGTCGACGAGGCGGCGGCCGTCATGCGTGGACTGTCAGAACAGGGTGTGGCCGGCTACACCGGCATGTCGGCCGATCAGAACAAGCGTGAGCTGCGCGTGCTGTGGAAAGAGCCGATTCCTCGTGCGGTGGCGGCGTTCGATCATCGGAGAATCGCCGGCCTGACGATTCGCATCGTGCCGGCAAAGTTCAGCGAAGAGGAGCTTGTTCAGAAGAGCGAGCAGCTGCTGGCGGCCGCCAAGGCCGGCACCGTGGCGCCGATCTCCTACGTGTACGGGGCTGACGACGGTTCCGGCCTGGTCATCGGGGTCGACCCCGCGGCCGCGAGCTCCCTGCGGGCACCCATGCGCACGAGCGACGCCCAACGACTGACCGGCCTTCCGGTCACGCAGGAGATCGGTGTCGCCCCTGCGACGACCGGACGGCAGAACGACTCCGACCCCTGGTACGGCGGCGGCATGATGGAGGCCCCCGGCTTCAACCCGCCCAACGATCTCGACCCGTATCTCTTCTGTTCGAACGCCTTCGCCGTTCTCCTGCCCGATGGCTACGGAAGACTGTTGGGCGCCCGGCACTGCGACGACTACGGCAACCTCGCGTGGTACAACGGCGCGCACAGCCCACTGACCAACGGTGGCGCGGACGTCGACATTCAGAACACCGATGACACCATGCTCATCGACCCGATCGGCGGGACTGGCGGCTGGGTCCACGGCGGGCCGTGGAACGCCACCAGCTCGCACTCGCGCTACCACCTGAAGGTGGCGTCGGCGGGGAGCGCGGTGCAGAACCAGGTCGTGTGTACCTCGGGTGCCAATTCGGGCGAGCACTGCGGTTTGGTCGTCAACAACGCGACCATCCTCACGTGGACATGCGCCAATGGTGGCACCTGTCACGGCTGGAGGGCTCGCAACCCCACCTCGCCGGTGGCGTCCAACGTCGGAGGCGACAGCGGCGGGCCGGTGTACCAGCCACGCTCGGACGGCAGGGTCAACGCGCGAGGCGTCATCTATGGAGGCGACACGGCGATCTCCTGTGGCGATGTCCGGTTCAGCGTCGGCAACTGCTACGCACAGGTTTGGTTCACTGACATCACCCGGGTCACCGCACTGTGGGGTGTGAAGATCGAGACGACGGCCTAGCGGTTGTAGGTACGGTTGGGTGGCCGACGGTCGCCCAACCGTACCGCGACGTCAGGCACTGGGACGGCGGCCGTGATTGGCCTTGCGCTTGCGCCGATCGCGGCGCTTGTTGGTCTTCGGCGTGTGTACATCCGCGGGCCCAGGACATGCAGACCGGCACGGCCTGACGGGGCCGTCTGCGCGGTTCACTGCCGGCCGAGGGTGAACTGGAATCGCTCGGCTACCAAGGCCGGTTAGTCGGTCACGCCCCGGCCGCGGACCAGCGGCAGGAAGATCTCGTCGACGATCTCGACCAGGACCTCGTCGGGCACAGCCGGAACGCCGCGCAGGGCATACTCGCCACGCAGCAGCATCATCGGCAGTGCCGCCACCCGCGGCTGCACCGCCTCCGGGGGTGCCTCGCCGCGGGCCACCGCCCGGCTCAGAAGGGTGAACCAGGCGGCGTTCATCGCGCCGCCGCCGGCCTGCTCGCGCAGTAGCTCCAGCAGGGCCGGCTCGTCGGCGGCCGCCGCCAGGAGGTCGCGCAGGATCGCCCCGCGGGGTGACGACCAGGTCGCGTTGGCCCGCCGCAGCAGCTCCAACGCGTCGCCTCGGAGGCTGCCGGTGTCGGGCGTCGGGGTGCGGGCGTCGGCCAGGTGCTTGTAGGCGGCGATGCCGAGCGCGGCGCGCTGCGGCCAGCGCCGGTAAATCGCGTTCTTGTTCGTGCCGGCACGCTGGGCGACCTTGTCCATGGTCATGCCGGCGTAGCCGGAGGCGGTCAGTTCCTCGGCGGCCGCGCGCAGGATCGCCTGCTCCAGATCCGCACCCCGCCGCCGCCGTTCCACTGCCACGGTACGCATCGTACGCTAGCCAGCGTACGGTACTTCCCGTACCTTAAAGGAGGTAGCAATGCGCGCTTGGGGCGTCACCTACGACACCGGCTTCACCAACATGGGAACCACCACCCATGAACCCTTCGACCCCGACATCGTCGCCAAGGACATGCGGATCATCCGCGACGACCTGCACGCCGATGCCGTCCGGATCACCGGCGGGGTCGCCGACCGTCTGGAGATCGCCGCCCGGCACGCGGTCGCCGCCGGCTTGGAGGTCTGGTACTGCCCGTTCACCAACGGCCTGACCAACGACCAGTTACTGGCGTTCCTGCTGGACGCCGCCGAGCGCGCCGAGCGGATCCGGCGGGAAGGGGCGAACGTGCGGTTCCTCACCGGCTCGGAAATCAGCATGATGACGATCGGGCTCATGCCCGGTGACACCCTGACCGAGCGAGCGGCCGTCCTCACCGACCCGGCGCGGGTCCGCGAGGTCCTCCCCGGCCTGCAGCGAGAGACCAACGCGCTTCTGGCCCAGGCCGCCGCGGGCGCCCGCGAGCGGTTCGGCGGCCTCATAGGGTACGCGTCGCTCCCTATGGAGGCGGTGGACTGGACGCCGTTCGACTTCATCGCAACCGACGCCGGCTACCGCGACGCCAGCAACGCCGCCGCCCTACCCGCGAACCTCGCCACAATGACCTCCCAAGGCAAGCCGTTCGCCATCACCGAGTTCGGCTGCGCGCCCTTCAACGGAGCCGCGGACCGGGGCAGCCGCAGCGACATCATCGGGTACGACGAGCACACCGCACAGGCCGCCCGGCTCACCGAGACCGTCGAGCGCGACGAACCCGAACAAGCCACCTACCTGCGCGATCTCCTCAACGTCTACGACGCCGGCGGCGTGGACACCGCGTTCGTCTATACCTTCGCCTCCCGGCACCTGCCCACCTCAGAGGACCCCGAGCGGGACTTCGACCTGGGCAGCTTCGGAATCGTGAAGGTCCTCCCACCCGGCCGCACCGGGACCGCCTACCCAGGAATGCCGTGGGAGCCCAAGGCCGCCTTCTACTCCCTGGCTGAGTATGGCCGCGCCCGGGCGAGCGCGTCCGCGGTCTGACGCGTCTCCGGAAGGTCCGCGCCGAGGACGCGCTGCTGCGGCGGCCGCGTGTCCTCGGCGCTCCCGGGCGGAGCCCGCCTCGCCTAAGGCTTTGAGCGTGAGGCTCAGTTGGCCGGCGATGTCCAACGGGTCCACGTGTTCCTCGCACGTCGTGGACCCAAACAGAGCAGGAGGGGTCGCAAACGGCCAGAAGCCGGCCAAGATCGAGTGCGCTGTGATGCCGCCGGAAGTGCGCGGCTAGGGCTGCGATGAGCGCAGGTCGCGACGTCGAGATCCGTGAAACAGACCAGCGCCGAGGACGAGCGCTGGTCCTATCACGACCAGCGCCGCCTCGGTGGGGCCCGACACCAACGGCATGTCCCACACTCCAAATGGCCGTGGCAGCCCCAGGTGGACCGCCGCGAACCCGGCCGCGCCCGCGCCCATCAGCGTCAGGACTCGACTGCGTACGGCCCGAACCCGCCGTCACCCGCCCACGACAAAAGCGCACTTTCCCGCCGTTCTATAGACGTCCGTCAAAGTGTTTCTTAACATGGTCCCTGCCGTTCGGCGAATTCTCCCGTCCCTCCAGGAGACAGACTTGATCAGGCATTCGCTTTCACTGGTCGCGGCGGCCGTTCTCGGCCTTTCCGCCGTGGCCGCCCCCGCCCAGGCCGCCCCGGCACCAGCCCGCGCGGTGGCGCACTCCGACCTGGGCGTCCAGGCCGCCCCCACCGGTTGCACGACGTGGGTGGAGTGGGTCCAGGAGGGCAGTAACAGCTACTACTACGGCCGCGGCAACGTGCAGTGCGCCACCGGCCGGTACAAGGTCAAGCTCCAGTGCCGTAACCTGCAGACGGGCGTGGGATACGTCGTCTACGGCGGCTACGCGGTGAACGCCCCCGGTACGGCCACCATCCAGTGCTACAGCGGGAACGTCGCCGAAGGCGTGTACCCCGTCGAGGATCCGCTGCCCACAGTCGGTGTCACCGGTTGCGTCTCTTGGGCGGAGTGGGTCCACGAGGGGAGCAACCACTACTACGGCCGGGGTACCGCCCAGTGCGACACGGGCGCCTACCGGGTCCAGATCCAGTGCCGCAACGTGCAGACGGGCCAGCGGTACGTCGTCTACGGCCCGACGGTGAACGCCCCCAGCATCTCCACCACCACCTGCAACCGGGGCAACGTCGCGGACGTCGTGTCGGGCGTACCGGCGTGAGGGCTGACGGGCGGCCCTGCACCGCCC
>NZ_VSFA01000177.1 GCF_008119785.1 Micromonospora sp. MP36 | reverse complement strand
GCCGCAGTGTGCGGCCGCCCGCAGGGTCTTCAGTGCCAGCCCTTCACCGGCGCCTGGACCATGAGGTCCTCGATGGCCTTTGCAATGGTTTCGTCAGGTGCGGCGGTAAGCAGGTAATGGCGCGTGCCGCTGGGGTCGGCCTGGAAGGTGTTGGAACCATCGGCTGTGATCTTGACCTGGCCGGGCTCGGATAGCTTGAAGAGCTCATCGGTGCCGCGCACTGCGACGTAGGCGGCGGTCAGGTCCCAGCTGCTGCGGTTGTTGCCCCAGCCGACGTAGTCCTCATACGCGTTCAGGACGGGGTTGTTGGGGTGGGTCTCGGTGAATAGGCGAGAGCCGGTAAGGATGGTGTCACCGATCTCGAAGCCGCTGTAGACAATCGGCGTTGGCCAGTCCTTCGCGACGGTAGCTGCCGCGGTGGGATCGAGCATGATGTTCCACTCGCGTCCGCTGGGGAAGCGTGCGCCCATGACGACGAGCTTGTTGACCTTGTGGCTGACGAGTTCGGCTCCGGTCAACGGACTGTGTTGGTCGGGCCCGGAGGCGAGTAGTCCGCCGAGGTTGATCTGGCCGCCGACGGCGACGATCGTGACGCTGGCGTCGTCCTGCTTGGCAAGGATCTTGCGATATAGGTCGACCGCGTCGGGTACGCGGGAGCTGTCCCCGATGTTGTTCTTCCACCCGCGACCGAGCAGCTCGGCATAGCCCGAGACGTTGTTGCTGGTGATGACCGCACCCGGCGTCGGTGGGCTGGGGACATGGTCGTAGACCGGCTTCAGGGAGCCGATCGGGATGTTTCCGTGTCCGTAGTAGGTGTTGATGGCGTCCAGGCCAGGTGCGGCGTGGCGGGTGGGGTTGCTCGCCATCATGGCTAGCACCTCGACCTCGCCGTTGTCCTGCATCGCGTTCAGCATGCCGGCGACGCCAGCGTCGTCGACATCTCCGCCAAAGTCGGTGTCGAAGATCAACTTGACGGGGGTCGTGCTGGGCTTGGCGGCGACCGGCTGTGCGCCCAGCGCTGCGGCCACGCCGAACGCCGCCGTTACGACGGCGACTGCGCTCCGGGTTAGCCTTCGTCCTCCGTTCATTCGGTTGCCCTCCCTGCACTCTCGTGGTTGCAACTCGTGTTGGCAACTCGTGTTGCTGTTACGCAAGTCGATGCAATGGGGAACGGGCAAGGCGCGGCCCAGACTTCGTTACCTCCTTGTGACATTCGTGAGCCTCTTTGCGAGGTTTCTTGGCTAGCGCCGAGATTGGAGCAGTTCATCCGATATGGAGCGTCGCTCATCTGGCCACGGCTCGCCGGAGCACGGGCCGCGGTTGCGCTGTTGGGCTGGCCGTGCGCGGCGGGGCGGCCGTCCCCAGCACTGCTGCGACGTCAGCGACCGCTGCAGACGCGGTTCCCCGGTCGACCGCTCACGACCGATGGACATATTTAGATAACAGGTCGGTCACGAGGGGTTGCCGTTGCGAGGGGGCTGCCCGCAAGCTGCTCTGCAACTCGAGTTGCCAACTCGAGTTGCCGAAGCTTTTCGCCTGCCTGCTGTAGCCGCACGCCTGGCCGTGAGCACCTGGTCCCAACGGGCCAACTCAGTGAAGCCGTCGCTGTAGATCCGCCATGACGGCGAGACCGCGGGTCACAGCAGCATCCGCCTCGGCGAGACCTAACTCGCTAACTCGCCACAACGTTCGAGCGAAAGGATGGTCCACACGGTGAAGATGTCCAGAGGCCCAGCACTCGTGTCGGCGGTCGCCGCAGCTGTTCTCGGCGCCGTTCTTCTGGCGGTACCCGCCAGCCAAGCGCAGCCGGTTTCGCGGGTTGCCCTAGCGGCGCCGGTGGCCACGACGGCGGCGAACGAGAAAGTCATCATGGATGTCGACATGGGGCAGCTCAACGACGACGCCGTCGCCATGTTCATGCTCGCCAACTCGAAGAAGGTGGACCTGCTCGGGATCACCGTCGTGGCGGGCAACACCTGGGTCGAGGAGGGGACAGCGTATTCATTACGGCAGCTCGAGCTCATAAAGCACCAGAACGTGCCCGTGGTCCCGGGCGGCGGCGAGCCGCTGATGGGTAGCCGCCAGGCCACCCTGGCCGCCGAGCAGGACCTCTTCGGCAACCTGGAGTACATGGGGGCATATGCCCGTCAGCGTCCCCCGTCCTACCGCGAGCTTGCCACCACCCCCTACGGCGGCTACCCCACGACCAAGCCGTCGACCAAACAGGCAGCGGCGCAGTTCATCGCGGACCAGGTGAAGAAGTACCCGAACCAGGTGACTCTCTTCGTCCTCGGTCCGGCCACGAACGTGGCGCTTGCCGTGCGGACGTATCCGGAGATCGTGCCGCTGGTCAAGCAGGTCATCTACATGGGCGGCGCAATCGACATCCCCGGCAACACCTCGCCGGCTGCTGAGTTCAACTGGTGGTTCGACCCAGAGTCGGCCAAGATCGTGCTCCGCACGCCGTTCAAGCGGCAACTCGTGGTGCCCAACGATGTGGCCGAGCGGGTGTTTTACACGAAGAAGGAGTACGACCGGATCGTCAGCGGCCGGGACACTCCGCTGACCAGGATGTTCCGGGACTTGCAAGGCCCGCGGTTCCAGGCAGACCCCGCTCGCCAGTCCTTCGTCTGGGACTCGATCACCTCAGCAGTTTTTCTTGACCCCTCCATTGCCACGAAGATCGAAGACCGGTACGTGGACGTTGACACGACGTTCGGTCCGGACTACGGCCGATCGCTGGGCTACGGTCCGAGCCGCAACCGCGACATGAACAAGCCGGAGAACTTCCCCGGCGGCACTCAGAAGGTCCAGGTGCTCTTTGACATCAATCGGGATGCGTTCTGGAACCTCTATGTCGACCTCATGACGCGGCCGATCTGAGGCGAGTAGCGGACATCACGGCGACGTGGCGGAGGCCGATTCCGTCACGCCGTCGTGGCCGCTCCGGCGCGGCGTGACGGATGGCATGCGATGACAGAGAAATGGACGATGACGATAGTCGAGGAAGAGTTGCTGGTGGTTGAATGGGAAGCCCGGGGGGCGTTTCAATCTACCCTCTCGGGTAAGTGCCTGCCCTCACATACTCCAGCTCAGCAGGAGTTCACATGGGGAGCTGAGGGCGCGAAGTGGTGACACGTCGAGATGTTGCGCGCCTGGCCGGCACGTCTGAGGCCGTCGTTAGCTACGTCCTCAACGGCGGACCGCGAAGCGTCGCACCTGCCACTAAGGAACGCGTGCTCACCGCGATCGGACAACTCGGCTACCGGCCCAACGCGCTCGCCCGCTCGTTGCGCACAAACCGGACCATGACCTTCGGCCTGGTGGTGCCCGACAACTCCAACCCCTTCTTCGCCGAACTCGCCCGCAGCGTCGAGGATGCCGGTTTCGACCACGGCTACACCATGCTGCTGGGTAACGCAATGGACGACGACGATCGGGAAGCCACATACGTGCGGGCGCTGCTCGACCGGCAAGTCGATGGCCTGATCGTGGTGCCTGCGCACGGTGGCACCCGTCGCTGGATCGCTGACCTGGCCCGCAGCGGCGTGCCGCGGCTTGTGCTCGACCGGGAGGTCGACATACCGGAGGCGACCCATGTGCTGGTGGATCACGAGGGCGGCGCGTACGAGGCGACCATGCACCTCATCGGGCACGACCGGCGTCGAGTCGGCTGCATCGCCGGGCCGGCTGGTCTTCACCCCACCGTCGACCGTGTTGACGGCTGGCGACGCGCTTTAATCGAGACCGGCCTCGAACCGGCTGCGCTGGTGCACGTCCCGTTCGGTCGGGCACACGGATACCGCGCCGGCCGGGCCCTGCTGTCCCAGCGCAACCGGCCCGACGCCCTCTTCGTAGCCAGCGACGAGCAAGCGCTAGGCGTACTCCGGGCAGCCGCCGAGATGGGCGTCCGCGTCCCCGACGACCTCGCAATCTGTTCGTTCGACGGCATCGAGGGTGGTGCCTACACCGTGCCCGCCCTCTCGACGATGCGTCAGCCGGTGAAGCAGCTGGGCCGGCTCGCGGTGGAGTGGTTGGTGGCCAGGTTCGCCGATCCGGCTCGCGATGCAACCCGGATCGTCTGCCCGACCACGCTGGTCGCCCGCGGCTCATGCGGCTGTCCCGACCCGGCGGGGGGCGACTCGGCCATCACGGAGGATGACGCATGACGAGCGGACGAATCGTTGTCGTCGGCAGCCTCAACATGGACCTGTCGATCCGGGTACCGCGCCTGCCGAGCCCCGGCGAAACGGTAGCCGGCACCGAACTGGTCCGCGGTGCCGGTGGCAAGGGCGCCAACCAGGCACTCGCCGCCCGGCGTCTGGGCGCCCACGTCGCGCTAGTCGGCATGGTCGGTGCGGATCAGTTCGGAGCCGAGCTGCGCGACAGCCTCTCCGGTGACGGGGTGGATGTTTCCGGTGTGATGGTGACGGCGGATGCCGCGACCGGAGTGGCGCTCATCGTCGTCGGGCCCGACGGCGAGAACATGATCACCATCTCGCCCGGCGCCAACGCGAAGCTGGCGACCCCCAAGCTACACGCACTGCTCGACGGTGCGCAGGCGCTGCTGCTCCAGTTGGAAATCCCCATCGACGCATGCCGAGCGGCCGCCGACGCCGCCCGCTCCTCTGGTGTCCCGGTGGTGCTCAATGCCGCGCCGCTACCGCAACACCCGAGCCCCGACCTGGCCGAGCTGATCCGCCGGTCCGACGTACTTGTCGTCAACGAAACCGAGGCTGCGGGGCTAGCCCCCGATGCGACCAACGCGACGAGCGCGGCAAGCGCACTGCGGAACCTCGGCGTCGCCGAGGTTGTCGTCACACTCGGCGGAAACGGGGCGATCGCCGCCAGCCCGACCGGCATCACACACGTTCCGGCGTTCCCCGTGGACGCAGTAGACACGGTCGGTGCCGGCGACGCGTTCTGCGCAGAGTTCGCCCTGGCCCGGACCGCTAGTGGTACCGACCTCCGCACGGCAACCCGGCGCGCCTGCGCCGCCGGCGCGCTGGCTGCCTCCCGCCGCGGCGCCCAAGCAGCCCTGCCTTATCGAGACGAGGTCGACCGGCTTTTCGACGCACCGACACACGACGATCCGGAGGTGACCAAACATGCGATTTGACGGGCTGTGGCATCCGCGCCTGCTGGCAGTGCTCGCACAGGCCGGTCACGGCGACCGCATCGTCATCGCCGACGCAGGCCTGCCGGTGCCAGCAGGAGTGGAGACGATCGATCTGCTCTGGCGGCGCGGCGAGCCGCCGTTCCTTGCGGTGCTGCGGGCCGTGCTGGACGAATGCGTCGTGGAGCGAGCCACCGTCGCCGTCGAAAGCGACGGCAGCTGGGATGTGCTCCGCGACATCCCGACCGACATCGTGCCCCATGACGAGCTCAAACGCCTCACCCAGCATGCACGCGTCGTTGTGCGCACCGGCGAGGCCACTCCATACGCCAACGTCGTCCTGCACGCGGGAGTCGCCTTCTAGCGATCGGCGCGCAGGCCCAGCGGGTTCTGCACCAACGAGAGGAACCACCCGTCCCCACCCCCACCACCGAGAGGAACCCACCGTGAGACGCAGAGTTGCCCTCGCAGGGATCGTGACCGCCACCGTGGCACTGGCGCTTGCCGGCTGCGGCCAGGAGAACACCAGCGATCCGGTGTCCGGCCAGGCTGGCGGTAAGCCAAAGGTCTGCCTGGTCATGAAGTCCCTCGCCAACGAGTACTTCCAGCAGATGCAGGACGGCGCAGTCAAGCACGTCCAGGAACGCAATGACCTCACCCTCGAATCCAGCGGCACCCAGAACGAAACCGACGTCGACGGACAGGTCGCCCTGGTGGAGAGCTGCATCACCAAGCACGCCAGCGCGATCGTGGTTGCACCGGCCGACTCCAAGGCCCTCGTTCAGGTGGTCGCCAAGGCGGTCAAGGCCGGAATCAAGGTAGTCAACATCGATGTGAAACTCGACGACGGCGCATTGCAGCAGGCCGGCGTCGAGGTGCCCTTCGTCGGCCCGGACAACCGGGACGGCGCCAGGCAGTCCGGCAAGGCGCTCGCCGACCTTCTCGGCAAGGGTGGCAAGGTGGTCATCCTGGAGGGCAACCCGGGCGCGGACAACGCCACTCAGCGCAAGAACGGGTTCCTCGACGCGGTGGCCGAGGGCGGTCTGACTCTGATCGACTCCAAGACCGCGCACTGGGAAACCGATGAGGCAAATCAGGTCTTCGCCAGCATGCTCACCGCCCACCCGGACATCCAGGGCGTGATGGCCTCCAACGACTCAATGGCGCTGGGCGCGATCAAGGTCATTCAGGAGCGCAAGGCCAACGTCAAGGTCTCCTCGTTCGACAACATCCCAGCCGTCAAGGAGCACCTGCAGAGCGGCGTCATGGTCGCCACCCTCGACCAGTACGGCTCACAGCAAGCCGCTGACGGCATCGACTACGCCATGAAAATGATCGCCGGTGAAAACGTGACCGGCTGGCAAAAGACCGAAATCAAGCTGATCACCAAAGACAACCTCGGATCGTGACGCAAGCCAGGCGTGGGGCCGGCAGCGCCGGCCCCACCCGGGCACACTGGAGGAGTAGGTGGCTATGGCTGTGCTGGAGGTCTCCGGCCTGACCAAGCGGTACCCGGGGGTAACCGCCCTCGACGGCGTCGACCTCGAGGTGCAACCCGGCGAAGTTCACGTGCTAATCGGCGAAAACGGCGCCGGCAAGTCAACGATGGTGCGCTGCCTGTCCGGGATCGAGCCTCCCGACGCCGGCACCATGACGCTGCACGGACAACCGTACCAACCGGCCAGCGCCGCCGACGGGTTGAAGGCTGGCATCCGCGTTGTCCATCAAGAGCTTGCGTTGCTGCCCAACCTGTCCGTCGCTGAAAACCTGTTCCTACACCGTCTGCCCCGCCGGGCCGGCGTAGTGGACCGAGCCACCCTGGACCGGGCGGCTCGCGAACTGTTGACCGAGGTAGGTCTAGATCTTTCTCCCCGGACACCGGTCGAACGGCTGGGCATCGCCCAGATGCAACTGGTCGAAATTGCCAAAGCGCTGAGCGGACAATGCCGACTGCTCATCATGGACGAGCCCACCGCTACGCTCACTCCGAAGGAAACAGGCCGTCTCTTCGAGATCCTGCGCCGGCTGACCGAAACAGGCGTCGCCGTCATCTACATCTCCCACCACCTGGAGGAGATCTTCGAGATCGGTGATCGGGTCACCGTGCTGCGCAACGGCAAGCACATCGACACTCGAGACGTCACCAGCCTCACCACAGCCGAACTCGTCCGGTCCATGGTCGGCCGCGACCTCGCCCACGAGTTCCCGCCCGTTCGCGCCCGCCCGCAGGGGGACGAACTACTGCGGGTCACCAACCTCCGCGTCACCCCTGCCGCGCCGCCGCTGTCGCTCACCGTCCGCGCCGGCGAGGTCGTCGGTGTGGCCGGTTTGGTCAACTCCGGACGCACCGAGGCAATGCGGGCCATCTTCGGTGCGGACCGTGCTGCCACCGGGCGCATCGAGCTGCGCGGACGACCCATCCGGCTGCGGCACCCGCGCACCGCGGTACAGGCCGGGATGAGCTTCCTCACCGAGGACCGCAAGGCCCAAGGGCTGGTGCTGGACCTGCCGATCGCGGCGAACATGAGCCTCGCCAGCCTGCCGGCCATCAGCAGGTTCGGCCTGCTGAACCGCGCCGCCGAAGCCGCGGCCGCCACCGCCCTGGCACAGAAGCTTCGCGTCGCATCCCGTGGCGTACGCCAGCACGTCCGCGCCCTGTCCGGCGGTAACCAGCAAAAGGTTGTTCTAGGGCGATGGCTCGCAGCCGACACCGACCTGCTCATCGTCGACGAGCCGACCCGCGGCATCGACGTCGGCGCCAGGTACGAGATCCATCAACTACTGCTCGACCTGGCCGACGCCGGCAAAGGGCTGCTCGTGGTCTCCTCCGATCTGCCAGAACTGCTCGGCATCTGCGACCGGATCATCGTCTTCTCCCGCGGAGCGATTGCGGGGGAGGTGCCACGGGCCGAGTTCGACGCCGAGCGAGTGCTCAACCTCGCCTATTCGGGATATTTGAAAGGAGTTTCGGCATGACGGCGGTAACTGCTCCGCGGTTCGCCGGCGGTCGGTGGGTCAGCCAGGTGCTCGGGGAGGCCGGGATCGGGGTGGCCCTCGCCGCACTCGTCGTGTTCTTCCTCGCCTTCTCGCCCTACTTCGGCACCTCGGGGAATGTGCGCGACATCATGACCCAGATCACCATCAACACCATCCTCGCGGTCGGCATGACCTTCGTGATCTTGGTCGGCGGGATCGACCTGTCCGTCGGCTCCGTCATCGCGCTGTGCGCGGTCGTCGCCGGCACCGCCATGACGGACTCCGGTCTGCCAACCGCCATCGCGGTGCCGTTCGCGATCCTGGTCAGCGTCGTGATCGGCGCGATCACCGGCTTCGTCAACGGCTTCGTCACCGAACGGTGGGCAGTGCCCTCCTTCGTCGTCACGCTCGGCATGCTGTACGTCGCGCGCGGCGCCGCGCAGCAGTACACCGGCGCCGCCACCATCTACAACCTGCCGCCGGGCCTCACCAAATTCGGCACCGCGACCTTCGCCGGCCTGCCCGCCGTGTTCCTGGTCGCCATAGCTCTGGTCGCGCTGGCATGGTTCGTGTTAAGCCGCACGGTCTTCGGCCGACTGATCTACGCCACCGGCAACAACGAGGAGGCGGTGCGCTTGTCTGGTCACCGCACCTCGCGGATCAAGGTCTCGTGCTTCGTCATTGGCGGGGCCTGTGTCGGGATCGCAGCGATCATCTACATGGCTCGGCTG
>NZ_VSFA01000176.1 GCF_008119785.1 Micromonospora sp. MP36 | reverse complement strand
TGCATGAACCCGGCAATAAGCCAGCAGGATCATGTTGGCGGCGGGTGACGGGTGACCAGTCGCCGGTGGCGGAGCGGATTTGCACGACGAATCGGTGCCAACGTCGGTAGTCGAGGGCTTCGCTGAGTTGCTGTTCCCAGCCGTCGGTGGAGCCGGCGTTGCGGATGTCGTCGATGCGGGCGCGGAAGAAGTCGTGCAAGGCGGTTCGTTGGGCGTCGGTCAGTAGCGCCGGGTCCTGCAGGAGGAGTTCTCGGGCTTGTCTCAGACGGGGGTCGAGGTCGCTGTTGACTTCCCAGATCAGCCGGACGCCCAGGCCGGAGACGGTGCGGACCTGTTCGAGCTGGGCGCTGGTCTCGCGGACAAGGTCAGCGGCTTGGCGGATGCGCAGGGCGACATGGCGGCGGGTGTCACCGGTGAGGGTGCGATCGAACAGCTGCCGTTCCTCTTCGGTGAGGTGGGCCCGCATGTCGTCTCGCTCCGACACGAGCCGCAGCGCCAGTGCGGTGGGGGTGGTCGGCAGGCCGTCGACAGTGGCGGTGACGACCTGCACATCGCACTGCTCGTCGGGAGTCATGGCCAGGTCGGCGTATCCGGCCAGCGAAGCACTGATGACGTGCAGGACGTTGCCGAGTTCACCTTCGTCATGCCGGAGGTGGCGGGGGCCGTGTGCGAGGGCGCCGATCTCCTCGGCGAGCTGTCGCGCGGCGTGCAGGGTGGCGGTGACGGCGCCGAGGCCGGTCAGGTCGGTGGTGAGGGCCGCGTCGGCGCCGAGAAGGTCGACGAGCCGGGTCATCCGGGTGACTGCGGCGTCGCGGACGTGGGTCGCGTCGTCGCGGTCTTGTTCGGCGCGTTCGGCGCGGGCGTTGAGGTCATGTAGCTGCCCGATCAGGGTGTCGTGACGGGGGCGCAGCCGCCGCAGATCCTGTTTCAGGTTCTCGATGTGATTACGCAGCCGGTGCACCTCATCGAGGACCGCCCGGTACTCGACGCCGACGGTGCGTTCCACGGCGTCGAGTCGGGCCGCGAGACCGGCGGCGTTTTCCTCGGCGGTCTCGGCGCGGGCTGCTTCCTCCTCGGCGATGGCGGCGGCGCGGTCGGCGGTGTCGCGGGCGTCATCGCGGCGGGCTGTGGTGTGTTCCTCACGGCTGCGGTCGGTCAGCCAACCGTCCGCCGCCTGCCGCAGGGTCCGCAGCGCGTCGGTGAGGCGGTCAAGGTCGGCTGCGGCGGTGGGCAGCCCGTGCCGGGAGCCGACGAGGGTCAGCTCGCGCAGCGCCGCCCGAACGCCGTCGTCGGCGGTGGCCGCTTCGCGGCTGGCCTCGTCGAGGAGGTCTTGTGCGGCGGCGAGTTTCAGCTCGGCGCGGTGGAGCTGTTCCGCCGCGCGCACCACCCGGCGGTGATCCGGCCGGGCGGCGAGTTCCGCCTGCAGGCTGTTGCGTCGCTCGATCAGCTGTCGGGTGGTCTCGGCGATCTGGGCACGTTCGGCGTCGAGGGCCGCGAGCTGGGTGGTCAGCTCGTCGATCTGCCGGCGCCGGGTTCGCTCCAACGCTGCCGCGCCGAGGAACTCGACGTCCGGTTTGCTGGCGTTGCCGTAGAGCGGGCCGAGCCGCCAGGTGCCGTCCGCGCCGATGGCCGCTACATGGTGGGGCGCGGTCGGTCCGAACGCCATTCCGGCGAGCGCGGCAGCGATCAGCGGTGCTGGCACGGGCGCCCGCTCGTCGGGGGTGAGCACCGCGAGCAGGGACCCGTGGGATGCTGGCTGGGCTGTGGCGGCGGCCAGGTAGGTGTCGTGGCCGCCGCGGTCCGAGGTCACCGACCCGTCGGGCCAGATCCACGCGTCGAGCATGCCGGACGCCTCAAGCGCGGCCTCCACGGCTGCCTGCACCGCGGGTGGCACGTCGTCGCGCCAGTCGACAAGCCGCCACAGGGGGCCGCCGGGCCGCTCCTGACGGGGGGCGGTGCGCAGCCGCGGCGGGGACGGCTCGGGGGTTGCGGTGTTGGACAGCGTCGCCAGCCGCGCCGCGAGAGGTTGTCGCCGCTGCCGAAGTTCGGCGTCACGGGTCTGCTGTTCGGCGTGCGCGGCGGCGAGCTGTTCGCGGACGGTCGCTGCCAGTTCACCGAGCAGGGCGGCCAGGGTGCTGTCGTCGCCTGCCAGGTCCGCGAGTTCGGTTGCCCGGTCGGTCACGGGTAGGACCTCACACGCCGACGCCCATCCGGTGATGGCCTCGCGCAGGGCGGCCGCCTCGTCGTCGTAGGTGCGGGTCAGCTGCCGCAGAGTGGTGTTGGCGGCGTCGCGTGCGGCGGTCCGTCGTTCTCGCCTCACCTGGGCCTGGTCGCGGTCGGTGACCGCCCGCTGGTGGATGGTGATCGCGGCGCTGACTGCGGTGATCTCTTCCTCGCGGCCGCGGATGATGCCCCGAAGGAGGTGCCGGGCCCGCTCGGTGGTTTCGGCCACGAGGGGTTCAACCAAGCTGGCCATTCCGGCGGCGAGCGCCGCGGCGGTCGTATCCCGCCAGGACCGGCCGGTCTGCGCAGCGGCGGTGGCGACCTCATCGGCGAGGCGTGCGGCCTGGTCGGCGGCGCGTGCCGCCTCCCCGCGTCGGCTGTTCGCCGCCGTACGGGCGTCCGTGGCGGCGCGCTGGGCGGTGGTCGCCTCCCGCCGCAGGTCGTCGAGCTGACGGCCCTCGCGGTAGGCGTCGCTGTCGCGGAGCCCGCCGATGCGTTCGTCGGTGACAGCCTGCTCGCGTTCGTTGTCGGTGATGGCTGCGCTGACCTGCTCGAGTTCGCCGGCGGCGACGGCGTGGTCCTGGCGTCGCTGGCGGGCGTCGCGGGTGACGTTGTCCAGCTGAGTGGTCGCGGCGACGAGTTCCGCCGCGCCGCGGCGCAGCGCCCGTCGCGCGTATCGCTGCTGGCGTTCGGCCAGCCGCCGGGCGGCGGTTACCTCCTCGTCGAGCCGGGCGAGGCGTTCGCGTCGCCGGTCCAGTTGCTCGAATCCTTCGGCGATCTCGGCCAGATCGGCGGCGTCCAGCGGCGGCAGGGCTTTCGACAGCACCTCCGACAACGCGTCCGGGTTGAGGTGCTCGGAAAGCTTCGGGGTGCGCAGCTGCAGCAGCGTCGCGATGAGCGCCTCATACTGCCCCTCGCTGAGCCCACGAAACAGGGTTTCCCGCACCGCACGCCGGTAGGGCTCGGCGCCGGCGTGCACGCTGCCCTGGTCCCCGAGGGCTTGGGTCAGGTCTTGGCGGGTCAGGGGGACGTTGCCGTCCTTGACCAGGGACAGTCCGCCGGGCTCACCCACCCGCAGCGTGGTGGTGAAGTAGGTGGCGTCGACGGTGCGGGTGTTGGTAGACGCGGCCAGCCGCGCGCCGCAGGTGAACCAGCGCGGCTGATCGCCGCTACCGTGGCCGAACTCCAGCCACACATAGCCGACCCGGGTGGTGTGCCGGTAGCCGTCGCCCATGAGGTTCCAGTGCATGGTGCGCTCGGATCCGCCGAACGTGGACAACCGTGCCGGGCGCAGGTTCGCATCCAGCAGGTAGGGCAGCAGCAGCTCCAACGCCTTGGACTTGCCGGTGCCGTTGGGCCCGCGCAGCAGCAGCCGGCCGCGGTGGAAGGTGAACACCTCGTCGTAGTACCGCCAGATGTTGAGCACACCGGCGCGGATCGGCTGCCACCGGTCGTCACGCAAGTCCTCAGTGGCGGTGCCTGCGGCGGGCAGGGCAAAGAGTGTCACCGGCGGCTCCGTTGTGCGGGCGTGACGACGGTGGGTTGGCTGACCGCGTAGCGGGCGGCGGCCGGCAGCGCGCGGACGGCTCCGCCGTCGCGCTGGATGAGCCCGAATCGGGTGAGCAAGGCGAGGGCTTCGCCGGTTAACCGCTGCGGGCCACCGTCGGAGCGGTAGGTTCGCGCCCATCCGGGAACGGCCGCGAACCGGTCGGCCAGCTGCCGGATCAGCTGCTCCTCGCCGACGGGGTCGGGGCGAGCGGCGAGGACGGTGTCGAGGAGCAGCAGCGCGGCCTGCCCGGCCACGCTGCCGCCGGCGGGGAACTTCTCGTCCGTCGCGAAGGCGTCCGGGTCGACGGCCAGTAACCCTTCGGCGCGTTCCTCAAGGACCATCCCGGCGTCGGCCACCGCGGCGCGCAGCATCCGACGGCCGGTGATGCTGTGCGCGTAAGCGCGCTGCGCGTCGGACAGGTCAGCGAAGTAGACCACCGGGTCGTCAAGGAGCCTGCGGACGATGGAGTGCCGCAGCCACCGGTTGCGCTGCTCATCGGATACCTCAGCGGCGGGATCGTCGGCGCCGGCGTAGCGCGGCTCCTGGAGCAGGGCGTCGATGTCGCCGTCGGGCAGCCGCGACGGCGCCTGCCGCGCGGCGAGCAGCCGGACCAGCCGGCCGCTGTCGACCCGGTAGAGCACCTTGGCGTCGGTCTGCTGCAGGTAGGCGTCGGTGCTGCCGTCCACGGCGGTGAGCACACCCAACTCCTCCAACAGGAGAAGCGCATCAACGTAGGCGCGGCGATCGTCGTGCCGGGAGCTGTCGAAACCGACGATGCCCGGCTCAGCGGCGCACGCGTGAGCGAGCCGCTCCGCGATAATGCCGATCGTGGTCACCGGCCCGCCGAGCAGTTCGGCGGCCACCAGACACAGCAGGGTGTAGCGGCGCCGGTCGAACGGGGTGCGGGCCCCGCGGGGGCGGCGCGCGGGCCGGTCGACCGGCGGGCGGGGTGAGGTCTTCATCAGCCGTGCGTAGCCGGCGCGGGGTTCGACGATCAGCCGCCAGCCGGTGTGGGTGTCGAACCAGCTGACCAGGTTCGCGCGGTGCCGCACCACCAGGGCGAAGCCGGCGTCGGTGTCGCGGGTGAGCAGGGGACGGGCCAGCAGCGCCCGGATCGCCTGGGCCTGCTCCGTCGCCCGCTCCCGGTCGAGTTCGCTGCGCAGGTCGCTCACGCCGCGAACCTCCCGACCGCCTCCCAAACCGGGCGGCTGCGGCGGGTCATGCGGTCGCCTCCACACCCGTCAGGCCGGCGACGAGGCCTCCGGGCGAGCGGGCTTCACTGATCGAGACCAACAGGTCCGGCGCGGACAGCACCCCGTGCGGGGTGTGCAGCACCGCTCGCCGGGCGGTGTCAGCGTCGGCGAGCGCCACGACGAGGCGGCCGTCGGCCGTCGCCGCCCGCCGTACACCGTCGCGGGGCGGGGCGGACAGCGCCCGTGACAGCAGCTCCAGCAACCGGGCGAAGCTACCCGGATCGAGTTGCGCGAACGCCGACAGCCGCACCGGCCCTGGCGTGGCCAACTGCGCCCACGCCCGCTCCAGCTCCACCCGTTCCGCCATCACCCGATCGCGGCGCAACCGACGCACCTCGGCGGTGTCCCGGACCCGGGCCGTGCGGGCGACCTTGTCCACCTGGGCGGTGGTGCGCAGCAGCGGCGATACCGGCACCGCCGGGGCGTCCCACCATGAGGTGGTGGCCGAAACTGCGGTCGGGTCGTCATGGGTGAGGTGGGTGTGCCGGGCGGGCCACAGCCCAAACGCGGCAGACCACAACTCGTGGGCGGCGTCGTCGGAGTCGCTGGCGGCGAACCAGCGAGCGAGAGCACGAAAATCAGCGGCGGTGCTGGTGCCCCGCCGCCGGCTGTCGGTCAGCCGCTCGAGGGCCCGCATCAGCGCGACGATCGCGCGTCGTGCCACGTCGGCGAGCTGATCAATTCGAGGGCTGGTGCCGTCGGCGGGTTGGAACCACGCGCACAGGCCTTCCCATCGGGCGGCGCGCAGCTCCAACCAGCGGGGTGCGGGATCGTCGCCTGGCAGTGCCGGCAGGTCAGCGCCGCGCAGCGCGCGGTGGTGCAGGACGGTGACGCCGCGCTGTTGGATGCGACACACGGCGTCGCCGATCGCGTGCCGCCGTGAGTCGAGGTTGGTGACGAACTCCGACAGGTAGGCGATGGTGGCCTGCTTGACCTCAGCGAAGGTGGCCGGGTCGGTGCCTTCGGCACGCAGCAGCCGCTGCAACTGGCCGTTGAACTGTTTCGTGCTGGCCCGCAGGCCGGCGAGGTGCCCCTCCAACTCCGTCAACGCGGCATAGATGCGCCGGTCAGGGCTGCCGTCCGCGGAGAGGAGGTCGTGCAGCTCACCGAGCCGGTCGAGGATCGCGTCCAGGACCGCGGTTTGCAGGGCGCCGGTCGAGGACAGGTGCTGCACCGCGTGCAGCACTCCCTCGTAGGCAGCCTCACCCTTTCGGCTGAGTGAGTAGTGCAGGTTACGCCGCTCGTACTCCGCGGCCGACGCGTAGTGGGCAGAGTGGTTCTGTGTGCGCTCGACCAGCCCGTACTTGTGCAACGCTCCGAGCGTGTAGTCCAGCGAGCTGTCGGCGACCGGCTCATACCATCCGACGCCGGGCAGCGCGGCGAGGATCTCGTCGAAGGTCAACGCGGCGACCAGCCGCTCGTGGGCATCACCGAAGACCTGCATGACCGCAGTGTGTAAGTCAGCCCGGTCGGTGGTGGTGAAGGCGAACATGTCCGCCGGAATCTGCCGAAACGCGGGCCGCGAACGGGAATCGTCAAACACAAACCCTCCCCTGCTCCTCGCGCTTGCGGATCTCCCCCGCAGGCTACCGGGCGGTGCCGACAGGACGCCGCAGGTCGACGGGCGGGAACGCGGCCGCCCCGGCTCAGGTCACGGTGATCCGCTTCGGCGTGGTCTTCGAGTCCAGCCAGGTGTTGATGAGCTTGGTGAAGTCCCGCCCGGTCTGCTTGTTGACGAAGGCGATGAACGACGCCCGGTCCTGCTGGGTGTTGCGCTGTTCCTGCACCCAGGCGCGGGCCAGTGCGAAGAACGCCTTGTCTCCCAGTTGTCGGTGAATCTCGTGGAGCATGGCCTCCGGGCACAGGTAGACGTTGCCCTCGGCGAAGTTCTTCGGGTTGGGCTTGCCGGGCGGGCCGAGCTTCTTGCGCATGGCGGTGTCGGCGTCGCGCAGGTACCGGTCCAGGCTGGCGTCGGTGAGGTGCCGGGTCTCCTTGGTGTACAGGTCTTGGGCGTACTGCGCCCAGCCCTCGTTCAGCCACAGGTCGGTCCAGGTGGTCGGGGTGACGGAATTTCCGAACCACTGGTGGGCGTACTCGTGCAGCAGGTCGCTCCCCCAGCGGTCCCGGCGGGCCTTGGTGTTCTCGATCTTCCGGCCCATCGTGATCATCTGCTGGGTCTCCATGCCGGACTCCGAGTCCACCACCACGACGCCACCGGAGGGGAACGGGTAGGGGCCGTACTTCTTCTCCAGCCAGGCCAGATACTGGGGCGACTTCTTGAGGTACGGCAGCAGCTTGTCGTCAACGCCCTTGCGGTACCAGTAGGTCAGCGGAATGCCACGGGGCCCCTTGGCGGTCAGCTTCTGGTATTTCCCGACGGCGAGGGTGGTCAGGTAGGTCGCGACGGGATCGGCGCTGCGGTAGGTGAAGGTGTTCCCGGACTGCCCGGCCGGGGTACCGCTGGCGATCGCGGACCAGCCCGCCGGGACGGTCACCCGGATGTCGTAGAGGGCCTCGTCGGACGGCTGGTCGTTCGCCGGATACCAGGTGAAGGCCCCGAACGGCTCCTGCATCGTCCAGAGGCCGCCCTCCTTGGTGACGGTGAGGCCGAGATCCTCCACGTCCTTGCGGTGCGACGGCATCGGCGTCGCCTTCGGCCGGCCGTGGTACTTCACCACCAGCGTCACCGGCTTGTCAGCGACGACCGGGCCGATCACGGTCAGCTTCTCTTTGGCCACGGTGCCGGTGACCGTCGTACCGTCCAGCGTCACCCCGTCGACCTCGTAGGGCATGAAGTCGAGGACGAGGTCGGGGGCGTCCTTGGTGGGCCGGATCCGCAGGGTGGCGGTGCCCGTGAGGGTCCTGGTCGTCGGCGCCCAGTCCAGCGCCAGGTCATAATGCAGGACGTCCAGCGCGTCGGTGCCCCGGGCGGGATAGATCGGATCGGCTACCGGTGCGGAGCGCCCGGCCTGCCAGACGGTGTAGTCGACGGCGGGCGCGGTCGGGCTCGGCGCGGCCGTGGGGGCGGACGAGCCGGCGGCCGGGGCGGCCGGATCGGTGGTACATCCGGTGACGAGCAGCGGTCCGAGGAGCAGGGCCAGTGGTACGCGACGACGCATCAGCGCACCATACGGCAGGGATCAGCTCGCGTGGAGGGCCTGGTGCTGCCGAACGATGGTCGCCGGACTGATGCTTCGGGGCGTGCCCTCGCCGATACTGACGATGCGAGCGGGAAGCTGAGGAGCCGAACGATGCGGGCAACCACGATCGTCAACCTGAAGGGCCACCGGGACGACCCGACCTACGCCGATGGGGTCTACGTCGGGCGGGCCATGTACCGCGGCGGCTGGCGCCTCGCGCAGTCCCCGCTCGCCAGCCCGTACCGCCCCGGCCCGGACGGCGGCGGGAACGAGGTCGTCGAGAAGTACCGCGCGTACCTGCTCGGCCGCCCCGATCTCCTCGCCCTCCTTCCTGAACTGCGCGCCCAGCAGGCTGACCAACTTGATCAGGAATCGACGGTGATCATAAATTAACCGTGTGGACCGCGGCGTTTCGCTTTTGGGCTGGTTCGGGGGAGATTCCGGTGACGTGGGCCGGTCGTGATCGCGGGTTCTCCTGGATCGATGGCGGGGCGATGAGTCGGTGACCGGAAAGCTGCCGCTGGCTGAGGGCGAGGCCTCCCGCACCGCTTGCGCCCGCGTTTTGCTCCGGTCGGGGGTGGACGAGGAGAGCGGTGAGGTTCTGTCGCAGGCGGTGCTGGCGCAACGGATCGGCTGGTGTGCCGACCTGGTGGCGGGCATGGTCTCCAGCCTGTTGGCGGAGCGGTGGAATCCCGCG
>NZ_VSFA01000175.1 GCF_008119785.1 Micromonospora sp. MP36 | reverse complement strand
GCACACGGCGCGCACCGCCTCACTGCCTCGGGGCGAGTGGCTGATGCTCATACTCACGTGGTCGATGCCCACAGCGAGGGGTGCCGACATCCAGGGAGACTGCGGGTCGTACGGCGGATGATCCGGGAACCGCACCCGCAGGTCCTCGTAGAAGGCGACGATACGCGGATCAAGCTCCCCGTCTCGGTGCGCCAGGCCGGTGCAGTGATCGACCATCTCGCGCACCACGTCGAGCGAAACAGCAGGTTCGGCCGCGAGGACCAGGAGGTCAAAGCTCACGGCGGCATCGTCTCCCACAGCGGCGGCTACGTCGAGCCGCACCTCACCGTCAGATTGGAAGGTGCATAGCCTCAGCTTGGGAATCGGATTGATCTACACGTCACGTAGTCGCGGTGCCCGGTGGATGTGCACGGAGCGTTCGCACTCACGATGCCGAGGCGCTCGTCTAGGCCGGTGTTGACCGCACCATCGGGCACGGATCGGGCACGCCGAACCCGTCTGGGTGGCGTCCTGAATCTATGGATTGCCGGCGACGCGGTCGCTGGTCGGCGAGGTAGCGATACAGGTGGCAGCAGCAATCCCGGCAGCAGTGGCATCAGCAACGGGGATGGGATCTCTGGAAGCAGCACATCTTCCAGCGAGAGTCAGCGACCCTTGGTGCATGACCAGGATCAACCTGGACATGAGCTGCGGGAGAGGCGCGTGACTGACGATCTGTGGAACCAGTGGGAGACATGGGCGCGGCGTCATATAGGTGGCGGGGAGGCGCAGGTAAGGGCCGCGACTGAGGCTGCGGTGCAGGCGTCCCAGCAAGGAGCGACAAGCGAGGACGCAGCCGAGGCTGCCAAGTCTGCTGCAAGGTCGGTGGGCGGGGCACCGTCCTCGAGTTACGCCGATCGCGAGAACGTGGGCTACCAGCGCCCGAGGTATCGCAGGCGAACTCTAAGCCCAGGCGTGCAAGTCGTTGTCGCCCTACTGGCACTGTTGGTTGTGGGGTGCATCGGTTACAGGCTTCTGGCCGGCAGTGGCTTCCCCGGTGGTTGGTAGCTACCCGATTGGTTCCGGTCGCCTCGGCTCGGCTGGTCGCGCCACAGCAGAAGCGAATGCCCAAGTTCCCCTTCGTTTCCGCTCGTTCCCGAAATCCGAGAACAGCGCACGATGACCCCGGAGGAAACCTGGTGCCTGATCGATCTCGCGCACCCCACCGCCCCAAAGGGCAGCGCGTCCAGATGGCGGCCAGATGGTGGCAGCACCTGCGGTGTAGAACCGGTGCCAACTGACGGATCTTGCGGCAGCCTTGGGCACTGGTCACCATGCATCATCTTTGGCAGGATTACCGCGCCTCTATCCGGATAGTCCGGACCCGGCGCGGCGCTTCCTCTTTGCAGGCACGGAATTTCGCCGCGGCGCTCCAGTGTCCGGGTCTAAAATCTGCAGTATGTCGAACCGTGGTCCTCTGTTCCCACCCGGAGCGTTCCAAGAGGGGTTTAAGGGCTCCAGCGAGAGAATGCGCAGGGAGGTCGAGCAGAGGGACGCCGCCAAGAGGGCGGCGGAGGAGAAAGCGGCCAAGGAGAAAGCGGACGCCAAGAAGGCGGCCGAGGAGAAAGCGGCCAAGGAGAAAGCGGACGCCAAGAAGGCGGCCGAGGAGAAAGCCGTCAAGGAGAAAGCGGCCAAGTGGGCGGCCGAGGAAATAGAGGCCAGGAAGAGGCTAGGCGGACAAAAGCCAGGCGGACAAAAGCCAGGCGAGCAAAAGCCGGGCGGACAAAAGCCGGGCGAGCAAAAGCCGGGCGAGCAAAAGCCAGCCGGGCAAAAGCCAGGCGAGAAGAAGGCGGCCGAGAAGAAGCCGGAGGATACGTCGTTGGCGGCTGCGGGACCACCAGCCGACACGACATCCGCTCCTGCGGCTGCGGGACCACCAGCCGACACGACATCCGCTCCTGCGGCTGCGGGACCACCAGCCGACACGTCCCCGGTTTCGAACGACTACTCGGCCCCTGATGCGGACAAGTTCTCCGGATCGGGTGACGAGCACAGTGGGTGGAGTTTCGGTGGCTCGGAATCCCGCTGGAACGACGATGACGAATTTGGAGAGTCTAGTCGCAGCGGATCAAGCAGCAGCAGCGGATCTAGCAGCGACTTCTAGGGGCAATCATCGCTGTCCCGATGCTCACTGGATGTCAACCCGGCGACTCCTTGACCCCCAAGCAACCAACACGGGGCTCTGGCCTGCCGATTCATGCTCGTTGAACTGCTGGAACCGTCCATGGCGGTCCCCGCGCGTCCGCGGGCGTCCGTCCCGATCGCCACCCGGTTAGTCACCCACCTCCTGGAGCTTGCCAAGGGCGACGAGAGAGGCACTCTCCGATTCCAGCCTGTTCCTACTTGCTGCCCACCCAAGTCATGTCTGGCCACGGTCCGAAGTCGAACTCCTCAACGATACGAACTAGCTCGGGAACAGTATTCGGGTTCGGACCGGACATACCGTCCTCGCTGGCTGGGCTTAGCAGTTGCAGAGAAACCTCTACCCCGTCGGACAGGGTCAGGAAAAGCTGCCCGTTGTCGGGCACCTGCCATCCGGGGAACCCACGCACCTGGATCGGCTGAGCCACGTCCCGATTGATGTGATCTTTGTGTACGTCGGGGCCTATCGACACGTCAAGTTGGCGACTGTCGTCAGCGCCCTTGGTCGAGAGGCTTTGCACCCAGCTCGCACCGTCGTGGCCCAGGACAAACATCCATGGCAAGGCGGCGAGGTCGGCTGGCAGCCAGCCGAAGCGGGGGCCTACCGATGTGTGCCGTTGATCCGGCTGGACCGACCGTGCGACGCGTAGGGCAATGGCCCGCTGCTCGTCGAGATCATCGTTGGTCATTACAGACACGATCAGCTGCGGCTGACCGGGCGGCTTCCAGATGACATAAGGGCTGCTCCGCTCGCCATCGGTCTGAACGAGCTGGCCGGCGACGCCGTTCACGTCAACGGTCTCCGTCCGCCGCCCCGTCGGCCGGTTGGGCTCAAGGACGTCATGCCAACCGATCGTGAGTCCGACGGTCGGGGTGAGACCGTCGGACGCCGAGCCACCGGGCCGCCATTCCAGCGACACGACGGCCGCCTGGTCGTCCGCCACGAGCACAGTGCGGTTGGCCTGCCCGTACTGGCGGGGCAGCCACGCCGGCCGGTGACGCAGCGGGACATCGAGCCAGCCGCCTCCCGGACCGCCACCCATCGCGGGAAAGTGGGCGTCGGGTTGCTGCAACAGTCGCCACACTTCCGCTCCGGTGGCCCCGACACTCGCTGCGGCCACCCCGATACCGGCGACCCGCAGCACCATGCGGCGTTGCCTGTGTTGCCGCGCTCGCGCGGCCAGGGTCGCCCGGATACGCTCCGGCGACGGCGCTTCGTCGGCGATGGCCGCAAACGCGTCCCGGATCGCTTCCTTGTCAATCATCGTGCCTCCCGAGACGGCTCAAGCGTGGCGACGTGTCGCAGCCGGGCGAGTGCCCGCGACGCCTGGCTGCGGACCGTGGCGAGGCTGCAGCCCATCAGCGCCGCAATGTCGCCGTCGGCCATATCTTCGAAATAGCGCAATGCGATCACAATGCGTTGCCGGGGCGGCAGAGCACGGATCAGTTGGACGAGGGCTTCGCGCTGCACGACCTGCTCGGCGCGGTCCTCAACCTCAACCGGAAGTTGAACGCGTTCCCGCCGCAGCCTTGCGGTCACCCGCCGGCGGGTCGACACCAGCTCATTAATGATCATCTTGCGTAGGTAGGACTCAGGCACGTCGAGCGTGCGGATCCGCGTCCACCTGGGCTGCGCCTTGACGAGTACGTCCTGCACGACATCTTCGGCCACATGCGGGTCGCCGGACAGCACGGTCGCGTGCCGCACCAACGCCGGCAACCGCGCGGCGACGAATTCCTCAAATGTCAACCGACCTCCCTGCTCACCTCCTACACGAAGCTGTCGCCAATTCTGTTGCTTCTGCCAGACCACTGACCGCCTTGCCGCCATCCTCACTGTCTGCCGTCGACCCGCCCTGCCGGGGAGCGGGGCCGCCGCCCGGCCTGCCACGTCAAGCGGACCTAATGACGGCTCGTACGGACGCTGGCGGGACGGGCGGTGGTCCGGTCGGCGGTCAGCCGCCGAAGGAGAGCCAGCGGAACCCGGACCGGTCGACCAGGGTCCGCTCGCGGTCGGTCAGCGGCACCCGGCCGGTGGTCTTGCGGACCAGGGTCAGCGGATCCCAGCCGAGCCCGTCCGGCACCGGCCGGCCGTCGCTGAGCAGGTCGGCCACCACCTGCGCCGCCGTCGGGGTCAGCCAGGGCCGCCGGTCGAGCGCGTCGGCCAGGTCCAGGCCGTGCACCCCGACCTCCACCACCCGGGTACGCAGGAACTCGGTGAGCGTCATCGCGTCGCCGTGCCGGGTGCGCACCAGCCGCCCGGGCGGCTGCACCGCGACCGCCGCGTCGGTGGCCCGCCAGGCCCGCGCGAAGCCGTCCGCCACCTCGGGTACGCCGGGCAGCTCGCGCGCCTCCCGCCGGGCGCTGTCGATCCGGGCGCTGTCCACCTCCGGGGTGAACTTGGCGGCCCCGAAGTAGCCGACGGCGTCCACGTCCGCCCGCTCGGGGGCCGGGGCGGCGAGCATGTCGACGAGGCGTCCCGCGCCGGTGCGCACGTGCGCCAGCAGGTCGCGGACCGTCCAGGGCGGGCAGGGCGTGGGCCGGTCCAGGTCGGCCTCGTCGAGGCTGCGCAGCACCTGCTCCAGCCGGCCGCACTCGTCCCGGAACGCCTCGCGCACGGAGTCCATCCGCCCTCCCCGTCGGCTGCCTCGCCTGCCTGAACAGCCTGCCACCCGCCGTTTCGTCGCCCACCGGCCGGGTACGCGCCGCGGGACGAGGAGAGGAGGCGCGGAAAGATGGCCGGCATCATGCTGCGGAGCACCGCCTTCAACGACCACGACCTGCTACCGGCACGCTTCTCGCAGGAGGGCGGGAACGTCTCACCGCCGCTGGAGTGGTCCCAGGTCCCCGACGCGGCCTGCGAGCTCGTCCTGTTCGTGGAGGACCCGGACGCCGGGAAGACTCCGTTCCTGCACTGGCTGGTGACCGGGATCTCGCCCCGGTCGGAGGGGGTCGCCGAGGGCGGCGTGCCGCTGGGCGGCCGGGAGTGGCCCAACGGCTTCGGCAACACCGGGTGGGGCGGCCCGCACCCACCCCAGCACGCGGACCCGCACCGCTACTTCTTCCGGCTCTACGCCCTCGAGCGACCGCTGGAG
Source organism: Micromonospora sp. MP36 (assembly GCF_008119785.1). GTDB lineage: Bacteria > Actinomycetota > Actinomycetes > Mycobacteriales > Micromonosporaceae > Micromonospora. Next base: position 3,682 of record NZ_VSFA01000175.1, on the reverse strand, counting down.
CTGCCGGAGGCACCCCAGGTCACCGACGTGCAGCGGGCGCTGACCGACAAGGAGATCGCCAGCGGCACCATGGTCGGCACCTACTACCGCTGACTCAGCCCTTGACCCGGGGCACCAGGCGGTGCACCGACGCGAGGACCAGCGCCGCCACCACGGCGATCGTCCCGGCGATGCCGGCCGCGCTGCCCGCGTACCCGACAAAGAGGGGCCGGCGGGTGAGTTCGTCGGCGGGGGTGTCGGAGAGGCGAGCCAGCCAGAGCAGGGCCAGCGCGGACGCGACGAGCGCGAGCGCACCGCCCAGGCCGAGCACGGCGACGGCCGCCGGGTGCGCGTCAGCCAGCGAGATCTTCGCCCGTTCCCGCTGGAAGACGAGGAGCACCAGGCCGGCGACCGCCGCCCAGATCCCGACCAGGAGGTACGCGGCGACGGCGTCGCTGGGCCGGTGCCAGCCGGCGGACAGGGTGGCCACTCCCGCGGCGGCCGCATAGCCGGCGCCGAGGAACGCGCCCGGCACCCGCGCCTTCGGCGGCAGCACCAGGATCAGCGCGACGGCCACCGACGCGGCCACCGCCGTGTGGCCGCTGGGCAGGCTGTTGCCGACGGCCGCCCGCGCCGGGTCGATGCCGAAGTCGGGGCGGGTCAGGTAATGCTTGAGCAGTTGGGTGCTGACGTTGGCGCCGGCGATCAGCAGGGTGGCGGTGACGGCGAGGGTCTTGCGGCCGCGGATCAGCGCGATGAAGCCGATCACCGCGGTCGCCGCCAGCAGGGACACCACCGACATCGCGTTGAGGATCCGGTTGACCGGTTCGTCAATGCGGCTCTGGCCAATCCGGTTGCCGGTCAACGCGACCGTGTCGATCCACTGGCCCAACGAGGTGTGCACGGCGAAGCGCCACACCAACAGGAACGCGGCGGCCTGTGCCAAGGCCAGCACGACCAACCAGACCGCGGTCCCGCCCCTCGCCGTCTTGCGCACCCGCACAACTTAACGGCCGGCCGCCTCCGACGCTCGTTGGGCGGCCGTCGCGCCTCCAGTTAGGTTGAGGAGGCGATCAGAGGGGGGTGGCGGGTGACCAGCACGCCGGAGCGGGAGCGGCCGACCCGGGAGCGGCCGGAGTCCCTGGCGGACCTGCTCGGCGGCCGGCGGGGAGCGCTCGACGCGACCCTGCCGCCGGTCGCGTTCGCGGTGGGCTGGCTGGCCGCCGGGCTGTGGGGCGGCGTGCTGGCGGCGCTGGTGGCCGGCGCGGCGGTGGCCGGCTGGCGGTTGCGGCGCGGGGACCGTCCCCGGTCGGTCCTGGTCGGGCTGCTCGCCGTCTGCGTGGCCGCGCTGATCGCCCTGCGGACCGGGCAGGCCAGCGACTTCTTCCTGCTGCAGCTGGTGTCCAACGCGGCCAGCGCGCTGGCCTGGATGGTCAGCATCGTGGTGCGCTGGCCGCTGCTCGGCGTGGTGGTCGGCGCGGCGCTCGGGCAGCGTGCCCGCTGGCGCCGCGATCCGGCGCTGCTGCGGGCGTACGGCCGGGCCAGCTGGGTGTGGGCGGCGACCTATCTGCTGCGGTTGGCGGTCTTCGTGCCGCTCTGGCTCGGCGGCCAGGTGGTCGCGCTGGTGGTGGCCCGGGTGGCGCTGACCTGGCCGCTGATCGCGGCGGTGCTGACGGTGAGCTGGGTGGTGATCCGGCGGTCACTGCCGCCCGGACATCCGGGGCTGCGACACCCGGTCACAGCGTCCGATGAGGACCGCGGGCGGAAACATTAGAAGAGAGGCCGCCACGGGGGGAGCGGCCTCTCCGGTGAAGTACGTTACTCCGTCCACGGCCGTCGTGTGATCCCGTGACGGCCGGATTTTCCCGGGTGTTTTCGCGGCAACTTCGTCTTTGGGCGCGGACGGTGAGCCGGTCCGTCCGCTGCGTCACACCGGACGGCCGGCCCACCCGGGCTGACCGTGTTCAGCCCGTCCGCCGACCGGGCGACGCCGCACGTTGTGCGGGCCGACGTGACCTCCTCGCCGCAGTAGGCCACGGTGCTCGACCAGGCGGGCGCGCACCGCGACCCCGTGACGCCTGGCAGACCCTGGACCCGCGCACCCTGACCTGAGCCAAGCGGCGCCCCCGGCCGGTCAGACGTTCACGTGGAAGTGCACCGCGAAGTAGCCAGTGTTCGCCGTGGAGTTGGACGCCTCCACGCCGACCCACCCGTGGAACGTCCCAGTGTCGCCGATCACCTGCAGCTGCGGCTTGCGGTGCGAACCACCGGTGTAGCAGGTGCTCGACGTCAGGCAGGTGCACCAGTGCTCGTAGAAGTTCCGCCGGCCCGCTCCCGCGAGGTAGTAGCGGATCGGGGAGGAGGTCGCGCCGTTCGGGCAGGACGAACAGGTGGCGGTCGGGGGGCTGAGCCAGCTCATGCAGTTCCCGTTGCATCGAGCGAACGACCGGAGGTCCATCCCGCTGGGGCCGGCGGCACCGGTGCTTCCGCTGTAGCCGGCGTACCGGCCGGTGTACTGGGCCAGCGGGATGTTGCTGACCGGCGTGTACGCGTCGTTCGAGGCGGAACTGCCGAAGCCCCAGCCGACGGTGACCCCGTAGTTGGAGCCGACGAAGTCGAGCCGGGCCAGGTCGCTGGCGGGCTGGCTGACCGCCCAGGTTTCCTGGACGTCTCCGCTCCAGGTGATGGTGATGCTGTCACCGGAGTTGGTGTACGTGCCGCTCAGCGACTTCACGACGCCACCGGGCTGGAACCCGGCGGCCGTCCGCACCTCGCAGTCGTGGCCGGCGCAGCCGGTCGTCCGGACGCCCGTGCCGGCGGCCCCGACGACGGTGCCCCGGTTCCAGTACCAGAAGCTCTCGGTCACCGTGCCGTTGCCGAAGAAATAGTAGGTCGCCAGCCGGACCCAGACCGGACCGGTGGCGGGCGCGCCGGCGGCGGGGATGGCCCCGAGCGCGACGCTGTAGATGCGCCGCCCGCCGGGGTAGTCCACCGCCTGCGCGGGCGCCGGCAGGACGACCGCTCCCATCGTCAGCGCCAGCAGCGCGGCGGCGAGATACCGCCAGGTGATCCTCCGTCGACGACCCATACGTCACTTCCCCTCATGACCGACCGGTTGACATATCGTATCTGATCGATATCGACCGGATGGTCCCGCGGCGCACCGGGCTCTGGGTGATCGGGGCGGCGCTAGCGGGACGCCCAGGGAAGCCCCGGGCCGGTCTCCTTCGCTGTCCGCCTCGCCGCTGGTCCGCTCCCGACCGACAACCCGCCCATCCATCTCCGGCCGCCCGACCAGCCGGGCCGCGCGCCCCGCCGTGGTCCGCCCTCGGGATGCGGCCGGTCGCGCCTGGCCTATGCTGGGAGCGCTCCCGGCCGCAGCCGGCCCGTCATTCCGAGGAGCAGCGACTGGTGGTTGCTTCCCTTTCTAGAGCTGTCGACAATGGACTATTGTGGGTACTGTGTATCGGATCGGCGTGTCTGCTAAGCGGGTGGGCCGCTCGGCCGTGCACACCTTCTCTGGCCGGCTGGACGGTCTGCGCCGCTACGAGAAGGAACTCAGAGGGGCGGACCTGACCGTGGGGGATGATCGGTGAAGGTCAGCCGCATCTCCTACTCGGCCCGGCTGAATCCGGGCAAGTACGCCGCCCTGGTGGAGCAGGCCCGCCGGTTGGGTCGGGTGCGTAGTGAGGTGTGGCAGCGT
>NZ_VSFA01000174.1 GCF_008119785.1 Micromonospora sp. MP36 | reverse complement strand
CAAGGACTGCTTCAACTGACCGACGGTCAGCGCAACGGATCCGCCCACAAATCCGGCCCCCTGCCACCACGGTGGCAGGGGGCCGGATTCGTCGGGTCAGCTCTGGACGAAGACCGCCACGCTGCGCGCCGGGACGGTGAAGGTGCCGGTCGCCCGGTCGAACGAGGCGGTCCGGAGCACCGGGTCGGCCGAGGTACGCAGCACCGGGTGCAGCGCCACGTTCGCCCCGCGCAGGCCGGTCACGGTCTGCGTCGCCGCCGCCGGCGTGGCGTTGAAGACCACCGTGACGGACTTCCACGCCCCGCCCAGGCCGCGGGCGTCCAGGGTCATGGTGATCACGCCTGGGGTCTCGTGCGTACCGGAGAGCGGGAAGGCGACCCGCTGCTGCACCTGGTCGGCGGTGGTCAGCCCGAACACCGGCGAGGACCGGCGGATGCGGAGCAGTTCGGCGTACCGGGCGTCGGCCAGGTTGATCGCCGCGCAGTCGGGCACCAGCTTCGGGTCGGCCAGCAACGGCTTGGCGTACGGCCACTTGCTCTGGTTGTCTGCGGCCGGCGGGAGGCCGGCGCCGAAGCCGTTGCCCTGGGTGCAGTCCCACCGGATCTGGTTGAACCAGTCACCGGAGTTGTACGAGTTGCGGTCCAGCGACTTGGAGCGCAGCCGCTCCGAGCCGGCTGTCACGAAGCCGGTCCCCTGCCCCATCACCACCGTGCTGAGGGCGAGCACCTGCATCCGGGCCCGATCCGTCGCCGAGGTCCCCTGCGGCAGCTTGTACGCCAGCGCGTCGTACAGGATCTCGTTGTCGTGCGCGTCGACGTACGTGACCGCCTCGCCCGGCGCGGCGGTGTAGCCGGCCGGTGCGCCGTTGTAGTCGACCTGGGCGCCGGTGACCTGCCGCCCGGACGAGTCGGTGAACCGGTAGCCGCGCAGGTTGCCGGTCAGGCCCACCTTGATCAGGTCATGCTGGTGCAGCAGCCGGGCCTTCTGCTCCGCCGCCGAACCGTTGACGTCGTCGCCGTTCGGGTCGGACCAGACGCCGGACGCGAAGCCCTGGATCCGCGGGTTGTCGTCGAACGGGCCGCCGCCCCGTACCCCGTCCCGGAGCCGGTCGTTGAAGGTGCCGATCCCGGTGCCCGCCATGTTGGCCTGGGTGGCCTGCACGAACCGGGCGTCGCCCGCGACCTCGCCGAAGTTCCACCCCTCGCCGTAGAGCAGGATCTTCTTCCCGTCCACGCCGTCCCGGGCCAGGGTGAGCTGGTCCAGCGCGGCGCGCACGGCGAGGATGTTCGCCTTGGGGTGGTGACCCATCAGGTCGAACCGGAAGCCGTCCACCTTGTACTGCCGGGCCCAGGTGACCAGGGAGTCCACCACGAGCTTGCCCATCATGGCGTGCTCCGGGGCGGTGTTGGCGCAGCAGGTCGAGTTCGCCACGGTGCCGTCCTCCAGCAGCCGCTGGTAGTAGCCCGGCACCACCTGGTCGAGCACCGATTTCGGGTCCGTGCCGGCGGCCGAGGTGTGGTTGTAGACGACGTCCATCACCACGCGCAGGCCGGCCCGGTTGATCCCGGCGACCATCTGCCGGAACTCGGTGGTCCGCCGGGCCCCGGCCGGGTCGACGGCGTAGCCGCCCTCCGGCACGGTGTAGTGCAGCGGGTCGTACCCCCAGTTGTAGCCGTCGGTGTCGGCGACGGCCGACACGCACTTCTGCTGCTCGTCCGAGTCGGGCGGCAGCGCGGCCAGGTCGCAGCCGGGCTGCCGCTGGTCGGCCCGCTTCTCGGGGATGGTGGCGAAGTCGAACGCCGGCAGCAGGTGCAGGTAGTTCACCCCCGCCTCGCCGAGCGCGGCGAGGTGCTTCATCCCGGCGGTGCTCGGATCGGTGAAGGCGAGGTAGGTGCCCCGCCGCTCGGCCGGGACGGTGGTGTCGGCGATGGAGAAGTCGCGGACCGACACCTCCTGGATCTGCGCCTTCGACGACGGGACCGCCGCCGGCTTGCGCAGCGTCGCCCAGCCGGCCGGGGCCAGCGCCGGGTCATCGAGGTCGACGAGCTGGCTGTGCGTGGAGTCCGGCGCGAGAGCCACCGAGTAGGGGTCGGTCACCGCGGCGGTGACCAGCTGCTGCGCCGCCGGCTGCCAGGCCTGCACCCGGTAGCGGTAGTACTTCCCGACCCAGTCCTTCGTGCCGCGCACCGACCAGACCCCGGTGCGGTCGTCGCGGCTCATCGCCACCGTCCTCGGCTCGGCCGTCGGCGAGCCGAAGAGCTGGAGCGACACCGTGCGCGCGGTGGGCGCCCAGACGGCCAGGGTGGGCACCTTGCCGGCGAACGTCGGCCCGAGCTTCACCTGCGTGGCGGCCCGGTAGACGTCGTCGAGCACGCCCGGGATCTGCACCCCGGTGGCGCCGAGCAGCTTGCCCTCGGCGTCCCGCTCGGTCACCACGAGCTGCCCACGCAGCGCCGCCGGCACCTTGGCCAGGTCGGCCCGGTCGAGGCTGAAGGTGCGGTAGGACCACAGGTGCGGCCACGCCGCCCGCTGGGCCTCGGTGAGCCCGTTGCGCTCCGCCCGCAGCGGCAGCGTGGTGTACGTCCCGGTCAGCTCGCCGTCGCTGATGCCGAGTCCACCGGTCGGGGCGGCGACCAGGGCGTACCGCTTGCCGTCGGTCGGCCCGGTCTGCCAGGCGACGGTGGACCGGTCGATCCACTGTGCCTTCTGCTTGGTGATGTCGAGGTCCCGGGCGACGCCCGTGGCGGTCGACGGGAGCAGCCGGCCCTTGATGCCGGCCAGCAGCCAGACCTCGTGCCCGGCGGTGGCGAAGTCGAGGCGCTGGTCCTCGGGATGGTCCTTCTCGTCGCCGGAGTGCACGATGTAGCTCAGCCCGGTGGCTCCGGCGGCCAGGGGCACCCGGAACACCGCACCGAAGGAGTCGATCCGCTCCGGCTTCAGCGGGTTGCCCCAGTCGGTCGGGGTGGCCGCACCGTCCCAGAGGTGCAGGCCCCAACCGTCGTAGTTGCCGTCCGCCTTGCGCCAGTGGATCACCGCGGTGCTCTGGTCGACCGGCGGGTCGGGCTCGCCCGTGGCGGCCTGCCGGGTCGGATACAACGTCGGGTCACCCTGCTTGACCCAGACCTCGCCGGTCTGCGTGACGTCGATGGTGCGGTCGTTCGGCACGTCCTTGGTGCCGTTCTTGTCGACCACCAGAAAGCCCACTGACTTGGCGCCCGGCTTGAGCTTGACCCAGGCGAACCGGCCGAAGGAGTCCTCACCGGCGAACGGCTGCCCCTTGGGCCACTCGGTCTGGTACGCCGGGTCGATGTCGCCCCAGGTGTAGAGCCCCCAGTCGGCGTACCCGCCGGCCGGGCGCTGGTAGTGCACCACCGCCCAGTCCCGGGAGGCGCTCTGCGCCGGGGTGCCGACGACGCCGGTGGACCGGGTGCTTGCGACCCGCCCCTTGCCGTCGCGGACGACGGCCTTGTACTCGACCTTCGTCCCGCCCGGCAGGCCGGTCAGGTCGTGGTGGACGGTGTACGGCGCCTGGTGCGCGCTGCCCAGCAGGGTCCACTTGCCGCCGGGGACCCGGGCGGCGAAGGTGACGGTCGCAAGGGGGTCGCCGGTGACCTGCGCGGTGACGGCGGCCCTGGTGGCGACCGGGGCGTCACCCGGCTCGGTGATGGTGACCTTCGGGGCGGCCCCGGCCTGCGGGATCGCCCGGTCCGCCCGGAGCACCACGGCCGACCTGGCCGGCACGGTGACGCTCAGCTTGCCGTCGGCGCCGGCCGTCGAGGTGGCGGCACCGCCGTAGACGCCGGTGAAGGTGGCGCCGGCCGACCAGGTGTCCACGGTGACAGTCTGCGCGCTCGCGGCGTTGTTCACCGCGACGACGTACTCCGTCCGGTCGGCGGGCAGGATGCGGGAGAAGGCGAAGACGCCGGGGCCGTCGGCCGCGTACCGGGTGACCTGGATGCCGTCCCGCAGCGCCGGGTGCGCCTGCCGCAGCCGGCCCAGCTCCGCGATGGTCCGGTACAGCGGGTGGCCGGTGTCGTACTGGTCGCTGGCGTGGGTACGGGTGGTGCCGATCAGGTCGTCGTCGAGGTAGTCCGGCACCTGGCTGGCGAACATGTCCTGCCGGGCGTCCTTGTCCCCGCCGGGGCCGGTGAAGCCCTGCTCGTCGCCGGAGTAGACGACGGGCTGGCCGCGGGTGAGGAACATCAGCTGGTGGGCGAGCTGGTCCCGGCGCAGCTGGCTGGCGTCGTCCCCGCCGGCGGCGGCGATGAACGAGCCGATCCGGCCCATGTCGTGGTTGCCGAGGAAGGTGGTCAGCCGGTTGGCGTCGGTGTCCCGGGCCGCGTAGAGGTCGTCCCGGGCGTACAGGTCGGCAAGCGCCTTGGCCGAGCCGTCGGCGGCGGTGTAGCCGCGCGCGGCCTCCTGGAAGGAAAAGTCCAGGGTGGCCGGCAGGCCGCCCTGCCGCACGTACGTCGACTCGATCTCCTGGTCGGCGCTGTACACCTCGCCGAACATGAAGAAGTCCGGCTTGCCGGCCTGCTCCGCGGCCCGCTGGATGCCGCGGCTGAACTGCGGCCAGAAGTCGAGGTTGCTGTGCTTGACGGTGTCGAGGCGGAAGCCGTCGACCCCGGCACGGGTGATCCACTGCGCGTAGATGTCGGTCATCCCCCGCACCACCTCGGGCCGCTCGGTCCAGAGGTCGTCGAGGCCGAAGAAGTCGCCGTACTCGCTGTTCTCACCGGCGAAGGTGGAGTCACCCCGGTTGTGGTACATGGTCGGGTCGTTCAGCCACGCCGGGACCTTGACCTTCGCGTCGGCCGGGCTGGCAAACGTCGGGGTGTACGGGAACGACTTCTCGTTGACCTGCGGGAAGTCCCGGGTGCCGTCGGCGTAGTTGCGGTCCTCGAAGGCCCGCCCCTGCGCGTCCCGGTACGGCGCGGTCTTCTTGTCGACGTAGCCGTACCTGTCCTCGGCGTACCGGATGACGTCCGCGGTGTGGTTGACGATGATGTCGAGGTAGACCTTGATGCCCCGCCCGTGGGCGAGGTCGACCAGCTTCGTCAGCTCCTCGTTGCTGCCGAAGTGCGGGTCGACCTGGGTGAAGTCGGTGATCCAGTAGCCGTGGTAACCGGCGGAGACGTCCGCGCCGGCGCCCTGCACGGGCCGGTTCTTGAAGATCGGGGCCAGCCAGATGGCCGTGGTGCCCAGGCCCTGGAAGTAGTCCAGCTTGTCGATGAGCCCCTTGAGGTCACCGCCGTGATAGAAGCCTTTGTCCTTCGGGTCCAAGCCGGTGGCGAGCTGGCCGCCGGTCAGGCCACCGGTGTCGTTGCGCGGGTCGCCGTTGGCGAAGCGGTCCGGCAGGACGAAGTAGAACTGCTCGGCCCGGGCGTTGTTACTGCCGGCCTTGAGCAGCGCCTCGGCGGACGGCTCCCGGCTCCACTGCGGCGCGTTGGCGGCGGCGAGGACGTCGGGGACCGCGGACTGCTCGTTGCCGGCGGCGCTCAGTTGGTGAACGGCGACCGGCACGCCGACGAGCGTGAGCACGAGGGAGGAGACCAAGGCGAGCAGCGCCTTGCGAGGTATCGGCGGGGGTTTCATCGACGGCCTTTCTCTGGTCGCTGATTCGCCCGCACGCTAGCCCTTGCCGAAACATTCTGCAATAGCTTGCAAACCAAGTCGCAACAAAGCAGCCGCCTTGCAAAACGCGCACAATACGGGCGGTCGCGGACGAGGCGGCGCATGCACGGCCGACGATGCCGCAGCGCGCCAGGTCCGGCCCGCTGCGGTAGGTCAGCGAACCGCCGGACACACTGGCGGTCTCCTGGTCCGCACCGGACACCCAGGCGTCCGCCACCCGTCCATCAGGGAAGCTCAGCTGGACCACCCAGCCGCGGGCGGGAAGCAGTGCCGAAAAATGCCCCACGCGGCGCGCGGTCGTTCACCCCGGCGACGCGCTCAGCCGATGGCGCAGTCCGCGCCGTTGACCGTGCACCGGTCCGGCCGGTCGCCGGTGCCCGTGCGGCCGAACTGCAGTTGCACGCTGACGCTCTGCCCCGACGTCAGCGCCCCGGTGCCGGACAGCACAAACATCCCGCCGCCTCGGGAGCTGGCCGAGACGCCGGAGCCGGACGAGACCTCGACGCTCTTGACGTTGCCGGCGAAGGCCAGCTCCACCGTCCAGTCCTGGCTCGACCCGGACCCGTTGGTAACGGTCAGCCGGGCCGCGAACGAGCGCCGGTCGCTGTCGATGGCCTCATACCGGGCGGTGACCGCGCCAGGGGCCACGAGCGGTGCCGGCGCAGCCAGCGCCGGCGCGCCCGACGTCGGGCTGACCGACCGGCTCGGGCCAACCGACCGCGACGGGCTGGGCGAACCCGTCGGTGTGGCCGTGGGAGTGGCGGCTACCAGCGGTGCGGCCTCAGTCGGCGTGGCGGAGCCGCTCTCCGCGGCACCCGTCGGCAGGTAGATCGGCGGCGCCCCGGCCGTCGGCATCACCCGGCGCTCCTCGTCCCGCACCGCGAGCAGGGCGATCACGAGCAGGCTGGCGAGCAGGCCGACGCCGAGCAGCACCACCATCCACGGCACCGACATCAGCAGCCTCGGCGCCGACGGCTCCTCAGCCGGCTGGACCCGTCCGGCGCTCATCACGTCCCCCCTCGCCGAAGCCGACGCGCCAGCGTAGCCAGCGGCGAGCCACGGCCGACAGCGGGCGGGCCACCTTCCGCCCGTCCGGGCCACCGGGAGGCGGAGAACGGATGACCCACAGGCGGCGATCCGACCGCCACCACGAGGCGTACGCACCGGCCCCGCACCGCGCGTCGGCCAGGCCGTGCGGTCCCATCGATGGAAGGGTGCCGGGCGTTCGCCATCCGGCTCCCGCCGGGGATTCACCGACTGTCCACTATGAAGTCCGGGGCGGCCGCCGCGACACCCGGGCAGCAGCCGGCGGCCAGCGCGACCTCAGCCGGTACGGATGACGGTGCAGATGGCCGGCCCGTCGTCGGTGGCCCGCAGCAGGTAGCGGTAGCGCTCACCGGGCACCGCCCGCCCCCGACTGTCCAAGAACTCCCACCGCACCGCCACCTCGGTGAGCAACACAGAGAGCTGCTGCACCTCCTCGATCTGGGCGTTCGCCGCGACCAGCTCCCGTTCCCGGTAGTCCGGGGCCGCGCCGACGAAGCTGAGGGCCACCGCGGCCAGGGACGTGAACGAGAAGCTGTACGTGTCGGCGACCACCAGCCCCGGCAGGGCGTAGCAGCCGGCGATGGCAGACACGTCGCCGGTGGTCAGCGCCACGCCGTACCGGTCGAAGAAGTCGGTCAGCGCCTCGAGATGCGTGGAAGCCGTCACGGGGCTCTCCATTACCGCCCGGCGGCTCCGGCAAACCTGGTCAGCGCGGCGGGATGCGCACCTCGATCTCGGCGCCGAGCTGCGCGCCACCGCTGAGATCGAGGTCGTCGCCGCTCCAGAACCGGCCCGGGTCGTACCAGTTGGGCCGGCGACCGGCGGGCAGCAGCCCCATCGCCTCGTAGGTCACCGCCACCACCTCGGCGCAGTACGCGGTCTCCAGCGCCCGGTCCCGCAGCGGCACGCCCCCACCGTCGCCTGTGGCCGGTCGCCGGCGGTGCAGGTCCGGCACCCGGCCGCGCGCCCAGCGCCAGGCGAGCTGCGCGGTCGACGGAAACGGGGTGCCGTCGAGGCGCGCCACGGTACGCAGCACCGCCTCCTCCATGGCGGTGTCGACCGGCGGTTCGAGCTGGCGCAGCCAGGCCCGCTGGCCGTACCGGTTGGCCCAGACGCAGACCGCGTCCCGCAGGTCGTGCAGCTGCACCCCGCGCTGGTGGCTGCCGGTCCACATGTCCGGCAGCGAACGGCCCAGCTCGGCGTGCCACATCAGCGGCGGCATGTCGTCCAGGACCACCGCCATGCCCACATGGTTGACCGGGCTGTTGGTGGTGAGCTGGATGGCGCGGTCCGGCACGCTGCGCCCGCGGAACACCCACACGTCCCCGGTCCGGGTCAGCTCCACCGCCTCGTCCAGGCTGATGCTCATAGAGGATTACCCTAGGCCGATGCGGCAACGGATGCGGTGGTGGAAGCTGCTCGGGCTGGCCGGCCTCGCCGGCGTCGCGGCGACCGGCGTGGTCGTCGCCCGGGCGGAACGGCGGCGCCGGGCGTACACCCCGGAGGAGATCCGGGACCGGCTGCGCGAGCGGCACGCGCAGGCCGCTCGACGATCCTCCTGACCCGCCCGGGCTCACCGCTCCGCGCGGCGCACCGCGTCGTCCAGCGCCTCAGGGGTACGAGCGACCAGCGCGCTGCCGTCGTCCAGCAGCAGGATCGGGCGCTGGATCAGCTCCGGGTGCGCGACCATCGCGGCGACCCACCGCGGCTCGGTGTCGTCGTCGCGCGGCCAGTCGGCCATGCCCAGGGCCGCCGCGGCCGGCTCCCCGGTGCGGCAGATGTCCCACGCGCGCGCGTCCAGCCGGCGCAGCACCTCGGTCAACTCGGCCACGCTCGGCGGCTCCGCCAGGTACGCCCGCAGCCGGTAGGGCACCCGCGCCTCGTCAAGCGTGGCCCGGGCGGCGGCGCACTTCGAGCAGGACGGGTTGTTCCACATCTCCATGGCCCCACATGGTGGCACGCCGCCACCGACGGTTCGCTGCCGCGGCTCACCCACCAGGCGCACTCCGTGACAGCGGTGTCGCGGTGGGCCCGACCGTCGTGAGTGGAACGCTGTGGAGCAGCTACTAGTGGTTGCTTTCCCTTTAGAACTGTCCACAATTGACGGTCGTGGGTGGTGTCTATCGGATCGGGGAGTTTGCCAAGCGGGTGGGCCGTTCGGTGAGCACGGTGCGCCGGTGGGAGGTGGAGGGTCGGATCACGGCCCGTCGTCTGCCGTCGGGGCAGCGGTATTTCGACGATTCGGATGTGCGGAGGGTGCTGCAGCCGGGTTTCGACGCGGATCGGCGGAAGGTTGTGGTGTATTGCCGGGTGTCGTCGCCGGGTCAGAAGGCCGACTTGGCGTCGCAGGTGGCGGCGATGCAGCAGTTCTGCCTGGCTCGCGGTTTGGCTGTGGATGAGTGGGTCAGCGAGGTCGGCGGCGGGATGAACCTTCGCCGGGAGAAGTTCCTGGCGTTGATGGACTCGGTCGACCGGGGTGAGGTCGCCACGCTGGTGGTGGCCCACACCGACCGGTTGGCCCGGTTCGGGTTCGACTTCCTGGAGCATGTGGCGGAGCGTGGTGGCTGCGAGATCGTCGTCGCCAACCAGGAGTCCCTATCCCCACAGCAGGAGCTGGTCGAGGACCTCCTGGCCGTCGTCAACTCCTTCTCGGGCCGGCTGGACGGTCTGCGCCGCTACGAGAAGGAGTGGAAAAGGGCGGACTTGACGATGGAGGGTGACCGGTGAAGGTCACCCGGATCGCCTACTCCGCGCACCTGAATCCGGGCAAGTACGCCGCG
>NZ_VSFA01000173.1 GCF_008119785.1 Micromonospora sp. MP36 | reverse complement strand
GGGTCAAGGGGGCCGTTGGACCTGTAATCGGCCGTTCCTATTGCCGAGGGGCGTCCGGAAGGGACAGGATGACCTTGTACGCCGGAAACACACCCGTAACCTGCGTGCAGCTGGTCTCTGTCACAAGGAAGTGGGAGTCAGTCATGAGCGACGTGTCGACAGCACTGGGTGTGCGCCTCTACCCGGACCTGGTCGAGCAGGGCGGACTGGCTCCCGCGCTCGCTGAGGCGGCCGTCCGGCACCAGCTCGACCTCGGCCAGGTGGCCGCCCCCGACCACGGGCGTGCCCGGTTCACCTGCGCCGAGCTGACCTCCGACCGCGGCGTCGTCTGCGTCGGTCTCGGCTCCCAGGCCCGCTACTTCATGATCGACCTCCGGGTGTCCGGCGAGGTCCAGGCCCGCGGCGACGCCACCGACCTGCTCCAGGTGGCGCAGGTGGCCGATGCCTGGCGCGCCGGGATCACGCTGGCCGAACTCACCGCGCGGTTCCCCTTCATGGAGGAGATGAAGCGCTACCCGGTCGCCCAGGCGAGCTAAGCCCTTCGACGCCCATCCGCCACCGGCGATCTCCACTCGCCGAGGCTCTGCCGCTGCCATTAACCCGGCATCCTAATACGCCGAGGCGCGTCCCACCGTCTCGCCGCTGCCCCGCAGCGCGGGCGTTCATCTCTGCCCGGAGGTCACCCGTCCGGGTTAATCGCTTGCCGGCATCGCCCGGCGATTGCTGCAATCCCAGTCGACATCCACCGAGTTGGAGGAGCACCACGATGCGAGCTGCGTCCATGTCCCACCAGAAGGGAATGACCGCCTACCCAGAGGACATGACGCTGCGTGAAAACCCTCAACCTCGGCATCCTCGCCCATGTCGACGCCGGTAAGACCAGCCTGACGGAACGACTGCTGCACAGCGCCGGGGTCATCGACGAACTCGGCAGCGTCGACGACGGCAGCACCCGTACCGACACCCTGACCCTGGAACGGCAGCGCGGCATCACCATCCGCTCCGCCGTCGTCTCCTTCGACGTCGCCGGGGTCACCGTCAACCTGATCGACACACCCGGCCACCCGGACTTCATCGCCGAGGTGGAGCGCGCCCTCGGCGTACTCGACGGGGCGGTACTCGTCGTCTCCGCCGTCGAGGGCGTCCAGGCCCAGACCCGGGTGCTGGCCCGCACCCTGCACCGGCTCCGCATCCCCACGCTGATCTTCGTGAACAAGGTGGACCGGGCCGGCGCCGACCCGGACCGCGTGCTGCGCCAGATCGCCGACCGCCTCACCCCGGACCTGGTCGCCCTCGGCCAGGTCGACGCGCCCGGCACCCCCGCCGCCCGGTGGGTACCGTTCGGGCCGGACGAACCCGGCCACACCGCCCGGCTGGTCGACCTGCTCTCCACGCACGACGACGCGCTGCTCGCCGCGTACGTCGCCGACGAGCGGACGGTTACCCCGGCCCGGCTGCGGGCGGCGCTGGCCGCCCAGACCGCGCGAGCCCGGGTGCATCCCCTGTACGCCGGCTCGGCCATCACCGGCGCCGGGGTGGACGACCTGATCACCGGCCTCGCCGGGCTGCTGCCCGCCGCCGAGGGCGACGACCAGGCCGCACTGTCCGGCACCGTCTTCAAGGTCGAGCGCGGCCCGGCCGGCGAGAAGATCGCGTACGCCCGGATCTTCGCCGGAACCGTGCGGGTCCGCGACCGGATCCGCTACCGGCGGGATCTCGAGGCCAAGGTGACCGGCATCGGGGTCTTCGACGGCGGCGAGCCGGCACCCGCCGACTCGGTCGGCGCCGGCCGGATCGCCCGCCTGCACGGCCTGACCGACGTCCAGGTCGGCGACCCGCTCGGCACCCCGCCCGACCGCCCGGCCGGCCGCCACCACTTCGCCCCGCCCACCCTGGAGACGGTGGTCGTACCCGAGCGGGCGGCCGACCGACCGGCCCTGCACACGGCCCTCGCCCAACTCGCCGAGCAGGACCCGCTGATCAACCTCCGCCAGGACGACCTGCGCCAGGAGATCGCGGTGTCCCTCTACGGCGAGGTGCAGAAGGAGGTCATCCAGGCCACCCTCGCCGACGAGTACGGCGTCCCGGTCAGCTTCCGGGAAACCACCACCGTCTGCGTGGAACGGCCGGTCGGCGTCGGCACCGCGGTCGAGTGGATCGGCCGCGACCCGAACCCGTTCCTCGGCACCGTCGGGCTCCAGGTGGCACCCGGCCCGCGCGACAGTGGCGTCGAGTTCCGGCTCGACATCGAACTCGGCTCGATGCCGCTGGCGTTCCTCAAGGCCATCGAGGAGACCGTCCGGGAGACCCTACGACAGGGGCTGCACGGCTGGGCGGTGATCGACTGCGTCGTCACCCTCACCCACGGCGGCTACTGGGCCCGGCAGAGCCACTCCCACGGCGTGTTCGACAAGAGCATGTCCAGCACCGCCGGCGACTTCCGCAACCTCACGCCACTGGTACTCATGGCCGCGCTCGCCCGCGCCGGCACCCGCGTCCACGAACCGGTGCACCGGTTCCGCCTGGACCTGCCGGCCGACCTGTTCGGCACGGTCCTGCCGATACTGTCCGGCCTCGACGCGGTGCCCCGCACCGCCACCCCGCACGGCAGCGGGTACCTGGTCGAGGGCGAGGTGCCCGCCGGGCGGGTGCACACGCTGGAACAGCGGCTGCCCGCGCTGACCCGGGGCGAGGGGACCATCGAATCGGAGTTCGACCACTACCGGCCGGTCCGCGGCCCCGCCCCCACCCGACCCCGCTGGGACCACGACCCCCTCCACCGCAAGGAGTACCTGCTCGCCGTGGCCCGCCGGGTCACCGCCCGTCCCGAGCGGTGACCCGGCGCGGGTACCGGGCCCGCACCGCGTCGATGCAGGTGTCCCGCGACGTCGGACCACCGAACCGGAGCCGGTCGTACCCGCTGAACGCCGGCTCCAGCGCGTCCAGCTCGTCGACCAGCGCGTGCAGCCGGTCCCGCCAGGCCGCCGACTCCGCGTCCGCCGCGGCCAGCGCCGCCTCGATCGCCGCGGTCAGCTCACCCTTGCGCCGGATGTTCCCCGGCGTCACCGAGTGCAGGCACACATACTGCCCACTCAGGTAGGCATCCCACTCGTCCGCGCCCTGCGCCGGGTCGGCCCAGTGCCCGACGAACCACTGCGCCAGCAACTCCGCGCCACCCGCCCGCTCCGCCAGCGCGAACAGATCGGCCGGCACCATCTCCGCGCCGTCCGAGCGCAGATAGCCCGGCAGCGGCAGCCGCCGGTCCAGCATCAACCGGCGTACGTCGTCCGGGTCCCGCCCGGTCGCCGCACACAGCTCCGCCAGCACCACGAACTGCCCGCTGACGTACGCGTCGTCCGCCGCCGTCATCGGGTGATCCCCGTTGACCTCGCGAAACCGCTCCGCCACCCGACGCCGCAACTCCATCCCGGCCTTCCTTCCTCCCGTGCCCCGCACAGGCTAGGACCGGGACCATTCGGCGCCCGCCGAAACGTGCTCGCGAATACGGCGGCGATGCCGTGCCGCGAGACCCGAGCGCGGCGCAGGCGGGTCCAGATGCCGACGAACCACGCTGTCGGACCCCGGCGGTAGCGTGGGCCCGCACCGACGCGCAGGGAGGACGAATCGTGGCACAAAGCCGGGAGAAGGTCAGCGTCACCTGCGCCGAGTGCGGCCACACGCGATCCGTGCGGGCGACACTCATCCGCGGCTTCGACGCGCTGGTATGCGCCCACCACCGCCTCACCGAGGCGCCGGCCTCGCTGGTCGTGCCCGACGGCCACCTCGTGGCCATCACCCCGGACGTCGCCGGATACTTCACCGGCTACACCGTCAGCACCCCGACCCCCGCTCAGGCACGCTCGATCTGGCGCGCCACGGCACTCGCCGCCGCCGCGACCGGCCGCCCCGCCCCACCGCCGCCACCGGACGACGACCTGTCAGCCTGGCAGCCGGTCATCGACGCACTCACCGCCAAGCTCGGCCCCGACGGCTGGGAACTCGCCGACGCCGACTCCGAGCGTGGCCGCCGCGGCCGGGTGTGGACAGTAAAGATCTACACCGACTTCGGCTGGGCCGGATTCCTCGAAGGGTCACCGCGGCAGATCGCCGCAGACCTGGCCGCGATCCGCGACGACTACGCCCGACAGACCGCCGCTGCCGGACTGACCTGTCCCCACTGCGACGCCGACCTGTCCCCGACCGCGCCCGCCAGTCGCTGCGACTGCGGCTCGATCGCCTGGCGGCCGGTCGCCTGGAACGCCCACAACCCGGTGTCCGTGATCGCCGACGCGCTGGCCTACCTCGACGACGCCCCACCATATGAGGTCGCCGCCGAGCAGGTACTGCTCACCTGCCTGCTCGAACCCCACATCGAGTTGTACGCGGGCGACCCGCGACTGCCGGCGGTCACCTTCGAAGACATTGCGGCTGCGCTGCAGGTGCTCGTTCCGAACGCGCGCTGGGCGACGATCGGGGAACGGTTGCGCGCAGTGCTGCCGGTGGGCGCCCGCTGGGAGGGCGGCCGAGCCGCGCAGCTGCGCCAGGCAGCGAGCGCCCTGGGGTACGACTTGGTCCGCACCCACCCGATCGACGACCTGCGCATCCCCTGCCTGGCCGCAGGCGACGACACCGACCGCAGCCTACCGAAGTGGTTCGACGTCACCGCCGCCGACGAGGGCTGGCAACTGCGGATCGACGCTGACGCCGGGCGGCTGCGGCAACGGTACGTCGACGACCATCCGGACGTGGACGACGAAGACCTCGGCGAGGCCATCGACCAGGTGCTGGACGACCTCATCCTCTCCGACGACGACGTTACGTGGGCGGTAACCACCAACTGGTGGGAAGGCGCCCTCGCGGTCGCGCGCCCGATCGACGACCCGTGCGACCTTGCGGCGCTGACCGCGGCATTGCGCGAGGGCGCCGAGGCGGTGGCTGCCCTGCACGCCACCATCAGCACCCGCGTCACCGCCTTCCTCCGCGATGCCGAGTAGAACGTCCTGCCGATCAGGTAGCGGCTCGGTGAGGACCCTTGTGCGCGTATCGGTCGTGGCATGCTCTTGCGATGGCCACGTATGACATCGCACTCGTGCTGCTTGTCGATCCCTCGGGCGCGGTGCTCTTGCAGCACCGCGACGAACACGCGCCCGCCTCGCCGAACCAATGGAGCCTACCGGGCGGCCACGTCGAGCCCGGTGAGACGCCCGAGGAGGCCGCCCGCCGCGAGCTACTGGAAGAAACAGGCCTGACAGCGGGTGAACTCCACCCGCTGTGGAGCGGCCCGCGTCCCTACGAGGAGGGCTTCCCCCACACCGTGACCGTCCACGTCTTCCGCGGCACCACCAGCGCGCGCCAGGAGGACGTGGTGCTCGGCGAGGGACGCGCCATGGTGTTCGTCCCCCGGGATGACGTACTCAATCGTGAGCTGGCGGTCTCCTCGGCGCTGGTCCTGCCCCTCCACCTCAACGACGCATGACCCGCGCCGGGACGGCAGCCAGAGCAGGCCGACATGCCCATCGACCGTGAGGTAGATCTTCGTGCGCTGGCCCGCCCGACCGATTGCCCCGGCTGATGCCACGCGTACGAATATCCATTGCCATCCGCCCGCCGGCCCGCCTACCGTGAGCGGGCAACATCAACCGGCACCACCACCCAGGGAGCACACCGTGTCGCAGCAGAACCGCACCCAGGCCGAGCGGCCCGCGCCGCGCGGCGGTGCCCTGCTGCCGGAATCCGGCCTGGGCGGCTGCCGATGGCAGCTCCGGCAACCAGGGTGGTGGCGCGCCTAGCGCCAGCGCGAGACCCGCGCAGCCGCCCGCCCCGAGACCAGGGACCGGGCGGCTTTTTCGTCACCCCGATCCAAGGGGCGTAGCTCAACGGAAGAGCACCGGATTCCAACTCCGACGGTTGCAGGTTCGAATCCTGCCGCCCCTGCTCCACCCCGTCCCGGCCGCCGGCCGGCGACGTCGCATCTTCTCAACTCCACAGTGGACGGCATGAGTACTGTCCCGGCCCGGCGTCCCTCCCGACGCCGGCCGGGCATCCGGGACGAGGGAGCTGGCTGACCCGCTCGCCTTGGGCGCGAGAGACACGCGGTTCGATTCCGCGGTCCCGGACTTTCGCGGACGGCAACCCGCCGTCCCACGCGGGCCGTTGGAGCAAATGGCAGCTCACCCGGTTCTCACCCGGGAGGCTACGGGTTCAAGTCCCGTACGGCCTACGCCGGTCCCACCTCCGGGACCACCTCGCGGTTGTAGCGCAGCCAGGCAGCGCGTCACCCTGCCACGGTGAAGATCGCCGGTTCGAATCCGGCCAACCGCTCGGACATCACTCAGCACAAGGAGACGACGATGGGCTACACCCCGCTGGCCGGCACCCGGGCGCCAGTCCGGGTCTGGACCGACCCCTACAGCATCGAGGCGCAGGCCGCCAAGCAGCTGCGCAACATCGGTGCGCTGCCCTGGGTACAGGGGGTCGCCGTCATGCCGGACGTGCACTACGGCAAGGGCGCCACCGTCGGCTCGGTCATCGCCATGCGCCAGGCCGTCTCGCCGGCCGCGGTCGGCGTCGACATCGGCTGCGGCATGTCGGCGGTGCGCACCTCACTCACCGCGGCCGACCTCCCCGACGACCTCGCCCCGCTGCGTACCGCGATCGAGGCAGCCATCCCGGTCGGCTTCGCCATGCGGGACGACGCGGTCGACCCGCGCCGGATCCGCGGCCTGGAGCAGCGCGGCTGGGACGACTTCTGGCGGCGCTTCGGCACCCTCGACCGGAGGGTCGCGCAGCTGGAGACCCGGGCGCAGCGCCAGCTGGGCACCCTCGGCGGCGGCAACCACTTCATCGAGGTCTGCCTGGAGCAGGGCGGCCCCGACGACGGCCAGGTCTGGCTGATGCTGCACTCCGGGTCCCGCAACATCGGCAAGGAACTCGCCGAGCGGCACATGGCGGTGGCCCGCGGCCTGCCGCACAACGTCGACCTGCCCGACCGGGACCTCGCGGTGTTCCTCGCCGGCACCCCGGAGATGGACGCCTACCGCCGGGACCTCTGGTGGGCGCAGGAGTACGCGCGCCGCAACCGGGCCGTCATGCTCGCCCTGCTCTGCGGGGTGGTGCGCGAGAGAACACCCCAGGTGAGCTACGACAGGCCCGTCTCATGTTTTGCCGGTGAGACGTTGGTGATGACGGATAGCGGCTCTCGGCCGATCCGGGACCTCGCCGGTGGATGGCACACTCTGCTGACTGCGGGCGGTCGGTGGGTGAAGGCACCTGTCGAGTCTTTTGGTCCACAGCGTCTCTACGAGGTCATCGTTGGTCGCTATGGCGAGGAAAAGATTATCCGAGCCACCGCACGGCATCGGTGGCTCTTGCGGCCGAAGGTTGCTCACAACCGTGCCGAAGCGATCACTACCGCGCTTCGCGTAGGCGACCGCCTTGCGTACTCGTACCCTACTCCACCTGCGGGCTTGGTCCCGTCGGCCCATGGCATCGCACGTGGTTTCGTCTTTGGAGATGGTTCCATCAGCGGGCAGAGCCTCGCTCACGCCAACTTCTTTGGGCGAAAGGATGACGCGCTACTTCCCTTCTTCAAGGAAATGGGAAAGCTGCGGACCTATTACTACGTCTACGAGCCAGATCGGCAAAATAGCAACCGTCACGTGCCGGCGTCCACGATCACCGCTGAGGCGTTGGCAAGTGGGAGGGTAAAAAGCTACAAGCGGTTGGGTGGGCTTCCTCGTGAGTGGAAGCGCGACTATCCGCCTTTGGACGGTGCTCCAGACGATCTTTACGGCTGGTTGGCTGGCTACTTCGCGGCGGACGGTGACGTCGGCAAGACTGGGCGTCCGTCCCTCTGGTCCGCTGATCGCAACCACCTCCAGTTCGTCAAGGAAGCCTGCAGTGCGCTGGGGATTTGGACGCTGCCCATCCGACGATCGAGCCGGAAGGGGTTCGGTGAGGGCGAGTCACCGGTCTATGTGATGGGGCTTTCCAGAGCTGACCTGACGCCCGAATTCTTCATCCATGACGAACACCGTGACCGCTGGAGCCGCAACCGAAATGCCGTTGAGCGGCGAGGTTGGACAGTACGGGCCGTCCGTGAGACCGAGACGGTGGAGGAAGTCTTCTGCGCGGTGGTTAAGGACACGCACTCCTTCGCGCTTGACGGAAACATCCTCACTGGGAACTGCCACCACAATTATGTGGCGGAGGAGACGTACGACGGGGTGGACGTGCTGGTGACCCGCAAGGGCGCCATCCGGGCCGGCAAGGGCGACCTCGGCATCATCCCGGGGTCGATGGGCACCGGCTCGTACATCGTGCGCGGCAAGGGCAACCTGGACGCGTACTGCTCGGCGTCGCACGGCGCCGGGCGCCGGATGTCGCGCGGTCAGGCGAAGCGGACGTACAGCACCGCGGACCTGGCGGCGCAGACGGCCGGCGTCGAGTGCCGCAAGGACGCCGGGGTGGTGGACGAGATCCCCGGCGCGTACAAGGACATCACCCAGGTGATGGCGCAGCAGGAGGACCTGGTCGAGGTGGTGGCGCACCTCAAGCAGGTGGTCTGCGTGAAGGGTTGACCAGACCGGCGCCCCTCGGGGGGAGGGCGTCGGTCACCCGCCCCGGTGGCGCAGCGGAGAGCGCGCCGGTCTACGAAACCGGAGAGCCCAGGTTCGAATCCTGGTCGGGGCACTCATCGGAAGTTCAAGATTTCTGTACCGACTGGCGGTCTGAACTTCCGCCGATTCGCATGCTCGCCATGCGTTGGCGACCGACGTCAAAGCCTTCGCGGAGATCCTCACCAACCGCCACGGGCACCGCCTCAACGCCTGGATCACCGCCGTGACCGCCGACGACCAACCCGACCTGCACTCCTTCATCGCCGGCCTACGCCGCGACCACGACGCTGTCGTCAACGGCCTGACCCTGCCCCACAGTTCCGGAGTCGTCGAAGGCCACGTCAACCGGATCAAGATGATCAAACGACAGATGTATGGCCGGGCGAACCTCGACCTGCTCCGCAAGCGAGTCCTGCTGGCCTGACAGGGTCACTCCGGATCACGGAAAGTGGGCCAGATCCAGGATTCAGGCGGCGTTGACACAGCCCAACCCGACGCAAGGCTCTCAAGGATCAGCATCTCCGTCGATGATTTCCCGCGAGCGCTTGGGGACCGATTCGCTGCCGGCATGGACGTTTCGTGCGACCGCTGCCTGAACGCATGCACCGGACTCCATCGGATCTAAGGCGTGTTTCATAAGCGGGTCAGAGCCACTCGGTGATGATGGTGATGGTCAGGACGGCTTGGAAGCGGACCGCGAGCTTGTCGTAGCGGGTGGCGATGCCGCGGTGGCGTTTGAGCCGGTTGATGCCGTTCTCGACGGCGTGGCGTAGCCGGTAGAGATCCTTGTCGAACGCTGGTGGGCGGCCGCCTTTGGAGCCTTTGGCCTTGCGGTGGGCGTCCTGGTCCTTCTTCCTGGGGATGCATGCCTTGATCCCGCGTGAGCGCCGGTATCTGCGGGTGCCGCGGCTGGTGTAGGCCT
>NZ_VSFA01000172.1 GCF_008119785.1 Micromonospora sp. MP36 | reverse complement strand
GTAGCTCACGGCCACCTGCGCCCGGTCGGACATCAGGGCACCAGCTCCCCGGCGAGGTAGCGCCGCCGGGTCTCCTGCCGGCGGGGCTTGCCGGAGGTCGTCTTCGGCACGGCCCCGGGGCGCACCCGGACCACGTCGGCGACGGACAGCCCGAGCCCCTCGGCCACCGCCGCCCGCACCGCGTCGGGCACGCCGTCGGCGGTATTCGGCGCGCACTCGACCACGACCACCACTTCCTCCGTCTCCTCCCCCGGCCGTGTGAACGCCACCGCGCCACCCTCGCGGACCCCCGGCACGGTCGCGGCCGCCCACTCCACCCGCTGCGGGTCGGTGTTGGCCCCGCGCACCACCAGGAGGTCCTTGGCCCGGCCGGTCACGTAGAGGCCACCGTCGTCGAGGTAGCCGAGGTCGCCGGTGCGCAGCCAGCCGTCGGGACGGAAGGTGTCCGGTGCCGGCTGGTCGAGGTAGCCGGCGGCGACCGAGGGCCCGCGTACCCAGATCTCGCCCACCTGCCCGGCCGGGCACGGGGCCCCGGCCGGGTCGACCACGGCCACCTCGTGACCGGGCACCGGACGGCCGCAGTCGACGGTGCCGGCGGCGTCCGCCCGCAGACCGGCCGCGAAGCTCACCGCGAGCGTCGCCTCGGCGAGCCCGTAGCAGGGCGTCAGCGCCGCCCGGTCCAGACCTGCCGAGGCGTACGCGGCGACGAAG
Source organism: Micromonospora sp. MP36 (assembly GCF_008119785.1). Lineage (GTDB taxonomy): Bacteria > Actinomycetota > Actinomycetes > Mycobacteriales > Micromonosporaceae > Micromonospora. Next base: position 8,864 of record NZ_VSFA01000172.1, on the reverse strand, counting down.
CGCTCCAGTGTCGGCGCGTTGATCGGCTCGGCCCCGCAGGCCAGGACGCGCAGGGCGGACAGGTCCAGCGCGGCGACGTCGTCGGGGCGGGCGCGCCGGGCCGCCAGCCCGAAGGCGAAGCTCGGACCGAACGTGACCGTCCCCCGGTACGCCGACACCGTGCGCATCCACAGCCCCGGATCGCGCAGGAACGAGACGGTCGGCAGGTACACCACCGGGACACCGGCGGTCAGCGCGGCGCAGCCGAAACCCACGAGGCCCATGTCGTGGTGCAGCGGCAGCCAGCACACCCCCACGTCGCGGTCCGGGTCGAGGCTGATGCCGGCCCTGATCGCGGCGCTGTTGGCGGCGAGGGAGCCGCGGGTGACCAGCACCGCGCGGGACTGTCCGGTGCTGCCGCTGGTGAACTGGGCGTACGCGGGCCTTTCCGGCGGCAGCCGCACCGGGGCGGGGTGGACGGGTCCGTCCGCCATCGCCGTGACGGCAACGGCGACCGTCCCGGCTCCGATCGCGTCGATGCTCCCCGGCGGGCCGCACACCAGGCGCGGGCGGACCAGCGCGAGCGCCTCCTTCACGGTGGTGCGCCAAGCGTCGCGGCGGCCGACCGGCGGTGGCGGCGGCAGCGGCACCGCCACCGCGCCCAGCCACAGCGATGCGAGGAACATCGGCAGGAACGCCTCGGGATCGCCGGCGAACACGCCCACCCGGTCGCCGGCCCGCACGCGGTGAGCGGCGAGGGCGCCCGCGCGGCGGCTCACCGCGTCGCGCAGCTGGCCGCGGGTCAGCGTCACCGACGTGGCGTCGTCTCGTCGATAGATGTGCGCGGGACGGTCGTCACCGGCGTACGAGTCGATGACGTCCGCCACCCAGCGCGGGCCCCGCATGACAGCTCTCCCCCAGTCCACCGGCACCCGCCCGGTTCGGGATGAGCATCGTCAACCGGGGCTGACAGGGTCAATCATGCAAATGTATGGCCGCGGGAGGCTGGTCGGCGGCGGTGCGCCGACCGCTGGGCAGACTCGTCCGGCCTGCCGCCCACCGGTGACGACGTCCTCGCACGTGCGGCGGGCGCACCGGCCTCGTCGTGTCAGCGATCGGCAGTCACGCGAACCGCACTGTCACATCTCCTACAGTGGAGAAGACGGCACGCCAGGTCCCCGGACCTTGCACGCTTTCGTTGCAGAACGATCCCGTGATCACCCGCTGACCGGCGTCGAGTCCGCGGCCGTACCGGTGCAGCAGCGCGCAGAGGCGCGACAGCGACAGGAACGGGTCGTCCATCGACGCACCGGGGGTTCGGGTCGCGACCTTCCTGTCGTCCTGCCACAGGTCGACGGTGGTCCCGGTGAGGGTGGACGGCACGGGCGCCTCCGGGCCCACGACGATTCCCCAGTTGCCCAGGCCGTCGGCGATGGTGGTCGGGTCGTCCGCGTGCGCACTCAGCCGACGTTCGTTCAGTTCGAACGCTGGCGCGACCGCCCGCACGGCGGACCTCGCGGCTGCCGGATCGATGTCGCCGCGCAACGGCGCGCCCAGCACGAGGCACAGCTCCGGCTCCAGGTAGCCCGACCTGATCCGGTCGTGCCCCACCGTGTCCCCGGAGCCGAGCGTACGGCTTTCGAGGAGATAGCCGAACGGGCGAAAGCCCTCCCCCATCACATCCCGACGGGGCCCGGAGGTGAGGCCCACTTTCCAGCCGGCCGGTCGGTCGCCTGCCGCCACCAGCCGGTCGAGGACGGCCAGTTGCAGGCCCAGCGCGTCGTGGCGGTCGTAGGCGGCGGCGTTCGCGCCGGGGCCGGCAACCCCGTCGAGTCGGGCGTCGACGAACGCCTTCACCAGTTGCTCGTCGTACACGTCGCGTCCTTTTCGGGTCGGTGCATCGGGTGTCCGGGCCGCCAACGGCGGCAGGGAGGGACCCCACCCGTCCCTCCCTGCTGCCCTGTCAGTCCGGCCTTCGGTGTGCCGCGGCGTTCGGGTGTGGGTCAGAGCCAGCCGGGCACAACGAAGATGAGCCAGGTGACGATCGGGATGATCACCACCATGCTGAAGCCCCAGCGCATGAGGCCCTTGTACACGTAGTCCCGCTGCTCCTCGGTGGCGTTGGCCACGGTGAGCGCCCCGCTCGTGGAGTAGGGGCTCGAGTCGACGATGGACGACGAGAGCGCCAGCGCGGTGATCAGTCCGACTGCTCCGACGGAGTTGCTGCCGGTCAGGAACGGGACGGCGAGCGGAATCAGGGCGCCGAGGATGCCGGTGGTCGAGGCGAACGCCGAGACCGCGCCGCCGATGAAGCAGATGACGAGCGCGGCGATCAGCGGGGCACCGATGCCGGCGACCTCCTCACCGAGCCACTTGATGGTGCCGATCTCCTGCATGACGCCGACGTACATGACGATGCCGCAGACGAGCAGCACGGTGGGCCAGGCGACGTGGTTGACGGCGTTGCGGGCCGACTCCGGCGAGAGCAGGGTGAGGATCGCGGCCACGGTGACGGCGACCAGGCCGACGTTGAGGTCGAAGAAGAGCGCGGCGACAGCGAGGCCCAACAGCCCGACCAGCGTCATGATGCGGTCGCGGTCCAGGCGCAGCGGCGCCTCGGCCTCGGTCGCCGGCGGCGCGGTGGTGGTGGCCCCTCCACCGGACCTGGCCGCCTGGGCGGGCACGGGCCCGCCGGCCGTCCCCTCGCTGACCGCGACGGCACCGGCGGCCGGTCGGGCGGCGGCGGCTCCTTCGTTGGCCAGGCTGACGCCCGAGTCCGAGGCCGCGTCGTTGTCGGGGTCGGAGGCCGGCTCCGGGCGCCGGTCCCGGGTCGTAACGGCGCGGGCGTCAGTGGCCAGCTCGGCCTCGTCGAACGTGCCGAGGCCGGTGTCGACGGCCCGGCGGGTGAGCAGTTCCCGGCCGCCCCACATGAAGAAGGCGACGAGGCTGATGGCGAGGTTGACGAAGAAGGAGGCCAGGAAGAGCAGAGTCGGGTTGCCCGGCAGCCCCGCCTTCTCCACCACGCCGTTGGTGATGCTGCCGAAGATGCTGATCGGTGAGAAGCCGCCGGCACTGGCGCCGTTGATGATCAGCAGGCCCATCATCAGCGGGTTGATCCGGTACCGCCGCGCGAAGCCCAGGCCGATCGGGGCGATGATCGCCACGGATGCCGGGACCACCGCGCCGATGGCGGTGAGGCAGGCGGTCACCAGAAACATGATCCATGGGATCAGGCCGACCCGGCCGCCGACGAGTCGAACCGCGGTCTGGACGAGCCAGTCCACTGTGCCGTTGGCCTTCGCGATGGCGAACAGGTACGTGACGCCGACGAGGATGACGAACAGATCTCCGGGGAAGCCGGCGAAGATCGCATCCGTCTTGTCGCCGAGGTCTGCTCCGTCGAGGACGGTGATGCCGACGATGAACGCGGCGACGATCGCGAGCGCGCCGAGATTCACCGGTCGAACCGTGGCTATCAGGAAGATGACGGCTAGGACGAGGATCGAGACGAGTTCTACCGACATGGGAACCTCCCGGTTGGGGGTGCATCTCGACGCCGACCACTGGGGTGGGGCTGGGGGGCGGCACCCACCGGGCAGGGTGAGGTAACACGGGCTTGTTTCCACGATGCGAAAATCGAATTTCGTTTCGGGGAGTATGTGCCATATCACATCGACGGTCAAGAGCGCCTGAACGACCAGGCCCACCAGATGTCCACAGGGGATGGACAACGAAATGTCGCCGGACGCATCCCGGCAGGTCGATGCTTGCGCTCCCCCGGCTGGTCGTTGATACGGTCTCCGTCATGCGGTAGACGACTTCCGCATGGCGGACTTTCAAGAGCTGAGAGGTAGCTCGGTATGACCCCCACCGGCCGTCACTTCCTCCAGATCCCGGGCCCCACCAACACGCCGGAGCGGGTGCTGCGCGCCATGGCCGCGTCCACCATCGACCACCGTGGCCCCGCGTTCGCCGAGCTCGCGCGGGAGGTGCTCGAGGCCGTCAAGCCGGTCTTCGGCACCACGCAGTCCGTCGTGGTCTATCCGGCGTCGGGCACCGGCGCCTGGGAGGCCGCCCTGGTCAACACCCTCAGCCCGGGCGACCGGGTGGTGTGCTTCGAGACCGGCCACTTCGCGACGCTGTGGCAGGACATGGCGCGCAGACTGGGCTTGGAGGTCGACTTCGTGCCCGGCGACTGGCGGCACGGCGTCGACCCGGAGACCGTGGCCGACAAGCTGCGCGCCGACGCCGCCCACCGGATCAAGGCCGTCCTGGTCGTACACAACGAGACCTCGACCGGCGTGACCAGCCGGGTGGCCGAGGTACGACAGGCGATCGACTCCACCGGCCACCCGGCACTGCTGCTCGTGGACACCATCTCGTCCCTGGGCTCCATCGAGTACCGGCACGACGCGTGGGGCGTCGACGTCACGGTGGCCGGCTCCCAGAAGGGCCTGATGCTGCCGCCCGGGCTCAGCTTCAACGCGATCAGCCAGAAGGCGCTGAACGCGTCGAAGACGGCACGGCTGCACCGGTCGTTCTGGGACTGGCAGCCGATCATCGAGGCCAACACGAGGGGCTTCTTCCCGTACACCCCGGCCACCAACCTGCTCTACGGGCTGCGGGAGGCGCTGCGCATGCTCGAGGAGGAGGGCCTGGCCAACGTGTACGCCCGCCACCAGCGGCACGCCGAGGCGACCCGGCTGGCGGTGCGCGGGTGGGGCCTGGAGGTGCTGTGCGCGGACGAGCGCGAGCACTCGGGCTCGCTGACCGCCGTCCTCGTCCCCGACGGGCACGACGCCGACAAGATTCGCGCGCTCATCCTGGACCGGTACAACATGTCGCTCGGTGCCGGCCTCGGCAAGCTCGCCGGGCGGATCTTCCGGATCGGCCATCTCGGCGACTTCAACGATCTGATGCTCGCGGGCACCCTCGCCGGCGTCCAGATGGGCCTCGTCGCCGCCGGGGTGCCGATCGACACCAGCGGGATCAACGCCGCCCTCGACCGCCTGCAACGTCCCTGAGTCGCCCCGGATCTTGTTCGCGCCCGGCCCGCAGAGGAGGTCAGCAGCCTTGACCGTCAGTGACAATCGCATCGGCCGGGACGTCGAGGAACTCGGCCGGGACCTGGCGCGGGACCTTGCGCACGCCCTCGACGGCGAGATCGGCTTCGACCCGTACACCCGGCACCTGTTCTCCCGCGACGCGAGCATGTACGCGATCGAACCGATCGGCGTGGTGTTCCCCCGGCACGCGGACGACGTCGCGGCGGCCGTGTCACTGGCCGGCCGGTACGGCGTACCGGTGGTGCCGCGGGGCGCTGGCACGAGCCTCGCCGGACAGACGATCGGACCCGGCCTGGTGCTCGACCTGTCCCGACACATGCACCGCATCGTCGACATCGACCTCGATGCCCGGACCGCGCGGGTGCAACCCGGAGTCGTGCAGGACCAGCTCAACCGGGCGGCCGCCCCGTACGGCCTGATGTTCGGGCCGGACACGTCCACCAGCAACCGGGCCACCATCGGTGGGATGCTCGGCAACAACTCCGCCGGCAGCGGGTCCGTCCGCTACGGCATGACGGTCGACCACATCCGGGAGCTCGACGTCGTGCTCTCCGACGCCTCCCGGGCCCACTTCGCGCCGCTGGACCTGGCGGAACGGACCCGCCGCGCCGACCTGCAGACCCGCGAGGGCGACCTCTACCGGCAGCTGCCGCCCCTGCTGCAGACGTACTCGGCCGCCATCTCGACGGACTTCCCGGCGTACTGGCGGCGCGCCTGCGGCTACCGCCTGGACCGGCTCGCCGGCGACCCGTCGTTCAACCTCGCCCCGTTCGTCGTCGGGTCGGAGGGAACCCTCGTGATCGCTACTGAGGCCCTCGTGGACCTCGTCCCCAAGCCGCGCCGAACGGTGATCGCGGTCGGTCACTTCACGTCGGTCCTCGGCGCCATCGAGGCGACCGAGGACGCGCTGGCCTGCGACCCGGCCGCCGTCGAGATGATGGACCGCACCATCCTCGACCTGTCCCGGCAGAAGATCGAGTACGCCGACCTCGGGCGGACCCTCGAAGGCGACCCGGAGGCACTGCTCTTCGTCTCGTTCAGCGGGGACGACGAACGGCAACTCGTCGGTCAGCTCGACCGGCTGGCCGCGCTGTGGCGCCGGCACGGCCACGGCTACCACACGCTGCGCGCCGAGACGCCCCAGCAGCAGGCGCCGCTGCTCAAGGTACGCAAGTCCAGTCTCGGCCTGCTGATGGCCGCGGGCAGCGGGACCCGGCGTCCGCTCGCGTTCGTCGAGGACACCGCGGTCGACCCGAAACACCTCGCCGACTACACCCGCCGCTTCCGGAAGGTCCTCGACCGGCACGGTCTCCAGGCCGGCTTCTACGGGCACTGCTCGGTCGGTTGCCTGCACATCCGGCCCTTCGTGGACGTCAGCGAGCCGGAGCAGGTCGCCGCGATGCGCGCCGTCGCGGAGGAGATCAAGGATCTGGTCCGGGAGTACGGCGGGGTCAACTCCAGCGAGCACGGCGACGGCCTGGTCCGCAGCGAGTTCAACCGGGAGATCTTCGGCGACGAACTGTACGAGGCGATGCGCACCGTCAAGCGCATCTTCGACCCGGAGAACCTCATGAACCCGGGCAAGATCGTCGACGCGCCGTCGATGACCGAGAACCTGCGGGACGCCGCGCTGCCCCCGGCGCCGCCGATCCGGACCCGGTTGGCGTTCGACGTCGTCGGGGGCATGCGCGGGGCGGCGGACCGGTGCATGAACATCGGGCTGTGCCGCAAGAGCGCGACCGGGGCCATGTGCCCGTCGTACATGGCCACGCGGCAGGAGGAGCACGCCACCCGGGGGCGGGCCAACGCGCTGGTCAAGGCGCTCTCCGAGCCGGACCCCGCGGCGGCGCTCGGTGACGAGCGGCTGCACGAGATCCTCGACCTGTGCCTCATGTGCAAGGCGTGCAAGAGCGAGTGCCCGCTCGGGGTGGACATGGCCTCGCTCAAGGCCGAGGCCCTCGCGCATCACCACGACGTCCACGGGGTGCCGCTGAGGTCGCGGCTCTTCGGCGCCATCCGCCTGCTCAACCGCCTCGGCTCGGCGGCGGCTCCACTGTCCAACCTGCCCGGCCGCGCCCGGCCGCTGCGCCTGCTCATGGAGCGCGCGGTCGGCATCACCCGGAACCGTCCGCTGCCCGCGTTCCAGCGGCGCAACCTCGTCCGTTGGTTCCGCCGCCACGCCCGCCCCGTCCACTCGATGGCGCCGCAGGATGAGGTGACCCTGCTGGCCGACTCCTTCACGACTTTCACCGAGCCGGGCATCGGCCGGGCGGCGGTCGAACTGCTGGAGGCCGCCGGCTGGGCGGTCCGGCTGGAGAGCGGCGGTTGTTGTGGTCGGGCCAGTTTCTCCAAGGGCCTGCTCGACGATGCCCGACACAAGGCGGGATCGCTGGCCAGGAGGCTGGTCCGCTCGTCAGAGTCCGGATCTCCGATCGTCGGGTGCGAGCCCTCGTGCATCCTGACCCTGCGTGACGAACACCGGCAACTGCTCCCCGACGACCCTGCCGTGCGGGACGTCTCCGGCCGGGTGAGGCAGATCGAGGAACTGCTGGTCGAGGCCATCGACGCCGGCCGGCTGCGGCTCGGCGAGTCGGAGTTGTCCGGTCGGCGCGTCCTCTACCACGGGCACTGCCACCAGAAGGCCGAGGTCGGGACGGCGGCCACCGTGGCCTTGCTGCGCCGCATCCCTGGCGTCGAGGTGGTCGAGCTGGATGCCGGATGCTGCGGGATGGCGGGATCGTTCGGGTTCGAGTCCGAACACTACGACCTGTCGATGACGGTGGGCGGCGACCGGCTCTTCCCGGCCATCAACGCCGAGTCACCCGACACCGTGGTGGCCGCCACGGGCGTGTCCTGCCGCCAGCAGATCCGGCACGGCACGCAGCGGGTCGCCTGGCATCCGCTCGAGCTGGTCCGCCGGTCGTTGTCCCCGCGGTGACCACCCACCGTCGCGCGGGCCGGCCTCGGTGGGCCGCCGTGGCAGCCCACCGGGGTTCGGCCCGGGCTCACTTCTCGGCGGAGACCTGGTAGGCGGGGAGGGTCAGGAAGTCGGCGTAGTCGTCGGCGAGGGCGACCTCGAGCACCAGCCGCCGGGCCTGGGCGAACCGCTCCTCGTCGAACTGCTCCTTGCCCAGACCCTCGCGGATCGTGGCCAGTTCCTCGTCGAGGATGCGCTCGACGAGGTCGCGGGTGACCGTGGCACCGGTGTCGAGTGTGACGTCGTTGTGCACCCACTGCCAGATCTGCGAGCGGGCGATCTCGGCGGTCGCCGCGTCCTCCATCAGGTTGTTGATGGCCACCGCGCCGTTGCCGGCCAGCCACGAGGCGAGGTACTGCAGCGCGACGCTGATGTTGTTGCGCAGCCCGGCTTCGGTGACGGCGCCGGGCGTGCTCCGCACGTCGAGCAGCTGATCCGGGGTGACGGCGACCTCCGCACGCAGCCGGTCGAGCTGGTTCGGTCGGTCGCCGAGCACGCGGTCGAACACCGCCTGGCAGACGGGCACCAGGTCGGGGTGTGCCACCCACGAGCCGTCGAAGCCGTCCCCGGCCTCCCGCTCCTTGTCCTCGCGGACCTTCGCCAGCGCCACCTGGTTGACCTGCGGATCGCGCCGGCTGGGGATGAACGCCGCCATCCCACCGATGGCGAAGGCGCCACGCTTGTGGCAGGTGCGCACCAGCAGTTCGGTGTAGGCGCGCATGAAGGGGGCCGTCATGGTCACCGAGTTGCGGTCCGGCAGCACGAAGTCGGCGCCGGAGTCACGGAAGTACTTGATGATGCTGAACAGGTAGTCCCACCGGCCGGCGTTGAGGCCCGACGCG
>NZ_VSFA01000171.1 GCF_008119785.1 Micromonospora sp. MP36 | reverse complement strand
CCTTCCAGTCCTCTGGGTGGAACCAGCCGAAACCACTCGGGTGAAGCGGGGTGAAGTTCTGCACCCGGTTGTTGACCGCCCACGTTCCACGGTTGCTGTACAGCCAGAGGTATGGCACCTCGTCGTTGTCGATCTTGGCTGCCTGGGCATATGTCGCCAGCCGCTGCTTCTCGTCCGCGGAGGAGTTGGCCTTCTTCATCAGGGCGTCAAGCGCCGGGTTGCAGAAGCCCGGAATGTTGCCGCCGTTGGGCAGGTGCTTGTCGCAGGCGTTGATGTTGTTGACCGCCCAGGAGTCGGACGCATAGTTGCCGCCGCCGAAGAGGAACATGTCGAACTTCGCCGTATTCAGGTTCTCCGTCGTCCAGGCGGCCTCCACCTTCTGCAGCTTGACCTTGACGCCGACCTCGTTCAACTGGCTGGCAACGGCAGTGGCGGCTGCGTCGCGATCCGGGTTACCGCCGGCGATCCAGGCCAGCTCGACCGGCGTATTCGAGTTCCATCCGGCTTCCCGGAGCAGGCTCTTGGCCTTTTCCGGGTTGTACTCGTACTTCTCGATGCCGTCACCGGAAACCGTCGGGTCGAACGACGAGTTGCGTACCGACCCCACGCCAGGCAGTGCGGAATCCACGATCCCCTGGCGGTCGACCGCGTAGAGGAAGGCCTGCCTCACCCGCTTGTCCTGGAACTGCTTCTTCTTGTGGTTGATGGCAATCCGCACGAAGCCGCCGTCCTTCGCCTCCATGACCTTGATGTTGCCCAGGGCTTCGACGGTCTTGCGTTCCGTGGGCGAGAACGACGCGATGTCGATCTCGCTGGTGCCGAGCTGGGCGATCGCGACGTCGGCGGTGACCGGCTTGAGGAAGATCTTTTCCACGCCGACCTGCTTGGGGAAGTTTTTGTTGGCTTTGAACTCCACGTACTGGTCGACCTTGTAGTCCACAAACGTGAATGGCCCCAGGCCGACCGTGGGCTTCTTGAAGAACGGGTCCTTCGAGAAATTCTCGACGGGCTTGTCGCCGAGGATGTGCTTCGGCAGGATCATGAACCGGCCGATGTCCTGGAGGATCCCCACGTTCGGCTCGGTGGTCTCGATCACGAAGGTGTGGTCGTCAGGGGCTGTCAAGCCGCTGACCTCGTCCGTTTTTCCGGCCTTCACGTCGGCGGCGCCCACCACCGGACCGAACACGCCGGCAGCCGCGCTACCCGTCTTGGCGTTGGCCATGCGCTGATAGGTGAAGAGCACGTCCGCCGAGGTGAATGGCTGACCGTCGCTCCACTTGCGATCTTTCGGAAGGGTGAAGGTGAACTTCTTCGCATCGGGCGAGATGTCGACCTTCTCCGCCAGTTGCGGCACCAGGGCCAGATCGGGCGTCACCATCACGAGGCTCTGGAAGATGAGCGACATGACGTTGTAATCCGGGCCGCTGGCGGGCTCCAACGGGCTGAAGGTCCCCTGCGGCTTTTGGTACAGGAAGATCGAGAGCTGTCCGCCGCGCTCCTGCGCGGCGGGTTGCGGTCCGGAGCAGCCAGTCACGAGACTGGCAGCCAGCAGAGCCGCAATGGCTCCGCCGAGGTATCGCTTGGGAAATCTCATGGCGCAGCCTTTCGCGTCGGGCCGGCACCTCCCCCCATAGACGGCGGGATGGTCTGGCAACCGGAATGGCTGCCTGGATGGGGCTGGGCTACTTGGGAGGAGCTGGCAGTTGATCCTGACGGTAGGCGGACCATATATAGAACAATGTTCCACGTCAATAGCATGCCCAGTGTCCAGGCATCGTGCTCGCCGGCACGGCAGGCGGAATCCCGAGGTCAGCGCCACGGCTGGCCGGTCCGCGTACTCGGGGTGAGTAACCGAGACCGCGTGTTGCCGATCACCAAGATAGCCCGGCAGGCGCCGGGCGGTACGCCCCTCCTGACCTCCAGAGCGAGCCGCAGCGGTGCGCTCCGCGGTACTGGTGCGCCGTCGGGCCGCCGGGGAGGTCGATGACGCCACGGCGAAGGCATTCATCATCCGGTACGGGGGCGTCGGCTGGTCTGGGCTATCGATGATGCGCCGCCGCAGAACTCAAGGTGCGGGCCGGGCCCGACCCGAGATGAAACGGCGTTGCATAACCTTGACATGAAACGGTCTTGCCGAAATCGTGCGGTGTGCGCCCCGATTTGCGAGGTGTTCCCGAAGGCCCGCTGTTGCGTTTCGTGTCCATCCATGATCGCGTCCCGATCGATTCCACCCGGCCAGGCCCGTGGAGGCCACCCATGCGCATCGTCGACGTCACGACAGCTCTGCTGACCGGCCCCAGCACCGGGGATCCCTGGCTCCTGCCGTTCAAGAAGTTGAGGAGCGCTGCGTTCATCGAAGTACGTACGAGTTCCGGCGATGTCGGGGTCGGCGAGACATATGCCGGATACTTCTTTCCCGAGAGCGTCCCGCTCGTCGTCGACTACCTGAAGCCGATCCTGCTAAACGCCGAGAGCTTCGACGATCCCACGGACCTTGACATCGAGACTCTGTGCCGGCGCATGCGGCTGTGCTGCGCGTACTGGGGACGCGTCGGTCTCGGCGCGGCCGTGATCGCTGGTATCGAGGCGGCACTCTGGGACCTCAAGGGAAAGCTTCTCGGTGCTCCGGTCTGCGAACTGCTCGGCGGGGCCCGACACGCGCGCCTGCCCGCCTACGCGACAGGCGGCCCGTCGCCGTGGCCCATGACCGATCTCCTGCGGAAGGCCGATCACTACCTGGGGCTGGGATTTCGCGCGTTCAAGGTGTCATCGGGGTACGTCGACATGGAGAGCCGTGAGGAAATGCCCTCCGGCGACGGACCCAACGATGCCGCGGAACTCGAGGTGGAGAAGGTCTCCAAGCTCCGTGAGCACGTAGGCCGCGACGTCGGAATCCTCCTGGACGGCCACATGGGTCACCGGGAAAGCGCCCAGCGCTGGAACGTCAGCACCGCCATGGCAGTACTTCAAGCCTTGGAGCCGTACGAGGTTCTGCTGTTCGAGGAACCCTTGCCGTACCACGACCTGACCGGATACGCCGAGCTCTGTGAGAGGTCGACTACCCGGGTCGCCGGAGGCGAGCAGCTGTCCAGGCTCGAAGAGTTCAAGCTGTTCGCAGATCATCGCGCGTTCTCGGTCGCTCAGCCCGATGCAGCTTGGCTCGGGCTCAGCGAGCTCGGCGAGGTCGCTGCCCTCTTCGGTCAGATCGGGCGGTCAATCGCACCACACGCCTGGGGTGCGGGCGGGGCTGTGATGCAGAACGTCCACGCCGCGTTCGCGGCACCCAACACTCTCATCGTGGAGTTGCCGCCTGACGCGGGGCCGCTACATCGGGAGATCTGGGGTGACTCGCTGCGGCTGGCGGACGGGTACCTCACCCCTCCGACCGCACCTGGTCTTGGGATCAACCTGAGCCAGAAGATCAAGGAAGCATATCCCTTCGTTCCGGGCGCCGAGGAGTTTTCGAGCGTGCCCGGCAAGCTCATGAGGAGCTGAGATGGCGGACCGTCGGCACCATCTGCTCGTCGCGCAGCCGGTCGACCCGTCCGGCCTGAAGAGGGTACGTGCACTGCTCCCCGGCGCCGAGATCATCTGTCGGGACCCCCTGGCGCCGGGTACCACGCTGCCCGCCGCCGAGATCGCCGACTGCACGATCGTGTTCGCCGACCACATACCCGCAAACATCGACGCGATGCGGGCACTGCGCTGGATTCAACTCGGGTCGGCGGGTTATCAACAGCTCAACGGGCTCGGCCTTGGGGCCGGCGTGCGGGTGAGCAACGCGAGCGGTGTCAACGATGTACCGATCGCCGAGTGGTGCGTTCTCATGATGCTCAGCTTCGCCCGAGGATTCCCCGACATGTTGCGTGACCAACGGGGGCGCACCTGGTCCCGCGACGTCCGCTACCAAGCTGAGCTGCGCGGACGCAGAGTCGGCATCTTCGGATACGGAAGCATCGGGCATGAGGTGGCGCGCCTGTCGCGGAGCCTCGGACTGGAGGTCTGGGCGTTGTCGCGGCGTTTCGATCCGCGCGCGGACCGTGATGAGGTGCCATCCGGGGCGGTGGCGGCTGCCAGCCTCCCGGATCGGTGCTTCTCCCCTGGCGAGCTGCACGACTTCCTGCAGCATCTCGACTTTTTGGTCATCGCGGCGTCGCTGAACCACGACACCGTCGGTCGTTTCGGTACCAAGGAGCTGGGGTGGTTGCCGAACAGCGCAGTCGTCCTCAATCCGGCTCGGGCACACATCATCGACGAGGCGGCGCTGCTGGAGGCGCTTCGTGACGGAACCATCGCGGGCGCCGCGCTGGACAGTCACTACCGCGAGCCGATGCCCCAGGGCGACCCTTTCTGGTCGGTCCCGAACGCGGTCGTCACGCCGCATATTTCCGGCTCAACCGGCAGCACCTTCTTCCTTCCCCGACTGTGGGAGTTGTTCACCCGCAACCTCGATCGCTTCTTGTCCGGGGATTCCCTGCTCAACGAGGTGCCGCCCCAGGAGTTGGTCAACGCGTGGAACCCGGCTCGCCGCGACCGCGGACCTCGATGAGATCGAGCGCTCCGTCACGTGGCCGTTCGCAGGAGACTGCGCGACGCCTGTGCGTCGCGCGGCCTCCTCGGAATTACGAGATGTCGGTCGGTCAGGCACCGGCAACCCTGAGGTTGTCGATGTAAAAGGTAGGACCGTATGCGATCGGGTCACCTGTCGAGAACGCGATACCGGCGAGGCTGGCTGCCGCCTCGGCACGCTTGGTCGTGGTGAGGCGCTGGCCGTTGACGGTTATGGCCGCCTCGGTGGTCGTCGCGTCGATCGTGACTGTTGCCCACTGGAACAACTCGACCCGCTTGGTCAGCGTGCCCAGCGCCGTCCATTTCGTTCCGTCGTGCACCTCGATCGTCTGCGCCGGCTTGGTGTCGACGATGCGGAAACGCCACGGTGTCGTAGTGGAGCCTCCGGAGTGGCCCTTGACTTCGACGACGAAGGGGCCGCGGTGGTCGGTGACTCCCCAGTCGAACGACACGGTCTGGTGAGCCGTGTCCGCCGACATCTTGGTCGCGGTCGCGTTGTCATCCTCCCACTTGTCCCACAACCGCAGCGCAGTGCGGCTGCGGAAGCCGCCCAGTGCCGTGGTACCGGGTGTCTCCGAGACATCCGTGGTCCATGCATGCTTGGCGTCGGTGAAGCCGCGCGGCACGCCGAACACCGGCTCGTTTTCGAAGGTCTGGACATCGGCCGTGTACACCTCGAGCTCCGTGACCGGTGTCGCGGTCCCAGCAGAAGCGGTGATCTTGATGTACTGTGCGTCGATCGCGGAGAAGTCGGTGTACCGCAGGGCGTGATCGTGCGTGCCTCTCGCCGTGACAACCGGGTCCGACCAGGTGTGCCCGTCGGCGGACAGCGACACGGTCGCGTCGAGCGGCTGACCCGTACCGAGCATCAGTCCGATCCGGCTGACCGGGTACGGCTGGTCGAGCTTGACGACCATGGTCGGCGCCACGCCGTCCCGGGCTGACAATACGGCGGCGGAGTGGGGTGCCGAGCTGCCGTCGAAGGCTCCCTCCGGGCGGGTCTCGGGGAACCTCTTGTCCGGCTTGGCGAAGTCACCTGAGACGCCGCCGACGCCGGACCGTACCTGCGTCGCGAGGTCGAGCTTGCCGACGCCGGGGGTGACGATGCTGAGATACTTGGCGAAGACCCCGAACTGATTGTCGTAGGCGCCACAGCCCCACACGTGACACTTGTCGCCGAAGAAGATGGTCCGGTTGGCACCCACATTGACCAGGGAGTTGTTGGCGCTACTCCCGTCGTAGCGGCCGTTGTTGGTCGTCGACGGCGCATTCGCGAATACCACCTCCTCGGCGTCCCAGGTCTGCCCGGTGCCGTCGTAGTCGATCAGGATCCGGTCGTCGGGACGCCCGGTGGCGAGCACCATGATGCCGTTTGGCTGCAGGACGATGTCGGGGTCGATCCCGACGATCTGATTGCCGTCAGGTCCGCGCAGTGGCGTCGCCGGGCTCCAGGTGCGCCCGTCGTCGTCGGAGTACGACGTGACCAGCCGAGGGGGAACCTCTCCGGTCCGCAGTGCCGCCACCAGCCGGCCGTCGGTCCCGTATGACCAGCCGACCTCGTTGGTCGTCAGTGACGCCGGGATGCGCGACCGTTGAATCCACGACTCGCCGCCGTCCTTGGACTCCAAGATCACGCTAGCCCCACGGCCCTTGTCCGACTTGTAGGACGTGTACGCCGGGACCATGATCGTGCCGTCGAGCAGCACGATGGGTCGACGGTGAACCCGCAGCCCCCGGTTCATCCCGCCGAACTCCTCGCCTGCGGGTGGCCGGAACAGACCCTTGCGGATCTGCCAGGACTCGCCCCCGTCATGAGAGTGACGGGTGATGATGTTGACCGCGGTGTGGCTGTCGTCCGCCCACTCGGGGATGAAGTCGATGGCGATCAGGATTCCATCCTGCAGCCGACCGAAGTTCAGCGCCATCTCCGGACGGTCTGGCTTCGTCGTCAGGAAGGACTTACCGGAGTCAACGGACACCGACACGTTGTTGACCGAGTCCGCGGTCCCGACGTCGGGGTTCGACCCGGTGGACACAAAGATCTTCTTCTCCGTACGTCCGTCGACAACGGTGTCGTATCCGGCGGCCTGTGTCACGGCGGCGATGGGACCAGGGGCCCAGTCAAGTACGTGCCACTGCGGCCCGACCCGGTACGCGGGCTTCGCCACCGAGCCACCATCCCCGGACGGGAACTCCGGCACGGTCTGCCGAATCTCCGCGTTTGGCTGCAGGATGGTCAGTCCCGGGCTGGGCGAGACGGCGAGCAGAGCGAGCGCTGCAACAAAGCCGATCGTCGCGCCCTTGAGCTGTGACGAAACCTGTCGTGGTCGATGTGCCATGGCGAATCCCTTCGGCTCAGGGCCCGGCTGCGAAACTTGTCTTGCCGCACTCCTCGGTTTGCTTGGTCGTGCAAATCCGGAGAATTTAGATCTGCATCGATCTGGTGGCGTCCGATCTAACGCGGAAGGGCATTCCATGTCAAGGGCGATGCGGGACGTGACGGCGGACGTCGCGAGATCCTGACACTGCGGAGGATCAGAGAATGACGACCGTAATTTGTTGACATGGAATGACCTTCTATCCAGGCTCGTCGGTGGATCACCCAGCCAGGAGAGGATGATGCCATGCAGATACACCGGCGTTCCGTGTCTGCACGCACGAGCACCCTAGTCATCGCTGTCGTTGGCTCCGTCATCGCAGGGCTCACCCCGCCCGTGGCTGCTCAGCCGCTGCCCGAGTCTGTCGTCGGCAAGACCGCCACGCTCGTCCCCAACGGGGGTTTCGATGCCGGAGACCGAGCGGGGCATCCCATCGGCTGGTCGGTAGAGGGCAATGAGGCGGGAGCGAACATCGTCAACCTGGGGGCGTGGCGGACCGCCGGCCTGGGCTCGCTGGAGATCAATGATGCCGAGGGTACGGCCGTCTCCGTCCGAAGCGACCGCATCGTCGTCGTACCCGGCGGCGCCTATACCTTGACCGCGAAGGTCAAGGGCAAGAGCGGTACTCCAGCCTGGCTGTACCTGGAGTTCTGGAGCTTCGAGGGCACTCGGGTCGGCGTGACCAACGTGACGCCGGCGTTCAGCGGCGACTGGCAGACGGTGAACGTAACCGCCACGGCACCGGCCAACGCGGCCCACGTCACCGCTCTCGTCTATGGATCTCAGGCGGCTTCCGGGGCTTCATACTGGGATGAGGTGAACCTTCAGCTCGCGCCACAGAGCTACGACAAGGCCCTCGGCGCGAAGCGGGAACTGTTCCTCGACGACTACCGCATCGAGTCCGCGCATGACGTCGGCCGGGTGCTGCATCCCGCGCAGACAACACAGCAGCCGGTCGTGCGGGCCGACAAGCCTTGGGAGGCCAGCGCCTACACCTACGGCTCCGTCTTCAAGGTCGGCGACGTGTACCGGATGTGGTACACCTGCTACAACGATCAACCGCCGAACTACTTCCTCTGCTACGCCGAGAGCATGGACGGTGCCAACTGGGACAAGCCGCTGGGTCGCGGATCCATCGGCTACAAGGACGTCCCCGCCTCTCAAACCAATATCGTCGCCGAAGGCGGCGGCACCATCGCCTACAACCCAGACGCTCCGGCCGACCGTCGCTACGCCCTGATGCGATTCAAGAGCGGCGTGGTTAACCAGACGCTGGGTTACTACGTCTGGTTCTCCCCCGACGGCTACACCTGGACGCCCGGCCCGGACAAGCCGGTCCTGCTCGACGGCGATGTCTCCAACGTCAACTACGACCCGGCGACGCGGCGTTACATCGCGACGATCAAGAAGCGGATGTTCACGTCGCGGACCCCGGGCACCTACGACCGATCCGCTTTCGTGTCCACCAGCACGGACTTCATCACTTGGACGACGCCCGTGATCGGCGTCAGTGGCGATTATGCCGACGACGGGGCGGCAGAGGCGATCGGAGGGCTCGAGGGACAGATCTATGGAATGCCAGTTGCCCCCTACGAGAGCACCTACATCGGCTTCCCCTGGGTGTTCTCCATCCTCAACTACACCGCCGGCCAGTTCGCCACCGCTGCTGATGGGCCGGTCACCGTACAGATCGCGTCCTCGCGTGACCTGACCCGCTGGACCCGTCCCACGCGCGACCCGATCATCGAGCCCGGACGACCGGGTGCCTGGAACGACGGCGCCCACTACACCGCGTCGAACATCCTCGTCGGCGAAAAGACCGTGCAGATGTACTACGCGGCCTTCAACAACGGCCATGGTGGCGCCGAGCCCAACAACCCGGACCGGGACAACCATGTCGGTCAGACGGGACTCGCCACCTGGCGGCGCGACGGATTCGTCTCGCTGAGCAACGCGTCGCTGCCGAATGCCGGCGACCCGGGCGAGGTGACCACGAAGCCTGTTGTGTTCGACGGGACCTCCCTGCACCTCAATGCCGTTGTCCATGGCAAGGGAACCGTAGCCGTCGAGGTACTCGACGCCGACGGCCAGCCAATCGCCGGTTACACGGCCGCAGACGCGGTGCCGATCCGCGGCGACAACCTCGACGTCGAGATGAAGTGGACGGGCCGCAAGCTTGCCGACCTCGCCGGCCGGGAAGTCAAGTTCCGCTTCCACCTCGTCAATACCGACCTCTACTCCTTCTGGATCGGCTCGTGAACTGAGATCCAGCCGGCTGCCTCGACGACCACAAGTCGTCGAGGCAGCCGGCGCGACCGTGGCGGTTCCCTTCAGACGGCCTGCCCGCCCGGCACATTCAGATGTGCAAGCAAACTCCGAGCGCGTGTTTGAGAAGGGTCAGCCTGGACCGGTGGCGGGCCTGCGGCGGTGAGCCATGCCGTTGATCGCCGCCCAGCGGAGCATGGCCTCGGACGTGGCCGTGGCGTCCGTAGCCGCCGGCCAGCCGACGGTGGGCGATCAGTCACGCCAGGACCTCGCCCAGGACCCATCGGCGCGGGATCACTACCAACCGCTCCTGGCCGGGTCTTTGCGTATGGTGCGCGGCGTGGTGCGCGGGATCCTGCTCGAACACGCTCTC
>NZ_VSFA01000170.1 GCF_008119785.1 Micromonospora sp. MP36 | reverse complement strand
AAGGGTCTGAAGCAGGTCGACGGCTGGCAGGACATGCCGCTGACGAAGGCGGCGCAGACGGTGCAGGTGTCGGCCTACCCGGACGCCTACGCCCAGTGGGAGCAGCAGGCCGCTGACCTGGTCGCCCAGTACTGGAACAGCTGACCCAACAGCTGAGCACAACCGAACACCATGAACACACCGCTGGCCGGCACCCCTACCAAGGGGTGCCGGCCAGCGCCATCTCCAGAGAACGCCGCCGCCCCAGAGCGCCGTCTCCAGAGATCTTGGACAGCGCCGCGGCGGTCGTACCGGAGGGTGGCGACACCGGCGGTTGCCAGCACGGCGTCGAGGTCCCGCTGGATGCCCAGCCGCAGCTGCGATCCGCCGCCCTGACGGGGACCGGCCGGGGAGCCGACGCCCGATCCGGGTCAGGAGGTTTCCCGGGGCCGGGGGTGACCTGCGGCGATGTCGACCACGGCGGCGATCAGCGCCAGCACGACGATCCCGGCGGCCAGCAGCAGCGAGTGCCGGAACGCGGTCGACCAGTCGCCCCGGGTGCTGCCCAGCACCGAGAAGAACAGCGCGCCCACCCCCGCGATGCCGGCGGCCGAGCCGATCCGCTGACCGGTCTGGAGCATGCCTGCCCCGCTGCCGGCCTGCGGCACCGGCACCTCGGACAGCGCCAGCGTCTGGTTCGGCGCGATGACCAGGCCGCTGCCCAGCCCGGCCAGCAGGAACGGCACCGCGGTCAGCAGCGGCACCGAGACGTGCGGGGAGCCGCGCAGCACCCAGACGACCGCGCCGAGGCCGATCACCACCACCAGCAGGCCGATGGCGACCAGTGGCCGGCCGAACCGGGTGACCACCCGACCGCCCAGCGCCGACGCCGCCGCCGAGCCGAGCGCGAACGGGGTGATCGCCAGCCCGGCGGCGAGGGCCGAGTAGCCGAGCCCGATCTGCAGGTACAGGGTGAAGATGAAGAAGATCGCGGTGAACCCGGCGAAGTAGAGCAGGCCGATCAGGGTTCCCAGGGTGTACGAGCGCAGCCCGAACAGCCGCAGGTCGAACAGGGGCTGCCGGTGGCGGGCGTACCACCGCTCCCACACGCCGAAGGCGACCAGGAAGACCAGCCCGGCCGGGATGAGCAGCCACTTCGCCGCCCCCGGCCACTGCTGTCGCTGCACCAGCGGGAGCAGCACCAGGGTCACCCCGACCCCGAGCAGCAGCACGCCGATCGGGTCGAGCCGATGCCGGTCCTGCGCCCCGGTCGGGCGGGCCGGCATGAGCCGCCAGCCGAGCAGCACGGCGAGGATGCCGACCGGGACGTTCACGAAGAACACCCACCGCCAGCCGTGCTGCTCGCCACCGAGTTGGATGAGCAGCCCACCGAGCAGCGGGCCGACGGCGGTGGAGATGCCGATGGTGGCGCCCAGCAGCCCGAACGCGCGGCCCCGCTCGGCGCCCCGGAACAGCTGCTGGATCAGGCCGCTCACCTGCGGGTTGACCACCCCGGCGGCGGCGCCCTGGACGAGCCGGGCGATGATCAGCCACTCGGGGGAGCGGGCCAGCCCGGCCAGCGCGCTGGTCACCGTGAACAGCGCCACCCCGACCACGAATCCGGTACGCCGGCCGCGGGCGTCACCGAAGCGCCCCGCCGGCACCAGCACCAGGCCGAAGGTGAGGGCGTACCCGGACAGCACCCACTGCAAATCGCTGGGCGTCGCCCGCAGGGCCCGGTCGATCGACGGTACGGCGACGTTGACGATGCTGACGTCCAGCAGCGTCATGAACGCGGCGACCAGGCCGACCCCGAGCGCCTGCCAGCGGCGCCGGTTGTCGTACCCGGTCTCCGTCGGCGCCGACGGCCGATCCGCGCTCATCGTGCCCCCCGAAGACCGTCGATCACGCATCCCCGATGGCTACCCGGTCCCCCAAAGGGGCAAACGACGCATCAGGCCAGCTGGCGCGCGCACCACCGCGGGCCGAAGTCCAGCCCCGCCATCGGGGAGTCCTCGCGGTGCAGCAGGCCCCGCTCGGTGAGCAGGTGCAATGGCTCGCGCAGCTCCTCCTCGGTCATCCCGGCTTCCTCCGCGATCGTGTCAGGGTAGGGGACGTGACCCCGCACCTCCAGCGCGGTCACCGCCTGGTACACCCGCTCCTCGACCTCAGACAGCTGTACCCGCTGCATCGCTTCCCTCCTCGGTGACCCGCCCGACCGGCGGGCGGTCTGCGCCCGGCGGTTACCCGGCCGGCGTCCGATGATGCCCACCCGATCGGGCGGTCGCACCGGGCGAGTGACCGGCGTTTCCGCCGGCCAGTGCCCTAGGCTGCACCAGTGATCATCTGGGATCTCGTCGTCGTCGGCGGCGGCCCCGCCGGGCTCTCCGCCGCCCATGCCGCGGCCCGTGCCGGCGTCCGCACGCTGGTGCTGGAGCGCGCCACCCATCCCCGCTACAAGACCTGTGGCGGCGGGCTGATCGCCACCTCGCTGGCCGAGGTGGCCGACCGGATCGACGTGCCGGTCCACGACCGGGTCGACCGGGTGACGTTCACCCGGGACGGGCGACGCGGCTTCACCCGCCGGCACACCGGACCGCTGGTGAGCATGGTGCGCCGGGAGGAGTTCGACGACCGGCTGCGCGCCGCCGCGGTCGCCACCGGGGCCGAGGTCCGCGAGGGCGTCGCGGTCCGCGCCGTCGAGCAGGACCCCGACGAGGTACGCCTGCGGCTGGCCGACGGCGACACCGTGCATGCCCGCGCCGTGATCGGCGCCGATGGCTCCTCCGGCGTCACCGCCCGTCACGTCGGGGTGGCCTACCGCCAGGTGGACCTGGGGCTGGAGCTGGAGCTGCCTGTGCCACCCGCCGAGCAGCAACGCTGGCGGGGCCGGCTGCTGATCGACTGGGGGCCGGTCCCCGGGTCGTACGCCTGGGTCTTCCCCAAGGGTGACCGGCTCACCGTCGGCGTCATCTCGGCCCGGGGCGAGGGGGAGCGGACCCGGGCCTACCTGCGCGACTTCGTGGCGCGGCTGGGCCTGTCCGAGGTGACCCCGAAGCACGACTCCGGCCACCTGACCCGCTGCCGGGCGGCGGACTCGCCGTTGCGCCGCGGCCGGGTGCTGGTCGCCGGCGACGCGGCCGGCCTGCTGGAACCGTGGAGCCGGGAGGGCATCAGCTTCGCCCTGCGCTCCGGGCGGCTGTCCGGCGCGGCGGTGGCCGGCGGCGACCCGGACGCCTACGAGCGGGACGTACGCCGGGAACTGCTGCCCGCCATGCGGGCCGGGCACCGGCTGCTGGAGGTCTTCGAGCGCCGGCCCGACGTGTTCCACGCGATGCTGGCCACCCCGCCCGGCTGGCGGATGTTCGTCCGGTTCTGCCAGGGCGAGGCCAGCTTCGACCGGACCCTGGACCGCCGCCCGGTCCGGGCGGGTCCCGCCCTGCTGGACCGGCTCCCGCCAATGCGGCGAACCGGGTCAACCGACCAAACTCGTGAGCGGCCGATCAGGGCACGATGACCGCCAGCCCGTGGATCTCCCCCCGGCGCAGCTGCTCGTACGCCTCCGGCGCCCGGTCGAGGGGGAAGGTCTGCACGTCCGCGTGCAGCTGCCCCTGCCGGGCCAGTGCGATCACCTCCTGCAGCTCCGCCCGGGTCCCCCAGAACGGCACCATGACGCCGGTCTCCAGCGGGACGGCCGGCGGCTCGTCGGCGACCGGCCGGACCGGCAGCGTGCCGCCGGCGAGGCCGACCAGCAGCAGCTGGCCGCCGGTGGCGACCACCTGCCGCGCGGTGCTGAGGGTCGGGTCGGCCCCCACGAAGTCGAGCACCACGTCCGCGCCGTCCGGTGGGGCGCCCACCAGCGCCCGGATCCGGTCCACGCTGTCCGGCCCGGCCTGCACCACCTCGTGCGCGCCCAGCCGGGTCGCCAGGTCCAGCGCCGCCAGGCTGGTGTCCACCGCGATGATCCGCACCGCGGTCGTGGCCGCCAGGATCTGCAGTGCCATGTGGCCCAGCCCGCCGATGCCGATCACCACGCAGGAGGTTCCCGGGCGCAGCTTCGGCCGGGCCAGCTCGACGGCGTGGTACGGGGTCAGCCCGGCGTCGGTCAGCGGCGCCGCCTGGGTCAGGTCCATGTCGCCGATGTGCAGCAGGCGGGAGGCGGGCACCACCACGTACTCGGCGAGGCCGCCGTCGCGGCTGAGCCCGATGCCGCCGACCGGGACGACCCGGCACTGGTCCTCCAGGCCGCGCAGGCAGGCGCGGCAGCGGCCGCAGCCGATGATCCCGTAGACCGCCGTCCGGTCCCCGGGCGACCAGCCGGCCACCCCGGAGCCGACCTGGTCCACCGTGCCGGCGATCTCGTGGCCGAGCGTCATCGGGGTGGGAAACATGCCCGGCGGCGCGTCGAGGATGTGCAGGTCCGAGTGGCAGGCGCCGACCGCGCCGACGCGCAGCAGCACCTCTCCCGGGCCGGCCGTCGGGGTCGGCACCTCCACCTGCTCCAGCACTCCGGGTGAGATCAGCTGTACTGCCCGCATCCTCGTTCTCCACCCTCGTCGCCGACGGTCGTCGCGCCGGCTTACCCGACGGGCACGGGTTGATGCCGGCAGTGGCCGGACGGGCGCACAATGCCCTCATGAGCGAGCCGACCGAGTCGTTCACCGACGAGGAGTACGCGTTCCTGCGGCACGTACGCTTCGGCGAACTGCCGCCTGCGGTCCGCCCCGAGGACCGGGTGGAACTGACCGAGACCGAAGCCCGCCGGGACCGGCCCGAGCCGACCGGTGGCCCCGAGGAGTGGGCCCTGCGGAACAGTCCGGGCTGAGCCCGGAAACGGCCGACGGGCCGCGGGGGCGCACCCCACGGCCTGTCGAACCGGTACGGATCAGAAGACCGGCACGCCCTCGCGGACCAGCTTCCAGTTCGGCACGAAGAAGTGGGCCGGGTTGATGGCGCCCTTGGCCTGCGCCCAGTCGATGAGCAACTGGCGGATCTCCTGCTGCTCGTTGTAGACCTGGGTCTTCACGATGCCGGGGAAGTTGCCGCCACCGCTGCGCCGGTAGTTGTTCACCGCGATGACGAACTGGGCATCCGCGGCGACCGGGGTGTCGGTGCCCGGCAGGACCAGGCGGGTGATCCGCTGGCCGACCGGCTTCGAGATGTCGATGTCGTAGTCGACACCGGAGATCACGTCGTAGTTGTAGTCCGGAACGGCCGGGTCGCTGATGGTGTCCGGGTTGACGGCCGCCCCGACCGGCAGCGTCACGAAGTACTTCGCCGAGTACTCCAGGTACGCCTTCACCTCGGCGCCGGTCAGCACGACCGCCTCGAGGGTGTTGTCGTACACGTAGAGGCCGGCGACGTCGCGGATCCGCACGTCACCCTGCGGGAAGATGGCGGTACGGCTGAACGGAGCCGCGATCGACAGCACCGGCAGGCCCGCGTACGCGGTGCCGGCCAGGGCCGCGGTGACCACCTCGGTCTGGACCTGGTTGATGAAGTCCAGGATCGGGGTGTCCTTGTACCGCGACTCGGCGGCGGAGAGCTCCTCCGTGGACTGCGCGACCACCTGGTTGACGTAGCCGACCGTCGTGTCGTGCTGGCCGCGGACGGCCGCGAGCACCGCCGGGTCCTCGACCACGGTGTTGGTGTTCAGCATGGTGGAGCCCTTGCTGACGACCTTCCAGCGGCCCTTCTCCCGGGTCAGGGTGAAGTCCATCCGGGTGAGGCGCTGGCCCCACTTCGACGGCTCCGAGGTCAGCACCTGCTCACCGGTCTGGGTGTTGGTGACGAACTTCTCCGGCACCTCGTTGTGCGCGTGGCCGAAGAGGATCGCGTCGATCCCCGGCACCTGCTCGGCGATCAGCGCCACCGGGTTCTCGTTCGGCAGCTCCGGGCCGTAGCTGGAGGTGCCGCTGTCGCCGCCGTGCGCCGAGATGATGACCAGGTCGGCGCCGCGCTCCCGCATGATCGGCACCCACTTGGCGGCAGTGGCGATCATGTCGGCGAAGACCAGCTTGCCCTCGACGTTGGCCTTGTCCCAGATGGCCACGCCGGGGTTGGTCAGGCCGAGGATGCCGACCTTCAGCGTCGGCGCGCCGAGCCCGCCGAGGTCGACCTCCTTGATCACGTACGGCAGGAAGGCCGGCTTGCCGGTCTTCTCGTTGATCGCGTTGGCGGCCAGCGCCGGGAAGCCGAGCTGGTCGATCCACATGGCCAGCAGCGGCAGGCCGTAGTTGAACTCGTGGTTGCCCAGCGTGACGGCGTCGTACTTCAGCACGTTCATCGCGTTGGCCATCGGGTGCGTCTCACCGGTGGCGGTGATCGGCGCCTGCTTGGCGTAGTAGGTGGCCAGCGGAGTGCCCTGGATGGTGTCACCGGCGTCCAGCACCAGGGTCGCCTTGCCCTTGCGCTCCGCGCGGATCTGGTTGACCAGGGTGGCCAGCTTCGCGACGCCGACGTCGTTGTGCTTGCTGTCGTCGTACTCGGCGTCCTTGTAGTAGTCCCAGTTGTAGACGTTGCCGTGGGTGTCCGAGGTGCCCAGGATCGTCAGGTCCCAGGTCTTCGCCGCCTTCGCGGGCGCGGCGGCCCGGGCGGGCGCGCCGGCGAGCAGTGGGGCGGTCGCGGCAGCGGCCGCGACGGCCAGCACCTGGCGGCGCGAAGCACCGGAGGAGGAGGTCATGAGGTGCCTTTCCATGGGGGTGACGCGCCTCGTGGGCGCCGTTGCGCACCATAACGACCGGCTGTCCCCTGCGCCACATCGCCCCGCCCTGTTTCATCTCACCCGCGCCGGACGTCGCCTGGCGGTGACACCGGGTTCACCCGAACGTCGTTTCCGCCTCCCCGCCCGGGGTAGGGCGGAACTGGACCGGACGGGATGAAGCGGCACGAGGAGCAGCCGGTGAGCGAGGACCAGTACACCCAGCAGAACCCCACCCGGCAGTACGGCCAGCAGCAGGGACAGCCCACGCAGCAGCAGTCCCCGCCGGGTTCCGAGCAGCGGATGGGGCCGAAGCCCGACCACGGCGAGGAGTCCTACCGGGGCAGCGGCCGGCTTGTCGGCAAGCGCGCGGTCGTCACCGGAGGCGACTCCGGCATCGGCCGGGCCGTCGCCATCGCGTACGCCCGGGAGGGCGCCGACGTGCTCATCTCGTACCTCGGCGAGCAGGAGGAGGCCGACGCCCGGGAGACCGTCCGGCTGGTCGAGTCGGCCGGCCGCAAGGGTGTCGCGGTGCGTACCGACCTCACCGACGAGAGCCACTGCCAGCAGTTGATCGACCGGGCGCTGGCCGACCTCGGCGGCATCGACATCCTGGTCAACAACGCGGCCTTCCAGATGGCCCAGGACAAGGGCCTCGCCGGGATCACCACCGAGCAGTTCGACCGGGTGTTCAAGACCAACGTGTACGCCATGTTCTGGCTGTGCCGGATGGCCGTGCCGCACCTGCCCGAGGGGTCGGCGATCATCAACACCTCCTCGATCCAGGCCTTCAACCCGTCGCCGCAACTGCTCGACTACGCCACCACCAAGGCGGCGATCGCGAACTTCACCAAGGCGCTCGCGCTGGACCTGGCCGACCAGGGGATCCGGGTCAACGCCGTCGCGCCCGGCCCGGTCTGGACGCCGCTGATCCCGGCCACCATGCCACCGGAGAAGGTGCGGCAGTTCGGCACCGACACTCCGATGGGCCGCCCCGGCCAGCCGGCCGAGCTCGCCCCGGCATACGTCTTCTTCGCCTCGCAGGAGTCCAGCTACGTGACGGGAGAGATCCTCGGGGTCACCGGCGGCAAGCTCACCCGGTGACGATGCGGCCGGGTGGCCGCCTGCGCCCGTTGGGTCAGCGGGGCCAGGCGGCCATCCGGCGGCGCACCTCGGCCACCTGGTCGGCGTCCAGCCCGTAGCGGGCGAAGCGCCGGTCCGGCACCCCGTCCAGATAGCGGCCCGCCGCCCGGACGTCCTCGAGGTCCAGCGCCGGGTCCACCTGTCGGGCCAGCTCCAGCAGCTCCGCCACGCCGTACCGGTCCAGCGCGGCGGCGACGTCGATGTAGTCGCGTACCTCCCGGCGGTTGACCAGCGCGGCGGTCTTGTTGGCGATCAGGTCGCGGACGTCCATCACCGGGCCCAGGTCCATCACCACCGGGCTGCGGTACCGGTCCAACCGGGCCAGGCTGAGCCGGATCTGGCGGCCGTCCCGGCTCACCACGAAGTCCCGCAGGTCCCGGTCGAAGCCGTCGAAGAGGTCCGCCAGCTCGCTGCCCGGATCCGCGTCGACCACCTGGAAGCCGGCCCGCTCCAGCGCGGCCCGCACCCCGGCCGCCGCCGCCGCGGCGGCGCCCTCCACGTCCGCGAACAGGTCCACGTCCTCCGTCGGGCGAGTGACCAGGCCGTGCGCCGCCCACGCCACCCCGCCGCCGAGCACGAACCGGTGCGGGCCGGCGGCGGCGAGGGCCACCCGGGCCACCTCCCGGTAGAAGTCGTGCAGATGGCTCACGCGGTACGCAGATCCCGGTGCCGGCTCTCCCAGGCCAGGCGGACGCCCCGGGGCAGGTTCAACCGCCGCCACACCCGCCGCAACGTCCGCCCGTCGATCAGCTCACGCAGGTCGTCCACCCGGCTGGTCTCGCGCAGCACGTTCTCGTACATCCAGAGCAGGTCGTCCGGCTCGCCGAGGTCGAAGGCACGCTCGGTGCTCCACATCAGGCGGACCGGCAGCTCGACGATGCCGCGGGTGGGCCCGGTGAGCTCGGCGAGGGTACGCGCCACCACGGCGGGACGCCCGGGGCGGGCGAGGTACGCGCTGGTGGTGACCGACATGCTGTCAGGGTAACTCCTGTCTCCGGTTTTCCCGCTGTTCGTTCTGGGCTGCGGTTGGGCGCCCTGGTGCTGTTGGGGGGTGTGGCCTGCCTGATCGGTCGCGATCTGGGGCCCGCCTGATCGGTTGCGGTCTGGGGTGTGGCCCGCCGTACCCGGCTCCGGGCGGTCAGGCTTGATCCCTGCGCCGGTCACGGCGGGCCACACCCGCGTCGTGGTGGGCCGTCGTCCGGATGTGCGGCCTGCGCCGTTCGCGCCTGCGGTACGTCTTGCCATGCGTCGGTGCGGTGGTTGACGCCAGGTCGGGGATGGGGGGGTCGGCGGGTGTCGGATACCGCCGTTTAGGCGACCTGGAGTGGATCAGCGGAGGTTCGTGGTCGCCTGTCCGGGTGTTCTGGCAGGTGATGTCCGGTTTGCGCGTGACCGGCGGCATTCTGGGCCCCGGAATGGCGGGCGGTCGGGGGTCGTTGAACACGGGTGCACGGCCGAGGAAGGCCCCGTGAGGTGCGGGCCGCCGGGGTCGCCCCACGGAGATCTGGGGCGCCGGCGCAGGCCCGGAATGATGGTGGGCCGCCGGTCGTTGCACATGTGCCACGCGATCGAGGCACCCCGGTAAGCCGGGGTGGCCGGCCCGGAATGATGTGGGGCCGTCGGTCGTTGGATATGGTCCCGGCGCCGCGAAGAGGCAACCCCCCTCGCCCCGCGAGTCGCTGGCTTGAAGACTTTCCCCTTGCTTTGAGCGCCTGACGGTGCTTGCGTGCCCTGCCCACCCCCATGGGCGGTGTGTGCGCCG
>NZ_VSFA01000017.1 GCF_008119785.1 Micromonospora sp. MP36 | reverse complement strand
CCGCCTCGCCGCCCCAGCCGAGCCGCCGTTCCAGCAGCCGGAACGACGCGCCGGCCAGATAGCCGAGCACGGCCACGGTCACCGCCCAGAGCGCGCCGCCGGCGATGTTCGCCACGGTGAACGCCCGGTGCGGCATGTGGCTCGTCCCGGCCAGCCCGGGCACCAGTGCGCGTAGCGCCGCCGCCCACCGGCCGAGCACCACCGCGAGGGCGCCCCGGCGGCGCAGCAGGTCCAGCCCCCGTTGCAGCTCGCCGGAGCGGACGAGCCGCCGGGGTGCCCGGTCCAGCAGCCGCTGGCCGTAGCGGCGGCCGACCAGGTAGCCGACCTGGTCACCGACGGCCGCCCCGGCGATCGCGGCCACGATCACCGCCCAGAGCGGTAGCCGTCCCTCGTGGGCGAGCACGCCACCGACCAGCACGGCGATCTCACCCGGTACGACCAGCCCGAGAAAGGTGGACGCCTCCAGCGCCGGCAGCAGGAAGACCAACGCCAGGACCAGCGCGGGCGGCAGCGCCACCAGCAGGTTCAGCAGCCGGTCCATCCGCCGATTGTCGCCCGCCGCTCCGGCCGTACGCCGGGTCAACCGGCTTTTCGACGGCAGGCGCCGGCCGTCGGGTGGCCGACCACGCGCCCACGGCAGCAGCGAAGATCAGCTATAAGTGGACCATGGAGTTCCCCGCGTACCTGGCCACCATGCCGATGCACGCGATCACCGAGATCCACGGCGAGCCGGGCCTGCTGGCGCGGTTCCGGCTGGAGATCCGCGCGTTCGACGACGCCGCGCAGAAGCGGCTGACCGAGGCCCTGGACCTCGCCGCCGACCTGCACCGCGACGACCGGCGGGTCCGCGAGCCGTACCTCAACCACCTGCTGCGAGTGGTGATCCGGATGATGCACCACTACCAGGTACGCGACGTGGACGTGATCGTCGCGGGCCTGCTGCACGACGCCGTGGAGGACCACCCGGCGGAGCTGGCCGGCCTGGACCTGCGACAACTCCAACTCGGCGCGCCTACCGCCGCGCAGCGACCGGGAGCCGACGCCGGCGACCCGACGGCGGCGGCGCTGGCCACGCTCGCCGACCGGTTCGGCCCGCGCGTCGCCCGCCTGGTCGGCGCGGTCACCAACCCTGTGTACGACCCGGGGCGCGACCGGCACGTCCAGTACCGGGAACACGTCGCGGCGAGCCTGGACCGGGAACCCTGGGCCCGGGTGATCAAGGTGTCGGACTTCACCGACAACGGAGTGGGCGTGATCCACACGGTGGGCCCGAAGGTGGCCCGGTCGGCCGCCAAGTACCGGCCCCTGGTGCCGGTGTTCCGGGACCTCATCGCCCGGCCGGACACGCCGCTGTCCGCGCCGGTCAAGCAGCACATCTTCGCCCAGCTCGACCTGGCCGAGGAACGCTTCAGCGCCATCCTCGACCACGCCAACTGACCACCACCCGCCGCGCCGCACGCCCGTGCCCCGTGCCCCGTGCCCCGTGCCCCAAGATCCGCACAACTTCATGGAAAGCCCTCATTTCGCGCGCAGAGGCCACTCGTTCCGTGAAACGGGGGCCTCGCTGGGCCGGGGCCGGTGCGGCCGCGCTTCTCCCCGGCGTCCTCCGTGCCCAGTTCGGCGGCGGCGCGTGACGTGGTGGTGGGTCGGTCAGCGGGGGTCCGGCGGCGGGCCGGTCGTGGTGCTGGCGAGGGCGGTGGCGATCCGGTGCCGGAGCGCGGGCAGCCGGTCCGGGTGCTCGCGCAGCACCACCCGCAGCGGGGCGCGCCCGCCGACGGCGACCTGGCCGAGCACGTCGAGCAGGGTGGCGAGCTGCGCGGGCGGCTCCTCGACCAGCAGCTCCCCCGCGTCGCGGACGACCAGCGCCAGCGGGCCGGTGTCGAGCCGGTCGGCCAGCACGTCGGCGAGCGCGTCCCAGTTGCCTCCGAAGTAGTCCGGCAGGGGCAAGGCCGTGGCCAGCGCGTCGAAGAGCCCCGCCCGGGTACGGGCGTCCGCCCCGGCAAGGACGACCCGGGCATGCTCGGCGTTCAGTCCGACGGGCTCGACGTCCGGCCCGGCAGGCCCGGCGTCCGGTCCCGCATCGAACGCGAGCCAGGCCGGCGGGTGCGCTGCCGTCATCCGTACCTCCTGCACGGTCCCGCGGGCCGGGTCGGGTCGGCACTCGACCCGACCCGCGACGTCCTGGTCAGAGCCGGTAGAAGTTGGCGTAGTGGTCGGGCGAGAACCAGGTCACGCCGGTGCTCTTGTTGACCACGATCCGGTACGCGTCCCGCGAGGCGCCGCAGGCGCGCGGGTAGACGTCGTATTCGTAGTAGGTGGCGTTGGTGGGGAGCTGCCCCTCGCGGTTGTAGAACTGGCCGCCGGCGAAGTTGCACTGGCCGCCGCTCCACGAGTACCAGCCACGGCTGGCCGGGAAGCCCTTGGCCGACCAGCCGGAACGCGCGGTGCGGGCGTCCGCGCAGCGGGTCATCGTGCAGGAGCTGTAGACGGCTGCCTGGGCGGGGTCGGCGAGGGTGGGCGAGAGCACCGACGGGCCGACGAGCGCGGTGGCGACCATGGCCGTGAGCAGAGCGAATGCGCCGAACATCCGGCGTACGCGGGCGGCGGCGGAACCGAGCGGAGTCAAGGGGATCCTCCCTGTCCTGAGGCGACTAGGCATCGATCGAGTTCGTTTCCCCGATCGCGCCCAGTCTGGCGAGGATCCTTCTCGACGTACAGGCCCCGGGTGAAAACCGTTCCACAATCCTCGATGAACGATGGATGATCGCGGGCTGGGGACCTGGAGGGTCATCCCTGCCCGCGGTGGTGTCAGCAGACGATCCGGGTCGCGCCGAGCGCGCCGGCACCGAACCAGCGGGTGCCGGCCCTTCAGGCCAGGGCGCGGGGCGGGCGGCCGGTCCAGGCCCACAGCTCCAGCGAACTCCGGTCGACCAGCGTGATGTCGAGCCGGCGAGCCAGGTGGACACCGTCCCCGTTGGTGAAGAAGCCGTTGGTGACGATCATGCAGAGTTCGCCGTGGTGGATCTCCCGGCAGGTACCCGCAAAACGTTGGATCGCCGCGCTTCCGACCCGGTTGCCGGCGCTCTGCCGCTTGCACTGCACCACCACCCGCCGGCCGTCCGGGGCGATAGCCGTGACGTCCGCGCCCCGGTCGCCCGAGCCGCCGCACACGCGTACCTGCCGGAAGCCGGAGACGATGAGGAGGCGGGCGAACCACTGCTCGAACTCCGCGCCGCTCATCGCGTCGGTCACCGCGATCAGCCGGTCCCGCTCGGCGTGCACCGCCCGCTGGCGGCGACGCTCGCGGGACACGAACAGCGCGACCACCACCGCGACCGCGAAGGTCAGGCCAACGAGGAACGCCGACCAGTACGGGTGCCGGCCAACGAAGTCAACAACCAGGACCACGAGCGCCGCCGCCCCCAGGACGGCCAGCACAATCCCCAGATCGATGCCCGACCGTCGGGATCCACGACGCCGACGAGCAGTCGACGCGGATCCGGCCCGGCGCCGCTTCCGGTAGTGCGCCCGGACCCGGGCGCCGTTCCTTCTGGTGTGCGACCTGACGTAGGGCATGGACACCTCCGGCGGCGGGAGGTCAGTCTCCCGCCCGGGTCCGACACTCCACGGTCCCGCCGTCGCTACTGTCAGCAATCCGTCACGCCGCCACTGGACTGTCAGGGTTCGCGCATCCAGGTCTTCGGGTCGGTGACGAAGACACCCTTGCCCTGCTGGCGCCGGATGACCCGCAACGCCTCCAGCCGGGCGTAGGCCATCTGCACCGTGCCATGGCTGACGTCGTAGCGATCGCGCAACTCAGCGATCGAGGGCAACTTGTCCCCCGGCTTCAGCTTGTTGGATCTGACGTCGGCGATCACATCGTCGGCGATGCGCCAGTAGTCCGGCACTTCTCGCATGGCACTCCTCGCGTGGCAATCCGATTCGATCACACCGCGACGAGCCTAACAAGCAGCGTTGACTCATCTGACATGTCTAGATATGTTGGTGCCGAGCCGCTTTCTCGCGTGGCAACGGGTACGGCTCATCCCCCTGGTCGGGGCGGGTGCGCATGCCCCGTCCCGACCCACCGGACTGCTCCGCCGCCGTACCGCTGACCAGAGCTGCGGCGGCGGAGCGGGCGGGCCGCCCGCGGCCGGCGTGCGGACGGCCCGCCCTTCCACACCCACCGCACGGACCCGCCGCGCTCCCGCCTGCCCTGGAAAGGATCGTCGTGGCCCAGGTGTATCGATCCGGCCAGCTCTACGGCACCGGTTACCCGGCACGGTTGACCCCGCACGAGGTGCGGACCCGCACGTTCGACCCGCGCCGCCGGGGCGTCGACCCCGATCAGGTACGCGAGTTCCAGGCCGAAGTCGCCGACGAACTGGCCGACCTGCACCGGCAGGTACGCCTGCTCAGCGAGGAGAACGAGCGGCTCAAGCGGGCGCTGCGCGACTGGCAGACCATGCACGCCCGGGAGTGCCGGCCGCCGAACGAGGGCCCTTGGTAGCCGTGCGCCCGGAACCAGGGGATCTGCTCCGGATCGACGGTCGCGCCTCGGTGCAGTTCGCCGGCGACCGCGCCCTGACCTTCCGCGTCGTCTCGGTCTGCGACCGACCCACGTATGCCGGCTGGGTCTGGCTGACCGGCTACGTCATCAACCGGCGCGGCTATGCGACCGCCAAGCGGGAAATCTACGTCCAACTCGCCGGCCTCCGCCCCGCCACCAGCACCCCGCCGAGCCGGGATGTGAGTCGTAGGCCCGCGCGGCTGCTGTCGGCTGCGTCCCCGCCTTGTTAGCGTGGAACGGCGGGTCATCAAGGTGACCTCGTACACCCCTCACCCGACGTCGGCCAGCGCCAGCGGCACAGCCGGCGACGGCTCAGGACGGATGGCCGCTCCGACGGGGGGGATGGTGCGATGACCGAGACGTCCGACGCCGACGACGCGCCTGGCACTGACGACAGCCCCGGCGCCGACGAGAAGGCCCCCGGAGCCAGCGCGCCCAGCCGGACACCAAGCACTGAAAAGACCTCCGAGGACCGGCGGCGACGCTGGCTCGATCGCACGCAGCGCGTCCGCGACACCGTGCAGACCAGGTCGAAGGAGCTGTGGAAGACGACGATCCGGCCCCGGCTGGCGGAGCTGCAGTGGCGAGAAGAGCCGCGGCCGACCGTGAAGCTCGTCGACCAGCGGGTCCTACCGCCCCTGCTGGTGTTGTCGCAGGACCAGGTGTACGGCTTTGTCATCCGCGCCACGTTCACCTGGTCCTGTACGACCACACACCCCGAGTCATTCGACTGGTACATCGACTACTTCCAGCCCAAGGCGATGGAGCGGCTGCGGCGGATCGCCAGCGGCTGTGCCCGTGACGTCCCGCCACAACACGCCCGAAAGGTGGAGACCGCGGTGCAGGCGGCATTCGCGGGCGACGACAAGTTGCCGTGGCCGTACCAGCATGGCGGCGAGGCCTTCGAGTGCGAGCCCGAGGTGTTGGTGGAACTCGACGAGCGGGTCCGCAGGATCCTGCAGCCGTACGCGGACCGG
This sequence comes from Micromonospora sp. MP36, assembly GCF_008119785.1. Classification (GTDB taxonomy): domain Bacteria; phylum Actinomycetota; class Actinomycetes; order Mycobacteriales; family Micromonosporaceae; genus Micromonospora. The sequence goes on along the minus strand of NZ_VSFA01000017.1, from coordinate 93,952 downwards.
CGCATCGCCCAGGAGCGCGAGCGCGACCTGGAGCAGCAGCGGATGGAGCAGGCCGAGGAACTCCACCGGCGCTGGATGCGGATCCTGGACGATCTCGCCGCCCGGCCGCCAACCGCGGACATGCCGGACGCGGTGCGTGAGGAGTACACGCGCTATCGCCGGGAGAGCAAGGCGAAGGGGAAGGCCGCTGAGCGGCGTGCGGAGGAACTGCGCCGGAAACGCAAAGGCAAGGAGTCGTCCGTCGACCAGTCCATGCTGCTCGAACTCTTTCCGCAGCAGCCCTCGGCGTCCCGACCGCACCCCGGTCCCGAGCCGCAACCGGCATCCGACCCGGCGAGCGAGAAGCCGTCACCGCACGGCGACCCGGCCTCGGAGACGGGCCGGGCACCCGGAGGTTGACCAGCGGTCGGTGTGGCGCCGCCTGGACCGCGGCGACCTCATGACCGGCACGACTAGGGGTTCGCCGCCCGAGCGATGGGGGGTGACGGGGGCTGCCGGGTGCGCAGGTACGCGCCCAGCCCCTGCCCGTCCTCGGTGGCCAGGAACGCACCGCGGGCGTTGAGCAGCGTCTCGTCGGCGTGGGCCAGGCAGCCCCACACCGTGTCGCCCCACGAGTCGGCCAGCTTCACCTCGGCCGGCTCCGGGCACGCCTCGCCGCGTGGACCGCCGATCTGGCAGCGGGCCGGCGCGCTGCCATGCCGGCTGACCCGCTCGGCGGCCTCGCGGATCAGGGAGAACCGGGCCTCCTTGTCCGCTTCCGGGCTGCGGGCCTGCTCGGGTACGGCCCGCCGCTGTCCGAACACGACGACGTTGCCGTCCGGGTCGGTGGTGCGGCACTCGCCGCCCGGGGCGTGGTCCGGGTACCCGGCCCGCTCGACGGGGTAGCCGGCGGCGGTCAGCCGGTCGATCGTGGCGGTGAGGTCGTCGACGTAGAGGTAGATGAGCAGGGGCAACTCGACGGTGACCAGGCGCGGCGTGACGGCGGCCAGCAGCAGGGTCAGCTCCCCGCACTGCAGATAGGACCAGCGGGACTCGCCGTCGCCCCCGGTGCGCAGCTCGGAGTAGCCGAAGACCTCGTAGAACCGTCGCGCGGCGTCGGCGTCCGCGACGTACAGCACCGGCACCTGGGCCTGCACACCGTTTCGCACCGCGTCACTGTACCGGTAGCGGAACTCCAAATCACGTTCTGAAAATCCGGTATTTGCGCGACTGGTTTCGCCGGCCTGTCAAGGCCGAGGAGCCCGCCCGATCACTCCACCCCCGTCTCCGGGAAACCGCAGTCGGGCGGACCGTCAGGCGTCGTGCCACATGGGTGCCGGGCGGTGCAGGGTGAGCGCCACGATGTCCGGGGCCTGGAGCACCGTGACGAGCCGGTACGCCGCCCCGAGCGCCAGCGGCCCGAACATCGGATGCCCGATGGCCCGGTGGCAGCCCTGCAGGCCGATCTCGGCGAACTCCCGGCGGGTCAGCACCGGCCGGTTGCCGCGCTCCCGCTCGGCGTGAGCCGCGAGGCGGATCCGCCGCAGCGTCTCGGCCGCCTCGTCGGTGACCCGACGCAGCACCGCCACCGACCACCGCCAGGTCTCCACCAGCGGAAGCAGGTCCGTCCCGGCAGGCAGCACGTCGGCGAGGGCCAGGTCGTACCGGCAGATCGCCACCGCCTCGGTCGGGCGGCCGTCGGTGACGACCAGCCCGGCCAGCAGCCCGGCGGCCAGCGGGGCGGACCACTGGGCGTCGACGTCGGCGGACCGCACGGAGGCGACCAACCGTTCGCACGCCTCCCGCGCCGCCGCGACGTCACCGGCGGCGTACCGGAGCACCGCCTGTAGCTCGACGGTGGCCGGGTCGCGCCGCCCGCTGCGTTCCTCCCGCGCGGCCAGTTCGTCGGCGGCGGCGAGCAGGTCACGGACCGGGGCGTCCCGGCCGACCAGATCGGCGAGCAGCCGCCGCTGCTCGACCACCGGGGTGGGCGCCGCCGCGTCCCCGGGCGACGGCGGCGCCGGGAGCTGGGCGAGCAGGTCGGCCAGCTCGCTCCAGTGCCCGGCCGCCGCCCCGACCAGGACCGCCCGGCGCAGGGCCACCGCGGTCCGATCGTCGTCGAGCCCGACGTTGGCCGCCCGGGTGCCGGCGACGGCGGCCAGCATCCGGAACGCCTCCGGCCAGTAGCCGGCCCCGGCGAGTTCGACGGCGAACTCCTCGCGCAGCCGGCTGCCGCGCCGGCCGGCCACCGAGCCGGCGGCCAGCCGGGCCTGCAGCCGGCCGTGCCGAAACCGGTAGGCACCAGCGCCGCGCCGGAGCAGACCGACCGCCTCGACGTGGTCGAGGAACGCCAGCAGGGGGTACGGGAGCTGATTGCGCGCGGCGAGCACGAACCGGGCCACGCCGAAGCGGAACCAGGCACCACCGCCCCGCCGGTACAGCCACCAGCCCAGACCCAGGCCGAGGCCCGCGTACACCTGTGCCACCGGCTGCGGGAAATCGGACAGGCCGGCCAGCCAGAGAGCGGCGAGGCCGGCGAACCACAGCGCCACGGCGCGGGCGGCGGTCAGCGGCAGGGCGGCGAGCGTCGCAGCGCGATCCGCCCGCAGCGTCCCCGCCGGGCTGAGCGCGCTCAGCTCCGCCGCCGGAGCGGACAGGTCGACCCGCAGCGCGGAGCGGACGACGGTGAACACGCACCAGCCGGCGCCCACGGCCACGGCGCACTGCGTCGGCACCGACCAGTGCGCCAGGGCGGGCACGGTGCCGAGCAGCGGGACGAGCCGGGGCGGCGGCCCGATCGCCACGAACAGCGGCCAGGTCAGCACGCCCCACAAGGCACCGCCGACCAGTCCGCCGACCAGCCCCTCGAGGAGAGCCCGGAGCCCGCCGGTGAAGACCGGCCGTACCGGCGGCACGCCGTGCTGCGGGTCGTCGCGCAGCGCCGACCGGAGGGCCGCGGCCAGGGCCGCCAAGAGCACCAGCACGGCCGGCTGGGCGGCGACGCCGTGCAGCAGGTCGCGAACCTGGGCGTGACCGGTCACGGCGGCGAGGGCGCCGAGCGCGTCCCGGACCGGCGAGAGGGCGATCCACGCCGCGAGAGCGGCCCGCAGCCCGTCGAAGGCGACCCAGAACGGACGCGGGAGCGCGACGGCGAGCTGCCACCAGCGGAACTCCCGGGTGTCCAGTGACTCCAGGTGGCTGGCCAACTGGGTGAGGTAGTCACGGGACCGGTCCGGTTCCCACCGGCGCAGGCCCTGCCCGCCGCGCCGCGACCGCAGGGCCGCGTCGACCGCGCGGGACAGCACCTCGTCCTCCACCGAGCGGCGGCCCCGCTCGGCGGCCAGCGGGAGCAGGTCGCGCGGGTCGGTGCCGGGCTGGTCGAACGCGGTCCGGGCCAGGGCCACCAGCAACGGGGTGGACAGCGCCGCGGCCAGCTCGGCGTCGGCGTCGAGCCGGTCGGCCACCGTGGACCAGTTCGTCACCTGGTGCAGCGGTGCGGCGTCGCGCAGGTACCGACCGACCTGCGCGGCGGTCAGCGGCGCGAGGGTCACCACCGCGGTCGCCCGCAGCCGCTCCCCCTGGATGAGGTACTTCTCGTAGACGGCGGAGCGGCAGGTCAGCACGAACCGTTGGGTCGGCAGCTCGTTGAGTTCCGCCAGGCACGCGCTCAGCCGGTCGTCGGGCAGCTCGTCCAGGCCGTCCAGCACCGGCACCACCAGGTCGGCCACCAGCAGGTCACGCACCACCGCCGCCCGGCGCGGATGCCCCGCGGCCAGGGACGGGTACCGCCGGGTGATCCGGTCGACCAGCCAGTCGTGGAACCCTTCCGCGCCCGGATCCCAGGAATCCACGGGCAGGAGCACCGGGACCGGGACCTCCGGGTCGCGCCGGGCGGCGAACTCGCGGACCAGCCGCAACGCGATGATCGACTTGCCGGATCCGGGCGGTCCCAGCACCAGCAGGCGGCCGGAGGGGACGGCCCGGTAGCACTCCCACAGCGCCCCGTCCCGCCCGGCGAGGTCGATGGGTCCGGCCTCGGCGGACCGGCCGATCGACCGCCAGGACGGCAGCAGCCGGTCCGGGGCGGTGCGCCAGGCCACCGGCAGCGGGTACGGCTCGTCGATCGCGCGCAGCAGGCCCTGGTCGGTGGGCTCCCGCCGGATCAGCTCGGCGAGTTCGTCGGCGGCGGCCCGCCGGTGCGCCCAGGCCGTCGGCGGGGCCACCTCCCGGTCGGCGAAGAGCTGGTCCACCACCACATAGACCGCGATGACCCCGGCCACCACGCCCCAGAGCCAGTTGACCTTCTCGAAGTCGTACCGGAGCCAGACCCAGGCGGTGCCGCCGGCGCCCAGCAGGGTCACGACGGTGACGAGACTCCACTTCCACACGCCGCGCCGCACCGGACGATTCTGCGGGCTGGGGATTCCCGACGCAGCCCCGCCCGCCCGCCGGTCCGGGCGGCCGGGGCCGTGACCAGCGGACGGCCGGAACCGGCGTGGCCCTGCTCACCCGCCCAGCCGGTCCCGGGCGCGCCGCAGGTGGACCCGCTCGGCGTGGTTGTCGGTCCGGGCGATCGCCGCGTCGTACGCCGCGACCGCCTCACCCGCGCGGCCGAGCCGGCGCAGCAGGTCGGCGCGGACCGCGTGGAAGACGTGGTAGCCGGCCAGCTCCAGGCCGTCCACCTGGGCCAGCGCGACGGCCGGGCCGGCCACCTCGGCCAGCGCCACCGCCCGGTTCAGCGCCACCACCGGCCCGGGGGCGTGCCGCACGAGCTGGTCGTACAGGGCGAGGATCTGGGCCCAGTCGGTGTCGGCCGCCGTCGGCGCGTCACTGTGCACGGCGTTGATCGCCGCCTGGATCTGGTACGGGCCGGGCCGGTCCCGCCGCAGGCAGCGCCGCACGAGGGCCTGCCCCTCGACGATCAGTGTCCGGTCCCAGCAGCCCCGGTCCTGCTCGCCCAGCGGCACCAGGTCGCCGTCCGGCCCGGTACGCGCGGCCCGCCGCGCCTCGGTGAGCAGCAGCAACGCCAGCAGCCCGAGCACCTCCGGTTCGTCAGGCATCAGCTCTTCGAGCAGCCGGCCCAGCCGGATCGCCTCGGCACACAGCTCGTCCCGGACCAGCCGCTCCCCCGAGCTGGCCGTGTGCCCCTCGTTGAAGATCAGGTAGACGACGGCCAGCACGGCCCGCAGCCGGTCCGGCAGGTCGGCGTCGCGTGGCACCCGGTACGGGATCCGGGCGTCCCGGATCTTGGCCTTGGCCCGGACCAGGCGTTGCGCCATGGTCGGCTCGGGCACCAGGAAGGCTCCGGCGATCTCGGCGGTGCTCAGCCCGCCGAGCAGCCGCAGGGTCAGCGCGACCCGGGCGGCGGTGCCCAGCGCCGGGTGGCAGCAGGTGAAGATCAGGCGGAGCCGGTCGTCGCCCACGGGTCCCTCCTCGGCCGGCGCGTCGGGGGCGTACAGAAGGGCGGCCTGCGCGTGCCGGTCGGCGCGGGACGCCTCGCGGCGCAGCCGATCGATGGCCCGGTTCCGCGCGGTGGTGATGATCCAGCCGGCCGGGCTGGGCGGCGGCCCTTGCCTGGCCCAGCGGTCGACCGCCGTGGTGAACGCCTCCTGGACCGCCTCCTCGGCGAGGTCGATGTCGCCGAGGAGCCGGACCAGGACGGCGACCGCGCGGCCGTACTCCGCGCGGAAGACCCGCTCGACGTCGGTCGGGTCAGGCACGCGTCAGACCTCGCCCTGGAACGGGCGCACCTCGATCGGCAGGGTGGTCGCCAGGGCGTACCGGCGGCCCCATTCCAGGGCGGCGTCCAGGTCGGGGGCGGTGATGATGGTGAACCCGCCCAGGTACTCCTTGCCCTCCACGTACGGCCCGTCGGTGATCAGCACCTCGTCCCCCTTCGGGCGCAGCACCGTGGCGGTCTCCGGGGCGTGCAGGCCGTTGCCGAAGACCCAGGACCCGGCCTCGACCAGTTCGTCGTGGATGGCGTCGACCTTGCGCATCACGTCGGCCAGGAACTCGGGGTCCGGCAGCCCCGCACCGGCCGGCTGGTACATGCTGATCAGGTACTGCTTCATGTGCTCCTCCTCGCCCGTCCGGGCCGACCCGATGCCGGCCCCTTCACCCTCCACACGAACGGGCGGCGCCGGGATCGACACGCCGGCCGAGGTGTTTCTCGTGCGGCACTGCGTTTCCCGCTGACGTCCTCGGCCCGGACGCCCCGGGACGTGCGGCGCGACAAATCCGAAAGATGATCTTCCATACATCTATTGAAATTTGTCTCCAGCGTGTGCCGTAATACTGACAGTTCCTTTCACCCAACTCCCGCCGCCACCAGCGGCAGACCCCCCGGGAGGAAAGATGAACCGTCCCCTGCGAACGGCGCTGCGTACGGCCGCCACGGCCGCGCTCGCCACCGTCACCCTCGCCGCCTCGGCCCTCCTCGGCGCGACGCCCGCCAGCGCCGCGCCCGCCGGCCTGCCCGGCATGGACGTCTCCAGCTACCAGGGCAACGTGAACTGGTCCGCCGCCTGGAACAACGGCGCCCGGTTCGCGTACGTGAAGGCGACCGAGGGCACCTACTACACCAACCCGTACTTCGCCCAGCAGTACAACGGCTCGTACAACGTCGGGATGATCCGCGGCTCGTACCACTTCGCCCGGCCGGACACCACGAGCGGCGCCACCCAGGCCAACTACTTCGTGGACCACGGCGGCGGCTGGTCCAAGGACGGCAAGACGCTGCCGGGCGCGCTGGACATCGAGTACAACCCGTACGGCGCGACCTGCTACGGGCTGAGCCAGGCCTCGATGCGCAGCTGGATCGCCTCGTTCGTCAACCAGTACTACGCCCGCACGGGCCGGTGGGCCACCATCTACACCACCACCGACTGGTGGACCACCTGCACCGGCAACACCTCGCAGTTCGCCGCCAACAACCCGCTCTGGATCGCGCGCTACTCCAGCAGCGTCGGCACCCTGCCGGCCGGCTGGGGGACGTACTCGTTCTGGCAGTGGGCCTCCTCCGGCGTCTTCCCCGGTGACCAGAACGTCTGGAACGGCACCCTGGACCGGCTCAAGGTGCTGGCCTGCAACGGACCCTGCTGACCGGCGTCCGGTGGCGGGCCGCCCCCTTCCGGCTACTCGGCTCGGCGCGTCCGACGCCACGCCGCGACCCGGAGCAGCCGCCCGCCACCGGCCGCGTCCGTACCCCTGGGAGGCCCCGATGTCCGTCCCCGTCCCCCGGCGGGCCGTGCTGCGCGGCGCGGTCCTGCTCGGCGCCGCGGCCGGCGCCACGGCGTTCACCCAGTTCGGCGGCGATCGCGGCGCGCGGGCCGTCGCCACCCGGGTCGACCAGCCGGTGATCGCCAACTGCGCGACCTGGGGCGCCCGCCCGCCCTCGTCCAACGTGACCGTGGTGCAGAGCCGCCCCAACAAGATCATCATTCATCACACGGCGTTCCCGAACACCACCGACTACAGCCTCGCCTACGCCTACCAAAACTCGCGCGACATCCAGAACCTGCACATGGACACCAACGGCTGGCTCGACTCCGGGCAGCATTTCACCAACAGCCGCGGCGGCTTTCTCACCGAGGGCCGGCACGGCAGCCTGTACGCGCTGCTGCACGGGCAGACCATGGTGCAGGGCGCGCACTGCGTCGGACAGAACAGCCAGGCCATCGGCATCGAGAACGACGGCACCTACCTCGACGTGCAGCCGCCACAGGCGCAATGGGACAGCCTGGTGTGGTTCTGCGCATTCACCTGCCAGCAGTACGGCATCCCGTCCAGCGAGATCTACGGGCACAAGGACTTCAACAACACCCAGTGCCCTGGCCTGCTGCACGACCGGCTGCCCGAGCTGCGCAGCGCAGTCGCCGCCCGGCTAGGTGGCTGAAGGCTGACCAACTTGATTAGGAATCGTCGGTGATCCTAGGTTAGCCGTGTGGACGGTGACGTTTCGCTTTTGGGCTGGTTCGGGGGAGATTCCGGTGATGTGGGTCGGTCGTGATCGCGGGTTCTCTTTGATCGATGGCGGGGCGATGAGTCGGTGACCGGGAAGCTGCCGCTGGCTGAGGGTGAGGCCTCCCGTACCGCTTGCGCCCGCGCTTTGCTCCGATCGGGGGTGGACGAGGAGAGCGGTGAGGTTCTGTCGCAGGCGGCGCTTGCGCAGCGGATCGGCTGGTGTGCCGATCTGGTGGCGGGGATGGTCTCCGGGTTGTTGGCGGAGCGCTGGAATCCCGCGGGTGTGGAGGTGTTGGCCTCCGGCGTGGACGCCAGCGGCCGGAAGCTTCCGCCGAACGCCTGGATGGCGTTGCGACGCTTGGGCTGGACGGTCGCCGCGCCGGCGGGTGTGAGGGTCAATGACCGGGTCGTGCGCATGGCGCAGGAGCAGGCCGGGCGGGCACTTCGTTCGGCGTCGTGGCGTGCTGACCTGACCGCTGGGGTGCTGGCGACGTGGCCGGCCGATCCACGCAAGCGCACCGCGCAGGAGTGGGAGCAGGTACGCAAGGCGGTTCCGGGCGGGGAGCATCTACCGTCGAGCATTATCAAGTCCCGCACTCGGCAGGCCGCGAAGTTCCTTGCCGTCAATGGGCGGCTGCCGGTGGATGTGTTCGAGCTTGAAGGCGTCCCGAAGGTCGCGCGGATGCTGCTGCTGGCCGCGTGTGATCGGCAGCAGGCCACCATCGAACGCAGCGACACCGACCCCAGGAGGGTGTTGCTGCGGTTGCAGTTGCCCACGCGCCCCGATCCGCGAGCCTACGCGGATTGGACGTGGGTGGCCTGTCCGATCATGCTGCCGCCCACGGTCCCCACGGGCGCGGTGCTGCACCTGCCCACCCTCCGGGTCACCGGCCGGCAGGTGCGCGCCGATATGGCATACAGCCACCCGGTGCCGAAAGCCCGGCGCACCGGGCACACGGTCGCGGTCGGTGTGGACTGGGGGCTGAACACTCTCCTCAGCGCGGGGGCCCTGCGACTTCACGAGGATGGGCGGATCACCGCGTTGGGGGCCGGTGGCCAGTTCCGGGCCGCCGGGATCCTGGCCAAACAGCACCGCCTCCGGCGGCTGTCAGAGCGGTTGCACGCCAAAGCCGACCACTACCAACGCCTCGCCGGCCGTGACGAGCGGCATCACCTCGTCGGCAAGCACGAGGTGCTGCGCGCCGAGATCCGCCACGTCTCCGACCGCCGGACGAACCTGAACGTCGCGCTTGCGTGGGCCGCCGCCAGATGGGCCGTGGACCAGGCGATCGCCGCCGCGGCGAGCGTGATCTATGTGGAAGACCTGCGGTCGTTGGAAGCACGGGGCATGGGCGCCACCCTCAACACCCGGCTGTCCCAGCAGGTGCGTGGGCAGATCGTCGACCGGATGCGGCACCTCGCCGCCGAGGCGGGTATCGCCGTGGTCACCGTCCCCGCGCGGAATACCTCGAAGCATTGCCCGCAGTGCCTGACTCCGCTGCGGCACTGTAAGGCCCCCGACCGCCCCACCACCCCAGGCTGGAAGTGGGCGATCTGCCCCCACCAGTCCTGCCGGTGGCAGGGCGACCGCGACCAGGGCGCATGGCGGCGGATCGCCGCCCGCGGTCTGACCCATCAGGCAAAGACCGTTATCGACAAGGCCAGCGGGCACATGGTGATCCGCGCCGTGGTCGACAAACTCGAAACGGCAGCGGTCATCACAAAGACCCGCCGGGCCGACCGGTCGAAGACCGGCCCCACCCGGCGCAAGGCACCACGCCCCGCGCCCAGGCGACGCAGGGCACCCTCCCCCACCCGGCCCCACGGCCGGGCGGGAAAGCGTCCGGAGGGACACGCACCAACGGACCGGCTGAGGCTGCGCCGCGCAGCCCACCGACACCAGGGCGTGAACACGATCAGCACACCCACCACCGGCCACCGGCCACGCGGAGCCGCCTTGGGCGCAGGATTCCACTTCCACGCCCACGCGTCCCCACCACGGTGGAAACGATCCCGGAAACTCAATCCGACTCAGGATCACTAAGCTGATCAGGGACGCTCGGCCCGCCGTCGCGGGGCGCCCGCGGGCACCCCGCGACCGCCGAAGCGGACGAAACGCGGCCGCGGATTGTCGGTGCCCTCGGGCACACTGTCGATCGTGTCGCCCCGATCCGTCGCCGACCTCGTCGCCGCCGTCCGGTCCGGACGGCGGGTCAAGTTCCTTCACTTCTGGGGTCACCGTCCGCAGCGCGACGGCAGCGTCGGCGCCGGCTGCCTGAGCCAGTGGTGGCCGGCGCCGTTCACCGTGGACGGCCGGACGTACGCCACCGCCGAGCACTGGATGATGTGGCAGAAGGCCACCCTGTTCGGCGACGCGGAGGTCGCCGAGCGCGTCCTCGCCAGCGGGCACCCGCAGCGGGCCAAGGCGCTCGGCCGGCAGGTCCGCGGCTTCGACGAGGCGACCTGGGCGGCGCGCCGCTACGAGATCGTCGTCGCCGGCAGCGTGGCCAAGTTCGGCCAGCACGAGGAACTGGGCCGCTTCCTGCTCGGCACCGGGGAGCGGGTGCTCGTCGAGGCGAGCCCGGTGGACCGGATCTGGGGCATCGGCCTGGCCGCCGACGACCCGCGCGCCGCGGACCCGGCCCGGTGGCGGGGCGAGAACCTGCTCGGCTTCGCCCTGATGGACGTCCGCGCTGCGCTGCGCGAGGCCCGGCCGTGACCGCCCGCACCCCCGCTCGGGGGATCAGATCCGGGCATACCTGCGTGCCGAGGTCAACCGCGCGGTCCGGCACCCCTGGATGTACGGGGGCCTGCCCGCCCTCGAGGTGCTCTTCCGCGCGCTCAGCCACGCCGAGGGCCTCGAGGACGAGTGGGCGGCCGAGCGGGAGCTCTGGCACGACCAGCGCTGGTTTCTCGCCAACGGCGTGCGAGGGGCCGTCGACCGCCTGTTGCCGTACCGCGACGAGGAAGCGGCGGCGTCGGTCACGCCGGCTACGCGTACCGGGCCGGCTGGCTGGACGTGGACCGGCTGCTCACCCCCGCCGAGTACGCCGACCTGCGGGCGGCCCTGCCGGAATGGGTCGCCGAGGACCACGCTGTCTCCGACATCCACACCCGCTTCGTCCCGCCGTCGCTCCTTCTCGGTGGCACCAACCCCCGCTACGCCAAGGCGTACCTCTACGCGGCCGACCGGTTCCGGCCGCTGCTCTGCCTACACCTATGCCGAGACTTCGACGAGCCGGTGCTGCTCGTGGCCCGCGAGGGCGGGCAGCCGTTCGGGGAGTCGTTCTGGTTCACGCCGGAGGGGCGGCGCCGCTGCCCGGTCGCGGCCGAAGCCTGACGGCTCACGGGCGGGGCGGGTAACGTGCTGCGGCGTGACCGTCACACCGTATTCGCACTGCTCATACTGCGGCGCCGCCTACCCGGCGGCGGCCGGCTGGCCGCGGGTCTGCGCGGCCTGCGGCGGGACGGTGTGGCGGAACCCGCTGCCGGTCGCGGTGGCGGTGCTGCCGGTCCGGACGCCGACCGGCCTGGGCGTGGTGGCGGTCCGCCGGGACATCGAGCCGGCCCGCGGGCAGCTCGCCCTGCCCGGCGGTTTCATCGAGTACGGCGAGGAGTGGTCGGAGGCGCTGGTCCGCGAACTGCGGGAGGAGACCGGCCTGCTGGCCGACGCCGAGCAGGCGCGCCTGTTCGCGGTGCACGGCGCGCCGGCGGGCGGCACCATGATGGTCTTCGGCGTGCTGCCCGAGCGGGCGGTCGGCGACCTGCCGCCGTCGGCGCCGACCGAGGAGGCCACTGAGTGGCTGGTCCTCACCGAGCCGGTCGAGCTGGCCTTCTCCACCCACACCCGGGTGCTGGCCGACTTCCTCGCCGAACGGTGGGCGGCCTGACCCTGGTCGGCGCCGCCGACCTCCGCCGGCCCTGCGCAAACTCCTATTGATTGAATAGGAATGCAGCGTCGCCGAGCCGGAGGTCAGCCGTGTCCCGTTCCCCTTCCCCGGAGGAAGCCGACCACGACGACCGCCGGGCCCGGCAGTGGCTCGCCGGGCAGGCCAGGTGCGCCGGCGTCGACCGCGACGAACTGCTCGAACTCGGTTCCGCGATGGCCGCCCTCACCGCCGCCGCGGCGGAACGGGAACCGGTCGCGGTGACCCCGGCGCCGGTGGGTGTCGACCCCGGCGCGCCGTCGCCGATCGCGAAGCCGCTGCCGCCGGAGCTGCTGTGCCCGGTCGAGACCAACGCCGAGATGCGCTGGGAGGCGATGGCCGGGCAGGGGTACGTCGTACCGAACGACCGCTTCTTCGTCCGCAACCACACGGTGACGCCGCGCCTGGACGCCGACGCCTGGCGGCTGCAACTGTTCGGCACCGGGCTGCGCGACGCACCCACCCGGGACGCGCCGGTCGAGTTCAGCCTCGCGGACCTGCGGCGGCTGCCCGCCGAGGAGACCACCGCGCTGATCGAGTGCGCCGGCAACGGGCGGCGCTTCTTCGCCAGTCAGCAGGACGACCCGGCGCCGGGCGTGGCCTGGGGCCTCGGCGGCGTCGGCGTCGCCCGCTGGCGGGGCGTGCGGCTGGGCGCGGTGCTCCGGCTGGCCGGGTTGCGGGACACCGCGGTCGACGTGATGCCGGAGGGCCTGGACCCCGAGTACGTGACCGGCGGGATCAACCTCGGCCGGGTACGCCGTCCCCTGCCGATCGCCAAGGCCCTCGACGACGTGCTGCTGGCGTACGAGATGAACGGCGAGCCGCTCCCCGCCGACCACGGATTCCCGGTCCGCCTCGTGGTGCCCGGCTGGATCGGCATCTCCTCGATCAAGTGGGTGGGCCCGGTCGAGGTCTCCACCACACCGTTGTTCTCCCCGTGGAACACCCGGTTCTACCGCATGTTCGGCCCTGGGCACCCGGCCGATGGCGGGCCGCTGGCGACCCAGTCGGTGAAGAGCGCGTTCGAACTCGCCTGGGACGCCCGCGTGCCGGCCGGCGCGGAGGTGCTGCTGCGTGGCCGGTCCTGGTCCGGGGCCGGGCCGATCGACCGGGTCGAGGTGTGCACCGGCGACGGCTGGCGCCCGGCGGAGCTGGTCGCCGCCGACCGGGGCGGCCCCTGGCAGCGCTGGACGGCCGTCTGGCGGCCCCCGGCGCCCGGCCCCTGGACGCTGCGCGCCCGCGCCACCGACGTCACCGGCGCCGGCCAACCCGACCAGGCCGCCCACAATGACCTCGGCTACCTCTTCGACGGCGTCGTCCGCCACCCGGTCACCGCGACCTGACCACCCCCACCACCCCCGCCCACTGCCACCGCGGCACCCGCTGATTGATCATGAAGTTGTTGCCCTCGGCATTGGCGTGTCGGAGCAACAACTTCATGGTCAACGCGCGGGGCTGGGCGAGGCGACAGCGTCAGGTGGTGAGGTAGGCGGCGGGGACCACGTCGGTGAGCCACACCCCATTGGCGCTGCGATAGAAGACGTAGCCGTTGTCGGCCATGGCGGCCGCGTCCACGGTCAGCACCACCACCGCGCCGCTTCGGCGCGCCCCGACCCGGCGGGCGGTCTCCACGTCCGGCGACAGGTGTACGTGGTGCCGGCGCCCCCGGCGCAGCCCCTCGACGCGGATCGCGGGCAGGACGGTCTCGCTGGTGCCGTGATAGAGCCGGTCCGGCGGCGGGGTCGGCGTCAGACCGAGGTCGACCGGGACGGAATGGCCCTGGTTGGCCCTGATCCGGTCGGCGCCGTCGGGTCCGCGTTCGACGGCGAATCGTTGCTTGTCGTTGCCGGCGACCACGGCGTCGAGGTCGACGCGGCTGATCCGCAGGGCGGCGAGCAGTTCGGCGACCGGCACCCAACCGGCCCGGTCGAGCGTCAGGCCGAACCGGTCCGGGCGGTGCCGCAGCGCCAGCGACATCCGCTTGCTCACCCGGACCAGGTCTCGATGATCCACACCGTCAGTGTGGCGCACGCCGGGACACCGGTCGACGGATATCAGGCGCTACCGTCTTCGCGCACACACGTTCACGGAAGAGTGGCTGTTTCCCACGGAACAGCCACTCTTCCGTGACGGAGTGCGGAACGCTGAACAAGCGGCCGCGGTCAGCGCGAGCGGACGGACTCGGGCGGCAGCATCGCGAGCATCCCGTGATCATGCCAGCGGACCCGCCGGGGCGATGACCGCGGCCCGGCGGTCAGGCGGCAGCGCGCTCCGCGAGGGGGCGGCGCCGGCGGCTCGGGTCGGTGAGGACGGGCGGCGCCCAGGCGCCGTCCGGCTGGTAGAGGTTGGTGCCAGGCGGGACGATCTCGTCGATCCGGTCCAGCACCGCGTCGTCGAGGGTGACCGAAGCGCCCTTGAGCAGCCCCTCGAGCTGCTCCATCGTGCGCGGCCCGATGATCGCCGAGGTGACCGCGGGATGCGCGACGGTGAACGCGACGGCCAGCTCGGGCAGGGTGCAGCCGACCTCGTCGGCGAGCGCGACGAGCTGCTCGACGGCAGCGTACTTCGCCGCGTTGCCGGGCAGCGCCGGGTCGAAGCGGGCCGGGGTGAGCGCCGGCCGACCGGCGGTGAGGTCCACGGACTGGCCATGCCGGTAACGGCCGGACAGGAAACCGGAGGCCAGCGGGCTCCACACCAGCACGCCCATGCCGTACCGCTGGCAGACCGGGAGCACCCCGGTCTCGATCCCGCGGGCCAGGATGGAGTACGGCGGCTGTTCGGTGCGGAACCGGCCGAGCGCCCGGCGCTCGGCGACGTGGTGCGCCTCCACGATCTCCTCGGCCGGGAAGGTCGAGCAGCCGAACGCGCGGATCTTGCCCGCGCGGACCAGGTCGGTGAGCGCCCCGAGGGTCTCCTCCACGTCGGTGGTGTGGTCGGGACGGTGCACCTGGTAGAGGTCGATCCAGTCGGTGCCCAGGCGGCGCAGGCTCTCCTCCACCTCCCGGACGATCCAGCGCCGGGAGTTGCCGCCCCGATTGGGCCCCTCCCCCATCGGGAAGTGCACCTTGGTCGCGAGGACCACGTCGTCCCGTCGGCCGCGCAGGGCCTTACCGACGATGACCTCCGACTCGCCCGCGGAGTACATGTCGGCGGTGTCCACGAAGTTCACGCCTTGGTCGAGGGCGGCGTGGACGATGCGTACGCAGTCGTCGTGGTCGGGGTTGCCGACCGCGCCGAACATCATGGTGCCGAGGCAGTGGGTGCTGACCTGGATGCCAGTGCCGCCGAGAACGCGGTAGCGCACAGGGTTGTTCCTTCCTGAGGGGGTACGCCGCGTTGACCGGGCGGCGGCCGGTCCGGCAACTCTAGGAGTTCGAGTGCACTCGAGGTCAACCGGTCAGCCCGGCCCTCCCCCCCGCCTCGGCCAGGTAGCCGGCGGCCTGGAGTTCGAACAGCTCCCGGTAGGGCCCGTCCTGCGCCATCAGCTCGTCGTGGTTGCCCTGCTGGATGAGCCGGCCGCGGTCCAGCACGAAGATCCGGTCGGCGTGCCGGACGTTGGCCAGCCGGTGGGTGATCAGGACGACCGCGCGGTCGGGGTGGCGCCGCAGGTGCTGGAAGAGGGCGTGTTCGGCCCGGGCGTCCAGGGCCGCCGACGGCTCGTCGCAGATCAGCAGCCGGGCGTCCCGGTAGAGGCCGCGGGCGGCCACCAGCCGCTGCCACTGGCCGCCGGAGAGGTCCTGGCCGTTCTTGAATTGCCGGTCGAGCAGCGTGTCGTACCCGAACGGCAACCCGTTGATCATGTCGTGGGCGGCGGCGCCCCGGGCGGCGTCCTCGACGGTCGGGCCGGCGCGGTCGGCGGCCCGGTCGTACCGGCCGATCCGGATGTTCTGCCGGGCGGTGAACGGGAACTTGCGCCAGTCCTGGCTCATCACCGCCACCTGGGCGCCGGCCTGCCGGGGATCCAGCTCGGCGAGGTCCACCCCGTTCCAGCGGATCACCCCCTCAGTGGGCCGGTAGAGGCCGGCGATGAGCTTGGCGAGGGTGGTCTTGCCAGACCCGTTCTCCCCCACCAGGGCGACCACCTCCCCCTGGCGGATGGTGAGACTGACGCCGTCCACGGCCGGGACGTCGGTGTCCGGGTAGCGCATCGTGACCTGGTCGAGTTCGATGTGCTCGACGGCGTCGACGCCCCGCGCACCGCCGGCCGGCACCCGCTGCCCGGCGCGGTCGACGAAGTCGCGGTAGTCCTGGTAGTAGAGCGCGTCCTCGTAGAGCGAGTTGGTGGCGAACACCGCGGTTCGCAGCCCGGCCCGGGCGGACTGCAACGCCAGCAGGGCGGTCGCGGCGGCCGCGAGGGCCACCACGCCGGTCAGCAGCAGGGCGCCGAGGACCGCGTACAGGGCGAACGCGGCGACCCCGGTGACCGACAGGCCGAGCGCGCGGGTGGTGCTCTGCGCGCGGGCCAGCCGCAGCTCGGCGCGGGTCTCCAGGCCGATGACCCGGCGGTACTCGGCGAGCAGGAAATCTCGCATCTGGTATGCCCGGATCTCCGGGGCGGTGTGCCGGTCGGCCATCAGGTGGGCGAGCATCCACATCCGACGGCGTCGGGTGATCCGGCCCAGCCAGTCGAGGTGCCGGCGGCGGGCCATCCGCACCGCGGTCACCGCCTCCGGCGCGGCGGCGAGCAGCAGGCAGGGCAGCAGCACCGGCTGGATCACGGTCACCGCGGCGGCGGTGGCCAGCACCCCCACCACCCCGGTGAGCAGGTTGACCGTGTCGTCGACGATCGACGCGGCCTCCACCATGCCCCGGTCCCGGGCCCGGTCCATCTCCTCGGCGAAGCCGGCGTCGTCGAAGGCGGCCAGCTCGACCGCCGTGGTGGCCTCGAAGAGCCGCAGCTCCACCTGGTAGTTGATCTGCGGAATGAGCCGGGCCTGCGCCCAGCCGGCGGCGACGGTCAGCGCGCCGCGTGCGGTCACCGCCAGCGCGGCGAGGACCAGGGACGGCAGGGCGGCGCGGATCCGGTCGGGGGTCGGACCGGCGGCGAAGAGCTGCCGCAGCACCCCGGTGGTGGCGAGCAGCCCCAGCGTGGTGAGCACACCGGCGGCGACGTTCAGCCCGATCGAGGCGACGGTGTCCCGGCGGCTCGTCGCCCAGGCCAGCGCGACGGCCTCGCGGAGCAGGGCGGGCAGCCGGCGGGCCACCGACCCGAAGCTGGTGTGGGCGAACTCGGTGGCCCGGTGCATCCAGTGGCCGTCCTCCAGCTCCGGCAGCGGCTCCGCCGCGCCGTCGGCCGGCTCGTCCTCGTCGGACGGAGGCCGGGGCCCGATCACCGTCGTCATGGACCCTCCTCACCGGTACGCCCAGTGATCGGAGCGTACGGTCCGCTACCTCACGCTGTCTCCCCGTAGTCGGCGTGTCGAACAGGTGTCGCAACCGGCGTGCCGGCCGTCGCGCGTTCCGAGGGACGGGTGATGTCCGGTCCCGTCGCGCCCACCGTCGACGGGTGGCAGGCTGGTGGGGTCGCCGGCAGCGGGGCGACGACGGCCCGCTGGCAGACCACGTCGTGAAGGAGAAGATCAACCCGATGGCTGTGGACGTCACCACCACCGACGAATGGCAGGCCCTGCGCAAGCACGCCGAGGAACTGCGCGGCACCCACCTGCGGGACCTGTTCGCCGCCGACGGGCAGCGGGGTGACCGGCTCACCGGCGACGTCGCCGACCTGCACGTGGACTACAGCAAGAACCTGGTCACCGACGAGACCCTGCGCCTGCTCGCCGCGCTCGCCGAGCGGGTCCGGCTGACCGACCGGATCGCCGCCATGTTCGCCGGGGAGCACATCAACTCCACCGAGGACCGGGCCGTCCTGCACACCGCGCTGCGCCTGCCCCGCGACGCGTCGTTGGTGGTGGACGGGCAGGACGTGGTCGCCGACGTGCACCGGGTGCTGGACCGGATGTCGGCGTTCGCCGAGCGGGTCCGCTCGGGCGCCTGGCGCGGCTACACCGGCGAGCGGATCACCACGGTGGTCAACATCGGCATCGGCGGCTCCGACCTCGGGCCGGTGATGGCGTACGAGGCGTTGAAGGCGTACCGGGACGCCGGGATCAGCTGCCGGTTCGTGTCCAACATCGATCCGACCGACATCCACGACAAGACCACCGACCTGGACCCGGCCAGCACGCTGTTCGTCGTGGTGTCCAAGACGTTCTCCACCCAGGAAACCCTCGCCAACGCCGACCAGGCACGGCGCTGGCTGCTCGCCGGGCTGGACGCGGACGACTCCGCGATCGCCCGCCACTTCGTCGCGGTCAGCACCAACGAGCAGCGGGTACGCGACTTCGGCATCGACCCGGAGAACATGTTCGGCTTCTGGGACTGGGTGGGCGGCCGATACTCGCTGCCGTCGGCGGTCGGCCTGTCGGTGATGCTGGCGGTCGGGCCGACCCGGTTCCGCGAGATGCTGGCCGGCTACCACGCCGTGGACGAGCACTTCCGTACCACGCCGGTGGAGCGGAACATGCCGGCGCTGCTGGGCCTGCTGAACGTCTGGTACACGGACTTCCTCGACGCGGAGACCCACGCGGTGCTGCCGTACGCGCAATACCTGCACCGGTTCCCGGCGTACCTGCAGCAGCTCACCATGGAGAGCAACGGCAAGTCGGTGACCGTCGACGGCCGGCCGGTGACGTACCCGACCGGGGAGATCTTCTGGGGCGAGCCGGGCACCAACGGCCAGCACGCCTTCTACCAGCTCATCCACCAGGGAACCCGGCTGATCCCGGCCGACTTCATCGCGTTCAGCCAGCCCAACCACGACCTGGGCGACATGCACGACCTGTTCATGTCGAACTTCTTCGCGCAGACCGCGGCGCTGGCCTTCGGCCGCACCCGCGAGCAGGTCGAGGCGGAGGGCACCCCGGCCGAGGTGGTGCCGCACCGGGTGATGCCGGGCAACCACCCGACCACGTCGATCATCGCGCCGAAGCTGACCCCGTCGACGCTCGGCCAGCTGATCGCCCTCTACGAGCACATCGTCTTCACCGAGGCGGCGGTCTGGGACATCAACGCGTTCGACCAGTGGGGTGTCGAGCTGGGCAAGGTGATGGCCAACCAGCTCGCGCCCAAGCTCACCGGGTCCCACCCGGACCTCGGCGACGTGGACTCCTCCACCGCCGCGCTGATCCGCCGCTACCGCGCCCAACGCGGCCGGGACTGACCCGCATCCCGGCGCGGTGACCGCCACGCCCCAGCGCATCTGGCGTCGCGTGGCGGTCCGGCGGCGGTGGACCCGCACGAACCCGTGACCCGGCGGCGCAGATCAGTCGCGGAGGAACTCGGCGTGGGCGGCGCGGAGCCGGGCCAGCGCCGGATCACCGGGCGGGATGCGGCGGTCCACCTCGGCCCACACCTCGGCGAGGGCGTCGGTGAGGGCCCTCAGCTCGGCCGCGTGCCGCCGGCTGCTCTGCCGGTGCAGCTCCTCGAGGCGACGGGACCAGCCGGCGGTGATCGCGGCAATGCGCTCGGCGTCGGCCCGGGCCTGCGCCGCCGTCCGGGCGGCCGGGGCGGGCACGATCGCGGCGACGGGACGGGGATCGCCATCGCGGGTGACGACGGTGATCGTGTCGGTCAGCTCGGCGAGGGCGACGAGTTGGGTGAGCCGAGTGCGGACCTCGCGCAGCGGCAGGGCGCGCGGCTGGGGGGACCGGTCGGCCAGTGCGGGGGCAGCCATGGACAGATATTCACGTACGGGTACGACAGAACCGCACCGCGTGGCGATGCCACGGGTCAGCGGGCGGGCGGCGGCTCCGCCGTCCACTCCGGAGCCAGCACCGACCAGACCTCCATGTCGGCCCGACCGGTCGGCCCCGGGGCGGCCGCGCGCAGGACGCCGTCGCGGCGCATGCCCAACCGCCGCGCGACGGCGATGCTGCGCTCGTTGCCGGCCTTGGTCACCCACTCCACCCGATGGATGCCCCGCTCCCGGATCGCCCAGTCGATGATCACTCGAGCCGCGCGGGTGACCAGGCCCCGCCCCTCGGCGTCAGGCTCCAGCCAGCAGCCGGCCTCGCACACGCCGGTGGTGGTGTTGAGCGACACGAACAGCACGCCGCCGACCAACGTGCCGCGCTGCCAGATGCCCCAGATCCCACCGTCGTCGCGCGCCCACCGGTCGGCGTAGTTCTGCAGGACCCGGCGGGCGGACTCGGCGTCGGTGGCCACGAAGGACGCGCCCACCCAGGGGGCGATGTGCTCCCGGCACCGGTCGAGATTGGCGAGGAACTCGTCGGCGTGCCAGGGCTGGAGCGGCCGCAGCTCGGCGTCGTCGGTCAGAGGTAGGGCGAACACCGGAGAAACCTAGCAACCGGCAGACGGATCACGCCGGGCACCTCGGGCGAGCGGAGATCGAGCATCCCGCCGCCGGAGCCGCCACCTCAGATGATGAAGTGCGTCCAGTAGGTCAGCCACACCACGAACAGCGCGCCCTGGATGAGCGCCAGGGCGGCGGTCAGCCAACTGTCGAGGGTGGCTCGCTGCGCCCAGCGGGCCAGCACCAGCGCGACCGGGAAGGCGGCGAGCAGGTAGCGGAGCAGGCTCCGGTACACCAGTGGTCCCATCGACAGCGGCACCAGCACCACGATCACCGTGTAGACCAGGTACGGCAGCTCGGCCCGGCGCAGGCCGACGAGCGCCATCACCAGCACGGCCACGGCGACCCAGGCCCGCAGGGCGTCGCCCGGCGAACCGGTCAGCCCGTGGATGATCACCCCCAGCGGATTCTGCACGCTGATGCCCCAGCCCTCTTCCTGGGCGTGCTTGTACGCGTACCAGTCGCCGCTCTGCCACTTGCCGAACGCCATGAACGTCAGCCACCCGGCCGGTACGAGCAGCAGCGGCCAGCCGATCCTCAGGTACCGACCGATCGCCCGCAGCCCGAGGTGGTAGCCGTGCTGGCGCAGCAGGACCAGGGCGAGCGGGACGACCACCAGGAAGCCGATCGAGCGACTCAGCGCGAGGAAGTAGCCGACGATCCCGACCAGCGGCCAGCGGCCCCGCTCGGCGTACCAGAAGGCGGCCAGGGCGAGGCAGAGGAAGAGCGACTCGGTCAGCGCCGCCTGAAACAAGAAGGCGGCCGGCAGGAGCAGCAGGTAGCGGGTGAACCGACGCCCCGAGGCGCCGGCGGCGTCCGCTCCGTCGTCGCCGAGCAGGCGGCCACCGAGCTGATGGGCGTAGTAGAGCTGGAACACGAGGGCGACGTTGCTGACCAGCAGCAGCGCCCACGCGGTGTGCCCGCCGAGCAGCACGGCGAACGGCCGGGCGAGGAACGGGTAGAGCAGCGGGAAGCCAAAGTCGCGCCAGGGCCGGTCGAGCGGCACTTGGGCCAGATGGTCGTAGAGGAACGAGTCCCACGCGAACCAGAGGGAGATCCACCGGTGCGGTGAGACATCGTGCTGCTGGGCGCGCATCAGCGTCTCGTCTGGGGGTGGCGCGCCGGGCACCCCGCCCCAGGCGGCCAGCACGGTCACGCCGATCAGGCTGAGCACGACCTTCGACCCGACGAAGACCGCGAGCACGAAGCCCCAGGGGGTGGGCACCCGGGCGGCGAGCCCGGACGCCGCGCGGACCATCGCCCGCAGCCGGTCGCGGCGGCGGGAGCGCCGCGCCACCGGGGCCGCTCGGCCCGCCCGCAGCCCGTCACCCATCCGTCCCCCACCGGTCGTCGCGGCCGCGACCGACCGCCGGACCGCGGAGGTCCCCGGCATCCCCGTTGGCACCTCGCCCACCCGTGGTCATCGCCGAACCGAGGGGATTGTGTCCACGGGCGAAGCCGCGGCGGACCGGATGCGGGTGAGATTCGCCCGGCCGACACAGGTGATACGGGGCGCCGGACGGGTATGCGCGCTGCCGCATCAGACACGGCGGGGGGTTCCGGACAGCATGGGCGACGACAACGGCACCGTGATCATCGGCGCGGGACCGGCCGGTCTGACCGCCGCCTACGAGCTGCTGCGCCACGGCGAGCCGGTCCGTGTCTTCGAAGCCGACGACGTCGTGGGCGGCATCAGCCGCACGGTCGAGCGGGACGGCTGGCGCTTCGACATCGGGGGGCACCGGTTCTTCACCAAGGTCGCCCGGGTCGAGGCCTTCTGGCACGAGATCCTGCCGGACGAGGATTTCCTGCTCCGGCCCCGGATGAGCCGGATCTACTACCGCGGCGCGCTCTTCGACTACCCCCTGAACGCCGGCAACGCGCTGCGCAACCTGGGCATCGCCGAGGCGATTCGCTGCGTCGGCTCGTACGCGTGGACGCGGCTGCGGCCGCCGAAGGACCAGTCGCACTTCGAGGGCTGGGTGTCGGCCCGGTTCGGGTGGCGGCTCTACTCGATCTTCTTCAAGACGTACACCGAGAAGGTCTGGGGGATGCCCGCCGACCAGTTGCAGGCCGACTGGGCGGCGCAGCGGATCAAGAACCTCTCGCTTGCCAAGGCGCTGCGCAACGCCCTGCTGCCCGGGCGCAGCCGCACTGACGTGACCAGCCTGATCGAGGAGTTCCAGTACCCGAAGTTCGGGCCCGGGATGATGTGGGAGCGCTGCGCCGAGGAGGTGGAGAAGCGGGGCGGATCGGTGGCTACCCGCGTCCGCGTGACCGCCGTGCACCGGGATCCCGCGGCCCGGCGGGCCACCGGCGTGACCGTGGCCGACGCGGACGGGGAACGCACCGAGCGGGCCGACCATGTCATCTGCTCGATGCCGATCTCCGCGCTGGTCCACGCCATGCGCCCGGAGGCCCCGGCCGAGGTCCGTGCCGCCGCCGACGACCTGTGCTACCGGGACTTCCTGACCGTCGCCCTGGTGGTGCCCGCCGAGTTCTCCTTCCCCGACAACTGGATCTACGTGCACGATCCGGCCGTGCGGGTGGGCCGCATCCAGAACTTCGGCTCCTGGTCGCCGTACCTGGTCAAGGACGGGCGTACCTGCCTCGGGCTGGAGTACTTCGTCTTCGAGGACGACGAGATGTGGCGTACCCCGGACGACGAACTCGTCGCGCTCGCCACCGCGGAGCTGGAGCGGCTCGGCCTGGTCCGGCCGGAGTGCGTGGAGGCCGGCCACGTGGTGCGGATGCCGAAGGCGTACCCGGTCTACGACGAGCGGTACCAGGGGAACCTGGACGTGATCCGCGACTGGCTGGCCCGCGAGGTGCCGAACGTGCACCCGGTGGGGCGCAACGGGATGCACCGCTACAACAACCAGGACCACTCGATGCTGACGGCGATGTTGACGGCCGAGAACATCGCCCGCGGCACCCGGCACGACGTCTGGACCGTCAACGTCGAGCAGGAGTACCACGAGCAGCGGCCATCCGGCGACGGCCGGCACGGCACCGGCCGGGACGCCCCGATCGTGCCCGCCCGCCCGAGCGGCCGCGTCGGGTACCGGCGGATCGGGTCGGTCCGGACCGTCCGGCCCGCTCCGGTACGGCGCCCCTGAGCCGGCCGGGTAAGGGCTGTGACGTGAGGGTGGTCATAACGGCTGGACGTCCCGGGTGGGGCGGCTGCTAGCCTCTTCGCCAGGTCATGAGCGCCAGCGCCAAGCCCCGGCTCGCTGGCCGGCAACCCTCCTCCGCGGTGGGGTGCCCCGGGTGAGGACCAGGCATCGGCGGGACGCCGGTGCAAGCGTGGCCTGGTACCCAGGTCATCACCGACCAGGGAGAACCATGTCTGCTCAGCTCCGCACCCCGCCCGCCGACGGCGTGGCGTACCCGGCCGACTTCGCGCTGGTCAAGCGCCGGCACGTCGACCTGATGCGGGTGTGCAGCGACGCCTGTCGCCGAATGCGCTGAGCACCCACCTCCACTTCCTTCCGCACCATCCCCTTCCGGCTCGCCCGTCCCGGGCGCGCCGTCGGCGGCGTGCGCCCACGTCGCCATTCGACCCTGGAGACACCTGTGCGATTCCTTCCCACCCTGACCCGCGTCGCCGCGCTCGGCGCCGCCGCCGTGCTCGCCGCCACCAGCCTCACCGCCTGCGGCGGCGACGGCGGCGGCTCCACCAGCGCGGCCGCCAACCCGTACGGCCTCCTCCAGGCCGGCGTGCTGCGGACCGGCACGCTCACCGACGCCCCGCCGAACGTGTACCTGAAGGACGGCAAGTTCACCGGCTTCGACAACGACCTGCTCACCGCGGTCGCCGCGAAGATCGGCCTGAAGGTCGAGTTCGTCGGCACCGACTTCTCGGCCCTGCTCGCCCAGGTCAACAACCACAAGTTCGACGTGGGCAGCTCGTCCATCACGATCACCGAGGCCCGCAAGAAGACCGTCGACTTCGGCAACGGCTACGACTTCGGCTACTTCGGGCTCGACGTGCCGGCCGGCTCGTCGATCACCAGCTTCGACCAGCTCGCCGGCAAGCGGGTGGTGGTCGTGCAGGGCACGGTGCAGGACGACTACGCCACGAAGCAGAACCTCAACCCGGTGCGGGTGCCCGACTACAACGGCGCGATCAACCAGCTGAAGGCCGGCACCGCCGACGCCTGGATCGCCCCGGCCGAGATCGGCGACAAGTCCGCCGCCGACAGCAACGGCAAGGTCAAGGTGGCCGCCAAGCAGCTCAGCCCGGCCCCGACCGCGTACGCGGTCGCCAAGGGCAACGACAAGCTGCGCGAGGCGCTGAACAAGGGCCTCGACGAGGTGATCGCCGACGGCACCTGGAGCAAGCTGCAGGCGCAGTACTACCCGGGCCGGCCGATCCCGGCCGACTTCAAGCCGGGCAGCGGCACGGTCGCGGTGCCGTCGCCGTCGGCTGCTTCCTGACGTACGACGACGAGCGAGCGGGGCGGTAGGAGAGACGTCTGATGGATCCGTTGAGCACCCTGTGGGAGACCTTCTTCGACTGGGACTCCATGCGCGAGGCGCTGCCCGAGATGCTGACGGTCGGGCTGCCGAACACGCTGATCCTGGCGGTCTCCGCCGCCCTGCTCGGCTCGGTGCTGGGCATGCTGCTGGCGATCGCGGGCATCTCGCGTACCCGATGGTTGCGGTGGCCGGCCCGGGTCTACACCGACGTGTTCCGCGGCCTGCCGGCCGCGGCGACCATCCTGCTCATCGGCGTCGGCCTGGCGCCGCTCGGCATGCAGGTCTGGGGACCGAACCCCTACCCGCTCGGCGTGCTGGCGCTGTCGCTGATCGCCGCCGCCTACATCGGGGAGATATTCCGCTCCGGCATCCAGAGCGTGGAGGCCGCCCAGCTGGAGGGTGCCCGCGCGCTCGGCTTCTCCTGGGGCGAAGCGATGCGGCTGGTCATCGTCCCGCAGGGGGTACGCCGGGTGCTGCCGGCGTGGGTCAACCAGCTCATCGCCCTGATCAAGGATTCCAGCCTGGTCTACTTCCTCGGCCTGGTGGCCAGCCAGCGGGAGCTGTTCCGGATCGGCCAGGACTACGCGGCCACCACCGGCAACGAGTCGGCGCTGCTGCTGGCCGGCCTGTTCTATCTGGTGCTGACCGTGCCGCTGACCCACGCGGTCAACTGGATCGACCGGCGGCTGCGCCAGGGCCGGGCGGTTGCCGTCGCCCCGGAGGACGCCGACGACGTCGAGCTGTCCCTGGCCGGGGAGACCGCCCTGCCCACCACCGGACGGAAGGACCCGCGATGACCACCACCGCCACCGCCACCTCGGTCAGCCTCGCCGTCCGGGACGTGCACCTGGCCTTCGGCGCGCACCAGGTGCTGCGCGGCGCCGACCTGGACGTGGCCCGGGGCGGCACCGCCTGCGTGATCGGCCCGTCCGGGTCCGGCAAGTCGACCCTCCTGCGCACCATCAACCGGCTCATCGAACCGGACTGCGGCGACGTGCTGCTGGACGGCCGCAGCGTGCTGCGCGACGACCCGGACGCGCTGCGCCAGCGGATCGGCATGGTCTTCCAGCAGTTCAACCTCTTCCCGCACATGACCGTGCTGCGCAACATCACCCTCGCCCTGCGGAAGCTGAAGAAGCTCCCCGAGGACGAGGCGGTGCAGGTGGCCCGGGCCCAGCTGGACCTCGTCGGGCTGGCCGCCAAGGCCGACGCCCGGCCGGCGCACCTGTCCGGCGGGCAGCAGCAGCGGGTGGCGATCGCCCGCGCGCTGGCCCTGCGACCGCAGGTGATGCTCTTCGACGAGGCCACCTCGGCGCTCGACCCGGAGCTGGTCAAGGGCGTGCTCGGGGTGATCGCCGACCTCTCCGCCGCCGGCATGACCATGGTGGTGGTGACCCACGAGATGGGGTTCGCCCGTGAGGTGGCCGACACGGTGGCGTTCATGGACCGGGGTGTCGTGCTGGAGGCCGGCGAGCCGGCCGCCGTCTTCGAGGCGCCGGAGCACCCGCGGCTGCGCCGGTTCCTGTCCCAGGTGCTCTGACGGCCCGGCCGGTTGCGCCAGTTCGCCGAGGTGGCGGTGTCCAGCGCGTCGAGACACCGCCAGCTCGCCGATCTCGCGCCGCTACGCGCCGCCGTGCCCGTCACAGCGGTCGGAAAGGGCGTAGCGGGTGAGCACCACGTCGCCGATCTGGCGTACCTCGACGACCCGGGCGCGACGGCCCGGGTGCCACGGATAGTGTCCGTCCGCGACGAAGCGGGGCGCCCGGCCGTCGCCGACGAAGAACGGCGCGACCACCAGGTGCAACTCGTCGGCGAGGCCGGCGGCGAGGAACTGGGCGTGCACGCTGCCGCCGCCCTCCACCATCAGCCGACGGACGCCCCGGGCGGCGAGATCGGCGAGCACCGCCTCCGGGGTGAGCGGATCGCCCGCGTCGACCACGGTGGCCACCTCGCCCACCTGCTCCCGGGTCTTCTCCACCGCGCCACCCGGGCAGTAGACCAGCTTCGCCCCGTCGCCCAGGTTGAAGAAGCGGGCGGTCGGGTCGAGGTCACCGCTGGCGGTGACGGTGACCTTGACCGGCGACGGGGGCAGGCCGCGCGCCACCCGGTCGGACCGCCGCCGCTCGGAACGCACCAGCAGGCGCGGGTCGTCCCGGCGGACCGTGGCCGCGCCGACCAGGATCGCGTCGCAGCCGGCCCGGACTGCGTCGATCCGGTCGAAGTCGGAGTCGTTGGAGAACAGCAGCCGCTCGGCTGAGGCGTCGTCGATGTAGCCGTCGATCGACATCGCGCAGCTGAGCAGCACGTAGGGCCGGCCGGTCACGGCACGAACGGCAGGTCGAGGGCGTGGTCGGCGCGGGTCGCCTTCGCCGCCAGGTAGTTGGCGTTCGCCGGGGACAGGTGCACCCCGGTCGACACCCGGTCAACCACCGTCACGCCCAGCCGGTCAAGCTGCGCCGCCTTGTCCGGGTTGTTGCTGAGCAGGTTCACCCGGGTCACGCCCAGCGCCGCGAGCATCTGCGCGGCCACCGTGTAGTCGCGCTCGTCGGCGCCCCGGCCCAGCGCCACGTTCGCCTCGTACGTGTCGAGACCCCCGTCCTGGAGGGCGTACGCGTCGAGCTTGGCGTACAGGCCGATGCCCCGGCCCTCCTGACGCAGGTAGAGCAGGTATCCGCCGGCCTCGGCGATCCGCTCGACCGCCTCCCGCAGCTGCGGCCCGCAGTCGCAGCGCTGGCTGCCGAACACGTCCCCGGTGAGGCATTCGCTGTGCGGGCGCACCAGCAGCGGGGACGTGTCCCCGGCGGCGCTCGCCCCGGTGCCCGCCCGGTCGCCGAGCCCGAAGGCGAGGTGCTCGCGGTCGTCCACCAGGCCGTGGAAGGAGTAGACCCGGGCGGTCGTCACGTACCCGTCGGGGAACCGCAGCGGCACCGAGACCTGGGTCCGGACCGTCGCCGTCGGCAGCGCTTCGTCCATCCGTACTCCTTCGTCCGGGGCAGCCGGACGCGCCGGCACCGCACACCTCGCACCCTCACCGTAGGCGGGATCACCGACAGTCGCCCGACACCCGGAAAGGGAACCGGCCGACCAGCAGCACCGCCGCGCCGGGCAGGCTGGCGGCCAGGACCAGCGCCCCGTACACGGTGGCGGTAGCAACTCCCTGGGCGGCGCTGAGCCCCGCGGCGGCGAACGCCCAGGCGGCCACGCCCTCGCGCGGCCCGAAGCCGCCCACGTTCACCGGCAACCCCATGGCGAGCAGGGCCAGCAGGGTCAGCGGCAGCAGCCGGGACAGCGGCGCGTCGGCGCCAGCGGTGCGCGCCGCGACCACGAAGGTGGCCAGGTGGCCGGCGACCACCACGGCGGAGGCCAGCACCACGCCGAGCCAGGTCCGCCGGGCGAGCAGCCCGGCCCGGACGTCGGCCACCGCGGTACGCGCCGCCCGGGCCCACCGGGACGCGCCGGAGCGGGGCACCGCCCGGGCCAGCAGCACCAGTCCCAGCCCGGCGACGGCCAGCCCGGCCACCACCGCCGGCAGGTACGGCCGGACCGGGGAGGGCAGCACGGCCAGTACGGCCACCGCGATGACCAGCTGCACCACCTGCCCGGCGGTACGCTCCCAGACCACCGCCCGGACGCCCCGGACGACGTCCCCGGCGTCGCGGCCGTGCCGGACCGCCCGGTGCACGTCGCCGAGCACCCCGCCGGGGAGGGTGGCGTTGAGGAAGACCGCCCGGTAGCAGTGGGCGACGGCGCTGCTCAGCGGCAGTCGGACGCCCAGCCCGCCGGCGACCAGTGACCAGCGCCAGGCGCAGCAGACCGTGGTGAGCGCCCCGATGGCGAGCGCGGCGGCGAGGGCCGGCGCGTCGATCAGCCGCAGCCCGGCCAGGAACGGGCCGGTGCCCACCGACCAGACCAGGACGGCGAGCACCCCGAGCCCGCCGAGCGCCCGGACCCACGGCCAGGGCGACCAGGCCGCCGGGGTCGGGCCCGCCTCGACGGCGGCCGGGCCGGGGCGGGAGGAGGGAGGGTCCGCGAGCGCCTTGGTGGGCGCGACGATCGTGGCATGTGACAACCGGTCCTCCCTGTGTTCCCCTGTTGTCACGTGCCGCAGTGCTGCGCGGTTCACCCGGCCAGCAGGTCGGCGTGGTGCAGCACCACGCGCAGCCGGCCCGTCGCCGCCTCGGCCAGCCGCCGGTCCCGGTAGGACCCGGCCGCCCCGGCCAGCTCCGGCCGCTCCGCCACGGCCGCGTCGAGCCAGCCGACCAGCCACTCGGCGGTGAGCGCCGCCTGGTCCGGGCCGAGCCGCCACGGGCTGGCCCGGACCTGGGCGTCGACGCCCCGGCGGCGGAAGGCCGCCACCGTGGCGGCCACCGCGTCGGGCCCGAGCAGGGTCCGACCGTCGACGGTCCGGCGCTGGTGGGCGTTGAACGCGGCGGCGAACTCGGCGTCGAGCGGATCGGCCGGGGTGAACTCGACCCGGCCGAGCACAGTGATCGCGAACAGGGTAGGGCGGCCGGTGCAGGCGGCCGCCATCCGCTCGATCTCCTCGGCGGTGAGCATGTCCAGCAGCGCCGACGCGGTGACCAGGTGGGCGTCGGCGAGGTCGGCGGCCCGCAACCGGGTGATGTCGGAGCCGCAGGTCCGCACCGTGACCGGGCGGCCGTCGGCGGCGGCGATCAGGTCGACGGCGGCGTGCGCCCGCAGGTCGGCGTCCCGCTCGTGCAGCACCCAGTGCTGCGGTCCGGGCAGCCGGGGCGCGAGCCAGCGGACCATCGAGCCGGTGCCGCTGCCGAGGTCGTGCACGATCACCGGCCGGTGGGCGGGCAGACGGCGGCGGACCGCGTCGACCAGTTCGGCCGAGCGCGCCGCCGCGTCGGCGGGCTCGCGCAGCCGCAGCCAGTCGGCGAAATCGGGGGGAAGTAGCGTGGTCATGCCGCCGTCGTCTCCCTGAGGGCCGCCGCCACGCGCTCCGCGGTGACCGTCCAGCCAGTCAGGGTGTCCCGCCGCTGCCGGGCCGCGCCGCGCAGCCGGGCGCGCAGATCCGGTCCGGTGAGCCAGCGCCGCAGCGCCTCGGCCAGCGCCGCGGGGTCCTCGGGGGATACGAGCAGGCCGGGGCGAGCGCCGTCCGGGGTGTGCCCGAGCGCCTCCGGCAGCCCGCCGGTCGCGCTGCCCAGCACCGGTACGCCCCGCGCGAGCGCCTCGGTGACCGCCATTCCGTAGGTCTCCTGCCGGGACGGCAGGACCAGCAGGTCGGTACCGGCGTACGCGGCGGCCAGGGCGGCGCCGGAGCAGGGGCCCGGCAGCCGGACCCGGTCGGCCAGGCCGGCGTCGGTGAGCTGCCGCCGGAGCCGGTCGACGAAACCGGGATCGCGGGTGAGCGCGCCGACGCAGTCGCAGGTCCAGGGCAGGTCGGCGAGCGTGGCCAGGGCGGCGGCGAGCATGTCGTGCCCCTTGACCGGGGTGACCGCCGCGACGCAGAGAAGCCGGCCGCCGCCCGGCGATGCAGGGGCGAGCGGTGCCGGGTCCACGCCGGGCGGGGCGGCCCACACCCGCTCGGCCGGGAGCGGGTACCGGTCGAGCAGCCGGCGGCGGGTCCACTCGCTGGTGGTGACCACGCCGGCCGCCGCCGCCAGGGCCGCCCCCTCGACCTCGTCCTCCAGCGGCAGGTGCACCAGCACCACCAGACGCAGCCGCCGGGCGTGCGGCGCCAGCACCTCGGGCACCACCGAGGCGACCAGCCCGTCGAGCAGCACGAGCGCGCCGTCGGGCAACCCTGCGAGCAGCCCGGCGAGGGCGGCCCGCTCCCCCGGCCCGGGATGCGGCCAGCCGCCGGGCACCGGGTGCTCCCGCACCGTCCAGCCGAGGGCGGCCAGACCGTGGCAGGCCCGCCGGTCGTACGCGTTGCCGCCGCTGGGGGTGGCCGGGTCGTCGATGTCGCCCGGCAGCACCACGTGGACGACGCTCATCCGGCTACAGCGACCGCTCGTAGCTGGCCCAGGCGACATGCGACTCGTGCAGGGTGACGGTGATCCCGGCGAGGCCGCGGGCGCCCGCGCCGAGGCGGCCGGCGTGCACGGCGTCGGCGAGCCGGTCGGCGACCGTGCGGGCCAGCACCTCGGTGGTAGTGTTCACCCCGGCGAAGGCCGGCTCGTCGTCCAGGTTCCGGTAGGTCAGCTCGCCGAGCACGGCCTTGAGCTGCTCGGTGGCCAGGCCGATGTCGACCACGATCCCGTCGGCGTCCAGCTCCTCCCGGCGGAAGGTGGCGTCGACGACGAAGGTGGCGCCGTGCAGCCGCTGGGCCGGGCCGAACACCTCGCCCCGGAAGCTGTGGGCGACCATCATGTGGTCCCGGACGGTCACGCTGAACACGGATCACTCCTCGTCGTAGGTGATGAGGTGGCAGAGCGCGGGGAGCCGGCCGGAGGCCAGCCGGTCGAGCACGTCGGGCAGCTCGGCGAAGCGGGACGGGCCGGTGAGCAGCGCGTCGAACACCGGGTCGGCGAGCAGCTCCAGGGCCAGCGCCAGCCGGTCGGCGTAGCTCCGGTCGCCCCGCCGGGGCGAGACGGTGCCGACCTGGCTGCTGCGGATGCCGAGCCGCTTCGAGTGGAACGCGCCGCCCAGGGCCAGGGTGACCGGGCGGTCGCCGTACCAGCTCAGCTCGAGCACGGTGCGTTCCGGGCGGAGCAGGTCGAGCGAGCGTTGCAGCCCCTCGGCGGTGGCGCTGGCGTGCACCACCAGGTCCCGGTCGCCGGTCGCGTAGGCGGGCAGGGCGAAGTCGACCCCGAGCGCGGCGGCCACCTCGGCCCGCGCCGGGTCCGCGTCGACCAGCTCGGTGCGTACGCCGGGGAAGCGGGCCAGCAGGGCGGCCACGCAGCAGCCGACCATGCCCGCGCCGACCACGGTCACCCGGTCGCCGACCAGCGGCGCGGCGTCCCAGAGGGCGTTCACCGCCGTCTCCACCGTGCCGGCCAGCACCGCTCGGGCCGGCGGCACGTTCTCGGGTACGACCACCACGGCGTCGGCCGGCACCACGTACCGGGTCTGGTGCGGGTGCAGGCAGAAGACGTTCCGCCCGCGCAGCGCGTTCGGGCCCTCCTCGACGGTGCCGACGCTCAGGTAGCCGTACTTGACCGGGGCCGGGAAGTCGCCCTCCTGGAACGGGGCGCGCATGGTGGCGTACTGGTCGGTGGGGACCCGGCCGGTGAAGACCAGGGTCTCGGTGCCCCGGCTGACGCCGGAGTAGCGGGCGCGGACCAGCACCTCGTCGGGGCCGGGCGGCGGAAGGTCGACCGGGCGGAGCTCACCCTCGCCGGGGGCGCGGAGCCAGAAGGCGCGAGCTTCCCGGGTCACCAGTGCTCCTCTTCTCCACGTCCGGACCGAACCGGGCGGCCGAGTTCTCCGTGTTGATGGACAGGGGTTGTCGATCATAGACACGGAGGCAGAGTGTCCACGGTTCGAAACGGCCCACTGGTCGGGCTGATCGCTCAGTTCGCCCTGCTGGCCGGGCTCGCCGGCACGGTGGGCATCGGCGTCGCGGGCTGGGCCGCCGGCCTGGCGTACGGCGGGGTGCTCTGCGGCCTGCTGTGGCGCGGCCTGCGCGTGAGCGGCGCGCGGCGGCTCGGTCCCGCCGACCGGGTGACGCTCGCCCGGGCGCTGCTGGTCGGCGGGGTGCTGGCTCTCGTGGTGCCCGGCGGGGCTGGGCCGGCGCCGGCGGTGCTGGTCCCGCTGACCGCCGTGGCGCTGGCGCTGGACGCGGTCGACGGTCTGGTGGCCCGGCGCACCGGCACGGCCAGCGCCCTGGGTGCGCGGTTCGACATGGAGGTCGACGCGTTCCTGATCCTCGTGCTCAGCGCCCACGTGGCGCCGTCGATCGGCGGCTGGGTGCTGGCCATCGGCGGCATGCGGTACGCCTTCGTCGCGGCGAGTTGGGCGCTGCCCTGGATGCGCGGCAGCCTGCCGCCCCGGTACTGGCGCAAGGTCGTCGCGGCGGTCCAGGGCGTGGTGCTGGCGGTCGCGGCGAGTCACCTGCTGCCGCCGGTGGCGACCGCCGCGCTGGTCGCCGGCGCGCTGGCCCTGCTGATCGAGTCGTTCGGCCGTGACGTGGCCTGGCTGTGGCGGCACCGCCCGGCCCGCGCCACCACTTCGGTCGGGGCGCTTGCCCCAGTGCGGCCGGCACCGTCCGCGGCCGTCCCCGTCGACGTGGTCGGTCCGGCCGTGCCGGGCGGTCATCCCGCACGGCCGGCGCCCGTTCCCGCCCGGATCGCCGCTCACCAGCCGGTCTGACGCCCCCCTCTCACCCCCGCAGAGAAGGACCTCGCCGTGTCACCCCTCATCTCCCGGCGGCGGCTGGCCGCGGGCCCGCCCGTCCCGCCGCCCCGCACCCCGGCCTCGGCAACCTCGCCCGGGGAGCTCGGACCGCCGGAGGAGCCGATGTTGCCGGGCGGGGCGATCACGCCGGAGGAGGCGACCGCGCCACGCGAGGTGGCGGCGTCGCGGGGGCGCCGGATCCTGGCCGGGGCGGGCACCGGGCTCGCCGCGATGCTCGTGCTGGCGGCGCTGGTCGTACCCGACGAGCCGCACCGGCTCGGACCGGGCGCGTTCCTGCGGATCCCGCTGGAAGGGCTGGTCGCGGCGGGACTGCTGCTGGTGCTTCCGGCCCGGGTCCGCCGGCCGGTCGCGCTGCTGCTCGGCCTGGTGCTCGGGCTGCTCGTCCTGCTCAAGCTGCTGGACATGGGCTTCTTCGTGGCCCGCGACCGCCCGTTCGACGTGCTGCTCGACTGGGGGCTGTTCGACGACGGCTTCGGATTCCTGGCCGACTCGGTCGGCCGGGCCGGCGCGGTCGCCGCAGCGGCCGGGGCGCTGCTGCTCGCCGTCGGCCTGCCGGTCCTGGTGGCCCGGGGTGCGCTGCGGCTGGCCCGGGTGGTCGCCCGGCACCGGGCCGCCTC
This sequence comes from Micromonospora sp. MP36, assembly GCF_008119785.1. Lineage (GTDB taxonomy): Bacteria > Actinomycetota > Actinomycetes > Mycobacteriales > Micromonosporaceae > Micromonospora. The sequence continues at coordinate 60,284 of NZ_VSFA01000017.1, read as the reverse complement.
GGTACGGGTGGTCGCGGCGCTGTCGGTGCTCTGGCTGGGCTGTGCCCTGTTCGGGGTCCGGCTCGCCGGCGTTCCGGTCGCCGACCGGGACGCCACCAGGCTGGTCGCGGCGCACGCCGGGCAGTTCCGCGCCGGGCTGCGGGACCGTGTCGCGTTCGCCCGGGAGGCGTCCGTCGACGCGTACCGGGACGTCCCCGGCGACCGGCTGCTGACCGGGTTGCGCGGCAAGGACGTGCTGGTCGCGTTCGTGGAGAGCTACGGCCGGGACGCCGTCGAGGCCCCCGGGCTCGCGCCGGGCGTCAACGCGGTGCTCGATGACGGCTACCGCCGGCTGCGCGCGGCCGGGTACGACGCCCGCAGCGGCTTCCTCCGCTCGCCCACCTTCGGCGGCGGCAGCTGGCTGGCGCACGACACGCTGCTCTCCGGGCTGTGGGTCGACAACGACCAGCGCCACCGCGACCTGCTGGCCGGCAACCGGCTCACGCTGGGCGGCGCGTTCCACCGGGCCGGCTGGCAGACGGTCGGGGTGATGCCGGCCGCCACCCAACCGTGGCCGGAGGGGAAGTTCTTCGGCTTCGACCGCTACTACGGTGCCGAGCGGCTCGCCTACCGCGGTCCCAAGTTCAGCTACGCGCCGATGCCCGACCAGTACGCGCTGGCCACCTTCCAGCGGCTGGAGCGGGCGAAGCCGCACGCCCCGCTGATGGCGGAGATCCCGCTGATCTCCAGCCACTCGCCGTGGTCGGCGATCCCCCAGCCGGTGCCCTGGACGGCGGTCGGCGACGGCACGATCTACCACCGGGCCCGGATCGAGGGCCCGGTGCAGCGGGACAGCGCGGCGATCCGCGCCGGCTACCGGCAGTCGATCGAGTACACCCTGCGCACCCTGGTCTCGTACGTGCTGACGTACGGCGGGGACGACCTGGTGCTGGTCTTCCTCGGCGACCACCAGCCGGCGGCGCCGGTGACCGGCGAGCACGCCAGCCGGGACGTGCCGATCACCATCGTGGCGGCGGACCCGAGGGTGCTGAACCGGGTGGCCGGCTGGGGCTGGCAGGACGGCCTGCGCCCCGGGCAGCAGGCCCCGGTGTGGCCGATGGACGCCTTCCGGGACCGCTTCCTCGCCGCCTTCGGCCCAACCCACTGAGCCGGCCGCTCCACGGCGAGTGCCGGCGACCCCGCGGGTCGCCGGGCGCGTCGTCGTCAGGCGGCGTCGCGCCGCTGGTCGCTGGCCATCGGGTCGGGCGTCTCCCGGGTCGCGGGTCGCTGTCCGCCGCCGCGGGCCACCCGCATCGCCCGGCGGGCGTAGACCATCGGCGCGCAGGGCGCGCCCTGGTCGACGCAGAGCAGGCTGGTGCAGACGCCCGTGGCGTCGGGTCGGTGAGCGGCGGCCACGTCGTACGCCACCCGCCACAGCAGCGGGTCGGTCACGTCGTCCGGCAGTACGGCGTCGTGACTGGGCCGAATGCGGGTCGTCTCGGGCACCCCTTCCCCTTTCGTCGTCACTCCGTCGTCCGATGACCGAGCAGTTTGACGTCAAACCTGCCCCGGCCGACCGGTGACCGTCCATGAGGCGTCCGTCACTCAGGGGTTTCTCAGGCCGGGTATGCCCGCGTCTCCGCCGCTTTGACCGCCGCCCAGACCGGCTGGCCGGGGTGCAGCCGCAGTTGGGCGGCCGCGGCGGGGGTGACGTCGGCGGCCACCGCGACCGGCCCGTCGAGCTGGACGCGCAGGTTGTCGCCGTGCCGCTGCACCCCGGTCACGGTGGCCGGCCAGACGTTGCGTGGGCTGCCGTCGGGGCGGACCGGGTGCAGCGCGACGGCGGCGGGTGGGAAGGCGACGAAGGCGTCCCCGTGCACCGTGTCCGCCGCGGTGAGGGTGAGCCCGCCGACGGTGACCCGGTGCCCGTCGGCCCGGCCCCGGTGCAGGTTGAGGCCGACCAGCCGGGCGACGTAGTCGGTGCGCGGGCGGGCGGTGACGCTCGCCGCGTCGCCCTCCTGGACCACCCGTCCGTGCTCGACGATGACCAGCCGGTCGGCCAGCACCAGGGCATCGAGGGGGTCGTGGGTGACCAGCAGGGTGGCGCCGGGATGGTCGCCGAGGTGCCGCTGGAGTTCGGCGCGGGTGTCCAGCCGGGTACGCGCGTCCAGCGCGGCGAGGGGCTCGTCGAGCAGGAGCAGGGTCGGCTCGACGGCGAGGGCCCGGGCCAGGGCGACCCGCTGGGCCTGCCCGCCGGAGAGCTGCCGCGGCTTGTGTCGGGCCTGCCCGCCCAGGCCGACCCGGTCCAGCCAGTTTCCCGCCCGGGCTCGGGCGGTACGCCGGTCGGCGCCGTGCCGGCGCGGCCCGAACGCGACGTTGTCGAGTGCGCTCAGGTGCGGGAAGAGCAGGTAGTCCTGGAACACCACGCCCACCGGCCGCCGCTCGGGCGGCACCCACACCCGCCGGTCGGGCCGGTCGAGATCGACCTGGGCGAGGGTGAGGTGCCCGGCGGTGAGTGGGTGCAGCCCGGCCAGGGCACGCAGGGCGGTGGTCTTGCCGGCGCCGTTCGGGCCGAGCAGGGCGACCACCTCTCCCGCCGCGATCCGCAGCCGGATGTCGAGGTGGAAGGCGCCCCGGTCGGCGACCAGGTGCGCGTCGAGCAGCGGCGGGGTGGTCACGGGGCGCTCACCCACCGGTCGCGCAGCCCGGCGAGGATGGCGACGGAGACGGTGAGCAGGATGAGGCTGAGCACGATCGCGGCCTGCAGGTCGGTTTCCAGGGCCAGGTAGACGGCGAGCGGCATGGTCTGCGTCCGGCCGGGATAGTTGCCGGCGAAGGTGATCGTCGCGCCGAACTCGCCGAGCGCGCGGGCCCAGCACAGCACCGCTCCGGCCGCGACTCCGGGGGCGACCAGCGGCAGCGTGACGTGGGTGAAGGTGGTCCAGCGCCCGGCCCCGAGGGTGGCGGCCGCCTCCTCGTACCGCGGGTCGGCCCCGCGCAGCGCGCCCTCCACGGCGATGACCAGGAACGGCATGGCGACGAACGCCTCGGCGAGCACCACCCCGGCGGTGGTGAACGGCAGGGTGACCCCGAAGGTGGCGTCCAGCCAGGAGCCGAGCAGGCCGCGCCGGCCGAACACCAGCAGCAGCGCCACCCCGCCGACCACCGGGGGCAGCACCAGCGGCACGGTGACCAGGGCCCGGATCAGCCGCCGGCCGGGGAACCGCACCCGGGCCAGCAGCCAGGCCAGGGGTATGCCGAGGGCGACGCAGAGCAGCATGGCGAGGGTGGCGGTCTCCAGCGACAGCCGCAGCGCGGTAAGCACGCCCGGCTGGGCCAGCCGCCGGGGCAGCGTGCTCCACGGCGTCCCGGCCAGCAGCCCGACCAGCGGCAGGACGAGGAACAGCAGCCCGAGCCCGGCGGGGAGCAGCAGGGCCAGCGGTACCCGCTGCCGGGGGCGCGGGGTACGGGTCACTGGTCCGGCGGGGCCTGGAAGCCGGCGGCGGTGAGCACGGTCCGGCCCGCGGCGGAGCGGACGTAGTCGACGAAGGCCCGCGCGCCGGCCGGGTTGTCGGCCCGCTTGAGCACCACGATCGGGTAGTCGTTGACCGCGCGGGTGGACTCGGGGAACTCGACCGCGTCCAACTCGGCGGCGGCCGCCCGGACGTCGGTGCGGTAGACCAGCGCGGCGTCGACCTCGCCGAGCTTGACCTTGGCCAGCGCGCCCTTGACGTCCTGTTCGAGCGTGGCCGGGGTGAGCTTGACGGCGGCGGCTTCCAGTGCCATCTTCGCTGCCGCGCCACAGGGCACCTGCTCGGCGCAGAGCGCCACCTTCACCCCGGGCCGGGCCAGGTCGGCCAGGCCCGCGATCCGGTGCGGGTTGCCCTTGGGTACGGCGATGACGAGCTGGTTGCGGACCAGGGTGACCGGGGCGCCGGCGGCGTCGCCCGCGTCGGTGACGGTCTTCATGGTGGCCGGCGAGGCGGCGGCGAAGACGTCGGCCGGGGCCCCCTGGGTGATCTGTGTGGCGAGCGCCGAGCTGCCGGCGAAGTTGAAGACGACCGTGGTGCCGGGGTGCGCGGCCTCGAAGTCCCGGCCGAGCGTCGTGAAGGACTCGGTGAGCGAGGCGGCGGCGAAGACGGTCACCCGGCCGCCGCCGTCCTGGGCGGTCGGCTCGTCGCCGCCGCAGCCGGTCAGGCTGAGGGCCAGCGCCGCCACCCCGGCGAGGGCGGCGCGGATCCACCGCAGCGTCATGGGCTGGTCCTCCCCTTCGTGGTAGGGGCGCGTTCCACCACGACGGTGGTCGACTTGATCACGGCGACGGCCACCGAGCCGACCTGGAGGTCGAGGTCGTCGACCGCCTCGCGGCTCATCAGCGACACGATCCGGAACGGCCCGGCCTGGATGTCGACCTGGGCCATGACGGTGTCCTTGATCACCGCGGTGACGATCCCGCGCAGCCGGTTGCGCGCGGAGGACAGTTCCGGGTGCCCCGGGGCGCGGACGAACGCGGCCAGGTCGACTCCCTCGATCACCCGGTGGCCGTGCTCGTCGCGGCTCGCTGCCAGCCGGCCGGCGTCGATCCAGCGGCGGACCGTGTCCGCGCTGACCCCGAGCAGCTCGGCGGCCTCGCCGATCCGGAACACCGTCACGCGGTCACCCTAGCTGCTCGCACCTGCGGCAGGGAAGACCAGATGGCGCTCGCAGATTCGAGGGACCACCCGGGCTCAGGGGTGGCTTCTGCGGCGGCTACCTGATCTTGCGGGTCGACCGGACCACGATGTTCTCGTACTCGGGGTGCTTCTCGAGCCACCCGCTGAGGAACGGACAGATCGGCACCACCGTCCGGCCCTTGGCCCGCGCGTCGTCCATCACCGTCCGGGCCAGGGTCGACCCCACACCCTGGCCCTCGAACTCCGGGTCGACCTCGGTGTGGGTGTAGGCGATGATGTTGCCGGTCAGCTGGTAGGTGACCAGCCCGGCGAGCTTGCCCGCCTCGTCCCGCGCCTCGAAGCGCTCCCGCTCGGGCACGTCTGTCACGGTGAACTGCACGCCACCATCCAACCACGGCGGTCAGCGGGCCCCCGGGTCCCCGGGGGTCAGCCGCACCCACCGCAGCGTCTGGGCGTTCAGGGCGACGACGATCGTCGACGCGGACATCAGCACGGCCGCTGCGGCCGGGCTGAGCGAGACACCGGCCCAGGCGAAGACACCGGCGGCCACCGGAATCGCCACCACGTTGTAGCCGGCCGCCCAGATCAGGTTCTGCACCATCTTGCGGTAGGACGCCTTGGACAGCCGGACCGCGGCCGGCACACCGCGCGGGTCGGAGGAGGCGAGCACCACCCCGGCCGACTCGATAGCCACGTCCGTGCCGGCGCCGATGGCCAGCCCGACATCGGCGCGGGCGAGCGCCGGCGCGTCGTTGACGCCGTCGCCCACCATCGCCACCCGGTGGCCACGCTCTCGCAGGCCAGCCACGATCTCGTCCTTGTCGGCGGGCAGCACCTCGGCGAACACCTCGTCCACGCCGGGCCGGAACCCGAGGTCGGCCGCGACCGCCTCCGCCACCGGGCGGGCGTCGCCGGTGATCATCGCGATCTTCCGGACCCCGAGCCGGCGCAGCTCGACGATGGCCTCGCGGGCCTCGGGGCGTACCTCGTCCTCCAGCGCCAGCGCGCCGACGACCCGCGCGGCGTCGTCGAGGCGGACCAGGTAGAGCACGGCGGCGCCCCGCGCCGCCCACTCCGCGTCGGCGCGGCGCAGCCCGTCCGGAACCTCGGCGGGCAGTTCCCGCAGCAGGGCGGGCCCACCCACCGCGTACGCGGTCCCGGCCACGGTGGCCCGCACCCCGCGTCCCGGCAGCGAGCGGAAGTCGGTGCCGGCGGCCGGGCCGACCCGCTGGGCCGCCGCGACGATGGCCCGCGCGAGCGGGTGCTCGCTGTCGGCCTCCACCCCCGCGGCCAGCCGCAGCACCTCGTCCTCGGCGACGCCGTCGGCGGCGGCGACCCCGGTCACCGTGTGCTGCCCCTTGGTGAGCGTGCCCGTCTTGTCGATCAGCACCGCGTCCACGCTGCGCATCCGCTCCAGCGACAGGCGGTCCTTCACCAGGATCCCGACCCGGGCCGCCACGCTGGTCGACAGGGCGATGACCAGGGGGATGGCCAGGCCCAGGGCGTGCGGGCAGGAGATCACCAGCACGGTGATGGTGCGTACCACGGCCTCGTCGACCCGACCCAGGGCGGCCCAGACGACCAGGCTGACCAGCGCGGTCGTGGTGGCGACGTAGACCAGCCACGCGGCGAACCGGTCGGCGAGCGCCTGAGCCCGGCCGCCGGCCTGCTGCGCCTGGGCGACCAGCCGCTGGATGCCGGCCAGCGCGGTGTCCTCCCCCACCGCGTCGACGCGTACCCGCAGGGCCGAGTCGGTGGCCACCGTGCCCGCCACCACCCGGTCCCCGGTCCCACGCGGCACCGGCCGCGACTCCCCGGTGATCATCGATTCGTCCAGCTCGGCGGCGCCCTCGACGACGTGCCCGTCCGCGGGTACCCGCCCGCCGGGGCGGACCAGCACCAGGTCACCCGGCCGCAGCTCGGCCACCGCCACCCGCTGCCCGGCGCCGTCCGGCCCGACCCGCTCGGCCTCGTCGGGCAGCAGGGCGGCCAGCGCGGCCAGGGCGCCGCGCGCCTGACCGATCGCCGTCATCTCCTGCCAGTGGCCGAACAGCATGATGGTGACCAGTGCGGCGAGCTCCCACCAGAAGTCGAGGTGGAAGACGCCGACGGTGGTCGCCACCGAGGCGAGGTACGCCACGGTGATCGCCATCCCGATCAGTAGCATCATGCCGGGCGCCCGGTCCCGCACCTCCCGGACGGCCCCGACCAGGAACGGCCAACCGCCGTATCCGAACACCACCGAGCCGAGCACCGGGCCCACCCACGACACGCCCGGGACGTCGAGCGAGTAGTGCAGCCAGCTCATCACCAGGTGACTGGTGAGCACGATCGGGACGGTCAGCGCCAGGCAGAGCCAGAACCGGCGGCGGAACATCGCCGGGTCGTGGCCGGCGTGCTCGTCGTGCCGGTGCTGCGGGTTCGCGGCACGGGTGCCGCCGTGCTGCCCGCCGTTGTGCTCCACCGGCCTCGCCTCCCGCGGATTCCCTTCGCACGCTACGTTCCCGGCGCGCCGCAGCCGGTGCAAACGACCGGACCAACGGGTGCCGGGGAGGGCAGCGCGCCGGTAGGGACGCGCGCCGCGGGTTACCCTCGGCTCACGACGAGCCGGGGGGGGCGGCATGAGCAGCCAGACGACGGAGACGGTGATGCCGGCGGCGTTCTTCGGGCACGGCAATCCGATGAACGCCCTGGAGGTCAACCGCTACACGGCCGCCTGGCGGGAGTTCGGCCAAGCGGTGCCCCGGCCGCGGGCGATCCTGGTGGTCTCGGCCCACTGGTACATCGGCGCCACCGCCGTCACGGCGATGCCCCGGCCGCGCACCATCCACGACTTCTACGGCTTCCCGCAGGCGCTGTTCGACGTGCGCTACCCGGCGCCCGGGCTGCCCGAACTGGCCGAGGAGATCAGCGACGCGGTGCATCCCACCTGGGTCGGCGCCGACCTCGACTCGTGGGGGATCGATCACGGCACCTGGTCGGTGCTGACGCACGCCTTCCCCGACGCGGACATCCCGGTGGTGCAGCTCAGTATCAACGCGTTCAAGCCGCTGGACTACCACCTCGACCTCGGCGCCCGGCTCGCGCCGCTGCGCGAGCGCGGCGTCCTCGTCGTGGCCAGCGGCAACGTGGTGCACAACCTGGGTGGGGTGGATCCGCGGCTGACCGACGAGGGTTTCGACTGGGCGCGGCGCTTCGACGACGCGGCCCGGGACATCATGCGGGACCGCCCGACCGAGGCGGCCCGGCTGGACGGGCACCGCGACTTCGACCTGGCCGTGCCGACCCCGGACCACTTCATCCCGCTGCTATATCTGGCCGGGTTGGCCGGCGCCGCCGACGGTCGGCCGGACGTGCTGGTCGACGGGTACGCGTACGGGTCGCTGTCGATGACGGCGTACACGCTCGGGCTCCGCTGCCACCGGGAGGAGCGGGCCGTCGGCGTGCCCTCGCTGCCGAAGGACGTGCCGCCGGACTCGGCCAACATCTGACCGCAGATCATGCCGGCGTAGCGCGATCAGCCACATGCCCTGCCGAAAACTGCAACGAAATGCGGCCCCGGGACGACCTGATGTTGTGACCGACGTACAGACGTCCACGCCGCCTGCCCCACCTGAGTTCGTCTATCGCGAGCATCGGGTGAGTCTGCTGCGCTTGGCCTACCTGCTCACCGGCTCGCGCGAACAGGCCGAGGACCTTGTGCAGCAGGCTTTCGCCACGGCCTTCGACCGCTGGTCGTCGATCGAAGAGCCGGTGCCCTACCTCAAGCGCGCCATCGTCAACATGGCGCAGGACGCGCATCGCCGCAGCGCTCGGGCGCGTCTGTTCCACCTGCGCGCACGAGTCGAGCCAGTTACCGAACAGCCGGAGATCGACGAGACCTGGGCTCACGTGCAGCGGTTGCCCTACCGGCAGCGCGCCGTGGTCGTTCTGCACTACTACAGCGATCTGCCACTGCAGCAGATCGCTGACCTCCTCTCCCGGCCCGCCGCCACCATCCGCTCGGACCTACGGCGCGCCCTCGACCGCCTCAGGAAGGCTCTGGCATGAAGACGATTTTCATCCGGCGCCGCGCCGGACGCAGGCCCCTGGCCCCGCCCGACCTCGACCGGCGGCTGCGCCGCAGCCTGCACAGCGTCGCGACCGCCATGCCGGAAAGCCCGGCCGCGTCGGAGAGGCCAGCAACGGCGCGGAAGCCCCGACGCACCCGGCGCCGCGTGGCTCTGGCCATGGCTGCCCTGGTGATCCCGCTGACCGCCGCGGGTTTCCTTCTCGGCCCCGAGTACGTCGACCAGATTCCTCCGAAGAACCCACTGCTCAGCGGCGACGCACACGGCGAGCGCTACTGGCTGATTCCGGGTCGGGTGGTTGACGACTGTGGCCAGCCACTTTCCGCCGTCGAACTCGTGGTCGAAGACCAGAACGCCGTGGGCAAGGAGTGGAACACCGTGGGCATCGCCTACGGGGACCCCATCATTCGGGAAGCAGACCACACGACGTGTGGCGTCGATGAGTCCGCCTGGTTGGCCGACCCGACGCGCTTCGTGTGGGGCCGCGTCGATATCGCCGATGATCGGATCTACCTGGTGGCCATGCACCCGAACGTGAGATCGATCAAGGTTGTCACGGCCGCCGGTACCCAGACAATCGCCACGGTGCCCACGCCAGCGCGGCCGGACGGGCCCCGCTACGCCGCCTTCGACGTGCCCGAGCGCTCCACGAGCATCATCGCCACCCTGCTCGACGCAACCGGGCAACCCATCCCTGGTGGCGAGCGCGACATGGCCAAGCGCTCATAGCGCAAAAGGTGAGTGGGCTGCCAGGAGTTCGCGACCGGTTTCAGCAGGTCAAGGGGCTCCCTGTGCCGCTCCGCCGGGCCGGCCCGGAATTACCGCGCCGGCCCGGAGCCGATGTCCGGGCGGGTCACCGGATTTCGGCCCTGCCAGGGCCACCGGCCCGCGAGTTCCACCTCCAGCGAGATGCTGAGGAAGGTCCGGACCAGCACGATCAGGGCCAGGACGCCGACGCTGGCGAAGGTGGGCGAGACCGCCACGGTACGGATGATGTCGCCGCCGACCAGGAACTCCAGGCCGAGCAGGATGGCCCGTCCGACGCCCTGCCGGTAGGGCGGGTAGACGTCGATCAGCCGGCGGGTCCGCCACCAGCCGCGCGCGAAGACGACCGTGGCCATGGTGGCGCCCACGGCGATGACCAGCACCCCGGCGAGGTCCAGGAACGCGCCGGTCAGCTGGATGATCTCCCTGATCGGCACCCCGCACCCCCGCACCCGGCTCGCTGCGGCACTCACCATTCCGCATCGCAGGCACCTTCGGGGCGGTTTCGGCAGTTCGGGTGGGGCGGCGGGGAAAGCCTGCGGCGGCCCGGCCCGCCCACCTAGGGTGGGAACACAGGCGAGGCGCAGCTGGCGAGGAGCGCGACGTGACGGACCCGGAAGAGGATCGCGAGAAGAGCCACAAGACCGACGACGTGCTCTTCTCCCCGGACGGGGACCCGCACCACACCCCGTCCCAGAACCCACGGCCCGATGAGCACCAGCCCGTCCGGTTCCAGCACGACGGCGAGACGGACACCGTTGTCGACGAGTGACGACGGTGGGGGCGCCCACGGGCGCCCCCACTGCGGTCGTGCCGCTCAGTCCTCCGCGCGCCAGCGGTAGTACGGCTTGGCCACCGAGTCCTGCGGCCCGCGCCACAGGTCCGGACGGTACGGGCTGATGTATGGGCTGAGATCCTCCATCACCTTGCTGAACGCCGGCTTGTCGTGGTTGTGCCGCGTGGCCTCGGCGAGCGACGCGTCCTGCTCCAGCAGGTGCACGTAGACGTCGTCGATCGCGTACAGCCAGCGGCCGGTGACCCCCAGCTCGGCGGGGAGCGGGCCGGCGTCGGACTCGGCGAAGACGCGCGCCACGTCGGGCTCGGCGCCGGGCTTGATCCGGCCCACGATCACGGTCAGCGTGGTGTCCTCGGGTTCCTTCCCGTCCGGCACCCACCGGTAGAACTCCTTCGCCACCGAGTCGGACGGGTTCGTCCAGTACCTCGGGTACGGCGTCACGTAGGGGGCGATGGCCTCGGCGATCTGCTGGAACGCGGGCAGCCCGCGGGTCTGGCCGGACACCTTCGGGTCCTGCTTGCGTTCGATGACGTGGAGGTAGAGGTCGTGGTGCGACAGCAGGATCCGCCCGATGACGCCGAGGTCCTGCGGCCGGGTGGTTTTGTCGTAGTGGCCGAAGACGTCGCCGACGATTTTCTCGCTGCCGGGGACCATGCGGCAGACGATCACGTTCCGGAAGACCATGGCTGCTCCTTGGGTGGATGGGATGTGGCGGGGGCGTACGAGGACGCGGAGGTGCTAGGCGGAGAAGGTGACCGGAAGTTCCAGCAGGCCCCGGAACGGCGACGCGGCCGGCAGCCGGCGTACCTCGGCGAGCGGCACGGCGAGCCGCAGTCCGGGCAACCGGCGCAGCAGCGCCCCGAGGCCGATCTGCGCCTCCATCCGGGCCAGCGAGACGCCCAGGCAGTAGTGGACGCCGTGACCGAAGCCGAGGTGCGGGCCGCGCACCCGCCGCACGTCCAGCTGATCGGGGTCGGCGAAGTGCGCCGGGTCGTGGTTGGCCGAGTTGATCACCACTCCGACGATCGATCCGCGCGGGATGCACATCCCGTCGTACTCGACGTCCTCGGTGGCGATCCGCGGGCTGGCCACCGGCAACGGGCCGTCGAACCGGAGCAGCTCCTCGATCGCCGCCGGCAGCAACTGCGGCGTGGTACGCAGCAGTTCGAGCTGCTCGGGATGGTTCAACAGGGCCAGCGTGGCGTTGCCGAGGAAGTCCGCGGTCGTCTGATGCCCGGCGAACAGCAACAGGAACGTGGTGGTGACCAGTTCCGCCTCGGACAGCGCCCCCTCGCGGTCACAGGAGTCGATCAGCGCGCCGATGATGGCGTCGGCCGGGTGCGCCCGTTTGGCCTGCATGAGGTCGAAGAGGTAGTCGGGCAGCTTCAGCTGGGCCTCCTGCACGGCCGCCCGCTCCTCCTGCGGAGGGCGGCGGGAGGACCCGGAGGTGCGGATCACCTGGGTCCAGTCGAGCACCTGCGCGTGGTCGGCTGCGGGGATGCCGAGCAGCTCGCAGATCACCATCATCGGCAGCGGGATCGCGAATTCGTGCATCAACTCGGCCTGACCCTGCGGGACGATCTTGTCGAGCAGGCCGTCCACGATCTGCGCCACCCGCGGCCGCAGCGCCTCGATCCGGCGCGGCGCGAACGCCTGCGAGATGATCCGGCGCAGCCGGGTGTGCTCCGGCGGGTCGGAGTTGAGCATGTTCTTGTTCAGCCCCTCGGAGTTCGGCCCGAAGAGCCGCAGGTAGTGCTGCCCGGGGCCGTAGAGGTCCTTGGACAGCCGCGGGTCGGTCAGCGCAGTCTTGGCGTCGTCGTACCTGGTGATCAGGTACTGGTCGAAGCGGGGCGAGCTGACCGGACACACGGGCCGGTCGGTCCGTAGCCGCGCGAAGCTGGGATACGGGTCGGCGGCGAACTCGTCGGTGTAGAACTCCGACGCGGGTACGGCCTGCTCGGTCATCTCGTCTCCTCAAGCTCGCTGCCTACGCTGTGCAGCACCTGATAGGTGTGCCGTTGCGCGGATTCGCGCAGCTCACGGATCATGCGCAGGAGCCGGTCGCGGTGCTCGCTGCGGCCGAAGGCGTCCAACCGTTCCCGGTCGGCCCAGTCGCTGATGATCAGATAGCTGCGTGGGTCGTCGGCGTCGCGGACCAGGTCCTGGTGCAGGCAGCCGTCCAGCGTGCGGATCTCCTCGGCGGCCGAGAGCCACTCCGCCTCGAAACGGTCCTCGCAGCCCTCCTTGGTCCGCATCGCGAGCACCGTGCGCACCCTGGTCACTTCGCACCGCCGAAGACCAGGTGCAGGTGCTTGCGGAGCGCGTCGGCGTCGATCGGCTGGCTGCGGAACCCGACGTGCCCGTCCGGGCGGATCAGGTACAGGGCGGTGCCGGTGACGCCGTACGTGGCGCGGAACCCGCCGTCGTCGTCGCGGACCACCGGCGGCGCGAGCAGCCGCGGCGCGGGGACGTCCGGGCTGAGCAGCAGGTACCCGTCGACCTCCCCGGCCGTCTGGCCGCGGACTTCGGCGTACAGCTTCTCCACCGTGGCCAGCGCCGCCTCGTCGGCGGAGCCGTCCGCGTACACCAGCAGGGTGTGCCGGGTGCCGCGGGTGAGGTCGCGCAGGCGCAGCGGGTGTCCGACGCCCTGCCGGCGCAGGCCGGCGACGTCGGGGGCGCGGTCGCCGGGCCGCGGGCCGGTGCGGAGCGCGTCCGGATCGGTCAGGCACTCGCCGACCAGCGGGCTGTCCGCGTAGCTGAGCAGCATGGACATCTCCTGGAGGAACTGGCGCTTCAGGTCCTCGCGGTCCAGCTCGTCGGTGAAGGCCATCCGGACCGCGCGCCCGACGATCTCCTCGCCCTCCGGGCGCCGTTCGGTCTCGTAGCTGTCGAGCAGCCCGGGCGCGGCGAGTCCGCGTACCGCCAGGGCCAGCTTCCAGGCCAGGTTCCAGGCGTCCTGGATCCCGGTGTTCATGCCCTGGCCGCCGGCGGGCGGGTGCAGGTGCGCCGCGTCGCCGGCGACGAACACCCGGCCGTCGCGGTAGCGGTCGACGATGCCGTGGCTGATCCGGAACACCGACGACCAGCGCAGGTTCGACGCCCGGGTGCCGGGCGGTGCCAGGTGGTCGAGCGCGGCCTGGACGTCGGCGAGGGTCGGTGCGGCCAGCTCCTCGCTGAACCCGGGCGGGGCGTCCTGGCCGCCGGTCTGGGCGAAGAACCGGGGTGGCGCGAGCGTGGCGATCCGGTACCGGGCCTCGCCGCGCAGCGGGACGCAGACCAGCATCCCGTCCATCCGGCCGTCGGTCTCGTGCAGGAACCGGAGCAGGTGGCCGTCGGGCATGTCCCAGTCCACGTCGACGTCGCCGAGCATGAACAGCTGCGGGAACCGGCCGAGGCCGCCGGTGAAGGTCAACCCGAGCAGTTCGCGGACCCGGCTGTGCGCGCCGTCGCAGCCGACCAGGTACTTCGCTCGGACCGTCTCCCGGCCGCCGTCGGCGGTCGCGACCGTGGCCAGCACGCCGTCGTCGTCCTGGGTGAACTCGACCAGCTCGGCGCCGCGCTGCGGGCGTACGCCGAGGGTGGCGAGCCGTTCGGTGAGGATGCGCTCGGTCTCGTACTGGGGCAGGCCGAGGTGCGCGTACGGCAGCTCGGGCAGCTCCCAGCTCATCCGGTGGGTCTCCACACCGTTGACGAACACCATGTTGCCGGTCAGCCAGATCCCGGCGTCCATGGCCTCCCGCACGATGCCCTGGTCCTCCCAGAGCTCCATCGTGCGGCAGTGCACGCCGATCGCCTTGTCCGCCTGCCCGGGCGGGGTGGCCAGCTTGTCGATCACCCGGCACTCGATGCCGCGCCGGGCCAGCTCGACGGCGGCGGTCAGCCCAGTGGGCCCCGCCCCGACGACCAGTACGTCTGTTGTCCTGTCCACGTCGGCCTCCCTGCCCGTACTCGGTGCCCATGTGCTCCCGGACTCGGCCGCGACGTGGAAGAGGCGGCGCCGGAAGTCGAGAAGGAACGGTGCGATCGGTCCGGCCTCCTGCTCGGCGTGTGCCGGGTCGCCGATCCAGCGGTAGAACTCGGCTTCGCTGTTCCATTCAGCGAAGATGTGGAAGACGTCCGAGTCGGGCTCGCGCAGCAGGTCCTCGCGCACGTACCCGGGTATCCCGGCCATCCGGGTGAGGACTTCGGCGTACCCGCGCTCGAACTCGGCGAGCCGGGCGGCCGGCACGATGACCTCGACGTCCACGAAGATCGCCGAGCCCGTGCCGTCGGGGTCGCGCATCACCCGGTAGCTGCCCGGTCCGGGCGGCTCGACCAGCGGGCGGACGGCGCCGGCGAAGCGCGCGGCGACGGCCCCGTTCTCGTAGTCGTGCAGGGCCGACTCGTCGGCCCACTCGGTGACGACGACGAACACGCGCGGGTCGGTGGCGTCGAGCAGCAGTTCCTGCCGGAGGTTGCCGGCCAGGCCGGCGATCCGCCCGGCGGCCGTGCGCCACGCCGCCGTCACGGCGGGTTCGCACCCCGGACGCGCGCGCATCCGGACCATCGTCCTGATCATGAGGTCTCCTTCGACGGCCTACGCGGGAGACGGTGGACCTGTCGAGGCCGGCGGGCCCGGACCACCACGACGTCGTCCTGCGCACCCTGCCGGAGTTCGCGTCAACCGGCCGTCACCGGTCGGCGGCGGGAAGTCCGCGACCGGTGACGCCGTGGGGACGGCCCGTCGGGTGGCGGCGGCAGCGTCGGGGACCGACGAGCTAACCGTCCAGTCCGGTACGCGGGACCATGTCCGGGGACCAGCTGAACTGGTATCGGGGGTTGGCGACCGCCTTGGCGAAGGCCGCCGCCGAGGCCGGAGAGCTAACGACGCGCCAGTCCAGTTCCTTGTCCACCTCGAACCAGATGAGGCCGATGATGTCCTTGTGCCGGGGCAGCACCTGGAAGGCCTGCCTGATCCACTCGGCCTTGCGCTTGTGGCCGTCCGAGGCGCCGGTCTCGGTGATGACCATCGGCTTCCTGGTGAAGGCGCGGATCTCTGCGATGGTGGGGTTGAAGATCGCGTCGAAGGAGCGGTAGCGGGAGAAGGCGCCGGTGCCGTAGTAGCCGGTGGCGCCCACCCAGTCGACGTAGTCGTCGCCCGGGTAGACCTCGGAGAGTTTCACGGTCGACCTGCTCCATCGGGCGTTCGGGCTCCAGACCCAGATGACGTTGGTGGCTCCGACGGCCTGGAACAGGTCATGCACGTGGCGCCACGCCTTGACGTAGTCGCCCGGCCGGTTGCCGTTGGCCTTCGCGCACCACGGGTACCAGTCGCCGTTCATCTCGTGCGCGAACCGGATGGCCACCGGGTAGCCGAGGGACTTGATGCCTTCCGCCCAGGAGCGCAGGTAGGGATCGAAGTCCCCGCGCGTGATGCGGGACAGGCGGTAGGCCGGCTGGTTGGACCGGATCTTGTCGATCTGGCGGGCGGGCAACCGCTTCCGGCGGGCCGTTTCGTCCAACCGGTAGTCCCAGGGTTCCCAGCCCAGCATCGGCAGCATGCCCCGGTCCTTGATCTGGTCGAAGGGCATCCGGTCGAACGTGTCGGCCGCCCACCCGGAGCTGAAGAGCATCACCTGCGGCTGGTGTTTCGCGGCCGTCGTGAAGGTGTCCAGCGCGGTGAAGTCGTACGGGCCCTTCTGGGTGAAGGCCCCGATGAACGCCTTTCCCGCCGGCGGGAAGATCTCCAC
The DNA here is from genome assembly GCF_008119785.1 of Micromonospora sp. MP36. Lineage (GTDB taxonomy): Bacteria > Actinomycetota > Actinomycetes > Mycobacteriales > Micromonosporaceae > Micromonospora. The sequence goes on along the minus strand of NZ_VSFA01000017.1, from coordinate 44,272 downwards.
CGCCGGTCGGGGCGGCTCGATCGGTGGATCCGTCGCCACCGAATTGGCTTCGGCGGTCACCACCGAGTCCCGCTGTTCGGTCTTCGCAAGCCGGTCGGACGTCGGCTCGTCCCGGGTTCCGGACGTCGTGGCCGGCGCGACGGCGAAGGCGTAGGTCAGCAGCAACGTGCCGATCAACACCGTCACGACCCGTGGAGCGGTCAGCCTTACCATGGCACTTCCCCGTTCTCGGTGCTGCGCACGTCTAGTTGTCGACCGTGGTACGCGGGAGCGAGTCCGGCGACCAGGCGAACTGGTAGCGAGGGTCCGCGACCGCGTCGGCAAACGCCTTCGCCACGGCCGGGGAACTGGCGACCCGCCAGTCGAGTTCCTTGTTCACCTCGAACCAGATGAGGCCGATGATGTCCTTGTACCGGGGCAGCGTCTGGAAGGCGTCTTTGATCCACTCGGCCTTGCGCCCGGTCGCGTCGGTGGCACCGGTCTCGGTGATGACCATCGGTTTCCGGCTGAACGCGCGGATCTCGGTGAGGGTGGGGCCGAAGATCGCGTCGAAGGACCGGTAGTCCGTGAAGACCCCTGTGCCGTAGTAGCCGGTGGCGCCCACCCAGTCGACGTAGTCGTCGCCCGGGTAGACGTCGGACAGTTTCACGGTGGACTTGTCCCATCGGGCGTTCGGGCTCCAGACCCAGATGACGTTGGTGGCTCCGACGGCCCGGAACAGGTCATGTACGTGGCGCCACGCCTGGACGTACTCGCCGGGCCGGTTGCCGTTGGTCGCCTCGGACCACGGGTACCAGTCGCCGTTCATCTCGTGGGCGAACCGGATGGCCACCGGGTAGCCGAGGGACTTGATCCCTTCCGCCCAGGAGCGCAGGTAGGGATCGAAGTCCCCACCCGTGATGCGGGACAGGCGGTAGGTCGGCTGGTTGGACCGGATCTTGTCGATATCGCGGGAGGGCAGGTTCTTCTCGCGGGCCGCCTGGTCCACCAGGTAGTCCCAGGGTTCCCAGCCCAGCATCGGCAGCATGCCGCGCTCACTGATCCGGTCGAAGAGCGTCCGGTCGAACGTGTCGGCCGCCCACCCGGAGCTGAAGAGCATCACCTGCGGCTCGTGCTTAGCGGCCGCCGCGAACATGTTCGTCGCGGTGAAGTCGTGCGGGCCCTTCTCGGTCATCAGCCCGATGAACGCCTTGCCGGGCGGCGGGAAGAGTTCCGCAGCCGGGCGCGGCGGCGGGACCGGTGCGTCCGTCGCCATTGCCTTGGCCTCGGCGGGCGCCGGCCTACCCGGCTCGGCCCGCACCAGCCGGCCGGCCGGGCCGTCCTCCCGGCCTTCGGACGCGGTGGTCGGTGCGATGGCGAACGCGTACGTCAGCAGCAACGCGCCGGTCAGCACCATCAGCACCCGCGGAAGACTCAACCTCATCATCGGCGAATCCCAGACATCTAATTCTCCAGTTTCGTGCGCGGAAGCATGTCCGGCGACCAGGTGAACTGGTAGCGAGGGTCGGCGACCGCCGTGGCGAAGGCATTCGCCACGGCCGGTGAGCTGACGATGCGCCAGTCCAGTTCCTTCTCCTTGTTCACCTCGAACCAGATGACACCGATGATGTCCGGGTAGCTCGGCAGGGCCCGGAAGGTTTCCGTGATCCACTCGGCCTTACGCCCGTTGGCGTCGGAGGCACCGGTCTCGGTGATGACCAGCGGCTTGCTGCTGAAGGCCCGGATCTCCTCGATGCTCTGCTTGAAGATCGTGTCGAAGGACCGGTACTCCGAGGTGAACACCGTGCTGTAGTAGCCCGAGAGGCCCACCCAGTCGACGTAGGAATCGCCCGGATAGAACGTGCCGATCTTCTGCGTCGAGTCGTCCCACCTGTTGTTCGGGCTCCACACCCAGGTGACGTTGGTGGCCCCGACGGACCGGAACAGGTCATGTACGTGCCGCCACGCCTTGACGTAGTCACCCGGCTGGTTGCCGTTGACCGACTCGCACCACGGATACCAGTAGCCGTTCATCTCGTGCGCGAACCGGATGGCCACCGGGTAGCCGAGCGACTTGATCCCTTCCGCCCAGGACCGCAGGTAGCCATCGAAGTCCCCCCGCGCGATGTTGGCCAACCGGTACTGGGCCTGCTCGTTGCGTGCCCGGTCGATCTCCTCGGCGGACAGCCCCTTCCTGATGGCCGCTTCGCCCAACCGGTAGTCCCAGGGCTCCCAGCCCAGCATCGGCAGCATGCCCCGGTCCTTGATCTGGTCGAACAGCGTCCGGTCGAACGTATCGGCCGCCCACCCGGAGCTGAAGAGCATCACCTGCGGCTGGTGCTTAGCGGCCGCCGCGACCATGTTCGTCGCAGTGAAGTCGTGCGGGCCCTTCTCGGTCATCACTCCGATGAACGCCTTGCCGGGCGGCGGGAAGAGTTGTCGAGCCGAGGGCGACCCGGCGGGTTGGGCGGCTCCGGCCGCCAGCCCCCGGCCCGGTTCGGTCTTCGCCGCCCGTCCGGACGGGGCATCCTGTCCGGGGCGGGAGGTGGTGGCGAGGGCCGAAGCGGAGGCGTAGGTCAGCAGCGCACCGATCAACACCATCAGCACCCGCGGCCCGGTCAGCCTCCTCACTGCAGCACCCCCTCAGCCGCCACCCGTGACTTCGGCGGGTGGCGCTCCTCGCCGTCAGCCGCGCGAGCGGCAGGCTCGGCGGGCTCGGCGGGCTCGGCGGGCTCGGCCGTCTCGTCGGGCTGCTCACGGTTGGCCCGGATGTTCGACACGAGCGCGATCAGCGGCGGGACAAGCCCGGTCAGGAGGGTCAGCACCGGCCACACCCGCAGCAGGGGGAAGCTGTTGTCGAGCAGGAAACTCGCGCCGAGCAGGCCGGCGGCGCAGGCTGCCCAGCACAGGTGCAGGCGGAAGGTGCCGAGCGACTCGGTGGTGCGCAGCTTCCCCTTGGCCGTCACCACGAACCCGAGCTTGCGCCGCAGCAGCGCGCCGACGGCCGCGGCCACGTAGACGGGCCCGGCGAACAGCGCCAGGGCCATGCCGACCATGCCGATCTCCTCCCGCTCGTGGGGCGCGATGTTGAAGCGGCGGAGCCAGAGCCACAGCACGAACCAGGTGACAATGCTCGAACCCCACAGCACCGACCACAAAGCGGCGTCGACCTGGGTGGAGCTCACCCCGGTGAGCAGGTAGAGGGCCGTGGCGAGGTTGCCCAGCAGCAGGCTGACCGCCACGCTCGGGTAGTAGAACTGGAGCAGGCGGTACTGCCAGCGCCGCCGCGCGCCCAGCTCGCGGGGCGCGCGCAGCTCCGGGCGTACCAGGATCTCGCAGATGCCGGCCGCCCAGCGCTTCTGCTGGTTGAAGTAGTCCGCCCACGACGTCGGGCCCTCCCCGAGGGCCACCACGTCCGGGGTGTAGACGCCCTTCCACTGGTTGCCCGTCTCCGGGTTCACGGCCGAGTGGATCCGGATGCTGGTCAGGTGGTCCTCGATGATCGAGTCCTGGTAGCCGCCGATGGTCCGCCACGCCGCCGGCCGGTAGAGATGCCCGGTGCCGGTGAGCAGCGGGGCGTCCAGGCCGTTCCCGCCCCGCGCGATCAGGCCGTTGTAGAGGTACTGCTGCACCGAGGCGCCGTGCGCGACGAAGTTCTGGTGCATGTTGCCGTAGACCTGCGGCGTGACCACGAAGGCGACGTCCGGGTCGCGGAAGTATCCGAGCGTGCGTTCCAGGAAGTTCGGCAGCGGCACGTGATCCGGGTCGACGTTGGCGACCACGTCGTACCGGTGCTCGTGTTCGGCCCGCCAGGCGTTGTGGTTGCCCGACTTCGTCCTGGCGCGGAACTCACCGCTCGGCTGGTTGTACTCGGGGCGGCCCTTGCGGCTGAAGTGGTGCACGCCGAGCCGCGCGGCCATCTCCCGCACCGCCGGATCGTCACCCTCGTCGAGGATCCAGACGTCCACCTGGCCGCAGTACACCAGCTGGCGCAGCCGCCCCAGGGTGCGCTCGACCACGTCGATCGGCTCCTTGCTGGGCACGATGGTGGTGAGCAACGCCACCCGCAGGCCGACCGGCGGGTCGACCGGGACCGGGTCCTTGGCGTGGTAGGCGAACACCCAGACGACCACGTTCTGCGCGAGGCGTATCAGCTCGACCCCGACGACCACGCAGAAGCCGAGCCGGGCCGCCACCGTCTGCCAGCCGCCGAGCCCGAGCACGCCCGATCCGGGTACGTGCTGAGGCAGCAGCAGCCACCCGATGAGCACCAGCCCGGCCGCGCTGTTGACCAGGACGAGCAGCGTCAGGATCAGCCGTGCCGCGGGCGAGGCGACAGGGCGGAACTCGACCGGGGCCCGTGGGTGCCGCGGGGCAACCAGGGGTCCCGCCACCGCACCGCATTTCGCGTACACGAGGCGCGCCTTGATGTTCAGCAGGCGACGGTCGGGGCGCTGGCCGGATGACGGCTGAGCCGAGGCGACCGGCGCACGCCTGCCACCGGTGGTCCCCTCCCCCGCGGCTTCAGACAGACGGGTATCGACAGCGACGCCCACGGTTCCCCCAAGGGTTCGACTTGCTCGCCACGAACTCGGCGCTGACCGGTCGTGCGCGGCTGATACGGATGGACAGTTCGCAATACAGGTACGGTCAACGGGATCCGGCGCTCCCCGCCGGCGCGGCCACGGTCAGAGATCGGTCCGCTCGTTCACCAGCAGGGCCAGCGTCAGCCCCGTCGGTCGCCAGACCTGCGCCACCTGATATCTGGTGCGGAGCAGCTGTTCCGTCGCCCCGCCGATGCCCTGCACCGGGTCCGTGCGGGCACCGAGCCGGATCACCCACAGCCGCCGCGTGCCGCGCAGGCACCCGGCCACGTCGGTGCACCGGGCGGCCGGCTGCCGGCCGTCGACGCCCTGTGGACCGAGCACGTCTCGCGGCCGGCGGTCGGCGGGCAGGTAGTGCGCCACCAGGTTCCGGCCGACCCGCCCGTCGCCGGGGTCGGCGGCGCTGTAGACGACACCGTCGTTGGCCTGCAGGCGGTGTTCGATGACCGCCGCGAGCCGGCGGCTGGCCTGCTGGTGTCCGTCCGGTTCCCGCAGGGCCAGCTGGGCCGGCGCGCCGATCACGGCGATCGCCGCCAGCACGCCGGCGGCCCATCCCAGCCGGGCCCGGGACAGGGCGGCCGCGCCGAGAATCGCCCACGCCGGCAGCGTGAAGAGCAGGTACTGGGGCAGCCAGACCGGCGCCACCTGGGCGATCAGCAGCAGCGCCAGCGGGGGCACCACCGCCCAGGCGGTGCAGAGGGCGGCGGAGTAGCGCAGCGGGAGGCTGAACAGCGCCAACACGAGCAGCACGGCGCCCAGTGCGGCGACGCCGAACAGTTCGCGGGGCGCCGCGGCCAGCATCGGCAGGCTCGGGTGCGCGCTCCGCGCGAGTTGCGCGCCGTGCGGCGCGGCGAGCCAGAGCAGCCCGGCCGCGGGCAGCGCGCCCATCGCCGCGGCGGCCAGCCACCGGAGCGTCCGCCCTCGCCGGAAGGCGAACACGGCCCAGCCGTGGCCGGCGAGCAGCAGCAGCGCGACCACGTTGCACAGCCCCAGCAGCACCACCGCGCCGGCGTAGCGCGCGAAGCGCCAGAACCAGGGTCCGTCGATCGCCGACAGCAGGAGCCAGGTGGCGAGCACCGCGGCGAGCATGGTCAGGGCGTACGGCTGGGCCTCCTGCGCGTACCGCGTCGAGGTCGGCAGCAGCGCGAAGATCACCCCAGCCAGGACCCCGGTGGCCGGTGCGAACATCCGGGCCGCGAGTACGCCGACCAGCGCCGCCGCCCCGGTCATGGCCAGCATGGAGGGCGCGCGCAGGGCGAGGTCGGAGGTGCCGAAGGCCTCCGCCCACGCGCGCATCAGCAGGTGGTAGGGCGCTGCGGTGGCGTCGCCCGAGTGGAGCATCGACCAGTTGTCCCGCCAGGACGACCTGGCCGCGGCCCAGGTCGCGAGCTCTTCCGTCCGTAGTCCGGGGGCGCCGGCGCCGACGACGCTCAGCGCGCCCATCAGCAGCGCCGGGACCAGCCACGCGACGCTACGCCACCGCGCGGTGCCGGCCGCCGGGCGACCGGGGGCGGAGGCGGGGGCGCCACGGCCTTCCCCCCAGGGGTCCTCGACGCTGACCTCGGCTGACGCGAGCCGGGGCAGCACCATCGTGTCCGCGTCCTTCATCGTGTCTCACGCATCTCCGTGGATTCCGGCGGTCGAAGCCCAGGCCGCCGGAGAGGGCGGCGTCAGGCAGGTGTCCGCGTGGTGCGCGGATGGAGCAGCGCGACCCGCACCAGGGGTCCTGGGGCCGGGCGGCAGCTCGCTTCGGAGCTTATTGAGCAAACCTCAGCAGCAGGGACCGAACTTCCTCAAAAGCGGCGAAAGTGGCATACCCGGACGGAGCTGGCAAAACATGCGATGATTGGCGCGCGGAGGAGCTGCTCCCCGGGCCCCGGGGCGCTACCGTCCGGGGCTCGCCGCCAGACCGAACGTGGCGAACAGGTCGGGTGCCACGAACGCGTCGGTCGCGGCGAGGAGGCCCTCCTCCGGGCTTAGCACGATCAGCGCGAAGGGGCGGAACGCGGCGTCGCCGGCGCCACGGACGTAGGCTGCCACCGCCGGCTGGCGGTTGGCGGCCGTGACCAGCATCCGCCACCGGCCGGGCGTGTTCATGTCCCGGCACGCGCCTCGGCGACTGCGGTCCGGCCTGCTGGTCACCGAAGGCCGGTACGTGCCGGAGCACGACCGCGACCATCACCGCCAGGGCGAAGGTCACTCCCGCCCCGGCAGGCAGCTCAAGGTGACCGACGTACGCGTTGAACGACGCGGCCTGTGCACCGTGCAGCTGACCGAACTGGCCGAGCAGCCCCTAGTGGCGTGAGTGGCTGAGAGATGCACAGAGCCGACCGCCCCCGGCCCATGAAGCGGGCCGGGGGCGGGGTGACAGTCGCGGTGACGTCAGGACACCGGGTAGGCGCGCACCACCGTCTGCCGCACCGTCGACCCGTCACCGGCCGTCGCCGTCACCCGTAGCGAGACGTACTGGCCGGAGGCGGTGCTCTGATCGAGCGTCGCCGTCCAGGACGTGCCCCCGCCGGTCACCGTGGCCGGCTTCCAGGAGGTGATGGTGCCCGCCGTCTGCTGTTGGCCGATGGCGTACTCGACCTTGACGTCGGTCAGCTCGACCTTGGCGCCGCCCTGCCGGTCCGCAGAGATCGTCAGCGGGAAGGTCGCCGTGGCGGGAGCGCTGTTGTAATCGTCCAGATCGGCCTCGTACGCGGGGAACAGGACGGGAAGCCGGCCCTGGTCGGTGGCCGAGGTGCAGAAGGTCCACTCCGTACGGCTGCCGGCGCTGCCCGTCCAACCCGGATAGAACTGAAGATACCGGGTGACCTCCTGGGTGTAGGTGACCGTGGCGGGGCCCTCGGGGACGCGGTACCTGCCGGCAACCGGGATCACCGGCGCGCCGTCGACGGTCAGCAGCGCCGACTTGGCGTCCCGCGTGCCCGACACCCCATCGTGGCCGGCCGCGTCGCCCCAGCTTGGCACCGCGAAGACCAGGTCGTCACCGTCGCGCACCGCGGCGTTCTCCAGGCCGGTGCCGGCCCGCGGCGGCACCGGGCGCATGATGCCCCGGTACCAGGTGGTGTCGGGCTGCTGCCCTGGCCGGTAGCTGAACGGGCCGTCGTACAGGTACTCGGTGTGGAACTGGTCGCTGGAGCCACGCTGCGTCCATCGCAGGGAGTCGTCGGCCGTGAAGAGCTCCGTCCGGGCGATCGGGGCGGCGATCGGGTGCTTGTCGGTGCCCGTCTGCACGGCCGTGTTCCAGGCCGTCGGCTGCGCGAAGACCGCGTCGGTGCGTACCGCGCCGTCCTTCATCCCGTACCAGCGCGACGGGATCGACGCGAGGTCCCGGTCACGGGCGACGATGTCGCGCACGTGGATCCGCCCTGAGCCGGACTGGGCGAGGTTGTACACGTACGGGCTCGTGGCCAGCGCCGTACCATGCCAGGAAATGGCGGCCGGCGCGCCGGCGGCCAGGCGAGCCCGCAACGCGGCGAACTCGGCGGTCTCCAGCTGGACGATCGGCACGCCGGGAAGGGAGGTGGGGTAGTCCCAGCGTCCCGGGTAGTCCGGGTAGCCGAGGACGACACCGACCGCGCCGGCCTTCTTGGCGTCCCGGGCAAGGTAGTCGTTCGGGTACTGCGGACGGCTGGAGACGAGCGCCACCCGGCCCCGCACGTCCGCGCTCGCCAGCTGGGCCGCGTCGCCGACGTCGACCAGCTCCGCCGAGCCGGTGCCGTCAAACTCGGCGCGGGTGCTCGCCGGCTCGTACGCGACCTTCTCCCCCGCCACGGTCAGCTCCGCGCGCAGCGCGTAGGCGCGCACCTGAGTGGCGTACGTGAAGCTGCCGTCCTTGGCGGCCGAAGACTCCTCCATGTACAGGTCGTGGACGAAGTCCGGCACGTTCAGGTAGGTCGCCACGCCGAGACGGCCGGCTTCATTCCAGCGGCGGGCGTAGCCGGTGGTGTAGCCGCGCACCTCCGAGGGACGGTCGGTGTGCACCGCGATCCTCTCCGCCGCACGGGCATCGAAGGTGATCGTGGTGTCCTTGTCGAGGACAACCTCGGGGCGGGCGTGGAACGAGACCGAGGAAACCAGTCCATTGCCGTCGGCCAGATCGCGGGTGGCCACGAACGCGACGAGCGAGTACGCGCCGGCGGGCACCCGGACGCTGAGTTCCGGACCGCCGAAGGCGTAGCGGCGCACGATGTCCCGATCGAGCGACACGACATCGACCTGCGACGGCAGGGCGGCGGCAGCCCCGAATCGGTCCAGCGCCCGCAACGTCAGGGTGACCGTCTTCGGCTCCAGCCACAGGGAGACCGGTGCGGTGACCCGGCCGCGCCGTCCTCCGTCCACGGTAGCCACGATCCGGCCGGTGAACAGGCCGTACGCGGCGTCCGAGGGCTGCTTGTGCGGGTCGGGTTCGGCGGTCACCGGGATGGTGGCGGCGCCGTGCGGCGGGACCGTCACCTGACGCACCCCCAGTTCGACGGTGCCATTCGGTGCCCGGCTGCCGTCATCGCCCCGCACGTCCAGGTCCAGGTGGTAGGTGCGGGTGCTGTCGCCGGAGTTGGTGAGGGTGATCGGCGTGGTCTGCGGGGACTGGTCCACATGCGGCCAGTCATACTCGCCCAGGCTGGTGGTGCCCGGGCCGGTCACCTGCTCGCCGACCGCGCGATCCACGTCGAGCGGGCCCGCGCCCTGCTCCATCACCGGAGCGCCCGTCTTCCCGACCGCGGAGATGAGCGTGTTCTTCAACTGTGTCGGGGTCAGGCCGGGACTGGCCTGGGCGAGGATCGCCGCCGCCCCGGCGACGTGCGGCGTGGCCATCGACGTGCCGGACATGGTGGTGTACGCGCGCTCACCGCGACCACCAGCGCGGGCCGCGACCACGTCGACTCCCGGGGCGGAGATGTCCGGCTTCGCGTAGTGCTCGCCGACAGCCGGCCCTCGGCTGGAGAACGCCGCCGTCGCACCGTCGCGGTCGACCGCGGCGACCGCCAGCGCCTCGGGGGCGCAGCCGGGTGTGCTGACGCTTCCCCGGGCCCCGGAGTTCCCGGCCGCGATCACGAACAGTGCCCGGTCGGACAGCAGCTTCACCGCGTCGACCGTCGGGCCCTTGCACGCCGTACTGCTGGCATCGCCCAGCGACATCGACACCACCTTGGCGCCCTGGTCGACCGCCCACTGCATGCCGGCGATGATCCAGGAATCCTGGCCGTAGCCGTCGTCGCCGAGCACCTTGCCGATCAACAGGTCGGCACCGGGGGACTCACCGGCATACCGCCCGGCGCTCGCCGCACCCGAGCCACCCACGGTGGAGGCGGTGTGCGTGCCGTGGCCCTGCCGGTCGTCGGCGTCCCGACTGAAGGTGAAGTTCTTGGCGGCGACGACCCGGCCGGCCAGGTCGGGGTGACCCGCGTCGTACCCGGTGTCCAGGACGGCCACCTTCACGCCCGCGCCGTTGAATCCCTTCTGCCAGGCGGCAGGGGCACCGGTGAGCGGAACGGTGGGCGGCGGCAACGCGGTCGCCGAACCCGAGGCGCCGGCGGTGACCACGGTGTCGGATGCCCCGTCGGCCTTCACCCGGCCGTCCAACCACAGTCCGGTGAGCTGCGCGCCGCCCGATCGCGTACCCGCCGCCCTGGTGAACGACTTCCATGCGGTGGCCGCCTCGGCCTTGTCCACGTCGAGGGCGGCACCGTCGACGACGGGCAGCGCGAGACGCTGGTTGGTGCCGGCGGGCGGAGCCGAGCGGGCGGCGACCGCCGACCCGTAGGTGGTGATCACCGGGAGCTTGTCCGACGCCCGGTCGTCGTAGCCGCTGCGCACCAACAGGTTGACGTCGAACAGCCGCCGGTCGACGGTGCCGGCGCTGACCAGCGCGAGCGCATCCTCGGGAATCACGTAGAGCGCGTCGCCGTCCTCCCGGATGGTGGCGACGCCACGGCGTCCGTCCGCCTGCTCCAGCGAGACGAGCCGCCGGCCGTCGGCTCCGGTACGGATCAGGGCGCGGTCGCCGGTGACCAGCGTGACTGCGGTGACGGTGCCGACGTCGTTGCCGGCACCCGCCACGGCGGCGGCCGGCGATGCGGCGACTACGGGCGCCAGGGCCACGACAAGGGCGCCGACCGCCAACGCGGCCAGTGCCGCGCGCGGATGGTGGGAAGTCACGGACGCGTCCCTTCCTGTCGATAATCAGACAGGCAGACTCTGCCGGAGGATCACGGCCTTCTGCAGATACGCGGGGCGTCGAAATCACGTCATGGCGAGAAACCGACAGGAGGACCAGATGCTGGACGAGCTGGGGCTCACCCCGGAGGAGGAACTGGTCTACCGGGCGCTCGTCGGACGGCCCGACTCGGCCGCGGCCAGCCTCGGAGTTTCCCCCGACAAAGCGACCGCGCTGCTGGACGGGCTGGCCGCTCGCGGGCTGGTGACCCGTTCTCGGCACGAGGACCGCTACCGCGTGGTCGACCCCGGGCTCGCGCTGATGACCGAGCTCCTGTCCCGCCGCGACCGGTTGTACCGCGCCGAACTCGCCGTCGCCGAACTCGCCGCCCAGCACCAGGCCGCCACCCGAGGCCGGGTGGCACAAGGGCTGGTGGAGATCGTCGAGGGGACGCAGGAGATCGCCCGGCGCTTCGGCCAGCTTCAGCTGGGCGCACGCGAGTGCATCGACGCCTTCATCACCGACAACAACCGGGTGGTCACCCATGAGGAGAACCACAGTGAGCCGATCGCGCTCGGCCGTGGGGTGAGCGTCCGCGCGGTCGTCGACGCCCACTTCCTCCGTCAACCGAACGGAGTCGAATCGGTCGAGCATTCCCTCGCCGGTGGCGCTGACGTACGCGTCGTCGACCAGGTTCCGATGAAGCTGATCGTCACCGACCGCGACGTCGCGATGGTTCCGGTCGGCGCGGGTGACCACACGACGCTCCTGCTGCACGGGCCACTGGTGGCGTTGGCCATCGCCCTGTTCGAGTCGGTCTGGCAGCGTGCCCGGCCGTACCGCCAGCAGGGCGGGGACGTGAACCCGGTGGACACCCGCCTGCTCCACCTGATGCTCGCGGGCCTGACCGACGAGGTGATCGCCCACCAGATGCAGCTCTCCGCCCGGAGCGTCCAACGACGCATCCGCGCCCTGATGGACCGGGCCGGCGTCACGACCCGGATCCAGCTCGGCTGGCACGCACGGCATCACGGCTGGGCGTAACCGGTCGACAACGGCAGGGACCGATACCCGAATCAGGCCGGTCTGGTCGATCGGGCGGCTGGTCAGTGCCGGGGGCGGGCCATCGGGGCGAGGCCGAGATCGGCGAGCGCGGCCGCGCCGCGGGCGGCATGGTCGCCGCCGGCGAGCACCATGGTCCGCGCCGACTGGTAGCGGCAACCGGCGGCGTCGAATGCGTCTGCCGTGGCGAGCAACCGCTCCTGGTCGTTGTCGAGCAGCGCTTCGGCCCGCTCCACAATGGCACTGGCGACCGGGTTGCCGGCCACGACGGTCCGGGCCTCGGCGAGGCGGCCGCCGGCGTCAGGGCTCCCGGCGAGCACGGTGGCTTCGGCGCGCAGCGCCACATACCAGTGGAGCCAGATCCAGGTGACCCATTTCCACACCTCACCGGGCTCGGGCGCCATCCGTTCCAACGCCTCCCCTGCCTGCCCGTGGTGGAGCAGAAGCATCGCGTCGAAGACGGCGCCGTAGCCGTGGGCATGCCCCGGCGGGGGGCCGAGCCGACTCAGGACGGCGTTCCAGACGAGGCGGGCGTCGTGGTCGTCGCGTAGGCCGTGGATCATCGCCACACCGGCCACCGGCCGGGCGAGGACCGAGCTGGCGGGGCTGCCGGCCCGCTGCCACGCTTCGAGGAACCGGGCGCTGCCGGTGAGTACCTCGTCGACGTTGCCCGCGAACGCGTCGACCACCAACAGCCAGCTCGTGGCACGATGGCCCACCTCCGCCAGCAACGGATGATCCGCGAGTTGCCGTGCCCACCGGCGGGCGCCGGGCAGGTCCCCCGCGCCGAGGCTGGCCTCGGCGGCCTCGGCGAGCGCATCGACCAGCTCGTGGGTTCTGGCCGGAGAATCCGGCGTTGCCGAGAGCAGCGCGATCCGGCGCCGCGTCGTGGCCGCGGCGGCGAACGTGTCACCGGCCCAGCTCTGGGCGCCGAGCAGCGCATCGAGCGCGGCGGACTCGGCGAGCGGGTCGCCCGTGCGGTGAGCGAGTTCGACCGCCCGTTCGGCGCGCGCGGTCGTCTCCGGTACGGCGTTGTCGGGTGGGCCCTGCGGGGCACCGAACGCGTCGCTGAGCACCCCGGCCTCGGCCAGCGCCACCGCGGCCTGGGCGGCCGGGTCATCGCCGGCCAACTCCCGGGCCTCGCTGACGAGCGCGATCGCCTCCTCCGGCGGAGGGATCCGTTCGAACTTGCTCCAGTACCGGTACGCGTTGGTGGCGGCGGTCGCCAGGTCGCAGGCGGCACCGGCGGGGTCACCGGACCGGCGGGCGGCATCCGCGGCCGCGCGGTGGAAGCGGTACATGTCATCACCGCGCATCCGGCATCCGGCCACCGCCGCGGCGTGCCGGAGCATCGATGCGGAGGCGGCCGGGTCATCCGCGAGCGCGGCCGCCTGCTCGTAGCGATGCTGGGACTCGCCGATGAGCTTGCGGGTGAAGGCCAGCTCCGCCAGGGACCGGGCGAGGCGGTACGCATCCGCGCGCTGCTCCGGCCGGTCGGCCGCCCAGGCCAGGGCGGCACGGAGGTCGTCCGCCACCGGGTCGAACCGGGCCCGCCAGTCCTCTCGTCCCGCTGCCAGGTCGACGGCCTCGGCCAGGCACCAGCGACAGCCCTGGCGTCGCCCTCTTCTTCGACGCCGGCGGCGCGCTGATCCTGCTGGCCGCCGTCGTCACCTCGGTCCCCCGAGTCCTCCGGGAGCAGGCAGCGACCCGACATCCACCCTCCGGTGAGTCGGGCTGGCGGATTCTGCGTCGGCGTCCGGTGGCCGCCCGTCTGCTGGTCGTCGAGTTCTTCTTCAACTTCCTCTACATGCCGACCGAGATCGCCCTACCGCTCTTCGTACGCGGGACGCTGGACGTGGACGCGACCGGCCTCGGCCTCATGTGGGGCGCCTTGGGCGTTGGCGCGTTCGTCGGTGCGGCGCTGGTCAACCAGATGCGGAACCTTCCGCAACGTCATCTCCTCATCGCGATCATCGCGTTGTGGGCCTTTGTCCGATCGCGCTGGCTTCCGCCGGAAGCCTGACCGTCGCGATGATCGTGTTCGGACTTGGCGGCTTGGTGTGGGCGCCGTTCACGCCCATCGCCTACAGCTTCCTGCAGTCCGGCGTTGCGCCCGACGAACAGCAGCAGGTGGTAACGCTCTGGACGACCGGCTCGATGGTGGCCGCCCCGCTCGGCCTGATGATCGGCGGCCCCCTTGTCGAACTGGCCGGAGCTGGCGGTGGGTTGGTGTTGTCCGGCGGGCTGACCCTGCTGCTGGTCCCGATCGCGGCCTTCGCCGTTCTGCGCCGCGCCCCAGACCGGCACGTCGTCCGCGGCTGACCAGGATGATCATGTCGGCTGTTGCCGAAGGTGCAGGTCAGGGCTAGCCTTCTGAACATGTTTGGACAGGTGCTCAAGCTGAAGCACGAGCGGGTCGTCGAGCAGCTCGCCCGGGAGATCCGAGGTGGCCGGCTCGCCCGCGGCACCCAACTGCCCGGCGAGCACGCACTCGCGACCCGCTTCGATGTGAGCCGGAACACCGTCCGTCAGGCCCTCACCGAACTCAGCCGCAGAGGGCTGATCGAGACCCGCTCCGGCAAGGGTTCGTTCGTGACCTTCGACGGCCGGACGATCGACGACCGGCTGGGCTGGTCCCGGGCCCTGGCGGAACAAGGCGTCCCGACAACCGTACGCGTCCTGCGCCTCGAGCTGGTCCACGAGCCCGAGCTGGCGGAACGGTTCGACCTGCCGTCCGCCGAATGCGTCGCGGTCGACCGGCTCCGGTCCCTCGACGGAGGCGCGGCGATCTCCATCGAGCGGAGCCGGATCCCGGCCGTCGGCCCGTTGCGCGAGCTACCCGAGCACGGCCTCACCGGGTCCCTGTACACGGCGCTGCACTCGGCCGGCCTCGTGCCGACGCAGGGCGAGGAGTGGGTGGAGCTCGCCGAGGTCACACAGTCGGACGCACAGCTGCTCGACTGCACCGCCGGCAAGCTCTTCCTGCGCACCCGCCGACTGAGCCGGGACGCGCGCGGTGAATTCGTCGAGCACGTGGAGAGCCTGCTGGACCCCGCCCGGTTCCGCCTGCACCTGCGCTTCGGGGAGGCGCCGGAATGAGTGCCCCGACTCCGGCCCCGTCCGCGACGATCGAATCGCGGGCGGTCGCGACCCTGACCGGGCTCGCCGTCGGCGACGCGCTCGGCATGCCGACCCAGTCCATGCCACGAGAGCGGATCCTCGCCCGCTACGGCCGGTTGACCGGTTTCGAGCCGGGGCCGGCGGACCAGCCGATCGCGCCCGGGATGCCCGCCGGGTCGGTGACCGACGACACCGAGCAGGCACTGCTGCTCGCGCGGCTTCTGCTCGACGGCCGGGGCCGCGTCGACGGCCACCGCCTCGCCCGCGAGCTGCTCGCGTGGGAGGACGACATGCGCCGGCGCGGCTCACTGGACCTGCTCGGCCCGTCGACCCGAGCCGCGGTCGCCGCCGTGGCCGCCGGCCGCCCGCTCGAGGAAGCCGGCCGGTTCGGGACGACCAACGGGGCGGCGATGCGAATCGCCCCGGTCGGGGTCGCCGTACCCGCGACCGACCTGGCCCGGCTCGTCGACCGGGTCGTCGAGGCGAGCTGGGTCACCCACAACACCGGCGTCGCCCTGGCCGGCGCCGCCGCCGTCGCCGCCGCGGTCAGCGCCGGTCTGGACGGCGCGGACACCGCGACCGCGACCGCGACCGCCGTACGGGCGGCGCAGCTCGCCGCGGGGCGGGGCAACTGGGTCGCGGCGGCGGACATCCCGGCCCGGATCGCCTGGGCCACCGACCTGGTCGCGGGACGGACGCCGGAGGCGGCGGCTGACCTGATCTACCGCCTGGTCGGGACGAGTGTGGCAACCCAGGAGTCCGTTCCGGCGGCCTTCGCGGTGCTCGCCGTGCACCCCGACGACCCGTGGCAGGCCTGCCTGCTGGCCGCGGGGCTCGGCGGCGACACCGACACGATCGCCGCCATGGTCGGCGCCATCGCCGGCGCCGGCCACGGTGTCGCGTCCTTCCCGGACACCGCGCTGGAAACGATCGAGAAAACCAACCACCTCCCATTGACAGAACTGGCGACACGCCTGCTCGCCCTCCGTCAGCCCCGCTGACGCCGAAACGCAGGGAAAGGCAGGACGACGATGTCCACAACGGAACTGGCCGGCACGAGCCCGGCCGACACCAACCGGGTCGGTGCCATCGAGACCAGAGGCATCGAACCGGTGCCCCCCGCCGAGCGTACGGGCCGCCCGGGCCAGCTCTTCTGGGTCTGGTTCGCGGCCAACATCTCCATCCTGGGGCTGCCGCTCGGTGCCACCCTGGTCGCGCTGCGCGGCATGAACATCTGGCAGGCGCTGCTGGTAGCCGCGATCGGCTCCTTCGGCTCCTTCGCCCTGGTCGGCTTGATCAGCGTGGCCGGGAAGTGGGGCGGCGCGCCCAGCATGACGCTGTCCCGCGCGGTCTTCGGACCCCGCGGCAACCACGGGCCGACGGTGGTGTCGTGGCTGTCCCGGGTCGGCTGGGAGACGGTCAACACGACGACCGCCGCGTACGCGCTGCTGGCGCTGCTGAACATCGCGTTCGGGCTCAAGGCGAACCCGGTGCTGACGGTGATCTGCCTGCTGGCCTTCGTGGCGCTCACCCTGGTCGTCTCGGGCCTGGGGCACGCCACGCTGGTGTGGATCCAGCAGTGGGCGACGTACGTCTTCGGCGCGTTGAACGTCGTGGTCGCCGCGTTCCTGATCACGCGGGTGAACTGGCAGGCCGTGCTCGACGCCCCGGCCGCCCCGCTGAGCGTCGTCATCGCCGGGATCGGCGTGATCGCCGCCGGCACCGGCATCGGCTGGGCGAACGCCGGCGCCGACATGGCCCGCTACCAGCACCGGAACGTTTCGGGCGGGCGGATCGTCGCGGCCGCCTCGGCCGGCGCCGGAATCCCGCTGTTCCTGCTCATCGGGTTGGGTGGGCTGCTCTCGGCCGGCGACGGCCACCTGGCCTCCGCCAGCGACCCCGTGTCGGCGATCCAGGTGATGCTTCCGTCCTGGATGGCGGTGCCGTACCTGCTCGCGGCGTTCGGCGGTCTGCTGCTCTCCAACAACCTCTCGGTCTACTCCGCGGGCCTGACCATGATCACCCTCGGCATCCGGACCCGCCGGGTGGTGGCCGTGGGCCTGGACATCGTGCTCACGCTGGCCGGTGGGATCTACTTCATGCTGATCGCCGGCAACTTCTACGGACCGTTCATCACCTTCATCTCGCTGCTGGCCGTGCCGATCACCGCGTGGGTCGCGGTGTTCCTGGCCGACATGCTCCTCCGGCGCGAGTACGACCCGCGCGGACTGATGGACACCACCCGTACCAGCGTCTACTGGTACCAGGGCGGCATCCGCTGGGCGGCCCTGCTGCCGTGGCTGGCCGGTACCGTCTTCGGTCTGCTCTTCACCACGGCCTCGACCTCGGCGGACGACGTCTGGTTCAGCGGTCCGCTCGCGGACTCCTGGCTGGGCACGAACAGCCTCGGTTGGGTCGCGGCCTTCGTCGTCGCCGGTGCCCTGTACCTGCTGCTCGCCGTAGCGGGCGCCCGGCGCGGCGGCGAGGCGGGGCGGCTCGGATCCGCCCGGCCGGCGGGGAACGCGCCGGCCGACGACCGGACCGCCGCGGAGGCACGGCCGTGACCGCGCGGCCGGCCCGGCTGGTGCACACCGGCAACGTCGTCATCGACGTGGTGATGTACCTGCCGCGGCTGCCGGAGGTCGGCGGGGACGTGCTCGCCTCCGGCAGCCGGATCACCGCCGGGGGCGGGCTCAACGTCATGGTGAGCGCCGCACGCCAGGGCCTGCCCGTGGCGTACGCCGGGATGCACGGCAGCGGACCGTTCGCCGACCTGGCCCGCGAGCAGCTGACCCAGGCCGGAGTCGAGCTCGTGCAGCCGGCGCTACCGGAGGTCGACACCGGGTTCAGCGTCGCGCTGATCGACCCGGCCGGGGAGCGCACGTTCGCCACCAGCGTCGGCGCGGAGGCCCGGCTCGGATCGGCGGACCTGGCCCGGATCGACCTGCGCCCCGGCGACGTCGTGTACGTCTCCGGCTACAGCCTGGCCTACCCGTCCAACGGCCCGGCGCTGGCGGCCTGGCTGCCGACGGTCCCCCCGGAGGTCACCGTCGTGGTCGACCCCGGCCCACTGGTCGCCGAGATACCCGGGTCCGTCCTGACGTCCGCGCGGGAACGTGCCGACTGGTGGAGTTGCAACGAACGGGAAGCGCGGATCCTCACCGATCACGCCGATCCGGAGGCAGCCGCCGCGTCCCTGGCGGCGGCCACCGGGCGGGCCGGCGTGGTGGTCCGTACCGGGCCGCAGGGCGCCATCCTCGCTGCGGCCGGCCGGTCCGTGCGCGTGCCGGCGTTCCCGGTGACCGTCGTGGACACCAACGGCGCCGGCGACGCCCACGTGGGCGCCTTCATCGCCGCCCTGGTGAGCGGTCTCGACCCGGTCGAGGCCGTCCGTCGTGCCAACGCCGCCGCAGCGTTGGCCGTCACACGGCAGGGGCCCGCGACCGCCCCGACCGCCATGGAGGTCGACGAGTTGCTGGCGGGGCGCGCGCCTGGGTGAGGGAGCGCATCAGCAAACCAGCCGACCGCTGACACAATCAATCGACGCGGGTTAGCATCCCTCGATTGGTCCATTCAGGACGTTCGGGGAGAGTGTGTTTTGCGTAGAAGAGCGATCTTCAAGGCCGCCGCCGCAGCCGCCGCAGCCGCTCCGGCCGCCGCACTACTCGGCGAGGCACCGGCGCAGGCGTACGCCAGCTACGACGTGGCCGTCTGCGAGCAGTACCACAACCAGATCCAGATCTACCCGTCCAACTCGGCCTGGAGCACCTCGACGCTCAAGTGGAGCTTCAGCCCGGGCACCGCGAACGGCTGGTCGAACCTCTCCGACGTCAAGTTCCGCAACACCGCGGCGTTCGGCGTGGTCGCCCTGGTCACCGCGTCCGGCGGCAAGGTCGGCATCGTGAACAAGACCACCGAGGCGGCGCAGGAACTCAACGACCTCCTCTGGTACGCCACACCGGGCAACAACCCGCACGCGATCGAGCGCATCCCGAACATCGGCGCGATCGTGGTGGCATCCTCCGGCGGATACCTCTACCTCTACGGCCCCACTGCGATCAGCGACCCGAGCACCCTGGCGCTGGTCCAGACCATCTCCTTCCCCGGCGCGCACGGCGTCTGGTGGGACGACGTCTCCGGCAAGCTGTGGGCGATCGGCCAGGACTACGCCCGGATCTACACCGTGTCCGGGACCTACCGCAGCACGCGGCTGTCCCTCTCCCGGTCGATCTCGATCGGCGCGCATCTGGGACACAGCCTGGACGCCAGCTACTCCGACAGCAACCTCATGCTGGCCACGGACGGCAGCAAGGTGATGACCATCAACAAGACCACGTACGCCGTGACCCAGGCCTATCCCGACAACTCGGTGAAGTCATACTCGCAGCACAGCTCCGGCGAGCGGTTCTGGGTGCAGGCCACCGGGGCGACGTACCACGGGGACACCCGGGACTGGGTCAGCCCGACGGTGCAGTTCTTCGACGCCGCGGGGGCGCGGTCGTTCACCCGCTCCCTGTCGTACGGGGCGGAGTTCTACAAGGCACGCCTGTACAACGTGGCCTTTCACTGACGCTCATCCATCAGCCGCCGAGCGGGAATCGGCCCGTCAAGGGCGCCCCTCCGGAGGCCACTCCCCCGATCAGCGATCCTGGTGGGTCAGCTTCTCGGCCCTGAAGGGGCCGAGCTTGCAGATCGTGTTCGGTGCTGGCTGCATCGGTCACGCCGCGTTTGGCAGGCTGACGGCTGCCCAGTCCGTGGCACCGCGGGTGGCGATGTTGCGGGCTGCGTTGACGTCGGCGTGCTCAGCGAAGCCGCATGACGTGCATCGGAAGGTGGATTGGTTGGGGCGGTTGGTTTTGGCGATGTGTCCGCAGGTGGAGCAGCCCTGCGAGGTGTACGCCGGATTGACGTGAACGAGCGCCAGCCCGGCCCGGGCTGCTTTGTAGGCGATGAACTGGCCGAGTTGGTGGAATGCCCACGTGTGCAGGGTGACCCGCTGGGGCCGTCGGAGCCGTACCCGGTCGCGGATGCCGCTGAGGTTTTCCAGGGCGATGCCGCGGCCGGTGCGTTCGGCCTCGGTCACGATCTGCTTGGCGATGCGATGGTTGGTGTCGGCCGCGAACCGGGCTTCCTTACGCCGGCGGGCCTTCAACAGCCGCTTGGCCGATTTGGTGCCGATGCGCTGAAGCTTGGCCCGCAACCGCTGGTTACGATGCCGGACCCGGTTCAAACCCTTGCCGGAGTGCCGGGTGCCATCGTTGGTGGTGGCGATGTTCGCGATGCCCAAGTCGACGCCGAGGAACCCGTCCGGCTCTTTCACCTCCACGTCAGGGATGTCGCAGGTGGCGTACAGGAACCACTTGCCGTCACGGTGCACCAGGTCGGACTCACCCCGCCGGTGCGTCACCAGGGTGACGTACAGCTGCTCGGAGCAGCCGAACCGGACTCGGTTCAACCGGCCGCCGACGGCCCAGATCGACACCGTGCGGTCGGCGAGCCGCCACGACAGGCACCGGTCGTCGAACGGTTGCGCGGCATCCCGACGGAACCGGATCGGCTTTCCCTCAGCCTTGCGGCGGCGCTTCCCGGGCTTGCCGAGGTTACCGGCACCGATGGTGGCCTTTAGGGTGGCGTACGCGCCAGCAACCTTGCGGGCGACGTGGATCGCCGGCTGGGCCGGCAGGCCCATCGCCTTCAACCGCCCGTAGGTGAGTCGCTGGAGTGCTTGCTTCGCGTAGATCCGCCGCTGGAATGCCTCAGTTGAGGCGAGGTTCGCGGCCTCGTTGCACAGGTCAAGCGTCGCCCGCAGCGCGCCTCCTGGGCGGCGTCCGGGTACAGCCGAACCTGCACGACGACCTTCACGTCCACAGTGTACCATCGTGTCTATGTCGCCGCGATGGACTCCGGATCCAGATGTTCGGCGCGGCCGTAGCGTCGTTTACCACCTGCACGTTCATCTTGTCTTTGTCACAAAGTACCGGCGGGACGTGTTCAACGACGCCATGCTCGCCCGATGTAGGCAGATCATGGCCGACGTGTGCGACAAACTCGGCGCGGAACTGCGGGAGTTCAACGGCGAAGACGACCACGTCCACCTGCTCGTCCACTACCCACCGAAACTGCCGATCTCAACCCTGGTCAACCGACTCAAGGCCGTCTCCACGCATTACCTGCGGCAGGAATTCACCGACCGGATCAACCGGCACATCACGCACGGCCACCTGTGGTCACCCTCGTACTTCGCCGGATCCTGCGGCGGGACACCCCTCACCGTCATCCGCGAATACATCGAAAACCAGAAACGCCCAGGCTCGTGACGCGATTCCTCCCGGCCCTGAAGCTGAAGGACCGGGATTCCTCGCTAAATCACGTTGAAAGTCAACACAGGCAGAAGTAGGACTGCACCATCCCGACCTCGCCAGCGTGGAAGGACTACCGTCATGGGCAGCACCGCCAAGGGCAAGACCGGCGAGACCCCGGCTGCGAAGCAGCGGCGGGTCTGGGACAGGACCGCACCCAGCTACGACAGGCAGATCGCGTTCCTCGAGCGGACCATGTTCAGTGGCGGCCGGGAGTGGCTGGGCGCCCGCGCGCGTGGTCGGGTGCTGGAGGTGGCCATCGGCACCGGCCGGAACCTGCCGCACTACCCCGCCGACGTGACCCTCTCGGGGATCGAGCTGAGCCCGGCGATGCTGGACATCGCCCGGCAGCGGGCGGCCGACCTCGGCCGTACCGTCGACCTGTACGAGGGCGACGCGGAGCGGCTGCCGTTCAACGACGCCTCGTTCGACACGGTGGTCTGCGCCCTGTCGCTGTGCACCATCCCCAACCCGGTGAAGGGGATCAGCGAGATGAAGCGGGTCCTCGTACCGGGCGGCCGGCTGCTCCTGCTGGACCACGTCCGTAGCACCTGGCCACCGGTTCACGCCGCCCAGTGGCTCCTCGAACGGGTTACCATTCGCGCGGCCGGCGAGCACTTCACCCGCCGTCAGCTACCCCTGGTACGGGCAGCGGGTTTCGAGATCGTCGAGACAGAAAGGCTGAAGGCCGGCACCGTCGAACGCGTCCACGCGGTCAAGTCCAACTGATCCGCTGCCGCAACAAGGACTGCTCGGCCGGGTTGGCGGTCAGGTCCAGCGCCCGCCTGTCCGCCTCGTGTGCCTCGTCCGGGCGGTCGAGGTCGCGCAGCAGTTCAGCCCGGGTGGCGTGCCACAGGTGATAGCCGCCGAGGGCTTGGCGGAGTTCGTCGACTGCCGCCAACGCGGCATCGGGCCCGGCCACATACCGCAGGGCGACGGCCCGGTGCAGCTTGGTGACCGGCGACGGGGCGAGCCGGTCCAGCATCGTGTAGAGGACCAGGATCTGCGGCCGGTCGGGTTCTCCCACCGGCCGGCCTCTGCGTGCACCGCGACGATCGCGGCCTGCAGCTGATACGGGCCCCGGCCATGTCGAGGTCAGCGCGCCGAGGATGCCTTCCGGTTGTGCAACCAAGGCCTACGCGAGATCCAGCAGGTGCATTTCGCCGCCGCGGATCATCCAGTCGTCCCAGTAGCCGAGTCGCCCGCACGCGACACAGCGGCTCGTGATGGCGATCGCACGGATTCCGTCCCCATCGGCGTAGAGGGAGTAGCCCACCGCAACGTTGAAGTCTTCTTCGTCGCCGTCACCGTCGCACTCGCAGACCATGATGGCGGACCTGGCGTCATCCCAGTACTGGCCGCTGTCCGCGATGAAATGCTGTGTACCGCAGTCGCGGCAGATGCGCTTCGCTGCGTGCTCCTCGAGATCACCACGAAGACCGAAGACATGTCCGCCACAGCCCGCGCAGGTGCACAGGCGCACCTCGTGCACGTCGTATCCCTCAGCGCCCTCCGCCATGGCGTACTCGGTGAGGTCCTCGACGGTTTCACCTGTCGGCCAGCCACCGACCTCGATGATCACCACAACCGCCATCTCACCATGCCGAGGCATGTCGTCCCCGAGCGCACGGGTTGCCTCAGCCGCTGAAGTGTTGCCAACTGAAACCTGGCCTCCGCAATGGGTGCAGAGCCGATCGCCAGCGGCTGCCGGCCCACAGATCGGCTGTTCCGTCGGCCCGGTCACGAACATCGCAACGACTCCGGGCCCGACGTAGTGGCTGGTCAGGCCGGTCGGCCAATGCATCGGGCTCATCGGCACCGGCTGCAGTAGCCGCTCGATCCAGGGTCGCTGTTCGGCGGTGACGGAGGCGAAGGCACCGAACAGGTTCACCAGCGCCGCCTCGCTGAGTAGGAACTGCAGCAGGAAACCGCTGAGCGGTTGTCGGGTGGCGACCGACTCGCCGGGAGCCACGCCGTACCAGACGTCGGGGTCGTCGCCGGTCGGGTCAGTCAGCAGATCGAAGCCACCCTGGTTCTCCACTCCGAACACCAGGCGGCCGCCGACCTGACGAATCCGGGCCGGGGGCAGGATGCGGTTCTGCTGACCGAGTACCTCCTCTCGTCCTGCAGCGGCGCGGTAGAACTCAAGGAGGGGTCGCGGTAACGGCAAGGGTGAGCCCGGCGCGTCGTTGGTGACCGCCGGAACATCGGCGTACCAGCGGCTGACGAACTCGTGCATGGCGCGGACCGGATCGTCCGGCAGCCTCGAGATCCACGCCGAATCCGGTAACTCCTGCGATGGGACCGGCCGGGCCAGGTCCAGCGCGTCCCACGGCAGAGGGTCGTCAAGGTGCAGCAGGCACTCGGCCATCCGGTACGGATCGCCCGGCCCGTCCTCGTCCGCACCGACCTGCACGTAGGTGCCCTGACCGAACCGCAGGCGACCCAGTGGGAGACAGCCATCCGGCAAGCGGACGAATCCCAGGATCATCGGCTCATCTCGGTGATCTGCTCCGGTCAGTGCGGTGGCCGGCCCCGGGAACGGGTCGCGCAGAAAGATCTCGTCACGGCTGCACACACCGTTGCCGCCCGGCCGATC
The DNA here is from genome assembly GCF_008119785.1 of Micromonospora sp. MP36. GTDB lineage: Bacteria > Actinomycetota > Actinomycetes > Mycobacteriales > Micromonosporaceae > Micromonospora. The sequence goes on along the minus strand of NZ_VSFA01000017.1, from coordinate 20,386 downwards.
ACCGGTATCAAGAATCACGACCGTGGCAGCGGCCCCCAACGCGTACGTGACGGAGTCGCCGTGAAACAACTCGGCGTCCGTTCCTGCGTACGCCACCGCTTCTTGCTGGGAAATCAGGGTCCAGTGCTCCGCCACACGCCACAGGGTAGAAATCCTCCATCTTGCTGGCCAGCGCGGGAGTGCCCGGGTCCGCAACCCAGCGGGACCCGATTTCATCGGTGCGGCCTGCACGCTTCCGCCGCCGACCGTGCGTTACGGTCCGGGACGAACGCGAGGTGTCACTCGTTGCGCAGCCCCTGCCGATGAGCGAGTGCCGGATGGTATGCCCGGACCTGCTCGATCGACGGCAGCCGGCCGCCTGACGGGGTGCCGCGCCGGCAGGCGATGATCGTGGGATGGGCATTCCAGTATCCCTGCGCGAATCGCTGCACGATCCTCTGTTCTGGGCGCGGTACACCTTCGCCGCGGAGGACGGCCCCGGGGCCGATCGGCTCGGCGCCCTTGAGGAGCTGCTCGACGAGGACGACGACGACGATGACGAGCGGGACACCGCGCTCAACGTCGTCTTCGACGTCGGCGGCGGCCATCTCATCCTGCTCGACGTCGACACCCGGCTCGGCTCGTACGAACTTGGCATCACCGGACCTGGTTCCGTCGAGCCCGCCGGGCTGGGCTGGGACGATTTGGCGCACTGGCACCCGTACGCGCTGCGCTGGTCGGAACTCGATCTGATCTGCCGGGCAGTCGCCGTGCGAAATCCGCTGCTGTCGCACCCCGGAGTGCCGCTGGCCTTGCTCTGCCGGTTCGCCGCGGTCTTCGAGGACGACGACGTGGACGCTGCGGTCACCACCGTGGACTCGGCGTACGGGGCGCTGCGGCCCCAGGGCTGGGACGGTTACTGGCCCAGCGGCGCCGACTGGCTCGAACGCGCCGACTTCCGCGGCGAGAAGGTGGTGTGGCACCGCGACGAGGCAGGCAACCTGTGGGCCGAACAAGACGACCACCACGATGCCGACTTCTACAGCACACGGGTGACGCCACCGGCGGAGGCCGAGGAGCATTTCCCGCACACCCAGCTGAGGAAGCTGCTGGCCGCCGCCGCGACCACGGTGGCGACCGGATCTCGGCCTTAGCCCCCTGGAAGCGGTGCCTTCGCACCTCGCGGGGAATGCGGAATCGGGTTCGGCGGTGAACGTCTCCTGGTTGTCCTCGAAGTAGGCCAGTTCGCGTCGGATCCAGGCGAGCACTACGGCAGAACGTGCGCGACGGTTCGAGGCCGCTGGGCCGTCGAGGGCGTCTCGCCAGAACGCCATCCGCTGCGGCAGCCGCCACGCGGGCGGCCGGGCCCGGCGTACCGGTACCCGGCCGTCCGCGTTCTGACCGCTGGCGGCACCTACAGGTCAAGCGGCTCGATCCAGATGTTGCGGTACTGGACCGGGTTGCCGTGGTCCTGCAGCCGGATGGCGCCGGCTGCCGGCCCCTCGGGCCGGCTGCCGCCGGTCGGACCGAGGATCTCCACGTTGTCGTGCACCGTGACGCCGTTCCACACCACAGTGACGCGCGCGTTCTCGACCTTGTTGCCAGCCGCGTTGTAGCGGGCCTGCCGGTAGACGATGTCGTACGTCTGCCAGGTCTGGGGCGGCAGCGCCGCGTTCACGTCGGGGGCCTTCTGGTTGTAGATGGCCGCGGCGTCGTTGGTCTGCGGCGGGTCGATGCCGAACGAGTCCAGCACCTGGATCTCGTAACGGTCCTGCAGGTACACGCCGCTGTTGGCGCGCGCCTGGCCGGTCACGTCCGGCGGGTACAGCGGCAGGTTGAACTCGACGTGCAGGCGGAAGTCACCGAAGGCCTGCAGGGTACGCAGGTCCCCGTTCCGGACGGTCATGGCCTCGCCGGCGACCGGCCATTGGGGTTCCCGCCCGTCGCTGTGCTGCCACTCGGTGAGGCCGCCACCGTCGAACAGCGTGATGCGCTTGCCGTGCGGCCGGACGGCGAGCACGTCGAGGTTCACGTGCCCGGAGTCCGCGGCCTCCTTGCGGTACTCGACCACATTGCGGCCCTTGTTCAGGCCGACAGTGGTGGTGACCGTTCCCCACTCCTCCCAGGTGACGGTCGAGGGGAAGACCGTCTGCTCCACACGCTTGCCGTTGACGTACAGGCTCAGCTGTTTCTCACCCGAGTAGGGGTTCGGGCCGTTGCTGTAGCGCATTGCCAGGTCGTACGTCCCAGCCTCGCGGACATCGACGGAAATGCTGGTCGACGAGCCGTTCTGCGCGAACCCGGCGGCGAAGCCCGCGCCGGAGTAGGCGGCGTGGTCGGTGGCCATGCCGACAGCGACCGTCCTGCCCTCCTCGGCCTCGAAGAAGGTCTGCGGCTGCACCACGCGACCCGGGATCTCGTTGAGCGTGTACCAGGCTTCCGTGTTCCACAGCTCCTCGCCGTCGGCGGACGAGAAGGGACGCGGGGAGCGCACGTGCACCACGCGGTTCTCCTTCAGGCCCGGGATCTGCAGCTTGACCGTGCGGCGGTCGGCCGACAGCTCGGCCTTGGCCACCTTGAGCGTCTCCAGCTCGAGCTTGGGCCCGCCGTACTGGCTCGTCGCACCGTAGCGCCACTGCGTCACCTGGTACGCCTCGGCGAGCTTCTGCGCGGTCTCGGCGGACAGCGGCTTGGTGTACTCCAGCTCGAACCCGACATGCGAGGCGCGCATCTGCTTAACCTCGAAGACCGAGGTGCCGTTGGGCGTGAGCTTCTGCAGGCCGTAGGTGAGCTTGCCCTCCTGACCCCAGTTACCGCCGGCACCCAGGCCACCCACGTAGAGCGCACCGTCGGGGCCGAGGGCCACCTCGTTGATGCCGGACTCCAGGCCCTGCGTGTGCCGGAACACCGCGCCCTGGTACTGCCCCTCGATCTCCTCGAGGAACACGCGCTGCAAACCGCCGTAGGTCACGTCACCGACGACCAACTGCCCCGCGTACGGTCCCTGCTTCAGCAGCACCGGCGTGGACGGCGAGTTACCGATCTCGTTCTGCGGAAGCCAGACGATGGGACGGGTCACCGCCTTGTCGTCGTACGGGCCCGCGGGCGTGGTGTAGTGGTTGTAGAAGGCTCCTTGCCGGATCTGGACCAGCTTGTTCGCCGGCAGCCAGCCCCCCTGGTTGTCGGTGACGAGGACCTCCCCGCGTGGGCCCCATCCGATGCCGTTGGGGGTGCGCAGGCCGCCGGCGACATACGTGATCTCGCCGGTCGCGGCGTTCACCTTGATCGAGGTACCGCGATTGCGCGCCGGCTGGGGCACCGTGGTGGCGCCACCCAGGTTGATGGCGACTGACAGGTTGAGATAGAAGTACCCGTCCCGGTAGAGCAGGCCGAACGCGAACTCGTGGAAGTTGCGGCCCCACGGCCAGGTCGCCACCGTCCGGTAGTCGTCCGCGACGCCGTCGCTGTCGGTGTCGCGCAGGGCGGTCAGCTCGTGCTTCTGGCTGACGTAGACGGTGCCGTCGACCACCGCCACCCCCTGGGGTTCGCGCAGTCCTTGGGCGAACTTGCGGTAGGTGACTTGTTCGGGGCCGGTCTTCCCGGTGACGCCCTCGACCACGTAGACCTCGCCGGCCACGTTGTCGGTGCCGCCCCAGGTCGAGATCACCAGGTCGCCGTCGGGCATGAAGGCCATGCCGGTGACCTGCGGCTGGAAGCCTTCGGGGCGCAGGTCGGTGAGGGTGTAGCCGGGGTGCACCCGATCGAGGGGCAGGCCGTCCCCGGCCGAGTCGGTCGCGCCCTCGCAGTACTTCCAGCCGGGGGCGGTGACGCGTACGACGTCGGCGTCGGTGCTCAGCGCGGAGGTCGGCACGAGCTCGAAGCCCGTTGCGCCAGGGCGACGCCACTCGAGCCGCAGCACCTGGCCGCCGCCGTTCTCGAAGAACTCGACGAACAACGGGTGCAGGCCGGCGCTCAGGGTGAGCGACCCTTCCTTGGAGGTCTCGCCGTGCAGGCCGTCGTGGTCGACGACGAGCCGGTCGTCGATCGTCAGGCGCGACCCGTCGTCGCTGGTGAGCCGGAAGGCGTAGTCGCCGTCGGTGGGCACGGCGAGGTTGGCGATGACGTGGCTGATGAATCGGTCGGACAGGCCGAACTCGTCCGTGGTGGTCCAGTTGATCTGCGGCATCAGCTTGTCGACGTTCGGCGTCTGTGCGGGCTTGAGGGTGCACAGCGCCGACAGCGGGGCGCCCATGTCGTACGAGCGCAGGGTGACGCCTGGTTCCTGCGGCGGGACATCGGCGGTGCCGGGTGCGGCCGTGGCCTGGGTGACGGGGGCTGCGGCGAGCAGGGCCGCCAGAGCGGCACCCGCGGCCGCGAGCACGGCTCGCCGGCGCCGGTGCCGCCGGCTCGATGCGGTCATGGTTCCTCCTGGTGGGTGGCGGTGAGGCCCGGCAGGGAAGGAGTCGGCCAGCTTTTCTCCCCCTGACCGGTCGTTACGACCTCGCGAGGCAAAAGATCGACGATCGCCACCCTAATCTTTAGATTCAAATAGCTCAACTTTTAAATGGATGAACAAAAGCCGCCTCTCGGCCCGCGATCCCGGATGGAACGCCCCGGCACGCCCTGATCCACCCTTCGGCCCGACCGGCGCCCGGAATGGACCACCAAAAGGTCAGCGGGCCAGCGCCGCGACTGATCGCTCGGGGACGACCGACGTCCAGAAGTCGCCGTCCCCGAACGCGCGGAAGCCCAGGTCGACGGGTCGACCTGGGCCTCCGGCGATCACGCCCTCATCACCGGGTGCTGCTCATCCAGCCTGCATGGGCGGCGAGGCAGTGGTAGGCCGGCGTCCGAGCAATCATCAGCCGCGCAGCCAGATCGAGGCCCGCCTGATGTACGCGAGTTGCGCGGCGAAGGCGACCAGTCGGCGAAGAAGTCGTGCTCGCTGGCGAACTGGCGGTGGTAGTAGGCGCGGATGCACGCTGGATACGCTTGAGATCCAGCGAGTTTTCCACCATGTTCTGCACCAACCGGGCGAAGGTGAGCAGCCCGGTGATCACCAGGGTCGGCAGGACCGCGCCGAGGTACGGCTTGATCAGGTGTCCGCTGCTGGAGACGAAGCCGTTGACTAGACCCGGACGATGGGGGTGTCGACGAGGTGCTCGGCGATGAACCACGTCTGGAGTTCGTTGGTGCGGATCACGTTCGACACCAGCAGATCGTTGCTGCCGTCGTCGCCACCGTCCGCCACCCGCGCCGCAGCATCATGTGCGTCGGTGAGGATCAGCTCGTGCGCTTCCAACAGGCGCGAGAGCATCGCCGGGACTTCCTCGGCACCGTTGGGCGGGCGCGGCACCCGGGTCAACTCAGCCACGTGCCGCGGGTCTCCAACGGCGATCCCGCCGAGCGTCTGAATACGCTCGGCAATCATGTCGATCAATTCCAGCTGTTCGCCCGCGTGTTTGTCGAGCAGCAGGTGAAGCTGGTAGAACGTCGGCCCGCGCATGAGCCAGTGGTGCTTCTTGTAAAGCGAGTGCAGGATCCGGCTGTCGGCGAGGATCCGGTTCAGGCGTTCACACGAGTACATTCGCGCGTCGTACGAAAGACCGACCGGTAGCTGGCGCAGCGTCCCGAATGCCTGGATTTCCCGGCCATGCTGGTGCAGTCGGGGCTGGCTGTCCGAACGCTCCTGCTGTTGGGCCATGCTGTCTCCTCCGATGCCTGTCAGCCGCTCCGCACCACGCCTCCGGCCGCCGGCCGTCCGCCAGTCGCGGTCGGCAGGCGATCTGCCCCGAGCGTAGGTGGCGGGATCCCCCGAGAGGGCCATATTCCGAGGCTCGCAAGCACCCCGGACCGCAGCGGGGCATGCGTCACCTCGGTCCGCTCGTACCCGAGTCATTCCGGTCAACCGCTCCCCCCGGCTCGCCTACGCTGGCGGTGGGAGGATTGCCGGCCCAGACGGCGGAACTGCGCGGATGGCCGTAACTGGGTTCGGTGGCATGAGCGCGATGGGGACGGTCACTTGCCGGCCGGATGCAACCCGTTGACGAACGCGCCGAACTCGGCCCGCTGCTCCTCGGTCATCGGTTCCTTCGGGACCGTGATCGCCTGGATCTTGCCGAACATGATGTACCAGACCTCGGGGGTCTCGATGACCCGGTCGAGGCCAGCCCACCGAAGCCGCGACTCGACGAGCGGGTAGATCAGTGTGACCCACTCGTCGTCCAGCGTCAGGTGAAGCCCGTCCCTGATGACGTTGGACTGCATACGCACCGACCGAGCCACCGTGATCGGTGCGATCGCGAACACGAACAGCAGTCCGAGGACCAGGGCGACGTAGGCCAGCGACGTGGACGGGTCCAGCGCCACCAGGGCGAGGCCGAGGACGATCAACACTCCGCCCAGGATGCGGACGAGCCTCAGTTGCGGACGGAGGATGAACTGCAGTGTGCGGCGTAGCCGTTTCTCGTCATAGGGGACCCGCATGGAGATCTGCATCGCCGCATCCTAGATCCACGATCAAGGGGTGCTGCCGGCGCCGGGGCACCGGCCTGATCACCGGCAGACCACCGTTCAGGGGTGCGGCGGACGATCAGCGCTGACCAGTCCTGTCTGGTAGGCGATCACCACCAGTTGCGCCCGGTCGCGCGCACCCAGCTTCGCCATCGCGTGGCTGACATGGGTGCGCGCGGTGGCCGGGCTGAGAAACAACTCGGCACCGATCTCGGTGTTGCTCAGGCCCTGCCCCACCAGGGCCAACACTTCGCGCTCGCGTTGGGTCAGCACCGCGAGCCGGTCCTCGGCGGCCTGCGCGGCTGTGCGTCGCGCGGTGAACTGGCCGATGAGGCGTCGGGTGATCCGCGGTGCGAGCAGCGCGTCTCCGGCGGCGACCACCCGGATGGCGTGCAGGAGCTCGGCCGGTCCGGCGTCCTTGAGCAGGAAGCCGCTGGCGCCGGCTTGCAATGCGTCGAAGACGTACTCGTCGGTGTCGTAGGTGGTGAGGATGAGGACCCGGACCTGCTCCAAGCCGCGCATCTCGGCGATCTGGGTGGTGGCTTGAATCCCGTCCAGTTTCGGCATGCGGATGTCCATGAGGACGACGTCGGGTCGGGTGGCGCGGGCCCGCTCGACGGCTTCGGCGCCGTTGGTGGCTTCTCCCACCACCGTGATGTCGTCCTCGACGTCGAGCAGGACCTTGAACCCGGATCGCACGAGACCCTCGTCGTCGGCGAGCAGCACCTTGATCGGGGGGTTGGTCATCGGTGGCGCGGCCGCTGCGTTCACAGGCGCGACCCGGACGGCGCGAGGGGCAGCCGGGCGGTGACTTCGAACCCTCCGCCCGGAGTGGGCTTGGCGTCGAGTTCTCCGCCCAGCAGTTGGCAGCGCTCGCGCATGCCGAGGATCCCGCGGCCGGGCTGGGCCGAGCTGCCGGTGCTGGCCGGATGCTGGGCCGGCAACTGCGGGGCCGCGGGGTCGTCGCCTGAAGCGGCACGGCGCCCCTCGTCGGTCACGCGGATCTCCAACACGTCGTCCCCCGGGTTCAGCGCCACCGTCACCCGGGTCGGGCCGACGTGGCGAATCACGTTGGTGATCGATTCCTGCAGGATGCGGTAGGCGGCGCTCCCCACCGCGCTCGGCACCGGCGCCGCGGGCGGGGTCTCCTCGAGTTTGATGTCGAGTCCGGCGTCGCGTGCCTTGGCGGTGAGTTCGTCGATCTGCCCAAGCCCGGGGTACGGCAGGCGCCCGTCGTTGTCGTCACGGAGCACCCCGAGGATGGCCCGCATCTCTCGCAGCGCCCGAGAGCTGGTCTGCTCGATGGCTTGCAGCGCCTCGCGTGCCACTTCCGGCCTCTTGTCGAGCACGTGCGCGGTGACACCGGATTGGACGTTGATGATTGCGATGGCGTGGGCAACAGTGTCGTGCACCTCGCGCGCGATCCGGAGCCGTTCGGCGTCGACCCGCGCCCGCGCTTCCTCCTCGCGGGTCCGTTCCGCAAGCTCAGCCCGCTCCTGAGCTTCGGCCGCGATGACTCGTCGAGACCGGACGGACTCGCCGAGAGCCACGCTCATGACCGACGCGCCGATCCGGAAGAACACCCAGCCGATGGCGGCTCGCGGTTCGATGTCGGCAGCGGCGACCAGCCACGCGACGGTGAGCACCGTGACGCCCGCGCCGGCTACCACCAGCGATCGGCGCCCGTCACCGTACGCGGCGAGGCTGTAGAGGGCGACGAAGAGCCCGAGCCAGCCGGGCCCGTCCGGGAAGTCGAGGCTGTAGTAGACCAGGCTGGCGAGCGCGGCGGTGACGAACACCGGGACCGGCCACCGGCGGCGGACGGCCACGACCAGACCACTCGCCACCAGCAGCGCGAATCCGAGGTTTCCGAGGTCGGCGAGCGGACGCTCGGCCCCGTCGACGGCAACGCGGGCGACCGTGCCCTGCACCTGCATCACGGTGATGAAGAGCGCGAGCACCACGTCCTGCGCCACCACCCGCAGGGGGAACGACACGGCATGCTGTTCCATGCCGTGATCCTACGGTTCTCGTCCACGGACAACGCTGCGCCCAGACGCGCGACCTGCTACGCCGGCCGGCGTAGCGAGACGCGAACCGGCTACGCCCAATTGCGTAGGCGCTGCCGTCCGCTGTCCGAGGCGACGGCAGCCGCACCGGCGCGACGATCACCGCCATGAACGATCTCCCTCACCCACCTCGAGGAGCGCGCCATGCGTAGAGCCTTCGCCGGCCTGGCGACCCTGCAGCTGCTGGCCGTCGTCGCACAGTTCTTCCTGGCGGCCAGCGGTGCCTTCGACACGGCACCCAACGACGAGTCCTTCCAGCCGCACCGCGCGCTGGGCGGCGGAATTGTCCTGATCACGGTGCTGGTGACCGTCGTCGCCGCGACAGCCCGGATGCCCGGACGGCTCATCGGGATGAGCGGCCTGGTCGCCGGGCTCGCGGTTCTCCAGTTCGTGATCGCGGCGATCGCCACCGCGCTCGACGGCACCGCTGGCGGGCTCGTCTTCGGCCTGCACGCGGTCAACGGTCTCGCCATCGTGGCCGTGACCGGGAGGATCATCCGCCAGGCCCGGCAGCTGGCCAGGCCGGCCACGTCGACGCCCACGCCACAGGCAGCATGACCACCGGACTCTGGATCATCGTGGACCACGTCGTCGCGCTGCTCAGCGTGGCCGCGTGGTTCGCGGCCGGCGTCAGCCTGGCGCTCCGGCGTACCCGGCTGGCGCTCGCCGCCGGAGCCGCGGCGGTGCTCGTGACGCTGGTCCGGGTGGTCACCGTGGCGATCCTGGCCGGCCGGGGCTGGTGGTTCGTGCAGGAGAAGGTCCTCCTGGGGCTGCCGCTGCTGGGAGCCGCCGGGGCCGCTGCCGTGCTGCTCGCCGGCCCCCAACTGCTCGCGACAAGACGGGGGCGAGCAGCTGGCGGGTCGGCGCGCGGCGTGGTTTCGGTGCTCACCGCGGGTTACGCGGCACTGGCCGGTCTTGTGGTGACCTTGCTGGTCGGATACCCGCTCACCCTGAGCACGGCCTTGATCACGATCTCGCTCGTGGGCGTCGGCGCGTTGCTGACCGCGCGAGTGGTCGCGCTTCCCGCTGAGAAGGCGGCCGATACGGGCGTCGCGCAGGCGCCGGTGGGTCGACGCCCGATCTCGCGCCGCCGGTTTCTCGGCTGGACCGGTGGCGCGGTCGTGGTGACCGCGGCCGGCGCCGGCGCCGGGCTGTCGTTCCTCCCCGCCGAATCGGTGACCACGGGAGGCGGCCGCGGACGCTCGTCCCGGTCGGCCGTGTCGGTGGCCGACCTGCGAGGCTCCGGGTCGCCGGCATCGGGTGGCACCGTGCGGCGCCACGTGCTCACCGCGAAGAAGGCCACCGTACGGCTCCCGTCCGGGCGAGAGATCGACGCGTGGACCTACAACGGCGAGGTCCCGGGTCCGGCGATCACCGCGACCCAGGGTGACCTGCTCGAAGTGCGGCTGCGCAACACCGACATCGAGGGCGGCGTGACCCTGCACTGGCACGGCTACGACGTACCGTGCGGCGAGGATGGCGCGCCCGGTGTGACCCAGCTGACCGTGGCACCCGGTGAGGAATTCGTCTACCGGTTCCGCGCCGACCAGGTGGGCACCTACTGGTACCACACCCATCACGCCTCCCACGTCGGCGTCCACAAGGGGCTGTACGGAACCCTCGTCGTGACACCGCGCGGCGGACCGCGAGCCGACGCGCACTCCGCGGCGGAGCAGGTGGACCTGGCCCTGCCCGTGCACACGTTCGACGGCACCGTCGTGATCGCGGGCAGCGACGGCCAGACCCAACACTCCGCACCGCCCGGTGCACCCGTACGGCTGCGACTGATCAACACCGACTCGGATCCGCACCGGATCGTCCTCGCCGGAACCCCGTTCCGGGTGGTGGCCGTCGACGGCCGAGATCTCAACCGGCCCGGCGAGGTCCGCGACGTCGGGCTGCGGCTGCCCGCAGGCGGACGATACGACCTGGTGTTCCTCATGCCGGACACGCCCGTGGCGCTGGTTGTCGACGACGATCGCGACGGCGGACTGCGCCTGCGCCCGCAGGGCGACGCCCCCGCTGAAGCGCGCATCGAGGACACGTCCGGCCTGCCGGAGCTCGACCTGCTGCGGTACGGAACCCCGGCCGCCGTGTCCTTCGACACCCGCAACGCGGACCGGCACTTCACCATGGTCCTCGACCGCGGGGTGGCCCTGGTCGACGGCCGACCGGCGTACGCGCAGACCGTCAACGGCCGGGGCCACCCCGCCATCCCCGACCAACTGGTCGTCGAAGGCGACGTCGTGCGGTTCACCGTCGTCAACCGAAGCCTGGAAACGCACCCCTGGCACCTGCACGGCCATCCGGTGCTGATCCTGTCCAGGGACGGGACGCCGTCGACGGGCAGCCCGCTGTGGGTGGACACATTCGACGTCCGGCCGGGCCAGACCTGGGAGGTCGCATTCCGCGCGACCAATCCCGGAATCTGGATGAACCATTGCCACAACCTGCCGCATGCGCACCAGGGCATGATGCTGCGACTCCGCTACGACGGTGTCACGACGCCATTCGGCGGCTCGCACGGCGGCGGCCCAGGCCATGGCCACTGATCCGGCCCGTGCCGCTGGTCAACTCGCTGAACGCGCGGACGGTCCCGAGTCGAATCTCCTTGCCCTCGTCCATCGGCACACCCGGGCCGTCATCGACGCCGAACTGCATCGGCTGGCCCGTCGGGCCCCGTCCCTCTCCCCTGCCGACCTGGACGTCATCAACACGGTGCTGGAGGAGCTCGCCGAGTCGGCGTTTCTCGCCCCGCTGCGAAACGCACCAGGGGACACAGCAGGTCTGCTGGCGCACATTTTCGGCACCGAAATGAACACCGACTGAGTGAGAACGGAAATACATGATTCACGGCAACTTGAGGAGAAGATGATGACAACCGAGGCTCCCCGTACGGATGGAGCTCTGGCGGGGCTGGCCCGATTCTGTTACCGGCGTCGCCGCCTGGTCCTGCTGACCTGGATCGTCGGCGTGATCGCCGTGGCGTTCCTGGGCTTCAACTACGCCGCCGCCTCCGACAACGACTACTCCGGTGGGGACTCCGATTCCGCCAAGGCGCAGGCTCTGATCGAGAAGCACTTCCCTGAGCAGCAAGGGGACACGCTGACTCTCGCGATCAAGGCGGACAAGGGAATCGACGACCCTGCTGCCCGGCAGAAGATCGAGAAGGTCATCGCCGAGCTGGACGCCTCGCCCATCACCGGGCCGGTGGCCTCGCCGTATCAGGACGAGAACCTGGTGACGAAGGATCGTCGTATCGCCCGTACGACCATCCCGCTGACCGACAAGGATGTGCCGAAGACGGAGGTCAAGCCGCTGGTGGAACTGGTCAAGGTCGCCTCCGGTGACGGCGTGACGCTGGGGCTGGGCGGGGACAAGGCGGAGAAGGCGGAGACACCCCCGCAGGGCCCGGCCGAGGGTGTGGGCCTCCTGACCGCAGCGGTGATCTTGTTCATCGCCTTCGGGTCACTGGTGGCGATGGGCCTGCCGATCGTGACCGGACTGATGGCGGTCCTCGGCGGCGTCGCGCTGATGAAGCTCGTGGGGCACGTGGTCCCCTCGCCGGATTTCACGGTGCTCGTCGCCGTGTTGATCGGGCTCGGTGTCGGCATCGACTACGCGCTGTTCATCCTGACCCGCTACAAGGACAGCCTGCAGGACGGCGACGAGCCCGAAAGCGCCACGGTCAAGGCCATCACCACCGCGGGTCACGCGGTGCTGTTCGCCGGCACGACCGTCATGATCGCGCTGCTCGGCCTGATCGCCATGGGGCAGAAGATGATGACCGGCGTGGCCATCGGCGCGTCGGTGACCGTGCTGGTGACCATGATCGCCGCGGTGACCCTGCTGCCGGCGTTCCTGGGCTTCATCGGCTACAAGATCAACTCACTGCGCCTGCCCCGTCGCGTGTCCCGCCGGTCGGGGGGCGACGGCACCCCGGCACGGAAGCGCCGCACCCCCGCCGAGCGCTGGGCCGGCGTGGTGCAGCGCAAGCCCCTCGTCGCCGCGATCCTGGCCGGCGCGGGCCTGCTGGTGCTGACCGCCCCCGTGCTGTCGATGCGGCTGAGCCTGCCCGACGCCAGCGTCCAGCCCCACGGCCGGAGCAGCTACACCTCATACAAGATCATTTCCGAGGGCTTCGGCCCTGGTTACGGTGCGCCCCTGATCTTCGCCACCGAGGTTGACTCCAGGGACCCCGAGCTGAGTTCGGTCATCGAAGCGGTCCGGAGGACCGAGGGCATCGCCTACGCCACGCAGCCCCGGATCAGCAGGGACGGGCAGGCTGCCATCTTCATGGCCTTCCCCAAGACCGGATACCAGGAGGAGGCGACCGTGGACCTGGTGCACGAGCTCCGCGATGACGTGCTGCCCAAGGCGCCCGGCGGCGAGCAGGTCTACCTCGGCGGCCCGAACGCCGGCGCGATCGACTTCGCCGAGGACACCAGCTCACGCCTGCCGCTGATGATCACGGTCGTCATCGTGCTGTCCCTGCTGCTGTTGGTGGTGCTGGTCCGGTCGGTCACGATCGCGCTACAGGCCGCCGTGATGAACGTGCTGTCGATCGGCGCCGCCTACGGCGTGCTGGTCGCGATCGTGCAGTGGGGATGGCTCGGCTCGGTCCTTGGTTTCCCCACCGAGATGCCGATCGTGACCTGGGTGCCGATGATGATGTTCCCGCTCCTGTTCGGCCTGTCGATGGACTACGAGGTCTTCCTGATCTCGCGGGTCCGTGAGGAGTACGAGCGGACCGGTGACACCCGCAGCGCCGTCACTCGCGGACTGGCGAGCACGGCCAAGGTCATCACGGCCGCTGCTGCCATCATGATCGCCATTTTCACGACCGCCCTGCTCGGCCCCGACGTCTCGGTCAAGCAGATCGGTCTGGGCATGGCCGTCGCCGTGCTCGTCGACGCCACCATCATCCGGATGGTCCTCGTCCCCGCGGTGATGGAACTGTGCGGCAAGGCCAACTGGTGGATGCCCGGACGCCGGACCCCGAAGGCGACCACGGCTGCGCAGGCCAGGGCCGGCGTCTGACCGTTCCTCCATTCGGAGTGCGGGGAACCCTCGGGCGGGAGGGTTCCCCGCACCGTCAGTGGGCTGATCCGGGGCCTGGCCATGATCGTGGCCGCCCGGTGAACGCACGTGGCCTGCGGATACTCCGGCCCTCCCGCGGGCCGATCTTGGCAGGTACGGGTGTGGCATTGTGAGTCGAATGGAGCCGGACCCAGACGCCGGGGGGAACCGAACGCTGCCCCAGCCTGTGCGCGTCGGGCTGGGGGTGCTGCGCGACTACCGGCCGACGTTCGCTCGGGTGCGTGCCCTGCTGCGCAACATGGTCACCTCGTTCGTGGTGCTCAGTACGACGCTGTGGCTGCTGCCGGGCGTCACCGCGAGTGGCCTGGTCGCGACCCTGTGGCTGGTCGGGCTGATCGCCGCGATCGGCGCGGTGCTACGGCCGCTGCTGTTCGCCCTGGCCACCACGCTCGGCGGGCTCGGCGCTCTGGCCATCGGCGTGTCCGTACAGGCCGTCGTCATGTACGTCGCGTTGCGGCTGGATCCGGAAGCTGACGTGGCCGGATTCGCCGATGCCTTCGCCGCCGCGTGGCTCGCCGTGGCGCTCGCGGCTGTCGTGAACTGGCTGGCTGACGCAGGAACGGACGACGCGTTCGTCAGCGAGATGCTGTGGGTGATGACCCGGGTGCGGCGCAGGCGGGAGCGGCGCCCGACGTGGCGGCGCCGACGGCGGCGAGGTGGCGCCACCGTGGAGACGCCCGCCCGGCAGGCCGCCGACGGCCTGCTCATCGTCCAGCTCGACGGGGTGGCCGCGCCGCTGGTGTGGTGGGCCATCCGCGCCGGCAACCTGCCCACGATCGGCCGGTGGCTGCGCTCGGGCAGCCACCGGATGACCCGCTGGCACACCGGGCTGCCGGCCACGACGCCCGCGGCGCAGGCGGGCCTGTTGTACGGCGACACTCGGCGGGTGCCGGCCTATCGCTGGTACGAGAAGGCGACAGTGGGCGACAGCAGGGCTCGCTCCGCCGGCCGCATGGTGGTGACCAGCCGGCCACGCGACGCCGCCGAGATCGAGCAGCGCCTGTCCACCGGACAGGGTCTGCTGCGGGACGGCGGCGTCAGTATCAGCACCGCCTTCACCGGCGACGCCCCCACCAGCCTGCTCACGGTGAGCCGCGCGGGACTGCCCGGACCGTCCACTCGGGGTTACGCGGTGTTCATGGCCAGCCCGTACGGTTTCGCGCGCGCCGTGGTGCGCGGGGCCGGGCAGGTGCTTCGCGAGCTGTACGAGGCGCGGCGGCAGCGGCTGCGCGACATCCAGCCAAGGGGACGGCGCCGGGGCTCGTACCTGGCGCTGCGCCCGATGGCGAGCCTGCTCAGCGACCTGAACGTGTCGCTCATTGCCGAGCAGATGGCCGCCGGGGCACCGGTCATCTTCTGCGACTTCCTGGACTACGACGAGGTGGCCCACCACGCCGGGCCGGCTCGCCCGCAGGCGATGGCGGTCCTCGAGGCGCTCGATCAGACGCTCGGCGTCCTGCAGCGGCTGGCGGCTGAGGCGACGCGGCGTTACCACATCGTGGTGTTGAGCGACCACGGGCAGAGCCAGGGCGCCACGTTCCGCCAGCGATACGGCGAGTCGCTGGCGGAGCTGACTGCCCGCCTTGCCGCGCACCCGGTGCGGACGGTCGCGTCCGGCCCCCGGCTGGCGCCCACCGTCCCGGCCCAACCCGCGGCGACCGTCGAGGCCGCCGGTCCCGTCGAGTCGTGGGGCCGGGTGAACGCGCTGCTCACCGAGGTCGGTGGCCGGGGAGGGGCGACCGGCACGGCGGCTCGGCTGGCCATGCGGTCGCGAGCGGACGGGGGCGAGGTCAGCCTGGGGCCGGCCGACCGGGAGGAGGCGGCCACCGCCGCCGATCCGGAGGCCGTGGTGGTGGCATCGGGCAACCTGGCGATGATCTACCTGCCCCATCATCCGGGCCGGCTGACCCGCGAGCGGATCGACGCCGCCGTCCCGGGGCTGATCGACGGCCTGGCCGCGCACCCCGGCATCGGGCTGGTCGTGGTCGACTCCGCCGCCGGACCGCTGGCGATCGGGGGCCGCGGCTGCCACTGGCTGCGGGACGGGCAGATCGAGGGTGACGATCCGCTGGCCCCGTACGGCCCCCGGGCCCGCCATGACCTGCTCCGCCACCAGGCGATGGACCACGTCGGCGACCTCGTGGTGATCAGCGCCGTGGAGCCGGGCCTGGAGGAGGTCGCGGCCTTCGAGGAGTTGGTGGGGTGCCACGGCGGCCTCGGCGGCTGGCAGACCGAGGCCCTGCTCATCCATCCCGCCGACTGGCCGCAGGAGGACGAACTGGTCGGCCCGGACGACGTACATCGGCAGTTGCTCGGCTGGATGCGGCGGCTCGGCCTGCGGCGGGCCGACGACCACGCCGGCACGCAGGACGGCACGGGCAACGAGCCGGACGTCGACCGGGACCACGACCGGCGCCGCGAGCCGGCCGCGTAGCGCAGGCGCTGACCGGCCTACGGGGCCAGCGGATCATCCGGCAGCCGCCGACGCCGGCTGAGCCAGCCCAGTCCCTGGGTGACCAGGACGACGAGCAGGATCGCGGCGACGACGCTCTGCCACGGCTCCGGAAAGACCGCCCGCCCGAGGACCCCGATCGAGGCGTAGAGCACCGACCACAGCAGGCTGGCCGGCGCGTTGGCGACGGCGAACCGCCGCCAGGCCAGCCCTGCCACGGCCGCGGCCAGCAGCACCGGGACCCGGCCGCCGGGGATGAGCCGGGACACCAGCAGCGCCGAGACGTGCCCCTCGCGCACGAGGGCCGAGACCCGGCCGACCCGCTGCCGTCCGCGCAGGCCGGGTAGCCGCTGGGCGACCCGCTCGCCACCCCATCCGAGGATGCCGTACGTCGCGAGGTCGCCGATGTATGCGCCGACGGCACCGGCGATCACGACCAGCACCACGGTGACCGGATGCTGGTGGGCGGCGAGTGCCGCGGCGCCGCTGACCGCCGCGCCGGTCGGCACCACCGGGAGCACGGAGCCGAAGAGCACCACCAGGATCAGCGAGCCCAGCGCACCGAGCGTGGCCGTCACCGTGGGTCCGCCAGGAACGACTCGCCCGGCCGCAGCACGCGCACCTGGGTGGCCGGCGCGACCGTCGCCACCTGCCGAGCGAAGTCGTCGCCCGGCCAAAAGAACCGGTCCGGCCGGATCCGGTCGCACCCGACCGGCCAGAAGGTGCCGAAGTGGATGGGTACGGCCCACGCCGGCGCCGCACGTCGTACCGCTTCGGCGGCCCCCGCCGGGTCGAGGTGGCCGGGGCCGAGCGTCGGGCCCCAGCCACCCACCGGGATCAGCGCCAGATCGAGCCGCCCCAGCTCGGCCATCCCGTCGAAGAGACCCGTGTCCCCGGCGAACCAGGTTCGCGCGCGGCCTTCGATCAGGTAACCGACGGCGGCGGCCCGGTGCCGGGACCAGGGACCCCGGCCGGCGTGGTGGGCGGCGGGGACGGCGGCGACGTCGAGGCCGCCGATCGTGAGCCGGTCACCGACCGCGAGTTCCGTGCAGCGCCCGGCGGCCGCCGCGCCGAGCGCCCGCCGGACCAGCCGTGTGGCGCCCGCCGGCACCACCAGCGCGGTGTGCTCGGGCAGCCGGCGCAGTGACGCGAAGTCCAGGTGGTCGGCGTGCAGGTGCGACACGAGTACGGCGTCCGGAGCGGACGATAGTCGCGGGGTGGGCCCGCGTCGACGGCGCAAATGGGCGAGCCGGTCACGCAGCAGCGGGTCGGTCAGCAGCCGCGTTCCCGAGTCCTCGATCCACACGGTGCTGTGCCCGCACCAGGTCAGCTGCACCACGCCGACACCCGCACCGCCTTGGTCACGCCTGCCACCGTATCCGGCCGCGCCGCCGAGCGACACGGAAGCTGTGGCGGGCGCGGTTGACCGGACCCTCACCTGCTGAAGCAGGGTGGCGGGCCGATCCTGTGTCGTTCAGCTCGGTCCGGCCAGGCGTGGACGGGCAGCTGCGCCGAGGGATGCGGGCGGGGCGCGTGCCCACGATCGCACTGCTGGGATCCGGAACCGAGAGCACCGGGGCCGCGACCCGGTCGCACTGGCGGAAGCGTGTCGGTCGTCGTGATCGGCCGGAGAGTGCGGATGGCGACTACGAGGGTCACCCTTGGCGGGGCTGAGTCACGCCGAGAATGTTGCCTTCGCTGTCCTTGAACCAGGCGGCGCGCATGGTCGCGACCTCTGCGACGCCGTTGACGGTCTTCAGGCCAGGCAGGTCGTACTCTTCGAACGTCACGCCGCGCCCCCGGAGGTCCGCCATCTCGGCGTCGAGGTCGGCGACCAACCAGGCCGCCAACGTGTGGGGCGCCTGCCCGGCGTTGGAGGTGGGATAGATGAAGAACTGCGTTCCACCGGATTCGAAATGGACGGCGTCCTCGGCCTCCCGGGAGATCGTCAGGCCCAGGGTGTCGCGATAGAAGCGCTTCGCCCGTTCCATGTCGCTCGCTGGTATGGCCGCCTGCACCGGTGCGTCTCTCAACACGTGGCTCACCTCCTGCGACAGCGTAACCAGCACCAGGCCGGCATGGTCCCACTTTGTCCTACTCTGGGCGCCGGGCCGGCCTGGAGGCGATGGCAAGGCACGCGGGTGCCCTCGCTGATGATCGAGGTCAAGCGGATCGCGCTCGGCCGAGACATCTGCCGCCGGCCGACGTCGGTGGGGTGAGTCAGGACCTGACTCACCCCACCGACGTCCTACGGACGGTCTCGTGATGAGCGGCGAGGCGTGGGCGGAACGGTGCGTCCGCCCCGTGGCAACCGATCCGATGGCCTGCGAAGCCAGGATTGCCCTGGCTGGGTCAGGTCAGCCCGCGCGTACCGGCTCTGCGTCGTTGGCGGGCTGTGGCTTTGCGGTGTGCAGGGTGAGGCCGGCGATGACGGCTCCTGCGGCGGCGATGATCCCGGCGCCGACGAAGGCGGCGGAGTAGCCGTCGGTGAGGGCGGGCAGGTCGCCGAGCCGGTCGGCTCCGGTGGCGGCGGCGACCGCGGTCATGGCGGCCAGGCCGAGGGCCGAGCCGATCTGGTAGCTGGTGTTGACGATGCCGGAGGCGAGGCCTCCCTCCTCCGGCCGCGCGCTGGAGATGGCCGTCCCGAGTGACGGGATGAACGCCAGAGACATGCCCAGCGCCGCGACCAGCGAGGCGGGCAGGACGTCCACGGCGAAGCTGCCGTCGGGGCGGACCAGGGCGAGCCAGCCGAGTCCGACGGCCAGGACGGCGAGGCCGGTGACCACCATGCGGGAAGGCCCGAACCGGGCGATGGCCCGCGGCGCGAGGAAGATCATCCCGATCATGATGAGGATCGTCATCGGCAGCAGGGCGGCCCCGCTGGGGAAGGCGCTGTAGCCGAGGACCTGCTGCAGGTAGAGGTTGAGGAAGAACCACATCGGGATCCACGCCGCGCCGAGCATTATCTGGGCGACGTTGGCGGCGGCGAGATTGGGGGCGCGGAAGATGGACAGCCGCATCAGCGGCTCCCGGCGGGCCGCCTGGATGGCGACGAACGCGCCCAGGGCGACGACGGCTCCGGCGAGGACCAGCCAGGTCTGCCCGGAGGCCCAGCCGATTTCGGGAGCGCGGACGATGCCGTAGACCGCGGCGCCGAGGCCGACGGTCACGGTGAGCGCGCCGATGACGTCCAGCGACCCACGGCGCGTGCCGCCGGCGGGCATCAGCGACGGAGCAGCCACAAGGGCGAGCACCGCGACCGGGATGTTGATGTAGAACACCCACGGCCAGCTGATGTATTCGGTGATGACGCCGCCGAGGAAGACCCCGGCGGTGCCGCCGGCGGGCGCGGCGGCGCCGTAGAGGGCCAGCGCCTTCGTGAGTTCTCGGGGCTGGGCGCCGAAGAGCATCATCAGCAGCGTCAGGGCCGACGGGGCGATCAGCGCGGCCCCGGTGCCCTGCACGGCGCGGGCAGCCAGCTCGACCGCGACGCTGTCGGCGAGGCCGGCTGCCGCCGAACCGATGAGCAGGACGAGCCAGCCGGCGGCGAACATGCGCCGGGCGCCGAAGAGGTCGGACAGCCGGCCGCCGAGCAGCAGCAGGCCGCCGAAGGCCACCACGTAGGCGTTGAAGACCCAGGACAGGTTCTGTGGTGAGAAGCCGAGGTCGGCCTGCATGCGACGTAGCGCGACGCCGATGATCGAGGTGTCCATGATGACCACGAACTGGGCGAGGGCGATGAGCCCGAGAGCCCACCACCGCTTGGAACCGGATGACACTGCGACCACTCCTTCAGTTACCCCTAGGGGGTATCGGTAACGCCGATTGTCTACCCCCTACCGGTATCCGGCGTCAAGTGTCCGCAGGCGTTTGCCCGCCTTCAGGCGGAAGTTCGGTGACGTCTTGAACGGGATACCCGGCCCGGGTATCGTAAGATCGCCAGCCGACAGGATGCTGGCCCGTTCATCGCCGACGGGGACGCGTTGTCGGCGAGCCGGCCGTGGGAGCTATCCGAGGAGCCTTGAGGTGACCGTCGTCAGCGACGCACCGCTGCATACCGTCGACATCCGGCAAGCCGTGGAGCGGGCCGGATACCAACTCGTGGTCTGATCACCCGGCTCGCCGCGTCCGCCGTCAGCAGTCGCGCGGCGCGCGGACGCCGCGTCCCCACCGTCCCCCCCACTCGCCACCCGAGGCCCACCTGACCGACGACGACCCCCTCCCTCCAAACCCGGCCCCGCCCCCGGTCGGAAGAGGGGCGTGGAGGGAAAGA
>NZ_VSFA01000169.1 GCF_008119785.1 Micromonospora sp. MP36 | reverse complement strand
GGGGGGGGGGGGGGGTGGGGGGGGGGGGGGGGGGGGGGGGGGGGGGGGGGCGGGGCCGCGGATGCGGCCCGGCCCGGTGGGGACGTGCGGGTCAGTGGGCGCCGACCAGCTCCGGGGCGGGGGCGGGCGGCTCGGCGGGCGGGGTTGCCGAGCGGGCGCGCAGGAAGCGCGGGGCCCACCAGTTGGCGTCGCCCAGCAGGGTCATCAGCGACGGCAGCACCACGGCCCGGATGATCGTGGCGTCCAGCAGGATCGCCGCGGCCAGCCCGATGCCGAGCTGCTTCATGTCGATGGTGCTCAGCGTCGCGAAGATCGAGAAGACCCCGACCATCACGATGGCCGCGCTGGTCACCACGCCCGCCGACGAGGTGATCCCGTACGCCACCGCGTCTCGGTTCGGCAGGCCGTCCCGAACGCCCTCGCGGATCCGGCTGACCACGAAGACGTGGTAGTCCATGGAGAGCCCGAAGAGGACCACGAACAGGAACAGCGGCAGCCAGGTGACGATCGCGTCCATCGAGGTGAAGCCGAGCGGCCCCGCCGCCCAGTCGCCCTGGAAGACCAGCACCAGCAGGCCGTACGCGGCGCCGGCGGAGAGCAGGTTCAGCAGGATCGAGGTGAGCGCGACCACCACCGACCGGAACGTCCAGGCCATCACCAGGAACGTCAGCGCCAGCACGAAGGCGGCCACGATCGGCAGCTTCTCCCGGATGTGCTGGGCGTAGTCCTCGTTGGCGGCCACGGCGCCGCCGACCGCGTACTCGATCCCGGGGATGCCGCGCAGCGCCGCCGGGACCAGGTCGGTGCGCAGCTCGTGCAGCGAACGGGTGGCCTCGTCGGTGCGGCTGCCGTACGGGGTGGCCACCTCCAGCACCGACACCCGGCGGTCGGCCGACACCTTGATCTTCGGGCCGTCCCCCTCGGCCGGCGCGAAGAGCGGATCGGCGGCGGCCCGCCCGGCCAGGTCGGTCAGCGCGGCGTGCACCCGGTCGGCCTGCTCGGCCGGCGCCCGCACCGCCACCGTGTGGCTGGTGCCGTTGCTCGGGAAGGCGGCGGTGAGCCGGTCGTACGCCTGCATGGCGGGCGTGGTGCGGGGCACGTCCTCCATGCCGGGGAACTTCAGCTTCATGCCCAGCGCCGGGGCGGCCAGGGCGAGCAGCAGCCCGACCGAGACGATCAGGGTGGCCCGCGGGGCGCGCAGCGCGGGCTTCAGCACGGCCGGCCAGAACCGGGGCCGGGCCGGCTGGCCGTGCCGGCCGGTACGCGGGGCGGTGAGCCGCCACAGCAGCGGCACCCGGGGCCGGTCGACCCAGCGGCCGAGCTTGGCCAGCAGCGCGGGCAGCACGGTCAGCGAGCCGAGCACCGCGACCGCGACCACCAGGATCGAGCCGACGGCCAGCGACGAGAAGATGGCGTCCTGGGCGAGCAGCAGCCCGGCCATCGAGATGATCACGGCGGTGCCGGAGACCACCACGGCGTGCCCGGAGGTCTCCGCCGCGATCTCCACCGCGTCGAGCCCGGACCGGCCCTTCGCCCGTTCCTCGCGTTCCCGACGGACGTAGAAGAGCGAGTAGTCGACGCCGACGGCCATGCCGATCAGCAGGATCACGCTGGCCGTGGTGTCGTTGGCCGGCACCAGGTGCGAGGCCAGGGTGGACAGCCCCATGGCCGCGGCCACCGAGGAGAGCGCGAGCAGCACCGGCACGCCCGCCGCGATCAGCGCGCCGAACGCGATGATCAGGATGGCCAGGGTGACCGGCAGGCTGAGCAGTTCCGCCCGCTTGAAGTCCTTCCCCAGCGTGTCGTCGAGCGCCTTGTTGATCGACGGCCCCCCGACCTGCTCGATCCGCAGCGCCGGGTGCGCCTGCTGCACCGTGGCGGTGGCGTCCCGCAGCGGCTGCACCCGGTCCGACGCGGTCTCCGGGTCACCGGACATGGTGATCGGCAGCAGCAGCGCGTCGCCGTCCCGGGACGGCATCGGCGTACCCACCGAGGCGACCCCGTCGACCTGCCGCAGCCGGGCCGCCGCGTCGTCGGCGGCGGCCTTCGCCGCGGCCTGGTCGAGCGTCCCGGAGCGGGGCGTGATCAGTACGTTCTCCGTCGCCGGCTCGTGGAAGCCGCCGCTGTCGATGATCAGCTCGGACCGTCCCACCTCGCCGGTCGCCTGGTCGGCGGAGCTCGCCTCCTTCAGGCCCGCGGCGTTGCCGCCCACGAAGCACACCGCCACGAACACCACCCACAGCGCGATGGCCCGCCACGGGTGCTCCGCACTCCACCGTGCCAACCGCACCGTCACCGGTCGCCTGCCCATACCCGGGTTCCCCCTCCAGACGTCGGCCCTGTGCCGACGGTCTGACGCTAGGGAGCGGGCGACGCCCGGACATCGGGGAACGGCCCCGGCTCGTCCCCCATCCGGCAGATCCCGGCCGGCCGGGCCCCAGGGGCTCCATCAACCGGACAGAACGGGCTTTTCAGGGTACGAGCGGGGGACGCGCCGGAAACCGCCCGACAGGGCACACCGGCGCAACCCCGAGCCGGCTCAGGGTCATCCCCGCAACGCCCCTCGGGGGCGGGGCTGGCAGCGCGGGCAACTGTAGGACGACCGGTTCATGAACGCCTCGCGACGGATCGGCGCGCCGCACCGCGGGCACGGCTCCCCCTCCCGGCCGTACGCGTTCAGCGACCGGTCGAAGTAGCCGCTCTCGCCGTTGACGTTGACGTACAGCTCGTCGAAGCTGGTGCCGCCCTGCTTGATCGCCTCGCCGAGGACGTCCCGCACGTGCCCGAGCAACCGGCTGACCGCCGGGCGGGTCAGCGCGTCGGTCGGGCGGGCGCCGTGCAGCCTGGCCCGCCACAGCGCCTCGTCGGCGTAGATGTTGCCGACCCCGGAGATCAGGCTCTGGTCGAGCAGCGCCCGCTTCACCTCGGTACGCCGCCGCCGCAGCGCGGCCACGAAGTCGGCGTCGGAGAACTCCGGGTCCATCGGGTCCCGGGCGATGTGCGCGATCTCCGCGGGCAGCTCCGCGCCACCCTCGGACACCGACAGTCCACCGAACGTGCGCTGGTCGACGAAGCGCAGCTCCGGCCCGTCGTCGGCGAACCGGAACCGGACCCGCAGGTGCAGCTCGTCGGCCGCCCCGACCGGCTGGAGCAGCAACTGCCCGGACATACCGAGGTGCCCGATCAGGGCGTCACCGCTGTCGAGCGGCAGCCACAGGTACTTGCCCCGGCGCCGGACGTCGGTGATCGTCCGGCCGGTCAGCACGTCGGCGAAGTGCTCCCCACCCGGCTGGTGCCGGCGTACGGCCCGGGGGTGGCGCACCTCGACGGAGCTGATCGTCCGGCCGATGACCCACTGGGCCAGTCCCTGCCGGACCGTCTCGACCTCGGGCAGCTCAGGCACGGCCGGCGCCCGCCTCGGCCGCGTCGTCCGCGGTCGCTTCGGTCCCCTCGGCCGCGGCCTTCGCAGCGGCGGCCTCCGCCTCGGCCTGCTCGGTCAGCGTCCGCCAGGCCGACTCGGCGGCCCGCTGCTCGGCCTCCTTCTTGCTGCGCCCCTCGGCGCCGCCGTAGCGGTTGCCGGCCACCACCACCCAGGCCGTGAAGGTCTTGAGGTGGTCCGGGCCGGTGCCCTCGATCCGGTATTCGGGGACGCCCAGCCCCAGCGCGGCGGTCAGCTCCTGGAGGCTGGTCTTCCAGTCCAGCGCAGCGCCCCGGCCGGCCGACTCGGCCATCAGCGGGTCGAACAGCCGGTGGATCACGATGGCCGCGGTGTCCAGGCCGTACTGGAGGTAGATCGCGCCGAGCAGCGCCTCCAAGGTGTCGGCCAGGATGCTGGCCTTGTCCCGGCCGCCGGTGGTCTCCTCACCCTTGCCCAGCAGCAGGTACGCGCCCAGCCCCGCCGGGCCGAGACCGCGCGCCACGTCGGCCAGCGCGCGCATGTTCACCACGCTGGCGCGCAGCTTGGCGAGCTGCCCCTCGGGCAGGTCGGGGTGGTTGTGGAAGAGCGCCGTGGTGATCACCACCCCGAGCACCGAGTCGCCGAGGAACTCGAGCCGCTCGTTGGTGGGCAGCCCACCGTTCTCGTACGCGTAGGAGCGGTGGGTCAGGGCGCGCTCCAGCAGCTCCGGGTCGAGCGACACCCCGAAGGCCGCCTCCAGGTGGCCGACGGGAGCCCGCCGCCGCTTGTCGTTGGTCATGGTGCTACCTCGGTGTCGGTTCGGTCAGGTGCGAAATCGTGCGGTACGCCGTCGAGCAGGGCGGCGACGGTGTCGGTGGCGCCCCTGCGCCACAGGTGGGCCGCGAGGGCGATGCCGGAGGCCACGTCGTCGGGCCGGGCCGCGCCGTGGCAGACGACCACCGTGCCGGCCACCCCGAGCAGGGCCGCCGCGCGCGGGGCGCCGCCGCTCGCCGGGGGCCCGCCGGCCATCGCGTACGCGCCCTCGATCGCCTTGAGCAGCACGTTGCCGGTGAACCCGTCGGTGACCACGACGTCGGCGCGCGCGCCGAGGGAGACGTCGTACCCCTCGACGAGGCCGACGTAGCGGGCGCCGCACGGCAGCGGCACGGCGGCGAGGGCGGGATCGGCGGCCCGGCGCAGCCGGTCGCCCTTGCCCGCCTCGGTGCCGACGGAGAGCAGCCCGACCCGGGGCGCGGCGACAGCGTGCGCCACGGCCGCGTACGCGGCACCGAGCACGGCGTGCCGGGCGAGGGTGGCGGGACGGGGTTCGAGCGTGCCGCCGACGTCCAGCAGCACAACCGGGCCGGCCACGGCGGGGAGGGTGGCCACCAGGGCCGGCCGGCGCACCCCGGTCCACCGGCCGAGGCCGAGGGCGGCGGCGGTGACGGTGGCGCCGGTCGAGCCGGCGGAGACGAGCGCGTCGGCGAACCCGTCGCGGACGGCGCTGACGGCCGCCTGGACGGTGCTCTCCGCGCGGGCGGCGGTGGGGTGGTCGGCCATGCCCACGACAGTCCGCACCGGGCGGACCGTGACGCGGGCACGCTGCTCGGGGGTGAGCGCGCCGATCAGCCCGTCGGCGACCTCGGTCGGTCCGACGAGCAGCAGGTGCAGGTCAGGGTCGGTGCGTACGGCCCGCAGAGCGCCGTCAACCACGACGGCGGGAGCATCGTCCCCGCCGAGGAGGTCGACGGCGATCCGCGCGGTGCCCGGCTCCGTCGGGACGCCGGCCGGGGGTCGGCCGGCGGCGGAGGGAGCCGGGGCACCGGGCGTGAGCCAGGGTGCGCGCGCCACCCGACCTGTGGTCGGGGACGTCACTCGGCGTCCAGGTCAGACCTCGAGGACCTGGCGGCCGTTGTAGGTGCCGCAGACGGAGCAGGCGGCGTGCGGCAGCTTCGGCGACTTGCACTGCGGGCAGGCCACGGTCGCGACCGCCGCGGCCTTCCACTGCGCCCGACGGGCCCGGGTGTTGCTGCGCGACATCTTGCGCTTGGGGACGGCCACGGTTGTTACTCCTCTTTACGGGTCAGTTGCGACAGGGCAGCCCAACGCGGGTCGACCTGCTGGTGACTGTGGTCGGCCGGCAGTTCGTCCCAGCGCACCCCGCAGTCGGGGCACAGGCCTGGGCAGTCCTCCCGGCAGAGCGGGTTGGTCGGCAAGGTGAGCACCACCGCGTCCCGCAGCGCCGGCTCCAGGTCGATCAGATCGCCCTGCATCCGGCCCACCTCGTCCTCGTCGGTCGTGATGTCCGTGGTGCTGTTCTCGTACGCGTACAGCTCCTGGATCGGCACGACCACCGAGTCGTCGATCTCACGCAGGCAACGGCTGCACTCGCCCTTGATGGGACCGCTGACGGTCCCGGAGACGAGCACACCCTCGGACACCGACTCCAGCCTCAGGTCGAGGTCGAGGTCCGCGCCCGCCGGCACACCGATCAACTCCACGCCGAGGTCCTCCGGTGCCGGCACGACCCGCTTGACCGTACGCAACGCGCCAGGCCGACGCGGCAGGTCCCTCGTGTCGAGGACCAGCGGCGACCTGGGGTTGAGTGGAGAAGGCGTGTGTTTGGGCATAGTCAGACTCCGGCCGGTGAGAGGCCGACAAAGAAGGTTACCTGGGCGACCGCCGGACCGTCGAACCGGGGCGTGGTGCGCCCCGGCCCCACCGGGTGCCGGCTGTCGGCTGCCGGCCCGGGCGTCGCTCAGAAGGGTAGCGGCCGGTCCGCCTCGTCACCGCCGAAGGTGCCGATCTCGCGCAGCGCGTGCATCTTGTCCCGGCCGCGCTCTATCGAGGCGAGTGCCCGGGTCAGGAACTGCTCGAAGTTGGCCAGCGCGGTGTCGACGTAGTCGTCCACCTCGTCGCGGAGGCGCTGTGCCTCCGCGCGGGCCTCGGCGATGATCCGGGCGCCCTCGTGCTCGGCGGAGACCGTGATCTCGTTCACCGAGACCAGGCGGGCGTGTTCCGCCTCACCCTCGCTGATGATCCGATCGGCCTCGCGCTTGCCGGCCTCCATGATCTTGTCCCGCTCCTCCAGCAGCGCGGCGGCCCGGCGCAGGTCGGCGGGGAGCTCGACGCGCAGCTCGTCGAGGGCGGCGATCATCTCGCCCCGGTCGACCATGCAGTTGTTGCGCGACATGGGGACGGAGCGGGCCTGCTCCACCATGGCGATCAGTTCATCGATGCGATCGAGCGGGTCCACCGGTACCTCACTCCTGTCGTTCGTCGGCCGACCTACATGATGCGGCCTGCGCCCGAATTCGGCGCTGCACACATCATGTCGCGCCCGCTCCACGCCGCGCCGGTCCACCCCCGCACGGCGCGTCGCGCGCCGCCCGACGGGCGCCGGGCCAGGGCGTCGGGCCCTCGACGAGGGCGCGGCGAACGGTCAGGCCCGGGCGTCCGGGGTGAGGCGGGCCACCAACTGCTCGCGGACCACGTCGGGGACGTGTGCCGAGATGTCGCCGCCCCACTTGGCCACGTCCTTGACCAGACTGGAGGAGAGGAAGGAGTAGAGCGGGTTGGTCGGCATGAAGAGGGTCTCCACGCCGGCCAGGCCGATGTTCATCTGGGCCATCTGCAGCTCGTAGTCGAAGTCGCTGACCGCGCGCAGACCCTTGATCAACACGCTGGCCTGCTGGGCGCGGCAGAAGTCGACCAGCAGCCCGCGGAACGACTCGACCCGCACGTTGTCGTAGGAGGCCGTCACCTGGCGGAGCATGTCGATCCGCTCCTCGACGGTGAACAGCCCCTGCTTCGACTGGTTGATCAGCACGCCGACGATCACCTCGTCGAACAGCCGGCTGGCCCGGCCGATGATGTCGAGGTGTCCGTTGGTGACCGGGTCGAACGAGCCGGGACAGACCGCACGTCTCATGATCGGCGACCGTACCAAAGGGTGGTCTCGCCGTAGCGGCGACTGCGCTCCGGCGTGATGCCCTCCACCCAGTTGACCGGCCCGGTGCGGCTGGACCGCTCCACGATCACCAGGGCGTCCGGGGTCAGCCAGCCGCCGTCGACCAGCGCGGCCAGCAGCGCGGTGATCTCCTCGTCGGGTACGGCGTACGGCGGGTCGGCGAAGACCACGTCGTACGGCCCGCCGTCGGGTCCGGCGGCGAGCACGCCGGCCACCTTGCCGGTGACCAGGCGGGCGGCCGGGACGGCCCGCAGCGTGGCGATGTTCTCCCGGATCACCCGGGCCGCCCGGGCGTCCGACTCCACCAGCAGCACGTGCGCCGCGCCCCGGGAAAGCGCCTCCAGGCCGACCGCGCCGGAGCCGGCGTACAGGTCGGCGAAGCGCGCCCCGGCCAGGTCAAGCTCGGCCTGCACCGCGCTGAACAGCGCCTCCCGGACCCGGTCGGAGGTCGGCCGGGTGCCCGCGCCGGGCGGCGCGGCGATCCGCCGACCGCCGAGCGTCCCGGCCACGATCCGGGTCACCGTCTGCTCCCGCACATGCCCCAGACGCTACGCGACGGCAGGACCGGGCCGGGCCGACCACCCGGCGCGACTGTCGATCACCCTGCCCGACCTCGACCTGGAGATGGAGGCCGTCTACGCCCCCGAGCAGAAACCGCGGTGGCGGCGGTGGCGGGGGCGCCGAGCCCGGGCCTGCCGGTGACCGGCGCGGCGGCCGGCGTCATGGCGGCCGTGGCCGGTGCCCTGGTGGCGGCCGGCGCTGTGCTCCTCGTGGTGACCCGACGGCGGCGGATCCGCTTCACCGCCTGACGTGAGCCTGCCCGAGGGCGCGCCGACCACCCCGGCCGGCGCGCCCTCGACTCATTCCAGCTCCGCCTTCAGCAGCGCGGGGTCGATCTCGGCCTGGTTGGTCAGCACCACGAGGCGGCGGTCGGAGTCGGGGAACCAGGCCGCGAACGCCTTGTAGCCGCCGTTGTCCCCGGAGTGGTGGACCGCCCGCTCCCCGGCCAGTGGGCCGACGAACCAGCCGTAGCCGTACGCCTCGCCGGGGCGGCCGGTCGGCGCATGCGGGCTGATCATGGCGGCCACCGCGGCGGGCCCGAGCAGCCGGCCCCGGCGTGGCACGTTCAGCCAGGTGAGCAGGTCGGCACCCGTGCACCAGACGTCCCCGGCGCCCATGCTCACCGTGTCCAGGTTCCAGGACGGCGCCGGCCGGCCGCCCTCGTGCCCAACCGCCACGTCGTCCCGCCCGGCGGCGTCGCCGGCGAAGCTGTCCGTCATGCCGAGCGGCGCGAAGACCTCCTCGGCGAGGAACTCGGCATACGGGCGGCCGGAAGCGCGCTCGACGGCCCGGGCCAGCAGGACGTACCCGGGGCTGCTGTAGTGCCAGCCGGCGCCGGGGGCGAACAGCGGCGGCACGCCGGCGAAGACGGCCAGCAGCTTGTCGGGCTCGGCCGGCCCGGCCAGGTCGATCATCGGGTATTCCTCCCAATGACCCAGGCCGGAGGTGTGGGTAAGCAGGTGGTGCGGGGTGATCCCGGACCAGGCCGCCGGCGGGTCCGGCAGCCAACGGTTGATCGGATCGTCCAGGCGCAGCGCGCCCCGCTCGGCGAGGAGCAGCACCGCGACGGCGGCCATCTGCTTGCTGATCGAGGCGATCTGGAACCGGGTCGCGGGGGTGCAGGGCGATCCGGCGTCGGCGGAGCCGGTGACCCAGTCAACCTGGAGATCGTCGCCCTGTGCCAGCAGGAGCACACCGCGGTCGAGGGATGGGTTTGGCATCGCCCGAGCCTAAGGCGTGTTTCATAAGCCGGTCAGAGCCACTCGGTGATGATGGCGATGGTCAGGACGGCTTGGAAGCGGACCGCGAGCTTGTCGTAGCGGGTGGCGATGCCGCGGTGGCGTTTGAGCCGGTTGATGCCGTTCTCGACGGCGTGGCGTAGCCGGTAGAGCTGGGGGTCGAACGCGGGTGGGCGCCCGCCCTTGGAGCCTTTGGCCTTGCGGTGGGCGTCCTGGTCCTTCTTCCTGGGGATGCAGGCCTTGATCCCACGTGAGCGCAGGTATCTGCGGTTGCCGCGACTGGTGTAGGCCTTGTCGGCCAAGACCAGGTCGGGGCAGGTACGTGGCCGGCCCACACCGAGGCGGCTCACGCGGATGCGGCGCAGGACAGGGATGAACTGCGGGCTGTCACCACGGTGCCCGGCGGTCACGATCAGGGAGAGGACCTTCTGTCCCTGCTCGCAGGCAAGATGAGTCTTGGTGGTCAGCCCGCCCCTCGATCGGCCCAGCGCGTGATCGGCCGGCTCGTCGTGCACACCGCCGGGGGGTTCCTTCTGCAGATGCCCATCGGTGCGGGCGCCAGCGGCGTGCTGGTGGACGCGACTGGTCATCGAATCCACGCTCACCGTCCAGCCGATCCGGCCCTGCGCGTCGCCGGCAGCCTGCAACGCGGACAGA
>NZ_VSFA01000168.1 GCF_008119785.1 Micromonospora sp. MP36 | reverse complement strand
CGTGAACCTTCTCGGCAGCAGGAGGAGGAGGAATGGGGGAGCGGCATCCCGCGCTCGCGCGGCTGGACGTGCTCGTCGGGCGGTGGACGGTGCGGCCGAAGGTCGAGGGCCTCGGCGCCGCGTGGACGGACGTCACCTGGGTCGACGGCGGCCAGTACCTGCGGATGTTCAGCGACGCGGAGCCCCTGCCGGACACTGCGCCGCAGGCGTGGCGGGACAACGTGCCGTTCCCCACCACGCAACTCGTCGGCCTCGACGACGCCGACGAGGAGTTCACCGTGCTGTACGCGGACGCGCGCGGCGTGCACCGGGTCTACCGGATGACGTTCGCCGACGGTCTCTGGCGGATGTGGCGCGACGCGCCCGGCTTCCACCAGCGGTTCACCGGGACGCTCAGCGCCGACGGCGACACCATCGACGCGCGCTGGGAGCGGTCTGCGGACGGCACCGACTGGGCCCTCGACTTCGAGTTGACCTACCGCCGGGCCGGCTGACCGGGCTCAGCCGGCCCGAGCGACGACGATCAGCTCGCCGTCGTCGCTCGCGCCGACCGGCTCGCCGGCCCAGCCGCCGTACACCCGCTCGACGGTGAAGCCGGCGTCGGCGAGGGACGCCCGCAGTTCCGCCTCGGTCCGGAAGCGCAGCGTGCCGGGGCTGCTCAGCTCGACGCCGTCCGGCCACCGGTAGTGGTGGACGTAGCTGACCAGGCCGTCGCGTACCTCGGTCAGCTCGGTCCGGGCGTCGACCACCGCGCCGTCGGGCAGGGTGAGTCGGCGGCGGGACGCGCTCGGGGTCCAGCGTTCCCACCGGCGGGCCGCCGGGTCGCGCGAGTCGAACGCCAGCGCACCGCCGTCCACCAGGGCCCGCCGCAGGTCGGCGAGGGTGCCGGCCCACTCCTCGTCGCCTCGGATCTCCTGCGCCACGTGGCTGGTCATCAGGGCCACCCCGTACGCGGCGTCGGGCAGGTCGGCGGAGGTGCCCTCGATCCAGGTGACCCGGTCGGCGCCCGACTTGGCGCGGGCCGCGGCCAGCGACGCCGGCTGCGGCTCGACCCCGGTGACGTCGTGGCCGGCGGCGGCCAGCGCCAGGGTCAGCCGCCCGGTCCCGCAGCCCAGGTCGAGCACGCGGGCCGCGGGCGCCGCGCCGACGAGACCAAGGAAGAAGTCGTCGTCGCGCCCCCACCGGTTCTCCACGTCATAGAGCGCTGCCAGCCGCCGGTCCATGACCGATCAGGGTAGGCGTCAGGAGATGTGGTGGAGGATCACGTTGTGCACGTGGTGGCTCTTCTGCGCGCCCCGGAACTCGACCTCGTAGGTCTGCGCGCCGACGTGGATGGCGATCGCCCCGGTGGAGAAGAAGGAACCGCCCCAGGACTTGTTGCTCACCACGCTGACGCTGGTGATCTTCGAGTACGGGATGCTAGTGATGGCGTACCGCTTGCCGATGAAGGACCGGTCCTGGATGATCACGCGGCGGTCGGTGAGGCCGATGAACCCGGTGCCGGAGCCGACCGCGTCGTACACGGCGATGATCTGTTCGCCGGCCAGGAGCCCGCTCTGGATCTGCTGGAACTGTTCCTTGCGGTCGTACGTCGGGGTGGTCATGCACCCGACGGTAGGTGGCGGGTGCCAGCCGGCTCAGGAGCCGGTCACCGCCCTGACGGCGTCCTCGATGCGGGCCGCCAACAGCACCTCGCCCTCGGTCAGCGGCTCGTCGTCGCCGTGGCCCACCCGGATCTGCGTACGGTCGGCGCGGCGACTGATCTCGGGGCGTAGCCGTAGCGCGTCCGCGACCACCTTGACCCGCTCGGTCAGCGCCGCGTGCTGAGTGTCGTCCAGGACGAGCGTCCGTCGGATCTGCTCACCCTCCCGGGTCCACCCGGACAGCAGGGCGAGCGCGTCGCTGAGGTAGTCGTGCTTTGCCCGGCTGCGGAAAAGCACGCGCATCACCGTACCTCCCAGGCGTCGTTGCCGGCTTGTGGCCAAATCGTCGCCATCCCGTGTCCCAGTCGACGCCCTCTAGTTTGTCGTCGCACGGATCGTGTGTCCACGCCCACACTTCCGTGTTCTGTTGGCCTGACGGTGCGGCTCAGGTACCCAAACCGCCGATTGATCTGGCACCCTGGACGCCCGTGCGGACCGAACGGGTTAGCGGGAACGGGCAGGGCGGGCGCGAGCCGAAGGTGGTCGTCGGGGCGGCGATCATCGCCGACGGCAGG
This sequence comes from Micromonospora sp. MP36, assembly GCF_008119785.1. Lineage (GTDB taxonomy): Bacteria > Actinomycetota > Actinomycetes > Mycobacteriales > Micromonosporaceae > Micromonospora. The sequence goes on along the minus strand of NZ_VSFA01000168.1, from coordinate 7,700 downwards.
GTCCTGGCCTGCGAGCGCGCCGCGCCCGTTGAGGTGGCCGGCCGCTGGGAGTTCCCCGGCGGCAAGGTCGAGCCGGGGGAGGACGAGATCGCCGCGCTGGTCCGCGAGTGCGCCGAGGAGCTCGGCGTACGCGTGGAGATCGGCGCACGGGTCGGCCGGGACGTCCGGATGGCCCACGGCCGTTCCGTCCTCCGGGTGTACGTGGCCCGCCTCCTCCATGATGACCAGCCGAAAGCCCTGGAGCACTCCGCGCTGCGCTGGCTCTCCGCCGCCGAACTCGACACGGTCGCCTGGCTCCCCGCCGACGCGCCGATCGTCGCCGCCCTGCGCCCCCTGCTCACCGCCTGACCCGCTCCCGCGCCACCCGGCCTGCGCCCGGGCGAGGTCGCTCTTCGCCGCGGTCGCCGGCGCCCGGCACCGCTCGTCGATCATGAAGTCGTTGTCGCGACACGTGCTCGCGGACTACCACTTCATGCCACGCGGCGACGGGGTCCGGCGGTCGGCCGGGAAGCGGACAGCGGGGCGGAAACGGGACGGGGGCCGGCGGCATGTGCCGCGGCCCCCGTCGTCGTTGTCGTGCTGCTCAGTGCTTCGGCTGGTCCTGCTGCGGGTGAGCGAAGTTGAGGTGCTCCGGCGGCAGCGGGAAGGTGACGTCGTCACCGAACGGCGACGGCGCGGCGGCCTTGTCGAAGGTCAGCTCGGTCAGCGGCAGCTTGCCGTTGGCGTCGAGCGGAGGGGCGGTCGGGTGCGGCACCTGGCGGTGCCAGTTGACGCCCTTCTGCGCCTGCGCCTCGGATCGCGCGTCGTGCGACCCGCCGGCGTGCGAGTGCACCCCGCTCTGGGCGGAGCCCGCGCCGCTGTGGTGCTCGCTGGTCACGCTGGTCTGAGGCACCTGACCCCTCCGGAAGATCTTGCTACCAAGCCACACGAGGGGATCGTACCTGCGGTCGACGACCCGCTCCTTCATGGGGATGATCCCGTTGTCGGTGATCTTGATGTGCTCGGGGCAGACCTCGGTGCAGCACTTGGTGATGTTGCAGAAGCCGAGTCCCATCTCGGACTGCGCGTACTCCTTGCGGTCGGTCTTCGCGTCGAGCGGGTGCATGTCCAGCTCGGCGGCCCGGATGAAGAACCGGGGACCGGAGAAGGCCGGCTTGTTCTCCTCGTGGTCACGGATCACGTGGCAGACGTTCTGGCACAGGTAGCACTCGATGCACTTGCGGAACTCCTGCGAGCGCTCGACGTCGACCTGCTGCATCCGGTACTCGCCGGGAGCCACGTCGGCCGGCGGCGCGAACGCCGGGGTCTCACGGGCCTTCTCGTAGTTGAACGAGACGTCGGTGACCAGGTCCCGGATGACCGGGAACGTCCGCAGCGGCGTGACCGTCACGGTCTCGTCGTCCTCGAACGTCGACATCCGGGTCATGCAGCTCAGCCGCGGCTTGCCGTTGATCTCCATCGAGCAGGAGCCGCACTTGCCGGCCTTGCAGTTCCACCGGCACGCCAGGTCCGGCGCGTCGGTGGCCTGCAGCCGGTGGATGACGTCGAGGACGACCTCGCCCTCGTTGACCTCGACGGCGTAGTCCTGGAGGTCGCCGCCGCTCTCGTCGCCCCGCCAGATGCGGAACTGTCGCTTGGTGCCCATTACTTGCCCGCCTCCTCGGTGAGGGCGTCGAACTCGGCGAGTTCCTCGTCGGTCAGGTATTTGGCCAGCTCCGCCCGGTCGAACAGGCTGATCAGCTCCGGGCGCATCTTCGGCAGCGGCTTGCGCTCCAGCCGGACCGCGTCGCCGTCCAGCGAGCAGACCAGGTTCACCCGCCGCCATTTCGCGTCCATCTGCGGGAAGTCCTCCCGGGTGTGCCCGCCGCGCGACTCCTGCCGCTCCAGCGCGGCCTTCGCGGTGCACTCCGAGACCACCAGCATGTTGCGCAGGTCCAGCGCCAGGTGCCAGCCCGGGTTGTAGCGGCGGCCGCCGGCCGCACTCACCTTGGCCACCCGCTCGCGCAGCTGCGCCAGCTTGCCCAGCGCGTCGACCAGCTCGCCTTCCCGCCGGATGATGCCGACCAGCTCGCCCATCACCGCCTGGAGGTCCTGCTGGAGGACGTACGGGCTCTCCCCGGTGTCGCGCTGCAGCGGCGCCAGCGCCGTCTCCACCGCGGCCTCCACCGCCGCCACCGAGATCTTCGGGCGCGTGGGGAGCTGGTCGGTGTACGAGGCGGCGTGGCCGCCCGCCCGCTTGCCGAAGACCAGCAGGTCGGACAGCGAGTTGCCGCCGAGCCGGTTGGAGCCGTGCATGCCGCCGGACACCTCACCAGCGGCGAAGAGCCCGCGTACGCTGCCCGCCGCCGCACCGGAGTCCGGGTCCACCTCGACGCCGCCCATCACGTAGTGGCAGGTCGGGCCGACCTCCATCGGCTCCTTGGTGATGTCGACGTCGGCCAGCTCCTTGAACTGGTGGTGCATCGACGGCAGGCGGCGGCGGATCTCCTCCGCCGGCAGCCGGGAGGCGATGTCCAGATAGACACCGCCGGCCGGGGTGCCCCGACCGGCCTTGACCTCGCTGTTGATGGCCCGGGCCACCTCGTCCCGGGGGAGCAGCTCGGGCGGACGCCGGTTGTTGTCCGGGTCCTTGTACCAGCGGTCCGCCTCCGCCTCGTTGTCCGCGTACTGCTTGCGGAACACGTCCGGCACGTAGTCGAACATGAACCGCTTGCCCTCGGAGTTCTTCAGCACCCCACCGTCGCCGCGGACCGACTCGGTGACCAGGATGCCCTTCACCGAGGGCGGCCAGACCATGCCGGTCGGGTGGAACTGGAGGAACTCCATGTTGATCAGGGTCGCCCCGGCGCGCAGCGCCAGCGCGTGACCGTCCCCGGTGTACTCCCAGGAGTTCGAGGTGACCTTGTAGGAGCGGCCCACGCCGCCGGTGGCCAGCACCACGGCCGGCGCCTCGAACAGGATGAACTCGCCGGATTCGCGGTAGTAGCCGAACGCGCCCGCGACCCGGTCGCCGTCGAGCAGCAGCTCGGTGATGGTGGTCTCGGCGAAGACCCTGATCCGGGCCTCGTAGTCGCCGAGCTCCCGCTTGTCCTCCTGCTGCAGGGAGACGATCTTCTGCTGGAGGGTCCGGATCAGCTCCAGGCCGGTCCGGTCGCCGACGTGCGCCAGCCGGGGATACTCGTGCCCGCCGAAGTTGCGCTGGGAGATCTTCCCGTCCTTCGTCCGGTCGAAGAGCGCCCCGTACGTCTCCAGCTCCCAGATCCGCTGCGGCGACTCCTTGGCGTGCAGCTCGGCCATCCGGAAGTTGTTGAGGAACTTGCCGCCGCGCATGGTGTCGCGGAAGTGCACCTGCCAGTTGTCCCGGGGGTTCACGTTCCCCATCGCGGCCGCGGCGCCGCCCTCGGCCATCACCGTGTGCGCCTTGCCGAAGAGCGACTTCGAGATGATCGCGGTCTTCTTGCCGGCGAGCCGGGCCTCGATCGCCGCGCGCAGGCCGGCGCCACCGGCCCCGATCACGACGACGTCGTAGTGGTGTCGTTCGATTCGCGTCTCAGTCATGTCCAGGGCCTCTAGTTGATGAACCGCAGGTCGTCGAACCAGTGGGCGGCCACCGCCATGACGTAGAAGTCGGTCAGGGCGAGGGTGCCGAGGGTGATCCAGGCGAGCTGCATGTGCCGGACGTTCAGCCAGGAGACGAAGGTCCAGGCGCGGTAGCGCAGCGGGTGCTTCGAGAAGTGCTTGAGCCGCCCGCCGATGATGTGCCGGCAGGAGTGGCAGGAGATGGTGTACGCCCAGAGCATCACCACGTTGGCCAGCAGGATCAGGTTGCCGAGCCCGAAGCCGAAGCCCTTGGGGGAGTGGAAGGCGTAGATGGCGTCGTAGGTGTTGATGATCGAGATGATCGCGGCGGCGTAGAAGAAGTAGCGGTGCAGGTTCTGCCCGAGCAGCGGGAAGCGGGTCTCCCCGCTGTACGCCTGGTGCCCGTCCGGGACCGCACAGGCCGGCGGCGTGAGCCAGAACGACCGGTAGTAGGCCTTGCGGTAGTAGTAGCAGGTCAACCGGAACAGCAGCAGGAACGGCAGGGTCAGCGCCGCGTCCGGGATGATCCACCAGCCCGGCAGGAAGGTGCCGATGTGCGCGGAGTTCTCGACGCACCGGTCGGTCACACAGGGGGAGTAGAACGGTGTCAGGTAGTGGAACTCCTCGACCCAGTACCACTTGTGCATGAAGACCCGGACCGTCGCGTAGATGACCCAGGCGCTGAGCCCGACGACGGTGATCAGTGGCGCAAACCACCAGCGGTCGGTTCGCAACGTCTTCGCCGCGATCGCGGCGCGTGCCCGCGTCCCCCGCGGCCTCGTTGCCGTTGATGTCATTCGAGTCGTCTCCCTGACGGCGCCCTCGCGGGGGCGCGGATCACCTTCCATACCGGTCAGCGGACCGGGTGAGACCGCATCCACTGCCACGTCTTGCGCACGCATGCGACCGCGCCGACGAACCGGCGCAGCTAAGTGACACACGTTACGCCGATCTTCGCGGCCCGGCCGCGCAACGCAGTGTCCCGTGTGTCCCGCACGATGGAAAGACCCGAACCATGATCAATATTTGTTCGGGTGCCGCGGACCGGGCCGGCGGCTCCCTCCGTCCACCGTCACCGACCATCCGCGACCGAGCCGTCCGGCGGTCAGCCGGACGCGCCGCCGGTGAAGTGCCACGACGCCAGCCGCAGCGGCGGCGCCTCCCACCAGACGCCGTCGGTCCGGTCGGGCTGGCGGACCGCCAGCCGCCCCAGGCCGAGCACCCGGCCTGGTCCGAGGGCTCGGGGGTACGACTCGGTGAAGCGGAAGTCGCGGACCGCCCGGGTCGGCACCCCGTCCTCGACCAGCCAGACCCCGTTTCGGGTCAACCCGGTGATGACCAGCTGTTTCGGGTCGAGCACCCGGGTGTACCAGAAGTCGCTGACCAGCAACCCGCGTTGCACCCCGGCGACCAGCGCCGCCGTGTCCGGGTCGGCCACCGCCCCGCCGGCCGGCCCGCCGACGGGGGCCGGGCTGTCACCACCGACCGTGCGGGCGGCGGCGGGAAGCAGGCGGAGGTTGCGCGGGATCGGGCCGAAGGTGGACGCGCCGGGCATCCCGTGCCCGGTGGACGTCACCCCCGACTCGGCGCCGCTGCGCCGGTCGTGCGTCACCGCCCTGGTGGTGCCCGCGTCAACCAGGGTCAGTGCGTGCCGCGGGGTGCCCTCCAGGTCGTACGGCAGGGCCGAGCCGTGCAGCGGGTCGTCCACCAGCGTCACGGCCGGGTCGAACTGAGGGGCGCCCAACTCGGCGAAGGATTGCCGCTCGGCGTACCGCTTGCCGTTGAAGCCGAACCACGAGAGGTTCTGGAGCAGGTCGGCGACGGCGGCCGGCTCGAGCACCACCTCGTACCGCCCCGGGGGCAGCTCGACCGGGTCCGCGGCGGCCCGCGCCTTCGCCGCCGCCCGGGCGCCGAGCGCGGCACCGTCGAGGTCGACGAGCCGGTCGGCGCAGCGCCGGGCCACCCCGTCCGCCCCGCCGGTACGCGCGATGCCGTCCATCGCCGCCTCTGCCGTGCGACCCGACGCGGAGTGGCCGGCCGAGTTGGCGAACGCCCCCGACCGGTACGCCGTCCGGCAGTAGCCGGCCGCCTCCAGCCCGCCGACCGCGTCCACGAAGTCGCGCACCCGGGCGGCCCGCTCGTCGGGCTCCGCGAACGCCGTGGCCTCGTCGAAGACCGCGCCGGTCGGGACCGGCGACGGCGGGGCCAGCCCCGGCCAGGCCGGGTCAGGCGGGCAGAGCCGGGCCGCCGCCAGGGTCCGCTCGACCAGCGCGGTCAGCCCGTCGGGGTCGACCAGGCTGCCGCTGCCGGCGGCCGTCCGTCCGTCGACGTGCAGCCGCAGCCGCACCGCCGTGCCCGACTCGGCGACGTTCTGGTGGATGAACGAGTTCGCGAACCGGGTCAGCGCCAGGTCGGCGCGGGTCACCGTGACCTCGGCCTGCGCGTCCGGCCCGGCGAGCCGGCGGGCCAGCTCGATGACCTGACCGGCGATGTCCAGCTCGCTCATGCCCGTACCCCCACCCGGACGTTGCGGAAGCGGGCCGGTGCGGCCGGATGGCCGGTGTGCCCGACCTGGCCGGGCTGGCCCTTGCCGCAGTTCGGCGTGCCCCACGGGACGATCTCCGAGGAGAGCATGTCCATCGAGCGCCAGAAGACCGGCCCGATCCCGGTGTAGGTGGGATTGCGCAGCATCCGGCCCCGCCGGCCCTTCTTCACCTCCCAACCGACCTCGCAGCCGAACTGGAAGTTCAGCCGCTTGTCGTCGATCGACCAGGAGCGGTTGAGGTCCATCAGCACCCCGTCGTCGGTGGCCTCGATGATCTCGTCGAGGGTGTGCGGGCCCGGTTCCAGGCCCACGTTGGTCATCCGCACCATCGGCAGCCGCGCCCAGCCGTCCGCGCGTACGCTGCCGCCGTATCGCAGGCCGGCGACGGCGGCCGAGTCGCGGCCGGCGAGCACCCCCACCCAACGCCCCGCGCGGACCGCGTCCCGCTTGACCGCCGGGGAACCCTCATCGTCGAAGCCGAAGCTGCCCAGCGCGCCGGGGATGGTCGGGTCGATGGTGATGTTCATCAGCTCGGAGCCGTAGCGCAGCGCGCCGAGCCGGGTCAGGTCCAGCCAGGACGTCCCGGCGAAGGCGGCCTCCCAGCCGAGGATCCGGTCCAGCTCGATGGCGTGGCCCACCGACTCGTGGATCTGCAGGGCGAGCTGCTCGCCGCCGAGGATCAGGTCGGTCTCGCCGGCTGGGCACTCGGGGGCGGTGAGCAGCTCCCGGGACTCCTCGGCGATCCGGGCGGCGTGCCCGGGCAGGTCGAGCGAGGTGACCAGCTCCCAGCCGGTGGTGCCGTACTGCCCCCGGTAGCTCGGGTAGGACCGCCGCTGGGTCTCACCGTCGCCGATCGAGGTCGCCGAGATGCCGCCGCCGCACTCGCGGATGCGCTGGTCGATCCGGTGCCCCTCGCTGGAGACGAACCACTTGGCGGTGTCCCAGATCTGGTAGAGCCCCTCGGCCAGGTCGGCGCCGTGCGCGCGCATCGTCTCCGTGGCGCGGACGAGCAGGTCGCCCTTGTCGGAGAGCGGGACGCCGAGCGGGTCCACCTCGCACCCGGAGGCCCAGCTCGCGACGGTGGCCTCGACGGGGACCAGGTCGATCGGCGGGCCGGGGACGCGCGCGCTCGCGGTGGCGATCGCCGCGGCGCGCCGCCCGGCGTCGCCGGCCGCGGCATCCGACAGATCGGGTACGGCGTGGAAGCCCCAGCTCGACCCGACCAGCGCCCGGACGCCCAGCCCGATGCTCTCGTCCTGGGTCAGCTCCTCGATGGCGCCGTTGCGGGCCGACATCGACTCGTAGCGCCGGTGCATCACGCGGGCGTCCGCGTACCGGGCTCCCGCGTCGAGGGCGGCCTGGACGGCGGCGCTCGCCGCGTCGAACTCGGTCATGACGGCACTTCGCTGCGCTCAGTGCCGTCATGAGGCACCACCGGACTGCGTTGATGATTCGCTCGCTGGCGCTCGCTCATGCGCCCGACCCTAGGCGAGCGCACCCACGTCCGTCAGCCAAGCAGCCGCCGCGGGCTCGCGATGGGCCCGGCGTGTCGGCCAGCGGCGGACGTGAATCTCCT
>NZ_VSFA01000167.1 GCF_008119785.1 Micromonospora sp. MP36 | reverse complement strand
AAAGCGTCCGGAGGGACACGCACCAACGGACCGGAAGCTGCCCCGCGCAGCCCACCGACACCAGGGCGTGAACACGACCAGCACACCCACCACCGGCCACCAGCCACGCGGAGCCGCCCTGGGCGCAGGATTCCACCTACACGCCCACGCGACCCCACCACGGTGGGAAACGATCCCGGAAACCCCATCCGACTCAGGATCAATAAGCTGATCAGAGACGCTCGGGAGCCCGCAGGCGCTCGACTCCCTGCCGACTGCCATCTCCATGCCGATCCTCGCCGCCCTGCTCGTCGTCGCCGCATGGCGTGGGCTCGGCGTCCAACTACGGCAAGACGGCGTGCACGTCCGATACGTCCTCGGCTTCCTGATCGTGCCGTGGGAGGCAATGCCTGCGGGACACACCCACCGCCCCGCCGACCAGCCACCGACCTTGCGCCTCGGGTACGCCCGGCCCGAGCTGGTGCAGCGTCGTGGGCGGGCACCAGCAGGCACCCTGCCCACCGACAGCATCGACGCCCAGTTCCTCGCCGACGCCATCCGGCACTACGCCCTACACCCCGAACACCGAGCCGCGATCGGCACCGAACGAGAGCACCAGCGACTACACGAAGCGCTGACCGATCGGTAGCGTCACTTGGCGTTGAAGTAGCTCGCCTCCGGGTGGTGCACCACGATCGCGTCGGTGGCCTGCTCCGGCACCAGCTGGAACTCCTCCGACAACTGCACCCCGATCCGCTCCGCGCCCAGCAGCTCCACGATCTTCGCCCGGTCCTCCAGGTCGGGGCAGGCCGGGTAGCCGAACGCGTACCGGCAGCCGCGGTAGTCGGTGCGCAGCAGACCAGCCAGATCCGCCGGATCGTCGTCGGCCACCGTACGGCCGCCCGGCAGGGTCAGCTCGGCCCGGATCCGCCGATGCCAGTACTCGGCGAGAGCCTCGGTGAGCTGCACGGACAGGCCGTGCACCTCCAGATAGTCGCGGTACTCGTTGCCGGCGAACATCTTCGCCGTGTACTCGCTGATCGGCTGCCCCACGGTGACCAGCTGCAACGCCACCACGTCCAGCTCGTCGCCCTTCGGCCGGAAGAAGTCGGCCAGGCACAGCCGCCGCTCCTGCCGCTGCCGGGGGAACGAGAACCGGGCCCGCTCGCTGTGCCCGTTCTCGTCCAGCACCACCAGGTCGTTGCCCTCCGAGTACGCCGGGAAGTAGCCGTACACCACGGCCGCCTCGAGCACCTGGTCGGCGATCAGCCGGTCCAGCCAGTACCGCAGCCGCGGCCTGCCCTCCGTCTCCACCAGCTCCTCGTACGACGGGCCCTTGCCACCCCGGGCGCCGCGCAGCCCCCACTGCCCGAGGAACGTGGCCCGCTCGTCGAGCAGCGCCGCGTAGTCGGCCAGCGGCAACCCCTTGACCACCCGGGTGCCGAAGAACGGCGGCTTCGGCACCTCCACGTCAACGGCCACGTCGGAGCGGACCGAGGCGTCGTCCAGCTCCGGCAGCGCCTCGTGCACCATGGCCCGCTGCCGCTCCCGCCGCTCCCGGCGGGCCGCCAGGGCCGCCTCCCGCTCCGGGTCGACCACCGGCGCGCCGCCCCGCTTGGCGGTCATCACCCGGTCCATCAGGGACAGCCCCTCGAAGGCGTCCCGGGCGTAGTGCACCTGCCCGGGGAACATCCCCCGCAGGTCGTCCTCCACGTACGCCCGGGTGAGCGCCGCCCCGCCCAGCAGGACCGGCCAACGCTCCGCCACCCCGCGCGCGGCCATCTCGGCGAGGTTCTCCTTCATGATGACCGTGCTCTTGACCAGCAGGCCGGACATGCCGATCGCGTCGGCCCGGTGCTGCTCGGCGGCGTCGAGGATCGCGTTGATCGGCTGCTTGATGCCGATGTTGACGACCTCGTAGCCGTTGTTGGACAGGATGATGTCCACCAGGTTCTTGCCGATGTCGTGCACGTCGCCCTTGACGGTGGCGAGCACGATGCGGCCCTTGCCGCCGTCGTCGGTCTTCTCCATGTGCGGCTCCAGGTAGGCCACCGCGGTCTTCATCACCTCGGCGGACTGGAGCACGAACGGCAACTGCATCTGGCCGGAGCCGAACAGCTCGCCGACCACCTTCATGCCGTCGAGCAGCAGGTCGTTGATGATGGACAGCGGCGGGCGCCCCTCGGCCATCGCGGTGTCCAGGTCGGCCTCCAGGCCGTTGCGCTCGCCGTCGATGATCCGCCGCTTGAGCCGCTCGTCCAGCGGCAGCGCGGCCAACTCCTCGGCCCGGGTGGCGCGCGCCGACGCCGCGTCGACGCCCTCGAAGATCTCGATGAACCGCTGCACCGGGTCGTAGCCCTCGCGGCGGCGGTCGTAGATCAGGTCGAGGGCAACCTCGCGCTGCTCGTCGGGGATCTTCGACATCGGCAGGATCTTGCTGGCGTGCACGATCGCCGAGGTCAGGCCGGCCTGCGCGCACTCGTGCAGGAAGACCGAGTTGAGCACCTGCCGGGCGGCCGGGTTCAGTCCGAAGGAGACGTTGGAGACGCCCAGGGTGAAGTTGACCCCGGGGTAGCGGGTCGAGATCTCCCGGATCGCCTCGATCGTCTCGATGCCGTCGCGGCGGGTCTCCTCCTGACCGGTGGCGATCGGGAAGGTCAGCGCGTCGATGAGGATGTCCTCCCGGCGCAGCCCCCACCGGCCGGTCAGGTCCTCGATCAGCCGGGCCGCGACGCGTACCTTCCAGTCCCTGGTGCGGGCCTGGCCCTCCTCGTCGATGAGCAGGGCGACCACGGCGGCGCCGTGCTCCCGGACCACCGGCATCACCCGCGCGTAGCGGGAGTCGGGGCCGTCGCCGTCCTCGAAGTTCACCGAGTTGACCACGCAACGCCCGCCGAGCATCTCCAGCCCGGCCTCGATCACCGCCGGCTCGGTGGAGTCCAGCATGATCGGCAGGGTGGAGGCGGTGGCGAACCGGCCGGCCAGCTCGCGCATGTCCCGCGTGCCGTCCCGGCCGACGTAGTCGACGCACAGGTCCAGCAGGTGCGAGCCGTCCCGGGCCTGGCCGCGGGCGATCTCCACGCACGCCTGCCAGTCGCCGGCGAGCATCGCCTCCCGGAACGCCTTGGAGCCGTTGGCGTTGGTCCGCTCCCCCACCATCAGGACGCTGGCGTCCTGCGCGAACGGCACGTGGTGGTAGATCGACGAGACCCCCGCCTCCGGCCGCGGCTCCCGGGTCGCCGGTCGCGTCCCGCGCAGCCGCTCCACCAGCACCCGGATGTGCTCCGGCGTGCTGCCGCAGCAGCCGCCCACCAGGGACACGCCGTACTCGTTGACGAACTGCTCCAGCGCGTCGGCCATCTCCACCGGCGTGAGCGGGAAGTAGGCCCCCTCCGCGGTCAGCACGGGCAGGCCGGCGTTCGGCATCACCGACAGCGGGATCCGCGAGTGCTGGGACAGGTAGCGCAGGTGCTCGCCCATCTCCGCCGGGCCGGTCGAGCAGTTGAGCCCGATCAGGTCCACCCCGAGCGGCTCGATCGCGGTCAGCGCCGCCCCGATCTCGCTGCCCAGCAGCATCGTGCCGGTGGTCTCGACGGCGACGTGGCAGATGATCGGCACCTGCCGCCCGAGCTCGGCCATCGCCCGCTTCGACCCGATGACCGCGGCCTTCACCTGGAGCAGGTCCTGGCAGGTCTCCACGATCAGCGCGTCCGCGCCGCCGACGATCAGACCGGCGGCGTTCTCCTGGTACGCGTCCCGCAGCGAGGCGTACGCGGCGTGGCCGAGGGTGGGCAGCTTGGTGCCGGGGCCGATCGAGCCGAGCACGAAGCGGGGCTGCTCCGGCGTCGCGTACGCGTCGGCGGCCTCCCGGGCCAGCCGCGCTCCCGCCTCGGACAGCTCCCGGATCCGCCCGGCGATGCCGTACTCCGCGAGGTTCGGCAGGTTGGCGCCGAAGGTGTTCGTCTCGACGCAGTCCGCCCCGGCCGCCAGGTACGCCTCGTGCACCCCGCGGACGACGTCCGGCCGGGTGACGTTGAGGATCTCGTTGCAGCCTTCGAGGCCGTCGAAGTCGTCCAGGGTCAGGTCGGCCGCCTGGAGCATCGTCCCCATCGCCCCGTCGGCGATGAGGATCCGGTCCGCCAGCACATCGAGCAACGAAGTCCGCACAGAGCCAGGTTAGTGCGACAGTTCCGCACACGGTTGTCGCAAGCGTGCCTTCCCACATACTGTCAGCGGGATCACCACGTCCCTTTCGCCCCCTTCGGCCGGGTTGGTCACGCCGGCCGACCGGCGCGGCCGACGGGCCGCAGCCCGCGCCGGCACGTAGGCTGGCGGACGTGAGGAACATCAGGGACGCGACCGTGCGACGGCTCCAGGTCGCGGCGCGGCGCCAGACGCGCCGAGCTGGCGTTGTCGTAGGCCGGCGGACGTCCGGGCAACCCGCTCCCGGCGAGCAGGGCGAGGTGACGGCGTGACCGAGTTCGACGGACTGCCGGTGCTGCGGTCCCCGGTCGCCATCGCGGCCTTCGAGGGCTGGAACGACGCCGCGGACGCCTCGACCGCCGCCGTGGAGCACCTGGAGCAGGTCTGGCAGGCCCGGCAGGTGACCGAGCTGGACCCGGAGGACTTCTACGACTTCCAGGTGAGCCGGCCGACCATCACCATGGCCGACGGGGAGACCCGCCGGGTGGAGTGGCCAACCACCCGCTTCATGGTGGCCAGCCCACCCGGCACCGACCGGGACGTGGTGCTGATCCGCGGCATCGAGCCGAGCATGCGCTGGCGCACCTTCTGCGAGCAGGTCCTCGAGATCTGCCACAGCCTCGAGGTCGAACGCGTGGTGCTGCTCGGCGCGCTGCTGGCCGACGTGCCGTACACCCGGCCACTGCCGATCAGCGGCAGCGCGTCGGACGCGGACGCCGCCAAGCGCTACCAGCTCACCCCCACCCGCTACGACGGGCCGACCGGCATCGTCGGGGTGCTGCACGACGCCTGCGCCCGGGCCGAGGTCGACGCGGTGTCGTTCTGGGTGCACGTCCCGCACTACGCCAACAACCCGCCCTGCCCCAAGGCCACCCTGGCGCTGCTGCACCGGGTCGAGGAGGTGCTCGACCTGCCGGTGCCGATGGCCGACCTGGCCGAGGAGGCCGCCGAGTGGGAGCAGCGGGTGCGCAGCGCGGCCGAGCAGGACGCCGAGCTGGGCGAGTACGTCCGCGAGCTGGAGGAGCGGGTCGGTGACGCCGGCATCACCCCGCTGACCGGCGACGAGATCGCCCAGGAGTTCGAGAAGTACCTGCGCCGCCGCGGCGGCTCCGCCGGCCCGACCGCCGGCTCCTGGTAGCCCCTCCCCCGATCAGCCGAGCGCGCCGGGCTCCGGACACCTCGTCCGGGGCCCGGCTTTTGGCGTGTCCGGGGTGGCGAGGTTGCCCCCGCCACGACATCCTAGGAACCTAGCTGTCACAAGGAGGCGGGCATGCAGATCAACCCGGGCGCGGCCGAGTTCCCGCACCGGCAGATCGCCGCGCAGCTCAAGGCCCAGGTCCGCCGCGGCGACTGGGGGCCCGGCGAGCGGCTGCCGTCCATCCCGGCCATCGCCGAGATGTTCGGCGTCGCGAAGCAGACGGTGCAACGCGCCGTCGACCAGCTGCGGGTCGAGGGCATCCTGATCACCAAACCCGGCTCCGGTACGTATGTCCGAGGCACCCGGCGCCGGCTCAACCGGCTCTCCCGCGGCCGATACGGCGGCTTCCGCGGCTACCACACCGACCTGGCCGCCCGGTACCGGCAGCAGCTCGTCTCGGTCGGCCGCGCCCCCGCCCCGCCGGAGGTGGCCGACGCGTTCGGGGTGCCCGACGGCACCGAACTGCTCTGCCGGCGGCACCTGGTCCGCACCGACGAGTCGCCGGTCGAGGTGGGCGCCTCCTGGTTCCTGCCGGCCGACACCACGGGCACCTCACTGGAGCGGGCCGAGGCGTTCGGCCGCCCGCTCTACCAGGAGGCCGAGGAGGCCACCGGGCGGCGGTACGTCACCGCGACCGACACGATCAGTGCCCGCCAGCCCAGCCGGGAGGAGGCGGAGATCCTGCAGATCCGGCCGGACACCCCGGTGCTGCACCTGCTGCACGTCGCCTACGACGAGCGGCGCAAGCCGATCGAGGTCGCCCAGGCCACCTGGCCCGGCCCGATGACCACGCTCACCGAGGAGTACAAGATCCCCGCCCCGGCCGAGCAGCCCGACCCGGACCCCGGCCTCGTCCTCGGCTAAGCCCGCCGCCCGTCCCGGTCCGGGCCGAGGGTCGCCCTCAACATGGATGTAGTGGCCTCGGCCGTACGGGGAGGCCACCACATCCCGGATCGAGCACGATCCTGCGCGCCGGGGTGACGGCGCGGCCTGGGCCGCGTCGGGTCAGAGCCGGATCGAGCACGATCCTGCCCGCCGGGGTGACGGCGCGGCCTGGGCTGCGTCGGGTCAGAGGCGGATGCCCAGGAGCGCGTCGACGGTGTCCGCGAAGAGCTTCGGGGCGGCGTTGTCGTCGGCCACCCCGGCGAGGGCCTGCGCGACCCAGGCGTCCGCCACGGCCAGGGCGCCGGGGGTGTCCAGGTCGTCGGCGAGGCGGGCGCGTACCCCGGCCAGCAACTCGTCGCCGGACGGCCCGGCCGGCGCGGCGGCGGCTCGGCGCCAGCGGGCCAGCCGCTCCTGCGCCGCGACCAGCAACTCGTCGGTCCACGAGCGGTCGGCCCGGTAGTGCCCGCTCATCAGGGCCAGCCGGACGGCCATCGGGTCGACCCGGTCCGCCCGCAGCCGGGACACGAAGACCAGGTTGCCCCGGGACTTCGACATCTTCTCCCCGTCCAGGCCGATCATCCCGGCGTGCACGTAGTGGTCGGCGAACGGCGCCTGGCCGGTCAGCCGCTCGGCGTGCGCCGCCGAACACTCGTGGTGCGGGAAGAGCAGGTCGTTGCCGCCGCCCTGCACGGCGATCCGGTCACCGAGCAGGTTCAGCGCGATCACCGCGCACTCGATGTGCCAGCCGGGACGCCCGGCACCCAGCTCGCCGCCCGGCCAGGACGGTTCCCCCTCCCGGGCCCCGCGCCACAGCAACGGGTCCAGCGGGTCCCGCTTGCCGGCCCGGTCCGGGTCGCCGCCGCGCTCCGGGAAGATCTCCAACATCTGCTCCCGGGACAGGTTCGACTCGTAGCCGAACTCCGGGGCCGCGCTGATGTCGAAGTAGACGTCGCCGGTGCCGTCGTCGAGCCGGTACGCCGCGCCATCCTTGAGCAGCACCAGGACCTTCTCGGCGATGTCCGGGATCGACTCGACCGCGCCGACGTAGTGCTCCGGCGGGATGATCCGCAGCGCCTCCATGTCCTCCCGGAACAGGGCGGTCTCCCGCATGGCCAGGACCTTCCAGTCCTCGCCGTCGCGCTCGGCCCGCTCCAGCAGCGGGTCGTCGATGTCGGTGACGTTCTGCACGTACCGCACGGTCAGGCCAGCGTCCCGCCACATCCGCTGCACCAGGTCGAAGGCGATCATGGTAGCCGCGTGCCCGAGGTGGGTGGCGTCATACGGGGTGATGCCGCAGACGTACATCGAGGCGACCCCGTCGGGCTGACTGGGCTGGAGACCCTGCCGTGCCGAGTCGTACAAACTCAGTGGCTCGCCCCGGCCCGGCAGCCGTGGCACCTCGTGTCCCGCCCAAGACTCCATGCCCGCCAGCCTAACGATCCGTCAGGCGCTCGGGGTGCGCGCCGCGGGTGATCAACACGACAACGGCTCACATGGGCGGCCAGGGCATCGCCGGCCAGTCCTCCGGGGGCTGCGGGAACCGCCCGCTCTCCCGCAGCCGGTCCACCCGGGCCGCCACCTCGGCGATCTCACCGACGGTGAGGTGGTCGGCCAACTCGTCGCCGAGCGTCCCGGTGAGCTGCCCGGCCAGTCCGGCCAGCATCTCCACCGCGTCCGGCGGCAACTGCCGGCCGGCCCAGCCCCACAGCACCGTACGCAGCTTCTCCTCGACGTGGAAGCAGACGCCGTGGTCGACCCCGTAGATCCGGTCGTCCGGGCCCACGATGACGTGACCGCCCTTGCGGTCGGCGTTGTTGAGCACCGCGTCGAGGACCGCGAGCCGGGCCAGCCGCGGGTCGTCGGCGTGCGCGAGAGCGTACGCGGCGCCGTCGTCGTCGCGGGCCGCGGCGACCGGGAACCAGCGCGGCGGCAGGGCCTCGGCCGGGACGAAACCGACCAGCGGCTCGACGTCCTCCGGCTCGTCGATCCAGAGCTGGCAGGAGCCGGGGCCGAACGGCCCGTCCCGCAGCACGGTGGGTGGCACCAGGTCCCACCCGCTCGCCCGGGAGACCAGGTACGCCGACACCTCCCGGCCGGCGAGCGTCCCGTCCGGGAAGTCCCAGAGCGGACGCTCGCCGCGGACCGGCTTGTAGACGCAGCGCGCGGTCGCCCCGTCGAGCGTGAGGATCCCGCGCAGGGTGGTGTTGGAGGCGTCGACCAGCCGCCCCTCCAGGGTGAGCTCACCGTCGGTGAGCAGCCGCAGCGTGGCGGCGCCGTCCTGTCGGGGCTGGAGTTCCGACGAGGTCACCGGTGATAACCGTTGTGCCGCGGGCAGAGGTGCCCGGCGGGGTCCAGGGGCTGGCCGCAGAGCGGGCAGGGCGGACGGCCGGCGTTAACCACGCGGCGGGCCCGCTCGATGAACGCGCGGGTCGCCTCGGGGGTCAGCCGCACCCGCAGCCGGTCGAGGTCGTCGTCCGGCTCGTCCGGGTCCTCGTCCTCGTCGTCGTCGGCCTCGCCCAGCGCGACCTCGACCTCCGCCTCACCGGCGGCGATCGCCTCGATCACCACGGTCGCGCTGTCGACATCGAAGGCCAGGCCCAGCGTGCCGACCCGGAACTCCTCGTCGACCGGGGTGTCCAGCGGGTCGTTGTCGCCGACCACGACGGACGCCTCGGGCAGCTGGACGCCGAACCGGCGCTGCGCCTCGGCGAGCAACTCCTCCAGCTTCTCGGCGAGCAGGGACACCTGGACCTTCTCCAGCGCGACGCTGACCAGCCGACCACCGCCGCGCGCCTGCAGGAAGAACGTACGCTCCCCCGGCGGGCCGACGGTTCCGGCGACGAACCGCTCCGGCGGCTCGAAGGCGTGCACCTGGTGGGTCATACCCACGACCCTATCCGGAGGGCGGAACCGCCGTGCAGCGCACCGACGCTGAATCCGCCCAGGGCGAAACACCGGCACCCACGGGGGCCGTTCCCGGGCGTGGCGGGGCGGCTCATCGGTTCACCTCTGTTCGCGACTGCGGCGCTCGCAGGACCGGCTCACTCCTCGCGCTCACGGGGCCGTTCCCGCGCCGCCGCCCACCGCCGCGTCCGAGTCCGTGGCCCGCGCCGACCGCCGGCGGCGCTTTCGCGGCGGCGGCACCAGCCCGGCCAGATCACCGCCCGTGTCGTTGAGCCGGACCAGGAACGGCCGCAGCGGCGTGTAGCGGATCGCCGTCACCGACGCCGGGTCCGCGACGATCCGCTGGAACAGATCCAGGTGTACGCCGAGCGCGTCCGCCACGATGGCCTTGATCACATCGCCGTGGCTGCACGCCAGCCAGACCGCCTCCGGCCCGTGCTCGGCGGTGATCCGGGCGTCCCAGGAACGCACCGCCGCGACCGCCCGCGCCGCCATCGCCGCCATCGACTCCCCCTCCGGGAAGACGGCCGCGCTCGGGTGCTGCTGGACCACCGGCCAGAGCGGCTCCTTCGCCAGCTTCTTCAGCGGCTGCCCCTCCCAGCTGCCGTACCCGCACTCGATCAGCCCCTCCTCCACCACCGGCTCGGCCTGCGGGAGGGCCAGCTCCAGGGTCTGCCGGCAGCGGACCAGCGGGCTGGTCACCACCGCCGCCAGCGGCAGCCCCGTCAACCGCTCGCCGACCGCCGTGGCCTGGGCGCGCCCGGTCTCGTCCAGCTCAACCGGCTGCCGGCCGGCCAGGCCGCCGTCGGCGTTCGCGGTGGTCCGGCCGTGTCGCAGAAGCAGAAGGGTTGCCACCCTGACCACCCTAGGCGGTGCGACGTCCGTTCTCCGCGCTGCGCCCCTGGCCGCCCCGTGCCGATTGGACCTTGATCGACTCCAGGTACGGGATGTGGCGGTATCGGTGGCTATCGGATACCGCCGTTTACGCGACGTGGAGGTGGATCACCGGAGGTTCGCGATCCGGTCGGGCGTTGCGGCGGGTGATGTCCGGTTTGCCGGTGTGGCCGGCCCCGCGGCCGGAATGGTGGGCGGGCAGGGGGCGTTGCACATGGGTGCACGGCCGAGGAAGGCGCCCTGTGTCAGGGCTGCCGGGTGGACCCGGGTCGGAATGACGGTGGGCCGCCGGTCGTTGTACATGGTCCCGGCCGCCGCGGAGAGGCGATCCCCCGTCGCCCCGCTGGCCAGCCGGCCGAAGACTTCCCCCGACGGTCACCGACTCATAGTCTCGGCGGCCTTTTCGAGCACCTGACGGTGCTTGCGTGCCCCGCCCGACCCCCATGGGCTG
>NZ_VSFA01000166.1 GCF_008119785.1 Micromonospora sp. MP36 | reverse complement strand
CTAGCGAACCTCGATCACCAAATCTGCGTCAGGGCCCGGACGGCTGTCGTAGGCCTTGTCGGCGTGGAGCTTGTCCGGCCGCTATCGGCGGCGTCCGGCCGGGGTGCGGATCGCGGGCACGATGTCGAGCATCGGGAGCAGGAGCTGGCTATCGTGGACGTTCGCGGCGGTGACCGTGACAGCCAGGAGCGGACCCGCCCGGTCGCAGACGACATGGATCTTGCTGCCCGGTTTGCCTCGCTCGACCGGGTTCGGGCTGCGCTGAGGCGGTCGCCGCCAACGGTGCGGAAACGGTTCGCGCCGAGGCAAGACCCGAGCGGCCTCGCCTCGGCGCTCCTACCACAGGTCAGCTTACCGAAAGCTTGAAGTACGGCGATCCAGGAATGCTGCCATACGTGTTGAACGTGCTCGTCTTCCAGTCGTTGATGAACGCGTAGCCGAGGAAGACCTTGGCGCCGCTCTTGTATCCGTAGACGTTAACCCGCTCGCTGCTGTATTTGCCGAAGTGAACCGAAGAACAGTGGCCCGGGGACACAACGAACGTGGCGAAGCCGCCCCGATCCACAAATACGAGTTGCGAGCCGTAGTTGCCCTTGCTGCACACCGTTGTCGTGCCGGTGGACGCGAAGGCCGGACTCGCGGACACCAGCGTCCCCACCGTGGCAGCAGCGGCGAGAAGGCCGACAATCTTTGCTCGCCGCCATCCGCCACGCCGATCCTGAACATTCTTGGCCATGCTGTTTCGCTCCTGTCTGTCCGGTTGCCAGTTGCCTGGCGCATGTTCCGTACACCTCCCTTACGTGCACGGCTGGAGGATGGTTCACGGCTTCTCTGGTGCCAAAGTGATAGATTAGAGCCGATCAAAATCGGCAGTTGTTACGGTGAGTGATGACCATGAGTGCACTACTAGGCTGAGGCTCGCCAGCTAATTGAGCCATTCGGAGTAGCGGTTCATGACGTTCCGTGATCGGCGGTCAGGTCGTCCGGCTATGTTCGATGTGGAGTGGGACGAGGGCTACGGCCACGATGTCGCCGATCTTCAATGGGCAGAGGCTGACGTTGCGGAGGGCCTTGAACGTGGTTTTGAGCAGTGAGCTGCCTCTTCCCTGATGGCGCGTAGCGCCGCAGAGCGGTACGACCGAGAGGTCGATCCCGCCGGTCAGCATCACGAACAACTGTCCTGCTGCCAGGAAGATCAGCGGTGCGATCAAGCCCAGCATGCTGGAAATGGTGAAGGCCGACAGACACCGGTGACTTTGGCCGATGCCGACCAGTGTGAGCGCCGCGATGGCCAGCAACAGGAATGTGCTGGGCCTCTGCTCGCCGGTCAGCAGCCTGGTCAGCCGGCCGACGCGCCGTTCCTCTGAGCGGCGGCGCAGAAGCATCGCGATTGGACCCGGCTTCGGTCAACGAGGCAGCGGTAATGGCGTGGTCGGCGACCTCGTTCCCGACCAGCTCGGCGACCACCGCTCCCCGGGAGAACACCAGCACGCGGTCGCATGGGCCGGCAAGCTCCGCGTTGTCCGAGCTCAGCACGACCACCGGCACGCCGGCATTGGCGTGGCCGCGAAGGCGATGGTAGATGTCCGAGCGGACGCCAACGTCGATGCCCTGGGTGGGCTCGTCGTAGAGCAGCACCGTGGGCTCGGAGAGGAGGCACGCCCGAGCACGACCTTTTGCTGGTTGCCACCCGACAGGGTCTTCACGGCGGTGTCTGCCGACGGGGTCTTGATCCCCATCTCGGCAATCGTCCGGATCACCAGTTCGTGCTCCTGCGACAGCCGAATCACACCCCTTGTTAGCGGATTGTGCAGTTGCGGTGATCGACAGGTTTCCGCCACCGTATGGATCGGTGCCAGGCCTTCGATGTGCCGCTCCTGGGGCATCAGCACGATTCCGGAGGCACGCGCCGCCCGCGGGGTGCGAAGATCAGCCGTCCTGCCTTCCACCTGTACGTTTCCTCTGCCGGCGATGGCGCCGCCGAGGGGACGGATGAATGAACTCCCGCTGGCCATTGCCTTGACGCCTGCCAGACCGAGCCGGACGTCGACGTCGACGCCCTTCAGCCCTGGAGCACGCAGGCCACGCACGCGCAGCACCGGCTCTCCGAGCGCCTGCGCGCGGTCCGGGAACATCGCGTCGACCTCACGTCCCGCGACGCGTGTGATGATCTCCCGCTCGGTGACCTCTGCGGCGTTGTAGGTCCCCCGGATCTCCCCGTCGCGCAGCAGGGTGATTCGGTCGGCCAGGGCGAGCACGTCCGGCAGCCGGTGGCTGATGTAGACGATGCCGACGCCGGTGGCTGCCAGTCTCCGTATCTGGGTGAAGAGCTGTTCGGTCTCTGCTGCCATGAATGGTTCGGTCGGCTCATCGAAGATCACTACCTGCGGGTCGCAGGCGAGCGCCCCGCAGATCTCCACCGCCTGCTTCTCTGCAAGGGTGAGGGTATCTACCCGCGACTCAGGGCGGATGGGCATGCCCATTGGTGCCAGCCGTTTGCGTGCCCACTCGGTCGCCCTTGAGAACGGCGGCCGCTTCCGAGTCGGCACGGAGAGCATCAGGTTCTCGGTGACGGTGAGGTCGGGCAGCAGCGCGGGGTGCTGGAACGCGATGGACAGCCCGAGTTCCCGAGCGGCTACCGGCGATATCTCGATGATCTTTTGACCGTCGATCAATCATCCAGCAGTCGATACGTGACACCGCCCGCGGAGTACCAGCCGCCCGTGATCCCCGCCTTCCCTGACTGACGGTCTGGGCAGGACTAGGGTCTCTGTTCAGCGGCGATGGCCCTGGGTGCGCCTGGCGCTCGTGGCGGTCTTCTGCGCCGGCCTTGTTGCTGTGCCCGCGCGTAGGCCGTGCGGAAGCAGTTGGAAGCCGAGCGCGGCGAGGTGACGCCAGACGTCGCCACGGTTTGGCTCCTGAAGCTCAGCGCCGGCGATGAGTTGGGCCTCTCGCGGGTGCCGGCCGGGTCCCGCCACGACGAGCTGCGCCAGCAGTGGCGCGAGGACTGCGCCGAGATGACCAGCTCAGTCCGCCCACCGTCGAACCTTGAGAGCCGGGGGGCGAGCGTTATTTGTCCGCCCCGGGGTCGGATTGAGGGGTTTCTGACAGGCTATGGGCGGAGCGGCGAATGGCGCAAAGCGGGAGTGTGAACGAGAAAGGTTCAGGCGCCGTTGAAGAGTGTGTCGCTGCATCCCCCGTGGCGACAGGTGGTGGCAGCGGTTTTGCCCCGAACCCAACGCCGCTGCCACCACCCCATGCCGGCCGGGGTCGCGGGCGCGCGCTAATTAGCAGTGGTTTAGGGCTTTCACGGTTGGCCCGTCTGGGGAAGCAGCGTAGCGGCCGTGATCCCGACCTCGGGTGGTAACGGTGCTGGCTGGGCGGGTTCGCGGGCGAGCCGCGACCTGGCGGCCGGTGACGTAACGGCGGCGGGGACCGGCAAAAATGAGGTTGGGCAGGCAGCCACCTGTGGAGCGGACAGACAAGCCAGCGTCACGCCACGAGATGAGCCCTGCCAGTTCATGCGTGATGTGGGAGAACACTCCTGCCCAGAGCCTCACCGCCCGACTACGCGATTCGCCCTGGCCCCGCGTGCCGGAGGGCGCGCAGGGCCTCCGCGGCCGTCATGACTGGTCCCCGGTTGGTGGTTCACCAGTTATGAGAGCGTTGGTTGCCGGGTGGTGATCCACCGCTGGCGGTAGGCGTCGGGGGTGCGGCTGTGCTGCTGGTCTGCTCAGTGTTCTCGGCCGCGCCGTAGTCCTCGCACGGGTCCAGGTCCCGCTTTCTGGTTGCGTGGTCAGTGTGGACGGGTGTAGTGGCCCGGGCTTGTGTCCACCTTGTCGCGATGGTTGCTTCGGGGGGCATCTGGGCGGTCGAGAGATTCACGGTTTCCTCCAAGGCGAATTGGCCGCAGCGAGGAGAGGCATCGACGTCGTGCTATCCGGCCGGGGTTGCCTGTCGCAAGAGTGGAGCAGCTGGGGAGAGCACCGCTTCGCATGCACCCGTCCACCTTCGGCAGTAGACGAAGGACAGTCGTAGGCGCCTGACGATCCTCTTCGGAGTGACTAGCAGGTGACGTGAATGCGATCCTGATGTTTGGCGGAGGTCTATGCGAGCGGGAGCGGCGTGGCTGGTGGTCGACGCCGGTAGTGCCAGGACCACTGGGGTGGTGGCGTGGCCGGACGGCACCTGAGGCGCGCTGCTGTCCCGACGCCGAGTTTGGAGTTGCCCAGCGCGGCGCAGCGGTCCGTGATGTCCGGGGCGACGGTGTAGAGGCCCGGGCCGGGCATTCAGAATGAGGCCGCTGAGTACCTGTTCACTTGCATGCGATAGCTTTCCCTTTGGGTTCCCCGATAGCTGCATCGGGGAGAGTCGGAGTTCCTTGTCACGTTCTCCGGGGTGGTTCGAGCGAGAGGCGACAAGGCCTTGCTTTGTTTTGGAGGTAAACCGTGAGTTCCTACACCATCACCATCGCTGCGGACGACCGGAGTCGAGCGACCACGATACTGACAGTCGAGTTGGAGGGAACGACCGCGCGGATCGTTGAGCTGCTGGTACGCGCCGGTGAGGGGGACGGGTTGACTGCGGGCCAGATTCCTGCGGTTGATGTGGATCTGCTGCTGAAGGCGATCACACCGGCCGTCGGCGGGCAGCAGGCCATAACCGTCTCCCCTGCTGCCGCGGCCGACGCCCCTGTCGATCCAGCGCGTCTGGCCGTTGACGACGAGGGACCCGTCACCGACACGAATGCAACCCAGTCTGTCGGCGCCACCACGTCCACCGTTGAGGAGCCAGCGACGACCATCCCCGCGAACGACGTGGCCGAGGTCGCTGTTCCGAAGCAGCCGACACGGACGAATGCATCGACCGCCGGTGCGACCCGGGCAGGTGGGCGGAAAGCCGTGACGGGCGTCAAGGCCACGGTCTCGGGGCGGAAGGCCAAGAAGCAAGCACCGAAGCGTGAGGCGTCCAAGGAGAAGGGCCGCGTATACCGGCGGTCACCGGACGATCTCGAGTCGGTCTACCAGCAGGCGGGCAGCGTGGCGGCTGTCGCCGATCACTACGACGTGCCCCGGCACACCGCTCAAGGGTGGATCCGCACGCTGCGCCGTCGGCAAGCCAGCACGGCCGAGTGACTCATTGTGCGGCCGGCCATCAGCGTCGATCTGGCGGACGGGCCAACCGTCATCGTCGACCTCGAAATACCAGAGCGAGCGGCCCCAGTCGTCGAGCTCATCGCCTCTGGTCTCGTTCCAACGACGACGATAGAAGCGGTTCGGCACGGCGGCAGAATACCGTCACGCGACATCCCCTTCTGCTGCTGAGGTGGCGCACCACGCTTTGAGTCACCGCCACGTGCAGCTGTCCCTCTGTTCGGGCCAGCCGGGAGGTCGGTCCCGGTTCTGCATGCCGGATGATCGTGGCGTGGAGTACCTTGACCTGTCTCCGTACGACTACCTCAGCTTTCCGCTGCCGATGCGGACCGTCGGGTGGCTGGGGCGCCGTTACGGGGTGCAGGGCGCAAGCATGGCACCGATGACCGGCGCCGAGCTGGAGCAGCTCAAGGCCGCCTCCCGGCGGCTCGGCAGCCGCACGCTCGGCTGGCACGACTGCGACTTCTGCGGAGCCTTCAAGAGTAACGGCGAGTATCGCTACTACCTGCCCGACGGGGAGACCTACGCCGCACCGATGATGATCCTGCATTACGTTGAAGAACACGGATACCGGCCGCCCCGGGAACTGCGCGACGGCTTGCGAGCGGCCGGGCAACCGCAGTGGGACTGGCGCGCCGAGCGTTTGTACGCGGTGCTGCTGGACCAGTCGGAGGACCCGGATTTCCGGTGCCAGGCCGCGGTCGACCTCGCGAACTGGAACGACCCACGCGCGTTAGACGCGTTGCGGCGCGCCGCACACGATGAGGACCTGGCCGACGTGGCGGGAGACGAGATCGGGCGCTCGTTAGCAGCGTTCGTGGATCGCGGCCTCGCGAGGGATCTGATCGCCGAGGACCTGCACGACATTGTGCGGTACGGCTTCGACGAAGCATCGGGCCAGTGACGTCCAGGGGCATCCGCATCTGGCATCCGCCCGACCGCGCGGTAGCAGTTCAAGGATTGGGGCCCGGGCTGGGCCATTTCGGGAGCCCACTCATCATGAGTGGGCTTCCCGGAGCCTGGCCCGACCCGAACGGTGCTGCCACCCCTGGGTTCGGTGACGCGCGGTACGGCGCCGCGTGGTTGGGCAGGCCGGCCTTCAAGCGTAGTACGTCCGGGCCCAAAGCAGTGGTGTCCGCACATGCCGCGATCAGCGCGTCAGCCAGCTTGATCGAGCGGAACATGGTTCTCAGTCATCCCCGGTTCAGGGCAATGTCCTGGGCATGCCGAGTGCCACAGTTCCACGGGCTCGGGTGCGTTCAGCTTGAGCTGTCTTGTCACTCAGGTAGGCCAACGTGAGGTCGATGCCCTCGATCTCGCCGAGCCAACCTTCCGCCTCCGCTCGGGATTGCCGGGCCAGGAGGTCGGCTTCCCAGCCCCAGCAGGGCTGAGCCGGTCGCCATGTCGAGTGAGTACGGGCGGTGCCATCTACCCATGCCGCCATAGTGGTCGACGGCGTCGAACCAGCCGAGGAGCTGCGAGGTGCTGGTCCCAGCCACTCGTCGAGGACTGCGACCAGCACCGTCTCCCCGTTGGGCCGGCAGGCAACCGATCAGCGCACCAGCAGGTCGATCACACCCGTCAGGTCCTCCTCGCCACGGCCTTCCGCTAGGCGACGGCGCATCAGCTCGAAGTAGGGAGTGAGCAGCTCCGGGCTGACGCCCTGCTGCTTGGCGGTGCTCAGGAAGGTCGGCGTGCCGGCCACCTGCATGGCGAGATTGGAGACGACACCCTTGGTGTAGTCACCGCTGCGCAGATGGTCGGCGGTCTGGTGAACGGCTGGGGCCATCGCGACGAGCCAGTCGGCGAGCAGCGGGGCGAGCGCCGCCGGGTCGATGTCCTCCTTCCGGATCAGGGCGAAGGCGTGCGCGGCTCCGGCGAACATCCCGTACATGGCGCTGAGCAGGGCCACGTCGTGCAGGGCCGCGAAGCCCGCATCCTCGCCGACATAGGTGGTGCCGGCCGGGACCCGCAGGGTCTCCTGGTGCCGCTCGAACAGTTCCCGGCAGCCGCTGTAGAAGGCGTAGCCACCGGCTTCCGGGACGCCGATCATCGGCGGGACGGCCATGATCCCGCCGTCCAGGTAACGGGCGCCACGCTCGTGGGCCCAATCGGCGCGGGCGCGGGCCTGGGCAGGGGTGCTGGTGGTGAGGTTGACCAGGTCCTTGTCGGCCAGGTCGGTGCCGGCCAGCACCTCGTCGACGGAGGCGTCGTCCAACAGACAGACGACGACCAGGGTGTTCGCCGCGACGGCCTCTGCGGCGCTCGCCGCGACCCTCGCCCCCTCGTGGGCGAGTGCTGCGGCGCGGGCCGGGGTGCGGTTCCAGACGGTGAGCGGGTGGCCGGCGGCGAGCCAAGTACGGGCCAGCGCGGTGCCCATCGCGCCGAGGCCCAGCAGCGTGACAGGGCTCTTCTCAACAGTGTTCTGTGCCATGCCGATCAGCCTGTGCGCGGGCCCAGAAGTGATCAAGTACGCACTTCGGAGTGGGTGGTTACCCTGGGGTGAGCATGCAGGTCAGAAGGTGGGGCATGACGACGCTGAACCGGCCAGGCGCACCAGACGGACACGCCTGCGGGATCGACACCGCGATGGAGGTGATCGGCGGTAAGTGGAAGGTGCTGATCCTCTGGGCGCTGCACGAGCATCCCTACCGCCGCTTCGGGGAGCTGCGTCGACTGCTCCCGGGGGTCACCGAGAAGGTGCTGGCCTCCCACCTACGCGAGATGGAAGCGGACGGCATCGTGCACCGCGTCTCCTACGACGAGGTACCGCCCCGCGTCGAATACTCGCTGACCGAAGACGGCAAGCGCCTCAACGACGCGCTCCAGCCACTGGCTGCCTGGGGACGCGAGCGGCCCACCGCTCGGCGGCTGGCGGAGCGAGCGGGGTAGGTGTTCCGCCGTGCGGTGGAGCTTGTCGGGGCGCCATCGTCACCGTGCCGCACCGGCAGCGCGATGCTCAAGCCGATGCTCGACCACGTGCAGCCGCACCTCGGGCAGGTCGAACACCTGCCGTGTCTCCATCGAGGTCACCGGTGCCCGCCGCAACGACCGGCCACAACACCGGCACGCCGCCGGACGATGCCTCACCACCTCGTCCGGCACCTCGACCTGCCGCAGCGTGAAACCCGCATCCCCCGGCTGCTTACCCGGCGGCCGATCCGCCGGCAGGCGCCGCGACCGCGGCGGTGGCTTGACCGGCCCGTCCGACGACGGCGACTTCGACGACGTCCGCGAATCCCTGCGCAGCAGCGCCTCCAACTCCGCGACCCGCCGCGTCAACACCTCGATCCGCGCGTCCCGCTCAGCCAGAGCCGCTTCCAACCGCGCAAGCCGCTCCAGCAGCTCCACAACGAACGGCAGCGAGTCGGACAAGACGGCCAGGACGACCCAAATAACCAGCAAAGATCAAGCCAGACGATCAAGAACCTGCTGAATGGTTACCGGGACGGCTGTCCATTCGTCGTCGCTGATGCGCGCCTGTGTGGGGTCGTGGAGGGCCACGGGCGTGGTGGCGGCGATGTCGGGGTTGTGCATGGCCAGGTGGGGGCCGTAGTCGGCGGTGGCGGCGCGGCCCTCGATGGGGCCGTGCAGGGACAGCGCGGCGGTGGTGGTGACGGCGAGCAGCGCGTGCGGGGCGCGGTCCTCGACGCTGTCGAGCAGGGCCATCCTGAAGGTGTCGCGGCTGCGGATGTCGGTCAACGTGATGAGGGTTGGCCGGCCGGTGGTGGCGTTGTCCCAGCTGAGGACTTCGAAGTGGTCGCTGGCGAGGGCGAGGAAACGCTGGTAGGCGCGGTTGGCGGTGTCGAAGGGGTATCCGGCGTCGTGCATCGCGAGTGTCTCCTGCCGGTGGCGGGGTGGGGTCCTCGGGCGAGGACGGCGACGGTTTCGCCGAGCAGCAGCGGCGCTCCGTCGGGGCCTTCTCCGCACCACGAAGATCAGCTATGCCATTGGGTCAGGGGCTGGAGCCATGCGCTTGCTACGCCGCGTGACCGTCGGCAGTCCCCTTCGTGTCCGGGTAGGTAACCGATGAGTGGGCACCGCGAAGCTTGGCCCGGGCCGTGACGTCTCGGCTCGGTGCTGCGGTGTCTTCCGTGTCAGGGGTCTTGGTCGATCGTGGTTACAGCTGGGCTGCGGTGCGGATGAGGCCGGCGACTGCCAGGGAGCGGCTGTGCGGGGGCCAGGCGAGAACGGTGGTGACGTGAGGTGAGTCGGTCAGGGGGATAGCGGCGTGCGCGCTCCACAGCCACGATTGGGCTGAGGCGCAGTGGACGCCGACGGCCTGGCCTAGGGCAATCAGCTGGGCCAGTTGCAATTGGTCGTGGATCTCGGGGCCCGGGCCGGGCTCGTAGGTGGCGTCCTGACGGGGCCACCGGGCGAGCGGCAGATCTCGTATCGCGCTGATATCGGCCATGGTCAGAGACGTGCGGGCGGCGAGGGGATGTCCGGCGGGCAGGATGGCGATCAGCTGCTCGGTTAACAGGTCTTCGGTGTCGAATCCGGCGAGGTCGTCGAAGGGGCGGTGCATGAGTGCCACGTCGGCGCGGCCGTCGCGTAACACCCGCGCCTGGTCTCCCATGCCGCACAAAAGCACCTCAATCTCGGCCGAATCGGGTTCGGCGGCATAGGCATCGAGAAGCTTGCGTAACAGTTCGTGATTCATGCCGGCCTTGGTCGCCAGCGTCAGGCTGTTCGGGGAGGACGCGGCGCGGCGGGTGCGGCGGGCGGCAGCGGCGGCTCCGTCGAGGACGGTGCGGGCCTCGTCAAGCAGTACCTGACCCGCGCGGGTGAGGGTGACGCCGCGACGGCTGCGTTCGAGCAGGATCACACCGAGTCGCCGTTCGAGCTGTTGAATCGCCCGGGACAGGGGCGGCTGAGCGATGCCGAGGCGCTCGGCTGCCCGGCTGAAGTGCAGCTCCTCGGCGACGGTGACGAAGTACCTGAGTTCGCGCGTCTCCAGCGTGTCCACCGCACCACGATACGGCGGTGATACCGGGCGGGTATCACAGTGCACCTGATCGGTGTTGGGACACCGACCGACGGTGGGCCACCATCAAGGTCATGAGCGACCAGAAGACCGCGTTGGTGACCGGCGCGAACAAGGGGATCGGGTACGAGATCGCGGCAGGGCTGGGCGCGAGCGGTTACCGCGTGGCGGTGGGCGCCCGCGACAAGGCCCGGGGCGAGGCGGCCGTCAAGACTCTGTACGCCGTAGGGGTGGACGCGTTCGTGGTCCCGCTGGACGTCACCAGTGACCGCAGTGTCGCCGAGGCGGCGGAGCTGATCGGACGGCAGGGCGGGCGCTTGGATGCACTGGTCAACAATGCCGGTATCTCGGGAGAGATGGGACCGGGTTGGGTGCAGGATCCGACCACGCTCGACCTCGACGTCGTTCGCGCGGTCGTGGAGACCAACGTCTTCGGTGTGATCCGGGTGACCAACGCGATGCTGCCGTTGTTGCGCCGCGCATCATCGCCGCGCATCGTCAACGTCTCCAGCAGCGTCGGATCAGTGACCTTGCAGGCGGACCCGACCATCGACGTCGGGCCGATCATGGCGGCCTACGCGCCGACGAAGTCGTACCTCAATGCCGTCACCGTGCACTACGCGCGACAGTTCACCGGCACCGGCATCCTCGTCAACGCCGCCTGCCCTGGCCTGGTCGCGACCGATTTCACCGGCCTGCAAGGACGGCCGCCCCAGGAGGGAGCGGCCATAGCGATTCGCCTGGCCACGCTGCCCGACGGCGGCCCGACCGGCTCATTCTTCAACGACGACGGCGTCATCCCCTGGTGACTGCGCAGGCCCGGCGACGAACCGATGGCCAGGGCCGGGTCCGCCTCATCCTCGGCACACGAGACCCGCCTGCGCGGTTTCACGTTAGGCAGGGCACCGCAGGTTGACAACGTT
>NZ_VSFA01000165.1 GCF_008119785.1 Micromonospora sp. MP36 | reverse complement strand
GCCGGTCGTGCGACGGCCGTACCGCCCAGGGGGTAGGTCTCCCACACTCGACCGAGGCTGATCTCCTCGCAGGACAGCCAGGTGTTCCACGGGGTCTTGCCGCCGGCGCAGTTGTTGTTGGTGCCGGACAGGATGCGGGAGGCGCCGGTGATCTGGCCGGTGGAGTTGAACGAGATCATCGATGCGCCACCGCCCGACGTGGCGCTGGTCTCGGCGTTGGACACGTAGATCCAGCCGGTGCCGTTCGGGATCACGGCGCCACCGTCCGGCGCGTTGTGCCAGACGTACGACGTGCCGGGCACGACCTGACCGGACCGCGCGATGACCTGGCTGGTGAAGCCGGCCGGCAGTTGAATGCCGTTGGCGTCGGCGGCCTGCAACGGGCCGTAGGGGCTGGCGGCGTTTTGTGCCGGTGCTGCGTACGCGGTGGACCACGCCGTGAAGGGCAGTACCAAACCACCCGCTCCGGCTACCGTCGCCCTCAGTAGTGTGCGCCGATCCATGAACCCTCCTCGAAATCGGGTACCAAGAACATAATGGTGGTTTTCTATACGGCGGCGAAGCGTGAGGTGAACAGCGCACGGCAACCGCCTAGCGATCGATAGACGGAAAATCAGATAGCCCCGGTGATCAAACCCAAAGACGTGCAGCACCGCCAATGTCGCGCGAATCTTTCAACCCGCTACCAGCGAATCCAACAGCTACGGCCGGGGCACTAGCCGGGCCGCCAGCCGCGGGCGCGGCCCGACGCGCCACCACCGTCCCGATCCCGATC
This sequence comes from Micromonospora sp. MP36, assembly GCF_008119785.1. Lineage (GTDB taxonomy): Bacteria > Actinomycetota > Actinomycetes > Mycobacteriales > Micromonosporaceae > Micromonospora. The sequence goes on along the minus strand of NZ_VSFA01000165.1, from coordinate 10,389 downwards.
GGTAGGGCCGCGGTGAGCCCACCCAGTGCCAGCGGCACCACCCGACGGTCCGCTCCCGTACCGGTGTCCGCCCGAGCCGCGGCGACCGGTCGCACGCTCGGTTGCCCGGCGTCTGGCGTGGCCTCGACACCCTCGGCGGTCACCGCCCGGGGTTCGCACGTCTTATGGCTTCGCGGGTACCGCAGTGGCCGTGCCTGATTCCGGGGAATGGCCGTCGCCGCTGGTCGCGAGGTAGCTGACGAGGGTGTAGGCCGGGGCGCGGTCGAGGCGGGCGCCGCCGTGGTCGTAGCGGGCAGGTGGTGCGGGCGTCGGCGTGGCCGAGTTGGTCCTGGACGTCTTCGAGGTTCGCGCCGGCGTCTCGGCTGAGGATGGCGCAGGTGTGCCGCAGCACGTGCGCGCTCATCCTGACCGGGATGCCGGCGGAATGCTGGCAATGACCGCGGCGGGCGAGCCGAAGGCCACCTCGCAGGTACCGCTGGTGGTCGCGTTGTTGTTGCCGTAGCAGCTGAACAGCTTGTTGAAGCCGTACACGTTATCGGCCTCGTACGTGTTACCGCTCGCGTTGGTAGGCCGGTCGGCAGGACCGTGCCATGCGCGCGTCGTAGTGGCCGCCTTCGCGGCTCCAGTCGTACCACATGTCCAGGCACTTGCCGCTGGGCCCGGCGCCGGTCGGATTGGCCAGCACGCGCAGCAGGTCGGACGTGTCGTTCTGGTTGTAGAACCCGTAGGACGGCGATGGACCGGACGTGCAGATATCCGGATGCGGCCTGGCCGGGACTGGCGACCAGACAGGCGGCCGCGCCGAGTACGGTAGCGGCCGCAGTGGCGAGCTGCCTTCCGGAGACTGCCAGCTGCTCGTGGCGCCTGGCTGCCGGGCCGCTCGGTCAGCGGTAAAGCGGGTGAAGTTGCTCGCTCTGACGGACTTTCTGAGGACTGCTGCTTCTGTCAGGATCCCTTTCATGGTCACTAGCTCGGTGTCGCTGGGGCGGCCGTTCTGGGCGTTCTGGAGCGCTGCGGCTCTCGCCAACGTCGGTGATGGCATCCGGTTGGCCGCGTTTCCTCTTCTCGCCGCGTCCCTCACGACCAGTCCGATCGGTGTGGCCGCGGTTACGGCGGCCCAGGCGTTGCCGTGGCTGGTGACCGGTCTACTCGCCGGGTCGTTGGCCGACCGTCGCGGCGCCCGTACCCTGCTCGCACAGGCAGACGTTGCCCGGGTGATCGTCCTGGGTGCCCTGGTGGTGGCCGTGATGATGGGCTGGGCGTCTCTGCCGCTCGTTCTATTGGCCAGCTTCCTGCTCGGTGTCGGCGAGACCGTGCGCGACACCGCGGCGCAGACCGCACTTCCCTGCCTGGTACCCGACCGACTGCTCGAGCGCGCCAACGGGAGGCTGGCGGCCGGCGAGATCGTCGGTAACGAGTTCGTCGGCCCGCCGGTAGGCGCTGCGCTGTTCGTGGTGGGTGCTGCGCTGCCATTCGCGGCGAATGGTGCGTCCCTCGCCTTAGCAGTGATGCTTGTGCTGACGTTGCCGCTGAGCCTGGCCGGCCGCCCGCCGCTGGTTGCGACGGCGCAGGTCAGCCAGGGTGTAGTAGCAGGTCTGCGATGGCTGGTACGTCATCGTGTGCTGCGGGTACTTGTGGTGGTCACTGCCGCGGTCGCCGCTGCCGACAGTGCGTGGTTCGCGATCCTGGTGCTGTACGCAACGAATCGCCTCGGCACCGGTACCGTCGGCTTCGGCATCCTGCTCGCTGTTGGCGCCCTCGGTGGCCTGCTCGGTTCGCTCGTCGCTGATCGGCTCGTCGCGGGTCGCCGACATCGAATAGTCGTCAGCTGGTCTTTGGCCATCACCGCCGGTATCCCCGCGGTGCTTGCGGTGACCTCGCAATTGTGGGCTGCGGTACTCGTCATCGTGGTCACGAGTGGCTCGTTCGCCGTGCTCAACGTCACGGTCGTGTCGCTGCGTCAGCGCTTGGTGCCCCGCGAGCTGCTCGGTCGTGTGGTGGCGGCGGGCCGCACCCTGAGCTTTAGTACCGCTGCCGCGGGTGCCTTGCTCGGCGGTGTGCTCACGTCAACGATCGGAATCGAAGCGCCGTTTGTGTTCAGCGGGCTGGTGGCAGTCACAGCGACGAGTGCATGGTGGGTTGCGTCCCAGCCATAGCACGAGGCCACTGTCAACGCCGGCTTCGCTGGCTGAGGGACGGTCGCCTCAGCACGATTACGCCAACAATCGACGAGCCCGCCCTTACTCACTAAGCCGACCGCCAGTCATTGATCGAACACGCTGTTCTCGGCTACTGCACGCCCGACGGCCCCCATCCCCGCTTGACGAAACCCATAGGGACACCCCCCCCCCTGTGGACCAGCGTCGGTCCGTTGCTCCCCGTTACAGCCGCCCACCCCTGACAACCCTCGCCGGCGCCTGTCGATCGCGGCGCGTTCAGGCCGGATCGGGCTGCAGATCAGCCGGGAGAAGCTGCTCGGTGAGCAGGCGGCGGACCCGGGGGCGGCGATCCGGGGCGGTGAGCCAGGTGTCGAGAAGCTGCCACCCGTGGAAGTAGGCCAGGACGTAGAGTGCCATCCCGGTGGCGCGCAGTGCGGCCAGCGCGGCCGCTGCCTCCTCGCCGGAAAGCAGGGCCCAGCGGGACAGGTATGCGGCCAACTCGTCGTCCGGGCGGCTCTCTGCGGCGAGGTACGCAGTGTTCGCCCAGGCGCCGAACAGAACGTTCTGGACACGGTGGATCGCGGCGAAGTCGCTGCCGTCGGCGGGGATGTCGAATTCGCCGAGGACGTTGTCGGTCAGCCAGGCCTGCGCCTCATCGCCCGGGAAAATGATCTCCTGCGCGTGCAGGCCGAGCCCCTCGCTGAGCACGAAGCTGGGGCTGAGCAGGAACCGGACCTGCTGGTCGAGGTGGCCTTGTTCCTCGACGACCCGCTGTTCCTTGAGCAGTGACTCGGCGATGTGCCCGGGGTGGCCCTCATGCGCGACGACGTACAGCAGGTCGGCGAGATTGAAGGGCAGGTCCTGGTTGATGTGGATGGTGGAGCGCCGCCCGCCCTCGTATTCGCCTGCCGCTCGGTAGCCCACCCCGGACTCCAGTCGGCAGCGCACCACCTCGTCGGGCGGCAGGGGAACGATCCGGCTCGTTCGCCGCCGCGTCTCGGCGACGGCCCGGTCTACGAGCGTGGGCAGCCGATCGAGCCGCGGCACGGGGAGGGTGTGCGCGGCCTGCCAGGCGTGCAGACGGTCGGCCAGGGACCCCGGGCCCGGCGGGAGCGCCCTGTCGAGCTGGGCATGGGCCTCATCGAACAGTTCTTCCGGCAGGCGCGGCGCCGGAACCCCCAGGCACTCGCGGGCGAACTCCGGCAGCGGCAGGCGCGTGCCGGCCAGCCTACGGGCGACCGACCGCATGGCCCGGGCGTGGGCGGCCAGGTAAGCGGCCCGACCGGGTCGGAACGGCAGGTACTCCAGCAGCTCGTCGGCGTCATCGACCAGACGACCAGCCGGGGGTGGCTGCTCACGCTCCACCTGGGTGCGCCATTCCGGGGGCCCTTGATAGACGAGCACGGTGCCGGTGGCACTTCCGGCCAACCGCCGGTCGAGCCGTAGCGCCAGCAGTGCGTAGCGGCACAACCATTCCTGGGGTGTCACGGGCATGGCTTCTCCTCCCTGGGCCGGAGTTCGGGCTACGGCGCGACGCTAGCTGTACGGTTATCCGTACGTCGTACGGAAGGAATGTGCGAGATGTCCGTAGCACGGCCGTCCGCGATCTGGTTCGCCGACGAGCCCGAACGAAAGCCCCGGCTGTCCCGGGAACGGATCACCCGCGCCGCCGTGGCACTGCTCGACGTCGAAGGGGTGAACGGGCTGTCCATGCGCCGTCTCGCCGCCCGCCTCGACGCCGGCACCATGTCGCTCTACGAGTACGTCAGCAGCCGGGAGGACATCCTCGACCTCGCCACCGACGCGGCGATCGCCGAGATCGAGACGGACGGTGTGGACGGCCTGCCGTGGCGCGCAGCCCTCAGCCGGCAGCTGGGACGCAGCAGGCGGGTGATGCGCCGCCACCCCTGGTTGCCCGCCCTGATGTCCACCCGGCCGCTGCTCGGCCCGCACGCCCTGGCGCGCGCCGAACTGGTCTACGCCCTGCTCCAGCAGGCCGGCCTGGACGGGCCCCGGCTCACCGCGGCGGTCGGCGCCCTGACCTACTACGTCCAGGGCTACGCCGCGATGGAGAACACCTGGCGCAGCCGGCGACACGACCCGGCCGCCGAGGCGCAGCTACGCCGCCGAGCCCAGCGGTATCTCGACCGCCGCGCGGACCAGCATCCCACCCTGGCCCGGCACGCCGACCTCGGCAACGACGACATGGACCACTCGTTCCAGCTCGGTCTCGACGTCGTGCTCGACGGGATCGAGGCACAGCTGCGCGGCTGACCGGCCGTCGGGCCAGCTCACTCCGCAGCGGGCGGCACCCGTGTCCGTACCGGTCCCGTAGTCCGCGCTGCCACCGCCCGAGTCGGTGGGCGTTGAGCAGGACCGGCGGCGTGCTCGGCGTTGCCGGCTGCCCGGCGCTCGGACAGCGGCGTCCGCCACAATGGAGCGGCGGGGGCTCACGCTCAGCTTGTGTCCGCATCCCCGACGGGGTCAAGCACGACGCTGAGCGCCAAGCGACAATGCGAAGCGTGGTACGACGGAGGCGGCGCTGGTACGGCGACTGCCCTGAATGCGGGCATGACTGGCGCGAACACGAGCCGCCGGAGCCGTGTAGCGAGTGCCAGTACGAGATCGAGCACCAGGAGCCCGGCGCTCCCATCACTGCCTGCACGGCGGCTGCCCCGCCACCGCCTACTCGTTGAGGACAACCTGTTGCCACTGGTGGCTGTCGACAGCAACGGGCCCAACCACCGGAGGCCGGCCAAGGCCAGCGACGGACGACGGACCGAGGAGGTCACGCACGAGGACGGATGCCCCTGCGCCTGGACGGCCTGCACAGAGCTTACAAGCGAGGGGTCGAGGAAGGACTTGACCTGGTGTTCGCGGTCGGGCTTCGACGAGGAGCATGCCGCCTGCGGGTGACCAACGGTGCGGGATCATCCCTAGGGGATAGCGAGACGCCCCAGATTTCGGCGAGTATGGATGGATGGTGACCGGCGAGCACCAAGCAAACGCGACGGGTACCAGCCCGACCCGGACGTGGAAGGCCCAGTCGAAACTGATCTCCGGCGCGTTGGCGGTCCTCGGCCTGGGGCTGACCGCCGCCGGCGCCGCGGCGGTGTTCACGACTGACAATGCAGGATCTGCGGCTCTTCTGGTGATCGGCGCGATCCTCATGCTCTTCGGCGCATTCGGCGACCGGCTCGAGTCGTTGCGATATGGCGATCTCGAACTGGGTCTCCGCCGAAAGGCCGACGAGGCGGCAGGCCGCGGCGACTCTGAGGCGGCCGAGATACTCCGGCGTGCAGCGGACACCGTCGGCCAGCGTGTCGCGAAGGTGGCGCGCTCATACCGGACCGTGCGCGGAGCTATGCCGGCCGGACCTCAACGCACGGCGCGAATGGAGGGCCTCATCACGGAGGCCCGTCGCGATGCGCATGCGCCCGACCTCGATGCGGAGGAGGTCCTTCGCTTGGTGTGGACCGGGTCGGAGGGAGCGAGAGTCTGGGCCTTGGGCGTGCTGCAGGAGCGGCCGGAGTTGGCGACCACCCGGGCCGTTCTGGAAGCGGTGCAGCGGCCTGATCAGATGTTTGATCAATACCAAGCGCTTTTGCTGGCGGAACGCTTCGTCGCCCTGGTGACCACGGGCCCTTGGGCCAGGGCGCGCATCGCGGCCGCGGTGCGCGGCCAGCTGGAGTCCGGAGCGCTGGGCACCGACCGCGACTGCCACGATGCAGCAGAGCGGGTGATCCACGCCGTGTCGACCGGCTGAGCCGGGAGCAGCTTGCCTGCAGCGTCCCTGATCAGCTTAGCGATCCTGAGTCGGATTGAGTTTCCGGGATCGTTTCCCACCGTGGTGGGGTCGCGTGGGCGTGGAGGTGGAATCCTGCGCCCAGGGCGGCTCCGCGTGGCTGGTGGCCGGTGGTGGGTGTGCTGGTCGTTGTCATGCCCTGGTGTCGGTGGGCTGCGCGGGGCAGCCTCCGGTCCGTTGGTGCGTGTCCCTCCGGACGCTTACCCGCCAGGCTGTGAGGCCGGGTGGGGGAGGGTGCCCTGCGTCGCCTGGGCGCGGGGCGTGATGGCTTGCGCCGGGTAGGGCCGGTCTTCGACCGGTCCCCCCGGCAGGTCTTCGTGATGACCGCCGACGCTTCAAGGTTGTCGACCACGGCGCGGATCACCATCTGCCCGCTCGTCTTGTCGATGACGGTCTTGGCCTGATGGGCCAGGCCGCGGGCGGCGATCCGCCGCCATGCCCCGTGGTCACGGTCGCCTTGCCAACGGCAGGACTGGTTGGGGCAGATCGCCCACTTCCAGCCTGGGGTGGTGGGCTTGTCGGGGGCCTTGCGATGCTGCAGCGGGGTCAAGCACTGCGGGCAGTGCTTCGAGGTGTTGCGCGCAGGCGTGGTGACGACGGCGATACCGTGCTCGGCGGCGAGGTGCCGCATCCGGTCGACGATCTGCCCACGCACCTGCTGGGACAGCCGGGTGTTGAGGGTGGCGCCCATGCCCCGGGCTTCCAACGACCGCAGGTCCTCGACGTAGATCACGCTCGCCGCGGCGGCGATGGCCTGGTCGACGGCCCATCTGGCGGCGGCCCACGCGAGCGCGCCGTTCAAGTTCTGGCGGCGGGCGGAGACGTGGCGGATCTCGTCACGTAGTACCGCCAGTTTGCCGACGAGGTGATGCCGCTCGTCACGGCCGGCGAGGCGCTGGTAGTGGTCGGCTTTGGCGTGCAACCGCTCTGACAGCCGCCGGAGGCGGTGCTGCTTGGCGAGGATGCCGGCGGCCCGGAACTGGCCACCAGCCCCCAACGCGGTGATCCGCCCGCCCTCGTGGAGCCGCACGGCCCCCGCGCTGAGGAGAGTGTTGAGACCCCAGTCCACGCCGACCGCGACCGTGTGGCCGGTGCGCCGGGCCTTCGGCACCGGGTGGCTGTATGCCATGTCGGCGTGCACCTGCCGGCCGGTTACGCGCAGGGTGGGCAGGTGCACCACCGCGCCCGCGGGGACCGTGGGCGGCAGGCTGATCAGACAAGCCACCCACGTCCAATCCCGATACGATCGCGGATCCGGGCGCGTGGGCAACTGCAACCGCAGCAACACCCTCGCAGGGTCGGTGTCGCTGCGTTCAATGGTGGCCTGCTGCCGGTCACACGCGGCCAACAGCAGCATCCGCGCGACCTTCGGGGCGCCTTCGAGTTCGAACACGTCCACCGGCAGCCGGCCATTGGCGGCAAGGAACCTGGCGGCCTGCCGGGTGCGGGACTTGATGACCCCCGACGGCAGATGCTGCCCGCCAGGGATCGACGCCCGAACCTGCTCCCACTCCTGCGGGGTGCGCTGACGCGGATCGGCCGGCCACGTCGCCAACACCCCGCCGGTCAGGTCAGCACGCCACCACGCCGAACGCAGAATGCGCCCCGCCTGCTCCTGCGCCATCCGCACGATCCGGTCATTGACCCTCACACCCTCGGCCGCGGTAACCGTCCAACCCAGACGTCGCAGCGCCATCCACGCGTTCGACGGAAGCTTCCGGCCACCCGCGTCGTGTCCGGAGGCCAACACCTCCACATCCGCGCAGTTCCAGCGCTCCGCCAACAGGCCGGTGACCATGCCCGCCACCAGATCGGCACACCAGCCAACACGTTGCGCAAGCACCGCCTGCGACAGAACCTCACCGCTCTCCTCGTCCACCCCCGATCGGAGCGAAGCACGGGCGCAAGCGGTGCGGGAGGTCAAGCCCCCGGCCAGCGGCAGCTTTCCGGTCACCGACTCATCGCCCCGCCATCGATCAAAGAGAACCCGCGATCACGACCGGCCCACGTCACCGGAATCTCCCCCGAGCCAGCCCAAAAGCGAGACGCCACCGTCCACACGGTTAACCTATGATCACCGACGATTCCTAATCAAGTTGGTCAGCCTGGTCGATGCGGTCGATGTGTTCGATGGCGTATACCAAGCGAGCAGCCAAACGGGCGAGCAGCAGCGGACGCGCACGGACGCGGACAACCACGTCGAGGGGAGGACTAGGCGGCTGACCAGTGCCGTAGAACCGACTCGTGATGAGCTTCGGGATGGCGGGCAAGCTCCTGGTATGGGCCACCTGCCAATCCACCTCAGATCCCTATTATCAGATTTCCTCAGGACGCCAGCCCGATAGGTACTTGTCAACCAAGGCAATCAAAGGGCTCTCCTGCCCAAGCTCCACTTCAGCAGCGTCGCGGCACCGCCGTACTCCCTCTTCGCCGCCAACCAATTCTTCCAGCGCATCCCACGCTAGCCTGTCCTTCGTCGCCACATGCCGAGAGCCTTACAAGTTATTCTTTCAAGCGATAAAAAGCCCCGTCAAAACCTGAGAGTCTATATATGTAGTTATGGCCTTCGTCGCCATCTACAGAGTAGATTCTGAAGGTAACATCATTACCACGAACAACTCCCAAGAAGTTTCCCTTATCCGCATTGGAGTAGTTGTTCGCAAAATTTATTACATAGGTTTTATTATCTATTGTTATATATTCGTATTCCGGCCCACTGGCAGTTCCAATTACTTTTGCGCCTATCGTTTGCCTATAAACGACAAAGAGCAAAAGAGCAATTATGAATACAGCCGGCCCTAAGATCATCGGCTTGCGCATTCTTTTCATATCGGCACCTCCTAGCTTTTGATTTGTGCCACCAAGGTATAGGTGGTCTTCGCGGGTCAGCGGATTGTGGCGATGAGGCGTTGCAGGGCAGCGTGGGCGGGTGGGGCCCAAGTGGGCTTGCCGCCGGGGCGGCCGTGGACGCCGGCGTCGCCGAGGGATGCCGCCGAGGACGCGTGCCATCGCCCAGCCGCGGTGATCTCGGTCTCGACGTGGGTCATGCGGAGCAACAGTAGTCCCACCGTGCGCGGGAACGGGGGACAGGAGTCCGGACCTATGCGACCGCCGGAGGTGTCGTCTCATCTGTCGTCTCGTTCACCGGCGTTCCGCCCAGTTCCGGGCAGACCTTCCGGTCATGGTGGCCAGGGTAAGTGGCTACGGACGAACCCGGCAGTACGCAAGTTCATCGAACTTACAAGCGAGGGGTCGGCCTGGGCCGTCTCTGGGCCGTCTGGGCCGTCGCCGGGCCGTCAAACGCCGACCAAAGACGACCGACGACAACCAGCAACGCCGGGAGAAAGAGCAGGTCAGCCACCATGTGACGGCGGCTGACCTGGTGGGCGACGGACGAGTCGACCTGTACGCCGGATTCTGTTAGAGCGACGGTTCGTGGAAGTAGACGGTGGCGGACCACCAATCACCGTCGGCAGTGACCTCGCTGTGCAGGATGACGTCCTGGACCTCGATGCCGGGCCGTTGTTCGATGCTGTCTGCGATGCGGCGTAGCAGCGCTGGGACGCTGTCTTGGCCGGGGCCGACTGGGTTGGCTTGCGAGAAGTGCTTGATGGTCCACGACTCCGGTTCAGAAGTCATGGCGGCAGTCCGGCTGGCACGCCAGGCGGCGTCCTCACATTGCCCTGTGCTCAGTCCGACCAGAAGACTGCGACCCTGGAAGCATCGTCAGTGTCGATGACGCACCGGAAATCGGTCGTGCCGGCACCCACCCGGCCAGCCTCGACGGAGTTGAGGGTGTCCCGCAACGTGGCCTCGTACGCTGCGCCGTCGGTCGGCTTTACCCGAAGTTTGAACTCGTACACGGTGTTCTCGTTCACGGCCGGCCTGCGCGGATCTCCTCGTCACTGAGGCGGTCGAGGCCCATTCCGTTGTGGATCACCAAGCCGATCAGCGCAATCAGCCCGTAGACCGCGACAAGGCCCCCGACAGAGGTCCTAATAAAGATCCCAACCCCCACTAGCCAACCGAAATCATGCTTGCGCAGCCGACGCCCTAGCTTTCGCAGCATCTAACGCGGACCCCCTCTCTCGCCACCAGAGGCAGTGAGCAGCCTAGATGATCACGTCAAACGGCCCCGGAAGCTCCGCGCCGCATCCCGACTCGCACCCCGCTCGGCCGAGCGTCACGCAGGTCCCGAGACTGGACAGCCGACTGCCGGCAATGCCGACTGCCGACACCGACTGCCGGCAAATGTCGGGTGTCAGGACCTGCGTTACAGATCAGTCTCGGGACGTGGGTGACACGTCCGGCTAGACGATCTTCGGTTGTGCATGTGCTTCAGAGTCGCTGCCCGACCCCGCTACAGGAGGAAGATGCCCTTGCGAGGCACCCGGGCTTGTGAAGCGGCGTGGTTCGGGTATTCAC
>NZ_VSFA01000164.1 GCF_008119785.1 Micromonospora sp. MP36 | reverse complement strand
TTGGCCAGCGCCGCCAAGGTGCGAAGATCGTCCACGTCGCGGGCCCGCGCCGCGAGTGCCTTCATCGCGAAGATGTGCTCCGGCGAGGCCGCCATGACGCGTAGCCCGGGATGGTCGAAGACGCGCCGTCTACCCGGGTCATCCTTGCCGGAGACATAGACGCTGGCTTGCTCGTTGAGCCACCACGGGGACAGTCCCAGTTCGTCGGCCACCGCACGCGCCTCGTCGAGGACGACGCCGTGCGGGACGAACATCGCATCGACGTCCCTGGTCACCCGTTTCGCGTCGTAGGCCAGCGCCATCGCGGCACCACCACGAGATGTCAGCGACGACCCCACGGCGGACGAGGCTCTCGCCCAGGCGGGTGTACGCGCGCTCGAGATCTGCGCGCCCCATCAGGACGCCGTCCGCCCCGGTCACGCCGCGGCCAGGTCGTGAACGGAGAGGTAGACGCCGTGTTTCCGGAACGCGGCCGGCGCCCAGGCCAAGGCGTCGGCGCGGTGGATGGCCAGTTCGGCCGGGAACCAGGCCCGGCGCAGCACCCGTGCCTCGACCCACGCGGGCGGCGCAAGATCCTCTTGTGCGAGCAGGTGCTCCGCGAGCGCCGCAAGCAGCGCATCCCAACGCGCGTCTCCGGTCAGACCAGGCTCATCTTGCAACAGATCGATCCTGGTTTCAGCCGGCTCCCAGCGGTACTCCTCCAGGAACTCCCACACCAGCTTCCAGCGGATCTGATCGGTGCCCGCGGAAGCGAGATGGGTGGCTAGCCGGGCCAGACTCATCGGTTCGTAACCGGTACCCACAGTGCGAGCCTCACCTCCGAGCCAACGGGCATCGTTGGTTGCAGACTATCGCCACGCCGCCGACGATCTCCGCCAAGCCCTGATTCGGGACCGCCGGGTCCGGGGCTCCCGGCGACACTGGGGCCGTCAGGTTGGCCAGCCGCCGGACCGAGGTACCGCAGGTGGACTGCCGCTCATCGGGCAGGCGGGCGGGATGTCCCGTCCCCACGGCCGGCGGCCGGCGCATTCGGTTCGGCTGCGGCGCGGATGTGAGCAGTGCGGCAGCGATGCGGCCAGGTCTTGGCCGAATCCGACAGATGCTTCGCCTTCCACGTCTGCAGGAGCGGTCCGACCAGAGCCCGCCGAGTAGCCCCGGGGCGCGGTGTCGGGACTACTCCCGTGTTCCCCTGGGCCCCTCGACGGGTGGTCACCCCTGATCTGCGTGGCCGGCGCGGGCCGGGCGTCGACGTCGCGCTGTGCGTCGCGTTCGCCTGGGTCGCCCTGTCCCGTGCCGTACACCACTGCGGCTACGAGCTGGCGCAGGCCGCGGCCGAGCTACGTCGCCTGCACCACGAGGTGACCGACCTGCTCAACCAGCTCGACAATGCCGGCTACCCGGCTGCGGCCGGGCGACCGGACGCGATGCGATGATGGGGTCCATGCCTCTCGGGACCAGCTCGACCGCGCAGCCGTTCGCCCACCTCCAGGCACAGCACGCGACCCTGTACCGACAGGTTCTCGACGTCTTCGTCCGGGCTAAGCAGCGGTTCACCGTGCATCTGCGCCCTGAGGACGTCGTCGCCGAGCTCGGCGCCGGCTCGTCACTAGAGACCATTCGAGCCGCCTTGGACCAGCTCGCCGAGTGGGGCAACCTGCGCGCCGACCCGGACACCGGCCGGGTCACCACGGTCGAGGACTTCCACCGGGCCCGCTATCTCTACCAGCTCAGCCCCGAGGGACACGCGGTCGAGCAGGCGGTCGCCGCCTACGAGACGGCGCTCGGGCGGCGCGGGGCCTTGCAGTCGGTCGCGCTGTCCGACATCGCGGAGCAGCTGCGGGCGCTGCTGGTCGTCGCCGAGTCGACCGCAGCCGGCGAACTCCCGGACGCCGCCAAGACCCACCTGCTGATGATGAGCCTCGTCGACCGGTTCACCGGCCTGGCCGACAACGCGCAGGCGTTCATGGCGTCGCTGCGCCGGGCCATCGACTTCGCCGACGCCGACGTGGCGGCGTTCCTGGCGTACAAGGAACAGTTGATCGCCTACCTGGAACGGTTCATCGCGGATCTGGCCAACCGGGGCGCAGAGATCGCGCTGCTGGCCCGGCAGATCGAGGCGGCCGGCGTGGCCCCGCTGCTGCTGGTGGCGGCACGACGCGAGGCCGCCGACGCGGCTCCCACCGAGGTACCGGTACCCGAAGGCACTGGCACCGGGACGGAGCTGGACGCGACCGGCACCGGGGCGGAGGCCGCCCCGGCAGCCGGCAGCCGGGTGCGGGCCGCTGCCGGCGTGACGGACGACGTCGGTGCGGACGCGGACGGCCCCCACCGCCATGACGCGGCCGTCGGCGAGGCGCTCGACGGATGGCGGCAGCGTTGGGCCGGACTACGGGACTGGTTCGTCAGCGCTGACGGGAGCCGCCCGTCGCAGGCCCGGCTGCTGCGGACGGCCGCGATCGGGGCGATCCGGCAGTTGCTCGGCACGGTGGCGGCGATCAACGAACGACGGTCCGGACGCTCCGACCGTACCGCCGACTTTCGCCGGCTCGCCCTCTGGTTCGCGCAGGCGCCCGATGATGAGGCGGCGCATCGGCTCTGGCATACGGCGTTTGGCCTCTCCCCCGCGCGGCATCTCACCGTGACCGCCGAGACGCTCGCCGTCACCGAGCAGCAGCCGGTGGCGGCGGCCACCCTGTGGGCGCAGGCCCCGCGGCTGGAGATCAGCCCTCGGCTGCGCCGCACCGGCTCGTACGAGCGGCGCGGCTCGCCGAACCGGGTGATCGATCGCTCCGAGCAACGCCGCCTGCTCGCCGAGCGGATGCGACACGAGGCGGAGCAGACCGCTCGCGCCCGCACCGCGCTGGCCACTCCCGGCCCGGTCGCCCTCTCCGAGCTGGCCCGACTCGACTCCGCCGAGTTCCGGCTCTTCCTCCAGTTGCTCGGCGACGCCCTCGCGGCCAGCCGCCCCAACCACTCGGAGGTAGAGACCACCACCTCGGACGGGACGATGGCGATACGGCTGCGTCGGATCGCCGGTGGCGCGCCGGTCCGGATCGTCACCGAGGACGGGGTCCTCGCCGGCCCGGAGCACCTCATCGAGATCGTCGACCTGGTCGGGGCCGCCCGGTGAGGGCACGCGGCGCCACCGAGGATGTCCCCGAGGCCCGCAAGCGCCGGGCGGCCCGGCTGCTGCTCGCCCGCCCGCTGCTGGTCGCCGGTCAGACCGCCGACGACGAGTTTCGCCTGGTCCGGGCATACGCGGCGGAGCTGCGCGAATGGTTCGACCGGGAGACCGGCTGGCGGCTGCTCGCCGACGCCCAGACGGTACGGCTGATGAAGGTGACCGCCGACCCGTCCGACGGGACCCATCCGGCCCGGGACCCGCGCTCCCGTACCCCCTTCTCCCGCCAGCGGTACGTCCTCACCTGTCTCGCCCTGGCCGCGCTGGACCGGGCCGACGGGCAGGTCACCCTGGGCCGGCTGGCGGAGGAGGTGGTCACGGCGGCAGCAGACCCGGCGCTGGTCGCGACCGGTTTCACGTTCGGGCTGGACCGCCGGGAACGGCGGGCCGACATGGTCGCAGTGGTCCGCCTGCTGCTGCATTGGGGGGTGGTGCGCCGGGTCGCCGGAGACGAGGAGGCCTACCTCGGCGCCGGCGGCGATGTTCTCTACGACGTGGACCGGCCCGTCATCGCTGGTCTGCTCGCCACGACCCGGGGGCCGTCAATGCTCGACGGGGCGACTCCGGACGATCGGCTGGCGGCGCTGACGCTGGAGGTGGTACCGGACGTCGACGACGCTCGCAACCGGGCGCTGCGGCACCGGCTGACCCGGCTGCTGCTGGAGCAGCCGGTGGTCTACTACGACGAACTCACCGAGCCGGAACGGGCGTACCTGACGAGCCAGCGGCACGCGCTACTGACCCGGATCACCTCGTTCACCGGCCTGGTCGCCGAGGTACGGCGGGAGGGGATCGCGATGGTCGACCCCGACGACGAGCTCACCGACGTACGGATGCCAGCCGAGGGGATGCAGAGCCACCTGACCCTGCTACTGGCTGAGCGGATCGCCGCCAGCGACCACAGGCTACGCGTCAGCGACCTGCAGCGGCACACCCGGGAGCTGGCCCGCGAGCACCGGTCGTACTGGCGCAAGCACGCCACCGACCCCGGCGCGGAGGTGGAGCTGGTCGCCACGGCCCTCGACGCGCTGCGCGCGCTCAAGCTGGTCACCGTCGAACCGGCCGACGACCCGCTCGTGCTACCCCGCCCGGCGATCGCCCGGTACGCCCTGGCCCAGCCGACCATCCGCGAACCCGCCTCCGGCACCGCGCCCACTGCGCGCCCGAGGCCCGACATCTCTCACCGCGAGGGGGAAACCGCGCCGTGACCGCTGCCCTGACCGAGACGCTGCCGCAGCCGAGTAGGCAGCGGTGGCAGCCGCTGCGCGCCGGACTGGTCGACATCTTTTACTACGACCACGAGGAGTTCCACTTCCACGGCGGGAGCCTGCTGCTGCGCGGCAACAACGGCACCGGTAAGTCGAAGGTGCTGGCGCTGACCCTGCCGTTCCTGCTCGACGGGGAGCTGGCGCCGTACCGGGTCGAACCCGACGGGGATCCGAACAAGCGGATGGAGTGGAACCTGCTGCTCGGCGGCAAGCACCCGCACCCGGAACGGCTCGGCTACACCTGGCTGGAGTTCGGCCGCCGCGACCGCGACGGCGACCACTTCGTCACCATCGGCTGCGGCCTCAAGGCGGTCGCCGGTCGGGGCATCGCCCGGCACTGGTTCTTCGTCACCAGCCAACGGGTCGGCGTCGACCTGGCGCTGATCAGCCCGACCGGCACCGCCCTGGCTCGTGACCGGCTGCGCGACGCGGTCGGCACCGCCGGCATGGTCTATGACCGGGCGGTCGACTACCGGCGGGCCGTCGACGAGGCGCTGTTCGGGCTCGGCAACCGCTACGAGGCGCTGGTCTCCCTGCTGATCCGGCTTCGGCAGCCGCAGCTGTCGAAGCGGCCGGACGAGAAGAGCCTGTCCCGGGCGCTGAGCGACGCGCTGCCGCCGCTGGACGAGAACCTGATCACTCAGGTCGCCGAGGCATTCCGGGGACTCGAAGGCGAACGGGAGACGCTGCGCGAACTCGCCGAGACGAAGCGCGCCGCCGACGACTTCCTCACCCGTTACCGGGAGTACGCCCGGGTGGCGACCCGTCGCCGTGCCGCCGTCCTGCGTCAGCACCACAGCCGGTACGAGCACCTCGGCCGGGACCTCGCCGATGCCCAGCGCGGCTGGGAGCAGGCCGACGCCGACCTGACCGAGGCGCTGGCTCGCATCGACGAGCTGGCGGCCCGGTCGCAGGAGCTGGGTACCCGGCTCCAGGCGCTGCGGGACAGCCCGGAGGCGCGGACCGCCGACCACCTGCGCCGGCTGGCCGAGCTCGCCCGGGACCGGGAGTTGATCGCCGGTCAGCAGGAGCGGCGGCTCGGCGAGGTGCAGGCGGAGGCGGCCCGTGCCGGGCGGGACGCACAGGACGCGGCCCGGCGGCTGCGGGACGCCCAGAAGGCCGAGGCGGCGGCCCGGGACCGGGCGGCCCAGGAGGCCGTCACGGCCCGGATCGGCGACCGGCACGCGGCCCGGGTGGTGGCGGCCCTGCCGTACGGTGTCGACGAGGCGACCCGGGCCGCCGAGGAGCTGATCGGGTCGCGACGCGCCGCGCTGCGTACTCTCGACGGGCTGCGCAGCACCGCCGACGCCGCGAGGGATCGGGCCGAGCGGGCCCGCGCGGAGGTGGATCGGCTCGACGCCGAGGTTGCCACCGCCGACCTGCACATCGGGGACGTCGAGACGGCCGCGACCGAGGCCGGCGAGGTGCTGGTCCGGCAGACCCGGGCACACCTCACCGGTTTGGTCGAGCTGCCAGTCGGCGACCCCGATGCGGTGCTCGCCGAGCTGGAGCTCTGGGTCGCGAGCCTGGCCGGGGAGAACCCGGCGGCCCGGGAGACGGCCCGCGCCGCCCGGGCCGCGTTCGAAACGCTCGCCCGTGCCGACGCCGCCCTCGACGTCGAGGAAAACGCTGCGCGGGCCGAGTTGGCGCGCGACGAGGACGAGCTTCGAGGGCTCGAAGAGGGCGGGCACCGGCCACCGCCGGCGCCGTACACCCGGTCCGACGCGGCACGGCTGGACCGGCCCGGCGCCCCACTGTGGCGGGTCGTCGACTTCGCGCCAGAGGTGACGGAGCAGGAGCGGGCCGGGATCGAGTCGGCCCTGGAGGCGGCGGGCATCCTCGACGCCTGGCTCGACCCGGACGGCGCGCTGCGCGACCCAGTCACCGGGGACGCCGTGCTGCGCCCCGGCCCGCCGGCCGCCGCGAATCTGGGCACGCTGCTGCACCCGGCGATCGACCGCGCCGATCCGGGCTGCGCCGCACTGACCGACGAGGCGGTCGCGGCCGTGCTCGCCGCGATCGGCGTCGGGGCCGGGTCGGCCGCGACCACCTGGGTCGACGCAAGTGGCGCCTTCCGCAACGGGATCCTCGCCGGGCGATGGGCCAAGCCGGCAGCGGAACACATCGGCGACGGCGCCCGGGAGGCGCACCGCCAGGCCCGGATCGGCCACCTACGGGACGAGATCGACCGGCTCTCGGCGACACTGACCACGATCGCCGAGACGCGTGATGAGTTGCGCGACCGGCGCGACCGGATCACCGCAGAGGCGGAAGGGCTTCCCTCCGACCAACCGCTGCGCGAGGCGCACGCCCTGATCCGCAGCGCCCACCAGGCCCGCCGCGACACGGTCGCTCGGCGGGAGGAGGCCGACGGGCGGCTGCGCCAGCGCCACGCCGAGGCGAGCGCCGCCGTGGCCGAGGCCGCCGAGTTCGCTGCCGACGTGGACCTGCCGTACGACGTCAACGAGCTGGCCGTGGTTCGCGACGGGCTGCACGCGTACCAGATCGCGCTCGCCGCCTGGTGGCCTGCGGTAACCGCCGCGCGGACCGCGTCCAGCTACCACGACGAGACGGCCGGCCGCCACGCGGAGCTGCTGGAGCGGCTGGAACCGGCGGCGGCGGACGCGGCCCGAGCCCGCGACGCGGCGACCGCCGCGCGGGTGGAGCACGAGACCCTCGACGCCACGGCCGGTGCCTCCGTCGCCGAGCTGGAACGGCGCCTCGCCGAGGCAGCCGCGCTGCTCGACGAGTGCGAACGGGAGCGCCGGAAGGCCGGCCGGCAGGAAGCAGCGGCCCGCGACGCCCGAGGCAGGGCCGACGGGCTGCGCGAGCGCCTCCACGCGGAACTGGACGAGGCAACCGCCGGCCGCGATGCCGCCGTCGACGGGTTGCGCGCCTTCGCCGGCACGGGATTGATCGCCCTGGTCTGCCCCGGGCTGGACGTGCCGGAGCTGACGCAGCCGTGGGCGGCGACCCCGGCGGTGACCCTGGCCCGCGGCATCGAACGGGAACTCGCCGACGCGGACGACGACGACCGCCGCTGGGACCGGCTGCAGCAGCAGGTCAGCGTCGAACTCAAGACGCTGACCGACAGCCTCTCCCGACACGGGCACCAGGTGCTGCCCACAGTCCGTGAGGAGACCATGGTCGTCGAGGTCACCTTCCAGGGCAGCACGCGCAGCATCGCTGACCTCTCCGCCGCCCTGGTCGACGAGATCAACGAACGGCAGCGGCTGCTCTCCGCCCACGAGCGGGAGGTGCTAGAGACGCACCTGGTCAACGAGGTCGCCGGGGCGTTGCAGGAGCTGATCGTCGGCGCCGAGCGGCAGGTCGACGGAATGAACGCCGAGCTGGACAGCCGCCCCACCTCCACCGGGATGCGGCTGCGGCTGTTGTGGCGGCCGACGCGGGACGCCCCGGCCGGGCTGGCCGAACTGCGGGCCCGGCAGCTGCGGCAGAGCACCGACGTGTGGAACGACGAGGACCGGCGCGCGGTCGGTGCGTTCCTACAGGAGCAGATCAACCGGGAACGCCTGCGCGACGAGGCGGCGACCTGGACCGAGCAGCTCGCCCGGGCGCTGGACTACCGGGCCTGGCACGAGTTCGCAATCCAGCGCCATCAGGACGGGCAGTGGCGACCGGCGACCGGTCCGGCCTCCGGCGGCGAGCGGGTCCTTGCCGCGAGCGTGCCGCTGTTCGCTGCGGCATCTTCGTACTACGGGTCGGCGGGCAACTCGCACGCGCCCCGGCTGATCGCGTTGGATGAGGCGTTCGCGGGGGTCGATGACGACTCCCGGGCCAAGTGCCTCGGCCTGCTCGCCACCTTCGACCTAGACGTAGTGATGACCAGTGAACGGGAGTGGGGCTGCTACCCGCAGGTCCCGGGCCTGGGCATCGCCCAGCTGGCCCGCCACGACGGCATCGACGCCGTCCTGGTCACACCGTGGCGGTGGGATGGCCGGGAACGGCGGCTGATGACCCTTCCCGAGCCCGAGCCGCGTCCCCCGCACCAGCGCGACCCCGAGCCCGAGGATCAGGAACCGGCCGGGGCACCGGGGCTCTGGGAGCTCGGGTGACGGACCTGGATCGGCTGCGGCGGCAGCTCGGCGGCCCGGAGACCGGGCGGCTGCTCCACCGGCTACGCCGCCGGCTCACCCGGGGGCAGCCGCTGACCGGCACGCTCTCCCTCGACCAACCGAGCCCGGACGAACGCCGGGCCGTCGAAGGGCTACTAGGTCGCCCGCCCGGCCGCGGCAGCACCCTGACGGTCAACCTGGACGAGCTCGACCAGGTGGTCCGGCGCAGCGGCATGCACCCGGCGGGCTTGGCCGCCGCAGTCGAGGCGCTGACCGGGACCGTCACCGTACTCGCCGACGTTCGGGCCGCCGAGGCAGCAGCGTGGCGCGCCGCGTTGGCGCCCCTCTCCGCGCTGGGCGAGGCCCGTGCCGAGCTGGCCGGGTGGTGCGCCGATCCGGGAACCGCCACGCTGCTGCGCCGGCTGGCCGGCACGCCGGACGCGGCGGCCCGCCTCGCCGCCGAGCTGGTGGCCGTGCTCGGCGCGTTGCCCGCCTCCGGCGAACCGCTGACCCGACTGGCAGCGCGGACCACAGACGACGCGCACGCCCTCGACCCGGACCGGCCGCTGGCAACCCTGGTCCGCTCGGCCATCCGGGCCACCTGGTGGGGCGGCGAACCACTGCCGGAGTCGGCCGCCATGCAGCGCCGGATGCTCTGGTACGCAGTCGGGGTGACCGTCGACGAACTCTCCTCCACGGTACTCGCGGTCAACCTGCCCACCCAGCCGGGCTGCCGGCTGCACACCCTCGCCGGGCCAGCCGCGGCGCTCGGCGAACCGGTGGTACTCACCCTGCGACAACTCACCCGCGACGAGCCGACGTTCACGGCGGACGAGGTCTACGCCTGCGAGAACCCAACCGTGCTCGCCGCCGCAGCCGACGAACTCGGCCCGGCCTGCCCACCGCTGGTCTGCGTCGGCGGGCAGCCCACCACGGCCGCGCTACGCCTGCTCACCGCCTTGACGGCAGCCGGCGCCCAGCTGCGTTACCACGGCGACTTCGACTGGGGCGGGCTACGGATCGCCAACCTGCTGCACGCCCGGCTGCCCTGGCGACCGTGGCGCTACCGGGCCGAGGACTACCTCGCCGCGCTCACGGTTCACGGCTCCGCCCGGCCGCTGCCGGGCAGCCCGGTGGACGCGGCGTGGGATCCCGAGCTCGCAGCCGCAATGCAGGGCCACCGGGTACGAGTGGAGGAGGAACTCGTCCTCGACGACCTCCTCGCCGATCTGTCTGGCTTTTCGAGTGCCTGAACCGGCTCTGCCTTGCCGGTGAGCGATCTACTCGCCCACCGCCAAGGCGGGGCCAACCAACGGCACGGCAATACACCAACAAAGCGGGCGGACCGGACCGCCGCTTCAAGAACAACAGACAACTGCCGTCCTCCCAGATCCAGTTCCTCCAGCCAAAGACGTGGCCCCGACCGTGAACGCTCCGGTCGTGACGCTAACCATCCACAGGTGCGCCGCGGGGCGGGGCGTTACCAGGACCTGGTTGCCGAGCTTGACGCCGACCTGCTTCAGTCCCGACCCGGCCGGCTGTCCCAGACGTCGTCGGGGACGGCCAGCCCTGCTTCGACCAGGCGGCGGCATTCATGACCGGGCTGCTGTCCGATCTTGAGGTCAAGACGTGCTGGCAGCCGGCCGAGTGGGCCCGCCACGCCACGCCGGAGCAGCTGTTGCACGGGCACTGCCGGCGCGCCCGCTGGGTGGTGCAGCTGCGTCACGGAACGATCACCTTCGTCGACCCGGACGAGGGCGACGGACTACCCGGCTGTCACGTGCAGGTGTGGCTGCCCGTCCGCACAACCGGGTAACCCCGCCATGGCGATCCCAGCCGACGCCAGCTCCCGGCCGACGCCACAGCTCGAATCGCCAGTTGGTAAGCCGCTCGATCTCCACCCCACGGGTGGCGTCGCCGATGATGTACGCGTAGTCGCCCGGATTGGCCTGACCGAATCCGGGCCGGGCCTGGAGATGGCCGTCTTCTCGGCGGATCTGGCCGGTGGGGTTGTGCAGCGTCAGCGTTCCGCCGGCGTCGCTTGCGGCGTAGTAGGCGCTGACGAGCACGGCGAGGATCGTGGAGTCGAGGACGGCCAGCCGCCCCAGGGGCCGACGTCGACGACCAGTGTGGCGGTCATCAGGTCGTGCAACTGCTCGGCGCGGGCGACATCGACTTCGCCTGACAGCGCCACCAGGGTCCGGCCGGCGCTGCTCCCTGCGCCACTATCGCAGGATCGGCTTGTTCATGTCGGCGGTCCGCAGGTAATCGGGGCGGCGACGGTGGCGGTCAGCCCATCGGGGCTGTTGTCGAGGGTGAGGCCGGCGGTGAGGTGCTGGGCTAGCCACAGACCGCGGTGGCCAGGCTGGCCTGGGTCGGGCAGTCGGGGTACCTGGGCGGCCATGCCGGGGCCGTGGTCGGTGACCTGGCAGATCAGCTGGTGGGCCTTGTGGCACAAGAGCAGCTGCCCGCTGCCGCCGCCGTGACGTACGGCGTTGGTCACCAGTTCGTGCACGGCCAGCACGAAGTCCTCCAGTTCCTCGCCGGCGAGGCCGGCGGCTGCGGCGGCGTCCGTGACGGCGTGGCGCAGTGCGGGCACCCGTTCCGCGGAGATCGTGGCGGCCAGCAGCACCGCCGCAGCGCTGCTAGCGGGCGGTGTGTGGGACGCGTCGTCGGCCAGCCCACGGACCATGACCGGACACTGTAAGGCCCCCGACAAGCCGACCGTGACGGGCTGGAAATGGGCCCTGTGTCCCA
>NZ_VSFA01000163.1 GCF_008119785.1 Micromonospora sp. MP36 | reverse complement strand
GGACGCGGCCGCGCACCGTCCTTGTTTCCGGGCAATCGGGCGGTTCGCCCCGGGCCGCCCTGCCTCAGAGGCGACTGAGGACCAGCCGCTCCCCCGCGTCGAGCACGGCCGCGCGCAGCTCGGCGTCGGTGCTGTCGGCACAGCCGGGGTCGGTGGCCGGCCCCAGGCAGGCGCTGAGGAAGCAGGCGACCGCCATCCGGGTGGTCATGTCGGGGTCCGGGCCGCCCAGGGCGCGGCGTACCCGCTCGAAGAGTTCCGCGAGCTCGGGGTCGGACTCCAGCAGTCGTGTGGCGGTCGGGTCCGACATCATCACCTGGTAGCCGAGGCGATTGGTGACCAGGCACTCGGCCATGCCGGCGATGACCGTGCCGGCCCGAGCCCGCTGGTCGGTGTGGCTCTCGGCCAGCTGCACCGCCGCGGCGAGTTGGTCCAGGCCGGGTCGCAACGCCGTGATGACGATGTCGGCCTTGGTCCGGAAGTGGTGATAGACGGCTGCCTTCGTGACCCCGAGCCGGTCCGCGATCATCTGCAGCGAGGTGGCGCCGATCCCGCGATCGGCGAAGAGCTCGAGCGCCGCCGCGAGGACTCCGTCGCGGCCCGGCGCGGCTGGCTTCCATGTGGCCATTCTCCCAGCCTAGCGGCTAGCACCTACTAGCCGAACGGCTAGGATGGCGATATCCGCCACGACGCTCTGCCACCGTTCCGGCAGACACCACGGGAAGAGCGCCGCACCACGGCTACGAACCACCGAGGAAGGAACCCGTGTCATGAGTGCTCCACACCCCTCCGAGCCCCTCCGCGTCGAGGACACCACCGTCGACCTGCTGGTGATCGGCTCCGGCACCGGCATGGCGACCGCTCTGGCCGCCCACGAGCGCGGCCTGAAGGTCGCCATCGCCGAGAAGACCATCCACGTCGGCGGCTCGACGGCCCGCTCCGGCGGCGCCTTCTGGATCCCCGCCAACCCGGTCCTCGAGCGCGACGGGGCGATCGACTCCGAGGAGCGCGGGGCCGAGTACGTCGAGGCCGTCGTCGCCGGCTCCAGCCCGCGCGAGCGTTGGCAGCCCTTCATCGACAACGGCGCCGAGACCGTGCGGATGCTCGAGCGCACCACGCCGCTGAAGCTGTTCTGGGCCAAGGGCTACTCCGACTACCACCCCGAGAAGCCAGGCGGCAGCGCCGCTGGTCGCTCGGTCGAGTCGCGCGCGTTCGACCTGCGCAAGCTGGGCAAGGAGCGCAGCCGCTTCCAGCCGGCCACGATGGAGGCGCCGCTGCCGATGCCGATCACCGGCGCCGACTACAAGTGGCTCAACCTGATGGCGAAGAAGCCGGGCAAGGGCTTCCCCAAGGCGATCAAGCGGATCCTGCAGGGCGCGGGCGGCAAGGTCATCGGTCGTGAGTACGTCGCCGGCGGCCAGGCGATCGCCGGCGGCATGTACGCCGGACTCCTCGAGGCCGGCGTGCCGATCTGGACCGAGACCGCACTGACCCGTCTCGTCGTCGAGGACGGCCGCGTCACCGGCGCCGTACTCACCCAACGAGGCCGCGAGGTCACCGTGACCGCCCGTCTCGGCGTAGTGCTGGCCGCCGGCGGCTTCGACCACAACATGGCGATGCGCCAGCAGTACCAGTCGCCCTCGCTGGTCGAGGACGTGAGCCTCGGCGCCGTCGGCAACACCGGCGAGGTGATCCGGATCGCCCAGGAGATCGGCGCGGCGATCGGCAACATGGAGCAGTCGTGGTGGTTCCCGGCCGTGCACCCAATCGCCGACGGCGCGATGCCCTCGATCCTGCTGGCCGAGCGGTCGCTGCCCGGCTCCTTCATGATCGACTCCCAGGGCAAGCGCTTCATCAACGAGTCCACCGACTACATGACCTTCGGCCAGACCGTGCTCCAGCGCGAGCGCGACGGCGACCCGGTCGGCGAGATGTGGCTGGTCTTCGACCAGACCTACCGCAACAGCTACGTCTTCGCGGGCGGCTCCTTCCCGCGGATGCCGCTCCCGAGGGAGTGGTACGAGGCAGGCATCGCCCACAAGGCCGCCACCCCTGCCGAGCTCGCGCGCGCCATGGGCGTCCCGGAGTCCGCCTTCGAGGCGACCGTCGCCCGCTTCAACGCCAACGCCGGCGCTGGCACCGACGAGGACTTCGGCCGGGGCAACTCGGCGTACGACCGCTACTACGGTGACCCCACCGTCGTGCCGAACCCCAACCTGCGCCCCCTCGACGGCCGCCTCTACTACGCCGTCAAGGTCGTGCTCTCCGACCTCGGCACCTGCGGCGGCCTGATCGCCGACGGCCGCGGCCGGGTGCTCACCGAGGCCGGCGAGCCGATCGAGGGCCTCTACGCCCAGGGCAACACCGCCGCCAACGTGTTCGGAGCCGTCTACCCCGGCGCCGGCGCCACCATCGGCCAGGGTCTGGTGTTCGGCTACATCATCGCCTCCGACGCGGCCGAGCGAGCCGCCGCTGCCTAGCGCGCCGGCCGCACGACACGACGGCCCTGACCAGTCCCGGGGTGGTCAGGACCGCCTTGTGCGATCCGAGCGTCTCTGATTAGCTTGATCCTGAGTCGGATTGGGTTTCCGGGATCGTTTCCCACCGTGGTGGGGTCGCGTGGGCGTGGAAGTGGAATCCCGCGCCCAACGCGGCTCCGCGTGGCCGGTGGCCGGTGGTGGGTGTGCTGGTCGTGTTCACGCCTTGGTGTCGGTGGGCTGCGCGGGGCAGCCTCCGGTCCGTTGGTGCGTGTCCCTCCGGACGCTTTCCCGCCGAGCCGTGAGGCCGGGTGGGGGAGGGCGCCCTGCGTCGCCTGGGCGCGGGGCGTGATGACTTGCGCCGGGTGGGGCCGGTCTTCGACCGGTCCCCCCGGCTGGTCTTCGTGGTCGGGGTGACGACGGCTGCGGCTTCGAGTTTGTCGACCACGGCGCGGATGACCATGTGCCCGCTGGCCTTGTCGGTGACGGTCTTGGCCTGGTGGGTGAGGCCGCGGGCGGCGATGCGCCGCCATGCCCCGTGGCCGCGGTCGCCCTGCCAGCGGCAGGACTGGTGGGGACACAGGGCCCATTTCCAACCCGCCATGGTGGGCTTGTCGGGAGCCTTGCAGTGCCGTAGCGGGGTCAAGCATTGCGGGCAGTGTTTCGAGGTGTTGCGGCAGGGGGCGTCCGCTGGAGTCGACCGTCATCTGCGCCTTTGCGCCCGGTCCCTGCTCGCGTTGCATCGTGATTTGCACACCGACGGTGGCGTGCGACCTCGACTGTCGCACGCCACCGTCGATCGTCTGACCTACCGGGGTGCCAACCGCCAGGCGCGGGTGATTTCTTGCTCGATGCGGTTGCCGTTGGTGTCCCAGGCCTCCACTCGCACCGAGGCGTACCCGGTCGGGGTGTCGCCGGCGGCCGTCGAGTCGAGGATCGCCTGGAAGTTGCCGGCCCCCGGCGTGACCTTTGTCGGTCGTTCCTGCCAGGTAACCCCGTCGTCGTAGGAGATCGATACCTTGGCTCCGGCGATGGCGCCTCCGACGTACCCGGCCTGGTGCCGCACGTGCAGCTTCAGGGTGGCCGGACCGTTGCGATCACTCGGCAGTACAGCGGTGTTGGTCCGGTCGAGCTGCGTGTCGTAGTCCACCGTCAGCATCGGCACCAACGCGGGTGCACTCGGGCGGGCGGTCCGCACCGTCCAGTTCGTCACGGTCTTGGTGGAGGTCTGCCACCACGGTGCGTTGCGGGTGGTG
Organism: Micromonospora sp. MP36; assembly: GCF_008119785.1. Lineage (GTDB taxonomy): Bacteria > Actinomycetota > Actinomycetes > Mycobacteriales > Micromonosporaceae > Micromonospora. Next base: position 7,609 of record NZ_VSFA01000163.1, on the reverse strand, counting down.
GTCAGCTCCAACCGCGCCGTCGACTCGCCGGGCGGCAGGCCGGTCAGCTTCACCATCGGGCGGGACGCCTGACCGACGTAGTTCCCGTCGAGGTAGAACTTGATCGGCGAGGTATCGGTGCTGCCGCCGTTGCCGTAGTGTTCCGCGCTGCTGCTGTCCGACCACTCGGGAAGCTGGAGTGTGATGACGTCCCCGGTCCGGGTAACCGGGTAACCCGGGTTACGCGGACCCGTCGGATCGAGCACGGTGGGGTGGTTCGGGCCACGGAACCACTCGTGCTTGATGTGTTCGACGCCCGGGTAGGTCACGTCGCGCTCCTGCAGAGGTCCCCCGGAGGGATACTGAGCGTTGACGGCCTGCCGGTACAGCGAGTCCGTCCCGGCGGTCACGTACTCGGTGCGCTGCCGCGCGGCTTTGACGGTAGACAACTGCGACGCCGCGAACAGCAGGTAAGGCCGCCACAGCGCCCGGTACTCACCCTGCGCCCCGCCCGGTTCGCCATGGAACGCGTTGTCCACGGTGACGAGGTTATCGGTGTGCACAGTCTCCTCGACGCCGTCCGGAAGCGCACCGGACCGGATCAGGGCCAGGTCGTACAGGTACGGCGACCAGGACGTGCCCGACACCCGCACCGCAACCTTTCCGCTCGCCAGTTGGTCACGGAGCTGCTGCCCGGCCTCGCCACTGATCGCCATGGACGGAATCTGCGCGTTGGCGCCCACCGAGCCGAAGAAGTACCCGCTGGTGTCGTGCATGATCACCAGGGCCTTCGCTCCGTGCGCACGCGCGGTCGCCTCGATCGTCGAGTACGGCGTGTCCGACCGCCGTACCAGCACCGCCTTGCCCGTGGTGTCCAGGCCGGTGTAGTCGGCCTCGGCGCCTTGGCCGACGTACGCCAGGTCGAGGTCCATCGAAGTGTCGATCTCTGGTGTGCCGGACAGCGGCTGGATGTACACGTCCTCGGCCCGTGGCGACAGCACCTTCAGCTCCAGTGGTGCCGCTGCGAGCCGGACCTGCTGGACGAATTCCATAGGCTTCAGCTCGGCCGGGCCGGACTTGAGCACGTACGTCGGTGTCCACTTCCCGATCCACTGCGGCGCGAAGTTTTCGGTCGAGCTCGGACCGCCGTACCCGACCACTGTCTTTGCTATCTGATCCACCGGCGATGCCTCGGGATGCTCCGGGGTGTCGACCGAGATCGCCTTGGCCTGCCGCGCGTCGAAGGTCAGCGCGGTACCCGCGGTGAGGCGCACCGTCGGGGCCCCGATCATCGTCTTGTTCAGCATGTACCGGTTGGCGCCGTCCATCGTCTGGATCGCGCCGACGATGTAGTAGGTACCTGGCGTGAACCGCCCGCTTGCAACGCCGTTGTCGAAGCGCAGCTCCTTCCAGGGCTGTTTCGGGTCGTTGGCGTTGAGGACGTAGACGGCGCTGGCGCGGGTCGCCGGGCGGCCGTCCCGCATGATGCCGGTGAGTGTCAGGTCGGCCATCGGTGGTTCCACGGTGAACCCGACCGGCACGTGGATATTGGCGGCTGCGCCCTGCGCCTTCAAGTAGCCGCCGTAGACGCCCTTCGGCAGATTCCGGACGTCCAGGCTCACGGTCGCCGTAGCGGTGCCGCCAGCGGCGATCGTCAGGGTGGCCGGGCTGACCGATAGTGCCTCACTCGGTGCCGCGGTGCCGTCCTTGTGCGTGACGTCCAGCGCCAGGTCGAGGCTGACGGCCGCGTTGCTGCGGTTGGTGAAGGTCACCGGTCTGGCAGTGACCGGAGTGTTGTCCTGGGGGTAGGCGAAGAAGCCCACGTTCAACGGTTCCGGCGTCGCCAGGATGGGCGCGTTGATCGCTGCCGGGACGTCGATCAGGCCGCCGCCTTGCTCGTAGACGCTCGCGTCCGCACTGGGGCGTCCGGCGGCGATCAGCTCGGCCTTGACCTGCTTCGCGGTCAGCTCTGGGTTGTGCTGCATCGCGATGGCGACCGCTCCCGAGACGTGCGGGGTCGCCATCGAGGTGCCGCTCGCGGAGGTGTACAGGGTATTCACGGGTGTCCCCATGGACGTCCCAGCGGCGCGTGCCGCCACGATTCCCATGCCGGGTGCGGTGACATCCGGTTTGATGGCGAAGTCGCCCAACCGCGGGCCACGGCCGGAGAAGTAGGCCAGCTTGCCCTGCTTGTCGACCGCACCGACGGTGAGCGCCGCGTCGGCGGAACCCGGCGACGCGATGCTGCCCGCGCCCTGCTGCCCGTTGTTGCCGGCGGCAACCACGAACAGCGTGTGCGGATGACTCGCGCTCAGCCGGTTGATCGCCATCGCCTCCGGCGAGGCGCCGCTGTCGCCGACGTTGCTGCCGATGCTCATGCTGACCACGTCGGCCAACGGTGCGGCCCACTCCATCGCCGCAATTGTCGCCGAGGTCGGGCAACTGCCCGACGCTGTGCAGATCTTGCCGATCAGCAGGTCGGCTCCCGGAGCCACACCCTTGTACTTGCCGTTCGAACCGACACCGGTACCGGCGATGGTGCTGGCCACGTGGGTACCGTGACCATGCTGGTCGGTGATGTTGGCCTCACCGGTGAAGATCCGACTGCCGGCGATCTGCCCGACCAGGTCCGGATGGTTGAGATCGACGCCGGTATCCAGCACCGCCACGGTCTCGCCGGTGCCGTCGAAGCCCTGCGACCACGCCACGGGGGCGCCGATCATCGGCACACTCTGGTCGAGGCTCACTTCGGCGATCTCGTCCAGCCAGACCTTCCCGGCGCTGGTCAGCGTCCTCGCGGTACCGCTGGCGGGCGCGATCGTCGACCACCAACCGCCGTCGGGCTTCACTGTGGCGGCGTACCCGTTGACGCTCGACAGGCGGGTGGTCACCGCCAGGCCCTTGGTGCTTGCCGCAGCGGCGCGCGTCGGTGCGCCGGCCACGATCACCGAGACGCCGTCGGTGTAGCCGTACTTGACCAGCTTGGTGACGTTGAACAGCTCCCGGTCCAACCGATCCGGAATCAGTATCGCCGCGTCGGACGGGATGACATAGAGGTCGTCGCCCTTGTCGAGCACCTCGAACTGGGGCTCCTGCCCGGAGGGGCGCGGGGCCGGCTCGACGACGGCGACCTTTCGTCCGTCCTCGGCCGGTTCCAGCCATACCTGGTCACCGGTGATGAGGGTGATCGGGTCTGCACTGGCGGCGCCACTAGGCAGCGCCGACAGCACCACGCCGGTCGGTGTGGCTCCGGGGCCGTCGACACCGGCGCCGGGCGACGCGGCGCCGAGCAGGGGCACCGCCAGCATCGGTGCCGCCAGCAGCGACAGTAGTCGGCCGAGGCGGGATCGTCCGCCCGGAGAAGCAGGTCGTGGGGTCATCGACACTCCTTGGTTGCCGCCGGCAAGGCCGGTCACAGTGGTTCGTAGTGCTTCCCGCCGGCGTCGCCGGCCTGGTCTGCGTCGCCGCGTCGAGCCGACTGCCCGTCATCGGGGTCGGGCGGCGGAGCGCAGGCAGGGCTGCTCTGATCGGCCGGCGAGCTGGCTAACGCCCTCTCGGCCTCCTGCGCTTCCGGCGGATCGTTGGCCATACCGGCTAGCATCGCGACCGCAGTGGCCGCTAGCGATCGTGCAGACTACGTAGAATTCATCCCGCACCGACCGAGTCCCCGCCGTCCGGCGCGATGAAGCCGGCCTCGACCGCGGCGATAGCGAGGGCGGTCCGCGACGTCACGCCGAGCTTGCGCATCGCGGATTTGACATGGCATTCCACGGTGCGCGGCGACAGGAACAGCGTCTCGGCGACCTGCCGGTTCGTCATGCCACGAGCGACCAAACCCACCGCGTCGAGCTCGCGCGGGGACAGCCGGTCGCCGTATCCGCGGCGCCCGCCGCGCCACGTGCGAGCGACCTCTCCCCCGTGCTCCCGCACCAGGTGGGCCACCCGGTCCGCGTCCCACCGGGCGCCCAGGTCGTGCAGTCGCTGCTGGGTGTCGGCCAGCAGCTCCAGCGCGCCGGCGATTTCGCCGGCGGCCAGCAGCGCCCGGCCCTGCCGCTCCCTGCTGAGCAGCTCGTCATAGGGTCGCGGCAGCGCCGCCCACCGCCGCGCCGCGTCTGCGAACAGGTCGGCGGCCCGGCGTGGGTCGCCTGCGGCCTGGGCCACGATGGCCTGACACGTCACGAGCGCGGCCAGCGGTGCCGGGAAGTTTCGATCGGCGATCTCGTGCGCGAACGTGGCGACGAAGTCGTCGGCGTCGTCCCCCGCAGCCATGTCGAGGAGCGCGTCCACGTGGACCGGCGCGATGTCGCTGATCCACAGCCACACACCCTTGCGCGCGATCAGGTGCACCACTGGTCCGGTGATCGAGAGCGCTTGGGCCGGGTCGCCGTCGGCCAAGTGCAACCGGGCTAGCGCCGCCGGCACGGCCACCGCTTCCGGCTCCATGACACCGAGCCGAGTCTGCTCCAGAGCGACCTCGTGCAGCTCACGCTGGGCCGCGGAACGTCCGCCGGCGGCCAGCTGCAGCAGGCCGCGAACCTGCCGCGCATGGAGCTTGCTTTCTGCGTCGGTGTCCTCGCGCCCGGCCAGCTCCGCCACCCTGGCGTCAAGTCCGGACCAGTTCCCCACGTACCAGTCGAGCCGAGCCTGCACAGCCAGGGCGAGGTAGGTGAGTCGCGACGAGTCGGCGGCCTCGATGTGCCGGCGACACACGGCCAACTGCTCGCGCGCGCCGTCGAACCGGCCCCACGCCAGCATCGCCCAGACCGCGTTGACCCGGGTGTTCGCGATGTCACGTTCGCCCGCCCGGGTCGGCGCCGAGGCAGGGAGGTGCCTGAGCGCCTCCCAGCCCGCCTCCTCGCCGAGCAGGAGCAGCGCGGTCATACGCATGTCCAGGAACGCCCGCCGGTCCTTCGTCGCGACCTGATCGAGCAACTCGCCGGCGCGGCCCAACCAGTGTCGGTGCCGGCTCACCGGCCAGTCCGAGATCAGCGGAAGCACCATGTTGGCCATCGCCCGGATCGCCAGATCCGGACGATGGCCGAGATCGGGAACAGCCGCCTCCCACTGCTCGAACGAGGCGGACCGCTCGCCGACCGCCCACAGCATGCGGCCCAACAGCAACCGCAGCTCGCCCCGGTCAGCCCGGGCGATCTCACCCGATCCCAGAACCCGGCGAAGGACATCGACCACGTGCTCGGCGAGATCACCAAGAGCGGCTGCACCGAAGAAGGCTGCCTGACCCAGCCGGCGGGCCAGCCGGACTCGCCGACCGATCGGATGCTCGGCGGCGTTCATCACCTGCAGCAGGGTCTCGACAGCCGTACGGTCGTCGCCGGACTCCAGGGCCAGCTCGGCGCTCGCCTCGGCGTACCCACACCACTGAGCCTCGTCCCCGGCCTCGCGGAAGTGGTGGGCGAGGCGCGCCACCGGCGGGTGGTCTTCACGCTGCAGCGCCCGCGCGGCCCGCGCGTGCATCCGGCGCCGCTCCGAGACCGGCATCACGCCGCTGATCGCCTGCGCGTCCAGCACGTGCCGGAAGGTGAATCGACCGGTCGAGCGCTCGCACAGCAGGCCGGAGGCCAACGCCCGGGCCACACCGCCGCGGGTGGCGGACTCGTCGAGGTCGGCGACCGCGGACAGCAGCGGCTCGTCGGCCGGGTCCATCAGGATGCTGGCCGCCTCGAGCAGTCGCTGGGTGTCCCGGTCGAGTCGGTGGACCCGCTCCAGGACCGATTCGCGCACGGATGCCGGCACGTCGAGCTCGGTGAGGACTCGGCGAGTCCAGTGGCCGTTTTCCCGGGTGATGTCGTCGCGGTCTTCCAGCAGCAGTAGGTACTCCTCGACGACGAGAGGGATGCCGTCGGTCGCGTCGTACAAGAACTCGGCGAACTGCTCGGAGACGTCGTCGGTGGAATATATTGAGGCCACGAGTTGCCGGATCTGCCCAACATCCAACGGCTTCAGTTCGATACGGGTGCGGGACATGCCGGCGGGAGCACGTGCGGTGAGCCGCGGCAGCAGCGATCCCGCCCTCACCTCCCACGGCCGGAAGGACACCACGATCGAGAGATCGCGTTCGTCGGCGCACAACGTCAGCAGCCATTCCAGCGTGGCGGCGTCGGCCCAGTGGACGTCCTCGACAACAAGGACGTCAACACCAAGCCGTTCGACCAACTCCGACAACGCGCGGAACAGCCGGTACCGGACGGAGCTCGGGTCGTCCAGCACCTCCAGCGCGGGCGGGAGATCGTCCGTCCACTCTGGGAACAGTGGCCGCAAGGCTCCGCCCAACGCGCTTATGCCGAGCGCATCCAGTTTGGGTGCCAGCCGCCGGATGCCGGCTACAACCGCTCCCAGTGGGGCCGGCTTAGGCACCGGAGGGCAGGTCGCGATCAGCACCCCCTCGGGTGACGAGGGTCGGTCGGCGAGTGTCCCCAAGGCCTCGCGCAATAGGCGGGTCTTGCCGATCCCGGCCTCGCCCTCCACTATCACGAGCGCCGGACCACGCGCCAGGGCACCCGCCACCCTACTGACTGCCTCATCCCGGCCGACCAGCGTGGGTGTCTTCGCTGGCCAACCCACCGATGCCCGCTGGCGTCGGTCGGCTCGAGCCGTCACCTCCACCTCCGCACCGCACTGCCACGCGCGATTCACAGTTGACAATAGCGATCAACGCGCCGGTGCTGGAACGGCGCGAGTGCCGAAAACCTCGTCCGTCCTGGTCATAGCCGTCTTGAACACCGAAGTGAGAACGCCGGCGCAGTGACGAGCGCTCCAAGCCATACGCGGCGGTGATCTACATTGCGTGCCGCGCGAGGATGACAGGCTGTGCTGTTGCGACTGGCCTACCTCAGTGTGGCCGACACTCTCGCGCTGCTACGGCTGCTGCCAATGAGCGACCGGGATAAGGACGCCGAGATTCTGGCGTTGCGGCATCAGATCACCGTCCTCGAACGACAGCTGCACGGCGAGCGGGACCAATTCACCCGGGCTAACCCGGCCTGGCTGGCTGCTCTACTACACCGTATACCTGCCGAGAAGGGCATCCGTGTAGGTCACGGGCCCTGTTGGCGTCCAGGCCAGGCATTGTCTGATCGGGGACCTCGCCCGTACCCATCGTCACCCGATGACTGCGCGATGATGCCGACTCATGCTGCTGCGACGGGCCTACCTGGGCATCGCGAATGCGTTTACGTTGCTGCGGCTGCTGCCCGGTGGCGACCGCGAAAAGGACGTCGAGATAGGACCTCGCGACGCAGTCGCGACCTACGGCCAGCCCTTCATCGACCACCGGTCGGACTGAAACACGTTCTCCCGTGAGGTTGCCAGCTCCGATCTCCTCCTCGACAACGTCCGCTTCGTCGTGTTGCCGGCTGTAGCCGCAGTCAACGGCGACGACAAGCTTGCGGACCGGCTGATCCGACAGGAACTCGAGCGCACGTCAGACGAGCAGGACGCCTACTCGAAGGGGTATCGCGACTTCGCCCAGAAGTTCCGCACCACTGTCCTGACGCACTGATCTCGACAGATCCGGTTGCTCACCCAACGAAGGTCAGCGCCCGAACTGCGGCATAGAGTGAGACTGATCTTGGCTGGTTTGATGTTCGGCCGGAGTTGTCGTATCCGGGCC
>NZ_VSFA01000162.1 GCF_008119785.1 Micromonospora sp. MP36 | reverse complement strand
ACCCGGAGCGCGGCACCATCAGCTCAACCCTCGACGCTGCTGTGGGCTGAGCCCAAACCGGCCCGCGGAGCCGGACCACGACGGGTGGGGCCGACCGTGCCCGGCGGAGGGATCAAGCCTGACCGCCGGGAGCCGGGCACGGTCGGCCCCACCCCCTCAGATCGAGCGCCACGACCGCCGCCACCTCCCGGACGCGGCGATCTCCACCAGACCGGGTGTAACTGCCTCGCAGCGGGGTAGCCCGGCGAGCATGGAGCTGGTCGAGGAGTCGCCGTACCGGTTCCGGATCGACCGGCATGACCCGATGCGGGTCCCGGGGGTGATCTTTGCGTCCCGGTCGCTGCTGCCGGACGCCCGGGCCGACAAGTCGCTGGACCAGGTGGCGAACGTGGCCACCCTGCCCGGCATCGTCGGCGCCTCGTACGCCATGCCGGACATCCACTGGGGTTACGGCTTCCCGATCGGTGGGGTCGCCGCCACCGACGTCGAGGCGGGCGGGGTCGTCTCGCCCGGCGGCGTGGGCTTCGACATCTCCTGCGGGGTACGGCTGCTCGCCGCGCACCTCGACCGCGCCGAGCTGCGCGGGCCCCGCCTGGAGGCGCTGATGGACGGCCTCGGGGAGGCCACCCCGCGCGGCATGGGCAAGGGCGCGGTGTGGCACCTGGACGACCGGGGCGAGCTGGACGCAATGCTGCGCGGCGGCTCCCGCTACGCCGTCGAACGCGGCTACGGCGTGCAGCGGGACCTGGACCGGTGCGAGGACTACGGCGCCGTCGGCGACGCGAATCCGGCCCAGGTGAGCGAGCGGGCGGTGGAGCGCGGCGCCGGCCAGGTCGGCAGCCTCGGCTCCGGCAACCACTTCCTCGAGGTGCAGGCGGTGGAGGAGGTCTACGACGAGGCGGTGGCCAGCGCGTTCGGGCTGCGCGCCGGCCAGATCTGCGTGATGATCCACTGTGGGTCGCGGGGGCTGGGGCACCAGATCGCCACCGACTACATCCACGCCATGGAGAAGGTGATGCCCCGGTACGGCATCCACGTGCCCGACCGGCAGCTGGCCTGCGCACCGGTGTCGTCCCACGAGGGGCGCGCTTACCTCGGCGCGATGGCCGCCGCGGCGAACTACGCTCGGGCCAACCGACAGCTGCTGCACCACTCGGCCCGGCAGGTGTTCCAGCGGATCACCGGCGGCGACCTGGACCTGGTGTACGACGTCTCGCACAACCTCGCGAAGATCGAGACCCACGGCGTCGACGGCGACCAGCGGCGGCTCTGCGTGCACCGCAAGGGCGCCACGCGGGCGCTGCCGCCGGACCACCCGGACCTGCCGGACGACCTGCGCCCGGTCGGGCAGCCGGTGCTGATCCCCGGGTCGATGGGGACCGACTCGTACGTGCTCGTCGGCATGCCGGGGGCACCCGCCTTCGCCTCCACCTGCCACGGGGCCGGCCGGACGCAGAGCCGCAAGCAGGCCACGAAGGCGGTGCGGGGACACGACCCGCGCCGCGAGCTGGAGGCGCAGGACATCGCGGTCCGGGGCAAGTCCCGGAAGGGGCTGGCCGAGGAGATGCCCACCGCGTACAAGGACATCACCGCCGTCATCGAGGCCACCGAGGGGGCCGGGCTCTGCCGGCGGGTGGCCCGACTCGTCCCGCTCGGCGTGGCGAAGGGCTGACCCGGGGGGCGTCAGACGTCCAGCGTCACCGCGCAGGACCAGCCGTCCTGATCTGGGCCGAAGCGCAGCTCGTGCAGGGCCACCGCCTTGGGTACCGCGCCGACCAGTTCCACCGCGTCGGCGTCCACCGTCCACCACCGCACCAGCAGCCCGCCGCCGTCGGCCGCGCGTACGTCGGTGGCCAGCGGCAGCACGCCCGCCGTCTCGAGCCGGAAGATCACCTCGTCGAGGACGGCGGCCAGCATGTCCTGGTCGTCGTCGGGTGGCACGGCGAACTCGGTCTCGGCGGCCGCGTCCGCGCCGGCGGTGTCGACGAAGGTGTCGAGCATCGCGGCCACTGCCTCGGCCACACAGCCTTCCCGGTCGGGCGCCCACGCCTCGATCCGTACGTCGGCGGTGTGCGGCACGTTCCGGTGCCCTCGCGCCGGTCGTCTGCTCATCTTTCGCTCCCCATGCCGACCCCGACGGCCACCGCGCCGCATGCGGTCGCGGCGGGCACGGTGGTGCCGCTGCCACGGTACGTGACGACGGCCGCCGGCGCGGGCGCTTCGAGCGAGCGGCGATCACGGACGCCGGACCAGCCGCATGGCGTTGACGCCAATGGATCGCCGACCCTAGGCTGGTTACGGCCATGGCCGTAACCGGGCCAAGCGTCGCCTTCCGGCCCCATGTGCGGGTCTGGCCACTGACAGCGGTCACGGCCCTTTACCGTCACCGCCCTATGGCCATCTCCGTAATCCCGCCGCCGGCGTCTCCGGCGGCCTCGTCGGAAAGCAGGCGCCCATGACCGACCGTCGTACGTTCATCCGCTACGCCGCCACCGTCACTGCGGTGCCCGCCCTGTCGGCCGCGCCGGCGGCGCTCGGCGTGGCGTCGGCCGCCGTACCCACGGTCACGGTCGACCCCCTCGGCGTGCCGCTGCGTGACGTGCTGCTGATCGGCGGGACCGTCGCCCCGGGACCGACCGGTGCGCCGGTGCTCTGGTCCGCGGTCTCCGGTGAGCCGGCGCGGCTCGCCGCGATCGACCCCGCGACCGGCCGGACCGTCTCCACCCAGGCCCTGACCGGCGCACCCGGCTCGTACGCCGTCGCCGCCGCGCCGGACGGCACGATCTACGTCGGCGCGTACAGCACGGGCGACCTCTATCGGCGCCGGCCCGGGCCGGACAGCCCTGTGGAGAACCTGGGCCGGCCGCTGCCGTCGGAGACGTACCTCTGGCGACTCGCCGTCGACGAGGCGGGCGTGGTCTACGGCGGCACCTTCCCGGGCGCCCGCGTCTTCGCATTCGATCCGGGCACGGGGGAGACCCGGGACTACGGCCAGGTGCTGCCCGGCGCGCAGTACGTGCGCAGCATCGCCGTGGCCGGCGACAAGGTCTACGCCGGCACCCAGCCGGACGCCCACCTGTTCGAGATCGACAAGAGCACCGGGGAGCGGCGGGAACTGCCGCTGCCGGCCGGGATCGGCGGCGGTGCCGGACTCACCGTGTACGACCTCAACGCCTACGGCGGCCGGCTGTACGCCCGCTTCGGCTCCGCCACCACCGGCACCCTCGGGGTGTACGACATCCAGGCCGGACGGTGGACCGACCTGATCGACGGCGTCGCCGGACTGGACGTCTCCGCGCCCGGCCCCGGTGGCCTGGTCTACCTCACCCGGGCCGGCCGGCTCACCGGATACCACCCGGGCACCCGGAGGTTCACCGACACCCCGCTGGTCTTTCCGGGGCGGGTGGTCAACAACCGGGGCATCGGCTGGGTGACCCTGGCCGACCCCCGGTGGCCCGGCCGCACCCTGGTGGGGCTGCTGTGGCGCGGCGACATGTTCCGCTACAACCCGGTCACCGGCCGGGCGGACGTGGTGTCGACCGACGTGCCCGGCGAGCCGATCCCGCTCGCGTCACTGCACGCCGGCGCCTCCGGCACCGTCTACGTCGGCGGCTACCTCAACGGCGGCTTCGCCCGGGTCGACCCCGACACCGGCGCGCCCACCTTCCAGCGTTTCGCGCAGGTGGAGAGCCTGCTGGAGACCGGCGGGCAGGTCTACCTGGGGGCCTACCCGGACTCCCGGCTCTACCGCTACGACCTGGGCCGGTCGTGGAGCAGCCCCGAATACTCCCCGGGGCTGCCCGGCATGCCCGACAACCCGGTGAAGCTCGTCGACCTGAAATCCGCCGACCAGGTGCGGGCGCGGGCGCTCACCGACGCCGGGGACAAGGTCGCCTACGGCACGATGCCCAACACCACCCTCGGTGGCGCGCTGGTCATCGTGGACAAGGCCAACGGGGCGGCGACGGTGCACCGGCCGGTGGTGACCGATTCGTCCATCGTGAGCCTCGCCCGCGCCGGCGGGCTGGTGGTGGGCGGCACCTCGATCGACGGCGGCTACAGCGTGCCCCGGCCGACGCAGACCGAGGCGCGACTCTTCGGCTGGGACGTCGGCAGCGACAGCAAGGCCTTCGAGTTCACCCCGGTGCCGGGCGCGACGGCGATCCCGGCGCTGGCGGTCGACCGGTCGGGGCTGCTGTGGGGGCTCGCCGGCGGGCAGTTGTTCGCCGTCGACGTCGCCGCCAGGTCCGTCGTCCGGCGCGTCCAGCTCGCCCCCGGGGTGTCCGGGAGCCGGGCACGGCTGGGCTACGACGCGGACCGGAACCTGCTCTACGCGCTCGTGGCCGGGCAGTCGCTGTTCCGGGTGGACGCGTCCACCGGCGCGGCCACCCTGCTGCTGGACCGACCGGCGGAGTTCCTCGCCGTACACCCCGACGGGCGGCTGTTCCTCGGGGACGGGCCGCAGCTGTACCGGGTGACCGTCTCCGGCTGAGCCTGCGGCACGGCAACGGGCCGGTGACCCGCTCGGGGTCACCGGCCCGCCGTGCCTACAGCTGGATCCGGACCAGGTCGCGGCCGCGCAGCGCGTAGAGCGCCGAGCCGTCCGGGGCCGCGGTGAGCAGGGCCGAGCCGGCGTACCACTCGGCGTCGAGCCCGGTCACGAACGGGCGCACGGCCATGGTGGCGGGGTCGAGCTGCCAGATGTCCTTGCCGGTGGTGCCGTAGATCGCCGAGCCGACCTGCACCAGGGTGCCCGCGCCGGGGCGCACGGTGGTGGTGGCGACCACCTGCCGGGTCGCCGGGTCGAAGGCGAAGAGCACGCCGGTGTCGGTGAGGCCGTAGACCCGGTTGCCGGTCGCGACCAGGTCGACGATCTGCTTCGCGCCGGGCACCGGGACGGTCTCCCAGGTCTTCGTCCTGGTCGCGAGGTCGAACCCGGCGAGCCGGGCCTCGGTCGCCCGCGGCGTGGTGCCCAGACCGTTGTTGACGCTGCTGCCCAGGTACGCCGTGCCGTGCTTGACCGCGACCGCGCGGATCGACTGGTCGGCGATGACGTCCCGGTGCACGTCCAGCGCCCCCGAGCGGGGGTCGTACAGCGCCACGGCGCCGCCGTACCGGCCGTAGTCGGGCTCGGTGCCGACGACCAGCAGCTTCTCCGACGGCGCCCAGGTGGCGTCGAGCGGCCGGGTCTGCTCGTTGCCGAACGCGGTCACCCGTCGTGGCGCACCGTCCGGCGTCATCCGGAACAGGTACGCCAGCGTGTAGACCGACATCCAGATCTCGCCGCCGATCGGCGTCATGGCCTTGGCCTCACCGGGCAGGAAGCGGCGGGTGGAGGTGCCGGCGACGAGGTCGTGCACCTGGACGCCGGCCTTGCCGGAGACGTACACCCGTGGCCCGTCGGTGGCGATGGCCATGGCCAGCTCGGGCGCCGGTGGCATGCCGGCCTGGGTCAGGTCTACGCCGGTCAGTTCCCCGGTGGTGAGGTCGTAGGTCACCACGCTGTTGGTGACCACGCCGCGCAACTGGTCGCCGGTGACGAAGATCCGTCCGAAGGAGGCGCCGTCGTACGGGACGGCCAGGGTGGAGAGCTGTTTGGTGTCCCGGTCGTACCGGCGCAGGGTGCCGGACGGGCGGGTGCCGACGTACACGTCGTTCCGGGCGACGTCGATTGCGATGGCGGTGATGAAGCTGTCCGGCGTCTGCACGACCTCGTACCGGGACGGATCCGCCGTGTCGATGAGCAGCATCGTGCCGGTGGGGGAGAGCGCCGCCGCGAGGACGCCGTTCTCCAGCGCGAGGGTGCCGACGAAGGTGCGGTCGGCGAACTCCGGCGGCAGGATCTCCCGCTTCGCACCGGTGACCCGGTCGATGGCGATCAGATGGGCGTGCGCGCCGACGCCGGCGTAGATGGTGGTCGCGTCGACCGCGATGCTGCGGACGTACTGCTCTCCCGGCACCGCGACGCCGTAGTCGCGCTGCGTGCCGGTGGCCGGGTCGTAGGAGAACACCCGGCCGCCGGGGTAGGTGCCGCCGTAGACGACCCCGTCGGGTGCGGTGTCCAGGGCCCAGATGTACCGGTCGGGGGAAACGTCGGCGACCTTGGTGACGGCGGTGCCGGTGGTGTCCACCCGGTACAGGTCACCGGGCTCGTACGTGCCGACGTACAGGTCGGTGCCGACTTCCGTGGTGGCCCAGGCGCCGCCGCCGGTGGGCAGCTCGTAGCGCTTGGTGACCCGCTGCGCGGCCAGGTCGTAGCCGCCCAGCACGATCGGCGAGACCCCGCCGGTGGCGGTGTAGATGGTGCCGTCGACCAGTTCGGCGCCGTTGACCGAGGTGACCTCGGAGGCCGGCCCGAGGTCGGTGACGGTGCCGGGTGGTGGGCTCCCGGCCAGCGCGGGCCCCGAGGGGACCGCAAGGGTGGCGGCGGCCAGCAGGAGGGCCGCGGTCAGGGCGGTACGACGCAACTCAACCTCCAGATCGGACGAGTTTCGGCCATGACTCTAATCGCTGACAGCCCACCACGACCCCTCTGTGCTGTCGAGTCCTACCGGGAGATTGGCGGCATCGGACAGTGATTCAATGCCGCCTATGGAATTCCGGCCGCGCCCGTAATACAGTGCCGGGCATCGTCGCACCTGGGAGGTCCGCGCTTGTCGTCGTCCCGCCGAACACTGCTGCCCGCCCTCGTCGCCACGCTGTGCGCGGCCCTGCTGCCGGCCGCTCCCGCGGCGGCCGCCGCCCCAGCCGCGCCCGAGCCCGGGACGGTCACCGACTTCGGAGTCCAGCAGACCGCGCTCACCGTCTTCGAGACCCACTACGGCACCGGGCCCGGCGGTCGTCCGGTCGCCTACGCGGTCCAGATGGGATCCCCCGGCGTGCTCAGCGTCACCGACCCGGTGACCCGCGAGCTGCTGGACACCGCCTACCTGCCCGACTCCTCCGGCGCCTGGGGCATCACCCAGTCCGCCGACGGCACGGTCTACGCGGGCAGCTATCCCAACGCCCACCTCTACTCGTACGACCCGGACACCCGGGCCACCGTCGACCTGGGCGCGCCGGTGCCGGGCCAGACCGTCCTCTACGGTCTCCGCCCGGGCGCCGACGGACGCGTCTACGGCGGCACCTATCCCGGGGCGCACGTCTTCTCCTACTCCCCACAGGAGGGCTTCCGCGACCACGGCCCGATGTACGCCGGCGAGCAGTACGTCAGCGACGTCGCCGTCGACCCGGCGCGCGGTGTGCTCTGGGCGGCGGTCGGCAGCCGGGGCCACCTCGTCCGCCTCGACCTGGCCACCGGAGAGAAGCGCGACATCTGGCCGGCGGGGCTGCGCGGCGACCCCAGCTACCCGTACGACGTCAACCTCGTCGGAGGGAAGCTCTTCGTCAAGCGCAGCAAGCTCGAGGCGCTCGTGCTCGACCCCGACACCGGCGCGATCCTCGCCGACGGGTTCACCATGGGCTCGCGCGGCACCTCGGCGCTCGCCCCGGACGGCCGTTCCGTCTACTTCACCTCCGGCACCGAACTGTGGCGCTACGACCTGCCGACCGACACGTACGGGCCGGTCCGGGACGCCGCCGGCAAACCGGTGGTGGCCGGGGGAGCGGGTGTCGGCTTCGGCTTCCTCGGCGGCCGGCTCTACGCCACCATCGGCAACTACGCCGGCGACGCGCTCTGGTACGACCCGGCCACCGGCGCCAACGAGCGCTACAAGCTGCCGTTCCCGCCGCAGGCCCTGGACATCAACAACATCAGCGCCGGCCCGGACGGCCGGATCTACACGAACCTCTACATCAACGGCAACCTGGCGGTGCTCGACCCCGCCACCCGCAAGCCCACCGACCTCGGCCGGCTCGGGCAGGCCGACGGCTTCGGCTGGCACGGCGGGAAGATGTACCAGGGCGTGTACCCGTACGGCGGCGTGCTGGAGTACGACCCGACCCGCCCGTACCGCCTCGGCACCAACCCGCGCGAGCTGTTCCGGCTGCAGCCGGACGGACAGAACCGCCCGATCGCCTTCGCCTCGGCCGGATCCCGCCTCTACGTGGGCAGCACCCCGGACTACGGGCTGTGGGGCGGCGCCCTGACCGTCTACGACACCGCGACCGGCGCCCGCACCACCCACCGGGACATCGTCGCCGACCAGGGCGTGATCTCCCTGGTCGTGGTCGGCGACCGGCTGTGGGCCGGCACCACGATCAGCGGCGGCGGGGGCACCGCACCGACGGCCACCGAGGCCAAGGTGTTCACCGCCGACCTGACCACCGGCGAGAAGACCGCCGAGTACGTCCCGGTGCCCGGCGCAGACGCGATCACCTCGCTGGTGGCCGGACCGGACGGCATGATCTGGGGCCTCGCCGACGGCGAGGTGTTCGTCCTGGATCCCGCCACCGGCGCCGTCACGCACCGCTTCGACGTGCCGGGCGACTACTCGGGGGTGCAGGACCAGTTGGTAGTCAGCGCCGCCGACGAGCACGTCTACGCCTCGCTCGACGGGTACCTACTGAAGATCGACCCGCTGTCGAAGGCGGTACGGGTCATCCGCGACGCGCAGACCTACCGGCTGACCCAGGACGCGCGGGGCGACCTGTGGTTCCGCAACGGGGTCAAGGCGGCCAACCGTGCCGTCCAGTACGGCTCCCACCTGTTGCGCTACGTGCCGGAGGCGGACGCCTGCCCGCACTCGGACCTGCGACCCACCGTGCACACCGGCGGTGTCGACTCCGGCGTCGCCAACCGCTACGCCAGCAACGGCTGCACGGTCAACGACCTGATCCACGACGACGCGGACTGGCCGACGCACGGCGCCTTCGTGGCGCACGTCGCCCAGGTCACCACCGAACTGGAGCGCGCCGGCGTGCTCACCGACGCCGAGCAGGACGCGATCGTCGCAGCGGCCGGCCGGTCCGGGGTGAGCCGGTAGCGGCCGACCGACGCCGGCCTGCGCGAGGGCGTCACCCGACGTGCTGCGCGGACCCGATCCGCGTGGCGCCCGATCCGAAAGGCGAGGTTTCCGTGACCCCAGTTCCCTCCAACCCGCCCACCCGCACGGTGAGCCCCACCCGGCGACAGCTGCTGCGCTCGGCCGCGCTGGCCGGGATCGCCGCCACGCCGGTCGGGAGCCTGCTCGCCGCGGCGCCCGCGGCCGCCGCCGACGCGGCGGTCGACGACGTCGGCGAGATTCCCAACTACACGGTCGGCACGCCGGGGGCCGACATCGGCGTCCTGCCCGACGGCTCGGCCCGCGCCTGGCTGGCGGTCAACGGCGCCCCCGCCACGCTCGCCGAGGTCGACCTGCGCACCGACGAGGTGCGATGGCAGCTGCCGCTTCCCGGGGCGCAAGGCGGCTGGGCGGTCGCCGGGCACACCGACGGCACCGTGTACGCGGGCAGCTTCCCCAACGGCACCCTCTACCGGTGGCTGCCCGGTGCCGCATCGGTGGAGGTTCTCGGCAGGCCGACCCCGGACACGACGTTCATCTGGGCGCTCGACACCGACGAGGACGGCAACGCCTACGGCGGCACCTACACGACGAGCAGCGGCGAGGGCCGGGTCTTCGCCTGGAACGCCGCCACCGGGCAGTTCCGCGACTACGGACCCGCGATGCCGGGCCAGGCGTACGTGCGTGCTCTCGTGGTGCACGGCGGCACGATCTACGCCGGCACCGCGCCGGAGGCCCACGTGGTGGCGATCGACATCAAGACCGGGGAGCGCCGCGACCTGGGGTTGCGGCCGGGCGAGCCCACCGGCCGGTTCGTGCACGACCTGGCGGTCGCCGGCCGCTACCTGCTGGTGCGGGTACAGGGACCGGGTATGACGTTCGCCTACGATCTCGCCGCGCAGACCTGGACGGATCTGCGCATCGGGGGGTTCGGGCGGGCCACGTCCGGCCTAGGGCCGCGGGGCGAGGCCTACGTGGACGTGTCCGGCTCGCTGGTCGCCGTCGACGTCCGCGCGGGCACCGCCCGCGCCGTCGGCACCCAGACGTTCGGCACCGGCACGGCGCTCCGCTGGCTGCCCGAGGGCGGCGACGACACCCGCCTGCTCGCCGGCGTCGACGACGGCGGCGTGGTGCTCCGGTACGACCCCCGGCGCGACGAGACCACCCTCTCCCGGCCAGCTCTGCTCGGCGCGCCGGTCACCCCGCAGTCCCTCGGCGAGGGCCCGGACGGCCTGGTGTACGTCGGTGGATACCCGTCGGGCGGGCTCGCCGCCTACGATCCGGTCAACCGCCGCTTCCTGCCGACCCGCCGGCCGTTCCCCCAGGTCGAGGGGATGGGCAGCCACGCCGGCCGGCTCTACCTGGGCACCTACTCCGGGGCGCAGATCCACGAGTACGACCCGGCGCGGCCCTGGCAGCTGGGCGTCAATCCCCGGGTGGTGCTCGACCTGGGCCGGCAGCAGCAGGACCGGCCCTTCGCGGTGGTGTCCGCCGGCCAGTACCTGGCGATCGGCACGGTCCCCGCCTACGGCACCCTCGGCGGCGTGCTCAGCCTCTACGACCCCGCCACCGGCACGGCCCGCACCTGGCGCCAGGTGGTCGCCGACCAGAGCGTCATCTCGCTGGCGTACCAGGACGGCGTGGTCTACGGCGGCACCAGCGTCTGGGGCGGTCTCGGCGCCGCACCCACCACCCCGGACGGCAAGGTGTTCGCGGTGGACGTGGCGACCGGCGAGAAGCGGTGGGAGCTGACTCCGGTGCCCGGCGACCGGGCGGTCTCCTCGCTGACCTTCGGGGCGGACGGTGCGCTGTGGGGACTCACGGGCGGCCGGATCTTCCGGCTCGACACCGCGACCGGCGCCGTGTCGGTCGTGGCCACCGTGGCCGACGTCGACTGGGGCGCGCTCGACCACTATTGGCGGGACGGGTTCCTGCGTCACCACCCGGCCTCCGGGATGCTCCACGGCGCCGCGGGCGGCCGCATCTTCTCGCTGGACCCGCGCACCGGCGAGGTGCGGATCCTCGCCACCGGCACCTCGCTGTTCCTGGCGCACAGCTCCGGCCGGCGGTACTGGACGAAGGGCTTCGACCTCATCGAGGCCACCGTCTAGACCCGCCTCGCGACGGGGGCGAAGGCCGGCGACTTCGGCCCTTCGCCCCCGTCGCTGCCGTTTCCGGGTCGGTCCGCCCGCCCGTCGGCCTGCCTGCCCGTCGGTTCTGCGCCGCCGACGGCGGACCCGGCCCGGCGCCGCGGTGGTTGCGCCATCAGCACGGCGGGGGGGGGGGGGGGGGGGGGCCCCCCCCCCCCCCCCCCCCCCCCCGGGGGGGGGGGGGGGGGGGGGGAGGGGGGGGGGGGGGGGGGGGGGGGAGGGGGGGGGGGGGGGGGGGGAGAGGGGGGGGGGGGG
>NZ_VSFA01000161.1 GCF_008119785.1 Micromonospora sp. MP36 | reverse complement strand
ACGCACGATCGCCTGGTACCACGGCATGCGACGGCTGCGCATCCCGGGGGGAACGCCGTGATGACATGCATGAAGCCTTCCTCGGCCTCGCCACCTGCATCATCACGTACCGGCACGTCGTACGACTTTGTTAGGACCTCTTAATGTGCTGTACTTGGCTTTGCCTCGAACCGGCCCGCAGGAACGTCAGGCAGTGCCGCAGTTTCCACCGAACAGCACACCTCAGCGGGCCAGGGTGGTCGTCTGAGCCGCGGCCAGCAGCCCGTGGAGCGTGCGGGAAGCCCTAGACGGTACCGGGTGGGTAAATGCGGGCGCTGTAGAAGTCTCGCATGTCGTCGAGGCCCGGTGCCGCCCACCGGTAGCCGTCCTCGTCGCGCTGCCACGTCACGTTCTGGCCGCGGAGGTCGGAGCGGTCCAGCCAGTCGGCGCCGATCGGCCAGTACCCGGTCCAACCGTCCGGGCGCAGTGAGGCGAAGGCGGCCTCCACCATGTCAACGGCATCGTCCACATCGTCGTCCTAGAACCCTGCGGCGAACCGGCACAGCAGCGCCAGCGCGGGCCCGGGATGCGGCAGTTCCGCATCGCAGCCAGGGCCCGACAGACCGGTGCGAGCTCGGCCCAGCGCAGTGCGTACGGGTGCCATGTGCGCAGTCGTCCCAGCCCAGCTCGGCCGCCTCCCCTTCACCCGGGCTGAGGATCCCGAGGCTGTGATAACCGAGGACCGGGCTGAGCTCAAGCGCGACAGGCCTCCACGATGGACTGTTTCGTGCTACCGTCCGCCAAGTCATTGATAGACTTCAGTGAAACGGGGGTGGGCATGGCCGACCACAAGCACCATCGGCATTCCAGCAGGTTCTTACGGGCGACGGCACTCGTCGTCTCGTTCATTCTGCCCGTCAGCCTGGTGAACCAGCCGGCTGCCGAGGCGACTCCGGACGAGCAACTTCCCGCGTGCGCGGACCCGTCGGTGCCAGAGGACGTGAATCACGCCTCCATCCGACTCGAAGGGCCGACGGCTGGGACCGAGGTCGCGGTTGACGAGCACGGGAAGATCGCTGTCAACGGCTTCCTACACAAGGAGGCCACGATGGTCGACGTCTCGGTCGGCCGGCTGACGACCTCCAGCTTCACCTTCGGACCGCCGCCGGACGGGGTGACGGACTGGTCGGCGTCGTGGACCACCAGTCTTCGCCCGGCGCAGCTGGGAGAGAACGAGGTGTGCGCCCGCGCCAAGCGCGAACCCGGACGCTACGCCAAGATCCTGCGTTCGGTCACCGTGGTGGACCTGCTCCCGCCGAGCGCCGTCCCGGGTCTGACCGTCGGCGCCATCACGGCGACCACGGCCAAGGCGACCTGGGGCGAGGCCACGGACAACTACGGCCTCGCCGGATACGAGGTCACCGTCGACGGCGGGACCCCCCACCGGACCACCGTCGGCACCCGGTCATACTCCATCACCGGGCTGTCGCCGTCCACCGACCACACAGTGTCTGTAGTCGCCGTCGACCTGGCGGGCAACAAGTCGGCGGCCCCCGCCACGGCGTCCTTCACGACGGCCGCCGCCCCGCCGCCGCCGGATCCTGATGCTGACCTGGTCCTCGACCCGGAGCAGGGTGCCGCCACGGCAACCTGGCATCCCGACCCTGCCACCGAGGTCAGCTACCGCGCCTACCTGGACGGCCAACTGTACGACGAATTCTCGCTGACCCATTTCTGCCAGGACGCCAGCGGCAATCCGGCGAACCCGTGCACGGCGGAGAACAGCATCAGCCTTCCAATCGGCCCCTTGGAGGAGTACACGCCGTACACCTTCCGGGTCGAGGCCCTGCGCGCCGACGGCACGGTGGTCCGTGAACTCTCCGGCGACTTCACCACCATGATCAACACAGACGAGGTGTCTCCCGCGGCCACGCAACAGGCGGCCAGCGAGGCCTCGCAGTGCGCCGGGAGCGGCGGAGACTTCTACCTCGCGGCGGACTCGCGCGCCGGTGTCTCGGTGCCCGCCGGCAGCACGGAGCTGTTCCCGGGCTGCTACACCGTTTCGGACAACAGCTGTCTGGAGGCATTCCTGCCGCCGTCCGGGGAGAAGCTGGTCGACTGCGCGGACAATCTCACCCAGCTCCTCTTCTCGGCGGCACCGCCCGGCCGCGGACCGGTGATCTCGTCGGTGGACAACGTCCCCGGCGACGTCGCGCCGCTGTTCGACCCAGGCAATGCCACCGTACCGATCACCTGGTGCGCCCAGAACACCACCACGTGCACGCTTCTGCTGGCGCCTGCCGCGCAGACGGTTCGGCTCGTCGCGGTCGCGCCCGCTGCCGCCGCCGGCACCTCCTGGGTCGTCGTCACGCTCTCGGGGATCGGCATCGGACTGGCGCTGTGGGCCCTGCTCGAGATCCTCTTCCCCGGTCAGATCGGCATCCACGGCCTCCTCGAGTACCCGATCCACCACGACACCGACTTCGACACCTTCGAGAACTGGGGCACGGACGAGGGCGAGTGGTACAACAGCCTGAAGCTCTACGCGGAGGTGATCAAAACGACAAAGCTGGTGGCCGATCGGGACAACATTCCCTTCGCCTGGACCGACGAAGAGGACGCCCGGCTGAAGCGGATCATCGACGCGGCGTGCACGGCCCAGCGCGGCACCCAGGGTACGGCCGGCTGCGACAACGGCTTCGCCGTCTACGTCCCCGGTGGCGTGTCCTACGACCTCAGGCCCTTGAAGGAGACCGGGACCCACATCGTGACCGCGATGGGTGACGGCGGGTATCCGCAGCCGCCGACGCGAGCCCAGTGGTTCTACCCGGCCCGCAGCCAGGGGGGCCAGGCCGCCACCAACGCCGGCTACCCGCGCCGCTGGTTCAACACTCACTTCACGCCGAACGAGTGCACCGGGCGCGCGCCCGGGACGGTCTGCGACGAGTTCCCGTTCTGGGTGACGAACCAGGCGGTAGACCTGTCGGGCGAGCGCGCTTCCCTGAAGCCGGTCCCGCCTTCGGAGTCAAGCCCACAGGGCACCGAGATGTCTGCGTTCTTCCGCAAGTGCGACGTGGCCGACGGGGAGCGGTTCATCGTGCTGCCGGTGAAGCCATGGGTCGCGGCGAACGGGCCGAGCTTCGGATTCCGGGTCAGCGAGGGCGGGGCCAGCATGTGCATGACCCCCCAACCGCCGGCGGCTCCCTGATGCTCGACGACGTGCGCGTGCTGCGTGACGCGGTCGCGGAGTACCGCGCGGCGGCGACGGCTGCGGGCCTCGACTGGCCCTCGCACGCCGAAGCGCCCGTCGCGCAGCCACCCGACCTGGTCTACCGGCTCTTCGACGTGGACCACGTCGCCGAGCAGCTGACCTGGTTCCAGTCGCAGAAATGGCCGCCCAGGCGGCTGCTGCCCAACGGCGGATGGATCATGCCGTGGCCGACCAACGGGGGCGAGGAACTCGACACCCTGGCGATATCGATCGGCACGCCCTTCCCGTGGCGGCATCAAGTGCGGCTGTTCAACTTCGAGCACCTGGTCTACACGTTCGTGCTCGCCGGCGACCACGAGGGTGAAATCTGGCGCTACGAGTTCACCCCCGATGTCTGGGGTTCGGCTCGTGCCGCCACCAGTCTCGCCGCGCTCTTTTCCGGATGGACGACGGGGATCACCGCTGGCGCGGTCGTCTACGACGAACTCAACGGTTGGCTTCAGCTCAGGGAAGGCGCGCAGGACGACGTCGCCATGCTCCGGGAACGGGTTCCCGACGTCGATTTCCTGACCTTTCCGATATATGTGGCGGATGAGTCGCTGCTGCGGGCGCGACAGCGCGAATGCGGGGTCGACATGGACTGCATCGAGCGAGGCTTCGACTGCTACGAGGAACTGTTCGACACCGTCCGGGCCACCCGGAGATCACTCGGCATCTGACCCGGCGCCGACCATCTCGGGGACTATGCCCGGGATTCGCGCCTCAGACGATCTCATCTCGTCGCTCCGAGCGCACTGGCTGGCCAGTGCGCTCGGAGCGACCGCGCAGCGTCCCGGTGTAGCTGTAGGTCGCTCCGCCATCCGGTACGCCTTTCGAACGGCTGGCGGTAGTTGGACCGCCAGCCGTTGCTCGGCCGCATCCAACCTGCCGATGATCGCCGGGATCATCCTGTTCGCGCTCGGCGCCGAGCAGATTCGCCGTGCTCGCACCGACGGCGCACGCTCCTTGGCAGGTCCGGACGCCACCCACACCGCCTGCCGTAACGCTGCGTAACGAGTGCTTCGCGGCTTAGCGCGCGGGCGCGGCTCCGTCATGCGTGGGGGCGTTCGTCGACTCGGCTCCACACGCGGCAGCGACATGCTCGGGTGCCGCCTTTGACCTCGATGCCGAATCGAAGGCTCAGCGCAGGGCGATGTGGGCGTCGGTAAGGAAGTGGTCGCGGTCGTCGCCGTGGGCGATTGCCGCGTTGTAGACGGCGTCGA
The DNA here is from genome assembly GCF_008119785.1 of Micromonospora sp. MP36. Lineage (GTDB taxonomy): Bacteria > Actinomycetota > Actinomycetes > Mycobacteriales > Micromonosporaceae > Micromonospora. The sequence continues at coordinate 6,947 of NZ_VSFA01000161.1, read as the reverse complement.
TCGCGGCTGCCAGCGGATCGTCATTCGCCAGGGCGATCAGGGCGGGGAACGCGGCGGCCTGCTGGAGCACGTCGGTGACGCGACGTGTGCCGGACGTCCTCGCGGCCAGGTGGAGCGTGATGGTGGTGTGCGGCACCTCGGAATCGGACAACAGCCGGTTGAACGCGGCGGTGCCGTTCTGCTCGGTGAAGGGGCGGGGCAGTGGGCGGTCGGCCTCGGCGGCGGCGAGCGCGGCGGCGATCCACCCGATCCGTTCCAGCCCGGCCACCCGCATCGCGCGGCGGGCCGCCCAGCAGGCTGTCTCACGTTGGCGGGCGGCGGGCAGCGCGTCGATGCGGTCGAGCAACGGGCGGTCGATCCGGGCCAGAGACCTCGCCTGGCTGGCGAGCCCGCGGACACGGTCCGACGGCGGTGCACCTCCCCACTGCTCGGCGTCGCGCTCGGCCTTCAGGCGGCGGGTCTTCTCGGCTAGCGCGGTCGCCGCGGCGGCCTGATCCCGCAAGGTCTCCATCCACGGATACGACCCGGCGGTGTCGAGCAGATGGTCCCAGATCAGGCCGAGGGCGAAGGCGTGCCGGCCCAGCACTCCCTCGTGCCGCAGTGTGAAGCCGTCGGGGCCGGACGTCAGCCGTACGGTAGTCGGCTCGTTGTCGGGCAGCGTGTCCAGCGGATGGGGGAAGATCGGCTCGTCGGCGGTGGCCCACGACCAGTTGAGGGTCTCGCCGTTGACCGGTTCCAGCCGGACCTCCAGGTCCCCGGCGGGCAGCACTGCCCCGGAGACGGCGACCGGCGCGGGCCGGTGACGGACCACCGTTACCCGAGGCAGTCCGGCGTCGTCCTCGTATGAATCGGATAGCAGCGGCCGCAGTGCGGTCGGGCGGCCGGACGGGCGCGGTACCAGGGACAGCATCGCCCGCTCGGCGGCCTTCGCCGGTTTCTGTTCCCAGTCGCGGCCTCCCGGGTCGGCCAGCACGGTGCGCCATGGCGTCTCCTCGGACACCGCCCAGATGTGCAGCTCGTGCCGCTCGGGCGGGTCGTCGTCGGTACGCACCGTCTCGTGCAGGCGGTCGCGCGCATGCACCCGCACCCGGATCAGCCCGCGAGGGACGGCGACGTCGGTGAGGGCCTCCGCGCCGCCGCCCATCAGGCCGACGACCGACAGCCTGCCGCTGGGACTCCAGAGGGTCGCCTCGCTGATCGCGTCCCAGTCAGCGTCGACCTCTGCCGGAGGCCCGGGCAACACACGGACGCGTGCCTCGATCCAGCCGGTGTGTATGCCACAGAATCCGGTGAGCTGATTCGGCCCGCCGACGTGCAACAGGCCGTCGCCGAGGGTGTAGACATCTAAGCCGAACGCGCCCGGCACGGTGAACACCTGGTATTGGCAGTAGCTGACGAACAGCCGCGCCCAGCCCGTCACGGATGCCGGAGATCGATGATCTGCGCCATGCACATCGTCCACCCCCAGATCCTACGGACATCGGCATCGGACCCATGACCCACGGGATCGACAGGAAATCCTCGCCAACGCTGTCCGACCAAGCCGGGCGGCCGGCCCGGTACGCACAAGCGTCTGTCACCGCATGATTGGTGACGCAACCGTGGAGGACTGGCCTTATGCGGGAAGCAGGCCCGGTGCCGCGCTTTGTCGGCGGCATATCCGCAAAATCGGCACAAGATGACGCCACCAGCACCCGAGTGAGTCCTCTCCCGCGCGTTGCCGATGCGCCAGCGGGCTCAGGCGAAGTCGGGATGGTCCAGATCGACCGTCACCGAGTTGCCGAAGTTTGTTGGTGAAGGTGGCGAGCCTGCCGCATGCCTCCGCCTTCTCGAACGGGTTGGAGTCGGTCAACGCCGCGATCCAGATCAGGTTCCGATCCTTGTCCAGCCGAGCGAAGAAGCCTTCGGAGCCGTGGGCTCCGTCGCCGCCGCAGACGTAACCGGCACCATCCGGTATGGGGACGTCCGCGCCGCGAACAATGTCGACGTGGGTCACATTGTCGGGGTCTTCGCCCCGCATGGCATCCAGGTCGAGCGGCGGGCCGAGATCGAACCAGTCCCGCCTCGCTCCGCCGCCAAGCTCGACGGCGCGTGCAGAGCCATCCGCCCGGAAGAGGCCGTCCCACCCGGGCGCGAGCCCCTCGGCCCACAGTTGGAGGATCGTGGTGGTCACCCCTGCCCCCCTTTTTGCCTTCCATCCGCCTGCTCGAACCAGCCCTGCCAGTATGGGCACTCGTCGCGTTCGCGCTTGCTCGGCATGCGTCTTTCCGCGGCGCACGCCTCGCGGCGTGAGCACGCACGTGGCCTTGATCGGCCTTGCCGACAGGGACGTCAACGGCGCCTGGTCCGACAGGCAGCGGCTGCACTGCGATGATGACGGCGTGATCATCCCCGGATGCTTGGACGGGTACGAACCGCCGTTCCTACGATCGCCGCTGGTCGACGGCTCCGGGATGATGGCGCACGCGCTGTTCTGGCCCGCCTTCCTCTCCACCGTCGGCGGATCAGCGTCAGTGCCGGACGCCTTCAACGTCGACCCAGCCGACCTGGAGCAGATCGTCGACACCTTCCTCGACCCGCACAGTTGGCCAGTGTTCTCGCTGCCACTTCCCGGGCACCGTCGGCTGCACGTCATCATGCGCAACTTCGAAGACGATGGCGGCGTGGACTACGTGCTCGATCCCGGCACCGGCGACGCATCGATCCCCCTCGCGGCCATGGAGGGACACTTCCGAGGGCCGGCGTTCGCGTGGCCGGAAGTCGTCGCCGCAGCGCGCCAGCCGGATCCGGATCACACCCCGGCCGAGCGGCTGCTCCTACTCATCCCGGCCTGCGCCGACACCAACCGCCCACGCGAGGCGGTCGACCTGGTCACGGAAGCCTTGACCGCTCTCGGCGCCCGGTCCCACGTACGTCAGGTCAGCAACGAATTGCTCAACGCCGCAGGTACTGGACGCCGTGCCGATGGGCGAACATCGACGACGTCCTCGTCGGCCTTGGATCGCACACCTACCGCCGCCACGGAGGTGAACTATCCCAAGAACAACTCCACCTCATCGCCGACACGCTCCAGCCCTCAGGGAACGCCGCACACCGGTAGCACCCCAACGCATTGCTTCCGTTGCCGCCAGTGCTGCTGCCCGCGGGAAGGATCCGGCCGGGAAGCAAGTCCTGCTACGAGTACCCCGGTCGACGAAGCAGGGTGCGGCGCGGCCGCCCCACGGCACGGCCCGCACTGTCGCACCGCCCAACACCTCATAGCGCGGGATGGATCGCGCGTGGCCCCCGACCGGCGTCACCGGCCCGACTGGCTGGTCCTCGTGCATGCTTCCGGCTACCGGGGACTCCAATGGCGGCGCGGCTGGCGCGGAGCAGAATCATGGTGGGTATGCCGCTGCACCGAATCGACGCGATGCTAGAAGTCGAGTACAACGTATTCACCGTCGCCGCGGCCGATGCAGGGCCGGGCAGCATGGAGCGGCCGTACGGCAACGGGCTCGTGGCCGCCACGGCGGGGGAGGACGGCAGTGTTGCCGTGATCGTCACGGGTCTCGTGGACGGAGACGTACACGTCGTCGCCGAGTTCTGGGAGGCGCCACCGCCTCCCCCGCAGCTAGACGTGTGGCAGGACGCCGCTCAGGTCGACATCGACTGGCCCGGTGGCCCGGTTCGGCTACTCGGCGCCGACGTGCTGCCATTTCCGGAGCTCACGCTTGCCGCCAACGTGCCACCTGGCCGGTACCGGCTACGGGTGGCCGGACGCAATCGCGATGACGGCGAGGCCCGGCTCCCGGAAGCCCCGGTCGAGGAGTACCTGCTCCAGATGTGGCCGGCAGCCGGTGACGACGACGCCCGAGTGCTGAAGTCCACCAGCGGAATCGCCGCGCTCTGGATGGCTGCCTCCCCTACCGGGAGCTGATCCATCGGTTAGTACTTCAACGTCGGCTTGGCTTCGGCGTTTGGCATGCTCCAGGGCCTGTGGTCGCTACCGGCAAGGGCTGCGGCCAATCCCGCTGGTCGTCATTACCGCCGACCACCGAAGGCCGGCTGACCTCGGTGCAGATCTGTACGTCGAGCCGTACCAGCACCTGTCAGTACGTCGACATCAAGCAGCCCTTGCCATCAGTCCGGCCCGAGCAGGAATGGGCGGTGCCCTCAAGCGCTTGGGACCGGAGGTAACGATCCGCTGGCCACAGCAGATCCCTCGCCTACCTGGCAGGTGGAGGCGTAAAGGTGGCGAGTGGGTGTGGCTGGCCGGTCATGACGGCCAGAGCGGTGGCGACGGCCTGGAGGTCGGCTTTGATGTAGGTGGTCGTGGCGGGACCACGGCGGTCGGTGTGGCCGGCGTAGGCACGCGCGATGCTCGTCGATCAATTTCGCGTTCGCCGCAACCCATTCTTCCTCTGAGGTTATCGGATCGTGCGCGACAGCCAAGGGCAGGATCCATATTCACGGCATAAAAGGTTTGCGATCCCATGGCGGCAACGTCACCGGGAGCCCACTCGCCGCTTGAGCCGTCCATCCGCAACTCCCGTCAGTCGGCCCGGGACTTCGGCCACCCTCGATAGTTTCACACCTCCTCGGCCTCCTGATAGGACGCAGGCCCAGTCGAGTCGGTCGCTGATCCCCAGAGGCGTCGACCGGACCGGCCGCTTCGTGCGGCGGCATCCAAGGGATCTACTCCCCCGCCGCCCACAGGAAGCGACCGGACCTCATCCGATATCGATCAGTGGGGCGCCTCCAGGTCAACGGCAACCCGAGGCTGTCCGGGTGGAGCGTCAACCCGAACCCCGGTCCACTCGTCCGCGGATCCCCGTCTCGCTGGTACCGTGGCTGCCCCATCGCCTTGAGCCGTTTGGCAAGCGTCAACGCGTAGCAGTTCTCGCATCCACGGCTGACGCGGTCGCCGCCCGTCGTAGGGTTCCACGTCGCCTCTGTCCATTCGATGGCGCTGCGGTCACCCATGGCTGATCCTCACTTCGCGAGAGTATTCATTCGAACGAGAGTTCGACAGAGCGGACGTCGTCGAATCTGCTCACCGCGGTGATTTCGCCGACTAAGCGGCCCGGCGTACGGGTCGCAGCAGGGTGAGAGCGCGGAGAGCGTCGGCTCGGGAGATGGGCTGGTCGTCGTCGGATTGCATGGTCAGGACGATCTCGATGGCTTGCCGGATCCAGGCGGTTTTGGTGACGCCGGCTTCCTTAGCAGCTGCGGCGACGGCTTCGTCGAGGTCGATGGGCATGCGTAGGGACCGGACCACCATGACTTCAGCGGCCTCGGGCAGGGAAGCGAGTAGCTCGGCCTCCCGTTCAGGGGTAGGCGGCGGCTCGAAGGTGAGGTTGTTCATCAGCGCGGCCGCCTCTTCAGGGGTGGACGGCAGGTGCTGGTTGTCGCTCATCGCGTCTGCTCCCATCGGGTGAACTCGGCCAGCTCGGCGTCGGCCATGTCACGCGCGCCGATGATTTTCCAGGTAAAGCCGTGGACGTGGTGCACGGCCACGATCAGCGGCCGGCCGTCGTACGGGCCCAGACGGTCAACACTTGGAAGCCGGCGGCATCGGCGGCAGGACGCGGCCACCGCTGCTTGGCCTCCAAAGCTTGGCGTACCTCATAGGGCTGCACGCCAGCGAGCGCCCGCAGGGCCCACTCTTCCCACTCGTACGGCACTCCGCCAGTGTAATACACACGTATTTCCGCAGCTACTGGTAGGGCAGATGCGGGGCGGGCGGGCAGCGCGGGCCGGCCTGGGTCGGCCCGCGAAAGCGGCTCAGTGGGTGAGGCTGGCGAAGTCGTCGGAGTCGAACCGCAGCCGTCGTCGTGCCGCGGCGGCGGCGTAGAGCGCCATCGTGATCACGCCGGTTGGGGCGAACAGGCTGCGCCGCCGGTCAGCTCACACGCCGGGCCGGCCTGCACGTGGAGGTGCTCGCCCAGATCTTGGTCGTGACCTCCACCAGGTCGTAGGGGCGGGGGCTGTCGGTGAGCTGCTGCACGGCGGCGGAGATCGCGTCGGGGATGTAGCCGATCACGGCCGGGTGCTGGGCAGGCAGCTCGGGTGGCACGGGTGGCCGGGGCCTGCGGTTCCTCAGCGATGCACTCGTTGTTGTGGTCGAACTCGGCGGGCGGGATGGCGTGCCGCGGACGGCCTCGTAGTCGCGGACCAGGGCGGCGAGCAGGTGCGGCGGTTCGGCGGCCTGCCCGGTGGCCGTGTAGCAATCCGCCGTGTACGGCCCCGGGACCCGGAGGCCAGTTCAATTTTAGAGCGACCGGCAATAGGTGCCACCTGAGCAACATGGCAGGGCAGGCACGGGACTCCCGTCGATCCCTGAGCGTAGAGAACTCCGATGATCGATGGACCCGTGCCTGTTCGCTACCCCGGGATGCCTACCTGTCCAGATCTTGACCTATCGCCGGTCGCTCTTAAATCTCTTCGACAAAACACCGCGCAAATCGGTAGAGGTTACTACCAACCGCAGCAAAATTTCCCGACATGGCCACTGTGGATGGAGAAAGACTCCCATGAACGAGCTGACTCATCACGCCGAACTCATCGAACTGCTGGGCAAGTACGCCGACATCGCAGACCTGAAGGAGTTCGACGAACTGCCCGGCCTCGTCTTCACCGACCCGTTCACGCTCGACTTCGAGTCGGTCGCCGGCATTCCGCCAACGAGCACGCCGCTCGGTGATTGCGTCCAGATCATCCGCCACACCTTCGCGCCCTTCACGGCAACTCACCACGCCATCGCCGGCCACGTCATCAAGATCGACGGCGACCATGCAACGATCCACGCGCACGTCCGCGCCGAACACTGGCTCCCCGACGAGCTCACCAGCGGGGGACCCAACCGCTGGCTGGTGGTCGGCTTCTACGACAACGAGGCGGTCCGCACGGCCGGCGGCTGGCGCCTGAGCCGCGTGAAGCTCACCGCGGCATACCAGGAAAACCAG
>NZ_VSFA01000160.1 GCF_008119785.1 Micromonospora sp. MP36 | reverse complement strand
GAAGCGGATACCTGATCACATTGCGTACCGGGACACTCTTGAGTAAGGATCAGGCTCATGACGTACGGAAAGGGCGCCCTGCGCCTCACAGAGTGAACAGCCCGGCGCCGGCGGTGTCGCCGGACGGCTGGAGGTGGTTGGAAACGGGCATCGTCTCGGGCGATCTCCTGGTCCCCGGTAATCATGCGCGGTCCTGGATCTTCGAAACAGTCCAGGCTGACCGGGACGGGCCGCTGACCCATCGTCTGCTGACCTTTACGACCGACGGCCGCGCATTGGTGCGGCGGACGGTTTTCGAGTTGCTGGGCCAGTTGTGCTTCCAGCATTCCGACTGGCCTCTGGTGGCATCCGCGACGGAGTTGGCCCTGAGTGACGTGGACCTGCCGGTACGGCGTATCGCGGCGGCGTTACTGGTGCACATTGTCGAACCCGATCGGGCCATGGCGGTGTTGAACGCCTCGACCGATCCGTTCGTCCGGATCGGCCTCATGCACGCCATACTCCGGCGCAAGGTCCCGGAACATCAAGCGATTCTGGATCGCCTGCGGTCGGATCCGGTTCCGGCCATTCGGCTGCTGGCCAACATCGCAGTGTTCAACAGGGACGACTCGGTGGCCTGGCCGGCGTTGGACGCCGCGATCCGGACCGATCTCGAAGTCTCCATCAGTGTCTTGAACGCGCTGGGATCCCCTTATGCGGAGACGGCGGGTGAGCTCTGGGCACGGGCGCTGACCGGTCTCGACCGGGTGCAGGACTGCTGTGCCTGGGCGGAACGGCTCGCGAACCCGGCCGAGAGCTCACAGGTCAGGCTCGAAGGCGTACGGATGGCGGTTGGGGCGATGCGTGCATGGCGCTCCGCGCCCGCCCGAGTGGCGCCGATGCTGACCGGTCTCCTCGGGGAAAAACCTTCCGAAGTGCGGTCCGCGGCGCTGCGAGCGTTGGCGTTGTCGTTGACCGCGTCCCGGCTGGGCGCCGACGATCTTGCGGCGGTGATGGACGACCCTGATCTCGGCGCGGTGGCGGCCACCGCGCTGGGTTGTGTCGGCGACCACCGCGCGGTGCCGCATCTGGTACGGCTGATGCTCTCCGACAGCGACGAGCCCCGGCTGGCGGAGGCGTTCCGGGCGGTTGCTCGGGCGGGCGCTGACCCGGAGGCGCCGGTGGCCGCCGCTCGCCAGATTTTGGCCGCGCTTCCGGATTCATGCGCGCCTGAGCTGCCGATGCGGGTGCTGGCCGTGTTCGGTCCGGCTGCGGCTGCAGCCGTTCCGGAGCTTATCGCCAGGCTCGAAGGGGCCGAGAACGACACTCCGGACTGGGCGTTCTACGTCCTGGGACAGATCGGCCCCGCCGCCGCAGCCGCGGCCCCGGGGCTGCGGGAGTACCCGACGCAAGGCGCGACGTCCGCCCTTCTCAAAGTCACGTCGGACCGCGCCGTGGCCGAACGGTATCTTGCCGGATGCCCGGAAGAACTTCGCCGTGGCCGCTTCGCATCGGAGCTGCTGACCTGGCTCGCCGAGCACGGCGGGCTCACCGTCCGCCAGCACAAGCAACTGTGGAGCCTGTTCAGGGTTCCCGGATTCGAGCAGGTGGAATCGGCCGGCGCACTGTGGCTCCACGAAGGTCCTGCGGTCGCCGATGAACTGCTGGCAGTCCTGCCAAAGTACCTGTCCGACGACCTGTACGGGCCCAAGGTGCTGCGGGTACTCACCGCGATGGGGTCGCACGCGCGGCCGATACTCGACCGGCTGGATCGGTTCATAGCCTCGCGGCGTCGAGCGGCGTTCAATATCGGCGACGAGGACGCCGAGATGCGCGCGGACGAGATGTTGCTCGCCGCGACGATCGCCGCTCGCGAGCAGATCGCCGGATAACTCCGCAAGATGAGGGCCTAGCCACCGCGTGGGCGTACTCTTCCGCCGTCCGGGCATGCTGACCGGTCAAGAGCGGTCACGGTCGGTAGCTGGCCCCTGAGTCGAGCGGGCATCCTGAACTGGCCGATGTGCGTACGTCTGATGTCCGCTGGCAGTCATTGACGCGCATGTCATAGGCTCGGAAAGCGGAGCACCAGTCAACTGGGAAGTTCATGTGCACGTGCTCGACGATCCCGACGGTCTGTCACCAAGGGCTCAGGCGTTCCTGTGCCGCGCCGGGAACCGGCAGCCGGAGCAGCCTCGACTGCTGACTGACCTTATGCAAGTGCCAGACCGGTCGGGACGGCTGATTGCGGCACCTCTTGAGTTGACCGTTAGGCGGGAAGCCTTCGCCACCCGCTTCGGCGGGTTGCGCTACGACGTACGCCGCAGCGTCCGCATCGGCGACGAGCGCCTCGACACCCTCCGCCGCTGGCAATTCGACCTGCTCGACATGGTTCGGGCGGAGCGCACGGGGTGGTCATTCGCGTGGTACGGGGAGCGCGTGTCGTCACCCGTGCTCTACCTCGCGCACACTGACGGCCGATTCGGGGTGAGCGCGGACGGTCCCTTCCTGGAGGTCTGTCCCTCGATCAATCACCTGATCGAGGGACACGCGCTCATGGACGAGCTGTATGACTGGGAGCCTGTGCCACCCAGTTCGCTGGAGGCGTGGGTCCCCAACGACATGACCAATGCACACCTTGGCGAGTTCCTCGCCGCACTGCCACCCGTCCCAGAGGCATCGGGACCGTGTGATCGATGGTGGCGCTCCGACGAACTCGCCATCCGCCTGTTCCACGGATGGACCGGTAGTCAACCACGCCCCACCGGCATCATGATCTGGAGCCGGAACGGCCAGATTTGATGAGCCGGCGACAGTACTCGCTTGATTCGACAGTGGACTTCCGCCAACCTCGCCCGCTCATGCCGCGATCCGCGTCGGCCGACTGCGTGCCGGCAACTGAGCCTAGTTGTTGGCGCGGAGACCGGTGGGCCGATGGCCAGCGGCACGCTGTTCCTCTGGGCATGCGGATCTTTGTACGTCAGCGCGTACCTGACTCTGTAGCGGAACCCGTACGCCGACACCTGCGGGCTCAACCTCGCATTCAGTGAGTCTGCTTAACGACTTTCACTCACACCTGCGGAGGCAAGCCCGGCACCCTCTCATTGGCCAGAAGCGGCCGTGCTGCTGAGCCGGGCGGCCGTGTCGCGGATTTCGTCGCTGGGGTCGAGGCCAGCTTCGGTGAGGCGGCGGGTGTAGGTGTGGTGTATTTCGGCGACGGCGTTGTGGTCGCCGAGGGCGGCGAGGATGTTCATCGCCCGTACGTGTAGGTCGGCGTTGTAGGGGTCGACGCGGATGCCTTGTTGCAGTACGGCGAGGGCTTGGTGCGGGTCGTGTGCGGTGGCGGCGAGGGCGACGTGGGCGTCGATGACGTGCCGGCGGGTGGCTTCGCGGATCGGGTCGGCCCAGGGCCATGTGCGGCCGGCGGCGAGGTCGCCGTGGTAGGCGTCGATGACCGCCTGCCAGGCGATCGTGGTGTTGGTGACGGCGGTGGCGGCGTGCTGGACCGCAGCGTGGAAGCGCCACAGGTCCACGTCCAGGTGGTCGGGGTTGAGGCGGTAGCGGTCATCGGTGTGGTCGACGATGCTCAGCCCGGACGCGGCTCTGACGGTTCCGCGTAGGTCGCTGAGTGTCGTGTAGAGCCGGCCGGTGAGCGAGTGTCGGGGCAGGCCGGGCCAGAGGGCGTCGACCAGTTGCCGGCTGTCCGCCCCGTCGGGGTGGGCGGCGAGGAACACCAGGGCCTGCATGGCCGCGGTACGGCGGATGGCCAACGGCTCACCGTTGACGGCCAGCATCGGCTCTCCCAGGATCCGCAGCTTCAGCCGCCGCCCCGGGACATCGACCCACGGACGCGGGTGGTGCCGGCTCGCCTGGCGTGGCACCCGCCGCCCGGACACGCGCACGGCGTGCGGGGAGGTAATCGGCGGATCGGGGTCGGTGTGGGCGATCACGGTGAGCAGGTCTGTTGTCGCCATCGCGTCGAGGACGCACAACCGCGGTCCGGCCCACCCGGGTCGGCGGGGGTCGTGGGTGTGGCCCGCGGCGTCAACCTGCCAGGTCACGCTGGCCGGCCATCCGCTCAACGCCACGACGGTCGCGCCGGCGGCTGATACGGCGGCCAACCGCTCGACGACGGTGTCTGATGGTGGTTCGTCGATGATCAGAACGACGGCAGCGGCCGGCGGGTCCTCGGGCCGCTGCGGCTCGTCCCCACGGCGGTCATGGCCGGTTGTCCGAGATTCCGCGGCCCGCATCGCCTCGTCGACGCCGTCTGCGACCGCTAGCCGTGGCAGGCGTTGCCGCAGCTCGTCGGCGGCGGTGCCGAGCAGGCTGGCCAGGGCGGCGCGGGTGACGACAAGCGACGCCGCGGGATGCCGGCGCCCGGCCAGCAGGGCGGTGACCAGCAGGCCCCTCGCTGCGGCCATGGCGCCCGGGCCGGTGAGCCCCACCCCTGCGGTGGGGAGACCGGAGATGAGGGCCGGCATCGCACCGGACGATCCGTCGCCGGCAGGGGCCAGGTCGGCTGGCTGCGGTGTCGGGGGGTGGTCGGCGAGGGCGGCTTGCACGGCAGTGGCAGTCGCGGGCAGCGGGCCCAGGTCCGCGTCCTCGCGTGCGGAGCCGTCGGGTGGGCGGGGCTGGTAGGCGAGGCGGCGGCGTAGCCAGACGAGGGCTCCGGCGGCGGCGACCTGGTCGGCGACCTCGCGGGGCAGCCACCCGCCGGACACCATGATCCCGTCATCTGACTGGACGCTGCCGTACGCGTCGGGCTGGTCGCCTGGGTTGTCGAGCGTGCCGGCGGTGACCGGGAGGGCAGGCTCCGGCGGCGTGGCGGTCGCCGTGTTGGCGGTGACGGTGAACACCGCCGCTCCGGCCATTCCGCTTGCCGTGGCCTGCAAGGGCGTGGGCAGGGGCATGCGCCGCAGCCACGCGGCGCCGGTCCGGAGGCGGGTCAGGGCCCGGACGGTGACCGTGTAGGCCAGCACCAGCCAGACCAGCCACGCCCCGACGGTCAACGCCGCCACCAAGGTCTGCTCGGTCAGCGGCTGCTCCACCCACGCCCGCACCTGCTGCCCGTCCGGCCACCCGTCGACCGGCGGGCCGACGACGAACAGCAGCACCATCGGCGGGCCGATCAGGAGCAGGAGGACGAACAGCAGCGACACCAGCTGCCGCGGCCACCGCACCTCACCCACCCCCACCCGGCGGCACAGCACCACCCCGCATCACCGCTGCGGGCTGGCCGGCGGGCGTGGGCGGGGCGGGGCGGACGACGCGGGTCCACAACCGGGCCGCCCACCACACCGCCACCGCGATGGCGTAGAAGACACCGAGAACGCCGGAGGCCCGCCAACTGACGATCGCCGCGGCGATCACCGCGAGCGGCGCGGCGAGGATCAGCCGGAACACCAATGGTGTCACCAGCGCCATGACCACGCCCACGCCGAGCAGCAGGCCACCGACGCGGCCGGCGATGTCGATCCACAGCACCATGTGTGGCCACCGGTCGGCGGTCAGCGAGTACTGGATCAGCAGCATGCCGGCCGCGGCGGTAATCACAGATCCTGTGGGCACCGTCAGCAGCGCCGACCAGCCACCGTGCGGCACCCGCCACTGCCGGGCGGCGACCACTGCCATTGCCACCGCCATCACCACGATCGGCGTGATCGGCCACAACGCCCAGCGCAGGAAACCGTTCACCGGCAGCCCGAAGTACTGGCTGGCGACCACCGCGTACAGGCCGGCGAACGCGACCCCGAGGGACACCGCGGCGAGGATCCCGACACTGACCTTCCCACCCTCGGACCTGATATCGGCGGTGGGGCTGCGTGCGGCGATCAGGGAACCGAGGACGGTGCCCGCTGCCAGGCACGCCAGGAGGGCGAACACGGCTGCCATGGCCAGCTCACCCCAGTTCAAGATCACCCAGTAGTGCAGGCCCGGCAGCGTTCGGCTGCCGTTGTGGTAGTCCGCGGTGAGGAAGTACTGCCAGATCAGGGCAAGGGACGCCAGTCCCGGCACCGCGATAGCCACCGCCCGCCGTACCGGCGGCACCGGCACCTCCACATGGGTGCCGGTGCCGGGACTCGCGGCGCCGGCGTCCGCCGCGCCCAACGCGGCGGCGCGCGCCCGTTCCGTCACCACCGTCGCGGCGACACCCGTCCGCTCGGCGATCAGCTTGTCCAGGTGCGGCAACTGGGCGCTGCCGCCAACGCAGAAGATCCCGGCCAGATCAGCGGGGCTGATCTCAGCGGCGGCGATCGCCTCGCCGGTCAGCTGCGCGACGCGCTCCACCACAGGGCGGGCGGCCGCCTCCAGCATGCCGCTGTTGACGATCACCGGCGGCCGGTCGGGAAGCGGCATCGTCACCGCCGGGTGCTGCGACAGAGCCTCCTTCGCGGTCTGGACACTGGCCGTCACCGCCCACCAGCCCTCACCGTCACCACCAGCATCCGGGGTGTGGTCGCCGGTGAGGGAGGCGGCGAGAGCGCGGTCAACTGTGCCGCCGCCGGCGGCCGGATCCGCGAGGGTCGCGAGAACCTCGAAACCGGCAGGCCCTCGGCGCAGAACGGTGACCTCGGCACCCGCACCCACATCGCATACGACGATGAATGACCCCACCGGCAGCTGTAGACCGGTGGCGAGGAGATGCTCGGCCACCGCCACCGGGGCCTCCACCAGACGAGGTTGTGCAAGACCAGCCCGGTGAGCGACCTGCCGCATCCACGTCCGCCGCCGCGGCCCCCAGCCCGCCGGCACCACCAACCGCACATCCCGAACCGGGCTGCCAGCCACCCGCTCCGCCTCACCGGCGACCCGGCGCAGCGTCGCGGCCATCGCCTCCACCGCATCGACCTGGGCGCCGTCGACGGTGAGCTGGTCATCGGCCGGGCGACGCGGATTCGGAATGAACCGGCCCGGCTGGTCCGCGGCCGCCTGCCACGCCCGCCGCCCCGTCCACACCTCCCCGTCCGTAGACAGGTAGACGCCGCTGGGCAGGTGTGGCATCCCGTCGAAGGACAGCGGGGACCACCTGCCATCAGGCCAGGCCAGAACGGCACCAGTGGTGGCCGTGCCGCAGTCGATCGCCAGCCGTGCCTCCCCCGCCCGCATGCATATAGTCAAACATGAGGATCACATTCACGTCACCCTTGAATTACCCACAGCAAGCATGACCGGTGTCGGAACCCACCCGTCCCGTCGCCAGTGGCAGCAGATCAAATCGCCGCATCGATGGGACCGATGCTGCTTCGCGCAGTGAGCGACAACCCGCCAACACGACCGCACGAGCGTGTGCGGCTTGTTAGCTGACGTCGATCACGGCGCACCCGCGCGACCCGCCTACGGTGCGGTGCAGACCGTCGGTGCTGCGCTCGGCGGCTCACCTACCGAACCGCCATTGGGTGTCTTCGAGGTAGCCGGCATGCTGGGCCTCCTCCCACTCCCGCATGCTCGGATACCGGTCACCGCAGTACCGCCGCCGCAGATGCTCGACGAACTGGGCCCGTTCGGCATCGCCCGCCAGCCACAGCCCCCGATCGCCGGCCCCCGCTCGCAACACCACAGCACCGTCGAGCTCAACCGTCATGGTGATCTTATCGTTGCGCGGCGCGCCCGCTCGTGCGGCCAGGTATGCGAAGTAGATGTAGCGGTAGTCGAACTCGTCGTGGCGGTCGTGCACCCAATCGAGCCACTGGTCCACCTGCGCCAAGGTCCACCGATCCATGCGTTCCTCCCCAGGTCGTCATTTAGATCAATGCTCGCTCCCGTCCGCCACAGGCCCAAGACCCCATGGCGGGGATACCAGGAAGAATCGCGGAGCGGCGCGCCGTCCTGAGGCCCTCACCGTGTGGCGCACGGCGGGGCTCATACCACAAGCGGTCAGCAGGGAACGGGTTGTCCACAGACGGATGCGAGGCGTCCACAGGGCCATCGCAGCGACCGCGGCATTGCTGACGGCGCTTACCGCAGCCGGAGGGGTCGATGAGACAGGGGAACTGCCCCCGATCCTGCTGCTACCGCAAGCAGGATCGTACGTCGGCCCACGCGCCGAGCCCGGCCCCACCATCACCCATCAGTACCTGCTCGACGACGACGAGAACGTCCCGCCCATCTACCGCTATGCCGGAGCAGTGGACGGCGGCTGACCCGACTCCTCGATACCGAGCGGTTGACCGCCGCCGCGCTGGCGCCTTCTGGGGCTGTCTATCACCGCAGCAACTGGCGGATCTGCGCGTCGGGCAGTCGCCAGACGTCCCAGCCCCCAGTTCAGAGGGCTAGTAGTCCGGAGATGATCATGGATGACTGCTCACGTGGATGCCGCTCCTGTTTGGCGGCAGCGATGGTGCGCGGCGAAGGAGCGGCGGACCTGCGTAAGCCTTCCGCCCCTTCACCACGTCGGCGCGGCGGGTGAATCAGCTGCACCGGTGGGACTTCCCGCGCTTGCTGCTTCCGGCTGTCGGGCCTACTGGTTGTCAGCGTTGCGGCTGAGAGCGCGAGCTGCCTGGCTTCAGGAGCTGCAGGTGTTCAGCATGCTCTGCAGGGCGGACTTCTCCGAGGACTGCAGGCTCAGCCCCCAGCTGTATTTCACGGTGATCCACATCTTGCTGTAGGTGCACCGGTACGACGACAGCGGCGGCTGCCATGTCGACGGGTCTTGGTCGCCCTTGGCCTGGTTGACGTTGTCGGTGACGGCGATCAGCTGCGGGCGGGTGAGGTCGTTGGCGAAGCTTTGCCGTTTGCTGGTGGTCCAGCTGCTGGCGCCCGATCGCCACGCTTCGGCGAGGGGCACGACGTGGTCGATGTCGACGTCGGAGGCGGCGTACCAGGTCGCGCCGTCGTACGGGCTGTACCAGCGGCCCGACACCGCGGCGCAGCTGCTGTCGGTCACGACGGACGTGCCGTCCCGCTTCAGGACGGTCTCCCGGGTGTTGCAGGTCCCGCTGATCGTGATCCAGTGCGGGAACAAGTCGCGGGAGTATCCGCTCATCGAGCCCTCAGTCCGAACGGTCAGGGCGTTGAGCTGCGACTGCGCGGTCGCCTTGGACGGGATCCCCGGGGGCGTCGCCAGGGCCGGCTGCGCGTTCACCACAGTCAGCCCGATGCCGGCCGTGACGAGCGCAGTTGCTACGGCTACCTGTCGCCGCCAAGTTGAAGTTCGGGTGGGGAGTCTGCTTGCTCGCATGGGGGCCTCCGAACGAGTGGTGTGAAACAGCGACTATCTCGAACGAGCATGTCCATCGACGGTCGTGTTTGTGAAGAGGTGGAGACCCGGTCGCAAAAGATTCACCCTCCACGCGCTGCGCGCCGGCGTCCAACGGGTTGACCGGTCGGCCGTTGGCCGCCACACGATGTCGCTGCGGGACCACGGTGCAAGAACGCCTCGACCACGCCCCGGCCGACACCCTCGCCGGCCACCGCACATGGTGACCACAGTAGACACGACGGCAGCCGCGCTTATCGTCGTGCCGGCGGCGTTGAACCCGCGTCGGCCACATCCCTCATACTGCGGCCGGCGCTGGGACCGCTACCGGACTTGCCAACGAACCTGTATCGCAACGGTCAGCATCCGGAGGTTGTCTAGCCGGACGCTCGTTTCCTCACCTGGCGGGGCACCGGGGCAGGACCCCGGCGAGCGTGAGGAGGCGCCCCGTTGGTGTCGCCGCCACCTGCTTCGACAGTGATCGCTTGGGGGTCACATGGCCCCACTGCCAGTCCCCTACAGTGTCGATCACCGACGTGAATGTGATTCAGGGCGGTTGCTGCCAAGAATGGGGTGACGGTGTACGTAAGGCCGGGAAACGATGTGGCCGACAGCGCCAGTGCAGGCACTGCCGTCCTTGACCCGCCCGCGCCGCAGGTCGAGGCCAGGTCCTGGCCGCGCTGGCGCTTCTGGCCTCTGGTGGCGATGGCCGTCACCGGGCTCGCCCTGTACGCCTTCTGGAGGTGGAGCCAGACGCTGCCACCCATCGGCTACGGCTACTTCGCCCGTCCGCCGATCTACGGAAAGCTGATTCCGGTCCGGGACGAGCTGGCGCTGACCGTGATCCCGGCCGGCGTGCTGCTGGCTGGCGTCGGCTGGATGATCACCTCCTGGCGTCGCCTGCCGACGTGGGTCGCCCTGGCGTTGGTGGTTGTCGCCGGGGTGGTCACCGCCACCGCGGTGAACCTGGTCCGGGGGCAGGTGGGTGAGCTCACCCGGGGCATCTCGACCGGCCCGGAGTCGACGTACTACACCGCTGACCTGCACTTGGTGTACGAGCTTGGGCTGCGCGAGTTCGTCGAGCGGCACGCCGAGCTCAGTGAGGGGTTCCGCTCGTACAACGGGCGGACCCACCCGGCCGGCGTGATGGCCTTTCTCTACCTGCTGTTCCGCGCCTTCGGCGCGTCGCACAGCCTGCGCGTCGCGGCGGCGATCGCCGTGGTCGCCTTCTGCTCGGCGGTTTCCGCCTGGCTGATCGGTCGCAGCCTGGGTGGGGAGCGGGCGGGCCGAATCGCTGCGGTGCTCTTCGCGGCGGCGCCGGCGCCGTTGATGATGGCGTACAGCAATCTCGACACGGTCTTCGCCGTGCCGATGACGATGAGCGTCGCGCTGTTCCTGCTCGCCGCCGAGCGGCGGTCGTGGCGGCTGTCTGCGGCGGCAGGCGCCGTGCTGGGGCTGGCCACCCTGATGACCTTCGCCACGTCCTTCATCGTGCTCTCGGCGACCATCGCGCTGGTGATCCAGACCGGGTGGCGGACGGCGGTGCGGCTGCTGGCCGCCGCGGCGGCGGGCGGCGTGGCGGTGCTGGCCCTGGCCTGGCTCGCCCTGGGCTTCGACGTCCTCGCCTCGTACCAGGTGTCGCCGACGGTTTCCGTCCCCTACAACTGGTACTGGTTCCTGGGCAGCCCAGCGGCCTGGCTGATCTACGCCGGTCTGCCGCTGGCCGCCCTCGGGATCTACGGGGTGTTCCGGAAGGTGCCGGGGGCGAGACGGCCGGTGCTCGTGATCGTGCTCGTGCTCTTCCTGGTCGTCTGGGCGGGGTTGCCGTCGGAGCTGACCAAGCTGCGCCCGGGCGAGGTGGAGCGGACGTGGATGTTCCTCTACCCGATGGTGGCCGGCGCGGCCGGCGTGGTCGTGGACCGCTGGACCGCCGGGTTCGTCCCCCGCTGGCGGCGAGGCGGCATCGTCGCCGGCCTGGTGCTGCTCTCGGTCGGGCAGGCGGTGTTCCTCCAAGCCCTCTACAACAACTACTTCTGACCTGCCCGGGAGCTCTGGCCGAAGCCCGCCTCAGTCCAGCCCAGATCAACACCGCAACGACTAGCCCGACTCCGCCCTGAGCGCCGCCTACCCCAAACCGGAATCGTCACCGGCGTCGCCGCTCTACTCGCGGCGGCCGCGGTTCTACCAGAGTTGGGCGGAAGGGAACTCTTGCGGCAGATCGGGCGGCCCCGGGGGTGCGCGCCACTCAGCCGAACGGCTGAACCCAGGTCCCGCTCGTGGCCATGCTCTGGTGACCTTGGCGAGCAGCCAGGGTTACGCTAGCCCGCCTTGACCTTGCCACTGTGGAGAATCAGTGAAGCTCTCGATCCTCATGCCGGTCTACAACGAGGAAGAACGGATCGCGGATGCCCTCAAGCAGGCGTTGGCGGTGGACTACCCGTGCGAGATCGAACTCGTGGTCGTCGACGACGGCAGCCGCGACGGCACCGCCGAGGTGCTCGGCCGGGTGGACGACGCCCGGTTG
>NZ_VSFA01000016.1 GCF_008119785.1 Micromonospora sp. MP36 | reverse complement strand
GGTGACGTACGCGATGCCCTGAGACGCCGCCCACTCCTTCAAATTCATCCGATCACCATAGCACGCAAAAGAATGCTACAGACTACTCAATCGCGAGCAGTTGTTAACCCCCGGGCGACTGACCCAGCGCCCGCCGTCGACGGCACGGGTGGACCCGGACCGGGTCCACCCGTGCCGTTTCCGTTCGAGCCAGACCGTGCCCCCGGGCCAGCCGAGTGCGTGCCGGCGATCAGGCGACGTTCCCCCGTTCGCGTCCGGCGATGCGGACGCCGGCGACCACGAGGGGCAGTAGCAGCAGCGAGAACACCGCACCCATGACCAGGGTCAGGTGCACCGGGATGAACATGACGGCCGCGAAGGTGGCCACGAACGCGAACGTCAGCCACCAGCCCACCACGCCAGCGCGGGCCAGGCCGACGCAGATCAGCAGCAGCCCGAGCTGGGCGAACATGCTCGTTCCTCGCCACAGCGGCATGAGTCTGGCGCCGTCGACCGCGTCGGAGATGCGGACGGCGACCTCCAGCGGCAGCCGCTGGCCGATCTCCATCCGCCACCAGTCGTCCTTCACAGCGCCGGAGATGTTGAGCAGGCTGACGGCGGCGAGCAGCGTGCCGACCAATGTGAGCACCCGTCCCCGCGCGCCCCGGACCAGTCCGGGCACCGTAAGCAGGCCCAGCGCGCCGATCAGCGTGCCGTAGTGCAGCAGGATCGCGGAGAGCTGGGTCTGCCCGCCGTCGCGGGCGAGCGAGGTCACGTAGTCGGCGGTGGATTCGCTGGCCTGCGGCGGGCAGGTCAGCATGCCGGCGAGGAAGAGCACCGGACCGCCGATGAGTGCGCCCGCGCCGAGGCGGCGCAGCGTCGTCCGGCCGTGGGCACCGCCGCCGGTGTCCGTCGGGTCGGTGGTCATGCCGGCGCTGTCGATGTTGCTGATCATCGTCACTCCCTGTCGCGGGCCGCACTCGTGGCGGCCGATGTCGGGTACTGACGATGCCGGGTGCCGGCGCTCCGGCGCGTCCGTCGTGGCGCACCTGCCGAAGCCGCCCCACCAGCGGAGGTACGCCCCCACGGCGGGCACCGAACGGTGGACCCGGAGCCGGTCGGGGTCCACCACACGGCGGACGGCAGCGGCGGATCGGCGACCTACAGTGCCAACCATGACGCTCGCCCGGCTGCGCGATCCCGGCCTCATCCCGTTCGTCCTGGGGCCGCTGATCGGGGTGCTCGCGGTCGTGGAGACCACCCTGGATCCGTTCTTCGGGGACGCCGCGGTCGCCACCTGGGTGTCGGGCGTGCTCCTCGGCGGCGGGATCGTGCTGGCGCGCTGGTTCCCGCTCACCGGCACGCTGCTCGCCGCCGGCTGCTACCCGGTCGGGGCGCTGATCGGCGCGAAGGGCCCGGGCGGTGCGGCCATGATCGGGCTGATCGGTGTGGTCGGCTGGGTCGGGTGGCGGGAGCCGCCGCGACGGTCGTCGCTCGCCCTCAGCGTCGGGGCCGTCGCGCTCGCCCTCACCTCGGTGGTCACCGGCAAACCGTCCTGGGAGCTGCTGTTCGTCCCGGCGATCCTGCTGCCGGGCTGGTTCCTGGGGCTGCTCGCCCGCGCCAACGCCGCCCGCGCGGCCCAGCTCGCGGACCTGGCCGCGGCGCTGGCGGCCGAACGCGAGGCGAACGCTCAGGCGGCGGTGGTGCAGGAGCGGGCGCGTATCGCGGGGGAGGTCCACGACGCGGTCGCCCACTCGGTCAGCGTGATGACGTTGCAGTTGGGTGGGCTGCGCCGGCAGCTCGCGGATCGCCCCGAGCAGCAGGAGATCGTGCTGGGGCTCGAACGCCTCGGCCGGCAGTCCGTGGAGGAGATGCGTGGGCTGGTCGGCATCCTGCGGGAGAGCGGTACGGCCGGGGCCGCCGCCCCGCAGCCCACGTTGGAGCGGGCCGACGCCCTGCTGGCCGAGGTGGCGCGGGCGGGCCTGCCGGTACGACTACGGGTGGAGGGCGAGACGGTGCCCCTGCCGCGCACCTTGGACACCTCCGCCTACCGGGTGCTGCAGGAGGCGATGACGAACGTGCTGCGCCACGCGGGATCCGTACCGACGGTGGTGACCCTCTCCTACGCCCAGGACGGGGTCACCGTGGAAGTCGTCAACGAACCTGGTGAGGTTGCGCCGGCTCCCGCGCCCCGTGCTCGGGGCGGGCACGGCCTGGTGGGGATGCGTGAGCGGGTGGCGCTCTTCGGCGGATCGTTCGACGCGGGGCCGCTGCCGGACGGCGGCTACGCGGTGCGGGCCCGCTTCGCGGTGCCGGGCCGGTAAGGGGGACCGATCATGAGTGTTTCGGTGGTGCTGGTCGACGACGAGGCGATGGTCCGGGTCGGCCTGCGGATGGTACTCAGCGGTGAGCCCGACATCACGGTGGTGGGCGAGGCGTCCGACGGCGACCAGGCGGTCGACCTGGTCACCCGTACCCTGCCCGACGTGGTGCTGATGGACATCCGGATGCAGCGCGTCGACGGTTTGGAAGCCTCACGCCGGCTGCTGACGGCGGCACCGGACACGAAGATCATCGTGCTGACGACCTTCGACGAGGACGAGCACGTGGCGGCGGCGCTGCGAGCGGGAGTGAGCGGGTTCCTGCTCAAGATTTCCCCGCCGGAGCAACTCGTCGACGCGGTCCGGTTGGTGGCGGCCGGGCGCGGACTGCTCGATCCGGCGGTCACCCTGCGGGTGATCCGCGGCTTCGCCGCCCAACCGGCACCGGTCCCTCGTTCCCGCGAGTTCGACCAGCTCACCGCTCGCGAGGTCGACGTGCTGCGCCTCGTCGCGGAGGGGCTCACCAACGCCGAGATCGGCGGGCGGCTGTTTCTCGGCGAGGCGACCGTCAAGACCCACCTCTCGCGGGTGCTCATGAAGCTGAACCTGCGTACCCGGGTGCAGGCTGTCGTCTACGCCTACGAGCGGGGACTGGTCCGACCAGGAGAGCGGTGAACTGGACAAACAGCCAGCGAGCCCCCGCCTGTTGGGACGCGGCACCCGCGTTGTTCACCCGTACGTCAGTATTGACCGCCGATCGCTTCACCTCCTCCTCGTAGCGTCGCCGACGCGTCCGCGGTCGCGGACACACTCCGCTAGGAGGAATGCAACGATGCACATCTTTTCCAAGCGTCGCCTGTCGGCCGCCGCCATCGCCGGAGCTGCCGCCGTGGCCGTTGTCGGCGGCGCCGCGTCAGCGGCGCCGGGCGGCGCGACCGGCCCGAGCAGCAGCGACGCGCCGTACCTCGTCCGGCACACGCCAGGCGTCACGCTGACGTCGCTGCTCACCACCGGCGACTCGGTCGGCGGCTACCGGATGGCCGGCATCCCCGACGGCCTCGGGGCGTACGACAACGGTGATGGCACCTTCACTGTCCTGATGAACCACGA
Organism: Micromonospora sp. MP36; assembly: GCF_008119785.1. Classification (GTDB taxonomy): domain Bacteria; phylum Actinomycetota; class Actinomycetes; order Mycobacteriales; family Micromonosporaceae; genus Micromonospora. The sequence goes on along the minus strand of NZ_VSFA01000016.1, from coordinate 103,208 downwards.
GCTCGCCAACAACGTCGGGGTCGCCCGGGCGCACGGCGGCAAGGGCGCCTTCGTCTCGAAGTGGGTGATCGACAAGAAGACCCTGCGGGTGCTGTCGGGCAGCGACCTGATCCGCAAGGTGTTCCTGTCCAGCAACGGGCAGTACGTCGACACGCCGGGAGCGGTGTTCAACCGGCTCTGCTCGGCCGACCTCGCCGCCCGGACCGCCTACTTCAACCCGAGCACCGGCAAGGGCTACGACGGCCGGATCTTCACCAACGGTGAGGAGTCGACCGGCGGGCGCGCGTTCGGCCACGTCGTCGAGACCGGCGAGACCTACGAGCTGCCCGCCATGGGCACCGCGAGCTGGGAGAACGTCGTCGCCAACCCGGCCAGCGGCGACAAGACCGTGGTGATGGGCACCAGCGACGGTGGGGCGGGCGAGGTCACGCTCTACGTCGGTGACAAGAAGACCGCCGGCAACCCGGTGGAGAAGGCCGGCCTCACCAGCGGCAAGAGCTACACCATCTCCGTGCCGGCCATGGCGGTAGAGGACAGCACCACGGCGTGGAGCAAGGGCTCCCTGCCCTTCACACTGTCGTCCACCGGCGGCACCTCGTTCGACCGGCCCGAGGACGGCGCCTGGGACCCGAACAACCCCAACGACTTCTACTTCGCCACCACGGCCAGCATGACCAAGCACAGCCGGCTCTGGCGGCTGTCGTTCGCCGACGTGACCGACCCGACCAAGGGCGGCACGCTCAGCATGGTGCTCGAGGGCCCGGCGGACCAGGCCAGCGGCCCGAAGATGATGGACAACATCACCATCAACGACCGCGGTCAGGTGCTCATGCAGGAGGACCCAGGCAATCAGGGCTACCTGGCCGGCGTCTACCAGTACGACATCGCCTCGGGCGCGGTGCGCCGAATCGTCGACGAGGACCCGGAGCGCTTCCTGCCCGGCGGCGCGTACTTCGACACCACTGACGAGGAGTCGTCGGGCATCATCCCGGCGCCGTTCCTGGGTGAGGGCAAGTACCTGCTGGACGTGCAGAACCACACCAAGTCCGCGGACCCGGAGCTGGTCGAGAAGGGCCAACTGCTGGTCCTGAACGTGGCCCCAGGCCAGCCGGTCCGGTAGTAACCGCACCGGGAACCCGGGCAGGCGCATATGTCGTCTGCCCGGGTCCCCGCGCTTTCCTGACCTGGCCGGTGCTCAGCTGGTCGCGCTGGCCGCCGGCAGTTCGTCGGCGAGCCAGATCGGCTGCCAGTCGGGCACCTCGTGGAAGCGGCGCAGCTCCGACAGCCCGGACACCGAGCCGCTCCACGCCGCGTACGGGGGGTTGGTCTCGTCGAAGCCGCTCTGCACGAAGGTCAGCCGGGTCTTCCCGGCGGACTCGGCCAGCTCCCAGGTGCTGACGCCGGTCGGTCCCCAGTCGACGGACATCTTGCGGCCCGGCTCCAGGTCGACCACCTTGGCCGCGTACCCGGCATCGAAGCCGCCCATGGCGTAGCGGCCGCCGACCCAGGGCTCGATGCCGATCGGGTATCCGAACCAGGCGCTGGCCTGCTCGGAGTCGGTCAGGGAGGTCCACACCCGGTCCATCGGGGCGTCGATGACCAGCTCACCGCGCAGGTCGGCGGAGGTGAAGTCGGTGCGGGGCAGCAGCGCCCGCCCCTCCAGGTGGGCGTTGAGGTTGGCCAGCGCCAGGCTCCACCAGGTCTGCAGCACACCGCGGATGGTGCTGCCGTCGAGCGCCTCGCTGAAGACGAAGTGGCTCTGCCGCAGGGTCAGCTCGGTGTGCTCGCCCTGCGGCGTCACCTCGAGCTCGCTGGTGGTCTCCACGCCGCCGAGCAGCCAGGCGAAGCGCAGGGTGTGGTCGTCGGCGTGCAGCAGCCGCTGGTGCGGGGCGTCGCCCTCGGGCGTGTAGCGGCCCCAGAACGCGTACCGGTGCGGTAGCTCGACCTCGGCGTGCTCGGCGAACCAGATGCGCAGTTCGGCGGGGTCGGTCAGCGCGCGCCACACACGCTCGGCCGAGGCGGCGAGCCGGACGCGGATGGTCAGCAGATCACTCATGGTTGTCGCCCTTCGGGTAGCAGGCCACGGCGAGCTTGAAGGCGTCTCCTTCGGTGCCGCCGTAACGGGTGAACAGGTCCTGCAGCGTCGACTGCAGGTCGTGCAGGAACTCCTGGCGCCGCTCGGCCGGCACCCGGATCTCGCCGGAGACGCCGATGGACGGCAGCTCGGGCGCGGTGCGGTCGAGGGCGGCGATGTCCGCCTGGACCTCCTCCATCAGGTCGAGCAGGTAGCCCAGGCTGAGTTCGTCCCGCGCCCGGCGTGACCCGCCGATCCGCCCGACGAGGCGGGGGGACAGCCAGTACGACCGGGCGACGGCCTGGTAGATGCCCTCGGTGATGCCGCGCACCCGCCGTTCGGACACCTGCTCGGCCAGCCCGGCCGCGACCAGCTGCTTGACGTGGTAGTAAACGCGCTGCGGCGTCTGCCCCAGCAGGCCGGCGACCTCGGTGCAGGTGCGGGGCTCGGCGAGGTGCCGCAGCACCTCGATGCGCTGCGGTTTGAGCAGGGCCTCGGCCTGCTCGCGCTCTTCCAGGTACAGGACGTCTCTCATGGCAAAATCAGTTTGTACGTACAAAACTTCTTTGTCAATGGGTTCGACGAAAGGCCGCGCGAACCGCGCGGCCTTTCGCTGAACCGATGAGGTCAGGGCGTCCAGTCGGGACGTAGCGGGTAGCCGTTGACCCCCAGCGGGCCGTTGTGGGTGGCCAGCACCTGGTGCAACTGGATGTCGTTGCGCTCGAAGGCCAGCCGGGAGCCGGCCATGTACAGCCCCCACACCCGGGCGGTGCCCAGACCCACCTCGCCGACGCAGAAATCCCAGTGCTCGACCAGGTTGCGGCACCAGCCCGCCAGCGTCAGCGCGTAGTGCTGCCGCAGGTTCTCCTCGTGGTGCACCTCCAGCCCGGCGTCGTGGATCTCGCTGACCAGGCGACCCGGCCCGGCCAGCTCACCGTCGGGGAAGACGTACCGGTCGATGAAGGCGCCGGAGCGGTGCGGGGCGCGGTTGTCGGCGCGGGTGATGCAGTGGTTGAGCAGCCGGCCGCCGGGCTTCAACCGCTCCTTGAGCGCCCCGAAGTATGCCGGGTAGTTGCGCACCCCGATGTGCTCGGTCAACCCGATGGAAGAGATGGCGTCGAACTGCTCCCGCGGCGCGTCCCGGTAGTCCAGGTGCCGCACCTCGGCCAGCTCACCCAGCCCCTCCCGCTCGATCGCCGCCTGCGCCCACTCGGCCTGCGCCCGCGACAGGGTCACCCCGAGCGCCTTGACGCCGTATTCCCGGGCCGCGTGCCGGACCATGCCGCCCCAGCCGCAGCCGACGTCGAGCAGCCGCATCCCCGGCTTGAGCGCCAGCTTCCCGGCGACCAGGTCGTACTTCGAACGCTGCGCCTCCTCCAACGTGTCGTCCGGGCTGCGGAAGACCGCGCAGGTGTACGTCATCGACGGGCCGAGCACCTTCTCGTAGAAGGCGTTCGAGACGTCGTAGTGGTGGGAGATCGCGCTGCTGTCCCGGCCGCGCGAGTGCCGCAGCCCGGACATCACGCGCTTCCAGCGCGGCGCGGCCTCCTGCGGCGGGGGCGGCGGCGGCATCAGCCGCTCCCAGCCCAGTCCCTTCACCAGGGCCAGCGCCTCACCCACCGGCGGCAGTCGCAGGTGCAACTCGTCCTTGAGCACCTTGAACGCCTCGTACGGGTCGCCCGGGTGCACACCCTCCAGCCCCAGGTCGCCGCTCACGTACGCCCGGGCCATGCCCAGGTCGCCGGGGGCGGTGAGCAGGTACGACAACCCGCGCGGGTTGCGGATCGCCAGGGTGATGCCGGCGTCGGCCGGGCCGACGGCGCTGCCGTCGTAGCCGGTGATGCGGAGGGGCAGGTCGCCGGTGGTGACCGCGCGGACCACGTCCGCCACGGTCGGGTCGGTACGCCGGCCACCCGCCGGCGGGTTGCTCGGGGTGCTCGCCGCCCCCTGTTCACGGTCGGTCAGGCTCATGCTCTTGCTACCGCCTTCTCGTACAGTCCGGTCAGCCGGTGTTCCGGGTCGTAGCGGTCCTTCACAGCGCGCCAGGTCTCCCCGCCGTAGAGCCGGTCGAACGCCGCCCGGTCGTAGTACGCGTCGGAGTAGAGCGACTTGTGCCCGCCCACCTCCGACACCTTCCGCTCGATCTCCCGGTTGACGTCGCCGTCCGCGGCGCCCTCGGCGATCGGCACGCTGCCCCAGAAACCGACGTTCACATAGCTCTCGCCCGCCTGGAGGGGATACAACGGCCAGGCCCGGGCGGATCCCGGACCGGCCGGCTCGCGCAGCCGCAGCGGGCACAGCCAGACCGGGCTCATCCGCACCGTCCGGGCGAACCACCGCAGGAAGTCGGCGGTGCCGTCGAGCGGGATCTCCACGTCCTGCACCACCCGCTCCCGGGCCGGGTTGCCGCGCCAGCGGTCGATCCGCGCGGCCACCTGATACCGGTGCTCCAACCGGACGATCCGATGGTAGAAGTCACTGCGCCGGTAGCGGGCCGGCCAGAGCCGGCGGACCACCGGATGCTGCACCCCGAACGCCGCCGAGCACCAGAACCAGTCGGTGTCCCAGCGCCACAGGTAGTCGTAGCCCGTCAGCACGTCCCGCGTGAGTCGCTGCAGCGACCGGTAGTAGATCTCCTGGCCGGTGTAGTCGCTGGGCCGCCCCTGCGGGTCGTCGGTGAACGTGGCGAGCACCAGGTACGCCTCGCCGGGGCTGAACATCACCGCGTCCATCCCGTCGACCGGGTCGCCCTCCCAGGAGCCCTTGGCGATCACCTCGCCCATCGCGTCGGTCAGCTCCTCCAGCCGGGTGAACCGGATGTTGCGCAGGGCCACGAACCGGCGTATCGGTTGCAGCTCGATGCGCAGCCGCGTGGCGTAGCCAAGGCTGCCGAGCGAGTTGGGGAAGGCCCGGAACAGGTCGGCGTGCTCCCCCTCTGGCCGGGCGGTGACGATCTCGCCGGCCCCGGTGAGGATGTCCATCTCGTACACCGACTCGTGCGGCAGCCCGTTGCGGAACGAGGTGGACTCGATGCCCAGCCCGGTCACCGCGCCGCCCAGGGTGATGGTGCGCAACTGCGGCACGACCAGCGGCATCAGCCCGTGCGGCAGGGTGGCGTCGACCAGGTCCTCGTAGGTGCACATGCCCTGCACGTCGGCCGTCCGGGCGGCCGGGTCGACGGCGATCACCCCGGTCAGCCCGCTCACGTCCAGGCCGGGGGTGCGCGGCGCCGATCTGGGACGGAACAGGTTCGAGGTGCGTTTGGCCAGCCGCACCGGCTCACCGGCGGGCACCGCGGCGTACGACCGCCGCAGGGTGTCCACCGCCTGATCATGGTCGACCCGATGATCCACACGGTCCGCAGGCATGAGATCACATTACGCCTGTTCGGCGAGGTTGGCGGGATGTCCACCGTGGGCCGTTTCACATCCACCGGTCGGCCGGCGGGTTACCGTGGCGGGCATGCCGTCCCCCGCGCTCGCCGCCCTCGACGCCGCCGGACTGCCGTACCGGGTGATCCGGCACGGCCCGGTCCGCAGCCTCGCCGAGGCCGCCCGGGCGCGTGGCGTGGCCGTCCCCGACGTGGTCAAGACCATCGTGGTACGCCGCGGCGAGGACGACCACCTGTTCGTACTCACCCCCGGCGACCGGGTCATCTCCTGGCCCAAGCTGCGCGCCCTGCTCGGGGTGAGCCGGATGTCCATGCCGGACGCCGAGGCGGCCCGGGCGGCCACCGGCTACGAACGTGGCACCATCACCCCGTTCGGCTCCACCACGGCCTGGCCGGTGGTGGCCGACGCGCGGCTGCGCGGCCGGGAGATCACCCTCGGCGCGGGCGAGCACGGGGTGGCCGTGGCGGTCGACGCGGACGCCGCCCTCACCGCACTGGACGCGACGGTCGCCGACGTGACCGACCCGGAACCGGCGCGCTGACCGGGAGCGTCAGCGCCCGCCGCGTAGCCGGGCCAGCCGCCCGCGTACGCCGTCGAAGTGGGCTTGGACCGCGGTGAGCGCCTGCTCCCGATCGCCGGCGACGACCGCGTCGTAGATCGCCCGATGGCGGCGCACCACCTCGGCCGGCGGTTCGACCGGCGTGCCGAGGTCCAGCCGCAGCTGGTGGAAGACGTCCCAGAACGCGCCGAGCAGCTGCCCCACCAGGGGATTGCCCAACGGCGCGTAGAGCACGTCGTGGAAGAGGCGGTCGGTCTCGGGCGACACCGTTCCCACCTCGGCCTCCTCGGCCATGCGGGCCAGCACGTCGGCCGCGGCGGCGAGTTCGCCGTCGTCGCGCCGGTCGATGAGCTGCATGACCAGTCCGCTCTCCAACGCCTCCCGGATCTGCATGAGGTGAGCGAGGTGGTGGCCGCCGTCGGCGGGCGTGACCTGACCGTGGAAGGCCAGCTCGTCGACCAGTCCGCCGAGGGACATCGGTCCGACGAACATGCCGAACCCGTGCCGGATCTCCACGATGCCGACGGCCTGGAGCGCCTTGAGCGCCTCCCGCACCGAGTTGCGACTGATCCCGAGTTCCCGCATCAGCTCCGACTCGGTGGGCAGCGGATCACCGACGCCGAGGCGCCGGTCGAGGATCAGCCTCTTGACCGCCTCCCGGGCTTCGGTCGCCCGACTTAGCCGAGGGCGGACAGGACGGTCGGCAACGCTCATGTTCTGGCACAACCTTCCGCTGGACATCCTATGACCCCGAGCTCACGGGTGACCGCCAGCCGGGCCGCAACCGCCGCAATCTTCCGGAAACCTCGTCGAAGCATTTCTCTTGACCCGGCTGCGGCGGCCGCTCTAGCCTCCACCCTAACCCAAGACGTGGGATGTGGAACGTCCCACCTCCTCAAGATTCCACCGACCTCGATCCGTAGGAGGCACCGTGAGCGCCCCGGTATCCCGGCCCCACTACAGCCGCCGCGACTTCCTGCGCCTAAGCGGGATCATCGGTGCGGCCGCCGCCGTGACCGCCACCATCTCCGCCTGTGAATCCGGACCGGCCTCGACGAGTTCGGTGGGCGCCGGCGCCGACAAGGACCTCGTCACCGCGGTCATCGGCTACGGCAACGACCAGAGCTGGGACCCGACGATGACCGCGTCCGCGTTCACCATGGCCGCCAACAACCACATCTACGAGGGCCTCGTCGAGACGGACCCGATCACTCGCCAGCCGTACCCGGCGCTCGGCACCGAACTCCCCACCGACCTGCAGGGCACCTCGTGGAAGTTCACCCTGCGCGACGGGGCGAAGTGGCACGACGGCCAGCCGGTCACGGTCGACGACGTGCTGTTCACCTTCGAGCGGGTGCTCAACCCCTCGACGCTGGTCAGCTCCTTCTTCCGTGCCTGGCTCAAGGAGGTCCGCAAGGTCGACGACAAGAGCGTCGAACTGGTGTTCAACTTCCCCTTCCCGGACGCCCTGCCCCGGCTCTCGATCGCGAAGATCATGCCGAAGCACGTCTACGGCGCACCGGGCGGCTGGGACGCGGCCAAGGCAGGCAAGGCGGTCGGCTCCGGGCCCTACCGGCTGACCGCACACAACCCGAAGTCCAACAGCACCTTCGAGGCGTTCACCGACTACAACGGCCCACGCAAGCCCCGCTTCAAGAAGATGAACTGGCTGTCGATCGTCGACAGCTCCGCCCGGGTCGCCAAGATCTCCGGCGGATCCGCGGAGGCGCAGATCGCGGACAACATCCCGTACGCCAACATCGACCAGCTCAAGAAGTCCGGCCTCACCGTCGAGGGCGGCAAGGGCATGAACCACATGTTCCTGATGTTCAACACCGGCGCGAAGCCGTTCGACGACGTCCGGGTCCGCCAGGCGCTGCTCTACGCCATCGACACCGGCAAGATGATCGAGGTCGCACTCAAGGGCCACGGAACCCCCTCGACCAGCTTCCTCAACGAGCAGAACCCGTCCTACGCCAAGGCGAAGACCGTCTACGCGTACGACCCGGCCAAGGCGAAATCGCTCCTCGCGGCCGCCGGGGTGACCAACCTGTCGATCACCCTCATGGCGGTCAACGTCAGCTGGATCGCCGACTGCCTGCCCACCATCGCCAACTCGTGGAACGCGATCGGCGTCAAGACGACCCTGCAACCGCAGGACACCAGCGCACTGTTCACCAAGATGGACCAGTCCCAGGACTACCAGGTCGTCGCCGCCGCCTCGAACCCCAACCAGTTCGGCCTCGACGCCGACCTCATCCTCCGCTACAACTACACCGCCGGCGGCACCTGGATGAAGTACACCAAGTGGGACAGCAGCCCGCAGGCCAAGAGCCTCTTCGCCATGATGGACCGCGCCACCCGCGAACCGGACCAAGCCCGCAAGCTCGAGCTGATCCACCAGTACCTGGACGTCATCGCCGAGCAGGCCGTGCTCTACCCGGTGGTGCACACCGAGCTGATGACCGCCTGGGACCCGAAGAAGCTGACCGGCATCCGCGCCCAGGCCTACCCCGGCATCAACCTGCTGCAGGCCGAACCCGCCTGACGGCCCGCGGGCGGGCGGCGCCACCCGCCGCCCGCCCGGACCGCACCCGCCGGAAGCCCCCGCCGAGGAGACCACCGTGGCCGTGATCGCCAGAATGTTGGTCCGCCGCCTGCTCGTCCTGATCCCGCTCCAACTAGGCGTGATCCTCTTCGTCTTCATCATCATGCGGTTCTCGCAGAACAAGCCCGAGTACGCCTACTTCCAGGGCGCCAACCCCACCCCGGAACAGATCCACCAGTTCCAGGTGGAGAACGGCCTGCTCGACCCCCTACCGATCCGCTACCTGCGGTTCGTCGGCGACCTCGCGCACGGCGACATGGGCACCAGCGTCCTGACCCGGGCGCCGGTGCTCGACTCGGTGCTCACCGCACTGCCGCTGACCCTCCAGCTGACCTTCCTCGGCCTGCTCATCGGTGTGGTCACCGCCCTCGTCTTCGGCGTCACCGCGGCGATCTTCCGGGACCGCTGGCCCGACCAGCTGATCCGGGTCGTGTCCCTGACCGGCGTCGCCGCGCCGTCCTTCTGGCTGGCCCTGCTGATGATCCAGTACCTGGCGGTCAACGCCGGCCTCTTCCCCACCGGCGGCTACATCAACCCGGCCGACTCGTTCACCGGGTGGCTACGCTCACTCACCCTCCCGGCGCTGGCCCTGTCACTGCCCGTGGCCGCCCAACTGACCCGCATCGTCCGGACCTCGATGGTCGAGGAACTGGACAAGGACTACGTACGCACCGCGATCGGCAGCGGCCTGCCCTCGGTCGTGGTGGTCGGCCGCAACGTCCTACGCAACGCCCTGATCAACCCCCTCACGGTGCTCGGCCTGCGGGTCGGCTACCTGCTCGGTGGCGCGGTGGTCATCGAGACCATCTTCTCCCTGCCCGGCATGGGCAAGCTGATGATCGACGGAGTGACCAACGGGGACCCCGCCGTCGTCCAGGGCGTGGTGCTGACGATCGCCACCGGATTCGTCGTGGTCAACCTCGTCGTCGACATCCTCTACCTACTGGTGAACCCCCGCCTCAGGAGCGCCGGCTGATGCGTAGACGACTCACCGAACGGCTGGCCCGACCAGGCATCGGCTTCCGGCGGCTGCCACCGACGTCCTGGATCGCCCTCGGCGTGCTCGCCGCCGTCGCCCTCGCCGCGATCCTGGCCCCGGTCATCGCGCCGCACTCCCCGCTGGCCCAGTTCTCCACCGGCGGCGGCCCCTCCGGCAGCCACTGGATGGGTCTGGACAGCGCCAACCGGGACATCCTCAGCCGACTGCTGTACGGAGCCCGCTGGTCCCTGATCATCGGACTCGGCGCGACCGGGCTGGCCCTGCTCGCCGGATCGCTGATCGGCGCCGTCGCGGCCACCTCCCGAAAGTGGGCCGACGAGGCGATCATGCGAGTCCTCGACGTGGTCATGGCGTTCCCCGGCATCGCGCTGGCCGCCGTCCTCGTCGCGGTCTTCGGCGGCGGCATCGGCGTGCTGGTGGCCGCGATCGGCTTCCTCAACACCCCGCCCGTGGCCCGCATCGTCCGGGCCAACGTGCTCGCCCAGTACAGCGAGGACTACGTCGCCGCGGAGAAGATCATCGGCGCGCCCAAGGCGTACATCCTGGCCCGGCACGTCGCGGTCAACTGCGCCGCACCCATCCTGGTCTACTGCACGGTCACGGTCGCCGACGCGATCGTCTTCGAGGCCTCGCTCTCCTTCATCGGCGCCGGCGTCCGCCCACCCGACCCGTCCTGGGGCAGCGTCATCGCCGACGGCCGGAACCTCGTCCTCCTCGGTGGCTGGTGGGCGACCGTCTTCCCCGGGCTGCTGATCCTGCTCACCGTGCTGGCGCTGAACATCCTGTCCGAGGGCATCTCCGACGCCTGGGCGACACCCGCCGCCCGCCGCCCCGCCGCCCGCCGCGACGGCGACGTCGACCAGTACGAGCAGGTCCAACCCGGCACCGACGGCATCACCGAACTCCCCGGGCTCGCTGAGGCAGCCCACCGGCTCGCCGAACGCGCCCGCCCGCTTCCCGACGGCCCACCGATCCTGCGGGTCGACGACCTGGCCATCGGCTTCGACGGCCGGCACGACGGGGTGGACATCGTCGACGGCATCTCCTTCGAGGTCCGCTCCGGCGAGGTGCTGGGCCTCGTCGGCGAATCCGGCTGCGGCAAGTCACTCACCGCGCTGACCATCATGGGCCTGCAACCACGCGACGCCCGGGTCCGCGGCAGCGTCCGGTTCGCCGGCGACGACCTGCTGCGGATGTCCCGCTCGGCACGGCGCCGGCTGCTCGGCCACGACATGGCGATGATCTACCAGGACGCCCTCTCGTCGCTGAACCCGGCGATGACCGTCCGCGCCCAGCTCAAGCAGGTCATCCGGCGCGGCGGCCGGCGCAGCGCCACGGAACTGCTCGAACTGGTCGGACTGGACCCGGCCCGGACGCTCTCCGCCTACCCGCACGAGCTGTCCGGGGGCCAGCGGCAGCGGGTGCTCATCGCCATGGCCCTGTCCCGGGACCCGAAGCTCATCATCGCCGACGAACCGACGACCGCCCTGGACGTCACGGTCCAGGCCCAGGTGATCCAGCTGCTGCTGCGGCTCCGCGCCGAACTCGGCTTCGCGCTGATCCTGGTGTCCCACGACCTCGCCCTGGTCGCCGACGTCACCGACCGGGTCGTGGTCATGTACGGCGGCCAGATCGTCGAGACCGGGGTGACCGCCTCCCTGGTCGGCGCGCCCGCCCACCACTACGCCCGCGGACTGCTCGGCTCGGTGCTCTCCCTGGAGGCCGGGGCGACCAGGCTGACCCAGATCCGCGGCGTGGTGCCGTCCCCCGCCGACTTCCCGGCCGGCTGCCGCTTCGCCGACCGCTGCCCCATGGCGACCGAGGTGTGCCGCACCGTCACCCCGGAACTGACCGGCGAGCCGCACCGGCACGCCGCGGCCTGCCACCACCCCGCGATCGAGCTCGCCCAGCCGGTACCGGCGGAGACGGAGGCCCGATGAACCCCCCGACCGGGAGCCCCCTGCTGGAACTCGCCGACGTGCACGTCGTCCACCGGGCCCGCTCCGGCGGCCTCTTCTCCCGCGACCGGGTGTACGCCCTGACCGGCGCGGATCTCACCGTGGCGCCCGGCGAGACGGTCGGCGTCGTCGGCGAGTCCGGCTGCGGCAAGTCGACGCTGGCCCGGGTGCTGGTGGCGCTGCAACGGCCCACCGCCGGCACGGTCCGCTTCCGTGGCGACGACGTGTGGTCGATGCCGGAGGCGCGGCGCCGGCGCACCATCGGCGCGACGACCGGCATGATCTTCCAGGACCCGGCCACCGCGCTGAACCGGCGGCTGCCCGTACGCCGGATCCTGCGTGACCCGCTGGACGTGCACCGCCGGGGCACGCCGAGCGACCGCGACCGGCGGGTACGCGAGCTGCTCGACCTCGTCGGCCTGCCGGCGAGCTGCGCCGACCTGGTGCCCGGCCAGCTGTCCGGCGGGCAGCGGCAACGGGTGGCCATCGCCCGGGCCCTCGCCCTGGATCCCGCGCTGGTCGTGGCGGACGAACCGACCAGCGCGCTGGACGTGTCGGTGCGCGCCCAGATCCTCAACCTGCTGCTGGACCTCAAGGAACAGCTCGGGTTGGCGATGGTGTTCGTGTCGCACGACATCCAGACGGTGCGGCGGATGAGCGACCGGGTGGTCACCATGTACCTCGGCCGCATCGTCGAGCAGGCACCCGCCACCTCGGTGCCGCGGCACGCGCGCCATCCGTACACCCGCGCCCTGTTCTCCGCCACCCCCGGCCTGCTCTCGCCTATCGAACCGATCCCCTTGTCGGGCCTGGTGCCCTCCGCAACCCGGCCGCCGTCCGGCTGCCCGTTCCGCACCCGCTGCTGGAAGGCGGACGAGACCTGCGCTCGCGAACTTCCCGCGCTGCAGGACCTGGCCGCGGGCCACCGCCTCCGCTGTCACCACCCCGTCCAGGACGGTGCCACCGACCTGGAACTGATCAGCCAAGCACAGGAGCGTCCATGACCATCGCCACCGCACTCACCGGCGTCATTCCTCCGGTCTGTACCCCGCTGACACCCGACTTCGAGGTGGACACCCGGTCGCTCGAGCGGCTCGTGGACCACCAGTTGCAGGGCGGGGTGGACGCCCTGTTCGTGCTCGGCTCCTCGTCCGAGGTGGCCTTCCTGCCGGACGGTCACCGCAAGGCAGTGCTGGACACGGTGATCGGCCACGTCGCCGGGCAGGTGCCGGTGCTCGCCGGAGTGATCGACATGACCACGCTGCGGGTGCTCGACCACGCCCGGGTCGCCGCGGCGGCCGGAGCCGCCGGGCTGGTGGCCACCGCGCCGTTCTACGCCCGGACCCACCCGATGGAGATCGACGCGCACTTCCGGACCATCGCGGACCGGATCGGGCTGCCGCTGTACGCCTACGACCTGCCGGTGTCGGTGCACAGCAAGCTCGGCGCGGACCTGGTGCTCGGCCTCGCCGCGGACGGGGTGCTGGCCGGGCTGAAGGACTCCAGCGGTGACGACGCCGGCCTGCGAGGGCTGCTCCTCGGCCGGCGGGACCGGCCCGAGATCACCGGCTTCAGCGTGCTCACCGGCTCGGAACTGACCGTCGACTCGGCGCTCTGGATGGGCGCCGACGGGGTCGTACCGGGCCTCGGCAACGTCGACCCGCACGGCTACGTCCGGCTCTGCCAGGCTGCGGCGGCAGGTGACTGGGTGGCCGCCCGCACCGAGCAGGAGCGGCTGCTCCGCCTGTTCGAGCTGGTGTTCGTGGGTGCGCGCCGGATGGGGATGAGTTCGTCTGCACTCGGTGCTTTCAAGGCCGCACTGCACCTGCGGGGCATCATCGACCACCCGACCACGGCGCTGCCCCAGGTGCCGTTGAACAGCGAGGAGACCGCGCGGGTCGGCAAGTACCTGACCGACGCCGGGCTGCTCTGAGCGCCGGCAGCCGGCCGGGCGGTCTCTCGGTCCGGCCGGCTGCCGACCCCCCTCGACCGCGCTCGGCTCAGCCCGCTACGGGTGGCACCCGCTTGCAGAGCCAGCGCAGCTGCTCCACCCGCTGGAACGCGGCGCCGCCCTCGTGCCCGTTGTACGGCCAGACCACGAGGTCGCGGTCGGCGCCGGCGTACTGGTGGTAGGCGGCGAACACCGTCGACGGAGGACAGATCCGGTCCGCCAGCGCCACCGAGAACAGCGCGGGAGCCTGGGCGCGGGACGCGAAGTTGAGGCCGTCGAAGTAGCTGAGCGTGCGGAACACCGGTTCCACGTCACGCCGCCGGGTCTGCAGGTACGACGCCAGTTCCGCGTACGGGCCGGCGTCGGTGACGTCGACCGCCCGGCGGAAGTGGCACAGGAACGGCACGTCCGGCAGGACCGCGGCGAGCCCGTCGACCAGGCCGGCGACGGCCAGCGCGATCCCGCCACCCTGGCTTCCCCCGGCGACCACGATCCGGGTGGCGTCGACCCCGGGCAGCGCCGACGCGGTCTCGACCGCCCGTACCGCGTCGGCGAAGACCCGCCGGTAGTAGTAGTGCTCCGGGTCGGTGATGCCCCGGGTCAGGAAGCCGTTCGCCTGCGGTGTGCCGGATGGGTCGGGGTCGGGGGTGTCCCCGGTGAGTGACCCGTCCGCGCCCTGGCCCCGGGTGTCCATCACCAGGTGGGCGTAGCCGGCGGCGGTCCAGAACAGCCAGTCGTGCGGCAGGCCGCGACCGCTGCCGTAGCCGATGTACTCGACCACGCAGGGCAGCGGGCCGCTGCGGTGGCGGGGCAGCAGGAGCCAGGCGCGGACCGGCTGACCGGCGTATCCGGCGAAGGTGACGTCGTGCACCTCCACGGTGGCGAGGCCGGCGTCGTACGGCTCCACCCGGGCCGGCCAGGCCGCGGCGGCGGCCTCCTGGATCGTCCCGGCCCAGAATTCGTCGAAGTCGTCGGGTTCGGTCCGGGCCGGCCGGTATTCGCGCAGCTGTTCCAGTGGCCAGTCACTGAGCACAGGTTTCGCCTTCCGTCGCCAGGGGTCGCGTCAGAAACGGGGCCAGCCTACGTCGGACGTGGGATGTCCGGAAGAGGCGGTAGACGGATTTGCGCACGACCGGGGAAAGAAGACGCCGGGAGTCAGGCCGACTGCCGACCGGCCTCGGCCAGCCACCGCTCCGCCCGGGCGATCCTCGCCTTGACGTCGCGGAAGTGCCGGCGCATGGCCTCCTGCGCACCGCCGCTGTCCCGCGCGCGCAACGCCTCGACGATGCGCCGGTGGTTGGCGACGATGTCCGCGGCCCGGTCCTCGGGCGGCCCGAGGGCCGGCTCGACCTCGTGGTAGACGTCCCAGAACAGCCCGATCAACTGGAGCACCAGCTCGTTGTCACACGCCTCGTAGAGCAGCGAGTGGAAGGCGCGGTCCGCCTCCTTGTCCCGGGCCATCGCCGTGACCAGCGCGTCCAGCGCGGCCAGCTTGGTCTCGCTGATGTCCTGCGCCACCGAGCCGATCAGTCCGGTCTCCAGCAACTCGCGGACGGCGACGAGGTCGTGCAGCGCCCGGACCCCGTGCCCCGGCCGGGTCCGCACCCGGAACGCGAGCGACGGGGTGAGCACGTCCAGCGGGGCGTGGCCGACGAAGGTGCCGAAGCCGTGCCGGATCTCCACGATGCCGAGCGCCTGCAGCGCCCGGACCGCCTCCCGCACGCTGTTGCGGCTCGCCCCGAGCAGCTCCATCAACTGGGGCTCGGTCGGCATCGGGGCACCGGGGGCCAACTGCCGCTCATGGATGAGCGCGACGATGCGCTCCTGCAGGCTCTCCTTGCCACGTGCCCGCATCTTGCCTCCCACACTCCATCGTCTCCTCGCGCTCCTAACATCCCACGTCGTGACGGTGACGAAGCGAGGCGGTGGGAAGAATTTACACGGCGGCCCCGCTTGACGACGACTACACCCGGTCCTATGTTGCCCGGAACAGGCCAGGACATCCCATGTCCTGCTTGCCTGACCTGTTGGCATTCCGGCGCTGCGCCGAGCAGAAGGGGATCCGATGACGCTCATGTACGGCGGGGACTACAACCCGGAGCAGTGGCCCGAGGAGGTCTGGGCCGAGGACATGAAGCTCATGGTCGAGGCCGGCGTGTCGCTGGTCTCGGTGGGCATCTTCGCCTGGGCCCAAGTCGAGCCGCGACCCGGAGAGTACGACTTCGCCTGGTTCGACCGGGTGATGGACCGGCTGGCCGAAGCCGGTATCGGCGCGAGCCTGGCGACCATGACCGCGTCACCGCCGGCCTGGCTGGCCCGCCACCACCCGGACACGCTGCCCCAGCGGGCCGACGGGGTGCGGCTGTGGCCGGGCGCCCGACAGCACTACTGCCCGTCGAGCCCGGTGTACCGGGAACACGCCGGCCGGCTGGTGGAACAGATCGCCACCCGGTACGCCGACCATCCGGCGCTGCGGCTATGGCATGTCGGCAACGAGTACGGCTGTCACGTCCGGGCCTGCTGGTGCGACGTCTCGGCCGAGGACTTCCGGCGCTGGCTGCGGGCGCGCTACGGCGACCTCGACACGCTCAACGCCGCCTGGTCCACCGCGTTCTGGTCCCAGCGCTACGACGACTGGGCCGAGATCATGCCGCCGCGTACGGCCCCCACCTTCGGCAACCCGGCCCAGAAGCTGGACTTCGCCCGGTTCAGCAACGACGCGATCCTGGCCTGCTACACGCTGGAGCGCGACATCCTGCGCCGGCACACCCCGGACGTGCCGGTGACCACGAACTTCATCGGCCTGGTCCACAAACCGATCGACTCCTACCGCTGGGCCGCCGAACAGGACGTGGTCAGCCTCGACAGCTACCCCGACCCGTACGACCCGCGCACCCACGTCGAGGCCGCGTTCGGCTACGACCTGGTCCGGTCGGCCCGCGGCGGTCAGCCGTGGCTGCTCATGGAGCAGGCGCCCAGCGCCGTGAACTGGCGGGAACGCAACGCCCCCAAGCCACCGGGGGTGATGCGGTTGTGGAGCTGGCAGGCGGTCGCCCAGGGCGCGGACGGGGTGCTCTTCTTCCAGTGGCGGCAGGCCGCCGGGGGCGCGGAGAAGTTCCACTCGGCGATGCTGCCGCACACCGGACCGGACACCCGTACGCACCGCGAGGTCCGCCACCTCGGCACCGAACTCGGCGCCGCCGCCGAGCTCGCCGGCACCCGGGTACGAGCCGACGTGGCGCTGCTGCACGACTGGCCGAACTGGTGGGCGGTGGAAGGGGACGCCCATCCGGCCCCGCTGGACCTCCTGGCCGCCCACCGGGCCCACTACGCGCCACTGTTCGACGCCCACGTGACCTGCGACGTGGTGTCACCGGACGCCGACCTCAGCGGCTACCGCCTGGTGGTCGTACCCAACCTCTACCTGCTGCGGGAGACGACCGCCGCCGCGTTGCGCGACCACGTCGAACGCGGCGGGCACCTGCTGGTCTCCTACTTCTCCGGGGTCGTCGACGAGACCGAGCGGTGGCACGTCGGCGGGGCGCCGGGCCCGCTGCGCGAGCTGCTCGGGCTGCGGGTCGAGGAGTTCTGGCCGCTGCCCGCGGCGGGCGCGATCGGCCTGGACCTCGACGGCCAGGTGGGCCGGGGCCTCGAGTGGTCGGAGTGGGTCGAGCCGGCGGGCGCGGAGGTGATCGGCCGCTTCACCGACGGCGAACTGGCCGGGCGGCCCGCCGTGCTGCGCCACCGCCACGGCAGCGGCACCGCCTGGTACCTGGCGACCCGGCCGGAACCGGCCCTGATGCGGGCATTGCTCGACCGGGTGCGGGCGGAGGCCGGCGTCGAACCGGTCCTGCCCGGCCTGCCCGAGAGCGTCCAGGCCGTCCGCCGGCACGGCACCGACCGGTCCTACCTGCTGCTGCTCAACCACGGCGCCACCGAGGCCACGGTCACGCTGCCGGAGCCGGCGGTCGACCTGCTCGGGGACGTGCACCAGCCGGTCGACACGGTCACCCTCGCGCCGCGCGGCGTCGCCGTGCTGCGGTCCTGACGCCCCGGGTGCGCCGCGGCGGTCGCCGCGGCGCACCCCCTGCTCAGCGGCGTGGTGGCAGGTCACCGACCGACACGCGCCGGAAGGTTATGGTCTGGTACGGGCCGGTGCTACCCGTCTCGTACAGCACGCCGACGGTCCGGTTGTCCAGCTGCACCAGGTCGGAGTACCCGGCCGGCAACCCGGACAACGCCAGCGCTGGCTGCCAGGTGGCGCCCTGGTCGGTGCTGGTCCGCAGCGTCATCACCGCCCGGCTGTTCGGATCGGCGGGGCCGGAGTAGAGCAGCGGCGCCTGCCGTCCGGCCAGCTGCAGGACGCTGCCCTGCACGACGGGCCCGACCAGGGTCGCCTGCGGGCGGTACGGCTGCACGAGCGTCTCCCCGCCGTCCGCGCTGTAGGTGTCGGCCCGGGTGCCGGGCGCGCTGCCGTTCTGGTCCCGGCTGTTCAGGTAGAGCCGGCCGTCCGGCAGTTGCGCCGCCGTCGACTCGTTGACGTTCAGGTAGCCGTCAGGGTTGTCGTCGACCGCGCCGATCTGCCAGCTCTGCCCGTCGTCGTCGCTGTACAGCAGGTGGCCGCCGTAGTACTTCGCCTCCGTGCCGAGGTCGGGCGAGCCGGCCGGCGGGGCGATCGAATGGTTGGCCGGGACCACCAGTCGCCCCGCGTGGGCGCCCCCGGTCAGCCGTACGGCGTGACCCGGTCCCGTGGCGTACCACCGCCAGGTCGACGCCTTGGCCTGGTCGGTGATCTCGCGGGGAGCCGACCAGCTCGCCCCCTCGTCGTCGCTGTACTGGACGAAGACCCGGCGGCTCTGCTCGGGGGTCACCTCGCCGCGCATGATCTCGGCTTCCGACGCGTCCCCGGCGTTCACCGTGGACAGCAGCACGAGGCGGCCGGTCGAGGTCAGGACCGGTGCCGGGTTCCCGGCTGTGTCCGGCCCCCGCTCGTGGACCACCTGCAGGGGCCCCCAGGTGCAGCCGCCGTCACCGGACCGTTTCAGGACGAGGTCGATGTTCCCGGCGTCGCCGAGCGATCCGGCCCGGCCCTCGGCGAAGGCCAGCAGAGCCCCGGACCGGGCGGTGACCACCGCCGGGATCCGGAACGCGGTGTAACCCTCGGTGCCGGAGACGAACGGCACCGACGTGTCGCAGTGGCGGGGGCCGCCGGCGGGGGCCGCTACGGCCGGTGCGGTGCCCGCGGCCAGGGAGGCACCGAGCGTGACACCGGCGAGGGCGATCGCCGAAAGGGATGACCGGGCGGTGAAGGCGGGCATGCGCACCTCTCTCGTGGTGGTCGGTGGTCTCCATGGGCGATGAGGCCAGGAGGTAGGACGTCCACTGTCCGATCCGACGCTAAAGGTGGGTTTCGAAGTGGTCAAGCTCGCACCCGCCGGCCTACGGTGGCAGCATGCCGAAAGCCGTCTGGAACGACCTGGTCATCGCGGAGAGCGACGACACCGTGGTGGTCGAGGGCAACCACTACTTCCCCCGTGCCGCGCTGCGCGCGGACCTGATCCGCGACTCGGCCACCCACACCGTCTGCCCGTGGAAGGGCACCGCCTCCTACTACACCCTCGAACACGCGGGCCGCACCAGCCCGGACGCCGTCTGGTACTACCCGGACCCGAAGCCGGAGGCGGAGATGGTGCGCGACCGGGTGGCGTTCTGGAAGGACGTCCGGGTCGTCGATTGAGTCACGCCCGCACCGGGGCGGCTCGCCAACCGCGTTCGCCGTGGGTCAGGATGCCCCCATGTCCGCGCCACACACCGACCCGCCCGGCACCGTCTACGGCGCCCGCCGCCCGGCCCTCCTGCGGTTGCCGCAGGACCCGCTGATGCGGATCGCGCTGGGCGTCGCCGTGGTCGGCGTACTCCTGGGGGCGTTCTTCGCCACCGGGGTGCTCGGTGGCGGCACCGACCGGCCGGTGGTGCCTGCGGCGGCCGTGCCGACCCCCTCGGCGAGCGAGTCGAGCGCGGCCGCGCCCACCACGGAGGCCACGCCTACCGCGGCGGCCACACCCACTACGGCCGCCCCACCGTCGCCGACGACCGCGCCGGCCCCGCCCCCGGCCCCCGCGGCCGGGCCGAAGGTGTTCCGAGGCGTCCCCTCCGGGCGTTGCGTCGGGGTGACCGGCGGCGAACCCGAGGGCGCGCAGGCCGCGCTGGCCGACTGCACCGGCGGGCCGGAGCAGCAGTGGGTGGCCACAGCGGTCGCCGCCGACGTGTTCACCCTGGCCAACGCGGCCAGCGGCAAGTGCCTGGACGTCTACGGGCAGAGCGCCGACGACGGCGTGAACGTGGTGCAGTGGTCCTGCAACGGGCAGGCCAACCAGCAGTGGCGGCTCGCCCCGGCCGGCGCCGGCGTGGTGCTGCTGGTCGCCGTGCACAGCGGCAAGTGCGCGCAGGTGCGCGGCGCCGGCAACGAGCCGGGCAGCCAGCTCGAACAGGCCCCCTGCACCGGCGCCCCCGAACAGCAGTGGGCGATCGGCTGAGCCTCCACCGGGCACCGCACGGTCGCCGACGTGGCGGTGTCCGGCCGCCGGGTCGCCGATGACGCGGTGCCCGGCCCGGGCCGCCGCCAGGTCGTCGATGTCGCGGGGTCCGGCGGACGCGGATGCCGCGACCTCGGCGATCCGGCGTCAGCCCCGGTAGCTCCACGCCCGGGGGCCGGCGGCGACCGGCATCGCGACCGGCACGGGCATCGGCTGCCGGCGGCGCAGCAGCAGCGAGAGCCCGGCCGCCCCGATCGACAGCGCGCCGGCCGCGTACCAGGCGAGGGCGTAGTCGCCGAGCTGGTCGCGGACCAGGCCGGCGCCGGTCGCCGCCACCGCCGCGCCGATCTGGTGGGCGGCGAACACCCAGCCGAACACCACCGCGCCGGACGCGCCGAAGTACTCCCGGCACAGCGCCACGGTCGGCGGCACGGTGGCCACCCAGTCCAGCCCGTAGAAGACGATGAAGACCAGCATGCTGGGCTGCGCGGTGTCGGCGAACAGGGCCGGGAGCACCAGCAGCGACGCGCCGCGCAGCGCGTAGTAGACGCCGAGCAGCAGGCGGCTGTCCACCCGGTCGGTGAGCCAGCCGGAGGCCACCGTGCCGGCGATGTCGAAGAGCCCGACCAGGGCGAGCAGACCCGCGGCGGTGGTCTCCGGCATGCCGTGGTCGTGCGCCGCCGGCACGAAGTGGGTGCCGACGAGGCCGTTGGTGCTCGCGCCGCAGATCGCGAAGCCGCCGGCCAGCAGCCAGAACGGCCGGGTCCGCGCGGCGGCGGCGAGCGCGCCGACCGCCCGGGCCGCCGCCCCGCCGGCCGGCGGCGTCGGGGGTGACACCTCGGTCGCGCCGTAGGCGGGCAGGCCGAGATCCGCCGGGTGCTCGCGCAGCAGCCACGCCACCAGGGGTACGACCGCCAGCGCGGCCCCCGCGACGACCAGCGCCGCCACCCGCCAGCCGTGGTCGCGGGCCAGCACGGCGACCAGCGGCAGGAAGACCAGCTGCCCGGCCGCCCCGCCGGCGGTGAGCACGCCGGTGACCAGCCCCCGGCGGCGGACGAACCAGCGCCCGGTGACCGTGGCGACGAAGGCCAGCGCCATCGACCCGGTGCCCAGCCCGACCAGGACGCCCCAGCAGGCGATGAGCTGCCAGCTCGCGTTCATCACGACGGTCAGCCCGCTGCCGAGGGCCACCAGCAGCAGCGCGCCGGCCACCACCCGGCGGATGCCGAACCGGTCCATCAGCGCGGCGGCGAACGGGGCGGTGAGCCCGTAGAGCATGAGGTTGACCGAGACGGCGGCGGAGATGGTCGCCAGCGGCCAGCCGAACTCGGCGTGCAGCGGGTGCAGCAGCACCCCGGGCGTGGCGCGGAAACCGGCCGCGCCGACCAGCGCCACGAAGGCGACGGCGGCGACGGTCCAGGCCGGGTGGAGACGGCGGGATCGGGTCACGCTCCGAGTCTCGGGGTGGGCGGGCCGCACGACGAGTGGCCGGAAAGCCATCATGCGCAATAATCGGGCCATGGCTGTCGTCCCGCACCGGATCGCCGTGCTCGCCCTCGACCAGGTGGTCGGCCTGGACCTGGGCACCCCCTCCCAGGTCTTCGGCACCGCCCGCACCGACGACTTCCAGCAGCTCTACACCGTCGACGCCTGCGCCCCCGGCGGCGGCCCGGTCCGCAGCACCGCCGGCTTCCAGGTCCTCCCCGACCACGGGCTGGAGCTGCTCGACGCCGCCGACACGGTGATCGTCCCGGGCATCCACGGCGGCCCGCCGCTGGAGGACGGGACGCTGGCCCCGGAGGTGACGGCGGCGCTGCGGGCCGTCCACGAGCGGGGCGCCCGCCTCATGTCCATCTGCACGGGCGCGTTCGTGCTGGCCGCCGCCGGCCTGCTCGACGGCCGCCGGGCCACCACCCACTGGGCGTACGCGGAGCGCTTCCGCCGGCTGCACCCGGCCGTCGACCTCGACCCGGACGTGCTGTTCATCGACTCCGGCAGGGTGCTCACCTCGGCCGGGGTGGCCGCCGGCCTCGACCTGTGCCTGCACGTGATCCGCACCGACCACGGCAGCGAGGTGGCCAACCGGTCGGCCCGGCGCTGCGTGGTGCCGCCGTGGCGGGACGGCGGCCAGGCCCAGTACATCGAGCGCCCGGTCCCGCGGACGGCGGAGACCGGCACCGCGGCCACCCGGGAGTGGGCCCGGCAGCGGCTGCACGAGCCGGTCGCCCTGCGGGACCTGGCCGCCCACGCGCGGATGAGCGTACGCACCTTCACCCGGCACTTCCGCTCCGAGACCGGGCTCAGCCCGGCACAGTGGCTGCTCCAACAGCGCACCGAACACGCCCGGCTGCTGCTGGAGACCACCGACCTGAGCGTCGACCAGATCGCCCGGCACGCCGGCTTCGGCACCACCGCCGCCCTGCGCCAGCACTTCCACCAGCGGGTCGGCGTCGCCCCCACCGCCTACCGCCACACCTTCCGCCGCACGCCCTGACGAGGTCAGGCGAGATGCGGTTGGCGGCGTAGCGCGCGGAGCTGGGCCAGGTGCATGGGCAGGTGGACGCGGGTGTGCAGGTCCAGCGCGCGACCCCAGGGCAGGGTGTCGGCCACATCCAGGTCGAAGCCCTCCCGCAGCACCGTCTCGACCGGGGTCTCCGCGGACGGTCCGAGGCGTTCGGCGAGGGAACACAGCTTCTGGCTGGTCGCTCGGAGCAGGGCGGCCAGCCCGTCCAGCCCGCCGCACTCGGAGACCAGCGCGTCGAGCTGCGGGCGGTGGATGGTCTCCAGGTCGTAGTACGCGAACGGCGAGCCGGCCAGCACCGCCTCGGTCGCCTCGCTCATCAGCTCGTCGCTGGCGGCCAGGTGGGCGACGATCTGCTCGGCGCTCAACTCCCCCTCCGCGGGCGGCCCGAACCCGCCCGCGTCCACCTCCGCGAGCACCGCCTCGTACGCGCGCCGCAGCTCGGCGGCGTCCACGTCGTCCATGCCCGCATCCAACCCCGTCCCCGGACGGCAGCGCCGCGGCTACCCCGCCGGGTTCACCCGGACGGGGCCGCCGGACCCGTACCCGCCGGGCCGGGCCGGCGGCCGGTCAGCGGCGGCCGCGGCGGGCGCGCAGGTAGTCGGAGACCACATACTCGCCGAGGTCGTCCAGATCGGGGGTGAACAGCCGCCCCCCGGACCGGCGGGCCACCGCGTCCACGAAGCGACGCAGACCCGGATCGTCGCCGAGCATGAAGATGTTCAACGTGGCGCCGTACCGGGTGAGCCGGTCCACCTCGCGGATGGTCGCCTCGATCGTCTCCGGCAGCGGCGGCCAGTGGAAGTACGCCTCGCCGTCCTCTGGGTCCAGGTGCGCGGTCGGCTCCCCGTCGGTGACCACCAGCACCACCGGCTCGGCTCCCGGATGGCGGCGCAGATGCCGGCCGGCCAGCCGCAGCGCGTGCTGCAGGTTGGTGCCCTGCTGCAGATCCGGCTCCACCGCCGCCAGCTCCTGCTGGGTCAGCGGCAGCGCCTGTCGACCGAACCCGATGATCTGCAGCGCGTCCTGCGGGAACCGGGTCGCCACCAGATGCGACAGCGCCAACGCCGTCTGCTTCATCGGCCCCCAGCGCCCCTGCGAGATCATCGAGTACGACAGGTCGACGCAGAGCGCCACCGCCGCCGACGCGCGCCGCTCGGTCTCCACCACCTCGAAGTCCTCGACCGCGAGCTGCACCGGCACGGCCGGGCCGGCCCGCCGTACCGCACGGGTCAGCGTGCGCACCACGTCGAGGGGCTGCTCGTCGCCGTACTCCCACTGCCGGGACGCGCCGCTGACCTCGCCGGCCGCACCCGCCGAACGCAGGTCGTGCTGGCCGCGCGGGCCGGCCGTCAGGTCGGCGAAGACCCGCCGCAGGGCGGTGCCGGCCAGCCGGCGCAACGCCTTCGGGCTGAGCGTCAACCCCTCCGCGTCCCGGGTCACCCAGCCCTGCCGGCGCAGCTCCCGCTCCAGGTCCCGCAGCCGGCGTACGTCGTCGGCCGCGTCCCGACCCAGCGTCCGGGTCACCGCGTCGACGTCCACGTCGTCCAGGGTGGCGCCCGGCTGGTCCTGGTCGAGATGGTCGAGCAGGTCGTCCAGCTCGGCGAGCTCGCCGAGCGCCCCGGCCGCCTCGCCGTAGCCGAGCGGCCGTTCGCCCCGGACCCGCTCGCCGCGCTGCCAGTTCAGGTCCGGGCGCAGCGCCCGCAGGTGGCCGTCGAGCTGCGACAGCTCCCCGGCCAGCTGCTCGCCGAGGGACTGGCGCATCAGCCCGGCCAGTTCCTCCCGTTGCCGGTCCGACAGCGACCGCATCAGCCGCTCCCCCGCCGCCGCCCGCCGGGCCAGCACGTCGATCAGCTCGTCGACGTCCTTCGGCCGCTCCGGGAAGAACTCGCCGTGCCGGCGCATGAACTCGGCGAACGCGTCGGTGGTGTCCTCGGACCGGGCGTGCCGGGCGAGCAGGTCGTTGAGGTCGCGCATCATCTCGGCGAGCTGCCGCTGGGCGGCCGGGTCGGCGGCGGCCCGCGCCGCGTCCCGCAGCCCGGCGAAGCGCTGCTCCAGCACCTCGCCGCGCAGCCCGTCGAGGATCCGCTGGTACGTGGCCCGGGCCTCGGCGCTGGCCCAGTCGTACCCGGACAGCTCCTCCACCGCGCGGGCGGTCGAGCGGGGCAAGTTGTCCAGCACCGCCTCGGCGAAGCGGGCATCGTCGCCGTCCCGGCCGCGCAGCTCCTCCCGCTCGGCGGCCAGGGCCTGGTCGAGCAGCGCCCGCGCCCGGGTCACCGCGCCGTCCAGATCGCCCCGACGCAGCGCCTCGCGGCGCAACCGCCGGGCCCGGGCGGCCAGCTCGTCCAAGCCGCCGCGCCCCTGCGGGCCGCGCCGCAGCAGGTCCCGCAGCGCCTCCCGCAGGCTGCCGCCCGCGAGGACCTCCGCGCCGACCGCGTCCACCGCGGCCCGCACGTCGTACGGCGGAGCGAGCGGGTCGGGCCCACCGCGCCACTGCCCGTACCGGAACCGGTTGCCGGCCATGCTCAGCCCCGGCCGCCGTAGACGGTGCGCCCGGAGTCGGTGACGTCCTTGCCCAGCCGGCGGGTCAGGTGCAGCCCCTCCAGCGCGAACTCGATCCCGGCGGCGGCCTCCTCGGGGCTCGGCGCGTCGCCCAGGCCGAGCCGGTCGAGCACCTTGGCCAGCCCGGGCACGGTGCCGACCTGGCGCAGCAGCTCGGCGGAGGAGACCAGCTCGCCGGTCTCGATCACCCCGCCCTCGGCGACCAGCGCGGTGAACCCGGACAGGTCCAGCCCGGCCAGCCGGGCCCGGAACGTCTCCGCAGTGGCGGTACGCAGCAGGTGGGCCAGGATCTCGATCTCCCGCCCCTCCTCGCCGCTCTCGAACTCGACCTTGCCGCGCAGGGTGGAGGTCACCGAGACCGCGTCGCCGACCCGGGCCACCGGCGCTTCGGGGCGTACCACGGAGTCACCGGCACCGGGCGCGGCGCCGTCGGCCGCCGGAGCGGCGAGCAGGCCGGCGCGGCGCAGCGCGGCCGCCGCGACGGTCTCCGCGGCGGCGATGGCGAACCGGGCGGACACGCCGGAGCGCGGATCCACCGACGGCGACTCCCGCACCGCGCGGGCGAACCGGGCGAGCACCTCCAGCACGTGCTCCGGCACCTCGGCGACCAGGTCGGCCTCCTGCCGGATCAGCGCCAGCTCCAGCTCCAGGTCAGCCGGGTAGTGGGTGCGGATCTCCGCGCCGAACCGGTCCTTCAGCGGGCTGATGATCCGGCCTCGGTTGGTGTAGTCCTCCGGGTTGGCGCTCGCCACCAGGAGCAGGTCGAGCGGCAGGCGCAGCTGGTAGCCGCGGACCTGGATGTCCCGCTCCTCCAACACGTTCAGCAGCGCCACCTGGATCCGCTCGGCCAGGTCGGGCAGCTCGTTGACGGCGAAGATGCCCCGGTTGGTACGCGGCACCAGTCCGAAGTGGATGGTCTCCGGGTCGCCGAGCGTACGCCCCTGGGCGATCCGGATCGGGTCGACGTCGCCGATCAGGTCACCGACGCTGGTGTCCGGCGTGGCCAGCTTCTCGCCGTACCGCATCGAGCGGTGCAGCCAGCCGATCGGCAACTCGTCGCCGCGCTCGGCGACGAGGGCGCGAGAGGCGGGGGTGAGCGGGTGCATCGGGTGCTCGTTGAGCACCGAGCCCGGGATGACCGGGGTCCACTCGTCGAGCAGCGCGCCGAGCGAACGGATCAGTCGGGTCTTGCCCTGGCCCCGCTCACCGAGCAGCACCATGTCGTGGCCGGCGAGCAGGGCCCGCTCGACCTCCGGCAGCACCGTGTCCTGGTAGCCGACGATGCCGGGGAAGCGCTCCTCGCCGGCGCGCATCCGGGCGAGGAGGTTGTCGCGGATCTCCTGCTTGACCGTGCGGTAGCGGTGGCCGGACGCCCGCAGCGCGCCGAGGGTGTCGGGCAGGTCGGCGGGCGGGACCGGGGAAACCTGTTTTGGCGCAGTCACCCGAACCACGCTAGCGCGGCCGGGTGACGATGCGCCCCGTTCTCCGGCACGATGATCGCGGCCGGTCACCGGCCCCGTGGCACCGGACCGGGCCAGGGCCGCCGGCAGCGGGCACACGCACCCCGCCGGCGCAGGTGGTACGCGACGGTCGCCGCCCCGAGCGCCGGCCCCCACAACGGCCAGAGCAGCATCGGGGCGGTGGCGAGGCTGACTTCTCCCATCTGCCAGAAAGCGGGGCTGCTCATCAGCCCGAGGGTGGCCGCGGTCACCGACAGGGCGACCAGCGTCGCCGGTACGACCGCGAGCGTGATCGGCACCCGCCGGCCGGCCAGCCCCACCATCCACCGGGGGAACCGCTCACCCCAGGGCCGGACCAGCCCCAGGGTGAGGATCGCGCCGACGGTGGCGAACGCGCCGA
This sequence comes from Micromonospora sp. MP36, assembly GCF_008119785.1. Lineage (GTDB taxonomy): Bacteria > Actinomycetota > Actinomycetes > Mycobacteriales > Micromonosporaceae > Micromonospora. Next base: position 76,187 of record NZ_VSFA01000016.1, on the reverse strand, counting down.
GGCCGGCACCGGCCCAGACCGCCCCGGACTCCCGCAACTCCCGCAGGAAGTCACCGGAGATGCCCAGCGGGATGCCGGCCGCCCAGGCGAGCCGGGTGACCGCGTAGCAGAGCGGGATGGCCGCGGCGGCGTAGGCGGCCCACCGGCCCCAGCGGGCGGCCGCCGCGGGTGACGTCCAGCCCCGCTCGTCGTCGCCCCGGCCGCAGGCCGCGCAGGCCCCGACGGTGCGCCGCTGCCACACCAGCACCGCCCCGGCCAGCAGGAGGCCGCCGAGCAGCGCGCCGCACCGGGCCAGCAGCGGCCAGTCGAAGATGTCGGCGTAGTCGACCGGTGGCCAGCCGAACGGCGCGCCGATGATCAGCATCGGCAGGTAGCCCAAGATGATCAGCACCCTGGCGTCCGGCACCACCACCGCCAGCCCGAAGGCGACCGTCCAGCCGTAGCCGAGCAGCAGCGCCCGGGGCAGACCGCGCACCCGGTCGGTCCGGCTCATCAGCAGCGCCGCGACCGCCGCGAGCAGCAGCACCCCGGCGAACAGCGGGGCGCCGAGGCGGACCGGGACCAGCCGGAGCACGCTCGTCGCGCCGCCGTGCGGATCGTTGGCGCCGAACGGGTACCCGGTGCCGGTCAGCGCCGACAGCAGGGCGAGCAGGCCCCAACCGCCGAGCCAGGCGGCGGCGAGCGGGGCGGCCAGGCGCAGCCGCGTCCCGACGGCCCGGCGGGGTGGAGAGTCGGTGATCGTCGTCATGACTCCAGCCTCGGCCGGCCGGACACCCCGCTCCTCCCGTGCGGCGGGGAACCCGCTCCCCCGCCCGAGGGACTCAGCCGGTGGGCACCACGAAGCCCGACTCGTACGCGGCGATCACCGCCTGCGTACGGTCCCGTACCCGAAGCTTGGTCAGCACGTTGCCGACGTGCGTCTTCACCGTCTCCACCCCGACCACCAGCCGCTCGGCAATCTCGGTGTTGGACAGCCCGGTGGCCATCAGCCGCAGCACCTCGGCCTCCCGGTCGGTCAGCCGCGCCGACCGCAGCCCGTCCCCGCCCCGACCCCCGTACGCCCCGACGAGCTGCCGGATCGCCGCCGGGAAGAGCAGCGACTCACCGGCCGCCACCACCCGGATCGCCTCCACCACCTCGCTCGGCCGGGCCCGCTTGAGCAGGAAGCCGCTCGCCCCGGCCCGCAGCGCGTCGTAGACGTACTCGTCGTTGGCGAACGTGGTGATCACCAGGACGCGCGGCGGATCGGCGGAGGTGGCGAGCAGCCGTCGCGTCGCCTGGATGCCGTCGATGGCGGGCATCCGGACGTCCATCAGCACCACCCGGGGGCGCAGCTTCGCCACCAGCGGCGGCACCTCCGCGCCGTCCGTCGCCTCGCCGACCACCCGCAGGTCGGGCTGGGCGTCCACGATCGCCCGCAGCCCCACCCGGACCAACTCGTCGTCGTCGACGATCAGCACGTCGATGGTCAACCGATCTCCCCCCTCGGCACCGGCAACGAGGCCCGCACCCGCCACCGGTCGCCCTCCGGGCCGGCGGTGAGCCGCCCGCCGAGCAGCAGCACCCGCTCCCGCATGCCGGCCAGGCCACGACCGCCGCGCCCCGCCCCCGCGGCGCCACGCAGGCCGTTGACCAGCTCGATCTCCAAACCGTCCCTTGGTACGTCCACCCACAGCGTCACCGGCCCGCGGCCGTGCCGGGCCGCGTTGGTCAGCCCCTCCTGCACGATCCGGTAGCCCTCCCGGGACACCGCCGCGGGCAACTCCCCGACCGCCCCGCTGACCCGCGACTCCACGGCCAGGCCGGCGGCCCGGGTGTCGGCGACCAGCCGGTCCAGCCGCGCCAGGGTGGGCTGCGGCGCGGTGGACGCCCGGGTCGACCCGCCCTCGCTCTCCCGCAGCAGCCCGAGCACGTGGTCCAGGTCGTCCATCGCGTGCCGGCTGGTCTCCTCGATGGCGCGCAGCGCCCGCCGGGTGAACTCCGGGTCGGCGTCGAGCAACTCGCGGGCGGCCCCGGCCTGAAGGGTGGCCACGGTCAGCGCGTGCCCGACCGAGTCGTGCAGCTCCCGGGCCAGCCGGTTCCGCTCGGCCAGCCGGGCGGCCCGGGCCTCCAGCGCGGCGATCCGCTCACCCTGGGACGGACCGAGCAGCACCGGCGCCATCGACGCGGCGAGCGCCCCCAGCCCGGCCACCGCGTAGCCGAGCCCGACCAGCAGCACCACCCCGGTCAACGTCGCCCCGAACGGGTTCCCGATCAGCGGCCCGAACCCGCCGGCCTGGGCGGCGCCCGCGTCCAGGCCGATCGGACCGGCCAGGAAGACCAACGCCATCGGCAGGGCGCTGATCGCCGCGAACAGCACCAGGCCACCGGTGAGCAGGTGCAGGGCGATCCACAGCGCGGCGCGTACCCGGGTCTCCCGGTCGAGCCGGTGACCCGCCGCCGGGTCCGGCAGGTCGACCGCGAGCAGCGCCCGGGCGGCGGCGATCTCCAGGGCCCGGCTGCCGGCGAGGAACACCGGCACCGCCGCCAGCACCACAGCCACCAGCAGCAGCCCGAAGACCGCCGGCCGGGGCACGTCGTCGTTGGCCAGCATCTGGGCGAAAGCCGCCGCGAGCAACGCGTACGGCAGCGCGAGCACCCCACCGAGCAGCAGAAACACGGCCCGCCGCCAGGTGCTCCCGCGCACCAGCGGCCCCAGCACCCCCCGGAGACTCACCCACCCATTGTCGCGCCCCGGCCCACCCCACCGACTCCCCCACGGTGGGGAGATCGTCACCGGTCAGCGGTGCTGCTGCACGTACTTCTCCGGGTCCTTGTCCAGGAACGGCAGATTCCGGCCGTTCTTGTGCTCGCCGTAGAACCGCAGCCAGCGCGCCCCCAGCTCGGCGCGCAGATCCACGCCGGCGTGCCGCCGGAAGTCGGGCAGCGCCTCGTCCTCCTCCTCGGCCAGGTGCTCGCTGTTCTCCCGGCGGGCCGTCCACACCGCGCGCCACCAGGGGTCCGAGCCGACCTCGTGGCGCTTCGACTCGGCGATCGCGTCGCGGATCTTGTTGTGGTCGCCGATGGCGTCCTCGGTCTCGTCCTCGCCGTCGTCGCCGTGCTTGACCAGGTGCGGGTAGAGGATGGCCTCCTCCGCCTCGGCGTGGATGTCCAGATGCAGGGCAAGCGCCTCCCAGATCGCCAGCAGCTCGGTCGGATCGCGGGCGTCGTCGAGCCGGGCGAAGCCGCGCCGGAAGGCGGCGTGGTCGTCGAGGATGAGTGCGGTGATGTCGTCCATGATGCTCACTTCCTGGTCCGGGCGCGGATCAGCTTGGGTACGGCGGCCAGGCCGGTGACCGGCCGGAACTGCCGGGCGGCGGTGGCCAGGGCGGCGTACTCGCCGTCGGTCAGGTCGATCTCGGCGGCGGCCGCGTTGCGCTCCAACTGCTCGACGCCGGAGGCGCCGGGGATGGCCACCACGTTCGGGTGGCGCAGCACGTACGCCAGGGCGATCTGACTGGGGGTGGCGTCGTGTGCGGCGGCCACCTCGCGCAGCGTGGCGATCAGCGCGGTGCCGCGTTCCAGGTTCTCCGGCAGGAAGTACGGGTTGGCCCGGCGGACCGCCCCGCTGGGCAGGTTCCTCGCGTCGTACCGCCCGGAGAGGAAGCCCTGGGCGAGCGGGCTGTACGCGATGACGATCCGGCCGGCCTGCTCCGCGTACGGGATCAGGTCCTCCTCGGGGCCACGGTCGACCATGCTGTAGCGGACCTGGTTGCTCAGCACCCGGCGGCCGAGCGCCGCCTCCGCCGCCTGCCAGCGGCGCAGGCGGTAGTTGCTGACCCCGACCTCGCCGACCAGCCCGACGTCCTGCAGGGCGCGCATGCCCCGCATGGCGGTGGTGTCGGCGACCACGGGATTGGGCTGGTGCACCTGGTAGAGGTCGATGCAGCTGACGCCGAGCCGGCCGGCGGAGGCGACCGCGCGCTGCTGCACCACCGCGGCGACCGGCAGCACCGGGAAGATCTTGCTGGCCACCACGACCTTGGCCCGGTCCCCGCCAAGGGCCGCGCCGAGGATGCGCTCGCTGCGGCCGAAGCCGTAGAGCTCGGCGGTGTCGAAGAGGGTGACCCCGAGGTCGAGCGCCCGCCGGACGATGTCCGCCGCCCGACGCTCGTAGTCGGCACCGTAGCCCCACTCCTTCGAGCCGAACTGCCACGTGCCGAGGCCGATCTTCGAGATCGGCTTGGGGGTGTCGAGCTGGACGAAACGCATGGCACCGAAGCTACCCGGACAAGCGGGAGCGCACGCCCGTTCCGGCGCCCCGGCACAATGGTCGGGTGGATCTCCGCATCCGGCCCGCCCGCCCTGACGAGGCGGCCGAGCTGACCGAGCTGACGCTGCGCTCCAAGGGCCACTGGGGCTACGACGCCGAGTTCCTGGCCCGCTGCCGCAGCGAACTGACGCTGACCCCGGCGGACGTGGCCGCGCGACAGGTGGCGGTGGCCGAACGGGACGGCCGGGCGGTCGGGCTGGTGGTGCTCGGCGGCGCACCGCCCGAACTGGAGCTGGACATGCTCTTCGTCGACCCACCGGCGATCGGCACCGGCGCCGGCCGGGTGCTGTTCGACCACGCCGTGGCCGCGGCCCGCGCCGCCGGCGCCCGTACGCTGTGGATCGACGCGGACCCGGGCGCCGAGCCGTTCTACCGGCACGTCGGCGCGGTCCCCGCCGGCACCGCGGTCTCCCCCTCCACCGGTCGCAGCCTGCCCCGCCTGCGCTACGACCTCTGACTCCGGTCCCGTCAGACGCCAGGACTAGGGTCGACGGCCGTGACCTACCTCGCCGCTGATGCGCGTTACGACTCGATGACCTACCGGCGCAGCGGGCGCAGCGGGCTGCGCCTGCCCGCCATCTCGCTCGGGCTGTGGCACAACTTCGGCCCGGACCGGCCGTACGAGCGGCAGCGGGACATCGTCCGACGCGCCTTCGACCTCGGCATCACCCACTTCGACCTGGCCAACAACTACGGCCCGCCACCTGGCGCCGCCGAGGAGAACTTCGGCCGGCTGCTCGCCACCGACCTCAAGCCGTACCGGGACGAGCTGGTCATCTCCAGCAAGGCCGGCTACCTGATGTGGCCCGGCCCGTACGGCGAATGGGGCTCCCGCAAGTACCTGATCTCGTCGCTGGACCAGTCCCTGCGCCGGCTGGGGCTCGACTACGTGGACATCTTCTACTCCCACCGGTTCGACCCGGACACGCCGCTGGAGGAGACGATGGGCGCGCTGGACGCCATCGTCCGCTCCGGCAGGGCGCTCTACGTCGGCATCTCCAACTACACCTCGGAGCAGACCGCCCGCGCCGCCGCGATCCTGCGCGACCTCGGTACGCCGCTACTGATCAACCAGCCGGCGTACTCGATGTTCAACCGCTGGACCGAGGAGGACGGGCTGCTGGACACGCTGGAGCAGGTCGGGGCGGGCTGCATCGCCTACAGCCCGCTGGCGCAGGGCCTGCTCACCGACCGCTACCTAGGCGGGATCCCGGCCGACTCCCGGGTGCGGACCAGCGTCTTCCTCAACGAGGGCGACCTGACCGAGGAGCGGATGGCGACCATCCGGGGGCTCGCAGCGATCGCCGAACGCCGGGGCCAGACCCTGGCCCAGCTCGCGCTGGCCTGGGCGCTGCGCGACCCGCGGATGACCAGCCTCATCATCGGGGCGAGCAGCGTGGCCCAGTTGGAGGGGAACGTCGCCGCGCTGGACAACCTCAACCTCAGCGCCGAGGAGCTGGCCGAGATCGACCAGGCCCTGGGCTGATCCCTGACTGTCGGACCGCACCGCCAACTCGCGTCGCGAGACGACCGGTGCGGTCCGACACCCGGGCGGGGTCAGCAGCGCCGGCGGCGACGGCCGCAATGCGGCGAGCGTTCTCGTGCACTGGTACAGGCGCGGGCCGGCGAAGGTTCGACCGGGTCAGTCGCTGTAGTGGTAACGGCAGGCGACGATCTCCAGGTCGTCCTTGCTGATCCGGTACACGAGCCGGTGCTCCCGGTCGATCCGCCGCGACCAGAAGCCCGAAAGCTCGCCCCGCAACGGCTCGGGCTTGCCGATGCCCTCGTAGCCGTTGCGCAGGCAATCAGCGATCAGATCGTTGATCCGCTTCACCAGCTTGCGGTCGGTGTGACTCAGATACTGCGACCACGCGGTCGGGGTGAAGACGATCCTCACGCCGCATCCCCGAGGTCGGCCGGGTCGACCAGATCCCGCTCCCCGCCCTCACCTCGGTCCAGCTCGGCGATCGAGCGGCGCAGCGCAGCGGCGTTCGCCGGATTGCGGAGCAGGTACTCCGTTTCCCTCATCGACTGGTATTCGGCAAGGGGAATGATCACGACCGGCTCGTGACCCGAGCGGGTCACCACCAGTTCCTCCGCGTCCTCGATCACACTGTCCAGCTCAGCGGCGAGATTCTGCCGAAGCTGAGTGAAGTTGACCGTCCGCATGGGCACCTCCTCGACGCGACCTGTACTGAAAACTGTACATCCCATCCGGGTACCGGTCAGGAGGCAGTCCGCGGGCGGCAACCGGCGGGTCACCGGGGCGGCCCGGCTCCGCTGACCGAACGGGCCGGCACGGCGGCGCAGGGCGGCGCAAACCGGGGCCGGGCCCTACAGTGTCGGGACCGATCGATCAAGGAGTGTGCCGTGCCCGAGCCGCCATCGGCGCCAGATTCCCCCCGGACCGCCCCGGCGGCCGGACCGAGCGGTGGTGACGTCCCGGCCGACGTCACGCCGCACCTGCTCGTCATGCCCACGGTCGACGGGGCGCCGCCCGGCATGGTGTGGCCCGGTCAGGAGGGCCAGCCGGCCTGGGCGATCCCGGTGACTGTGCCGGCAGGCACCCGCGGGTACGCGCTGTTCGTACCGCTGGTCTCGCCGGGCGAGGGCCAGCCGGTCCCCGCGCAGCCGGCGGCCCCCCGGGTCATGGTGCCCGCGCCGGGCGTGCCCGCCCAGGCAACCCCGCCGGCCGTCGAGGGCGCGGGGGGCATTCCGGCCCCGGCCGGCACCGGAACCACACCGACATCGACCGGCACCGCACCGGCCTCGAACCCGACCGCCTCGGCCGAAGCTGTCCCTGCTGCGCCCACGTCAACCGACGTGAGCAGCGCCGACACCCCGCCCGCAGGCCCGACTCCGGCCGAATCGGCCACCGGCGCGACGGCGACCGGGGAGGCGGCGACCGGCCGGAGCGCGGCCGGAGGAACCGCGGCCGACGAGAGCGCGACCGCCGGACCATCGACCGAAGGCACCCCTGGCCCGACGCCGTCGCCGAGCAGCATCACCCCGCCCACCGCCCCGCAGGCCTTCGCCCCGCCCACCGCACCGCAGGCCTCCGCCGCGCCGGCAACCCCGCCCGCGGCCTATCCGCCCCCGGGCTACCCGCCGCCATACGCGGTGACGCAGCCCGTGCTGCACCCCGGGGGCGGCTGGGCGCCGCGCCCGCCCGTGCCCCGGACGTCGTTCCTCGGCGCGCGCTGGCCCGGGCCGAAGCCGGCCACCGGGCGAGCCGTTCCACTCGCGGTCCTGGCCGGCGCGCTCGGCACCGCGTTCTTCGTACCGCTGAACCGGGTCGGCATCGGCTGGTTCCTCGGCTGGCTCACGCTGACCGTGGGGGTGCTGCTGGCGGTGCGGCGGCGTACGGCCGACCTGCCCCGCACCGAGCGGCTGATCCGCGGCGGCTGGGCGGCGGCCGCCCTGGTCCTGCTCGCCGTGCTCGCCTTCCGCAACGCCTGGTGGCTGGTGACGTTCTGCGTCCTCGGCGCGCTGGGTTGCGCGACCCTGGCCATCGTCGGCGGCCGGATGATCCGGTCGATACTGTTCGGCCTGCTCGCCGCGCCGTTCGCGGCGTTCCGCGGCCTGCCCTGGGTACGCCGGCACATCACCGCCTCCCCGGACGCCGGGCTGGTCCGCAAGGTCGCCGGGTCGGTGGTCGCCACGGTGCTGGTGCTGCTGGTGTTCGGCAGCCTGCTCGCCTCGGCCGACGCGGCGTTCTCCGAGCTCATCGGCGCGACCGTCCCGGAGACCGACGTCGGTGCGATGTTCCGCGGGATCTTCCTGGCCGCCGTCGGCGGGCTGATCGCGGTCGCGGCGGTCTACACCCTGACCGCCCCGCCCGACCTGTCCACCGTGGACAAGCCGAGCAGCCGCCGGCTCGGGCTGCTGGAGTGGGCCCCCGCCATCGCGGCGCTGACGCTGCTCTTCGCCGGTTTCGTCGTGGTGCAGTTCACCGTGCTCTTCGGCGGGCAGCGGCACGTGCAGAAGGTCGCCGGGCTGAGCTATTCCGAATACGCCCGCAGCGGCTTCTGGCAGCTGCTCTTCGTCACCCTGCTGACCCTGGCCGTGCTGGGCGGGGTGAGCCGTTGGGCCAGCCGGGAGCGTCCGGTCGAACGGACCGCGCTGCGGGTCCTGCTGGGCCTGCTCAGCGCGCTGAGCGTGGTGATCGTGGTGTCCGCGCTGTCCCGGATGTGGACGTACCAGAAGGTCTACAGCTTCACCGGCGAGCGGATCTTCGTGATGGCGTTCGAGCTGCTGCTCGGGGCGGTCTTCCTGATGATCCTGGCGGCGGGCGTCCGGTGGGAGGGTCGCTGGATCCCCGGCACGACCGTGGCGCTGGCCGTGGCGATGCTGCTCGGCCTGGCGGTGCTCAACCCCGAGGACTACGCCGCGCGGCGCAACATCCTCCGGTACGAGCAGACCGGCAAGATCGACGCGTGGTACCTGCGGGCGCTCTCCGCGGACGCCACCCCCGCGCTGGCCAAGCTCCCCGATCCGGTACGCCGCTGCACGCTGAGCTGGGTCGCCGACGACCTGGCCGATGCCGACCCGTGGTACGCGTGGAACCTGGGCCGGTACCGGGCCCGGCAGGAGCTCGACCGGCTGGGCCCGAACGCGATCGGCGGGCAGCAGGACTGCCGCAAGGCCGACCAGTTCGACCTGCCCAAGACGCGCGGCACCCGCTGACGTCCGGGGCCGGGCGCGTCCCGCCCGGCCCCGGCCACCGCTTTTCGCCTGACCGAGACTGGTCGTCTCAGTCCCGGGCGGCGTGCTCGTGCAGAAACGCGCGGACGCCGCGTTGGGCGTCGCCGGCCCGCGGGCTCAGCCAGAAGGCGAGATGGTCCTCGTCCGGCAGCCACTGGCGCTGCGCGCCCCGAATGTGCGCGGCGGCGTTCTCTCCGTTCACGAACGGCACGTCCCCGTCCCGGGTCCCATGGACGATCAGCGTCGGCGCGGCGATCCGGCCGAACGGAATGTCCATCGTGCGGGTCTGCCACGCGTCGTTGTCGGTGCCCGACATTCGCTTCTCGTACGGAAAGGTCGCGTCGAACATGGCCGAGAAGAAACGGCGCACCTCTTTCGTGCGCACGATGTAGTCGACGCGTTCGGCTTTTTGTTCGGCCGTGAACGTGCTGGTCTCGTCGAGAGTGCCGGAGACGATCGACTCCAGCGAGGCGGAGGCGGTCAATTTTGCCACCTTCTGGCCGATCGCGTTCATGAAGGTGGCACGCAGCGGGGAGCTGGTCTCGGCGTCAGGGTCGGGCAGGCTGACCCCGCTGATCGAGACCAGGCCCCACACCCGGTGGGGGTGGCGCGCCGCGAAGGTGTAGCCGACCGGACCGCCGGCCGATACCGCGAACACGCCCACCCGGTCGATGCCGAGCTCGTCGAGCAGGGCAGCCAGCAGATCGGCCTGCTCATCGAGGGTCCGCCCGCTGCTGATCGGGGTGCCGAGGTAGCCGGGACGCGACGGACTGAGAATCCGGAACCCGTCGTCCTGCAGCCAGCTCGCGAACAGCCGGCCCTGGTCGGCACCGCCGAGTCCGGCATGGACCGAGAGCACGACCGGGCCCGTGGTGCCGTACAGGTCGTACTCGATCGGTCCCCGGGTGGTCTCGACGGTCCGCAGGTCGATGGCGACGCCCGGCACCAGCGTCCGCCGCGGGTCGAGATTCGCCCCGCCGTCCCACACCGCCAAGCCGATCGCCGACAACGCCGGAATACCGATCAGCGCGGCCAGCGCGACGAAGACCGCCTTCCGAAAGCGGCGCCGCCAGTGCGGCGCGGGCACGTCCTCCGCCATGACTCCCCCGTTCTGCGGAACCAGCGACAAAAGACCGCCGGTACGATCCGAAGCTATTCAGGAACATGAGGCCGGAGAAGAGAGCAAAGCTATGTGACCGGGCGAGGGGGTGGCGTTGAATGCCACGGGTGGCCAGGTTCCGGGTGTGCCCGCTGGGCGGCACCGGGGTCGGGGGCAAGTGGATGTTCTGGAGCATGTACCACCTGCTCGACGGCGCCCGGAGGTTTTCGGAACTGCGCCGCCTCATGCCGGAGGCGAACCGCCAGACGCTCGTCACCCAGCTACGGGAGCTGGAGCGCGGGGGCGCCGTACGCCGGAAGGTGTCGCTCGACGTGCCACCGCGGGTCGAGTATTCGCTCACCCGGCTCGGGCGGGAGTCCGAGCCGATCCTGCGACAGCTGCACGACTGGGGTGAGTGGTTCGGCGGGCAGGTGGGGTGCGAGGTCGACTGGCTCAGCAGCCTCGGCGGGCGCTGGAAGGTGTGGATCGTGCACCAGCTGTTCGACGGCCCGCGGCGCTTCACCGAACTCCGCCGGCTGCTTCCCCCGATCAGCAATCAGGTGCTCGCCCGGGAGCTGCGGGAACTGGACGGCCTCGGCTTGGTGAGGCGGCTGCCCGCCCCGCAGGCCGCGTACGCGCTGACGGCGGCCGGGAGCGCCTCGGTGCCAATGTTCCGGCAGCTCTACGCCTGGGGTAGGTGGACGAGCGCGCAGACCGGCGTCACGTTCGACTGGCCGGTGGACACGCCTCCCGAGCCGCTCAGGTTGGTCAACACCCGGCAGGCAATTGAGCCCGGGTCCGGCCGGCCGCTGTGGGACGCCGCTCAGGTTGCCCCGCGAACGGCCCGGCCGACCCCGGGCGGAACGACGGTCAGCCCTTGACGGCCCCGCCCACGATGCCGCGTACGAAGTAGCGCTGCAGGCCGAAGAAGACCGCCAGCGGCAGGGCCATCGACACGAACGCCGCCGCGCTGAGCAGGTACCAGCCGCCGCCCAGGGAGTTGACCAGGTTGGCGATCGCCGCGGTCATCGGCAGGTTGTCCGAGTTCGCGAGCCCGATGTAGATCAGCGCGACGAGCAGGTCGTTCCACACGAACAGGAACTGGAAGATCGCCAGCGCGGCGAAGGCCGGCACGCTCATCGGCACCGCGATCCGGAAGAAGGCGGTCACGTGGGAGGCGCCGTCCATGTAGGCCGACTCGAACACGGCCCGCGGCAGGGAGCCCATGAAGTTGCGTAGCAGGTAGACCGCGAACGGCAGGCCGTAGCCGGTGTGGGCCAGCCAGACGGAAAGGAATTCGCCGGTCAGCTCCCACTCGGCGAACAGCTTCAACACGGGGATGAGGGTGGTCTGGAGCGGGACGACCAGCAGCCCGACGATCACCACGAAGAGCACGTCGCGGCCGGGGAACTCCATCCAACTGAACGCGTACGCGGCGAACGCCGCGACGAAGAGCGGGATGATGGTGGCCGGGATCGCGATGAGCAGGCTGTTGACGAACGCCTCGCCGATGCCGCTCTGCTGGAAGACGTCCCGGTAGTTCTCCATCGTGAACTGGTACGGCGGGGCGAACGCCGTCCACCAGCCGGAGGTGGACAGCTCCGACTGCGGACGGAACGAGCTGACCAGCAGCCCGATCGTCGGCACCGCCCAGATGACCATCAGGGCGGCGACCGCCAGGTGCAGCACGAGGCGGCGGCGGGGGCGGGCGGGCTTGCGGGTGGGGGTGGCCCGGGTGCCGGGCGCCTTGGGCGTTGCGACCGCGGTCATCGGATCGACTCCTGGGCACGGAACTTACGGATGTTGAACGCCATGATCGGGACGATCGCCAGCAGGAGGACGACCGCGACTGCGCTGGCCCGGCCGAAGTCGCCGAACACGAACATCTCCTTGATCATGAGGTTGGCGATGACCTCGGTGTCGTAGTTGCCGTTGGTCAGCGTGTAGACGATGTCGAATGTCTTCAACGAGGTGATGATCATCGTGGTGGAGACGACCGCCAGCGTCGGCCCGAGTAGTGGGAGGGTCACCCGCCGGAACACCTGCCACTCGTTGGCGCCGTCGATTCGGGCCGCCTCCAGCAGTTCGGGGTCGATTCCCTTGAGGGCGGCAGAGATGATGACCATGGCGAAGCCGGTCCACATCCACACCATGATGGCGATGAGCGCGAAGGTGCTGAGCCGGAAGCCGGGCGATTGCAACCAGCCGACAGGCCCCAGCCCGACCGTCCCGAGCAACGCGTTCAGCGTGCCGGTCTGGGCGCTCCCCGCCGGCTTGTAGTCGTACATGAACTTCCAGATGACACCGGCCGCGACCATGCTGATGGCCAGTGGCAGGAAGATGATGCTCTTGGCCAGCGCCTCATATCGGACCCGGTCCACGAGCACGGCGATGACCAGGCCCATCCCGACCGTGAAGCCGGCGAAGAACAGCAGCCACAGGACGTTGTTGAGAAGCGTGCCGATGGCGTCGCTGTTGGTGAAGAACCACTTGTAGTTGTCCAGCCCGACGAACGTCGGGGTGAGTTCATTCTTGCCATAGAAGCTCCGGATGATCGTCCGGATCGTCGGATAGATCAGGAAGAAGGCGAGGAACCCGAGCGCCGGCCCGATCCAGAGCCACGGTCGGATGCGCCGCTGCCACTGGTTGTCGCGTGCGGCGACGGCGAGCACGCGCTCGGTTCCCCAGACGTACAGGACCAGGATGGCCGGAATGCCGACAACTACCTGGAGTGCGGTGGCCAGGCGTGAATCCACTGTTGCCTCCGGGAATCGCACCACGGGATGAGGCGGGGGAGCGGCCACGCCGCTCCCCCGCACGGACTAGGACTGGTACGCGTCCTTCTGCGCCGCATCCAGGTCGGCGAGGACCTGGTCGAGCGACTTGGTGCCGTTGGTCAGCGCCACCATCGCCTTCCAGAACGCGTCGTTCATGGCGGTCGGCATCAGGTCCGACGCGTCGAAGGCGAAGGACTTCGCGTTGGCCAGGATCTCGGCGGAACGCTTGCTGACGTCATCCGGGTAGCTCTTGGCGTTCTTGTTCGCCGACAGGGCCCCGCCAGCCTTGACCCAGATGTCCTGCGCCTCGGCCGTGACCAGGTACTTCATCAGCGACTTGGCGGCCGGCGTGTCCTTGAACATGCCGAACAGGTCGCCCGCGCCCTCGACCGCGCCCGCGTACTGGGCCTCGATGTCCGGGAACGGCAGGAAGTTGTAGTCGGTGCCCGCCTTGGCCTGCTTGAACTTCCCCAGCCCGGTGATGAAGCTCCCCTGGTGGTGGAGCTGGCAGCCGGGCGGGGTCGCGAACAGCGGGTCGCCACCGGCCTCGAAGTTCGTCGCCACGGCGGCCTTGCCGCCGCCGTAGGTGTTGGCGACGACGTCGTTGGCGTAGATCTCGAACGCCTTCCTGATGGCCGGGTCGGACCACTTGACCTTGCCCTGATACCACTGGCTGTAGACATCCGGGCCGGCGGTCCGCAGCACCAGGTCCTCGATCCAGTCGGTGCCCGGCCAACCGGACGCCGCGCCGGACTCCAGGCCGACGCACCAGATCGCCTTCGCCTTGCTCTGGTTCGCCTTCGCCTGGGTCATCAGGTCGTTCCACGTCTTGGGCGGGTTCGCCCCGTAGTCGTTGACCTTCGGGTCGTACCATATGAGGCCCTTGACGGCGGCCTTGATGAAGACGCCGTGCACCTTGCCGTCGACCTTGCCCAGCTCGACCAGCGCCGGGGCGGTCTCACTCTCGTACGTCTTGATGTCCAGTACGTCGTCCAGTGGCAGCAGCTTGCCCGCCTTGGCGTACTCGGCCATCTGTCCGGGGCCGGGCAGTCCGGCCACGTCCGGCAGCACGCCGGAGGCGACACCGGTGGTCAGGACGGTGTTGATGTCGCGGGTGCCGGTGTACTTCACCTTGGCCCCGGTCTGCTTCTCCCAGGGTTCGACCATCTTCAGGAACGCCGCCTGTTCGTCGCCGCCCCAGGTGCCGATCACGTTGACGGTCTTGCCCTTGAGGTCGTTCTCGTCGGAGGACGAGCCGCCGGTGGAGCAGGCGGTGGTGGCGAGCGCGAGCACGGCCAGCGGGACCATCCGCCGCAGCCACGGGTTCATGGGTACTCCTTCTCAGTCACTCGGTACCTCGACTCCGCACAGCCCGCCGGGCACCTGATGCGCCCGCTGTCCGCGTCACGATTGGGGCGCGCGGTCACGCAGGCGGCCGTCGGCGCCGGTGGCTCGACGCCGCTTGCGGCGTCGAGCGTCCTGAACCTCGCTCGAGATCCGCTCGAGATCCGGTCGAGGACCGCTCGCGCGGCTCCGGGCGGGTTCCACGGCGCGTTTCCGCTGGTCAAGCCGCGTCGGGCAACCTCACGCGACCAGCCCGACGGCTTGCCATCTATTCATGAACGTCAATGCATGGTAGAAAGTTCCCGGGCCGGCCTCCGCTTCGCAAACATCTACCGCTACTGCGAATCAGGAGATGCCATGTCAACGACCCGTCGTGTAGTGCGCCGCCGCATGCTCACCCTGCTCCTCGCGGGCGTGGCGGCGGTCGTCACCGCGCTCGGCTTCAGCACCCCCGCCTTCGCGATCAGTCACGCCAGCGCCACCTCGCAACTGCGCGCCGCCGGCATCAGCTGGGTCTCCAGCGGCAACTGCAGCGACCGCAACAACCCGACGTGCACCTCGTTCGAGGGCATCCGGCAGGCCACGATCGACGGCATCATCACCTTCAAGCGGGCCAGCGGCTGCGCCATCACCATCACCGGCGGCACCGAGACCGGGCACGCCGGCGGTACCTACAGCCACTGGAACGGCTACAAGGTCGACATCGCCAAGACGACCTGCGTCTACAACTACATCTCCCGGGCCTACACATACGTGGGCTACATATCCGGCTGGGGTTACCAGTGGCGGGCTCCGTCGGGCAACCTCTACACCGACGAGGGCAACCACTGGGACATCCTCTACTACACCTGCGGCTGCTGACGCCTGAGTCAGAGACGACCAACACCCTGGTGAGGGCTTGCCCCTCACCAGGGTGTTTCGCCTTCGCACCGGGCACCCATGCCCCACCTGGACGTCGGCCCCCAGGCCCGTCTGCTCGTTCGCCTCCGCCTGCGGCCGGCCGGACGCCCGGAGCAGCACGCTGACCGCGGCGGACATCGTCGTGTGCCGGCTGGGGCCTCCGGCATCCGGCCAGGTTGCGGCCGCGTCAAGAGGGGGCCCGAAGAAGATGTGGCGAACGATGTCGAGAACGGCCTGGCGGCTCCGTCTCAGGGACGGATGGGGCCACCGTGGCCGTACCACACCAAGGAGACCCAGCATGACGATCCAGCGGATGGACAACGTCCTCATCGTTGTCGACGACCTTGACGCTGTTATTTCGTTCTTCGTCGAACTTGGCATGGAGCTGGAGGGCAGGGCGCCGATCGAGGGACGCTGGGTGGAGCGTGTCATCGGGATCGACGACGTCCGACAGGAAGTCGCAATGCTGCGGACCCCGGACGGCCACGGCCGAATCGAGCTGGCGATGTTCCACACGCCGAAGGCGATCAGCGCCGAGCCGAAGGATGCACCGGCGAACACGCTGGGCATTCGCCGCATCATGTTCGCCGTCGACGACATCGAGGACGTCCTCGCCCGCCTGCGCACCCACGGCGCCGAACTCGTCGGCGAGCTGGCGCAGTACGAGAACACCTATCGGCTCTGCTACGTCCGCGGCCCCGAGGGCATCATCGTCGGGCTGGCCGAACAGCTCAGCTGAAGGCCGCCGGAGCACCTCCTGGGCACCTGCGCCCGGGAGGTGCGCCGGACCGCCGGTCGCGTACGCACCGAGAGCAGCAGAAACGAGAAAAGCCCTGATGGGGGATTGTGTCCCCCATCAGGGCTTTTTGCTTGGGTGGAGCCGAGGGGACTCGAACCCCTGACCCCCACACTGCCAGTGTGGTGCGCTACCAGCTGCGCCACGGCCCCTTGCGGTCGTCCCCGGTCGCCCGGGCACGCAGAGAACTATACACACGCCGGTCGGCATGGTCATCTCGCGGGGTACCCCCACGCCGGTCAGTTCAGCGCCACGTCCGGCGGGAAGTGGGCCACCGCCGCCATCATGCCGCCCTGCCGGCGCAGCACCATGGGCCAGAGGTCGTCGGGCCGGTCGACGAAGGCGTCCCCCGGGAGGGCGTCGAGGACGAACCAGGACCCCTCCTCGATCTCGCGCTCGAGCTGGCCGGCGCCCCAGCCCGCGTACCCGGCGAAGACGCGGATCCCACCGACGGCCTCGCGCAGCCGCTCGGGGTCGACGGAGAGGTCGATGGTGCCCACCGCGCCGGACACCCGGTGGAAGCCCTTCACCGGCTTGACCGGGTGACGCATCCGGGCCAGGCAGATCGCCGAATCGGGCTGCACCGGGCCGCCCTCGAAGAGCACCGCGGGGTGCCGGGCCAGGTCGCTCCAGTCGCCCAGGACGTCGGCGACCGGCACCTCGGTGGCCCGGTTCAGCACCACGCCGAGGGCGCCGCCGGGCTCGTGGGCGACCAGCAGCACGACCGTACGGTCGAAGTTCGGGTCTTTGAGCGCCGGAGTCGCGACCAGCAGCTGCCCGGTCATGGACTCCATGGCTCGGCCACCGATCGCCTGTCCCTCACCCTGCATGTCCGACACCCGTCAGCCGTACGCCTGTGCGGCGCACCCGACGTCGTCGACCATCCGCGCGGTCAACCCCATGCCACGCACATTAGCCTGCGGCTCGCCCGCTGGTTAAGGTCTGGCAGGCGGGTGATCGCGACAGGATCGAAGGAGGGCCGATGGGTCCAACGGCCGAGCTGGCGGTGATCGGCGGGTCAGGCTTGTACGCCCTGCTCGACGGCGCCACCGAGCACGTCGTGCAGACACCGTACGGAGCGCCGTCGGACGCGGTCACCATCGCCGAGGTGGGCGGGCGCCGGGTGGCGTTCCTGCCCCGGCACGGCCGCGACCACCGCTACCCACCGCACCTGATCCCGTACCGGGCGAACCTCTGGGCGCTGCGCTCCCTCGGCGTACGCCAGGTGCTCGCCCCCTGCGCGGTCGGCGGACTGCGGCCCGAGCTGGGCCCGGGCACGTTCGTGGTGCCGGACCAGCTCGTCGACCGCACCAGCGGGCGCGCCCAGACCTACTACGACCAGGGCGCGGTGCACGTCTCGTTCGCCGACCCCTACTGCCCCGTCGGGCGGCGGACGCTGCTCGACGCGGCGGCGGGGCGCGGCGTACCGGCGGTGGACGGCGGGACCGTGGTGGTGGTCGAGGGGCCGCGCTTCTCCACCCGGGCCGAGTCGCGCTGGTTCGCCTCGCTCGGCGGCACGGTGGTCAACATGACCGGCCACCCGGAGGCTGTGCTCGCCCGCGAGCTGGCCCTCTGCTACACGTCGATCGCGCTTGTCACCGACCTGGACGCGGGCGTGACGGCCGAAGAGTCGGTCACCCAGGAGGAGGTGTTCCGGGTCTTCGCGGAGAACACCAACGTGCTGCGGGCCGTGCTGCTGGACGCGGTCGCGGCGCTGCCGGCCGAGCGGGACTGCCCGTGCGGTCACGCGCTCGACGGGATCAAACTGCCGTTCCCGCTGCCCTGATCGGTGACCGGTCGGCCACCGCCGCCACCAGACTCGGGAAGCGCCCGAAAAGCCGGCAACCGCCCGATAGATTCGGATCGTCGGGGAACTGATCATCGAGCCATCTCCCCGCACCTTTGGGGGACGGGGGGCAGTCGGCGATGGCAACGGTCCGCGACACCACGTACGACCTGCTGCGTGCCCTCGGTCTGACCACCGTCTTCGGCAACCCCGGCTCCACCGAGGAGCCCTTCCTCCGCGATTTCCCGGCCGACTTCCGCTACGTGCACGCGCTTCAGGAGGCGGCGGCGGTCGGCATGGCCGACGGGTACGCCCAGGCCACCGGCCGGCCCGCGCACGTCAACCTGCACACCGCCCCGGGCACCGGCAACGGCATGGGCAACCTGGTCACCGCCTGGCACAACAAGACCCCGCTGATCGTCACCGCCGGCCAGCAGACCCGGGAGATGCTGCTGCTCGAACCCCGGCTGGCTAGCCCGCGGGCGGCCGAGCTGACCCAGCCGTACGTCAAGTGGGCCCACGAGCCGGCCCGCGCGCAGGACGTGCCGGCGGCCTTCATGCGGGCGTACGCGACGGCGGTGCAGCCCCCGGCCGGGCCGGTGTTCCTCTCCGTGCCGATGGACGACTGGGCCCAGCCCGCCGACCCGCCCCCGCAGGTCCGGACGGTGGCGACCCGGGCCGCCCCGGACCCGGACCGGCTGCGCGGCTTCGCCGCCACCCTCACCGCCAGCCGCGCCCCGGTGCTGGTGCTCGGCGCGGCGGTGGACCGGACCGACGCGTGGCCGGCGGCCGTGGCGCTGGCCGAACGGCTGGCCGCCCCGGTGTGGGCCGCCCCGGCGCCGGAGCGGGCCGTCTTCCCCGAGAACCACCCGCACTTCCGCGGGGTCCTGCCGTACGCGATCGGCCCGCTCGCCGAGGCGCTGCGCGGCCACGACACGGTGCTGGTGGTCGGCGCCCCGGTGTTCCGTTACTACCCGCACGTGCCGGGCGACTACCTGCCCGACGGCGCCCGGCTGCTGCACGTCACCGACGACCCGGACGAGGCGGCCCGCGCCCCGGTCGGGGAGAGCCTGCTCGGCGACGCCGGGCTGGTCCTGGCCGGCCTGCTGGAGCTGCTGCCGCCGGCGGACCGGCCGGCGCCGCCCGTCCGGCCGGAGCCGGCGACGCCTGAGGCGACCAGCCCGCCGAGCGCCGACGCGCTCTTCGCCGCGCTGGCCCGGCACTGGCCGGCCGACGGGGTGCTGGTGCAGGAGTCACCATCCAACCTGGCCGCGCTGCGCCGGCGACTGCGGATCAGCCGGCCGCGGTCGTACTTCACGATGGCCAGCGGTGGCCTCGGCTTCGGCCTGCCGGCGGCGGTCGGGGTCGCCCTGGCCGAGCGGGACACCGGGCGCGGCCGGCCGGTGGTGGCCGTGGTCGGCGACGGCTCGTTCCACTACTCGGTGCAGGCGCTGTGGACCGCCGCGCAGCTGCGCCTGCCGCTCGCCGTCGTGGTCCCGGTCAACCACCAGTACGCCATCCTCAAGGCCTTCGCCGAGCTGAAGCACACCCCCGGGGTGCCGGCGCTCGACCTACCCGGGCTGGACATCGCCGCCATCGCCCACGGCTACGGTTGCGCGTCCGCCGTGGTGGACCCGCTGGACCGGCTCGGGGAGGCGCTCGACGCGGCGCTGGCCGCCGACCGGCCCACGGTGCTGCCGGCGCCGATCAGCACCGAGCTGCCTCGGCTCCTCTGAGCGTCACCGCCGCACCAGGGTGAGCGGGCTGCCGCTGCCCACGTCGAGCACCGTCCGGGCACCGAGCGGGGCCTTCAGGGTGACGCTCGCCGGCTTCAGCACCAGCTGCGCCGTGCAGATGCCGGTTGACCGGACCACCCCGGCGCCCAGCACCACCACGTCGTCCCGCTCCAGCACCAGCGGGGTGACACCGCCGTCGCAGGCGCCCACCCCGACCCGGTAGTCCAGGCGGGCGCCGTCCACGGCATCGAGGGTCTGCACGGCCACCACCCCGTCGGGCAGCGGCCGGGCGGGCGTCGCGCCCTCCGGTCGGGCCCCGACCGCGCGCGCCGCGACCGCCAGCCGGGCCACCGGCACCCGCAGTTCCGCCACGGTGAACAGCCAGGCCGGCACCTCGGCCAAGCCCCGGCTGGTGCGCACCGAGGCGCTGCCCAGCTTCACCGCGGTGACCGTGAGCGGGATGCAGGGGGTGTCCACGTGGGTGGCGACCGGGCTGTCCGGTCCCGGGCGGGTGGGCAGCAGGCCGTCCGGTCCCGGCTCGATGGTCGGCCCGCCGTCCTTGAGCCGCCCCGGTCGAGCGGTGGGCGGCGCCATCGGCCGCCCGTCGCACGTCGGCGGGTCTCCCTGGTCCAGCTGGGCGTACGCCTCGGCGGCGCTGATCAGCGGCACCCGCAGCGTGCCGTCCGGGAACCGGATCGTCCCGTCGGCCGGCGTGGCGGTCGGCAGGGCGATCTGGTCCCGGTACCAGCCGAGGAGGAACGCCTGCTTGGTGTCGCCGGTGAAGCCCGGCTCACCGGTCAGCACGGTGGCCTCCTCCAGCGGCACGTAACCGCTGCGCCACACCTCGCCCGGCCGCCAGGCGTCGGCCACCTCGCCGGCCCGCTGATGGAACGCCGCCCAGCGGTGGTCGGGGTCCTCGCCCGGCGGCCCGATCGGAGCGGGGCCGGGCGCGGCGCAGCCGGCGAGGAGCAGAAGCGGCAACCCCAACAGGGCGAAGGTGCGACGCATGCCGGTTGGACGCCGCGTCCCCGCCGCCGGTTCCCCAGGTCAGGTCTCCCCGCCCAGGTCCGTCTCGTACGCCTCCCAGAGCAGGTCCGCGCCCCGCTGCCGGTGCTGGTCGAGGGCCCGCAGCAGGTTCCCGACCCGTTCCCGCACCTCCTCGGCGGGCACGGCGGGCAGCTCGGCGGCGCGCTGGAGGGCGACGAGCGCCGCGGCGATGGCGGCGTGCTCGTGGGTCAGCAGGCGTACCCCCCGGTCCAGCCGGGGCGCCTGGTGGAGCAGTTCCGCGTAGAGGCCGTCGGGGCCCTCGGTGAGCCGGACGTGCTCGGCGAAGCCCCGCCGGACCGGGCCGAGCTGGACGACCAGGTGCTCTCGCCAGCGCGACTCCTCCGCCGACGTGGCGAGCGCCCGGGCGAGGGCGCTCAGCTCACCGGGGAGGGTGGGCCCGGGCTGGCGCGCGGCGGGCGGTCGCGCCGCCGGGGCAACGGTGGACGGCTGCTGGATCGGACCGGTGACCATGGGCACCTCCCGCTGCTGCGCTTCCGCGTACAGCGATGGTGGACCTGGCTGGGCGGGCTGTCCAGGGTCGCGTCGCGCCTCATCTGCCCCGTTCGCCCCAGCAGCCCCATCTGTCCCAATAACCTCACCGACCCAGCGGATCTCCCGCCATGTCGCGCAGTCGACCGGCCAGGACGTGCACGTCGGCGTCCCGGCCCTCGTTCGGCCGGCCGGTGGTGATCGCGTCCGCGAGCGCCCGCAGTTCGTTCGACGGCAGGGTGGCCAGCCCCATGCCCTGGAGCGGGATGGTGACCCGCCGGCCGGTGTCCCGGTCGCGGGCGATCACGGTCGGCACCCGCAGGACCGCGTCGTCGCCGCCCCGGTAGGCGAGCGCCCCGCCCCGCACCTCGGCGGTGGCCAGGTCCACGGTGCGGGTGCCGAGCGCGCCGCGGACAGAGGCCCGGGTCCCCTCCAGCCAGGCGGCGGTGCGCAGCACCCGCAACAGGAGATAGAGGCCGAGCAGCACGAACGGCAGGCCACAGAGCCCGACGAACCGGAACGACCCCGGCGAGGCGGGGTCGTTCAGCGCCGGCGGGAGCATGCCGGGCGGCAGGTCCCGCGCCTCGTCGTACGACGGGAAGGGGTCGCCGTAGCCGGTCAGCCGGCTCAGCAGCGGGCCGGCGAAGATCGGTAGCAGCACGAAGACCGCACCGAAGGCGGTGCACAGGACACCCGCCACCGCCGCGAAGGCGCGTTGGCCGGGCGCGGCGCCCACGGAGAGCCGGATCTTCTCGTCCGCCACAGCCGCAGCCTAGACGCTGACGGCAACGGGGCTGAAGACGACTGTGCGCCCCGGTCCGGGTGGACCGGGGCGCACAGGTCAGGTGGTGGAGGTGCCGGGAATCGAACCCGGGTCCTTCGCCGCCTTGTCAGGGCTTCTCCGAGCGCAGCTCGCTGTGCCTCTACTCGGCCCCTCCGATCACGCGAGCGAGTCGGTGTGACGGGCCCAGTCGCTGATTGATCTCGCCGCACGGACCCCGCGACCGGGTCCGATTGGCCAGCCTTCTAGCTGATGCCGGCTAACTGGGTCGAAGGCGCTCCCAGGCCGACAGACTTGCTACTCGCCTCAGGCGGCGAGAGCGAAGTCAGCGCGATTGTTCTTGGCGCTTATTGGTTTCCGACGACCGATTCACGAGACGACGTCGGCTTCCTCGGCTCGCTTCCCCTGCCGCAACGCACGAAGTCGAAACCAGTCACCCCCTCGACGGGCTGCCCCTGTCGGCAGCACCGTTAAGCCTAACGCCTGCCGCAACCGGATTCATCCCGAGGCCGGCCGGATCATCGTTCCGGACACCGGGGGACGAATCACTCGTTCATGCCCTTGCCGCGCCGGCCGACCGCCCGGGCCATCTCCCGGTCGGCGTCCCGCTTGGCGAGGTCCTGGCGCTTGTCGTACGACTTCTTACCCCGGGCCAGGCCGATCTCCACCTTCGCCCAGCCGTCGGAGAAGTAGACCTGCAGCGGCACCATGGTGAGCCCGCTCTCCCGGGTCTTGCCGATCAGCCGGTCGATCTCCAGCCGCTTGAGCAGCAGCTTCCGGGTACGCCGGGGCTCGTGGTTGGTCCAGGTGCCCTGGGTGTACTCCGGGATGTGCATGCCGTGCAGGTAGAGCTCGCCGTCACGCTCCTGGGCGAACGCGTCGACCAGCGACGCCCGGCCGGCCCGCAGCGACTTGACCTCGGTGCCGGTCAGCGCCATGCCCGCCTCGTACGTGTCGAGGATGGCGTAGTCGTGGCGCGCCTTCTTGTTGGAGGCGACCACCTTGCGGCCCTTTTCCCGTGGCATCGGCGCCACCTCCCTTCCGATCGGTCCGCGACCACCGGCCGCGGAGCGGGATCATGCTACCCGAACAACAAGGACCCTCCCGCGCCGTTTATTCCGGCGCGGGAGGGTCCCGGGAGAGCCGTCGCGGTGACTAGACCCGCAGGTAGAAGCGGAGCGTGACCCAGGCGGTGATCGCGCTGACCAGGCCGCCGACGCCGGCCATCAGCGGGAACATCAGGAGGATGTCGGTCCAGGAGACCGGCGTGATCAGGCCCTCGATGGCCTGCATCGACCCGCCGGAGGTGAACACCTTGAGGCCGAGCAGTGCCACCAGGCCGAGGATCGAGCCGATCAGGCCGGCGACCACCGCCTCCAGGACGAACGGGGCCTGGATGAACCAGTTGGAGGCGCCGACCAGCTTCATGACCGCGACCTCTCGCCGCTTGCTGTACGCGGCGACCTGGATGGTGTTCGCGACCAGCAGCAACGCGGCGACCGCCATCACGACGGCGAGGGCGAGCGCGAAGTTCTGGATGCCGGTGAGGACGTTGAAGACCTTGTCGAGGAGCTTGCTCTGGTCGACGATCGTGTCGATCCCCTCGGCGGTCTTGTACTCGTCGTAGATGGCCTTGTACTGCTCCGGGTTGTTCAGCTTGACCCGGTACGACGGCGGGAGGCTGTCCGCCTTGACCGCGCTGATCAGGTCCGGCGCGTCCTGGAACATCTCCTGGAAGCGCTTGTACGCCTCCTCCTTGTTGACGTAGTCGACGTGCTTGACCAGCGGGTCGCTCTTCAGCTTGGCCCCGAGGTCCTGGATCTGCTGGTCGTTGACGTCGGTCTTCAGGAAGATCGAGACCTCGACGTTCTCGTAGTAGAGGTCTTTCATGTCGCCGACCTTCTGGTAGAGAAGGCCGCTACCACCCAGCATGAACAGCGACACCGCCAACGTGATGATCATCGCGATGGTCATCGTGACGTTGCGCCACAGTCCGACCAGTACCTCGGACAGGACGTACTTCATCCGCATCGGGAAATTCCTCCGGCTCTCCGGCGTGAGGTGTTCGTCGTCAGGATCTACAGATCGTCAACGGGGCGACGGCTCAGCCGTAGACGCCGCGGGCCTGGTCGCGCACGATGCGACCGCTCTCGATCTCGATGACGCGACGGCGCATCTGGTTCACGATGTTGGAGTCGTGCGTGACCATCACGACGGTCGTGCCGGTGCGGTTGATCCGGTCCAGCAGGCGCATGATCTCGATCGACGTGTCCGGGTCCAGGTTTCCGGTGGGCTCGTCCGCGAGCAGGATCAGCGGGCGGTTCACGAACGCCCGGGCCACCGCGACCCGCTGCTGCTCACCGCCGGAGAGCTCGTGGGGGTAGCGGTGTTCCTTCCCACCGAGACCGACCAGCTCCAGCACCTCCGGAACGACCCGGCGGGCAACCGCCTTGGTCTTGCCGATCACCTCCAGCGCGAACGCCACGTTCTCGTACGCCGTGCGGTTCGGCAGCAGGCGGAAGTCCTGGAAGACGCAGCCGATGGAACGCCGGAAGTGGGGTCGCTTCCAGGACCGCATCGACGTGACGTCCTTGCCGTTGACGACGACCCGCCCCTTGTTGGGGGTGACCTCGTGCAGCAGCATCTTGATGATCGTGGACTTGCCGGAGCCGGATGGACCGATGAAGAAGACGAACTCGCCCTTCTCGATCGAGACGGACACGTTGTCGAGCGAAGGCCGGGACGCCTTCGGGTACGTCTTCGTCACTTGCTCAAGCTGAATCACGGGTCGAGAGTCTACGCGGTGTAACCGGGGAGCCAAGCCCCACGCCCCGCCGAAGCGAGGCGCGTCATCGATTCAGCCGGTCAGCTGGAGATCGACGACGCGCTCCGTCGGAGCCCGATCACGCACCGTCAGCGCTGAGCTGCTGCTGCTTACGCCACCGGATGCCGGCTTCGATGAAGCTGTCCAGCTCACCGTCGAACACCGAGGACGGATTGCCCGTCTCCTGCTCGGTACGCAGATCCTTCACCATCTGATACGGGTGCAGGACGTACGAGCGCATCTGGTCGCCCCACGAGCCGGCGGCCTCGGTCTTCAGGCCCTGGAGCTTGGCCTGCTCCTCCTGGCGCTTGCGCTCCAGCAGCCGGGCCTGGAGCACCCGCAGCGCGGAGGCCTTGTTCTGCAGCTGCGACTTCTCGTTCTGGCAGGTGACCACGATGCCGGTCGGGATGTGGGTGATCCGCACCGCCGAGTCGGTGGTGTTGACGCTCTGCCCGCCCGGGCCGGAGGAGCGGTAGACGTCGATCCGCATCTCGTTCTCGGGGATCTCGATGTGGTCGGTCTGCTCGACGACCGGCAGCACCTCGACGCCGGCGAAGCTGGTCTGCCGCCGCCCCTGGTTGTCGAACGGGCTGATCCGGACCAGCCGGTGGGTGCCGGACTCCACGCTCAGCGTGCCGTACGCGTAGGGCACCTTGACCGTGAAGGTGGCCGACTTGAGGCCCGCCTCCTCGGCGTACGAGGTCTCGTAGACCTCGGTCGGGTAGCCGTGCCGCTCGGCCCAGCGCAGGTACATCCGAAGCAGCATCTCGGCGAAGTCCGCGGCGTCCACGCCGCCGGCGCCGGCCCGGATGGCGACCAGCGCCTCCCGGGAGTCGTACTCCCCGGAGAGCAGGGTGCGGACCTCCATCTCCTGGATGGCCTTGGTCAGCCCGGTGATCTCCGACTCGACCTCGGCGAGCGTGCCGGGGTCGGACTCGGCCTGGGCCAGCTCCAGCAGCACCCCGGCGTCGTCCAGCCGGGAACGGAGATCGGAGAGCTTGCTGATCTCGCCGTTGACGTACGACAGCTGCGACGTCACCTGCTGCGCCTTGGCCTGGTCGTCCCAGAGGTCGGGCGCGGAGGCCTCCTGCTCCAGGCGGGCCTTCTGCTCGCGCAGCTTGTCGACATCGAGGACGGCCTCGATGTTGCGCAGGGTGGCGTCGAGTTCCTTGAGCTGTTCGGCGTAGTCGGCAGCGGTCACGACAGACAAGCGTACTTGGCCGCGCGGCGTCCGCTCACCTCAGCCGCCCCAACCACCGGAGGTCATCCGCTGACCGGGGCGGTCTTGAGCCAGGACAGCGCCGCCTTGTGGTAGGCGACGGCGAACTCCAGCGCGCTGGCGTCGTACGCCTCGCCTTCCTTCTTGGCGTTCTTCACCTGCTCGCGGACCGCCGCCAGGGCCTCGGTGTGGTACTCGTTCGCCGAGGCGTACAGGTTCTTGAGCTGGCTCGGCGAGTGCAGGTTGCCGAAGGCGATCCGTAGCGCGATCGGGTTACGGATGGTGTCCCGGCCCGGGTTCTCCGCCAGCCAGCGGGAAAATGTCCGCTTTCCAGCCGCCGTGATCGCATACGGCTGGCTCATGCGCGGCCCGGGCTTGCCGAGCCGCACCAGACCCTTCTCGGCCAGCACCGGTAGCTCCCGGTAGACCTGGCTGCGGGTCATCGACCAGTACGGCGCCAGCCGGCGCTCGGCGGCGGCCATCAGTTGGCCGCCTGTCATCGGTCCTTCGTGCAGCAGACCCAGCAGGGCCGCCGCCGTCGGGTTGACTCCGGATTCCGCCATGCCCTCTAAGCTGCCACTTTGCCCGACCCGGCGTCCAGGATTTGCCGTTTTCGCCACCCGTTGGGTCGTCCGATGTGCACTGTCGGCCGACGACAGTCCGCCGGGGACGCGGACACCGCCCGCCCGACCGGGTGAACGGAGGGGCCCCTTTTTAACAGACGCCTGTGGAAAAGGGGCCCCTCCCTGCACATCAGGCCATGTGCGGGTACGCGTGATCGGTCGGCGGGACGAAGGTCTCCTTGATCGTCCGCGGCGACATCCAGCGGACCAGGTTGTGCCAGGAGCCCGCCTTGTCGTTGGTGCCGCTGGCACGGGCGCCGCCGAAGGGCTGCTGCCCGACCACCGCGCCGGTCGGCTTGTCGTTGATGTAGAAGTTGCCGGCCGCGTACCGCATCTTCTCGGCCACCTGGTCGACCACCCGGCGGTCGGTCGCGAAGATCGACCCGGTCAGCGCGTACGGGGCGATCGACTCGGCCTGGGCGACCGCCTCGTCGAACCGGGCGTCCTCGAAGACGTGCACGCCGAGGATCGGCCCGAAGTACTCGGTGGTGAAGGTCTCGTGCGCGGCGTCGGAGCACTCGAACAGCGTCGGCCGGACGAAGTAGCCAACCGAGTCGTCGGCGGTGCCGCCGGCCAGGATCCGGCAGGTGTCGTCACCGCTGATCAGCTCCAGCGCGGCCTGGTGCCGACCGAACGCCTTGTCGTCGATCACCGCGCCGCCGAAGTTGCGGAAGTCGGTGACATCGCCGTACGCCAGCGAGTCGGCGGTGGCGGCGAGCCGGTCCCGCAGCCCGCCCTCCCAGATGGACCGGGGGATGTACGCCCGCGACGCGGCCGAGCACTTCTGCCCCTGGTACTCGTAGGCGCCCCGGATCAGCGCGGTGTGCAGGGCGTCCACGTCCGCGCTGGTATGCGCGACCACGAAGTCCTTGCCGCCGGTCTCGCCGACCAGCCGCGGGTAGCCCCGGTAGCGGGCGATGTTCTCGCCGACGGTCCGCCACAGGTGCTGGAACACCTTCGTCGACCCGGTGAAGTGGATGCCGGCCAGGTCCGGGTCGGCGAGCACCACGTCGGAGACCTCCTCGCCGCGCCCGGTGACCATGTTGATCACGCCGGGCGGCAGGCCGGCCGCCTCGAACAGCCGCATGGTGAAGTGCGCGGCGAACTGCTGCGTCGGGCCCGGCTTCCACACCACCGTGTTGCCCAGCAGGGCCGGCGCCGACGGCAGGTTGCCGGCGATCGCGGTGAAGTTGAACGGGGTGACCGCGTAGACGAAGCCCTCCAGCGGCCGGTGGTCGAAGCGGTTCCACACGCCCGGCGAGGACATCGGCTGCTCCGCCAGCAGGTTGCGGGCGAAGTACACGTTGAACCGGAGGAAGTCGATGAACTCGCAGGCCGAGTCGATCTCGGCCTGCACCGCGGTCTTGGACTGGCCGAGCATGGTGGCCGCGTTGAGCGTGTCCCGCCACGGGCCGGAGAGCAGGTCGGCGGCGCGCAGGAAGATCGCGGCCCGCTCCTCGAACGGCAGCGCCCGCCACATCGGAGCCGCGTCCTTGGCGGCCTTCACCGCGGCGCGGGCGTCGTCGTGGGTGGCGTGCCCGGTGATGCCGAGCACGTGGGCGTGCTTGTGCGGCTGGACCACCTTGATCGGGTCGCCGCCGGCCATCCGCTGCTCACCGGCGATGGTCATCGGCAGCTCGAGCTGCGCGGCCGCCAGCTCGGTCAGCCGCCGCTGGAGCCGCTCCCGGTCGGCACTGCCGGGCTCGTAGGTGTGGACCGGCTCGTTGCGCGGCTCGGGTACGGAGAACACGGCGTCCATCACGGCTCCTGTGCGATCTCGACGGCGGTGGCGAAACCGGACCCGCGGGCACCGACCGGGCGGCCGGGTGCCGGGCACCGCGCGGCGGACCGGTCGCGGCGGCGGGACCTCGGCCAATTCTTCCATGCGACACCCCCCGCACCACCCCCCGCCGCCCCCTTGCGGGCCCGCCCGCCGCCGGCAGTCGGACGCACCGACACACACCGGACCGTAGGCGGACAGCGCCTCCACCCTTAGATCCCTCAGTCCGGACTGCCTCCCACCTCCGATCCGTCGCCCACTTTCGGCCCGCGACCATCGGCCGTGGGACCCGGCCGGGTGCCGGCCCCGCAACCGCCCGAGCAGCCCGATCGCGGCAACCGGGCCGATGCCGGCCCACCGGATCCCGCGGGTAGGGCGGGTCCGGAAGGGCGCCCCGGACGCCGCGTACCCTGGATGACCGGTGACCTGCCCGGCCCGTCGCGGCCGATCCGGCGTCCGTCGAAGGGAACACGATGAGCAACCAGCCCGGCAGCTCCACGGCCGCGGAGCCGGACCAGCCCGTGGTCGCCCCGGTCGACGAACCGGAGCAGCCGGGCACCGACCCGGCCGGCGCGGCGGCGGGCACCCCCGAGGGCGCCGGCCGACCGGCGTACGCCCCGGGCGCGGTGGTGCTGGCGCTGCTGTCGGTCGGCTGGCTCGCCGCGATGCTCTGGGCCACGCGGGCCGCCATCACCTCGGCGGCGGCCGGCGTCACCGCGATCAGCCTCTCCGCGTACGCGCTGCCCGGCGTGATCTGCGCCGCGCTGGTTACCGGCGCCGCGGTCGCCCTGGCGGTGACCAACCCGCTCGGCCGGGCCACCCTGCGCTTCCTCGCCGCCGTCGGCACCGGCCTGCTGGTCGGGTTCGCCGCCGCGGTGGCCATCAACCTCACGTACGCCGACAACGCGACCACCAACACCATCGCCGGCACCACCGTGGCGGCGGCGATCATCGGCGGCGCGCTCGCCGGCGCCCGTAACGCGCGGGTGGTGGGCGGCCTCGCCTCCGCCACGCTGGCCGCGCAGGTCTTCGTGGTCCTGTTCAGCCGGGCTCGGGATCCGCTGTCCGACCTGTTCGGCGCCGGCGACACCCAGCAGTCGATGCTCGACGCCGCCAAGTGGGTCTCCCGGACCGAGTCGCTGCTCGCCGGGCTGATCGCCGGGCTGGTGGCGTTCGGCTACCTCGCCTGGGCGCGCCGCCGGGCCGCCCGCCGGGGCGGCTCGTCGCAGTTGCGCTGGCCCGCGTACCTGCTCGCCGGGGCCGGACCGGGCCTGCTCCTGCTGCTCACCGAGGTGATCATCCGGGTCGGCGGGCGCGGCCTGCTCGACCTGGCCGCCGCGCTCAGCGAGGCGGACCAGGTGGCGCAGACCTCCCTCGGCACCTCCCGCATCGACAACGGCATCTGGGTGCTCTTCGTCGGGGCGCTCACCGCGCTCATCGCGTTCGGCCGCACCCTCGGCCCGCGTGCCGTCGAGGACGACGAGGAGATCGCTGGCTGACCCTCCGGGTCAGGAGGCCTCGCGCAGCAGCAGGTCCAGCTCGGTCACGTCGTACCACTCCAGCTCGTGGTCCTCGGCGCCGTCGACGGTGAACTGGGCGTCCGGGTCACCGGCCTGCGCCTCGGCCACCACCTCGGCGGCGGCCGCCACGTCGTCGACCGCCTCCGCGCCGTCCACGTGGATCGCGGCGACCGTCTTGACGGGCACCGGCCCGGCGAGCCGGACCAGGCTGGACCCCAGCTCGCCACCGACCCGGCCGACCGCGCGGGCCGGCAGGTCCACCGAGACGACCACCCGCCGCCGGGGCGCGGCCGGATCGGCCCGGAGCAGCAGCAACGCGTCCTGGGCGGCCCGGGTGAAGGCGACGTACTCCAGCTCCTCCTCGTCGCCCTCGGCATACCACTCGCGCAGCTCTGGGGTGACCGCGTGTGCCTCGCCGACCGCGAGACCCTCCTCCCGCAGCCGCGCCAGCAGCGGGACGGTCGCCGGCACGTACACCCGGACAAGCTCGTCGGTCACGGGTCTCTCCCCTGCTCAGGCCCGGCCGGCGGGCGCCGGCTCCGGGCGCCGATCATGCCGTACGCCGTGACCGTCATACACCCCGCACCCGCCCCGGAGAAGTTCCCCGCCGGTGTGTCCGTCTGCGGAACCACCGAGCGCGCCCTGGGGCGGGACGGCTGCTGGTGGCAAACTGAAGCAAACGAACGCCAACCCCGGGAGTCACCGTGGAGCCCAGGTTCCTGCTGCTGTCCGACGTGGCCGCCGAGCTGAACGTCTCGGACTCGCAGGTCTACCACATGGTGCGCAGCGGCGAGCTGCCCGCCATCAAGATCGGCGGCCGGGGGCAGTGGCGGGTGGAACGCGCCCGGCTGGAGGAGTACATCGAGCGCAAGTACGCCGAGACCGCCGAGTGGGTACGCGGCAACCCGCTGATCGAACGCGACGCCGAGTGACCACACGACCGCGTGCCGGCATTGACGGTCAGCGCTGGCCTGGTCGAGAATAGGCGCCTGCCGGAGGCAAACGAAGGCAAACGCAAGGAACAGGGGGTGAGGATGGTCGACACCCGCCGCCCGCTGGCACCGCGTCCCCCGGTCCGGCTCCGACCCGCCCCGCCGATCGACCCGCCCTGCACCGACGAGGGCTCTCCCTGGGGCGACGTCGACCAGCTCACCCTCGACCTGTTCGACCCCCGCCGCCGGGATCCCGACCGGCCGACCGGGCGCGCCCCCGAACGTCCGGCCGGTGCCCACCGGCCCGGGGCGGCGCACCGCTGGGCCACCCGCGGCCGCACTGGCCACCGCCACCCCCGAGGCCACCCGGGCGGCCTACCGGTTCGTGCGCACCTTCTTGGAGATCGTCAACGGCTACCGGCCACCCGGCCAGCTCCGGCCGCTCTGCCTCCCCGACGCCGCGGCCCGGGTGGCCGCCGAGCTGACCCGGGCGGCGCGCCGGGTGGGCCCGGTACGCCGCCGCGCCACCCGACCGGTCCTCCAACTCCGCCGGCTGCGCGTCTGCGAACCGCGCGCCGGGGCGGCCGAGGTGGCCGCCGTGCTCGCCGGAGCCGGCGGTGCCAGCTGGGCGATCGCCCTGCGCGTCGAACGGCGGCGCGGCGCCTGGCTCTGCACCACCCTCGACGTCCTCTGAGCCACCGCCACCGCAGGCGGCCCCCGGCCCGCCCGATCTACGGGGCGGGGGACGACGACGGGCCCCGGCCGTCCGGCCGGGGCCCGTCGTCGCTCGTGCGGGCGGGTCAGTTGCCGCCGTTGGGGGCGCCGTGGCACCGCTTGTACTTACGGCCGGAGCCGCACGGGCAGGGCGCGTTGCGGGAGGGGCCCTCGCCGGCGTCGACCTGGCCCGGGGCGGCCCGACGGGCGGTGCTGGCGGCGACCGCCTGGCCGTTCATCCCGGCGGCCGCCGGTCGCCGGGGCTTGCCCGACGGGGACGGGGCAGCGGGCCGGGCGGTCTTCTCCGGGCTACCGATGCCCAGGGCCGGCGCCTGCTCGTCGGCCGGCTCGAAGTCCGGCCCGCCCCGGCCGGCCTCGCCGTCGATGGTGGGCGCGGAGTATTGCAGGCCCTGCTGCTGCGGCGCGCGGTTGAGGCCCTTGGCGCGGATCTCGACCGGCTTCTCCAGCAGCTGCACCTCCTCGGCCTCCGGCTCAGGCTCCTCGACCTGCACCTCCAGGTTGTAGAGGAAGCCGACCGTCTCCTCCTTGATGCCGTCCATCATGGTGGCGAACATGTCGAAGCCCTCGCGCTGGTACTCGATGACCGGATCGCGCTGGGCGTACGCCCGCAGGCTGATGCCCTCCTGGAGGTAGTCCATCTCGTAGAGGTGCTCGCGCCACTTCCGGTCGATCACCTGGAGCAGGACCATCCGCTCGAGCTGGCGTACCGCGTCCTCGCCGAGCTGCTCCTCGCGCCGGTCGTACGCGGCGTGCGCGTCCTCCTTGAGGCGGGCGAGCAGGAAGTCCTGGTCGAGGCCGGCCCGCGAGCCGACCTCCTCCTCCAGCTCGGCGACGGTGATACCCACCGGGTAGAGCTGCTTGAGGCTGGACCAGAGCTGGTCAAGATCCCAGTCCTCGGCGTAGCCCTCGCTGGTGGCGCCGGTGACGTACGCGGTCACCACGTCGTCGATCATGTTGCGGACCTGGTCGGAGAGGTCCTCGCCGTTGAGCACCCGCAGGCGCTCGGCGTAGACCACCTGGCGCTGCTTGTTCATCACCTCGTCGTACTTGAGGACGTTCTTCCGGATCTCGGCGTTCTGGCCCTCGATCTGGGCCTGCGCGCTCTTGATCTGGCGGGTGACCATCTTCGACTCGATGGGCACGTCCTCGGGGATGTTGAAGCGCTCCATCACGGCCTCGACGGCACCGGCCCGGAAGCGCTTCATCAGCTCGTCCTGCAGGGAGAGGTAGAAGCGGGACTCGCCCGGGTCACCCTGCCGGCCGGCGCGACCGCGCAGCTGGTTGTCGATCCGGCGGGACTCGTGCCGCTCGGTGCCCAGCACGTAGAGGCCACCGGCGGCGGCGACCTCCTCGGCCTCGGCGTCGCAGGCCTGCTTCCACTTGGGCAGGACCTCCTCCATCGCCTTGGCGTACTCCTCCGGCTGCTCGACCGGGTCGAGGCCGCGCTGGCGCAGCTCGTTGGCGGCGAGGAACTCGGCGTTGCCGCCGAGCAGGATGTCCGTGCCACGGCCGGCCATGTTGGTGGCGACGGTGACCGCGCCCTTGCGCCCGGCCTGGGCGACGATCTCCGCCTCCTTGGCGTGGAACTTCGCGTTCAGCACGGAGTGCGGGATGCCCCGGCGGCGCAGCATGTGGGAGAGGATCTCGGAGTTTTCCACCGAGACCGTGCCGACGAGCACCGGCTGGCCCTGCTCGTGCCGCTCGGCGATGTCCTCGACGACGGCGTTGAACTTAGCCTTCTCGGTCTTGTAGATGACGTCCGGCCGGTCCATCCGGATCATCGGGCGGTGGGTCGGGATGGTCACCACCCCGACCTTGTAGACCTTGTTGAACTCGCCCGCCTCGGTCTGGGCCGTGCCGGTCATGCCGGAGAGCTTCTCGTAGAGGCGGAAGTAGTTCTGGAGGGTGATGGTGGCCAGGGTCTGGTTCTCCTGCTTGATCTCCACCCCCTCCTTGGCCTCGATCGCCTGGTGCATGCCCTCGTTGTAGCGACGGCCGTGCAGGATGCGGCCGGTGAACTCGTCGACGATCAGGACCTCGCCCTCGCTGACGATGTAGTCCTTGTCGCGCTTGTAGAGCTCCTTGGCCTTGATCGCGTTGTTGAGGTAGCCGACCAGCGGGGTGTTGACCGACTCGTAGAGGTTGTCGATGCCGAGCCGGTCCTCGACCTTGGCCACGCCGCGTTCGGTGATGGCGATGGTGCGCTTGGCGTAGTCGACCTCGTAGTCGCCCTCGCCGTCGGTGCCGGGCTGGAGGCGGGCCACCACGGCGGCGAACTCCTGGTACCAGCGGGCGGAGTGCTCGGCCGGGCCGGAGATGATCAGCGGGGTCCGGGCCTCGTCGATGAGGATCGAGTCGACCTCGTCGACCACCGAGAAGAAGTGGCCGCGCTGGACCAGCTCGTCCCTCGACCAGGCCATGTTGTCGCGCAGGTAGTCGAAGCCGAACTCGTTGTTGGTGCCGTAGGTGATGTCGCACTCGTAGGCGGCCCGGTGCTCGCTGGCCGGCCGGTTGGGCAGCACCACGCCGACGGTGAGGCCGAGGAACTCGTGCACCCGGCCCATCCAGGCGGCGTCGCGCTGGGCCAGGTAGTCGTTCACCGTGACCACGTGCACGCCCTTGCCGGCGAGCGCGTTCAGGTAGACCGGCATGACCGAGGTCAGGGTCTTGCCCTCACCGGTCTTCATCTCGGCGATGTTGCCGAAGTGCAGCGCCGCGCCGCCCATCACCTGGACGTCGTAGGGCCGCTGGCCGAGCACCCGGGCGGCCGCCTCGCGGCACACCGCGAACGCCTCGGGCAGCAGGTCGTCGAGGGTCTCCCCGTCGTCGAGCCGCTCCTTGAACTGGTCGGTCATCGCGCGCAGCTCGTCGTCGGTGAGGTTGACGTAGTCGTCCTCGATCGAGTTGACGGCGGCCGCGATCGCCTTGAGTCGACGCACCATGCGGCCCTCGCCCGCGCGAAGGACCTTTTCCAGAATCGACACGGATCAACGCTCCCCTAGACAGTCTCGAACCATCGTAGGCGCTCCATCGCGGTGATGGTCACTGGTGGCGACGGTCCACGGCTGCGAACCGGACATAACGCCTGGCCGGCGCGGTGACCGGGCGCAAATCGGGTTACGCCGAACGCGAAAGTTCCGGCACGATGGCCCGGTGGAGCCCGTGGAGATCATCGAGGACGGCCTGCTGCTGCGACCCTGGCGGGCGGCGGACGCCGACGCGGTATACCGCGCCTGCCAGGATCCGGACATCCAGCGCTGGACCACCGTACCTCGCCCGTACCGGCCCGAACACGCGCGCGACTTCGTCACCGGGAGCAGCGCGGCGGCCTGGGCCGACGGCAGCGGCGCCGAGTTCGCGGTCTGCGACGCCGCCACCGGCGAGCTGCTCGCCTCCTGCGGCCTCGTCTCCATCGACCGGGGCCTGGGCAGCGCCGAGATCGGCTACTGGACCGCGCCGTGGGCGCGGGGCCGGGGCGTCGCGGTCCGCGCCACCCGCGCGGTCGCCCGCTGGGCCTTCGACGTACGCAAGCTGCGCCGGCTCATCTGGCAGGCCGAGATCGGCAACCACGCCTCCCGGCTGGTCGCGCTCCGGGCCGGCTTCCGGATCGAGGGCGAGTTGCGGCTCGCCCAGCCGGCGGTGGACGGGCGCCGGGAAGGCTGGCTCGGCTCGCTGCTCCCCGGCGAGGTACCCGCGCCGGGCGAGCCCGGTCCGGCCGGCCCGGACACCCTGATGGCCCGCCGGGCCGCCGTCTTCGGCCGCCCACAGCCCGTCCTGTTCGCCACGGCGGGCGCCACCGAGCTGCGGCTGCGCCCGATGGAGGAGCGCGACCTCGACGCGGTCGTGACGACCTGCCGGGACGCGGAGACCGTCCGCTGGACCAGCGTCCCGCACCCCTATCAACCGGAGCACGCCGACGGCTACCTGCGCGACGTCGCCCGCGCGGCCTGGGCCCGGGGCGCCGGCGCCAACTACGCCCTCGCCGACGCCGACGACCGCTACGCCGGCTCGATCGACCTGCGGATCTCCCCCGCCGACCCGCTCGTCGCCGACGTCGGCTTCATGACCGCCCCGCACGCCCGGGGCCGCGGGTACATGCCGGCCGCGGTGGCTGCGCTCTGCGCCTGGGGGTTCACCACGCTCGGCCTGGCCCGGATCGAGTGGCGGGCCAACGTGGGCAACACCGCCTCCCGGCGGGTCGCGGAGAAGGCGGGCTTCGTCCTCGAGGGCACCGCCCGCAGCGGCATCCAGCAGCGGGACGAACGGCCGGACGTCTGGGTGGCCGCGCTGCTCCCGCAGGACCTGGGGTGACCCCGGAGACGATCGAGGCGTACGGGGTGCGGCTGCGGCCGTCCCGCCTCGACGACGTGGCGGACACCGTCGCGGGCTGCGGGGATCCGGTCACCCAGCGGGGCATCGCCGGCCTGCCGGACCCGTACACGGAGGAGACCGCCCGGTGGTGGATCACCGAGGGCGCGCCCGCGGCCTGGGCCACCGGCGGCGCCGCGTACGCGATCGCCGACCCCGCCACCGACCGGCTGCTCGGCAGCATCGGCCTCAGCCAGCCGGTGCCGGCCCGCGGGCAATGGGAGATCGGCTACTGGGTGGCGCCCTGGGCCCGTGGTCGCGGCGTCGCCACGGCCGCCACCCGGGCGCTGGCCGAGCAGGCCTTCGCCGCCGGCTGCGCCCGCCTGGAACTGCTCACCAGCGAGGAGAACACCGCCAGCCAGCGGGTCGCGCTGGCCGCCGGGTTCCGGCACGAGGGGGTACGCCAGGCAGCGAACCCGAGCCGGGGTGGTGGCCGGCACGATCTGCTCGCCTGGGTACGCCTCGCCGACGACCCGCCCGGTCCGGCCACCCGGCTGCTGCCCGACCTGCCCGACGGGCGGCTCACCGACGGCGTGGTGGTCCTGCGCCGGCTCGCCCCGGACGACGCCGACGTGATGTTCCGGCTGCACACTCGGCCGGATGTGGTGGCCAACCAGGCGCCGCCGGTGCCGCCGACCCGGGCGGCGATCGACCGGCGCTGCCGGCTGGCGGAGAGCGCCTGGCTCACCGGCAGCCTGGCCCGCCTGCTGATCCTCGACGCGGCCACCGCCGACCCGGCGGGCAGTTGCGGGCTGTCCTACAGCGACCGAGCGGCTGGCGAGGCGAGCGTCGGCTACGCGCTGCTGCCCGAATGGCGTGGACGCGGGTACGCGACCCGCGCGGTACGCCTGCTGGCCGGCTGGGCGTTCGGCGTGCCCGGGATCGCCCGGCTCACCGCGGGAACCCTGCCGGAGAACACCGCGTCGCACCGGGTGCTGGAGAACGTGGGCTTCCGCCGGGAGGGGCTGTTGCGCGGCCGGCTGCGCGGACTCGACGGCGGCCGGGTCGACGACCTGGTGTTCGGCATGCTCGCGTCGGACCTGCCGGCGCGCTGAGCGTCACGCCGGCGCCGAGCCGCGAGGAGCCACGATGGTCGCCCACCGTGGCTCCTCGGCCGGTGTCATAGGGGGTGGTCAGAGCCCGGTGTCGAGGGAGATGATCCCGTAGTCGTAGGCGTGCCGGCGGTAGACGACGCTGGGGCGCCCGGACTCCTTGTCCTGGAACAGATAGAAGTCGTGGCCGACCAGTTCCATCTGGAACAGGGCGTCGTCGACGGTCATCGGTTCGGCGGGGTGCACCTTCTCCCGCGCGATGTGCCACGGCTGGTTGTCGTACTCCCCGTGGCCGTCCTGCTCCGGCCGGTCGGCGACCGCGGTGGCGGTCCCGGTGCCGTTCAGCGCAGCCAGTCCCGGCCCGTTCAGGTCGGCGACCGGCAGGTCCGCGGTGGCGGCGGCGACGGAGAGCGGCGCGTGCCGCCCCCGGTGCACCCGACGCCGGTCGGCCGCCCGGCGGAACCGGGTGTCCAGCTTGGCGATGGCCGCGTCCAGCGCGCTGTAGAAGTCATTCGTGCAGGCCTCGGCCCGGATCACCGGGCCACGCGTCACGCAGGTTATCTCCACCCGCTGGCAGTGATCGGCCTGGCGCGGATTGCGCTCGTGGAACAACTCGACGTCCACGCGAATGAGCTTGTGGTCGTAGCGTTCGATCTTCGCGAGCTTTTCGGCTACGTGTACCCGGTAATGGTCCGGCACTTCGACGTTACGGCCCTTGACCACGATGTCCACGTGACCTCCCTTGTTCGGACGGTCGTTCGGTCCGGATTTCCCGGTCGACGCGCCCTGGGACGGTCCCGTTCGGCGTCGACCGGTTGTGTGCGGCTACGCCTCCTTCCACCGCCGGGGGCGGTTGGGAAGACCTCCTACCCCCGACACGAAAACGCTAACGCGTGTTTGCGTGGCAGTCACCCCTGGTTGTCAAAGGAGCCCGGGAATTTTGACAGCTCATACACCATGGGGTGAAACGGAAACACAAAGCGTCACCCCAACCGTCGCTTTTGCGTTGCGGCGAGCACCGCGGCCGCCTTTGGCGTCATTCCCGCCCTGTGCAAGATCCGGCTCACCGCCGCCAGCGTGGCCCCCGTGGTGACGATGTCGTCGAGCAGCACCACCGGACCGTCCACTCGCCCGCCGTCGGCCCGCCGCAGCCGGAACGCCGCGTCGGCGGCGGCGGCCCGGCCGGCGCTGTCCAGGGCGACCGAGTCCGGCCGGGGCAGCGCCCGCGGCGGCCGGAGCACGCGTCCCGGCCAGCCGGCGGCGCGCAGCCGGGCCGCCGCGTGGCGGGTCAACCGGTCCAGATGGTCGCCGTAGCGGGCCCGGGCCGCCCGCGCGGTGTCCGGCACCGGCACCAGGGTCACCGGCCGCGCGCTGCCCACCACCTCGGCGAGCAGCGCGCCCAGCGGCCGGACCAGCCCGTGCCGGCCCCGCTCCTTGTACGCCAGCAGCCCCTCCCGCAGCGCCCCGGCGTACGGGCCGAGGGCGACGCACGGGGGCAGGTCGGGCGGGGCCGGGTCCGGACGGGTTGGCGCGGGGCGCAGCGCCGTCAACTCGTCGACGCAGCCGGGGCAGAAGCCCTGCCGCAGGCCGGGGACCCGCTCACCGCAACCGGTGCACCCGGCCGGCAGCACGAGGTCGGTCGGGTCCGCCCAGAGCCCGCCCAGGTCCCGCACCGGTGCCTCAGTAGAGGAAGAAGGGCGCGGTCGGGTTGGGAGCCTTGTTACCCGGCGTCGGGGAGGCCAGGTTCAGCACCTGCTCCGGCTTGATGATGCCGCTGGGGGTGTAGGCGCCGTTGTTCGCCTCGTACATGTACGAGTAGGCGGGCAGCGCCCCCGACGGCCCAGGGTATGCGGACAGTCGGGTGACCTGGGCACCGATGTCCTGCTCGAGCGGCTTCTCCAGAGCTCCGTCGACGCTGCTGCCATAGATCGCGGGTCGCGGGTCGCGAGTCCCCCCACGCGGCTCGGAGCCGGCGAAGACGAGCCGGCTCTCCGCGTACCAGTCCACGGCGGTGATGTTGGTCAGCTTGGTGAACAGCCGCCGCGGCTGGCCCAGGCTGGGCGCACCTCCGTCGGTGCTCACCGCCGCGACGTAGAGCGCCCCGTTGACGACCAGCGCCACCCGGTGACCTTCGACCGAGGCGGCCACCGCGGTC
Source organism: Micromonospora sp. MP36 (assembly GCF_008119785.1). GTDB lineage: Bacteria > Actinomycetota > Actinomycetes > Mycobacteriales > Micromonosporaceae > Micromonospora. Next base: position 37,208 of record NZ_VSFA01000016.1, on the reverse strand, counting down.
ACCTTCCCGTCCACCCCGAGCGGCACCCGGGTCAGGTTCCCCACCTCGTCGAATCGGTAGAGGACGCCGTCGACGGCGGTCAGCCCGTACGGGTGCTGCGGGTCGGTCGAGCGGAGCCACGTCGGACGACTCACGCTGGTGAACTCTCTCCCGCCCTTGAAGACGGTGACCGGGCTCGGCCCGGCGCCGACGAGGAGTTGCTGGCGACCCGACCGGGTGACCACCAGCGCGGCGAGGATCCTCCCGCCCGACCGGGTGAGCGCCGCGGTGACGATGCTCCGATTCGAGGCAGCGTCCACCGGCACGGTCCCGCGCGGCTCTCCCGGGAAGGAAAGCGGGTGGATCGCGCCGTCGTAGACGCAGAACCGCTCCGGATTGCCGTCCAACGGATACGGCGGGCGCCCGGACTTCTCCTGCCCGATGTCGACGACCAGCCGGCTCTGATTCTGAATCTTGAGGTCGAGCTGGCCGGTGACCTGCTCCGGGAGCGACCAGGCCAACTGGGTGGCGAGGTGGGCCAGCTGGGCGTCCTTCGCGCCCGGCATGTTGAGGTTCACCTCCCACCGCCCGTCGGAGCCGGTGGCGTTGTTGATCAGACTGGTGTTGTCGGGCAGCCGGATGACGCCGGGCGAGAGCCAGTCCGGCGGGCCGGCGGCGAGCCACCGGATCACCTCGGTGACCTTGCGCTCGGCCGGTAGCGCCTGCGGCAGGTAGCGCTGGTCCGGCACCAGTCGGCTCTGGTCCGAGTTCCAGAAGTAGATGGTGTGCGGGGCGTAGTAGTCGTACAGCGCCTCGTCGCTGAGCAGCAGCACCTTCGGCGGATCGGTGATGCGCCACCCGGAGTCGCCCACCCGGCGGAGCTTGAACTTGTACTCGGTGTCGCTGGCCACCGGCGGCGCCAGGCTCCCGTCCGCGCGGAGCACACCGAGCTGCTGGACCTTCACCCGGACTTCGCTGGTGCCCTCGTTGTTCGGCGGGGTGGCCTCCGGCTCCTCGGGAAGGCGGACCACGAACAGCTCGATCTCGCTGCTCTGCCGATCCCGCAGCCGGCTCTGCCCCTCGGGAGCGATGAACTGCTTGACCCGGTTGACCGCCTGGTCCCGCTCCCCGGCCGCAGCCGAGAGGTAGTTGCGGATGAACTCCTTCGGATCGTTGCTCGCCGTCGGGGCGGGCGGCTGGTCGGAGCTGCCGCTGAGCGCGCCGGACTGGCCCGCCGGTCCGGCCCCGTCCACCTGGACCTGCGTCTCGTGCGGGATGCCACAGCCGGCCAACCCGGCGGGCAGCAGCACGCCGGCCAGCAGCGCGGTCAGCAGCCGATGCCTCACGACGTCACCTCGACCCGGTCGCCGCCCTCCGCCGGTCCGATCGCCAGCGCCCCGGCACCACTGCCCGGGCCGATGGCGAGCGGGCCACCGTCGCGGGGACCGCCGAACGGCAGCGCGGCGTCGGCCGGCACCAGCCGCAGCGGCGAGGTGGTCAGCCGGTCGCCGGCCCGGGCGGGCAGGGTCAGCCGGAACTGGGCACCCTGACCGGGCGCGCCCCACGCCTCCAGCCAGCCGCCGTGCAGCCGGGCGTCCTCGAGGCTGATGGAGAGGCCGAGGCCGGTGCCACCGGTCTGCCGGGCCCGGGACGGGTCGGCCCGCCAGAAGCGGTTGAAGACGAGCTTCTCCTCGCCCGGCTTGAGCCCCACGCCGTGGTCCCGCACGGTGATCGCCACCGCGTTCTGGTCCACGCCGAGGGTGATCAGGACGGGCTTGGCCTCGCCGTGCTCGACCGCGTTGCCGACCAGGTTGCGCAGCACCCGTTCGACCCGGCGCGGGTCCACCTCGGCGATCACCGGGCTGTCCGGCAGGTCCAGCTCGATGGTCACCCCGACCCGCTCGGCCAGCCCGGCCAACCGCTCGGTCACCCGGTGCACCACCGGCACCAGGTCCGTCGGCTCGGCGTCCAGCATGGCGAAGCCGGCGTCGAAGCGGCTGATCTCGAGCAGGTCGGTGAGCAGTTCCTCGAACCGGTCCAGCTCGGCCTGGAGCAGTTCGGCGCTGCGGGCCACCGCCGGATCGAACCCGTCGCGTTCGGCGAAGATCAGGTCGGCGGCCATCCGGACCGTGGTCAGCGGCGTACGCAGCTCGTGCGAGACGTCCGAGGTGAAGCGGCGCTGCAACCGGGACATCTCCTCCAGCCGGAGAATCTGCCGCTGAAGATTCGTCGCCATCTGGTTGAACGAGGCGGCGAGCAGCGCCAGGTCGTCCTCGCCGTTGACCACCATGCGCTGGTCGAGCAGGCCGGCGGAGAGCCGCTGGGCGGTCCGGGCGGCCACCCGTACCGGGGTCACCACGAGCCGGGTGACCAGGGCGGCGAGCAGGCCGAGCAGGAGCACCAGCGCCATGCCCGTGGCGACCACGGTGGCCCGGGCGTCGCGGGCGGTGGCGTCCTGCCGGTCCAGCGGGACCACGTAGTAGAGCTCCACCTGCCCGAACCGGGTGGGCACCGGCGAGCCGTACACGAGGTATTTGGTGCGCTTGCCGCCGAGCGCCCCGGTGCGGATCTGGTGGGCCACGTTGCCGGCGGCGACGGAGGCCCGCAGCTCCGAGCTGATCAGCGGGCGCACCGGGACGTTCGGGGAGGTGCGCGGCTCGATGGTCCCGGCGGGGACCCGGTCCGCGGTGATCGCCACGACCACGCCGTTGGTCTGGGTCGGGTCACCACCGGCCAGGTAGTTCACCGTGCCCTCGACGGTGTCCTGGAACTGGGCCTCCTGCGGCTGGCTGAAGGCCCGGAACTGCTTCCCCGCGTAGTCGCTGCCGTTCTGCAGCCGCAGCCGGACGTCGGTCTGGGCGTTCTCCACCAGGATGCTGGTGATCTTGTCCGCGATCAGGTAGGCGAACCCGCCGACCAGCAGGCTGGACGCGACCAGGGTGATGGTGACCACCCGCAGCTGCAACGACCGCCGCCAGGTCTGGTGGACGCTGGCGGCCAGCCGGGCCGTACGGGCGGCGAGGACGCGCCAGAGCGCCCGCGCGGCGCGGAGCCAGCGGGCCGCGGCGGTCGGCGAGTCGGGGGGCGGGGAGGTCACCACAGTGATGACCAGGCTATCCGGTACCCGCCTTGTAGCCCACGCCCCGAACGGTGAGGATGATTTCCGGTCGCTCCGGATCCGGCTCGATCTTGGCCCGCAGCCGCTGGACGTGCACATTGACCAGGCGGGTGTCGGCGGCGTGCCGGTAGCCCCAGACCTGCTCCAGCAGCACCTCCCGGGTGAAGACCTGACGCGGCTTACGGGCGAGCGCGACCAGCAGGTCGAACTCCAGCGGCGTCAGCTTCACCTCCTCGCCGTCCCGGCTCACCGTGTGCGCCGGCACGTCGATGGTGATCTGGTTGCCGGGCGGGCCGATGGTGAGCAGCTCGGGCGCGACGTCCTCGCCCCGGCGCAGCCGGGCTCGCATCCGGGCCACCAGCTCCTTGGGCTTGAACGGCTTGACCACGTAGTCGTCCGCCCCGGACTCCAGCCCGAGCACCACGTCCACCGTGTCGCTCTTGGCGGTCAGCATCACGATCGGCACGCCGGACTCGGCTCGGATCGCCCGGGCAACGTCGATACCGCTCATACCGGGCAGCATCAGGTCGAGCAGGACGATATCGGGGCGACTGTCGCGAAACGCGGCCAAGGCCCGTTCCCCGTCCGCGACGAAGGAGGGCACGAAACCCTCGCTGCGCAGGACGATGCCGAGCATCTCGGCGAGCGCGGGGTCGTCGTCGACCACCAGTACCCGGGCTCTCATGGGGTTTATCGTTCCATCCCCGTTCACTTCGAAGGGTTCGGCGTCATCACGGCACGGTACTGCCGGGAACGGCCCGACACCACCGCCGACGGCGCGGATGCCCCGCGTGGCGCGCCGCGACGGACGGGTCCACCGGAACCGGACCGGCCATGCAACCATGATCCCTCGGGCGTGTCGCCGCCCGCTACCCGTCGCCCGTCCGCCAGGAGTACGCGTGCCCGACGTCGGCCCGACCGCCGTGCTCCCGCGCCGGCCGCTGACCGTGGGCGAACTCCTGGACTCGGCCGTCCTGCTGCTGCGCGGCCAGGCCCGACTACTGGTCCCGCTCGCCGTCCTGCTGGCCCTCGGCGAGCAGGCGCTGCTGCACCCGCTGCGGGCGCTGGCCGGCGCACACCCGCCGGCCTACTGGCTCGACCCCGACCGGCTCGGCTGGTACTGGCTGCTGCTCGCGCTCGGCGCCGGGACCGAGGCGCTGATCATCGCGCTGCTCGGCAACCCGGCCGCCCGGGGCGCCGGGGCCGCGCTGCTCGGCCGCCGCGCCGGGCTGCGGGAACTGCTGCGCCCCGGCGACGCCCGCTGGGGTGGCACCCTGCTGGCCGCGTCGGCGGTCGGCCTCACCGTCGGCCTCGCCGGACTGGCCGGGCCGGCCTGGTTCGTCGCGTACGGGCTGCTCGGCGCGGTCGTCCCGGCGCTGGTGGTGGACCGGCTGCCCGGGCCGCGGGTGCCGGGGCGGGCGCTCGCGCTCGCGGTCCGCGTGGGCGGGCGGGCCGCCGGCATCCGGCTCCTCGGCTACCTGGGCTGGTGGCTGATCCGTCTCGGCATCGGCCTCGGCGTCTACCACGGGCTCGGGGCGCTGGGCCTGTTCGACCTCGACGCCTGGGCGCTGCCGGTCGCCACGGCCGCCTGGGTCGCCGTGAACGCGATCGCGTACCCCGCGCTGGCCTGCCTCGACGCCGTGCTGCACCTGGAGACCCGGATGCGCACCGAGGGCCTGGACATCCGACTCTCCCGCGCCCCGGCCGGCACCCCGGAACCCGCCCTGCTGGCGGTGCACGGGTGAGCCGGTGGTGGACCGAGGCGGTCGCCGCGCTCGGCGACGTCGTACCGCTGCCGCTGGCCGCGCTGCTCCTGCTGCTCGCCGCGCTGCTGGCCGCCCTGGCCTGGTATTTCTTCCCGGCCTGGGTGCCCCGCCGGCTTCCCCGGCCGAGGCTGCGACTCCCCCGGCCGCGCCGGCCACGGCTACGGCTACGGCTGCCGAGGCTGCGGCTGCCCCGGTTGCGACTGCCCCGCCGGCGGCGGGCGGCCCGGCTCGGAGAACCGGCCGTCCCGGTGCCCGCACCCCGGACGCCCGAACCGGCGGCGCCCGGTCACGCCAGCCTCGCCGACCGGCTCGCCGCCGAGGGCCGGTACGCCGAGGCGGTCCGGGAACGGCTGCGCGACATGGTCCGCGCGCTGGTGGACCGGCAGGTGGTGGAGCCGCGCCCCGGGATGACGGTCACCGAACTGACCACGGTCGCCGCCCGCGTCCGGCCCGAGGTGCGGCCCACCCTGCACGCCGCCGGCACGATCTTCTCCGACCTCTGGTATGCGCAGCGCCCGGCCACACCCGAGCACGACCGCCGGATGCGCGACCTCGCCACCGACCTGCACCGCGAGCTGGCCGAAGACGGTGAGCGCCGATGACCGCCACCCTCGACCCGACCCGCCCGGTCGCCCCGCCGCCACCCCGGCGACGCTGGCACCGGGCCCTGATCCCGCTCGGGCTGGCGGTGCTGCTGATCGCCGCCACCCTGGTGTTCCACGCCGTCGACCAGCCCGACCCCACCGACCGGGGCTTCCTCTCCCCGGTCGCCACCGGCGACGACGGCGGCAGCCGCCTGGCCGCGGCACTGCGCGAGCAGGGCGTGACCGTACGCCGGGAGACCGACCCGGGCCGGGCGCTGGTGGCCGCCAGCTCGAGCCCGACGACACTCTTCGTACCGGCCCCGGAGCTGCTGCACCCGGCCACCGTCGCCGCGCTGACCGACCTGCCCGTCGGCAGCCGGCTGGTGCTGGTCGACCCGCCCCGCCGGGTGCTGGAACAGCTGGACCTGCCGCTGCTGCCCACCGGCGCCCGCTGGGCCACCCGGGCCACCACGCCCGACGCCGACGGCCACCCCTGCCCGCTGGCCGAGGCCACCCGCGCCGGTACCGCCGCCGCCGAGCGCCAGCGGTACGCGGCCCGGGACGCCACACCGGTCGACCGCTGCTACTCCGGCGGGCTGGTCCGGGTGCCGTGGCCGGTCGAGGTGGTGGTGATCGGGGCCAGCGACCCATTCCGCGACGAGCGGATCGACGAGTGGGGCAACCTCGCCCTCGCCACCGGCCTGCTCGGCGGCACCCGACCGCTGGTCTGGCTCGACCTGCCCGCCCCGGCACCCGCGCCGACCGGGCCGGGCTGGTCGCCGAGCCCCACCGCCGGGCACGGCAACGGCAACGACGCCCCACCCCGCGACCGGGGCTCGAGCGACGACCGGCCGGCCCGGCCCAACCCGCTCTGGGACGCGTTCCCCACCTGGTTCTGGGCGCTGCTGGTGCAGCTCGCGCTGGCCGGGCTGCTGGTGGTGCTCTGGCGCGCCCGACGGCTCGGCCCGCCCGTACCGGAGCCGCTACCGGTGACCGTCCACTCCGCCGAGACGGTGCTCGGCCGGGCCCGGCTCTACCGCCGGGCCGGTGCCCTGGGGCCGACCGCCGAGACCCTGCGCGCCGCCGCGCTGGACCGGCTGCTGCCGCGCCTCAACCTGCCGCCCGACACGCCGCCCGCCGAGGTGGCCGCCCGGGTCGCCGCGTACGTCGGAGCCGACCCCGAGCGGGTGGCGGAGCTGCTGCACGGCGCCGACCCGACCACCGACCAGGAGTTGCTGGAGCTGGCCCGCGACCTGGACACCCTGACCCGTACCGTCGTCGCCCACCCGACCGAAGGAGATCCCCGGTGACCGGACCCGTCATCGCCGCCGCACCGGCCGTCCCGCAGCCCGACCCCCGGGCCGCCCTGCACCGGCTGCGGGCCGAGGTGGCCAAGGCCGTCGTCGGGCAGGACGCGGTGGTCACCGGACTGGTGATCGCGCTGCTCTGCCGGGGGCACGTGCTGCTGGAGGGCGTACCGGGGGTGGCCAAGACCCTGCTGATCCGGACCGTGGCCACCGCCCTCGACCTGGACTCCAAGCGGGTGCAGTTCACTCCGGACCTGATGCCCGGCGACGTCACCGGGTCGCTGATCTTCGACCCGCACACCGCGGCGTTCACCTTCCGCGAGGGACCGGTCTTCACCAACCTGCTCCTCGCCGACGAGATCAACCGGACGCCCCCGAAGACCCAGTCGGCGCTGCTGGAGGTGATGGAGGAGCGGCAGGTCTCCGTCGAGGGCGAGCGGCGGGTGCTGCCCGACCCGTTCATCGTCGCCGCCACCCAGAACCCCGTCGAGTACGAGGGCACCTACCCGCTGCCCGAGGCGCAGCTCGACCGGTTCCTGCTCAAGCTGACCGTGCCGCTGCCCAGCCGCGACGAGGAGCTGGGCGTGCTCCGCGCGCACCACGCCGGCTTCGACCCGCGCGACCTCGCCGCGGCCGGCGTACGCCCGGTGGCCACCGCGGCCGACCTGGCCATCGCCCGGGAGGCGGTCCGGCGGGTGCACGTGGCCGAGCCGCTCTTCGGTTACGTCGTGGACCTGTGCCGGGCGACCCGGGCCACCCCGGCGCTGGAGCTCGGCGCCTCGCCCCGGGGCGCCACCGCGCTGCTCAACACCGCCAAGGCGTGGTCCTGGCTGGCCGGACGCGACCACGTCACGCCGGACGACGTGAAGGCGGTGGCCCGGCCGACCCTGCGGCACCGGCTCCGGCTGCGCCCCGAGGTGGAGCTGGAGGGCGTGACCGTCGACGCGGTGCTGGACACGGTGCTGGCCACCGTGCCAACCCCGCGATGACCTGGCGAGCCGCGCTGCTGCTCGCCGCGGGCGCGGCCACCCTGCCGGCCTGGCCGGCGCCGTTCCTCGGCGTCGCCGTGATGACCGGTGCCGTGCTGCTGCTCGTCGCCCTCGACTGGGCCCTCGCCGCGCCGCTGCACGCGCTCACCGCCACCCGCAGCGGGGACCGGGCGATCCGGCTCGGCGGCACCGCCACGGTCACCCTGCACCTGGCCAACACCGCCGGCCGTACGCTGCGCGCCCAGGTGCGCGACGCCTGGCTGCCCTCGGCCGGAGCCCGGCCGGACGTACCGCCGGGACGGGTGTTGACCGTCGAACCTGGCGGGACGGTCTCGCTGCCCGTCCGGCTCACCCCGGCCCGGCGCGGCGACCGGCCGGCGGCGGCGCTGACCGTACGCTCGCTCGGGCCGCTACGGCTGGCGTTCCGGCAGCGCGCCGGCCGGCCGGCCACGCCACCGTGGACGCTGCGCGTGCTGCCCCGCTTCGACTCGCGCCGGCACCTGCCGGAGAAGCTGGCGAAGCTGCGGATCATCGACGGCGTCCAGGTGACCCGGGGGCGCGGCCACGGCACCGAGTTCGACACCCTGCGCGAGTACGTGGTCGGCGACGACGTGCGCTCGATCGACTGGCGGGCGTCCGCGCGCCGCTCGGACGTGCTGGTGCGTACCTGGCGGCCGGAGCGGGACCGCCGGCTGGTGTGCGTGCTGGACACCGGCCGCACCTCGGCGGTACGCGTCGGCGACGAGCCCCGGTTGGACACCGCGATCGACGCGGCGCTGCTGCTCACCGCGCTGGCCGCCCGGGCTGGCGACCGGGTCGACCTGCTCGCCGCCGACGCCACGGTCCGGGCCACGGTCACCGGCAGCGGCCGACCCGCGCTGCTCGCCCGGCTGGTGGACGCGGTCGCCCCGCTCCAGCCGGCGCTGGTGGAGACCGACTTCGAACTGATCGCCGGCGAGGTGCTGCGCCGGGAGCGGCAACGCAGCCTCGTGGTGCTCTTCACCGCGTTGGAGGCGGGCGCGCTCGGCGAGGGGCTGCTGCCGGTGCTGCCCCGGCTGGCCGCCCGGCACCGGGTGGTGATCGCGGCGACCCACGACCCGGTGCTCACCGGGCTCACCGTCGCCCCACCGGCCGGCCCGGACGACGCGTACGCCGCCGCGGCGGCCTGGCGGGCGCTGGCCGAACGGGACCGGGTGCGGGCCGCGCTGGGCCGGCACGGGGTGACCGTGGTGGACGCTCCTGCCGACCGTCTCGCCCCGACGGTCGCCGACACCTACCTCCGCCTCAAGTCCCTCGGCCAACTCTGACCCACCCGGCCAGCCCCCGCACGCCCAGGGAGTGCACGGAGTCACGGAAAGAGCGGCTGTTCCTTCCGGGGATCCGCGCCCACGACGGACGGCGACGCCGGGCGGGTGGCGGCGTGGCGGCCGAGCAGCAGGGCGTACGCCAGGAAGGCCAGCCAGACGGTGGCGCCCACGGCCACCCGGACGGCGACCGGCAGCGGCGCCGGGGTCACGAACGCCTCCAGCAGCGCGGAGACCGCGAAGAGCCCGACCAGCCCGGCGGCGACCACGATCGCCGAGCGGCCCGCCTCGGCGACCGCCCGGCCGCGGCTCAGGTGCGCGGGCGGCGCGATCCACGCCCACCCGGTACGCAGCCCGACCCCGGCCGCCACGAAGATCCCGGTCAGTTCGAGCAGCCCGTGCGGGGTGATCAGCCCGAAGAAGACGTCGCCCCGGCCGTACGAGATCATCACGCCGCCGACCACGCCGATGTTCAGCGCGTTCTGCCACAGCAGATAGAACACCGGCACCACCAGCACCCCCGAGGCGAGGCACTGCGCGGCCAACCAGGCGTTGTGCGTCCAGAGGTGGAACGCGAAGGTCGGCGCGGCGAACTCGGTGTAGTAGCCGGCGAAGCCCGAGTCGACGAGCTGCCCGGCGGCCTCCTCGCCGATGAACGCGGCGGCGGTGTCCGGGTGACCGGCGACGAACCAGATGAGGAAGAAACTGAGCGCGCTGAATCCGGTGGCCACCCCGCACCACCAGGGCCAGGCGCGGTAGAGGGCGGCCGGCAGGTCGGCCCGGAGGAAGCGGCCGACCGCCGCCCAGGACGGCTGGGGCCGGCCGGTGATCCGTGCCCGGGCCCCCAGCACCAGGTGGGACAGCCGGTTGACCAGCACCGGGTCGGGTGAGCGGCTGCGCAGCGCGGACAGGTGGGTGGCGGCCCGCTGGTAGAGCACCACCAGCTCGTCGACCTCGGCCGCGTCGAGCCGGCGCCGCCCGGTCAACTGTTCCAGCCGCCGCCACTCGGCGCCGTGCGCCGCCACGTACGCGTCGAGATCCACTCATCCTCCCCCGTCCGGCGCTCATAGTGTTCACTGTGCGGGTGAGCGCGCAACCTCCCGCACCGGCCCGCTGGGCCGACGCCGGTCTGGTTAGCGGCGAGGCGGTGGAGCTGGACGTCCGGGCGGCCCGGCTGGGTTCCCGGGTGCTGGCCCTGCTGATCGACCTGCTGGCCCAGCTGGCGGTGGCGCTGCTGCTCGCGGCCGTGCTGTCGGTGGTGCTGGTCAGCCTGCCGTGGGACTTCGTGGACGCGGCCCTGTCCGGCGCGTTGCAGACGGTGGCGCTGGTCCTCGTGCTGGTCGGCTACCCGGTGCTGATGGAACGCTTCGTCGGGGGCCGGACGCTCGGCAAGCTGGCCGTGGGGCTGCGGGTGGTCCGCGCCGACGGCGGCCCGGTGGGCGTCGGTCAGTCGCTGACCCGGGCCCTGGTGGGCGTCGCGGTGGAGTGGCCGGGGCTGGTGCTGCCGCTGCTCAGCTGGGTGGCGAGCGTGACGGTGATGCTGACCGACCCGCGCGGGCGGCGGCTGGGCGACCTGGTGGCCGGCACGCTGGTGGTGCACACCCGGGCCGCGGGGGTCTGGCGGCCGGCCCCGTCGGCCGTGCCGCCGCTGCTCGGCTGGGCGCGGAGCCTCGACCTGACCCGGGTGGACGACGGGTTGGCCCTGGCCGTGCGGCAGTACCTCGGTCGGGTGCACCAGCTCGCCGAGCCGGACCGCAGCCGGTTGGCGCGACAGCTCTGGGCCGAGGTCGCCGCGGTCACCTCGCCGCCTCCGCCGTGGGCGGCGCCCGAGCCGGCGTACCTGGCCGCCGTGCTGGCCGAGCGCGGCCGCCGCGCCGCACACCGGCTGGGACGTACCCGAGCACTCACCGCCACCCTCTGGCCGGAGCTGGCCCCGCCGCAGGTCGCGGTCCCGCCGCAGGTCACCGCGACGCCGCCGGTCACCGCACCGGCCGCGGCCGCGTTGCGGCCCGCCGTGCCCACCCAGCCAGATCCGGTACGCGGACAGCCCGCCACCGCCGAGGGAAGCCCGCCAACACCGGGAGCCCTCCAAGATGCTCGACACGGGAGGTAGCGGCCGCACACCGACCGCGAGACCACTCGATCCAGGATCGAGCGGGAACCTGCCAGTGGCGACGGCACCAGGGCTGAGCCGGTCAGGAGAAGAGCGCGCGGCCCCACCAGTCGGCAGCGTCGCGGACGCCCGGCGGGCAGCCGAAGATCCCGCTGGAGACGTGCCGCAGGTACTCGTTCATCGCGTCCTGCCGGGCGAGCCGGGTCTGGATCGGCACGAACTGCCGGCGCGGGTCCCGCTGGTAGGCCATGAAGAAGAGCCCGGCGTCGAGCCGGCCCAGCCCGTCCGAGCCGTCGACGAAGTTGTAGCCGCGACGTAGCAGGTGCGCGCCGTTGTTCTGCCCGGGGTGGGCGAGCCGGACGTGCGCGGTCTCGGCGATCACGGGCTGCCCGTCGTCGCCCTTGGCAGCGAAGTCCGGCTCGTCGAACTCGCCGGCCTTGCCGAGCGGCGCGCCGCTGCCCTTGGTCCGGCCGACGATCTGCTCCTGCTCCGCCAGCGAGCTGCGGTCCCACGTCTCGATCAGCATCCGGATCTTGCGGGTGACCAGGTAGGACCCGCCGGCCATCCAGTCCGCCCCGTCGCCGGGCTGGGCCCAGAGTTGCTCGCGGAGCAGGCCGGCGTCCTCGGCCTTGAGGTTGGCGGTGCCGTCCTTGAAGCCGAACAGGTTGCGCGGGGTGGCCTGGTCCCGCGAGGTCGACGAGGTACGCCCGAAGCCGAGCTGGGACCAGCGGACGCTGACCACGCCCATGCCGATCCGGGCCAGGTTGCGGATGGCGTGCACCGCCACCTGCGGGTCGTTGGCGCAGGCCTGGACACAGATGTCCCCGCCGGAGATCTCCGGCTTGAGCGCATCCCCGGCGAAGTGCGGCAGGTCGGCGAGGGCGGCCGGACGCTTGTCCGCAATGCCGAACCGGTCCTTGCCCTCGGCGTCGCGAAACAGCGTCGGGCCGAAGCCGACGGTGAGGGTGAGCTGCGACGGGGGCAGGCCGAGCGCCTCGCCGGTGTCGTCCGGCGGGGCCTCCGGGACGCCGCCGACCGCGCCGATCAGGCCGGCGTCCTTGCCGGCGGTCATCCGGGCCGCGGCGGCGGTCCACTCCTGCAGCAGCGCGACGAGCTTCGCCCGGTCCTTTGTGATCACGTCGAACGCGACGAAGTGCAGCCGGTCCTGGGCCGGGGTGGTGATGCCGGCCTGGTGCTCGCCGTGGAACGGCACCGCCCCGGCGGCCTTGTCGGTGGCCGCCGCGTGGTCGCCGCCGCTGAGCAGCGCGCCCGCGCCGGCCGCCGCCCCGGCCACGCCGGCGGCGCCCACCCCGGCCAGGGTGATGGCCCGCCGCCGGGACAGCGTGCCCGCGCGCGGCGCTTCGGTGGCCTGCTCGCTCATGTCACCTCCCCGCGGTCGCCGCCGCCTGGCGGCCGAGCCCCGATGATCTGCTCGCTCATGGCGTCACCTCCGGGCCGGGTCGTCATCGGGCGACGACCGCGGCCACCTTGCTGATCGGCTCGGCCAGCGCGTTGATGCTGTCCGACAGCTCCTTCAGCTCGGCCTTGCTGAGCTGGGTGTGCAGCTTCCAGCCGTCACCGGCCCGGTGCTTGCCGAGGGTGGCCTCGACGTTGGCGAACTCGGTGTCGAGCTGCTTGACCAGGTCGGCCGAGCGCTGCTCGAGGGCCGGGCGCAGGGCGGCGATGGCGGCCTTGGTGCCTTCCAGGTTGGCGTTGAAGTCCCAGAGGTCGGTGTGCGAGTACCGCTCCTCTTCGCCGGTGATCTTGCCGCTGGCCACCTCGTCGAGCAGCGCCTTGGCGCCGTTGGCGAGCTGGAGCGGGGTGAGCTTCTCGGCGTTGGCCTTCGCCACGATCGCCTTGACGTCGGTGAGCAGCTGGTCGGCGATCGCGCCGTCCTTGCTGACGTCGCCGGTGGTCCACAGGTCCTTCTCGATCCGGTGGAAGCCGGTGAACTCCATGCCCTCCTCGACGACCTCCTCCCGGCCGTCGATCTTCGGGTCCAGGTCGCCGAAGCTCTCCGCGACCGGCTCGATCCGCTCCCAGTAGGTGCGGGTCACCGGGTAGAGCGCCTTGGCCTTCGCCACGTCGTTGGCCTTGACCGCGGCCACGAACTCCTCGGTCTTGGTGAGCAGCGCGGCAGTCTGGCTCTGCACGTACCGCTGGTAGCTGACGGTAGCCTCGGTCAGCGCGGCGTCGGGGGCCACGGACGCGGCGGTGCCGCTGACCTTCAGCGCGCCCCGGATGCCGCGGCCGCTCATGCCGGGCTTGCAGGCGGTCTCGTACGTCCCGGCGGGCAGCTCGACCCGCAGCTCGCGGCTCAGGCCGGGGGCGATGTTCTCCACCTCGCCCATCACCCGGTCACCGGCGGCGTAGACGTAGAACTCGTTGACCTTGGATCCGGAGTTGGTCACCTTGAAGGTCACCTGACCGGCCTCGACCTCGGTGGTGCCGACCTCACAGGCGCTGTCGGTGGCCTTGACCGTGATCGGCCCGCCGGACTTCGCGTCGGGCTTGTCGTCGCCACCGCCGCAGCCGGCCAGGCCGGCGACGGCGAGCATCCCGGCGGCGGCGGGCACGAGGAATCGAGTGGTACGCATCGGTGCGGTGTCTCCTCGGAAACGGGCGGTCAGGCGGGCTGCACGGGGCTGGCGGACGCTTCGGTGGCGGGCTTCGCCGCCTCGGCCGGCTTGGCGGCCGGCTTGGCCGGCTTGCGCAGGAAGAGGACGAGCACCGGCACCGCGTACGCCACCCAGGCGACCATCTCGAAGACGCTCGGCGTGGGGGTGATGTTGAACATGCCGCTGAGCAGGGTCGCGTACCAGGTGCTCGGGTCGAGCGCGGAGGAGATGTCGAACGCGTGGTTGTTCAGGCCGGGCAGCACGCCGGCCTCCTGGAAGTCGTGCACGCCGTACTTGAAGATGCCGGCGGCGACCAGGATCAGCAGGGCACCGGTCCAGGTGAAGAACTTGCTCAGGTTGAGCTTCAGGGCGCTGCGGTAGAGCAGGAAGCCGATCAGCACGGCGGTGGCGATGCCGCCGACGAGGGCGAGCATGGCGTTGCGGCCGGCACCGCCGGCGGTGCTCTGCGCGGCGGAGTAGAAGATCAGGGCGGTCTCCAGGCCCTCCCGGATGACCGCGAGGAAGGCCATGCCGGTCACCGCGAACGCGCCGACGGCCAGCGCCTCGGTGAGCTTGCCCCGCAGCTCACCGGCGATGCTCCGGGCGGCCTTGCGCATCCAGAAGATCATCCAGGTGACGAAGACGACGGCGGCCACGGAGGTGACGGCGTCGAAGAGTTCCCGCGACTCCGAGGTCTGGAGGAGCGTTGTCGAGGTGTACTCGATCAGCCAGCCGAAGAGCACCGACAGGGCCACGGCGGCACCGACTCCGAGCCACACGTGCGGCAGCCGGTTGCGGCGGTTCGACTTGACCAGGAACGCGACCAGGATGCTGACCACCAGGGTCGCCTCCAGGCCTTCCCGCAGGCCGATCAGGTACGTGGCGAACATGGGTACTCCGTGGTTGGTTAGGCACGCCTCAGTTAACTTAGGGCAGCCATACCTTCCTCCTGATCCGGGGGCCGCGTCAAGTCGTTCATGACAATGTCACCCGAACCGACGCCAGGAGGACACGCCCTGGTCAGCTCACCTTCTCCCACCGGTGGCGCGGGTCACCAGGGCCCTTCGGCCCCACCCGGTGCCGGGAGCCGGCGCGCAGCGCCGGAGCCGACCGGTGTCCGCGTACGCGAAAGGGACCGGGACGGCCGCGCGGCGGTCGACCCCGGTCCCTTTCGGGCGTGGCTCAGTACCGGTAGTGCTCCGGCTTGAACGGGCCCTCCTGCGGCACGCCGAGGTAGGCGGCCTGCTCCTTGGTGAGGGTGCTCAGCTTCGCGCCGAGCGCGTCCAGGTGCAGCCGGGCGACCTTCTCGTCCAGGTGCTTCGGGAGCACGTAGACGCCGATCGGGTAGTCCTGCGTCTTGGTGAAGAGCTCGATCTGGGCGATGGTCTGGTTGGCGAACGAGTTCGACATCACGAAGCTCGGGTGCCCGGTGGCGTTACCCAGGTTCAGCAGGCGCCCCTCGGAGAGCACGATGATCGCGTGGCCGTCGTCGAACCGCCAGACGTCGACCTGCGGCTTGATGTTCTCCCGGGTGACGTCGGAGCGCTTCGCCAGGCCGGCCATGTCGATCTCGTTGTCGAAGTGGCCGATGTTGCCGACGATGGCCTGGTGCTTCATCCGGGCCATGTGCTCGTTGCTGATGACGTTGAAGCAGCCGGTGGCGGTGATGAAGATGTCCGCCTGCTCGACCACGTCGTCCAGGGTGGCGACCTGGTAGCCGTCCATCGCCGCCTGCAGCGCGCAGATCGGGTCCACCTCGGTCACCACGACCCGGGCGCCCTGGCCGCGCAGCGACTCGGCGCAGCCCTTGCCCACGTCGCCGTAGCCGAGCACGACCGCCAGCTTGCCACCGATCAGCACGTCGGTGGCCCGGTTGATGCCGTCGATGAGCGAGTGGCGGCAGCCGTACTTGTTGTCGAACTTGCTCTTGGTCACCGAGTCGTTGACGTTGATGGCCGGGAAGAGCAGCGTGCCGTTGCGGTGCATCTCGTAGAGCCGGTGCACGCCGGTGGTGGTCTCCTCGGTCACGCCCTTGATGCCGCCGGCGATCCGCGTCCAGCGCTGGCCGTCCTCGGCGAGCGAGCGGTGCAGCACCTTGAGGATGACCGCGTACTCCTCGGAGTCGGCGGACTCGACCGGCGGCACGACGCCGGCCTTCTCGAACTCGAAACCCTTGTGCACGAGCAGGGTGGCGTCGCCACCGTCGTCCAGGATCATGTTGGGACCCTGCCCGTCCGGCCAGGTGAGCACCTGCTCGGTGCACCACCAGTACTCGTCCAGGGTCTCGCCCTTCCAGGCGTACACCGGGACGCCGGCGGGGGCCTCGGGGGTGCCGTTCGGGCCGACGACGATCGCGGCGGCGGCGTGGTCCTGGGTGGAGAAGATGTTGCAGGACGCCCAGCGGACCTGCGCGCCGAGCGCGACCAGGGTCTCGATCAGGACGGCGGTCTGGATGGTCATGTGCAGCGAGCCGGTGATGCGGGCACCGGCGAGCGGCTGGGCGTCCGCGAACTCGCGCCGGATCGCCATCAGACCGGGCATCTCGTGCTCGGCGAGCTGGATCTCCTTGCGCCCGAACGCGGCGAGCGACAGATCCGCCACCTTGTAGTCGCCCTCGGCGAGGGTGCTCGGCCGGGCCTCGGACGACGCGCCGCTGGGGGTCGCCGGGAGGGTGCTGGTCATGGAAGCTCCTGTCGAACGAAGTGCTGCGCAGCTCTTTACCTTACGCGCGTGGCCTTCTTCACCCGTGCCCGGTTGTCCGGTGATGGCCGATCCGGTCGGCGGACAGCGCACGGGGCGGTCGGTCGTGAACGGACTCTCCGCCCACGGTCCGGCCGCCCCGTGCATCCCCCCGGTTTGGTTCCCCGCGCGTTACCGGACCTTCGTCGCGACAACGCTGCGTACCCATAGAGTCACACTGAGCGACTGCCGCGTCAAGCCATTTCGGGAAAGTCGGACTCGTCTCCTTGCTGCGCTACGGTCAGCGCAGACCACAGGTGGCGACGTACGCCTCGCCCTCTCCGCCGAGCACCAGCGGCCCGCCGGCCGCCGTGCCCACCGCCGCCTGCCCCGGCCCCAGGACGACCGCGCCCACCCCGTCGTCCACGGCGAGCTTGCCGGCGCGGCAGAGCACCACCCGCGGGCCGGGCAACGCCAGCCGTACGCCAGGGCCGCCGGCCACCTCGACCCGGTGCAGCGCGAAGTCGTCGACCGGCACCGGCCAGGTCACCACCCCGGGCGCCACCGGAACCGGGGCGACCACCGGCTCGTCGAGCACCTCGAACCGCAGCACCCGCAGCAGCTCGTCCACGTCCACCCGCTTCGGGGTGAGCCCCCCGCGCAGCACGTTGTCGCTGGCCGCCATGATCTCCACGCCGGTGCCCCGCAGGTAGGCGTGCAGGTTGCCGGCGGGCATCCAGATCGCCTCGCCCGGGGCCAGCCGGACGTGGTGCAGCAGCAACGCCACCAGCACCCCCGGGTCGGCCGGGTAGTCGACCGCCAGGCTCCGGGCCAGCACCGCGTCCGGCCCGGCGACCTCCGCCGTCAACACGGCGGCCACCAGCCCGGCCCGCTCCGCCGCCGGCCAGCTCAACAGCAGGCGTACGGCCTCCCGCAGCCCCGCCGGCCCGGTGCGCAGCGCCGCCACCACCGGCTCCAGCGCCGGCACGCCGAACGCCGCCAGCGCCGCCGCCGACTCGGCCGGCTCCCGGAACCCGCAGAGCGCCTCGAACTCGGAGAGCGCGACCAGCAGCTCCGGCTTGTGGTACGGGTCGACGTAGTTGACCCGCTCGGTGTCGGCCGCGTGCCCGACCCGGGCCTGCTCCGCGTCCGGATGAGCCTGGAGGCTGAGCGGGGCGTCCGCGGCCAGCACCTTCAGCAGGAACGGCAGCCGGGTGCCGAACCGGCCGACCACCCGCTCGCCCAGCCAGTGCGCCGGCTCGGCGAGCAGCAGCTCGGTCAGGCTGACCGCGGTGCCGTCCCGGTCCACCGTGGCCGGGGCGCCCGGGTGGGCACCCAGCCACAGCTCGGCCTCCGGCCCATCGCTCGGCACCGGGCGCCCCTGCAACTCGGCGATCGCGGTACGCGAGCCCCAGGCGTAGTCCCGGATCCGGCCCTGCAGCAGCTCCACGTCAGCTCCCGGGTCGTCCCGGAATCTGGTCCGACGTCGCCTCCGGCTGCGGCACCGCGGTGTGCGACGCCGCGCCGGTGCCCGCCTGGTCCGCCGCCGCGCTGTAGATGTCCGGCTCCAGGTAGATGACCCGGGCGATCGGCACCGCGCTGCGGATCCGCGCCTCGACCGCGTTGATGCCCCGAGCCACCTCCTCCGCGGTCTCGCACGGCGGCACCGCGACCTTCGCGGCCACCATGAGCTCCTCCGGGCCCAGGTAGAGGGTCTTCATGTGGATGATCCGCTCGACCTCCGGGCCGTCGGTGACGGCCCGCTCGATCGCGGCCACCTCCGTCGCCTCGGCACCCTCGCCGAGCAGCAGGCTCTTGGTCTCGACAGCCAGGATGACCGCGATGGTCACCAGCAGCACGCCGATCATCGCCGTGCCGAGCGCGTCCCACCTGCCGTTGCCACTGGCCAGCGTCATGCCGACGCCGAAGAGCGCGAAGACCAGACCGACCAGCGCGCCGAAGTCCTCCAGCAGCACCACCGGCAGCTCGGGCGCCTTGGCCCGCCGGATGAACCGCACCCACGACTGGCTGCCCCGGATCAGGTTCGACTCCTTGATCGCGGTACGGAACGAGAAGGACTCCATGCCGATCGCGACCACCAGCACGCCCACCGGAACCCACTGCCAGCTCGTAATCGGCTCCGGGTGCGACCACTTGTGGTACGCCTCGTAGAGCGCGAACAACCCACCGAGGCTGAACAGCACGATCGACACGATGAACGCGTAGATGTAGCGCTCCCGGCCGTACCCGAAGGGATGCTCCGGGGTGGCCAATCGCTTGGCCCGCCGACCACCGAGCAGCAGCAGGCCCTGGTTACCGGAGTCGGCGACCGAGTGGATCGCCTCAGCCAGCATCGACGAGGAGCCGGTCAGCAGAAACGCCACGAACTTGGTGACGGCGATGCCGATGTTGGCCGCCAGGGCGGCCACGATCGCCCTGGTCCCACCGTTGGCGCTCACGCCGCCGCCCCGCTTCGCGCCGCTCCCCGCCCGATGCCGCACGTGCTCACTGGTTTGCCAGCTCCTTCATCTCCGTGATGGCCGGAACGGCCATCGGGTCCAGCCCGTGTGCCAGGGCGAGATAGACCGAGGCGAAGTCCGGGACCGCGATCAGCGAGGCGAGCCGCTCCAGCGCCGAACCACCCTCAGCGGTGACCACGTCACAGCGCACCCCACGCCGCTCGGCGAGGGTCTGCACGGCCTCGGCCCGACGCTCCTCCACGGCGAGCGGCTCGTCAGTGTCGTCCTCGGCGTTCAGGCCACCGTCGCGCAGCAGCACCAGCCGCAGCCGGGTGGCGTCACCGCCGGCCTCCTCGGGATCGGCGAAGATGTCCCGCTCCCCCTCGGCCAGCCCGCCGAAGACGCCGTCGAGGAGGCCGACCCGGCCCCGGCCCGCCTCGCCCAGCGCCCCAGTGACCACCGGGTAACGGGCGTTGGCGGAGAGCGTGTCACCGAACCGCCGCGCGGCCACCGTGGCCAGCGGGGACGAACCCCACACGATCGGGATCGACCCGGCCAGGCCCAGGGCCAGCGACTTCGCCGGGTTGACGAAGGACTCGGCGGTGGGGCGGGACCGATCGGCGTCCGCGTCCAGCCGGGCCGCGGTCTCGGCCAGGTCCGCCTCGTTGACCTTCACCAGCCCGAGCGTACGGGCGGCGAGCAGGACGGGCACGGTGAGCGCCCAGAGACTGGCCCGGGCCGGGGCTCGCCGGGGCACCGGAATGAACGGCGCCCGGGCCCGCTCGGCCACCGACTGCAACTGGGAGTCCGGGGCGCCGACGGCGACCAGCCGGGCACCCCGCCGGTGCGCGGCCTCGGCGGCACCCAGGGCCTCGGGGCTACGGCCGGAGGCGCTGACCGCGATCACCACATCCGCCGCACCCACCCAGCCGGGGACACCAGCGCTGCGGTGCGGGATGACCGGCACCGGGCAGCGCGGACCGGCCACCGTGGCCAGCACGTCCCCGGTCCGACCGGCCGTGCCGATGCCCGCGATCACCACCGCCCGCGGCCGACCCTCGTCGGCGAGCACGCTCAGGTTCGCCTCGGCGGTGAGTGCCGCCGACTCACGTACCTGCGCGCCGGCGGAGGCGGTGAACCGGAGCATGCCGCCGGGATCCTGCTCGGCGAGCAGCTCCGGGTCGTCCAGCAGCGACTCGTCGGCATGCCGGTACCCGCTGACCCCAGCCGTACCCTCCATCACCGCTGCGACCCCGAGCCGCCACGCGCGTCGTCGCCCGCGGGCCCGCCGCGCGCCTCGTCCAGCAGCAGCACCGGCACGTCGTCGCGGACCTCGAAGATCCGACCGCACTCCGTACAGGTCAGCGTCTGCGCCTGCGGGTCGTAGTCGAGCGGTGCGTGGTGCGTGTCCGGGCAGGCGAGAATCTCGAGCAACTGCGGGTCCAGGGCCACGGCGCGGCTCCTTCCACGTATGCGGTCTCACCGGTCGGCGGTGCCGTCCGGCGCACGCGATCTTATCGGCGAACCTGTGCCGGCACCGCGCCACTGCGCGAGATCATCTCGGCACCGTTGACGCCCACCGGCCGCCGCGGCGGCGACACCGGTCCGGTCGCCACCACACACCGTCACCGTAACCCCCGGCGGGCGGCCAGGCTCGCGCTCAGCGGGGCGGGCGGGGCAGCACCGTGGTGGCGTCGCCAGCGGCCGGCGCCGGCGGTTCCCCGCCCGGGCGGTCGCCAGCGACGGAGGCGCCGTACACGTTGCCCGTCGGGCGGGGCGACGCGGGCCCGCCGTAGACGGTGGGGGTGGCCGGCTGCTGCCCGTACACCTGGCCGGTCGGAGCCCCGGACCGGTACGTGGTGCCGGCGCTGCGCGGCAGCGGGACCGGCGGGTGATCGCCCACCCGCTCGTCGACCTTCTCCGCCCGGTTGCGGCGCACCAGCAGCACGATAAGGGCGACACCGACGAGCACCAGTGCGATGCCGAACCACATGATCGGGGAACCTCCGGAGGACGAGTCGGCGGCCGCGGCGCTGGATCCGACGGTCGGGGCGAGCGCGGCCACCGCGGCGGTCCCGCCGTCGGCCCCCGGCGGGGTCGTCGCGGCGCTCGGCGTGGCGGTCGGGGAGGGCTTCCGGGACGGCGTCGGGGACGGCGTCACGGCCGCCGCCCCGCCCACCACCCGGGCCTCGTCGGCCGCCCTGCCAAGCTCCCGGCCGGCCGCGGTGCTCGCCTCACCGACGACGCTCAACCGCCCGCCACGCGCGCCGTTCAGGAAGGCGACCCGGTAACGGACCGTGATCTCCTTGCCCTTGCACAGGCTCGGCTTGGCCGGGGACGTGGACGACGTGCGCACCGTACCGCCGCCACCAGAGACCGGCACCGGCCACCAGCGCCCGTCATAGTTGACCTGCACCTGGACCTGGTTGGCCGCGAGGCCGTCGAGCCGCAGGCCCAACGCGGTCCGCAGCAACACACAGCCGTCGGTACGCTTGCGCACCTCGACGGCCACCGTGCCGGGCGATCCCCCGACCTTGAAGCTGTCCGCGGCGCGCAACTCCACCCGGTCGCCGTCAGCCAGAGCCGGAGACGCGCCGACGGCGCCCAGGCCGCCCAGCATCACGCCGACCATGGCCAGTCGCGCCGCATGCCGCCTCACCGACATCTCCACCTCACCGTTTCCACCCCGGACCGGGTCCGCCGGTAGGTTACTACCGCCCCTGACCAGCACCCGCCCATCAAGCGCGCCACATGTGCGCCGCGACACCCCGGCCGCCTCCGCCAGCCCCTCCATGTTCGACGTCTGCTGATCAGGGCGGCCCGCCGGTAGCCGGTCCGGGCAACGGCGGGCGGTCGCCTGCGTGCGTCGCCGCTGATCGGCGATCGATCCGGCGAGTGCGTCGCAGCCGGCCGGCGCTGGCCGACTCGGTCGGCGGTGGCCGGCCCGATCAACGCTGGCCGGCCCACTCGACGCTGGTCGACTCGGTCAGCGGTGGCCGGCCCGATCAGCGCTGGTCGACCCGATCAGCGCTGGTCAGGCGAGGGCGGCGGCCAGCGCGCGCCGGCACAGCCGGTCGGCGGTGCGGGTGGTCTCCGGCAGCCGGTAGCTCGGCGTCAAGGCGAGCACCCGGTCGACCGCGTTGTCCAGGCTCATCCGATGACCGACGCTGACGAAGACCGGCTTCACCCCGTCCCGGGTACGCAGCACCCGGCCGACCACCTCACCGGCGTCGCGCAAGGGCGTCCAAGCGCCCCGCTCCGGGCTGGGCTCGTCCCACTCGCCGACCAGCGGGGTCTTGCCCACGCCGATCGCCGGGAGCCCGGTGACCAGGCCGAGGTGGCAGGCCAGCCCGAACCGGCGCGGGTGCGCCAACCCGTGCCCGTCGCATACCAGCAGGTCGGGGCGGACGGTGAGCCGGTCCAGGGCCTCCAGCAGCGCGGGCAGCTCGCGGAAGGCGAACAGCCCCGGCACGTACCCGAAGGCGGGCCGGCCCACGCTGACCGCCTCGTCGACCACGGTCAGGGTGCCGGCGTCCAGCACCGTCACGGCCGCCGCGAGCCGGTCACCGCTCTCCGCGTACGCGACGTCGAGGCCGGCCACCGTCGTGGGCGCGGTCGGACCCGGCCCGACCAGGTCCACCCGCGACCGCAACTCCTCCTGTACGCGCAGCGCCTCCGCGACGTCGCCGGGCGGCACGTACGGGGTGCCTCCGGCCGTCACGACCGGTCGGACTTCCGGCCAACGCCGGTGAACGCGATGCCGAAGGCCAGCCCGATCCCGATGCCCATGGCGATGCCCCCGGCGCCACCGATGGTGAGCAGCCCGATCACCAGCCCCAGCACGATCCCTGTCGCCCAGAGGGCGGCCTTGCGCGTACCCGTCACCACCTCACCGTAGCCAGCGGATCAGCCCCGGGCCCCAGCTCTCGTGTCCCTGCCGTCCGTTGCTGGCCCACCCGGCGCCGGCGACTGGTGACCCGAGTTTCTGGACGCTCACTCAGTGGGTGGCCAGATGGTGCAGCGCCCGGGCGGTCAGCGAGTCGGCCAGTTCGGGCGTCGCTAGGATCATCCGGACCAGGTGGGGCCGCTGCGTCAACTGCCGTACCAGCGTCTCGGCCAGCAGTGGTTCGTCGCGCGGCGGCGCCTCCCAGGCCTCGTCGAGCATCCGTTGGATCCGTGGGTCGGCGAACAGCCGCGCCACGTCGCCGGCCGCCGCGTCGTCCAGCTCCGGCGCCAGCCGCCCGAGGGCCGCCGCGTCGGAGTGGTGCGCCAACTCGACCGGGGTAACGCCCGCAGCGAAAACCTGGTCGAAGTTCGTGCTCGCGGCGATCGCGTCCCGAACGAAGAGGCCGGCCGATATCCGCTCGGTGTGTGCTTCGAGATGCGCCCGCCGCACGTCGTTCGCATCGGGAGTCGGCGCGCTGCCCGGAAACGAGATGCCGCCCGCCCGGCGAAGCGTCGTGGACTCTCCAAGCAGGTGCACATGCCGGTGCGGGGTGTGCTGCCGGTACGGCATCTCGCCGAGTTGACGGGCACTGGTCCGGTCGGTGTCAACGACGTCGGCGCCCAGTCCTTCGAGGGAGCGGCCCAACATCTCCCAGGCGCGCAGCAGCGTCTCCTCGTAGCCGCGGTAGTGCTTCTCGAAGGCGGCATCGATGTCGTCCCGACCCCACGGCAGCTGCGCACTCGCTTGGCCGGCCTCCCGCCGGGAGGCGCTGACCGCCTCGCCGGCGGGGGTCAGGTCGGCACCGCCGCGGCGGGACCGCTCCGGGTCCAGCCAGATCTGCCCCTCCGCCACCGTGATCAGTCTCAACGCGAGAGGACGGCGTCCGCCCGGCCGAGCAGCGCGCCGAAGTCGTTGGTACGCAGGAACTCCACCGACGGCGAGCCCGGCGACAGGTAGCCGGCGACCAGTTCCCGGATCGCGGTGGCCGCAGCGGACGCCCGCAGGACGGTGTCGGTGATCTTCCTGCTCAACGCCTTGGCGTCCCGATCGTAGAAGACCGACGGTGCCAAGCCGACGCTGATCAGCTCGCCCCGGGCCCCGACCACCGTGGTCACCTGGCCGTCGTCAGGGCGCTCGGTCACCCGCAGTTCGGCCAGCCCGGTCGGGAGTCCGTCCAATTCGGACCGAAATCGCTGGCACTGGCCGTAGACCTCGTCGAACCGCGCCCGCATCGCACGGTTCGCGGCCCGGTCCGCGCTCTCCGCCACCGCCGCCCCTCTCCGTTACCGTCGGTAGGGCTGACCATACCGGGCGCCACGGAACTCGTGGGGGCCGCAACTTCAGACTGACCTTCGCGCTCGACCAAGCCGGCGAGTGGTTCCTCGGCCCGGACATCGACGCAGCCCTGACCACCCTGCTGCTGGGCCGCTCCCCGGCCCGGGTGCGCGACGACGGCACCTGGTGAGCCCGGCGGAAAGGACCGCCGGGTTCGAGCACCGGGCTGCTGAGCCTCGGCCGGTGACCGGCCTGCCGAGGCCCTGGAGATGACAACTTCGGTCGACCGGACAGGTCCGCCCACCGCATCGACCGCCGCCCCGAATACCTTGACGCCAATCGTTGGCGCTAATTAGGGTCCTGACCGTAACCAGGCCGACGAATGGAGACGCCATGCCCCTCAGCCGTCGATCGTTCCTGGCTGGCAGCGCCCTCACCGGCGTAGCCCTGGTAACCGAGCAGAGCCTGGGATTGTTGCCCGCGTCCGCCGAGAACGCCACGACGCCCACCCCGACGAGTTACGGTCCGGCCTCTTTGACCGCGGCCGTCCGCGGCGCCGCCGTCATCGGCGACCGCGTCTTCATCACCTCGCGGTTCAACACTCCTGAGGGGAAGATGCGCCTGGGCGAGTTCAACGTGCACACCGGCGAGACCCACGCCATCGTGGATCTCGCCATCGCCAGCAGCGGCGGGCAAAAGCTGGCCACCGACGGGCGCTACGTCTATGTCGGCCCGGCCGGCAGCGCGGACGTCTACCGGTACGACCCGCAGACGAAGGAGCTGATCGCCTGGGCGCGGGCTGGTGGCGCCACCACCTGGTACTACGACATGGTGGTGCACGGCGAGCACCTCTACATCGGCACGTACCCGGACTGCACGGTCAAGCGGATCCGCCTGGCCGACGCCACGGTCGAGACGTACGGTCGCATCTCGACATCCCTGTACGCGGCGGCCGTGGCCGTCGACGACGAGTACGTCTACGGCGGCTCGGCCGCGCCGGGCCGACTGCTGATGTGGCCGAAGCAGGGCGGCGCGGCGACCGACCTGAGTGCGCACCTCAGCGCCTCGCCGGTCGGCATCCTCGACATGACGGTCTCCGACGGTGTTCTCTACGTCGCCAGTGGCCGGCAGCTCATCTCCGTCAACCGTGACGGCACCGGGCGGGTCTCCCGAGACATTCCCGCTGAGGACCGCTACGTCGACCAGGTCGCCGTGGGCAGCGACGGCAAGGTGTACGCCCTCTGCCGGCTCACCACGAACCTCTACGAGGTGACCGCTGACGGTCTGGTCAAGGTCGGCCAGCCCTTGGCGGACGTGGAGAACCAGCTCCTCGCCCCGCTGCCCGGCGGCGGGCTGGTGGGGGTCAGCGGGCTGGGACACGTCTGGACGGCGACCCCCGGCGGTGCTGTCACCGTGTGGCAGACCGCCACCCGCGGCTTCGGCTACCCGGAGACCGTCCAGTCGATGATGCGGCACAGTTACGACACCGTCTGGGTGGGCGGGCACTACGCGATGACGGTGCACCGGCCGGAGGCCGGCACCAGCGAACGGTTCGACGTCAACGGCGAGGTCAAGGCGATGGCCGAGGGGAAGGCCGGCGTGGTGTACGCGGGCCTCTACCCGAGCGCCCAGCTCGTGGCGATCAACCCGGACACCTTCGAGATCAGCCCACTGGGGCTGCTCGGTAACGAGCAGCTGCGCACCAAGCGCATCCAGTTCGACAAGAAGCGCAACCAGCTGATCGTCGCGTCTAGCCCGCAGACCACGAAGCACACCGGCGCGCTGACCTTCGTCGACCTGGCGAGCGGCAGCTTCGACGTGCACCGGGAGTTCCTGCCGGAGCAGAGCGTGATGGACGTGGTGGTGCAGGGCACCACCGCCTACATCGTGGGCGACACCTACGGCGAGGGCACGAGCGGGCCGCTCCGCAAGACGGCCCAGGTGGCGGCGGTGGACGTCGTCACCCGCACGCTGTTGTGGCGCGAGGAGATCAAGCCGGACTGGCAGTCGTACGAGAGTGTGTACGTGGTCGGCAACCTGCTGTACGCGGTGGGCCGGCGTCCGCGCGGCGCCTGGTTCGCGTACGACCTGCACACGCGCACGGTGGTCATGGAGGGCGACCTCGGCGGCTACGGCCAGCTCAACGGCGTGAAGGGCCGGGTCTTCTCCTGGGTGCACTGGACGAACGACATCTCCGCGTTGCCGACCGTCCCGGGCGGCGAGGTCACCACTCTGTACGACAACGTGCCGCGCGGCTGGTACAACAACCCGATGTTCAGCTTCACCCCGAACGGCAGGTCAACCTGGGGCATGCTCGGCAACGATCTGGCGTTGTTCCCGCTGCCGGAGGAGTGACGGTCCGTCCGCCCGGATCGGCGCTGTCGCTCCACCGGTGGAAGCTACAGCGCCACCCCGGTCAGCACCATGACGCGCGGCTCGGTGTAGTCCTCCATGGCGCTGCGCAGCCCTTCCCGCCCGACGCCGGAGCCCTTCACCCCGCCGTACGGCATCTGGTCGGCCCGGTAGGACGGCACATCTCCCACGATCACCCCGCCGACCTCCAGCGTTCGGGACGCCAGGAAGGCGGTCTGCAGGTTGTGCGTGAAAACCCCAGCCTGCAACCCGTACGGCGAGTCGTTGACCGCGGCGAACGCGGCCTCGTCGCTCTCGACCCGGGCGACCACCAGCACCGGCCCGAACACCTCTTCCGCGCTGACCTTGGCCGTCGACGGCACGCCGGACAGCACGGTCGGCGGGTAGGTCGCGCCCTCCCGCCGGCCGCCGACCTCGATGGTGGCGCCGGCGGCGACCGCCTCGTCCACCCACGCCTCGACCCGCTCGGCGGCCGCGACGGAGACCAGCGGGCCGACGTCGGTCAGCTCGGAGGTGGGGTCCCCCGTCCGCAGCGCCTCCACCGACGCGACCAGCCGGGGCAAGAAGCCGTCGTAGAGCCATTCGTGCACGTACACCCGCTGGACGGCGATGCACGACTGGCCGGCCTGGTAGTTGGAGAAGGTGGCGATCCGGTGCGCGGCGAAGGTCAGGTCCTCGTCGGAACTCCAGTCCTCGCAGATCACCGCCGCCGCGTTGCCGCCCAGTTCGAGGGTCACGTGCTTGTCCGGGGCGGCCCGGCGGATGGCCGCGCCGACCGGCCCGGAGCCGGTGAACGACACCACCGGCAGCCGGGGGTCGGCGACCAGCTCGGCGGCGCGTTCGTTGGGCAGCGGCAGCACCGAGAACATCCCCTCGGGCAGCTCGGTCTCGGCGAGGATCTCGCCGAGCAGCAGCGCGGACAGCGGGGTGGCCGGGGCCGGCTTGACGACGATCGGCGCGCCGACGGCGATGGCCGGGGCGACCTTGTGCGCGACCAGGTTCAGCGGGAAGTTGAACGGCGCGATGCCC
Source organism: Micromonospora sp. MP36 (assembly GCF_008119785.1). GTDB lineage: Bacteria > Actinomycetota > Actinomycetes > Mycobacteriales > Micromonosporaceae > Micromonospora. Next base: position 9,669 of record NZ_VSFA01000016.1, on the reverse strand, counting down.
AGCACAGGGCCCTTCGGCACCCGCCGGACCAGCGCGATCCGCCCGGTCGCCGCCGGGTCGGTGTCCAGGCGCTGCAGCTCGCCGGAGAAGCGTCGCGCCTCCTCGGCGGCCCACCGGAACGTGGAGACCGCGCGGCCCACCTCCGCCTTCGCCCACTTGACCGGCTTGCCGTTCTCCGCGGTGATCAATGCGGCGACCTCGTCGGCGCGTTCGGCGAGCCGCCGGGAGATGTGGTCGAGGGCCGCCGCGCGCGCGTGCGCGGGCAGGGCCGCGGCCGCCGCGGCCACTCCGGCGGCTGCCGCGACGGCGGCTTCGACCTGGTCGGTCGTGGCGAGGGTGGTACGCCCGACCGTCCGGCCGTCGTACGGGTGGGTGACGGTCAGCTCGCCCTCGCCGTGGGCGGGGCGACCGGCGACATAGAAGGCTCTCGGCTCCACGATCGGCAGCGTAGACGACGCGAAGGTCGCGCGGAAACAGTTGCCTCAGCCCTTGTCTGTTGCGAATTCAGTAGCCAAGATGGCAGTCAGATTGCGATAACCTCCGCTGACCTTCCCCCCGGCCATCCTCGGAGACTTCTGATGAGTGATCAGCAACAGCTGCGCAACTTCGTCAACGGCGAGTACGTCGACCCGGTGGACGGCGGCTACGCCGACCTGATCGACCCGTGCACGGGGGAGGTCTTCGCCCAGGCGCCGGTCTCGGGTGCCGCGGACGTGGACGCGGCGATGAAGGCCGCCGCGGCGGCGTTCGAGACGTGGCGGGACACCACCCCGGCCGAGCGGCAGAAGGCCCTGCTTAAGCTCGCCGACGCGGTGGAGGCCCGCGCCGCGGAGATGGTCGACGCGGAGGTACGCAACACGGGCAAGCCGCGCCAGCTCACCGCCGACGAGGAGCTGCCGCCGGCGGTGGACGAGTTCCGCTTCTTCGCCGGTGCCGCCCGCCTGCTGGAGGGCCGCTCGGCCGGCGAGTACCTGGCCAGTCACACCTCGTACGTGCGGCGCGAGCCGATCGGGGTCTGCGCCCAGGTCACCCCGTGGAACTACCCGCTGATGATGGCGGTCTGGAAGATCGCCCCGGCCCTCGCGGCCGGCAACACGGTGGTGCTCAAGCCTTCCGACACCACTCCGGTGTCGACGCTGCTGCTGGCCGAGATCGCCGCGGAGTTCTTCCCGCCGGGCGTGTTCAACGTGATCTGCGGCAACCGGGACACCGGCCGCGCTCTCGTCGCCCACCCGACCCCGCAGCTGGTGTCGATCACCGGCTCGACCCGGGCGGGCATGGAGGTGGCCGCCGCGGCCGCGCCGGACCTGAAGCGGACCCACCTGGAGCTGGGTGGCAAGGCCCCGGTGGTGATCTTCGACGACGCGGACATCGCGGCGGCGGCCGAGGCGATCGCGGTGGGCGGCTACTTCAACGCCGGCCAGGACTGCACCGCGGCGACCCGGGTGCTCGCCGGGCCCGGCATCTACGACGATTTCGTCGCCGCCCTCGCCGAGCAGGCGCGCAACACGAAGACCGGCGCACCGGACGACGAGGACGTGCTCTACGGCCCGCTGAACAACGCCAACCAGCTCGCCCGGGTACGTGGCTTCGTGGACCGGCTGCCGGACCACGCGAAGGTCGAGACCGGCGGCTCCCAGGTCGGCGAGCGTGGCTACTTCTACGCCCCGACCGTGGTCTCCGGCGTGCAGCACGCCGACGAGGTCATCCAGCAGGAGGTGTTCGGGCCGGTCATCACCGTGCAGCGCTTCTCGGACGAGGACGAGGCGGTGCGCTGGGCCAACGGCGTCGAGTACGGCCTGTCCGCCTCGGTCTGGACCAGGGACCACGGCCGGGCCATGCGGATGACCCGCCGGCTCGACTTCGGCTGCGTCTGGGTGAACACCCACATCCCGTTCATCTCCGAGATGCCACACGGCGGCTTCAAGCACTCCGGGCACGGCAAGGACCTCTCGGTCTACAGCCTGGAGGACTACACCCGGATCAAGCACGTCATGCACAACATCGAGGGCTGACCGGTGAGCGCGAGGAGCGAGCCGGGTTTGCGAGCCCCGCAGTCGCGAACGGAGAGTGGCCCCGTGGCATCGTCTGACGAGCTGCACAAGCGGCGCGGGGCCGCGGTCGCCCGCGGCGTCGGCAGCGTCATCTCGTCCTACGTGGACCGAGCGGCCGGTGGCACCATCACCGACGTCGACGGGCGGGAGTGGATCGACTTCGCCGCCGGCATCGCGGTGGCCAACGTCGGCAACTCCGCCCCGCGGGTGGTCGAGGCGGTGCAGGCGCAGGTCGAACGCTTCACCCACACCTGCTTCATGGTCGCCCCCTACGAGTCGTACGTGGCGGTGTGCGAGCAGCTCAACGCGCTGACGCCGGGGAGCTTCGAGAAGCGTTCGGCGCTGTTCAACTCCGGCGCCGAGGCGGTGGAGAACGCCGTGAAGATCGCGCGGCACGCCACCGGCCGGCCGGCGGTGGTGGTGTTCGACCACGCCTACCACGGCCGGACCAACCTGACCATGGCCCTGACCGCGAAGAACATGCCGTACAAGCACCGGTTCGGGCCGTTCGCCGGGGAGATCTACCGGGTGCCGATGTCGTACCCGCTGCGCGACGGCGGGCTCGACGGGGCGACCGCCGCGGCGCGGGCCATCGAGCTGGTGGAGAAGCAGGTCGGCGCGGAGAACGTGGCCGCCCTGCTGATCGAGCCGATCCAGGGCGAGGGCGGCTTCGTCGTACCCGCGGAGGGTTTCCTGCCGGCACTGCGCGAGTGGGCGACATCCACCGGGGTGGTCTTTGTGGCCGACGAGATCCAGACCGGGTTCTGCCGGACCGGGGACTGGTTCGCCTGCCAGCACGAGGGCGTCGAGCCGGACCTGGTCACCCTGGCCAAGGGCATCGCCGGCGGCCTGCCCCTGGCCGCCGTGACCGGGCGGGCGGAGCTGATGGACGCGGTGCACGTCGGCGGCCTCGGCGGCACGTACGGCGGCAACCCGATCGCCTGCGCCGCCGCGCTGGCGGCCATCGAGACCATGCACGAGCTGGACCTGGCCGCCGCCGCCCGGCGGATCGGCGCGACCATGGTCGACCGGCTGCGGGCGATCGCCGCCCGCGACCCGCGCGTCGCCGAGGTACGCGGGCGCGGCGCGATGCTCGCCGTGGAGATCGTGCAGCCCGGCACCCTGACCCCGGATCCAGCCGCCACGGCGGCGATCTCGGCGACCTGCCACGCCGCCGGCCTGCTCACCCTCACCTGTGGCACGTACGGGAACGTGCTGCGTTTCCTGCCCCCGCTCGTCATCTCCGACGAGGAGCTGGCCCGGGGCCTGGACATCCTGGACGCGGCGTTCGGATAACCCCGGCGGTCGGCCCAAGTTCGTGGCACACCATGGATTTCCATCCCCCCAGGCCATCCATGGTGTGCCACCCGCCGCCCGCCGGCCCGGTCAGCCTCACCGAGGGCGACGGATTGCCGAGGGTGCTCTGCGCGGGAAGGGGCCTTCCGTCTCGCCGCTTGGCGGATCGGGGTGAGGTGGGTCACCATGGGCGGGAGGAGGTCGGTGGTGGCTGACCCGTGGCTCGCCCTGGAATTCGGTGCCGATCCGGCGGAGCGGATCGCGCAGGTCGGCGCCGCCCACGAAGCGTTCCTCACCGGCGGTAGGACACCGGACCGCGTCCGCGAGGTGGTCCGCCGGTCGTGGGAGCGGTCCGCACTGCTCGACCCGGAGACCACCGCCCCGGTCGACCTCACCGACGACGCGCTGGAGAGCTACCGGGCGGCGCACCCCCTCGCGCAGGTGCTGCCACTCTTCCGCGACCTGCTCGGCGGCATCGCCCTCGACGGCGCGCACCTGATGGCGGTCTGCGACGCGGACGGGCGCCTGCTCTGGGTGGAGGGCCATCCGGGGGTGCTCCGGCACGCCGAGCGGATGAACTTCGTGCCCGGCGCCCGCTGGGACGAGACGCACGCCGGCACCAACGCCCCCGGCACCGCCCTCGCCGTCGACCACAGCGTGCAGATCTTCGCCACCGAGCACTTCGTCCGGCCGGTGCAGCGCTGGACCTGCGCCGCCGCCCCCATCCACGACCCGGCCACCGGCCGGCTGCTCGGCGCGGTCGACATCACCGGCGGCGACCACCTGGCCACCCCGCAGAGCCTCGCCCTGGTCCGGGCCACCGCGCGAGCCGCCGAGGCGTTCCTGGCCAACGCCGCCCCGGCCGAACCCGGCGTGGTGCACGTCGCCGCGCTCGGCCGCGACGAGGCGGAGCTGCGCGTCGGCGGCCGGCGCATCCGGCTCGGCCGCCGACACAGCGAGCTGCTGGTGCTGCTGGTCGACCACCCCGAAGGACGCACCGGCGAACAGCTCGGCCTCGACCTCTACGGCGACGACCGGCTGCACCCGGTCACCCTGCGCGCCGAACTGTCCCGGCTGCGCCGGGCGCTCGGCGACGAGCTGCTCGACTCCCGCCCGTACCGGCTGCGGTCGACCGTGCGCGCGGACTTCCGTACCGTCACCGAGCTGCTGGAACGCGGCGATCCGGCGGGAGCGCTGCAGGCGTACCCCGGGCCGTTGCTGCCCGGGTCGGACGCACCGGGAGTGGCGCGGCTGCGCCGGCTGGTCGACGGGCAGCTCCGCGCGGCCGTGCTGGCCGGCGCGGACCCGGCGCTGCTCGCGGCCTGGACCGCGACGCCCACCGGCGCGGACGACCTCACCGCCTGGCAGGCCCTGGCGCGGGCGCTGCCGCCGGGCGCGCCCCGCCGGCCACTCGCCATCGCGCGGGCCCGCCAGCTCGCCGAGGAGTACGACCTGCCGCGCGCAACGTCCCTGCAACGTCGAGGAAACTAACGTCCCCCGCCATCCAGCCCTGACGGACGGCGGAGGTACCCATGGCGCGCTACGACGCCCCCACCCACTGGCAGTCCCGCTACGACCACTTCATCGGCGGCGAGTACGTGAAGCCGCACGGCGGCCGGTACTTCGAGAACCCCAGCCCGGTGACCGGACAGACCTTCTGCGAGGTGGCCCGAGGCACCGCCGAGGACGTCGAGAAGGCCCTCGACGCCGCGCACGGCGCCGCCGACACCTGGGGTCGCACCTCGGTCGCCGACCGGGCGGTCATCCTCAACAAGATCGCCGACCGGATGCAGCAGAACCTGGAGACCCTCGCCGTCGCCGAGACCTGGGAGAACGGCAAGCCGGTACGGGAGACCCTGGCCGCCGACATCCCCCTCGCGATCGACCACTTCCGCTACTTCGCCGGGGCGATCCGGGCCCAGGAGGGCACCCTCGGCGAACTCGACGACGACACCGTGGCGTACCACTTCCACGAGCCGCTCGGCGTGGTCGCGCAGATCATCCCGTGGAACTTCCCGCTGCTCATGGCGACCTGGAAGCTCGCCCCGGCCCTCGCCGCCGGCAACGCCGTGGTGCTCAAACCCGCCGAGCAGACCCCGGCGTCGATCCACTACCTGCTCTCGCTCATCGCCGACCTGCTCCCGCCGGGCGTGGTCAACGTGGTCAACGGCTTCGGCGTCGAGGCGGGCAAGCCCCTCGCGTCCTCGCCCCGGGTGGCAAAGGTGGCGTTCACCGGCGAGACCACCACCGGGCGGCTGATCATGCAGTACGCCAGCGAGAACATCAAACCGGTCACGCTGGAACTCGGCGGCAAGAGCCCGAACATCTTCTTCGACGACGTCAGCGCCGCCCGCGACGACTTCTTCGACAAGGCCCTCGAAGGCTTCACCATGTTCGCCCTGAACCAGGGCGAGGTGTGCACCTGCCCGTCCCGGGCGCTGATCCAGCAGGGCCACTACTCGGACTTCCTCGCCGCGGCCGTCGAGCGGACGAAGGCGGTGCGCCAGGGCCACCCCCTCGACACCGAGACGATGATCGGGGCGCAGGCGTCGAACGACCAGCTGGAAAAGATCCTGTCCTACCTGGACATCGGCCGACAGGAGGGCGCCAAGGTGCTGACCGGCGGCGAGCGGGCCGACCTGGGCGGCGAACTCTCCGGCGGGTACTACGTGCAGCCGACCATCTTCGAGGGCGACAACTCGATGCGGATCTTCCAGGAGGAGATCTTCGGCCCGGTGGTCTCGGTGACCTCCTTCGCCGACCTGGACGACGCCGTCAAGATCGCCAACGACACCCTGTACGGCCTCGGCGCGGGCGTCTGGACCCGGGACATCAACACCGCGTACCGGGCCGGGCGATCGATCCAGGCCGGCCGGGTCTGGACCAACTGCTACCACGCGTACCCGGCCCACGCCGCGTTCGGCGGCTACAAGCAGTCCGGCATCGGCCGGGAGAACCACAAGATGATGCTGGAGCACTACCAGCAGACCAAGAACCTGCTGGTCAGCTACTCCCCGAAAAAGCTGGGCTTCTTCTGATGGGCGACCCGGTGACCCTGACCCCCGCGGCGGCCGACCTGATCCGGTCGCTGCGGGGGCAGCACGGCCCGCTCATGTTCCACCAGTCCGGCGGCTGCTGCGACGGCAGCGCCCCGATGTGCTACCCGGCCGGGGAGTTCCGCACCGGCGGCTCGGACTTCCTCCTGGCGTCGCTCGACGTCGACGGCGTCCCCGAGCCGGTCGAGTTCTGGATGTCCGGCGCCCAGTGGGAGCTGTGGAAGCACACGAGGCTGACGGTCGACGTGGTCCCCGGTCGGGGCAGCGGCTTCTCCCTCGAAGCCCCGGAAGGGGTCCGCTTCCTCATCCGCTCCCAGCTCGCCTGACCAGCCAGGGCCCTACCGACCACCGGGAGTCCCCGGCTGCCGGTGGTCGGGAAGGCCCCGGGATCACCGCTCGAGGACGGCCACGGCCTCGCGCAGGTCGTGCCGGAGCTGTTCGTCCTGCCAGGCGGTGTCCACGACGACCCCGCCGGTGATCACCCGGGCGTCCCGCTCGGCGAGGTCCCGCAGCGCCGACAGCACACTCCGGGCATCCATCTCCGCCAGCAGCGGCAGCACGCCGCGCGTCCAGCCCTCCTCGACGAGGCGGACCAGGACCGGCGCGAGGTCGTCCGGGGACACGCCGATCCGCCAGAGCGCCCGTACCGGCGCCACCGGACCCACCCGCTCGTCGAGCAGCTTCCACAGGGCCGGTTCGTACGCCGGGTCGGGGAACCGGGCCACCAGGTCGGCGGCGGCGGACGCGGCCCACCAGCCGGTGCCGAGCACCGCCTGGACGGTGGGCAGCACCGCGTCACCGTCGTCGGCAAGCTCCAGCACCGACCGGGCCGCCAGCAGCTGCGCGTACCGCTCCGCCTCCGTCTCCAGCGCCACCCCGGTCAGGTACGACCGCAGCCTGGGCAGCAGCGCGTCGAGCGCCGGGACCGCGTCGAAGGCCTGCCGGAGCCGCCAGTCGTCGCCGTTCGGCCCCGCATCGAGCTGCCGGGCGACGGCGGCCACCACCGGCTCGACGTCACCCGTGGCCCGCCACAGCACCACCCCGGCACGAACGTCGCCCTGGGACGCCGCCCTCCGCAGCTCCGGCACCGCCGGCTCGGGCGCCGCCCCCATCGCAGCGAGCGCGGCCGCCACCCGGGCCGGGGCGACCGGCAGGGCGGTCACCAGCTCCGGCACGGCGGCGGAGGCGGCCGGTCCCCACCGTTCGAGCAGGGTGGCCAGCCCGGTGACCAGCACGGGGTTGTCCGCGCCGGCCAGACGCCCCCGGGCCGCAGACAGCACGGCTGCGCTGAAGGGTGGCTCGGCGACCGGCAGCCGCACCTCGTGTCCGCCGGCCCAGACCGCGCAGATCACGTCGACCCAGCGCGGGTCGGCCAGCATGGCGAGGGTCTCCACCGCCCGCTGCTGAGGGGTGTATCCGGTGGCGTCCACCACCGCCGGCCAACCGGCAGCGACCTGTGCCAGGTCATCGGCGTACGGCGCCGAGGCGGGACCGGCGGTACGCAGCACCCCGACCACCTCGGCCCGGACACCCTCGTCCGGGTCGTGCAGCGCCGGCCCAAGCAGAGGCAGCAGCAGGGCCGGGGCGGAACGCAGCTGCCGGCAGCGCTCACCGATCGCGTACGCGGCGGCCTTGCGGGCCGGTGGTGCGGCGGTGAGCAGGCGGCCGAGCAGGTCCACCACGAACCGCTCGTCGGCCTCGCTCACCAACTCGTCCAGGGCCTCACCCTCGCGCTGCCAGTTGTAGTCGAGCTCCACCTCCGGGTCGAACGCCGCGGCGAACGCCTCCACGGCACCCGCTGGCCAGGGCAGCCCGGCCCGGTGGATCGCGACCACCGCGGCGACGCGTACCGGTGGCTCCTCCTGCTGCAGCGCGGCGGCCAGCAGGTCGGCGGCGCCGCCCGGGTCACGCAGCCCGAGCGCCAGCGCCAGCGAGGCCCGGACACTCGGCACCTCCTCGATGGCCCACCGGGCCCGCAACAGGGCGGCCGGAAGCCGGTCCCCGCACTGCGCCACCGTGTACGCCGCGTCCGCGCGGACCTGCGGGTCGGGGTCGGCGAGCAGCGCCGCCAACCGGTCCGCCTGCGCCCGCACCGCCTCGCGGACCTCCTCGGCCTCGTCGCCGTACGCGTGGTGCGGGTCGGCGAGCATGCCCACGGTGGCCAGGATCTCGGATCGCTGGTGGCGAGCCGCCGATGCCAGCTCCACGAGAATCGGCACGGCCGGCACCGTGGCGGAGTAGACGGTGCCCTGGTGGAAGATGCTGCCGATGATCTCGCTGAGGGCCTCCTCGACCTCGTCCTCGTCGTCGGAGGCGAGGGCCCGCAACAGGTCGGGGACGTCCTCGGCCGTCCCGTAGGCGTGGGTGAGCCGCGTCCAGTCGATCTCGTCCAGCCGGTTCAGCACCCGCCGCACTCTACGCCGCTGCTTGACGCAGGCGACCCGTCGCCGTCGCGGTTGCAGTATTAGCAGTAAGGCTCACCGACTTGATTAGGAATCATCAGTGATCATAGATTGGCCGTGTGGAACCTCCCCGACTCTTAAAAGCCGTGCAGCGTTTCGGTGTATCCCGCTGGCGCTAGGTGTTTGGGTTGACTCGGGAGAGATTCAGTTGACGCGGGTCGGGCGTAAGTGCTGGTTGTCCGGCATCGGTGTTGTCGAGGCGGTGGGTCGGTGAGCGGGAAGGTGCCGCTGGGCGAAGGCGAGACCTTGCGCACCGCTTGTGCCCGCGCCGTGCTGCGGACAGGCGTGGACGAGGGGACCGGTGAGGTCCTGTCGCAGGCCGTGCTGGCGCAACGTATCGGCTGGTGCGCCGACCTGGTGGCGGGGATGGTCTCCGACCTGTTGGCGGAGCGCTGGAATCCCGCGGATGTGGACGTGCTCGCCTCCGGCGTGGACGCCGGCGGCCGGAAGCTTCCGTCGAACGCCTGGATGGCGCTGCGACGCTTGGGCTGGACGGTCGCCCCGCCTGAGGGTGTGAGGGTCAACGACCGGATCGTGCGCATGGCGCAGGAGCAGGCCGGACGGGCGCTGCGCTCGGCGTCGTGGCGTGCTGGCCTGACCGCTGGGGTGCTGGCGACGTGGCCGGCCGATCCGCGTCAACGCACCGCGCAGGAGTGGGAGCAGGTACGCAAGGCGGTTCCGGGCGGGGAACATCTACCGTCCAGCATTATCAAGTCCCGCACCCGGCAGGCCGCCAGGTTCCTTGCCGTCAATGGCCGGCTGCCGGTGGACGTGTTCGAACTTGAAGGCGTCCCACGGGTC
>NZ_VSFA01000159.1 GCF_008119785.1 Micromonospora sp. MP36 | reverse complement strand
AGCCACGCGGAGCCGCCCTGGGCGCAGGATTCCACTTCCACGCCCACGCGACCCCACCACGGTGGGAAACGATCCCGGAAACACAATCCGACTCAGGATCACTAAGCTGATCAGGGACGCTAGGACCGCGCCGTCTCCCGCCGGAGAGCGCGAGCGAGCCGGCGCACCGCCTCGTCCATGAGATCGGGTGGGGCCGCGGCGCAGGTCAGGCGCAGGTGCGGCGCCGGCGGCTCGGCCGCATACCAGGGGCGGCCGGGGAAGACGACGACGCCCTCGGCGGCAGCCGCGGCGGCCACCGCGACGTCGTCGGCGCCGTCGGGCAGCCGGACCCACAGGTGCAGGCCACCGCGGGGGACCGCCGGTGGGACGAGTCCCGGCAGGTGCCGGCGCAGCGCGGCCAGCAGCGCCTCGCGCCGGGCCCGCAGCGCGGTACGCAGGCCGCGACGGTGCCGCGTCCAGGCCGGCGCGGTGACGAACTCCAGCGCGGCCTGCTGCAGCGGCCCGGCGACGAAGAAGTCGTCGAGCAACCGGGCCGAACGCAGCCGGGCGCCGGCCGGACCCCGGGCACCGATCGCGGCGACCCGCAGGCCGGGTGCGGCGGACTTGGTCAGTGAGCGCAGATAGATGACATGCCCGTCCGGGTCGTCGGCGGCCAACGGCGGCGGGGCCGCCGCGTCGACGGTGAGGTCCCGACCGTAGTCGTCCTCGATCAGGAACGCCCCGGCCTCGCGTACGGCGTCGCCGACCGCAGCCCGGCGGTGAGCCGCCAGTGTCGCACCGGTCGGGTTGGCGTAGAGCGGCTGACAGTAGAACAGTCGCGCGCCGGTACGGGCGAACGCGGCGGCGAGCAGGTCGGGCCGTACGCCGTCGGCGTCGGCGGGCACCGGCACGACCCGCAGCCCGGCCGCCCGGGCGGCGGCCAGGGCGCCCAGGTAGGTCGGCGACTCGACGAGCACGGTGTCGCCGGGCGCGGTGAGCGCCCGCAACGCCGTCGACAGCGCGGCCTGACCGCCGGGGCAGATCACCATGTCGTCGGCGCGCAGCCCGGTCCCGGCCTCGCGGGCGAACCAGGCGCGCAGATCCGCACGCCCCTCGACCGGTCCCCGCTGCCACGACGCGGGCTGCCGGGCAGCGCGGGTGAGCGCCGCGCCCAGCGCGGCGGCCGGCTGCAGATCCGCGTCCAGGTAGCCGCCGGACAGCGGGATCGCCCCTGCCGGCGGTAACGCCAGCATCGCCTGCATCTCCTCCCCGCCTGGCCGGCCGGGGCCGAGCGCGACGGTCTGCCAGGACAGGTCGGGGGCGCGTCGCTCATCCGGCGGGGCGGCCACGAAGGTGCCCCGGCCGGATCGGGTCTCGACCAGCCCCTGCGCCACCAACTGCCGGATCGCCTCGGCGACGGTGACCGGCGAGGCCTGGTGCCGGGCGGTCAACTCGCGGACCGAGGGCAGCCGGGTGCCGGGATCCGCGGCCGCCACGAGCCCACGCAGATCTTGGATAACGCGCTCGGCTGCATTACCGTAACTCATGAAGGATCAAAGTAGCGCTACTACCGCCAGCACGGTAACAGCGCACCGGATCATCGGCCTCACCCTCGGCGCGCTGGGGGTGCTCGCCTTCAGCATGTCGCTGCCCGCCACCCGCGTCGCCGTCCAGCAACTCGGCCCCTGGTTCGTCGCCTTCGGTCGAGCCACCGGCGCCGCGCTGCTGGCCTGGGCGTACCTGCGCCTCACCGGCGCGCCCCGACCCACCCGCGACCAATGGCGGCGGCTGTCGATCGTCGCCCTCGGCGTCGTCGTTGGTTTCCCGCTGTTCACCTCGCTGGCCCTCATCACCCAGACCTCCGCGCACGGCGCGGTCGTCATCACCGTGCTGCCCGCCACGACCGCCGTGTTCGCGGTGCTGCGGGCCGGCGAACGCCCGCCGCCGCTGTTCTGGGCCGCGAGCGCCGGCGGGCTGCTGGCCGTGCTCACCTTCCTCGGCGCCAGCGGCGCCGTCCACGGCGCCCTGTCCCTGGCCGACCTGTCCCTGCTCGCGGCGGTCGCGCTCTGCGGCCTCGGGTACGCCGAAGGCGGCGCGCTCGCCCGCGAACTCGGCGGCGCCCGGACCATCTGTTGGGCGCTGCTGCTCTCGCTGCCCGTCACCGCGCCCATCACGGCCGTCGCCGCCGTGGCCGACCCCCCGCACGCCGACGCCGCCGCCTGGTCGGCGTTCGGCTACCTCACCGCGGTGTCCATGTTCCTGGGCTTCTTCGCCTGGTACGCGGGCCTGGCCCGGGGCGGCATCGCGCAGGTCGGCCAGATCCAGCTCGCCCAACCGGTGCTCACCCTGGTCTGGTCGGCGCTGCTGCTCGGCGAGAGCGTCACCCCGGCCTCGATCGCGGCGGCGCTGGTGGTGCTGGCCTGCGTCGTTCTGACCCAACGCACCCGCCACCGCGCCCCGACCCCCGCGGTCGCAAAGACCTGACCACCGACGGCCAGGCGGGGGAGAAGAACCGTGAAGGCGGAGTCCGCCACAACGGGCGCCGCGAGCGGATCACAGAGCGGCGCAGCCGGGCGACCACCGGGAGGAACCAGACACACGCCCGGGTGGAACGTTGGGCAAACCCCGCCGCCACGTGGCACGATCACGCAGGTGAGCAGCCGACCCGACCTCACGCAGCACCTGCGCGACCTCGCACTGTTGCGTCGCGTCCGCGACCGGATCGACCGCGAGTACGCGCAGCCGCTGAACGTCGAGGCGCTCGCCCGCGGCGTGCACATGTCGGCCGGACACCTCAGCCGCCAGTTCCGCCTCGCCTACGGCGAGTCGCCGTACTCCTACCTGATGACCCGGCGCATCGAGCGCGCCATGGCGCTGCTGCGCCGCGGCGACCTCAGCGTCACCGAGGTCTGCTTCGCGGTCGGCTGTTCGTCCCTGGGCACCTTCAGCACCCGCTTCACCGAGCTGGTCGGCGTGCCCCCGAGCACCTACCGCACCCAAACCGCCCACGTGACGGCGGAGATGCCACCGTGCCTCGCCAAACAGGTGACCAGACCGATCAGGAATCGAGAAGCCCCCGTCACGGAGCCGCACCTAGCCTGACAGCCATGGACATCAGCATCCACTACGCCTTCCTCCCGCACACCGACGCCGACGCCGCCCTGGCCTTCTACCGCGACACCCTCGGCTTCGAGCTACGCAACGACGTCGGCTACGGCGGCATGCGCTGGCTCACCGTCGGTCCCCCCAACCAGCCGGGCACATCCATCGTCCTGCACCCACCGGCCACCGACCCCGGCATCACCGACGACGAGCGCCGCACCATCCTCGAACTGATCGCCAAGGGCAGCTACACCGCCATCACCCTGGCCACCCACGACCTCGACGGCGTCTTCGACCGGCTGCAGGCCAGCGGCGCCGACGTCGTCCAGGAGCCCACCGAGCAGCCGTACGGCGTCCGCGACTGCGCCTTCCGCGATCCCACCGGCAACCTGATCCGCATCAACCAGCTGCGCTGAAACCATCCGGCCGACACCACCCGCCCACTGACCCGGACGCGAGGCGCCGCCGGTGGCCACGCCGACGGACAACTGATGGAGACACGATGACCACCGCCCCGAGGACCGACACCCGATCGCCCGCGCCGCACGACGCCGACAGCCACGACCTGATCCGCGTGCACGGCGCGCGCGAGAACAACCTCAAGGACGTCAACGTCGAAATCCCGAAGCGCCGGCTGACGGTCTTCACCGGCGTCTCCGGCTCCGGCAAAAGCTCACTGGTGTTCGGCACGATCGCCGCGGAGTCGCAGCGGCTGATCAACGAGACCTACAGCACCTTCGTGCAGGGCTTCATGCCGACGCTCGCCCGCCCCGAGGTCGACGTGCTCGAAGGGCTGACCACCGCGATCATCGTCGACCAGGAGCGGATGGGCGCCAACCCCCGCTCCACCGTCGGCACCGTCACCGACGCCAACGCGATGCTGCGTATCCTCTTCAGCCGACTGGGGCAGCCACACATCGGCTCGCCCCAGGCCTTCTCCTTCAACGTGGCCTCGGTCAGCGGCAAGGGCGCGGTCACCATCGAGCGCGGTGGCGGCAAGACGGTCGAGCGCCGCAGCTTCAGCATCACCGGCGGCATGTGCCCCCGCTGCGAAGGCATGGGCCGGATCTCCGACATCGACCTGTCCCAGCTCTACGACGACTCCAAATCGCTCAACGAAGGCGCGCTCACCATCCCCGGCTACAGCATGGACGGCTGGTACGGCCGCATCTTCACCGGCTGCGGCTTCTTCGACCCGGACAAGCCGATCCGCAAGTACACCAAGAAGGAGCTCCACGACCTCCTCCACAAGGAACCGACCAAGGTCAAGGTCGACGGCATCAACCTCACCTACGAGGGGCTGATCCCGAAGCTGCAGAAGTCGATGCTGTCCAAGGACCGCGAGGCGCTGCAGCCGCACATCCGGGCGTTCGTGGACCGCGCGGTCACCTTCACCACCTGCCCCGACTGCGGCGGCACCCGGCTCAGCGAAGCCGCCCGATCCTCGAAGATCAACGGGACCAGCATCGCCGACGCCTGCGCGATGCAGATCAGCGACCTGGCCGCCTGGCTCCGCGAACTCGACGAGCCGTCGGTGGCGCCGCTGCTCACCGCGCTGCAGCACACCCTCGACTCGTTCGTGAAGATCGGGCTGGGCTACCTCTCGCTCGACCGGTCCTCCGGCACGCTCTCCGGCGGCGAGTCGCAGCGCGTGAAGATGATCCGCCACCTCGGCTCGTCGCTCACCGACGTCACCTACGTGTTCGACGAGCCGACGATCGGGCTGCACCCGCACGACATCCAGCGCATGAACGACCTGCTGCTCCAGTTGCGGAACAAGGGCAACACCGTGCTGGTCGTCGAACACAAGCCGGAGACCATCGCGATCGCCGACCACGTCGTCGACCTTGGCCCCGCCGCCGGCGTCGGCGGCGGCGAGGTGGTGTTCGAGGGCACCGTCGACGGGCTGCGTGCCAGCGGCACCCTCACGGGCCGCCATCTGGACGACCGGGCGTCCCTGAAGCCGTCGGTACGGACCCCGTCGGGCATGCTCCCCGTACGCGGCGCCAGCACCCACAACCTGCGCGACGTCGACGTCGACATCCCGCTCGGCGTGCTGGTCGTGGTGACCGGCGTGGCCGGATCGGGCAAGAGCTCGCTCATCCACGGCTCGGTGTCCGGCCGAGAGGGCGTCGTGTCGGTCGACCAGGGCGCGATCAAGGGCTCGCGGCGGAGCAACCCGGCAACGTACACCGGACTGCTCGACCCGATCCGCAAGGCGTTCGCGAAGGCCAACGGCGTGAAGCCCGCACTGTTCAGCGCCAACTCCGAGGGCGCCTGCCCCACCTGCAACGGCGCCGGCGTCATCTACACCGACCTGGCGATCATGGCCGGCGTCGCCACCATCTGCGAGGAGTGTGAGGGGAAGCGGTTCCAGGCATCGGTGCTGGAGTACCACCTCGGCGGCCGCGACATCAGCGAGGTGCTCGCGATGTCGGTGACCGAGGCCGAGGAGTTCTTCGGCGCCGGCGAGGCCCGCACCCCGGCCGCGCACGCCATCCTCAACCGGCTCGCCGACGTCGGACTCGGCTATCTCATCCTAGGCCAGCCGCTCACCACGCTCTCCGGCGGCGAGCGGCAGCGGCTCAAGCTGGCCACCCACATGGCCGAGAAGGGCGGCGTCTACGTCCTCGACGAGCCGACCACCGGCCTGCACCTCGCCGACGTGGAGCATCTGCTCGGCCTGCTCGACCGGCTCGTCGACTCCGGCAAGTCGGTCATCGTCATCGAGCACCACCAGGCCGTCATGGCACACGCCGACTGGATCATCGACCTCGGCCCCGGCGCCGGCCACGACGGCGGCCGGATCGTCTTCGAGGGCGCCCCCGCCGACCTCGTCGCCGCCCGCTCCACCCTCACCGGCGAGCACCTCGCGGCCTACGTCGGCGCCTGACGGGGACTCCCGGCACCTCGCGTGGCGCTCGATCAGCACGGGGGAGCAGCACCGCTGACGCCCGTTCGGGACGTCGTGTGTGCGCCTACCAAGGCGGCTCGTCAGTACACGAGCCGCCTTGGTAGGCGCTCGCCTTCAGTGCCCGCATCAACTGGCGCCCCGGGCAGGGCTCACCGTCCGCGCCAGCAGAGAAAATCCTCACCATCGCGTCGTGGGCGAGGGGAGACCGGCCACGGGCGGAGATTGGCGACAACGAATACCCGCGGTGGCGCCCGGCTGGTTGATCGATAGGGATTCCCCCGATTCACCAGCGACGGATACCGAATAGCGTCGATGCGCCGCCACGGGGGCGGTGAGCACGACCATCAATCGAAGGGTGTCCGATGACCTTGAAGAGACGCTTCGCCGCCGGGACCGCGGCGACGCTCACGTCGCTGGTCGGTTCGGTGTTCCTCATCAGCGGCCCGGCCAGCGCGAACATCTGCTCGGTCACTCCGAAGGCAGGGGTCAGCGCCGTCACCGTCCGGAACGACAAGACCACGTCCGCCTCGGCCGCTGGCACGCTCAATGCGGGCCAGTACATTCGCTCGTCCTGCTCGAGCGAGAGCGGCGGGTACTACACCGCCTGCGGCGCGACCACCGATCGTTGGATCTGGGTCGACTACGGCCTGTTCGCCAGGTACGTCGCCGCGCAGTGCGTCCGCGTCGTCGTAGACCGGGTTGGCACGTGACGATGCCCTCGGTTCGCTGAGCGCGACCGCCTGAACGCCTGCCGGCCGACCTGCCGGGTGATCGTCTCCACGCGGGCGACAACCCGGCGGGTCGGCCGGCATGTGCACTGCAACGGCACCGTCGTGGCGGCCCACGGAACGCCCAGGATGCGGGGGAGAGCGTGTCGCGTCTGGACAGGCTGATGCTGGTCTGGCGACGGGACAGGCACGGGCTCCGGTCGCATCGTCAACACCGGGACCGTCGATACCGCACGACATCTGTCGTAACGGGGGAGAGCCTCTCCACTACGGATGGTCATTGACCCACTCGATCAATATCGACCACGCTGTATCAACCATGTGTCTCTGGAGCTGACGGAGGTAGGGACATGGGAGTTGTGCGGCGACTGCTAGCCGTCGGAACTGCTGTCGGGGTCGTGATCATGAGTGCGCCCGCTTCGGCGAGCGCTACAGCGGACACACCCGGGATCGTGATCGAAAACGGTGTGACGCAACCGGTCTTCTCGTACGGCGAGGCGGTCCAGGAGGTCGTCTACGTCGAGGCGCCGATGGACAGTGACGCCGACGGCCGCCGGGATCTGATCGAGGTCGACGTGATCCGGCCAGCGGAGACCGAAGCGGGCCTGCGGGTGCCCACCATCATGGAGGCCAGCCCGTACTACGGCCGGGATCCCGGTGACCCGCTGCCAGACAAGACCCGCGGATTCCCCGGCTGGTGGGACGAGTACTTCGTCCCCCGGGGCTACGCCGTCGTCCAAGTGGAGATGCAGGGCACCGGGCGGTCCTTCGGCTGCCCGACCACCGGCGGGCCCGAGGACACGATCAGCATCAAGGCGGTCGTCGACTGGCTCAACGGCCGCGCGCCGGGCTTCCACCACGACGGCAGCGCGGCGGTCGCCGACTGGAGCACCGGGAACGTGGGGATGCAGGGCGTGTCCTACGTCGGCACCCTGCCCAACGCGGTCGCCACCCAGGGCGTACCCGGCCTGCGAACCGTGGTGCCCATCTCCGCGATCTCCAGCTGGTACCGGTACGTGAACGACCAGGGGATCGCCTGGTCGACCTGGAGCGAGAACGTCAACTCCCGGTACACCGAGTACCTCGCCGACTACGTCTCCGTCGGCCGGACGCTACCGGGTTCGGCGTCAGCGCCGGCCTGCGAGTCGGTCATCACCGGGCTCGGCGACGCCGAGGAGGCCAGCGCCTCCGACTTCACCCCGTTCTGGCAGGAACGGAACTACCTGCCCGACGCCAACAAGATCAAGACAGTGGACACGTCCGTGTTCATGGTGCACGGTCTCACCGATTTCAACGTCAAGACCATGCACTTCGCCGACCTGTGGCGTGAGGTCGAGAAGCGCCAGATGCCACGCAAGATCTGGCTCCACCGCGGCGCCCACGTGAACCCGACCAGCTTCCGGCTCACCGAGTGGCAGGCGGTCATGCACAGGTGGATGGACCACTGGCTGTACGACATCCCCAACGGGATCATGGACGAGCCGATGGCGGACATCCAGCGTCCCGATGGCACCTGGGAAACCCACTCGACCTGGCCGGACGCCAACGCCGAGAAGGTGGACCTGCGCTTCGGTCCGACGACGGCCGACGCGGCGGGCACCCTGTCGCTCAACGCGCCGAAGGGCAACCCCGCGCAGAGCTTCGTCGACCAGATCGAGTCGCAAGCCGTCAAGATCGGTAACGCCGAGCAGACCAAGCCCGGCCGGCTCGCGTACGTCACCCCTCCGCTCACTGCGGACGTACGCCTCTCCGGCACGCCGGAGCTGGCGGTCCGGATGTCGACGACGGCCGAGACGTCCCTGCTGTCGGCCCTCCTCGTCGACTACGGCCCGGGGCCGACCGTCACCGTGGCGGGCAAGGACCCGCTGGAGGTGGTGCAGGAGTCCTGCGAGCCCGAGGACCTGGCCGACCGGACCGGGTGCGCCGAACCGATGGAGGCGAGCGTCGCGATCACGCCGGAGCGCGTCCTGGCCTGGGGCCACATCGACGTGAAGAACTCGCCAGACCTTCGACGGAGCCACGCGCTGACGCCGGGCGAGGAGTACAACGTGCGGTGGAAGACCCTCCCGTCCGAGCACGTCATCCCGGCCGGACACCGGATCGGCGTCGTCATCACCGGCAACTACAACGCGAACCCGACGTCCAACCGCCCGGCGCGCGACGCGGCCGCGGTGGGCAGCCAGGTCACCGTGTACCTGAATGGCAGCACCCTGACGCTTCCCGTCGTGGGGGGCACGGGCCGCCTGGGCTTCTGACCAGGAGGTCCCGTTGTTGACTGCCTGAACGAGCGGGCGGCCCCTCACCAGGGCTTGCGAGGTGAGGGACCGCCCGCCAGGTGACGCGTCAGGCCGCCCAGCCCGCGTGTGGGCAACGTCCGCCAGCGTTGAGAGTGGCCCAGGGCGAATGAGAAGTGACGGCTCAGGTCCCGTTTGACCTGGCCCAACGTCAGATTCGATAATGTACATTATGTCAAGTTGACTGTTCGGGCCGCTCATCCGAAGGGGGCAGGTCCAGCGGCGCGGTGACCGCGAGGCTCCGGTCGACCGCCGCCACGAGCGAGCCGGCACGCGACCCGAGCCCGCTGCTGCGGGCCCAGTCGTCGAGGCGGGCCAGGAAGCCGGTCAGGTCGCGCTGCACGCCCACGAGCAGTTCGGCCAGGCGTACGCGCGACAGGTCGACGTATGCGCCGGTGTGGCGGGCGGCGTCCTGCCACACCCGTAGCCGGTCGTCGAGCGCCTCGATCTCCGGGCTCGGGTCGTGACCCAGCCATGGTGAGCCGCCGGCGAGGGCCAGCGTCCATTCCCGCCAGTCCTCCAGCCCCGCGCAGCAGCCCGGCAGTACGGTCACCCCAGTGGCGGTGTCCGTGAGATGCAGCCCGCCGGCGACCACCAGCCGGTCCTCGCGTAGCACGGCGTCCACCGCCTCGGCCCTGCCGCCGGCCGGGTCCATGTCAAGACCGTCCGCGAGGGTCGCGACGAACAGGCCCGCCTCCTCCGGCGTACCGCCGGCATGCAGCGCCAGCCAGGCGCCCGCCGTCGGCGCCCCCACCGGCCACGCCGGCGTCTCATCGAATGCGGGAACCTCGACAACAGCGCGCAGGGTGATCACGTCAGTCAGTGAATCAGGCTGCCCCGCTCCCCCTGCCGGGGCGTGACCGGAACGCGAAAATCATGCATAATGTGCCTTATGCATGACAAACCGGACGAGTCGGTAGGGCTACTGATCGAGGAGTTCCTGACCGCCCGGGCCACCCGCAAGCCCTCCCCCCACACCCTGGCGGCGTACCGGCGGGACCTCACCACCGTCGCGGCCCTGGTCGGCGAGGACGAGGCCACTCCCCTCCCCCTCGATCAACTGCCGATCACCACCCTCTCCCCCCGCGTGATGCGGGCGGCGTTCGCCCGGTTCGCCGCCCCGCGCGCCGCCGCCTCCGTACACCGGGCCTGGTCCACCTGGAACAGCTTCTTCACGTTCCTGGTGGCGGAGGGGGTCGTACCGGGAAATCCGATGCCGGCGGTGGGGCGGCCCCGCACCCCGCTCCCCCAGCCCAAGCCGCTGCGCGGCGAGGACACCCCGGAGGAACTCCTCACGGCGGTGGCCCGGGACCACGGCCGGCAGCGCGACCCGTGGCCGGAGCGCGACCTGGCCGTGCTTTCCCTGGCGCTGTGTGCCGGGCTGCGCCTGTCGGAGCTGCTGGCGTTGCGGGTGGCGTCGCTGGCCGGGCGGCCCGGCGAGCGGCGGGTGGACGTGGCGGGCAAGGGCGGGCGCCCGCGGACGGTGCCGATCGAGGCGGGTCTGGACCGGGTGCTGGCGGACTACCTGGACAGTCGGCGGCGCCGGTTCGGCGCGCGCAACGTGCGGCCGGACTCGGCGTTGCTGGTGGATCGGCGGGGTGAGCCGTTGCGCCGGGGTGGGCTGCAGTATCTGGTGGAGTCCTGTTACCGGCGGGCCGGTATCGGTGACCGGGTGCCGCGGGGGGCGCGGTTGCACGCGTTGCGGCACACGTTCGCGACTCGGTTGGCGGAGGACGGGGCGAGCGCGGCGGAGATCATGCGGTTGCTGGGGCATGCGTCGTTGGCGTCGTCGCAGACGTACATCGAGGTGACGGCGGGTCAGCAGCGGGCGGCGGTGCGGTCGAACCGGACGAATCGCGCGTTGGTGGCGCTGGTGGGTGATCGAGGTGTCGATGCGGGGTGAGGTTCGCCTGTTCGGGGTGTGGTCGGGCGTGGGGGCGTGATGCTGCAGCTATGCGTGACGTAGCTGATGTCCCGATCGTGGGTGGGCCGGCCGACGGGCGTACCGCGACGGTGGAGCTGGACGATCGCGGGGACCCGCCGGCCGAGTTGCACCCGGGTGAGGTCGACGTGGTCGGTGACGGCCTGTACGTGCGGGAGCCGGTGGTCGGTGCGGGGCCGCCGTGGACGTACCACTGGCAGGCGACCGCCTGACCGGGCGGTCGGGGGCGGGCGTGGTGTTCGTCTCGCCGGTCAGGTGGCGGTGGCGGGGTTCTGACGGGTCCGGCGCGTGCGGATCGCGGTGGCGGTGGTGACGGCGAACGCGCCGAGCAGTGCCAGCGCGGTGGCGGGGGCGAGCGCGGCCCAGGGGGCGCGTTCGACGTAGGGCATGGCCTCGGCGAGCAGGAGTCCCCATTCGGGGGTGGGTGGTTGGGCGCCGAGCCCGACGAAGCCGAGGGAGGCGATCGCCAGTGCGATGCCGGGCAGGCGTAGGACGGCGTGGCGGGTGACCAGGGGCAGCACCCCG
Source organism: Micromonospora sp. MP36 (assembly GCF_008119785.1). Lineage (GTDB taxonomy): Bacteria > Actinomycetota > Actinomycetes > Mycobacteriales > Micromonosporaceae > Micromonospora. The sequence goes on along the minus strand of NZ_VSFA01000159.1, from coordinate 424 downwards.
GGCAGCACGTGGGTGCGGAGGATGCGGGTGGGGCTGGCTCCGAGCATCCGGCTGGCCTGTACGTGGCCGCTGCCGTGTTCCTCGCGGACGAGGGCCGCGGTGTGGGCGGCCAGGGGTGCCCAGGCGGTGGCGGCGACGGCGATGGCGGCGCCGGCGGTGCTGGGCCCGAGCGCCGCGGCGACCAGCAGTCCGGCGATTACGGGTGGCAGGGTGTTGGCGACCTCGATGGCGCCGGTGGACAGTCGTGGGAGCAGGCCGGCGGCCAGGCCGGTGAGCAGGGCGGCGGCGCCGACGGCGGTGGCGGTGCCGAAGGTGTGCAGGGCGCCGTGGCCGAGGCGGGCGAGGACGTCGCGGCCGAGCGCGTCGTGGCCGAATGGGGCGTCGAGGGTGGGCCCGGCCAGTCGGAGGTGCAGGTCGACGGCGG
>NZ_VSFA01000158.1 GCF_008119785.1 Micromonospora sp. MP36 | reverse complement strand
ATCGCTGCCCAGCCGGTCCAGGGTCGCCTCGTGCAGCCGCAGCCAGAACCCGGCCGCAGTCCACTGACTGAACCTACGGTGAGCGGTCGCCCGGGTCACCCCGAACAACGCCTCAGGCAGCTTCCACCAGGAACAACCCGCCTGGGTCACGTACACGATCGCTGCCAGGACCGCCCGGTCGTCGACCCGCCGCCGACCGCCACCCTGCCTCCGAACCGGCGCGGGCGGAATCAACGGCTCCGCGATCTCCCACAGATCATCCGGCGCCCACGTACGGACCATCGCGTCATGCACGGAAAGAGATCATGCGCGAGCCCAACGAACATCCAAATGAGACGCGCCCTAACGACCGTGCACAAGGTCGTTAGATAAGCGCCAGCTGCTCGTTGTCCCAGCACCGCCCGCGCCGGCCCACCGATAGCCGCACGCCGTGGCGTGCCGGGAGGCGGGCGTGCTGGGCACTGGTGTATTGCCCGCGATCGGAGTGGAAGACCAGCCCGGAGGCGGGCCGGCGCCGGACGAGGGCGTCGGTGAGAAAGCGGCGTCGACCAGGTCGGTGCGCAGATGGTCGGCGACCGCCCACCCGACGACCCGGCGGGAGGCCAGGTCGATGACGGTGGCCAGATACAGCCAGCCTTCCCACGTGTTGATGTTGGTGATGTCCCCGCACCAGCGGGTATCGACGGCGGCCGGGTCAGTGCCGAAGTCCCGATTCACCAGGTCCGGGCGCTGTGGCGCGGCCGGGTCTGGGATGGTGGTGGTCCGCCACCGGCGCGGGCAGCGACCGGCCAGCCCTGCTCTGCGCATTAGCCAGGCGATGCGCTTGCGGCCGTGCCGATGCCCCGCCGCGGTCAGTTCGGCGTGTATCCGCGGCGCCCCGTACGTGCCTCGGGATGCCTCGTGCACCGTGACGATCTTCTGGCTGAGTGTGTGGTCGACGCGTTCCCGCTCAGACTGCTGCCCGCGGCTGTGCTGGTAGTAGGCGGACCGGGGGACCTGCATCAGCTCACACGCACGCTTGACGTTGCGCCGGCCGGCCTGCTCCGCCTCGATGAACGGGTACACGTTCACCGGGTCTCCTTCGCGAGGAAAGCCGTCCGCGCTTCAATATCTCGACGTCCTCGCGCAGCCGCCGGTTCTCCCGCCGCAGCTGCGCCAGCTCAGCCCGCTCGTCACTGGTCAGCCCGTCGCTACGGGCACCAGCGTCGAGCTCGGCTTGCTTGACCCACTCCCGCACCGCGGTTCCGTCAGGTCGAAATCCTTCGCAACCTGCCCGATCGTCCGGTCTCCGTGCTGGCACAACTCCGCGATCTCGGCCTCGAACTCCGCCGTGAACGACCGACGAGGCCGAGCCCGATTCCTACCCCATGCTCTCCATGATGCTGACATCCTCCCGAAGCCCTTTGGCTCCTGATCTCAGATGTCCGTCAAAGCGGGTCAGGCCCAACCAGGTCGTGGCCATCCGCGCGCAGCTCGGCAATGCGCGACCGCCCATCACAGTGGACATTGCCAACTTCAGGGCCGCGAGTATGACGTGGCGATCGTTCTACACTCGCTGCCGGGACGCCGGGACGCGGCGGAATTCCGCCTGGAGTCGGGGCGGCTTTGCGTGCTGGCGTCGCGGCATCGTCATGGTTGCATCGCGGTGCCGATCACGGATCGCGCAGCTGCTCGATGCCCATCCGTCCTCCGAACCAGTCCACCTGAACGTTCCGGTCAAATTCCCTGACGGCTGGGAAGCCAACCAGGCAGTTCTGGTGCTTGGCCTACCGAGTAGAGGGCTGACGATGGCCAGTCCACATGAGGGCTCAAGGAGCGAGCAAGGGTGCACGGGATACTGCCGGCCATAGCTCGCGGTCTCGCTGCAAGCCGGTCCTGGCGGGGCCAATTCAACTCTCGTGGCTCTTGACAGTGCAAACGAGCCGGGCTGAACTGGCTGAACGGCTGAGTCCTCGGGGGTCCCGCTGGCGGGATTCGGGGGGTACTGTCCGGAAGCCGCCAGTGGGGAGGTGGGTTCAATGCTTGTTGGGCTGGCGATGCCGTCCGCCGTGGAAGCGGAGCGGATGATCAGGGCCGTGTTGACCGGCCTGTGGTCCGACAACCGCAGCATCCTCGTGGACTCACCACTCGGGACAGACGAGTTATCCCTCGTTGTGCGTGCCACCGCCGGCGAACGGTTTCATGTACATGATGCGGACGCAGGAGCACGACGAGCTGCAGCAGCCGCGCCGTGGATACCAACGCCTCTGCGAGTGCTTGCCCCGGCCTAGCCATGAGGTGGGTGCTCGCCTAGTTGCCACCCACCGCCGTGTCAGCGCTCTCTGATCTACTACCGGTCGCTTGAGATGTTGAAAGGGGATCGCGGTGATCTTGCATCCCACTTCGGTCATCAATCTAGACCACAACGCGACCACTGTCATCGATTCCCGTGTCGCTCGGGCTAGCCATGAGGCAGCGACGACCTTGATCGGAAATCCCTCGAGTCAGCATTCCCTGGGCCAGGCAGCGGCCGCAGCCATCGAGCGGGCACGCCGGCAAGTAGCTGAAGCACTTGCGACAAGCCCTAGGGAGGTCGTGTTCACGAGCGGTGCGACCGAGGCAAACAACTTGGCGTTGGTGGGTCTATGGGCGGCCAACGAAGCGGCGGGTACCCGTCGCCGCACCATCATCGTCGGAGCCACCGAGCACTCGGCGGTCCTGGAGCCCGCCAGGGTCTTGGCCGATCGTGGTGCTCGCGTCCTGGAGGTCTCGGTTTGTCCTGATGGTCGGGTTGACCTTGATCAGCTCGCCGAGCTCGTTAGCGACGACACGCTACTTGTGTCGATCATGCTTGCCAACAACGAGACTGGCGTCGTGCACCCGCTTGACGAGGTCGTTGCTCTGGTACGCCGGCATGGTGCATTAGTCCACACAGACGCTACCCAGGCGCCGGGGCGCATACCGGTAGGATTCGCAGACCTTCAAGTTGATCTGATGTCGATCAGCGGACACAAGATGTATGGTCCGCGTGGTGTAGGAGCGCTTCTAGTCGATCGGCACGCGCGCGTGCCGGGTGGATCCTCCCTGCTCGAACCGCTGCTTCATGGGGGCGGGCAGGAGCGTGGGTTGCGAGCAGGTACATATAACACAGCTGGAATCGTCGGCTTCGGAGTTGCGGCCACATTAGTGCCCGAATATCTGACGGACGCTCCCAGCGTGGCTGCTCGTCGGGACCGACTTGCTGCTGGCCTCCGGACCCGCATCGAAGCGGTGACGGTGAACGGTGGTTCAGCTCCTCGTCTGCCGAATACGCTCAACGTACGGTTCGCTGGCGCCGACGCCGAAGCGGTCCTCTCTGGCCTGCCAGCTCTTGCATGTTCTACCGGCTCGGCATGCTCGTCCGGTACTCCGCGTCCGAGCCACGTCCTTGTTGCTATGGGTCTGAGTGCCAGTGCGGCGAGCGAATGCGTGCGCCTAAGCCTGTCCCGGGCCACGAGCGACGCCGAGATCGACGCTGCGGTCGACATGCTCGCCGACGCCGTTGCCCACGTTCGTTCCTTCACGACCCCGGATGTGCTGTGACTTACACCCTGACCACCGCATGCCACCGCGTCTTCGCCCGCCACGAGACGTTCCACGCTCGGTACGGTTGGTTTCGCAAGGCGGTGATCGGGGCGCAAGAGAACCCCGATCTATTCACTGCCGAGGACGCCACCGTGAGCCTCGGGGTAGGCAAGAACATGGTGCGCGCCATCCGGTTTTGGGGCGGTGCGGCGAAGGTTATCGCCGAGGCGGCATCGCCGGGGAAGCGGCGGAACTCGGCCGTGCGCCCGACCTTAAATGGTGAGGCTGTTTTCGGTGTGGACGGCGTGGACCCCTATATGGAGGCTCCGGGCACCCTCTGGCTGCTGCACTGGTGGCTGCTGCGCCCGCCCTGCGAGCTGCCAGTCTGGTGGATCGCGTTTAACCGGTTCTCCTCAGTGGAGTTTACAGAGGAGGACCTAGTGAGGGTGGTTAATGAGGAGATCCTCCGCCACGGGTGGGTCATGCCCAATGAGTCTTCGATCCGCAAGGACATCTCATGTTTGCTGCGAACCTATGCCGCCGCCGACCATGGGCGCGCAAGTCTGGACGACCTGCTTGACTCCCCGCTTCGGGGTCTTGGGCTGATCGAGCGAAGCAGAGCTGCGGGCCGCAGCGCTGGTGGCGGGGCGCCTGGAGCAGGGTACCGTTTCCTCCTTGGGGCGAAACCGTCACTGCCTCCGGAAATAATTGCATTTGCAATGCTCGATTGGATGGCTCGAATCGGGGCGGCGCGAACAGTGAGCATGGCGAACGCCGTTTTTGAGCCTGGCAGTCCGGGGAAGGTGTTCGGCCTGAGCGAGAGGGCCCTTAACGATGCGATGACCCGTGTCGTGGACACCTATGCCATCGGACAGCTTTTGACCACCGCGGGGGCGACTCAGTTTGTGGTGATGGCGAGCGAGTCGTTGCCGGAGCTCGCCCAATCGCTCCTTACTCGGTACTACGAAAACTTGCGAATGAAGCTATCGCGGCCCCTCGGCGACGGGCCAGCCAGTTACAACGACGCTGCTCTTGTCTCCCTGAGCGCTGCCGGTGGTGCGAAATGAGTGCGGTACATGGTAGCCACAGCGGCAAGGCGGCGGTAACGCTGCAGACGGTTCGACCCGCCCCCAAGCGGGATACATATACTGAGGAGCCGTTAGCCTCGAGAGTTGAGGTTCACTCGCACTTCTCCCGTTCCGCAAACCTGGAGCGAGACCACGGCCAGCCCAATAGCGACTATCTTCCGACGGCGCGGGCTCGCGAGGTGCTACGCCGCGTGATTGCCGGCATCAACGATGCTGCAGCCGGACGTGCGTTGTCGATTACAGGCACCTATGGAACTGGGAAGTCCAGCCTAGCTCTATTCCTCGACGCACTCCTTGGTCAATCTAGCTTCGCGCAGCAGTCCGCCGACAAGGTTCTGAGCGCAATCGACCCAGCTTTGTACGAGGCAGCTGTACACGCGCGGTCCGCGATGCCAGGAGGCGCGATTGTTTGTGCCGCGGCGACTGCCCAGCGTGAACCCGTCAGCAAGACGCTGCTTCGGGCACTGCAGAGTGCAGTGGAGCGAATGCCGGAGGCGGAACAGGCGACCAGGGCGTGTAAGCGAATTCGCGACGCTGTGAATGGGCCTGATCTTGAAATCCTGCCCCTGCTCGACGGGCTCGCGCGCGAGCACGCGGTCCTGTTGATCATCGATGAATTTGGAAAGAACCTCGAGGAGTTCGTTGCCACTGGTGGCAGAGACGCCGATTTGTTTGTGCTGCAGTCGATCGCCGAGTGGACCGCGGACTCGCGTCATTACCCAGTTATTCTGCTGACGCTACAGCACCTTGCGTTCACCGAATATGACGTCGGCGGGCCCCGAGGACGTGAATGGTCAAAAATTCAGGGACGATTTGTCGACATCCCCTACGTTGAGACGGCAGCCGAGACGCAGGCGCTCATCGCGTCCGTTCACACCACTACCCTCCCTGGTGTCATGGACTGGTCGGAGTCGTGTAAGCGTGAACTCAACCATATAGGCGTAGCCGATCTCCTTCACCTCGAGCCCGCTGAGATGTATCCCCTGCATCCCACATTGGTCGCGGCGCTGCCGGCGCTCTGCAATCGGTACGGGCAGAACGAACGCACTCTCTTCTCCTTCCTTGCTGGCCCAGATGCGCACGCCGTCCCGTCGTTTATCGCGACTACCTCACTGCCCTCACATGGACTGTTGCCGTCAGTGCGCCTGCACCATGCCTACGACTTCTTTCTTGCATCAGCGGCGACAATGGTAGGGGCATCGCCGAATGCTTCCCGTTGGATTGAGATCGAAACACGGCTACGTGACATCGCAGGACTGACGGACCCGGAATCGAAGGTACTTAAGACGGTCGGGGTGCTGAACCTCGTCGCAGCCGGCGGGCCCCTGCGAGCTAGCCGAAGCCTCGTGCGAGTTGCAGTGCTCGACGGGCAGGGTGGCACAGAATCGCCGGACGAAGTGGACAGAATCTTCGATTCCTTGATCGAGCGAGGATTACTTACCTACAGGGAGTTTGCCGATGAGTACCGCGTATGGTCCGGGAGTGACTACGACCTGAAGTCTGCTATCGAGCTGGCCCGTCGGGAGGCCCTCGCTGAGCCTGTCGCGGCGGTGCTCAACCGCGTCCGTCCCCAGGTGCCGGTCGTCGCGGCTCGGCACAGTCAGGAGTACGGGGTCCTCCGTGTATTCGCGCGGTACTTCGTCGACATGAACGCCATTGCGCCGTCATTGACTGGACAAGATTACGACGGACTCGTGCTACTCGCCGCTGACCCGGCCTTCGACGCAAATGCGCAACTCGCGCTTGCCCGTGTCGCGCAATCGCGCCCGGTAGTTCTGGGCGTCGCGGCCGAGGACTCGCTCAAAGCGCTCGTCGAGACGGCTCGGGACCTTGCCGCGCATCAGGACGCTCTAGGGCGCACGGAGGATGGCGACGTGGACTGGGTCGCTCGTCGCGAGCTTGCCGAGCGGGCCGCTGCCGCGGCTGCGCGTCTCGATGCTGCCGTCGAGGCCGCCTACGGCGTCGGGGCCAATGAGGTGCGGTGGTACATCTGTAGCGATGAGGGCGAACTTCCCGCACATCTAGTCAACAGTGACGACGAGCGACGTAAAGGCCCCCGGACCCTCTCTGCAGTTCTGTCTGACGTGTGCGATCAGCGGTACCGGCTCACGCCGCGGGTGCGTAACGAGATGCTGTCACGGCGCGTGCTTACTTCCCAAGGTGCAAAGGCGCGTCGTGACCTGATCGAGGCAATGATCGAGCATCCTGGCGAGTCGCGGTGCGGGATCGACGGATACGGGCCCGAGCGTGCCATGTATGAGGCGGTACTCGCCCGGACCGGCATCCACCGCATAAATCGTGCCGGGCATTGGGAGTTTGGCCCCCCGGCCGAGGACAAGTCCGGGCTCGGGTATACGCACGCCTGGCGGGCGATCGTTGACGCTATCGAGGGGTCCGCCGACATCGGCCTCTCGATCGCGGACCTGTACGCCCGCCTCATAGCCCCCCCTATCGGGTTGAAGGAGGGCCCGATTCCGGTTCTGCTGACCGCAGCGCTCATCGAGTCTGCAAACAACGTAGCGATCTACGAGAATGGTACGTTCCTTACTCGTCTTGATACTCCCGCGGCTGAGCGTCTCATTCGCAACCCAGAATCATTTAGGTTACGAAAGTATGCTATATCCGGCATGCGTCTCGTAGTCACCGGACGGCTCAGCGAGGTTCTGGGAACACGCTCATTCGGCCGGGGGCAGCGAGTGGGCGCCGTGGTCGGCGTGGCTGGAGTTCTTCTGGGTCGCGCCCGAGCGCTGCCGCCCTTCGCTCAAAAGACGCGCATGCTCAGCGAGCAGGCGAATCAGGTGCGCTCAGCGCTCTTTTCCGCCTCCGACCCCGAAGATCTGATCTTCGAAATGTTGCCGAAGGCAGTCGGGGTTCCGGGGTTCGGCAGGGAATCATCATCACCGCGCGCCGATGACGTTGAGTCCTTTGTCGACGGTGTCGTTGCCGCGCTGGACGAGCTTCACGGATTGTATCCCGCGCTGCGGGACAGGCTGGTCGCCCTCATCGGCTCGGAACTTGGCGCGGAGGGGAACAGTCGCCAGGTCCGTAAGGCGCTGCAGACCAGGTTTATCGGCGTGAAGGCGGCGCCGCTTGAGACCAATCTGCAGACGTTCCTGCACGCCCTCGTGGATGACGCACTCGATGACGACGAGTGGGCCGAGTACGTCGGTATGCTCCTGCTGCACAAGCCGCCCCAGTCTTGGACGGACGAGGATTTGGCTGCGGCGCGCGCCCGGGCAACAAGTCTCTGCCGCCAGCTGCGTCACGTGGAGTCGATCCATTTCGATAGGGCAGGGTTGAACGTTGTCACAGCGGACGCGACTCCGCTGCGCGTAGGCATCACCCTGGCCAACGGCGAGGACGTCAGCAGAGTGCTCCTCATCGAAGCAAAGGCACTCGGCGATCTCGATGAGGTGGCCGGGGGCGCCCTTGCGGAGATTGAGGCTCGACTCGGCGCTGGAGGCCGCGAAGCGCTCCTAGCCAGGCTCGCAGAAACCGTCCTAGGTACGAGCAGCACGTCCTCGACGGCCGATGGGGAGGCCCTGGCGCCGACTGAGATCAACAGTGCTTCACCTCAAGAGCGGCCCACTACGGCGAACGGAAGGCTGGCATGACTCGTCACATCATGGGACTCTCCGGCGGCAAGGATTCTTCAGCCCTCGCGGTCTACCTGCGCGATCGCCTGCCCGACGTCGAGTATTTCTTTTGCGACACGGGCGCCGAGCTTCCGGAAACGTACGAATACCTCGCCAGGCTTGAGGCCTACTTTGGCAAGCGAATCCACCGCCTCAACTCCGGGCGCGACTTCGACCACTGGCTTGACGTGTACCGCGGCGCGCTTCCCAGCGCGAACATGCGGTGGTGCACTCGCATGATGAAGATCAAGCCTCTCGAAGACTGGATCGCATCATCGTTCGGTGGCGAGCAAGTAATCTCCTACGTTGCAATCAGGAGCGACGAACCCTACCGCGAGGGCTATCTTTCCACGAAGTCGAACATTGAGGTGCGGTATCCGTTTCGCGAGGATGGAATCGACAAGGACGCCGTCTTCAAAATCCTCGAAGACTCCGGTGTTGGCGTTCCAGCCTACTACGAGTGGCGTACACGATCCGGTTGCTACTTCTGCTTCTTCCAACGCAAGGCTGAGTGGGTCGGACTCGCCGAGCGCCACCCGGACCTGTTCGAACAGGCCGTCGCCTACGAGCAGAAGTCCGAAAAGAACCACGGCCAGTACGGGATGCAGGGGCGGTATTTTACCTGGTCACCGGGGGAGCCGCTGCCGCTACTTCTTCAGCGACGGGACGAGATCCTCGCGAAGCACGAAGCCGCGATGGCGCGCGCGGCGAAGAGGCGAAAGAACCTGCCGCTGATCGACGTTCTCGGTGCCGCCCTCGACGAGGATGACGACACGACCGCATGTCAGGTGTGCAGCATATAGGCGAGCATCAGCGACGGGAGTCGGAGAAACATGATGCTTCAGAGATTCATGTTCGGTGCCGATCTGCAGTTTCATCCGTTGTGCCTGCGTAGGCAGAGGGCAGATGGGTCTCCGTTGACCTGTATCGCCTGTCAATGCGGGAACTATGGGAGGACCTATGGTAAGGCCGCCCGGCTTCGGTTTTAGGATGTTGCTCGAAAGAACTGATGACGAGACCCTGCGTCGCCTCATCAGCCCGAGCGCCCGGGAATTGTTGGCCGCCATCGAGCCCGGGATCCTTAGTGGCGACCGTCTTCGCCAGTTCATTCGCGAGAGTCGGACCAGCCGAGACTATTTGGCAGACCCGGTAGCCCGGGAAGTTCTAATAGGTGCGCTTCCGCACCAAAAGGCCGTCGAGCTGTGCAGTTCATTAGGCATCGCAAACTATCCGGACCCTTACTTAGCTTTGAGGCAAGCCACCATCAGGGCTGGAAGTCGTGCGGAGGAACTGCTGCTCACGTTCTTCGGAGCTAGCGGAGAGCGGGCGGAGCGGCACGCAGGCAACCATGTGGCGCAGGCCGCGGCTCAATACCCGCTCTTTCCCCATCAACGGACGGCGGCGCGGAAGGTCCGTTCGGGCCTTGAGAATCCGCCGCGACGCCTGGTTCTACACATGCCGACCGGCGGTGGCAAGACCCGCACCACGATGAATGTCATAGCCGAACATCTGCGCGAGCATGAGCCCACCGTTGTTCTGTGGCTCGCGTACAGCGGGGAGCTGCTTGAACAGGCCGCAAGCGAGTTCGTGAAGGCATGGTCCTCGCTGGGCAACCGTGAGGTGGATATCTGTCGATTCTGGGGGAACACACTGGATGACCCTCTCCGAATCCGGGACGGAATAGTTGTCGCCGGCCTTGGAAAGCTGCACGCATGGAGTAGGCGACACCAAAATGGTCTGCCTACTATTGCAGACCGGACGACGCTCACAGTGATGGACGAAGCCCATCAGGCAATCGCAGCAACATACGCAGACATGCTCGATGTGCTGGCTACCAAACGGCGGGACGCGAAGCTTCTAGGACTGACAGCGACTCCGGGCCGGACCTGGTCAGACATTATAGAGGATGTGCGTCTCGCCGACTTTTTCGGGAAGAAGAAGGTTGGGCTTGAGATCGAGGGTTTCGACAACCCTGTTACGTACCTAATTGAGAGTGGATACCTAGCTCGGCCGACTTTCCGGACGCTTAACGTGCGGCCCGGATTTGAGCTTTCAGAGGAGGATCTCGACAGCCTCGTCACCGATGCCGACATAAGCCCGGAAATACTTAGTCGACTCGCCGGCGACCAGGCCAGGAACCTCAAGATTATTGCAGAGGCGGAGCTCCTCCTTCGGAACCATCGTAGAGTAATTCTGTTTACCGCCACCGTAGGCCAGGCGGAGCTAATGGCCGCCGTCTTGAAGGCTCGGGGCTATCAGGCTGAAGCCGTCACAGGGGCGACAAGGGAATACGAGCGACGAAGCATCCTGCAGCGGTACGTGTCCGCTGCGCCCGCGGCAATGGCGATATGCAACTTCGGTGTCCTAACAACGGGCTTTGACGCGCCTGGCACTAGCGCTGCACTGATTGCACGACCCACGCGGAGTCTGGTGCTCTTTAGCCAGATGGTAGGCCGGGCCATCCGTGGTCCCTTGGCCGGTGGCAACGATAAGGCAGAAGTAGTTACTGTTATTGATCCGCAGCTGCCCGGATTCGGGGACGTTGCAGAAGCTTTTGGAAACTGGGAGGACGTATGGCAGCGTCAGTAGCAGGCCGGGAAATCATCCCGCAGCAACTTGCGATCCGGTCAATGCGGGACTCGGGCTACAAGAGCACGGCGCATGCGGCAGCGGAAATCATCGATAACGCGGTCCAGGCTGGAGCGAGGGTAGTTGAGGTTTTTATAATTGAAGAACGCGTCCTCGTGCAGGATCGCGAGCGGTGGCGCATAAAGGAAATTGCGGTCATTGACGACGGTGTCGGAATGGACGACACCGTGTTGGCGATGGCGTTGCAATTTGGAAATGGGACGCACCTCAAAGATCACAGCGGAATTGGCCGCTTTGGCATGGGTGTACCTAATTCCTCGATCTCCCAATGTCGCCGGGTGGACATCTGGACGTGGCAGGCGGGCGCGGATAATGCCATCACCTCTTACATCGACATCGGCGAGGTAGAAGACGGAATCCTGCAGGAGGTGCCGGAGCCTGAGTGGAGTGAGTTGCCGACTGCCTGGCGTAAGTGGAGCCTTACCGCCGGTGGGTCAGAATCTGGCACCCTCGTGCTTTGGAGCGACCTTGATCGGGTCACTTGGAAGGGTTCGAAGGCAACGCTAGACAACATTGAGTTTCTGGTTGGTCGGATTTATCGGAAATTCCTTGCCCGCGGCTTGGTGATCCGCCTCGCAGTCGTTCGCAACGGTGCAGTCGTGGCGAGCATGGATCGGACGGCCAGAGTAAACGATCCAATGTATTTGAGTGCTCCGTCCTCAACTCCTACTCCATTTGATGACAGACCCATGTTCCAACCCTACGGGGAGACCGGCGAGGAGCGCATTCCCATTGAGTTCAATGGGGAGGTCCACGATGTCATAATTAGGTTTTCCTATGCCAAGAGCGAGGCGCGCGTTCTCGATGACGCCACCAACGCGGGCGAGAAGCCATATGGAAAGCATGCCCGCAATAACGTCGGCGTGTCGGTGATTCGGGCTGACCGCGAGCTCGAGCTTGATACGAGCTGGGCAACGAGGGACTTGCGAGAACGTTGGTGGGGCGCCGAGATCGACTTTCCGCCGGCCCTGGACGACGTTTTCGGCGTGACCAATAACAAGCAATCCGCTACGCACTTTAGCGAAATGGCGGCTTTCTACTTGGACGAAAATCGCGACCAGGACTGGAAAGAGCGTCGCGAGGATTGGGAGGCTGAAGGCGACACCCGTCTTCACCTCATCGAGGTGTGCAACCGCCTCCACACTCACCTTAACAAAATTCGGAACATGCTGAGGCAGCAGACAGCAGGCACGCGTACTCCGAGGCAGCGGCGTCATGAAGACAAAACAGCGGACAGGGCCACCCAAAAATTCAAGGAGCGGCACGACGAGGGGTTTTCGACGGTTCAAGACGCCGTTCCTCTGGACAAGCAGAAGGTTAATGATGACCTGATCGATAAGGGTTATGCGGAGCA
>NZ_VSFA01000157.1 GCF_008119785.1 Micromonospora sp. MP36 | reverse complement strand
CTAGGTGCTAACGGGTGCGCGGTCCGCATCTGGTCCGCAAGAGGTCCACGGACAACCGGGGGAGTGGTGAGAGATGTGCTTGCATCGCTCGGCGGGCTTGTTTGGCTCACGCGTGCGGAACTACGCCGACGGGACACGCGCAGCAGCCGGGCCGAATGGTCACAACGATGGGCTCGCCTAGACGGTGAAATCCGCGGGCGCGCCCTCACCGACGAGACCATCTACTGCTTCACGGAGGATGTCGGCGTGGCCGGTGTGGCGCGCGTACTCCTCAACCATGTCCAACAGCATGGCGCGGACAGTGGGCGTGCGACCGTCCGGCCAGGTGAAGGATGCCGGTCCGTCCAGCCCGCGCGCCGTGATGACCTCAGCAACAAGCTTGCGCGACCGCTCGACGGCGTCTCGCCACACGGCGTAGAGATCTTCCGGGGAGTCGAGCGCCCCGGTTCGCCACTCCCAGTCAGGATCGGCGTCGAAATCGACCGCCTCCCAGGGGGCCCCGTAATCATGTCCGGCGAGCTTGACAGCCAGCCAGTCTGCCTCGACCAGGGCCATATGTTTAACGAGACCACCGAGCGTCATTGCGCTGGCGGCCGTGGTCGCGCGCAGGCCCTTTTCGTCGAGCCCCGACGTCTTCCAGGCGAAGGTCCGCCGGTTGCGATCGAGGACAGACAGCAGGGACTCGGCCTCGGTGGGCGCTGCCGACGGGGAAGGCGATGGAGCCGTCTCGCTCATGACCAGGCAGCATAGCCAGACTGTGCGCCTATCGCTCACCGCCAAAAGCGGACAACTAGCACGCGCCGTTGACCAGGGGTGTCACGGTCGGTGCTCGGCAGCCTCCGGCCCATGTGTCCCGTCAACTGGAGGCACCGCGTAACGCAGCCGTTCCTCTTCGATCGCCTCGACCACGAGATCCGCGCGGGTGTGCCGACCAAGCCATCGGGCGAGGTTCGACTTCTGGACAGCCCAACCGTGGACCACCTGGCCGTGCCTTTTCTGCACCCCTATGCCCTGATAGCCGGCGTCCACGCGCACGATCGTGTTGAGGTCGATTCGATACGTCCTGAACTTGTTCCGGATCACCAGCTCAGAGTTGGTCAACGTGATCGACGGACGCAATGCGTTCACGTAGACAAAAGCCGCCAAGCCGCCGAGCAGCAGCACAGAAACGACCTTCGAGGCGAGATCGAGCCCGCTGACGACGATGGCCGAGGCAACGATGCCGGCCAGAACCAGAACGAGGATGCCGAAAGCCCGCCCCACTAACGACACCCGCCACGTCTGCTGCACTGCGGCAGGATAAGGCCACTCGCCTGGCTGATCCAGACTCGGCCTGGTGCACCCGGCTGACGCTCGTGGTGACCTGTCACCACCACGAAGGGGCTATGAGTCGGGTAGTGGGCCCCCGGGGCCGTCACCCCCGCCGGCCTTCTTCTCTGACGCGGCGCGGTACGCCCCGGTGGCGTGGTAAACGAACGCGCAGAGGGGGACGGCGATCAGCGCGCCCACCACTCCGGCCAGCACGCCGCCGACACCGATCGCGAGAAGCGTCACCACCGGGTGAAGGCGTACCGCGCGGCGCATGACGACTGGTTGGAGCAGGTGTCCCTCCGCCTGTAGCACGACAACCACGGCGATGGACACGAGAATCGCATCGCCGAGTCCGTTGGTGACGAGCGTGATTAGTGCGGCGAGGCCGCCGCCCACCGCAGCGCCGACGATCGGCACGAACGCGAAGAGGAACACGAGCAGCGTGAGGGACAGCGCAAGCGGTACCCGCAGCGCGAACAGAGAAATCCCGATCCCGATCGCGTCGGTGGCCGCGATTGCCACGATCCCGCGAGCGTACGAGGAAAGGCTACGCCAGCCGGCCCGCCCAGCGAGGTCGATCCGGTGGTGGTCGCCGAGCGGCAGTTGGCGCACCAGCCAACACCACATGCTGGGCCCATCGCGGAGAAGGAAGAACAGCAGGATGATCGACAGGACGATGGCGCCGAGCACCTCGACGGCGCTGGCGGCGCCGGTGAGCGGACTGGGCAACGCGCGCCGAAGCGTGGGAAGCAGTTCCGTCCGGAATCGGTCGATTTGCTGGTCGCTGATCCGCAGCGGCCCGTGGGCGAGAAACTGCCGCAGCCGGACGATGCCGGCCCCAATCTGCGTCCGCAGGCTCCCTTGTTGGGCCGCGATTCCCTGACCGGCGAAGAACAACGCACCAGCCACGGCCACGATGAGACCGAGTACGGCGAGCGCCGCGGCCAGGGTTCGAGGCAACCACCGCCGTTTCAGGTACTCGGTGAGCGGGCCGATGAGTGCGGCCAGCAGCAGAGCGACGATCACCGCGATGGTGACCGGCGCGAGAATGGCCAGCAGCCGGACCGCCAGGTAGGCACCAGCGGCCAACAGCAGCAGGCAGCCGACGATCAGGGCGGCCCGCAGCAGCGGCGCCGGCGGAAGATTTCCCGGACGCGACGGTGGGCTCACCTGTGCGCGGTACCCGCCGCCATCGGGTAGTAAGCCTGCGGGACGGGTTGGCTGGCGAGCCATCCCAACCGTCCGTGCTTCGCCCGCTCACCTGGATGCGAGCGCAAGTCTTCCGGCCGATTGCCGGGCAGCTAGTCGTCGGCGGACCCCGCCGGACAGAGCTGCACTTGACGTCCCAAAAGCGAGCCAGCTCCATTGGTGTGGCGGGCAGTGGGGGGGCGGTTGATGGTCGCCCAGACGGGTATTGCACGAGGTCGTGCACCCGCCGAGTCGCCTGCAGCGCCGGACCGACCGCTGTGCCCGTTCCAGAAGACCAGGCGGCAGAGGCGTTAGGCGGGTGTAGCGGGCTGCCACAGCAACTCGCCCGTGGTCGGATCCTGGCACAGGTGTCGGCGGCCCTCGTGCATCCACCCCCACAGCAAGTCCTTGAAGTCGGTGCTGGCTCTGCGAGACCTTACCGGCGGGTAAGCGGAGGGGCCGGGGAGACCGCGAAGTTGTCCTGCTGATGTTCCGGAGTTGCCCCCGGCCCGGATAGCATCGTCATCCATGGATATTAAGAACGTCATCCGCTCGCGACCCGGGCGGCTGATCGCGGCGTTCGCGCTGGCCGTCATCGTCGTGATCCCCGTGGTGGTGACCGGCTCGGCATCGGCGGCGACCACCCTGACGGTCGCGCAGGCACTGGCCGCCCAGGACGGCAGGACCGCCACCGTGACGGGCTACGTCATCGGCCAGCCGACCTCGTCAACCACGGTGCTCACGTCCAACTACACCGCCGACACGGCGATCGCGATCGCCGACGCGGCCACCGAGACCAGCACCAGTCGGATGCTGTACGTCCAGGTCACCGCCGCCTGGCGGAGCAGCTTCGGGCTGCTCACCAACCCGTCGCTGCGCGGGAAGCAGATCACCGCGACGGGCACGCTCACCGCCTACTTCAGCCACGGTGGCCTGAAGAACCCGACCGCGATGAGCCTGGGCGGCGGCACGAGCCCATCGCCGACCGCCTCTCCCACCCCGACCTCGACCGGCGGCCCGTACGACTCGACCTACTACGCCAGCGCGATAGGCAAGACCGGGACGGCGCTGCGCAACTCGCTGCACACCATCATCAAGGTGCAGACCAGGCTCACGTACGACCAGGTGTGGGAGGCGCTCAAGGACACCGACCAGGACCCGGCCAATTCCGCCAACGTGATCCTGCTCTACACCGGGCGCTCGCAGAGCAAGAGCAGCAACGGGGGCGGCGTGGACGACTGGAACCGGGAGCACGTCTGGGCGAAGTCGCACGGTGACTTCGGAACCGCCGCCGGCCCCGGCACCGACGTGCACCACCTGCGTCCGACGGACGTGTCGGTCAACTCGCTGCGCGGCAACAAGGACTTCGACTCGGGCGGCAGCGCCGTCGCCGAGGCCCCCGGCTGCTACACCGACGCCGACTCGTTCGAACCACGGAACGCGGTGAAGGGCGACGTGGCCCGCATGATCCTGTACATGGCGATCCGGTACGAGGGCGACGACGGCTGGCCGAACCTGGAACCGAACGACTCGGTGAGCAACGGCACCGCACCCTACCTGGGGCGGATTTCGAAGCTGCTGGCCTGGAACGAGCTGGACCCGCCGGACGCCTTCGAGCAGCGGCGCAACCAGCGTATCTACGAGCGCTGGCAGGGCAACCGCAACCCGTTCATCGACCACCCTGAGTGGGCGAAGGCCATCTGGGGCTGACCGCCGATCGCTGGCGCGGGTCACGCGTCGGCGATCGGATCGCTCCATCGATCCTGAGGCGCCAGCGGCCGGGTCACGCGTCGGGGTGGACGAGCCGGTGCTCGTATGCCCAGATGACCAGGTGCACCCGGTCGCGCAGGCCGAGCTTGGCCAGGACCCGACTCACGTGGATCTTCACTGTCCCCGCACTCAGGAACAGCCGGGCCGCGATCTCGGCGTTCGAGGATCCTCGCGCGACGTGGAGCAACACTTCACGCTCCCGCGGGGTGAGCGTCCCCGCCAGGTCCGGCCCGCCCGGCGAGGCGGGTAGGTGCACGCTGACGCGGTCGAGCAACCGCCGGGTGGTCGAGGGCGCGATGACCGCGTCTCCGTTGTGGACCGCGCGGATGCCGGCGAGCATCTCGTCCGCCGGGGCATCCTTGAGCAGGAAACCGCTGGCGCCCGCGCGCAGCGCCGCGAAGGCGTACTCGTCCAGGTCGAACGTGGTGAGGACGATGACCTTGGGCTTCGGCCCGGGACCGGCGAGGAGTTGACGGGTTGCGGCCACGCCGTCGACGCGGGGCATCCGGACGTCCATCAGCACGATGTCGGCGGCGGTGACGGCGAGCGCCTGGAGCGCGTGCGCCCCGTCGGCTGCCTGGCCGACCACGGTCATGTCGTCCTGCGCGTCGATCATCATCGCTGCGCCGGCGCGTACGAGGTCCTGGTCGTCGACGAGGAACACCCGGATGGTCATGCGGCTGCCTCGTCCGCCGGCACCGCGTACGGCAGTCGGGCGGTCACCAGGAAGCCGCCGTCAGCCGGACCCGCCGACAGTGACCCCCCTGCCGCGGCGATCCGTTCCCGCATCCCGATCAGGCCGTGGCCGGTCCCGGCCGGAGCGCCGTCCCGGTTGCCCCGGTCGCGGACCGTCACGCAGAGGCCGTCGACGGCCCAACTCACGGTAACCACCGCCCGGCCGTCCGGGCCGGCGTGTTTGACGGTGTTGGTGAGCGCCTCCTGCACGGTACGGAAGATCGCCAGTTCGGCGCCGGGGGTGACGGGCCGCGCGGTGCCGTGTTCGTGGTGGCTGACCGGCAGGCCCGCGGCCCCTACGCGGTCAAGAAGCTGTGGCAGATCCCGCAGCCCCGGCTGGGGCTCTCGGCTTTCGCTTTCCTGCTCGGCGGACCTCAGTACGCCGAGCAGCCCGCGCATGTCCGTCAGGGCGAGCCGGCCTGCGTTCTCGATGGTCGCCAGTATCTCCGCCGCCCGTTCTGGCTGACTGCGGACCAGGAACTGTCCGCCCTTCGCCTGACTCAGGATAACGGAAAGTGAGTGCGCGACGACGTCGTGCATGTCCCGGGCGATCCGGTTCCGCTCCTCGATGACCGCCCGTCGGGCGCGCTCTTCCTGTTCGGCTGCGGCCTGCCGAGCCCGCTCCTCGAGCAACGCGAGGTAGGCCAGTTGGGTGCGGCGGTAAAGGCCGAGGAGCCACGCCGCGACCACGACCGCGACCAACAAGCCGCATACCAGGAACGGGTTCGGCCGGAGCCCGGCGGCCGTCACGCTGGGATCGTTGACGAGGCGCAGAGTGGCCAGAACCGCGGCGACGGCCGCCACGGCCAGGCCCGCCGCGGCAAAGCGTCGACTCGCGTAAACCGCCATGGAGTAGATGGCGAACGGGAAGACCAGCACCGAGGGCATGATCAGGAACAGCCCGCTGACGGCGGCCTGCACCGCCAACGCGACACACACCACAGCGAATGCGGCGCGCGGCGCCGCCCGCCGGGCCAGCAGCGCCGCGTGCGCGCCCAGCACCCCCAACCCGAGCGGTACGGCCGGGCCGACCGGCAGCGACACGAACGCCATGAGCAGCGACGAGGCCGCAACCGGGAGGCCGACCAGCACCGACAGCAGCGGAGCCCCTCGCCCCGTCCAGCGCGCCATGCCCCCAGCCTAGGCAGCCGTCGACAGGGGCGCGGACGGCGCGGGTCTCCGCTGGGCGCGTCGCTGGTATCCGAGCGTGGCGGCGCCGAAAGCGAGACCGAGCAGCAGCCAAGTTCCGTACACGAAGGCCACGATCCACCCGCCGCCGGTGAGCCGTACCGGGCCGTTGACCACGCCCGTCGCCTGCGCCAGGGTGCCGAGCCCGGCCAGTGCCCCCATGCTGAGCAGCACACCGGTCGCGGTCCAGCCGGCGGCAAGCAGCATCCAGCGGGGCAGGAACCGACCCCACGGCCGCACCAGCGCGAGGGCGATCCCGCCGGCTACCCCGAAGACGACCAGCTCCATGACGGGGAAGCCCTCGAGAGAGGCCGGGCCGACCGCCCGCCGCGCCAGCTCGCCACCCATCGCCCAGTAGACCTTCAGCGCCGGGTACGGCAGGACCAGTGCGGCTGCCGCATAGCCGGGCCAGACCTTGGGGGCGCGGTCTGCACCGGTGGCCCTGGCATGGCGGAGGGCGGCTGCGGCCAGGAGCGCCCCGGCCGCGAGCGCCGCGGCGCGGGCCATGAACCCCGGCCAGTCGACGACCGGTGGCAGCCCTGGCACACCGAGTACCGCCAGCGCCCGCAGCGCGTCGAAGACAATGCCGCCGGCGGACCAGATCAGCAGGACGAGCGCGGACCACGCGGTGGCCAGCACCGCCAGACGTGGTATCCGGACCGGACCGGGCCGCCGCCGCATGGCCAGCGCGGCACCGACGCCGAACAGGGCGCCGACCGCGGGAACCCACCAGGGGGCGAATCCCTTCGTGTAGCCGTCCGCTGCGGGCAGGGCGGCCCGAGTGAGTGCGATCGCCAGGGCGGCGACGCAGGCGAGGCCAGCAGCGTCAGGCAGGCGGGGGCGGGCGTACGTGGGCATGGCAGCTCCGTCGGGTCGTCGAAACGGTCGGTTCCGACGATCGCCCACCAGCGGTCGAGTCGACATCTGTCGCGGAGCCAGGACATGTATGTCGCTGGTGATACGGCAGGTCCCCGCTCGTCCACGCCCCGCCCGGCTCAGGGCCCCGCAGTCAGAGCAGGTGGCGCGACGGCCGCGACGATCAGGCCCCAGGGCGGTTAGCCGTCAAGACTGGCGTTGATCGCCTGCAGGGCCTGGTTTCGTGCGGCGATGACGTGTGCGTAGGCGGTCTGGCCGGCGTGCTCCGGGACCATGTGGTCGGAGATTTGTTCGTGGAGTCGGTTGGCCCAGTTGTTGTTCGCGATTCTGGCTATGGCGTCGTGGAGGATGGCCCGCGGCGACCTCCGCGACACCATTCAACGACAGGTCGACGAATCCCTCGCCGCCGGCGCCACCCTGCTCACCGGAGGACGACCGCTTCCCGGCAGCGGATACTTCTTCCAGCCCACCATCCTCGGGAACGCCGCGCCCGGCATGGCCGCCTTCGACGAGGAAACCTTCGGCCCGGTCGCCGCCGTCGCGATCGCCACCGACGAGGCCGACGCCGTCCGGCTGGCCAACGCCACGCCCTACGGGCTGGGCCTGAGCGTGTGGACCGCCGACCCGCAACACGGCACCGCCTTCGCCCGACAGGTCACCACCGGTGCGGCCTTCATCAACGCCGTTGTCGCCTCCGACGCGCGGCTACCCTTCGGCGGAACCAAACGCAGCGGATACGGACGGGAACTCGCCGCCGTCGGCCTACGCGAGTTCGTCAACACCCGCACCTACTGGGCGGCGAGATGACCCGCCAGGTGTTCCCGCAGGCGATGTGTGAACGTGATCCGGCGGATCCGCAGCCGTTCGGCGGCCGCATGCCTTCGGCCCACGCGTTCCGCGAGCATGCGCCCCTCATAAATTGGGTGGCGTGGGCGCAGGGAGGCGAGCAGGCTTCAGGCCCATGACGAGCAGCGACGCCGCCGATCTGCCCATGTTCGAGTTCGCCTTCCCTGGTCCGCTGCGCGACAAGCTGGTCGCTGCCGTGCTCGACGGGACCAAGATCGCCACTACCGGGCTGCTGCAGGACTACGAAATCGATGACGAACCACTACCGGTCGTGGGTGCCCGAGCCGCCGTGGTCGACTCTGCCGGTCGCCGGGTCGCGGTGATCGAAGTGACCGAGGTGCGGGTCGCTCGACTCGGTGACGTCAACCTCGAACACGCCCGGGACGAGGGCGAGGGGGACGACTCGGTTGCCGCCTGGCGAGCCGGGCACGAGGAGTACTGGCACGGAGCGGACTACCGTGGCTGGCTCGGCAACCCGGACTTCACCGTGGACGATGACACGCAAGTCGTGCTGGAACGGTTCCGCCTCGTCACGGCGCTCTGACACCACGCGATCATCCCGCGCTGATGCGACCGCCGTTCCCGGGCGCCGGTCCATCCCAAGATCAGACTGGGCAAACGCACTGGTCGCGAGCACGAGGCTCGTGCCGGGGGCGTTCCGCACATCGGCTGGACGAGCGCTGTCAGGCGGCGGCGAAGCCTACCGTGATGGTAAGACCGCCCTCCGGGTTCGGCACCACCCGCAGGTCCGCCCCGTGGCTGTCCACGATTGCACGCACGATCGCCAACCCCAGCCCTCTACTCCCGGTGTGCATCCGCGGCGCGGCGAGGCGCTGGAACGGCTGCAGGATCCGGTCGATCGCGTCCTCCGGCACAACGGGTCCCGTGTTGCTGATCGCGAGTACCGCCCGCGTCCCATCACAGCGCGTCTCGACATCGACCCGCCCGCCGTCAAGGTTGTAGTGGATCGCGTTGTCCAGCAGGTTGCCGATCAGGCTGGCTAGCAGCGTCGGATCGGAGCGTGCCACGACGGCCCGCTGAATGTCGGCGCGAATGGTGGGGCCCGCGGCCGCGGACCCGCGTACCGTCACCGCCTCGGCGGCGAGTGTGGCCAGGTCGACCGGTTGGGCGGCCCCCGAGCCCTGCTGGCCCTGCGCAAGCGCCAGCAGGGCAGTGACCAGCCGCTCCTGTTGGTTCCCGATGCGCAGCAGTTCCTCGCACAGGGCGCGGAACGACGTCGCGTCGGCGTCCGGATCGGCGAGCGTGACCTGGATCAGCGTCCGGTGAACGGTCAGCGGGGTCCGCAGTTCGTGCGAGGCGTCGGCGACGAAGCGGCGTTGTGCGGCGTATGCGGCGTCGAGCCGGGTGTAGAGCCCGGCCAGCGTGGCGGACAGGTCGGCGAACTCCTCGTACCGGCCAAGTTCGCCGTGTTCGGGTAACCGGTCCGCGGTGGCGCCCTCGGCTGCGGAAGTGAGCTCCCGGAGCGGTCGCACCGCCCGCCCGGCGAGCGCCCACCCGATCGGAGCTGCCACGAGCGCTACCACGAGCAACCCCACGGCGACAGCCACCAGCACCGGGCCGGTGTTGCTCACCGTGCCTCCGCCAGCTGCGGCACCGACCGCTTGGGTGGACCGGCCGGTCCACGTGCCGAGGCCGACGACGGCCACTGGTACGGCGCCCAGGACGACCGCCGTCGTGGCGTACAGCAGCGCGAGCCGGGTACGCAGGCGCGGCCGTTCAGTCGCCGGCACGGTACCCGCCCTCGCGGACCGTCGTGATGATCGGCGGCTCACCGAGCTTGGCCCGGAGCCGGCCGAGCGTGGTCTTGACCGTGGTGGTGAACGGGTTGGCGGCCTCGTCCCAGACGTGGTCGAGCAGCTCCTCGGCGGACACCACCTGGCCGGGGCGAGCCAGCAGGTGCGCCAGCACCGCGAACTCCTTTGGGCTGAGGGCCACCGGCCGACCCGCACGGGTGACGGTCCGGCGGGCCGGGTCCAGTTCCACGTCGGCGAAGCGCAGCACCGGTGGCACGGGCGGGCCGGATCGGCGGCCGAGCGCCCGGACCCGGGCGACCAGTTCAGGGAAGTCGAACGGCTTGGTCAGGTAGTCGTCGGCACCGAGATCGAGACCGTGTACCCGCTCGGCGAGCGTGGCCGCGGCGGTGAGCATGAGGACTCTGGCGGGCAGGCCGCGTTCGCCGACGCGCCGGCACACGTCGTCGCCGGGGACGGTCGGCAGGTCGCGGTCGAGCACCACCACGTCGTACGGCGCGAGGTCCAGGCGTTCCAGTGCCTGGCCTCCGTCGGTGACGACGTCCACGGCCATTCCTTCGCGACGCAGCCCGGCGCCGATCGTCCGGGCGAGCAGCTCGTGATCCTCGACGACTAGCACCCGCATGGGTCGAGCATGCCAGCCGACTGGTGACAGTACGGTGACGGCCGCTTGTGACCGGGCTGTCACCGGTGCCGGCGTAGAAATTGGCGGCATGATCCTGGAGACCGAACAGCTTGCCAAGAGGTACCGGCGACGGTGGGCGTTACGCGACTGCACGCTGGCCGTGCCTGAGGGCGCGATCGTCGGCCTGGTCGGACCGAACGGCGCCGGCAAAACGACCCTGCTGCAGTTGATCGTGGGCCTGCTATCGCCGACGGCGGGTGCCGTCCGGGTGCTCGGTGGCACCCCTGACGCGGCGATGCGGTCCGGTCGGGTCGGGTTCGTCGCGCAGGACGCCCCGACGTACGCCGGCCTGACCGTCGCCGACCACCTGAGTCTGGGTGCGGGGCTCAACTCGCATCGCTGGGACGCAGCCGCGGCGAAGGAGCGGGTGGAACGGTTGGGACTGCCGCCCCGGCAGAAAGCCGGCCGTCTCTCCGGCGGTCAGCGCGCCCAGCTGGCGCTCACGCTCGCCCTGTCGAAAAGCCCCGACCTGTTGGTCCTCGATGAACCGGTGGCCAGCCTTGATCCGCTCGCGCGCCGCGCGTTCCTGGACGAGACGGTGGCGGCCGCGACGGCCACCGGCACCGCGGTGGTGCTCTCCACGCACCTGGTCGCCGATCTGGCCCACACCTGTACCCACGTGGTGGTCGTTGCCGGGGGTCGGATCCGGCTCGCCGCCGCGATCGCGGGACTGTGCGCCACCCCCGCTGAGCTGGAGCGCGTGGTCCTTGACGAGCTCGGCCGGGCGACCGACGAAGGGTCCTCCCAATGAATCGGTTGCTCACCATCGCCACGATTACCTGGGAGGTCGCATGATCTGGCTCGCGCTCCGCCAGTTCCGGACCTCGGCCTGGACTGCCGTGGTCGGACTCGTCGCGGTCGCCTCAGTGGTCGTGGCGACCCGGCCGCATCTCGCCGACGCCGCCGCAGCCGCGCAGCACGCCTGCGGATCGGACGCCCACTGCCCCGCCCTCACCGCGTTCGCACTCGACAACACGGCCGCGCGAACCGTCTTCGGTCTCGTCGTGACCGTGGCACCCGCGCTGATCGGCGCGTTCTGGGGTGCGCCGATGATCGCCGGGGAGTTCGAAGCCGGGACCCATCGACTGGTCTGGGCGCAGAGCATCAGCCGGAGCCGCTGGCTGGCGGTGAAGCTGGTGGTCGCCGGCACCGCGACCGTTGTGGCGACCGCACTGCTCAGCGCACTCGTCACGTGGTGGGCCGCACCGCTGGACCACGCGGCGGCGGCCGTCTACGGCACATTCGACCAGCGCGACATCGTGCCGATCGGGTACGCGCTGTTCGCTTTCGCGTTCGGCGTGACCGCGGGTCTGGTCACTCGCCGGACGCTGCCGGCCATGGCTCTTACCCTGGCCGGTCTGCTGACAGTCCGGATCCTGGTGACCGAGTGGATCCGGCCGCTCGTGTTCGCCCCGCGCGTGGTGTCCATGCCGCTCGACCCCGACACGACCGGGTACGGCTCGGGCGGGAACATCCTGTTTGGCGTCGGACCGAGCACGTTGCAACCGACCACGCCGGACATCCCGAACGCCTGGATCCAGTCCGTCCGCATCGTCGACGCCGCCGGAGAGCCGCTCACCGATCAGGTGCTGCGAGCGACCTGCCCGACGCTCGGCCAGGGGCCGGGAGGTCCGGCGGGCCCGGCTCCGGAAGCCGTCCGGCAGCGGATGCACGACTGCGTAGCGCGGATCGGCGAGGACTACCACCAGGTCGTCACCTATCAACCCGGCGACCGCTACTGGATGTTCCAGTGGTGGGAGTTGGCACTGTTCGGGTTCGTCACGGCGCTTCTCTGCGGGTACGCGTACTACCGCCTCCGTCGTTTCCGGGGCTGATCGACGGACCGATGCCGGGCCGGGCAAATGCCCGACCCGGCACGCCCCTTGGCCAAAGCGAAGATCAAAAACGAGGCTGGCCAGCCGGCTGCGGGCCCCGGTCGCGGCAGAGGTGCCAGGCGACGATGCCGGGGATCTCGTGTATCGCGGACGTATCCAAAATTGCATACGCCACCGCAACGGCCCTCCGTTTCCAATGGGAGCATGAACCACAGCGCGTCTCCGTCAGCACCGCCCCGCCGCACGCGCAGGATCGTGCTCGTCAGCCTGGCGATCGTCGGCCTGGCGAGCGCGGCGTTCGTCGTGCGGCGGCCGCTCATGATGTCCGCTCCGAGGTGCCTTGCCGGGCGGTGGCACGGCTGCTTCGATACGTTCAACGGGGTGCTGCTCATGATGCTGGTCGCCCTGCCGTTGGCCGCTCTGGTGGTGTGGGCC
>NZ_VSFA01000156.1 GCF_008119785.1 Micromonospora sp. MP36 | reverse complement strand
AAGCGAGCGCGCTCGGGATGCGCTTGCCGAGCTACCGGATGACCGGTTGCTGAGCCTGGCCCATCGATGGTCGCGCATCGAGGATGCGTCCCACTTCAGCGACTACCCGGAGCCGGAGTACATGCTGTCGCTACTCAACGTGATTTAGCGAGGAATCCCGGTCCTTCAGCTCCAGGGCCGGGAGGAATCGCGTCACGAGCCGGGATGTTTCTGGTTTTCGATGTATTCGCGGATGACGGTGAGGGGTGCCCCGCCGCAGGATCCAGCGAAGTACGAGGGTGACCACAGGTGGCCGTGCATGATGTGCCGGTTGATCCGGCCGGTGAATTCCTGCCGCAGGTAATGCGTGGAAACGGCCTTGAGTCGGTTGACCAGGGTTGAGATCGGCAGTTTCGGCGGGTAGTGGACGAGCAGGTGGACGTGGTCGTCTTCGCCGTTGAACTCCCGCAGTTCCGCGCCGAGTTTGTCGCACACGTCGGCCATGATCTGCCCGCACCTGGTGAGCATGGCGTCGTTGAGCACGTCCCGCCGGTACTTCGTGACGAAGACAAGATGCACATGCAGGTGGTGCACGACGCTCCGGCCACGGCGGACATCCGGATCTGGGGTCCACCGTGGTGACATAGACACGATGGTACACTGTGGACGTAAAAATCGTGGTGCAGGTTCGGCTGTACCCGGACGCCGCCCAGGAGGCGGCGCTTCGGGCGACGCTTGACCTGTGCAACGAGGCCGCGAACCTCGCCTCAACTGAGGCATTCCAGCGGCGGATCTACGCGAAGCAGGCACTCCAGCGACTCACCTACGGACGGTTGAAGGCGATGGGGTTGTCGGCCCAGCCGGCGATCCATGTCGCCCGTAAGGTTGCTGGCGCGTACGCCACCCTGAAGGCCACCATCCGTGCCGGTAACCTCGGCAAACCCGGGTCGAAACGCCGCCGCAAGGCCGAGGGAAAGCCGATCCGGTTCCGTCGGGATGCCGCGCAACCGTTCGACGACCGGTGCCTGTCCTGGCGGCTCGCCGACCGCACGGTATCGATCTGGGCCGTCGGCGGCCGGTTGAACCGAGTCCGGTTCGGCTGCTCCGCCCAGCAGTACGCCACCCTGGTGGCGCACCGGCGAGGCGAGTCCGACCTGGTGCACCGCGACGGCAAGTGGTTCCTGTACGCCACCTGCGACATCCCTGACGTGGAGGTGAAGCAGCCTGAGGGGTTCCTCGGTGTCGACCTGGGCATCGCGAACATCGCCACCACCAACGACGGCACCCGACACAGCGGCAAGGGTTTGAACCGGGTCCGGCATCGCAACCAGCGGCTGCGGGCCAAACTCCAGCGCATCGGCACCAAATCGGCCAAGCGGCTGTTGAAAGCCCGCCGGCGTAAGGAAGCCCGGTTCGCGGCCGACACCAACCATCGCATCGCCAAGCAGATCGTGACCGAGGCCGAACGCACCGGCCGCGGCATCGCCCTGGAAAACCTCAGCGGCATCCGCGACCGGGTACGGCTCCGACGGCCCCAGCGGGTCACCCTGCACACGTGGGCGTTCCACCAGCTCGGCCAGTTCATCGCCTACAAAGCAGCCCGGGCCGGGCTGGCGCTCGTTCACGTCAATCCGGCGTACACCTCGCAGGGCTGCTCCACCTGCGGGCACATCGCCAAAGCCAACCGCCCCAACCAATCCACCTTCCGATGCACGTCATGCGGCTTCGCTGAGCACGCCGACGTCAACGCAGCCCGCAACATCGCCACCCGCGGTATCGCGGACTGGGCAGCCGCCAGCCTGCCAAACGCGGCGTGACCGATGCAGCCAGCACCGAACACGATCTGCAAGCTCGACCCCTTCAGGGCCGAGAAGCTGACGGAACTTGTTCGACTGGCCCGTGCGAATGGGGAGAGGCTCTATTGCTGGAGTTGCCTGTGACAGCGGAGGCGATGACCGCACCTGCTGTCAGCCGTCGGCGGGCGCGACGCCGGGGTTCGGCTGGCCTCGTCTCAGGACCAGCACATCCTCATGTGCCACGAGGTGCACAGGGAGGCCCTCGGCCCTGGACTTACGCACCGCCATGAGCCCGAACATCGAGGCGCGGTGCACGATCTGGCCGTCGCGGACGGCGGCGAGCATCGCCGCGCACCGCTGCACCGGTATCAGCCCGACCTGCTGCGCGACCGTCAGGAGCTCACCGGGCAGGTCGATGAAGTCGTCCGGGCTGCGGCGTACCGGGCGGCAGGTGATGACTACCGTGCCGCCGGGGCGCAGCAGCCGGTAGCTGGCGGACACGATCGCGGCGAACCCGTCGAGCAGACCGGACCATCCGGCGTAGGCGAGGTTGCCGCGCGCGCGGTCGCCGTACAGGTGGGCCCGCTTCCTCACCCCGGTACCGGTCATGCGGACAAGTCCGTGGGTGGACCGCCCGTACGGCGGTGAGGTGAGCACGAGCCCGACCTCGCCGACCGCGGACGCGGGGGCAAGATCGAGCAGCCGGGTCGCGTCGCCCCTCGAACGGCTGCGCATCGACCGTCACCTCGACGAAGCCCTCGTCAGCGGCGCCGACCCGCTGCACCTGGCCGAGGTCTTCGGCATCTGCGAGACCACCGCGATCCGCTACGCGGCCGCGGCGCGACAACTGCTGAGCACGCCAACCGAGCAGACCGACGATCCGGTGGCCCACGCCGGCCGGCACGCACAGCCAACCATCAACTGACCCGGCCGTCTCGCTCAGCAAAGCGGCCCCACACAAGCCGCCATACTGTCGCCCATGAACCTGGACGTGCGCAGCGACGACAACTGCCACCTGTGGGCCGAACAGTCCGGCACCGGGCCGCCGCTGGTGCTCTGTCACGGCGGCCCGGGCCTGTGGGACTACCTCGACCCGGTCGCCCGGCTGCTCGACGATCGCGCCCGCACCATCCGATGGGACCAGCGCGGCTGTGGACGCTCGCAGCGGCGCGGACCATACAGCGTCGCCCGCTTCGTCGCCGACCTCGACGCAGTACGCGACCAACTGGCTGGACCGCGAATGGCCCTGTTGGGCCACTCGTGGGGTGCGCACCTGGCGTTGCGGTACACCATCGAACACCCCGAACGGGTCAGCCATCTGATCTACGTGTCCGGGACCGGCATCGACCCCGAGCGCGGCTGGCACCCGCACTACAAGCGGAATCTGAGGCTGCGGCTCGGGCATCATC
The DNA here is from genome assembly GCF_008119785.1 of Micromonospora sp. MP36. Lineage (GTDB taxonomy): Bacteria > Actinomycetota > Actinomycetes > Mycobacteriales > Micromonosporaceae > Micromonospora. The sequence continues at coordinate 9,615 of NZ_VSFA01000156.1, read as the reverse complement.
TGGACCGGTGGGAGGCACTCGGCGCCCGCACCCGCACGCCCGCAGAGGACCACGAACGGGCGGTCCTGCAGTGGTCGGCCGACTTCGCCGACCACGGCACCGCACTTCGGCACGCCCAACGCATGGCCACCCCATGGCTGGGCATCAACTACGACTGCAACCAGGCCATCAACGCCGAGGTCAAGCAAGAGCTCAGCGACTCCGAAATGGCGCTGCAGTGCCGAGCGCTCGACCTGCCCGTGCTGATCATCGACGGCACCGAGGACATCCGCCCCCGCTGGGCCGTCGACTCGCTGCACCAAGCGCTGACCAACTGCCAACGCGTGAGCCTCGCCGGCTCCGGTCACTTGCCGTGGGTCGAGAATCCGCACGACTTCCGTCGGGCGGTGACCACCTTCCTGACGCAACAAAGTCGCCAGACCCTCAGCCAGGTTCACCGCGAACCCCCGGATCCGCGATAGCGTGACTGCGCAGACGAACCCTTGGGTTCACGTCGAGAACCCATCAGTTTCCCTGAACTCTCGGGAACCGTCGCCCGGGCAAAAACCAAGACATCGGTGTGGATGTCCAGCTGTGTCCGCTGGCCGCGCGTGGGTGGCTGGTCGGCCGCCACGATGTGCTGCAGGTAGGACAGACCTGCCTGCTTGCCGGCGATGACGACGTCGACCGGAAGGACCGGGTCGACGTGCGCCAGCAGCACCGCCAGGCATCCGCCGGGCAGGAGCATCGCCCGACCCCGAGCGAGGAACTCGACTGGTGCGCCGGCGTCGGGGGCAAGTGGCCAGCCGGTGACGATCAGCATCGCCGCCTCGCTCCCCCAGGCGCAGCGGGCAGCGACGCACCCCGAGAATGCCCATCCGGCCAACGCGCGCTCGTCGGGATTTCCTCACGCTCGCCACCCTGTCAGACGGTGGCACCGGTGGTGAACTCCGAACGGCTGGCGCACTCGATCTGCGGCATGGAGAGTGCCCGGTGCCGGCTCCTCGACGCAGCGAAGCGACGCATCCGGATGCCGGGCGACGGCGCGCGAGGGAGTAAGGACTCAGCGGGCGGGCACCGGCTCGGACGAGGGCCGCCACTCCCGCCTGATCAGCCCGTACACCCACGAGTCTGAGACCTCGCCGTTCACGACGCAGTCTTCCCGCAACGTCCCTTCGCGCACGAACCCGAGCTTCTCCAGTACGCGGGCAGATGCCGCGTTGCGCGTATCGGTCTCGGCCTGGACTCGATTCAGGTCCAGCGTGTCGAATGCCCACTGCAGCAAAGCGCGCGCGGCCTCCGTCGCGTAGCCGTGGCCCCACGCTGCATCGTCGAAGCAGTAGCCCAGCGACGCGCTGCGGTAGTCCGGATTCCACCGGGTCAGACTGCACCAGCCGATGAACGCCCCGTCGGAAACACGGTCCACGGCCAGCCGCGTCCCGGTGCCTTCCTCTGCCATCTGTCGGCAAGCCGTGATGAACCGCTCGGCGCGCACACGTTCGGTCCAGGGCGGCGCGTCCCAGTAGCGCAGCACGTAGGCGCTGCTGTGCAGCGCGAAGAGGGCGTTCGCATCCGCGTCGTTGAAGGGACGCAGTCGCAGGCGAGGGGTGTGCAGCGTGGGGGTGGGCAGCGGCATGGGCGTCATGTTTCCTCCGGTGGTTGGTGGCCGGTGCCGGGGCGGATGGTGCGTGCCGTGACAAGGCCGGCGAATTCGGCGAGCCGCTCGGGCTTGCGATCGAGCTGCGCCAGTTCGGCGATCACTGCGCGGACCATTCGGCGGCCGTGCTCGGCCATTCGGGGGAAAGTATGCCGGTAGTAGTCGATGCCGGCCAGCGACGGTGCGAGTGCCCAGCCGCAGGCGCGGCGCCAGGTAGCGTCGTCGTACCCGATTGCCTCCCGGTAGGCTTCCCGGGCCGCGCCGGTGAACGTCCATAGCGCCGGAGCCACGTCCGGCGCCGGATCGCCGACACCGAGTGCGCCGAAATCGATAACAGCGGCCAGTCGGCCGCGGTCGGTGATCAGGTTGCCCGGCTGCAGATCACCGTGGATCCACACGGGGTCCCGGTCCCAGTCAGGAGCAGCCAGGCAGGCGTCCCAGGCCGCCTCAGCCGCGGTCACATCGAAGCCGTCGTCATGCTCGGCGAGCCGCGGCAGCACACGGCGAACGGCTTCATCGACGTGGCGCAGGGCGGACCCGCGGGAACCCGGTGGCTTGAACGGACCCCCGGTCGGATCCACCCCGTGCAGGGCGCGAACGAACGCTGCCACATCGCGCGCCAGGACAACGTCGCCGCAGCCAAGCCTGGGAGGCGTCTCCCCCACGACCCACGGCACCACGGTCCACCGCCACGGGTACCCCGCGCCCGGCTCGCCCACGTGAAGCGGAACGGGAATCCGCACAGGCACGTGGGCCGCCAGCAAGGGCAGCCACCGCGCATCAGAATCGGCCTGATCGACCGCCCCGGCGATCTTGGGCATCCGGGCGACGAGCTCGTCGCCGATCCGGAAGAGTACGTGGTCAGTGCCCTCCAACTCGCCGGGCAGGGGGGTCACGGGAAGGTCGGCCCACTGCGGACACTGGGCCGCCACCAGGCGACGCACCTGCCCGACGGTGGCACGGATCTCGTCATCATGGATAGGCACGGCTGGCACCGTAATGCGGTCAGACGGTGCGATGCCAACCGATTAGGTACCCAGCACGACGCCCGACGGACGCGGACGCGGAAGCTGTTCAACGCCAGCAGGTCTGGGCGGTTTCACCGCTGTTGACCCTTGCCACGTCCGCCCGACCGCGCGCTGATATGGGCATGGCAGTCTTCACCGAACTGCGGGTCTACCGTGATGGTGCTGGTCACCGCTGCCCATGATCGGTCGCGGCGCTGATTCTACGGCGGTTGCGAACGGTACCGATTGGCTGCACGACGAATTGCAGCGATCTGCCTTTCTGGAGGACCGGCCGTGGGGGGGCGGGTGGTTGTGGAGCGGTCAGCGGCGTCCGGTGAGCCGTAGACCGTCGCGGATGTTGCCTGCCATCAGGGCGAGGCTGGTCGCGGCAGCAAGGACCTCTACCGTCTGGACGGCGAGGTATGGGCCACCGAAGTCGCCGCGTGATGCGAGCCGGTACAGGGCGAAGGCGGCGGGAGCCAGCAGGAGCAGCCCGATACCGGCGATGAGTGACATGCGGCGTTTCTTGGCCCCGATTCTGGGGTCGGCCGAGGTTCCGGCCATGCGGAATCCGGTCGCCCCGGTGATGACCAGGGCGGGGACGAGGACGAGTTGTCCCCACAGCATGGCCTGCCGGACGTCGGCGGTCCGGTGTGCGTCGAGCAGTGCCGTGATGATCGCCGTGAGGACGAGCAGCACGGTCGCTGTGACGGCTGCCGCGGCCGCGGCCAGGTGAAGGCGTGTCAGCATGGGGTGTTCCTCTGCGGTTGTCCGTCGGGATGGGCGGTGGTCGGATGTCATGTCCGGGTGCGATACAGGCGCATGGTCAACGGGCCGAAGATCGCCACGAGCAGGACCGCAGCGAGGAGCACGCCGCCGATCTGTGTGGGTTCGGCGGTGCCGTGCATCAGGCCTCTGGCGGCATCGACGAGCAGGCTGACTGGGTTGATCTCGACGAACGCTCGCAGCCATCCGGGCATGGTCTGCGGGTCGACGAACACGTTGCTGGCGAAGGTGAGCGGGAACTGCACGAGGAAGCTCACCGCTGAGATGGCGCTCGGTGTGCGAAGGAGTAGCCCGAGTGTCGCCCAGACCCAGGACAGGCCAAAGGCGAACGCGAGGACGAGCCCGACTGCCAGCAGGACCCCGACGGTGCCGCCCTCGGGCCGGAAGCCCATGACGAGTCCGAGGGCGAGGACGAGTCCCGCCGCCAGGAGGTTGCGGCCGGCGTCGCTGATCAGGCCGCCGACGATGAGGGCCGGCCGCCAGATCGGCATGGATCGGAAGCGGTCGACGACGCCGGTGGTGATGTCGGTTTTGAGGTTGACTCCCGCGTAGACGGTGATGAGTAGGACCGCGAAGACCATGGTGCCCGGGAGGAGGAACTGGAGGTACTCGCGGGTTGAGCCGACGATGGCGCCGCCGAACAGATACGTGAACATGACGGTGAACAGCACCGGGATCATGATTGCGTCGGCGAGCTGTTCCGGTACGTGTTTGATCTTCAGCAGGGCGCGCCAGGCGAACGTCAGGGACGCCGACACCGGACTGGCGCGCGGTGGCCGTGGCCGGGTCGAGACTGCGTCGTGGAGTGCGTGGTTGGTCGTGTCCGGCGTCGTCGATGTCGTGGTCATGCTGGCTTCTTCCCGGCGTCGGTGCTGGCCTGGGTGTTGTGCCCGGTGAGGGCCAGGAACGTCTCGTCGAGGGTTGGTTGGCCGAGGGCGAACGTGGTGAGGTCGATGCCGGCCCGGGTCAGGTCGGCGAGCGCGAGCGAGGCGAGTGTGGGGTCGTCCACCCGGGCCGAGAGCAGACCGTCGTTGGCGTCGGTCTGGACCGCGACGCCGAGCGCGTCGGCCAGCCGGCGTGCGGCCTCGGCCCGGTTCGAGTCGTGGACTTGGACCTGGACGGTGCCGGCGCCGACCGACGCCTTGAGCTGTGCGGGTGTGCCTTCCGCGACGATCCGGCCACGGTCGACGACGGCGAGGCGGTCGGCGAGGCGGTCAGCCTCCTCGAGGTACTGGGTGGTGAGCAGGACGGTGGTGCCCTCGCGGACGAGGGCGCGCACGATGCCCCACACCTGGTTACGGCTTTGTGGGTCCAGGCCCGTCGTCGGCTCGTCCAGGAACAGCAGGTCGGGGGTGACGATGATGCTGGCGGCGATGTCGAGCCGGCGGCGCATGCCTCCCGAGTGGGTCTTCACGGTGGTACCGGCGGCGTCGGCGAGGCCGAATCCGTCGAGCAGTTCCTCTGCGCGGGTCCTGGCCTGGGCACGGCTGAAGCCGAGGAGCCGGGCGAGGATCGTGAGGTTCTCGACCGCGGTCAGTTCCTGGTCGATCGTGGCGAACTGGCCGGTCAGGCTGATCCGGTCGCGGACGCGGTCGGCTTCGTGCATGACGTCGTGGCCGAGCACCCGCACGGTGCCGCCGTCTGGTCGCAGGAGGGTGGCCAGGATGCGGACGGTGGTCGTCTTGCCGGCCCCGTTCGGACCCAGGAAGCCGAACACGCCGCCGGCGGGCACGGTCAGATCCAGCCCGTCCACGGCGCGGTGGGCGCCGAAGACCTTCAGCAGGCCGGTGGCTTCGATGGCAAGCTCGTCGTGCGTCGGGTCAGTGCTCATCGACCATGGCCACATCATCCGCGGTGACCGCACTCGCCAGCGAGAACGTAGCCGCGGTCTCCGGGAGGTCCGGCGCGATCCGGCGGGCCGCGTGAAGGTGTTCGGCGGATTCCCACCGCCAGATCCCGACCACGGTCCGCTCGTCGATCTTCCCGAGTCGTGCCTCGACGAGGCCCGGCGTCGCCGACCGGATCGCGGCGATCAGGTCGGCGTGCCGGGTCCGCAACGCGGCGACGTCACCGGGTTCGATCGTGAAGCGGGTGAGTGTGATGACAGACATTCCTAGAACCAATCTCTAGAGGCCGCCTCTAGTGGGCACTTCTAGAGGTACGCTACAGCGGTGACCGATGTCAAGAGCGTGAAGAACCGCAGCGAGCGAGCAGCAGAGACACGGCGACGCATCCTCGATGCCGCGCTCGATCTGTTCGTCGCCAACGGCTACGGCGCGACGAAACTGCAGGAGGTCGCTGACCGGGCGGGGGTCGCGATCCAGACGATCTACTTCGTGTTCGGCAACAAGCGCAAGCTGCTCAAGGATCTCGTCGACGCCACGATCGCCGGGGACGACGAGCCGATCGCCACGATGGATCGGCCATGGTTCCGTGCCGCCATGGCGGCGGAGACCGCCGACGCCCTGTTGCACGCGCACGTGCGGGGCGCAGGCGCCGTCCTGCGCCGCGTGTCGGCCATCACCGACATGGTCGCCACCGCGATCGCCTCCGACGCCGCGGTCGCGCAACTGTGGCCGGACGGCGAGCAGCCCCGCCTCACCGTGCACACGGCCGTTGCCGAGGCTCTGATCGCCAAGCCTGGAGCGCGGGACGGCATCACTGCGGAAACGGCGGCCGACCTCCTGTTCGTGCTCCTAAGCACCGAAATGTATCTGCTGTTCGTTCGCGAACGCGGCTGGCCGTCCGAGCGATGGGAGCAATGGACCTACGAAACGCTACGAGCGCAACTCTGCGCCCCATAGCGCGCGACTACTGCGGGTGGCCGGGGCCGCGATGGCGGCCGTCGAGCGTCTCATCACAGCGCCTCCACCGTGATCTCCGCCCGGCGCCCCTCGCAATCCGGACGTCAGGAGGACCCGTTGAATCGCGACGACCTCGAGCGAGTTTCTGGAGCAGGGCGACTTGCCGTCGGCACGGAATGCCTTGAAGAAGTGGGCAGAGGAGATCGATCGGGCGGACGTGCGGCTGGGTGGCAGGTCGCGTCAGCGCGCTCCGGCCGCCGAGCCACTACGTCGGGCACCCGCGTCGGTCAGTGGATCGTCACGGTTCCGGCCGCAGCGTCCACGGTGATGATCTGCCCGGTGGAGATCTTCCGGGTCGCGTCGGGAACGCAGATGACCGCGGGGATGCCGTACTCGCGGGCCACGGTGGGGCCGTGGGCCATGGCCCGCCGAGGGCGAGCCGTGTGACCAGCTTCTACTCAGCGTGGCTACGCCGCGGCGGCTGGACCCGCGACTCGGGGCCAGATCCGGACGCTCCATGGTGCGCCGGGTCGCGGCGTACTCCGTCTGCCCCTAGCGTGCTCCTGTGGGCGTGGTGCAGAACAGCAGAAGCGTACGTCTATGCAAAATCAAACGCCCCGGAGGCGTTTTTTGGTTTGATCTCCAGCAGATCCTCCAGGACCGTGACGGGACGTGGCTGCGGGGCCCGGCCGGTTCACCATGAGGTGCTCCGCATGACAGTGGCGCTCTTTCAGTACCCGTCGTGGTGTTGCTCGCGGCGGGCCGCCCGTGGGTGGCGTGGTGGGTCGGCGATCCTGCTGATCGGCGGCTTGAGATCGACGTGTGCCTCCCGCCGGAGATTACCGAAGCAGGCTGGCGGTATATCGATCTCGAACTGGACCCAGTACTCCACGAGCGGGATTCGCGTGTCGAGATCGAGGACTGGGACGAGTACGAACAGTCGTGCCGCAACGGCTGGATGAGCGCGGATGAAGCCAAGCTCGCACAGTCCACGGCCGAAGATCGTGCCGGGGCACTCCGGCGCCGAGACGAGCCCTGGCAGGAGCGCGGATGGCAGATGCTTTCCCAACAGACGTGAGGCGTCGGATGCCGCACGCTCATCGGCCATGTGAGTGCGCCCGCAGACACTCAGATGTCACCGACTGTAACCAGGACGACCGAGGAACCAAGGCCGACTGTCGGGCTTGTGCTGGGGGCGGATTTGTCAAGCATCAGGTGGGGCTAGACACCTCGACTCTCGACCTGCCCTCCGTCGACTGATCTACGACAGTCGCCCGCCAACTGACTGCGACACCTCAGCGCGCTGGTCGCGGCTACTTAGAGACTTGGCCGCCGTCGAGCTGATCAGTGAACTCGAGGGGATCGACAAGAAGATCAAAGCCGCGGACAAGGACCTCAAGGAGCTGGTGACCGCCCGCGGCTGCACCCTGATGGAGTTGCACGGCATCGGCCCCTCAGGCGCGGCCCGCCTACTGGCAGACGTCGCAGACATCAGCCGGTTCGCCGACCGCGACCGGTTCACCTCCTGGAACGGCACCGCACCCCTGGACGCCTCCTCCGGCGACCAGAAGCGGCACCGGCTCTCCCGCGCCGGCAACCGGCGGATCAACCGGACGCTGCACATCATGGCCGTGGTCCAGCTACGCAACCGCACGCAAGGCCGCGCCTACTTCGACGCGAAGAAGGCCGCCGGGAAGACCTCCATGGAGGCCATGCGCGCACTGAAGCGACGCCTCTCCAACGTGGTCTACGACCGCATGGTCGAAGACCGGAAACGACGGCAGGTGGCAGGCCCGGGAGGGCAATCGGGGACGACTCTGCAATCCAGCGTGACCGACCTGACCCCGGACATCGGTCCTTCGGACAAGCCACTTCCCGGACCCGCCACCAACCACCCTAACCCTGCGGTGTCAGCGGCGCCTTGACATAAAGGGGTGCCATGACAGTGCGTCGGTCCGCCGACGAACTGTCATAAGGGCAATACCTGCTTTCCGGTGGACTGCTGAGGCAAGCCGACATCAGGCGAGTTGCTCGTCGCCTCGGATGCGGGCGTGCAGGTGCATGTCGTGCCGGCCGTCGGAGTGGACGGCGTCGCTGCGCTTGGTGCCCTCCAGGAGGAAACCGGCTTTGACGGCGACCCGGCAGGAGGCATTGTTGCGGGTCGAGTGATCCAAATGCAGACGGTGGAAACCGGCCTCGCCCAGTGCCCAGACGCTCAAGGCCGTCAGCGCGCGGGAGGCCACACCTGCTCCACGGGCGGCCGGGAGCACCCAATATGCGCACCCTGCGACACCGTCATCGAGATTCATTCCGCCCATGGCGATGCGCCCCAGCACCTCACTGCCGCCGCGGGTCACCGCCCAACTCGCGCCCGTCTCCTGCGCCCAGGCCTGGCGATACTGATCGAACCACTCACGGACCTGGTCTTCAGATGCGGGTTGGCGAGTGTGCCAGTGCTGGATCTCGGGGTCGCGGTAAGCAGCGAGGAAAACTGGCGCGTCGAAAGGCTCCCAGGGCCGCAAGAGCAGGCCACCCGGGGCGGAAAGCATCGGTTGCGGGCCTGCGGCGAGGGTTCCGGCGGGGATGGCAGGCGGCGTCGAAAGGGTTGCCCTCACGCCTTATCCTCTCCCGGCGGTGATGACCTGTGTCAAGTTCCCCGCCAACTGCGCATCGGCATCTCGCTGCATGTCAACCTCAACGCCATCCATCATGATCGGTGTACTCATCTCGGCAAAGCCGCGAGCGCTGTCTAGGTTCCGGAGGCCATGTACTCGGCCAGGATGTAGTTGGGGTGCCGGTCGAGGTTCTTGCGGGCCCGGTCGTAGCGCATCGTGGTTCGCGGGTCGGCGTGGCGGGCGGCGATCTGCACGTCGCGCAGGCTGACGCCAGCGTCGAGCATCGTCGTCACGAACGTGTGCCGCAGCATGTGGGGATGCATCCTCGGCATCCGGATCCCCGCGGCCTGGGCCAGGTGCTTGAGCCGGCGGGTGGCGGCGTGCCGGTCCCTCCTCCCGCCGAGGGTGTTGCGCAGGATCGGCCCGCTGATGCGCTCATCAACGGCCCGATCGATGGCTCGGGCCACAGCCGGCGGCAGCGGGACGAGTGCGACCTTGCCGCCCTTGCCGTGTACGCGCAGAACCCGGTGGCCGTGCTCCTCGCCCAGGTCCCCGATATTCGCCCCGCAGGCTTCAACGATCCGCGGCCCAAGAGCGCGACCAGGGCGAAGTCGTTCGGGTTGGCCGACAGCCGGGCGGTAGTGATCAGGGCTTCGAACTGTAGGTGGCCCAGTCCGAGGGCCGATGACTCGGCCGGCACTGTGGGCCGGCGGACATCGTCGGCCGGTGAGTGCTCCAGGATGGCGTCGATGACGCAGACCCGATAG
>NZ_VSFA01000155.1 GCF_008119785.1 Micromonospora sp. MP36 | reverse complement strand
TCGTGTTCGCCGAGGATGGCGTAGTACTCGCCGGCTTGGCACAGGCTGGCGGCCTGCTCGGCGCAGTCGTGGCCGGCGTGGGAGCGCGACAGCGCGTCGGCATGGGCGCGCCGTTCGGCGTCGGTGAACGGTACGAAGTCTTCGTCTCCGGGCCGGGGGTCGTTGCGGTGTCTGCGCGCCATGCCACCACCCTAGCGACGGCGCCCGCCGGCGGGCCGTCACACCGCCGTGGGATCAGTGCTGGTTCAGTACACGCTTGCGCAGCAGGTCGAAGCCGGCACGACCGTACATTCGGCGCTTGATCATCTTGATCCGGTTCACGTGGCCCTCCACCGGCCCGGAGTTCCACGGCAGCGTCAGCCCCGCAGTCACCGCATCAAGGTCGCGTTGTAGGCCAGCGACGAACGAGTGCAGGCTGGGCAGGTCATCGGCCAGCGCCTCGTGGCCGAACCCTGTCCTGCCTGCATTGTCAGTTCACGGGGTGTGACCTGGTCGCGGCCGCCATCATCGCCACCCGCATCCCGGGCGGTGGTCCCACCACCCCGGCCGCCGTTGTGCTGCCGGAGGTGGTCACACACCGTCATGCCGGCCGACAACTGCCCGGTGCCGGCCGGTCCCGGCGTGACCCCGCCGCCCACCTGTGGCGGCGCGAGGCTCAGTTGGCCCGCAGAGGCCTGCCCCACCAGCTGGTGGGGAGTCGCACGGTGACGATCCACAGCAGTGCATCGGAAACCCGGTGAACGTTAGTGAATAGACACCGCACTAGGCTCGCCCGCATGCCTGTCCAGGAGTCCACGGCAGCGGTCGACTTCGATCTGACCGGGTTTGATCTCGCCTGGCTGGTGACGCTGGCCAGTGTGGTCGAGACCGGCTCGTTTACGCAGGCGGGTCTGCGCCTCGGGCTCACCCAGTCGGCCGTCTCGCAGCAGGTGGCGGCGCTGGAGCGGTGGGCCGGCACCGAGCTGCTGCGGCGCCGGCCGGTCGCGCTCACCGACGCTGGCCGGCTCGTGCTCGGCCACCACAACGCCCTCCGCGCGCAGCTGGTGCGGCTCGGCACCGAGCTGGCCGACCTACGCGAGGGGAGGCTCGGCACGATCCGGGTCGCGGCATTCCTGTCCGCCTGCCGCGCGCTGGTGCCGGGAGCGCTCGCCGCCTTCCGCCGCGATCACCCGCTGGTCCGGGTGGTGCTGTTCCAAGTGGAGCCCGGGCCAGCCCTGGCCGCGCTGCGAGCGGGCGACGTCGATCTGGCGATCGTGTTCGGGTACGGGACGTTGGAGATTCCGGCCCCGCTGGTGCCCGTGCCGCTCTTCGACGAGCCGGTGCTGCTCGCGGTGCCGGCCGACCACCCGATGGCCGGGCTGAGCTGGGTCGACCTCGGGCAGGTCGACCCCGCCGAGCTTGTCGCCGCGCCGGACGCCTCGCTGCCGATGACCTGGCCCGACGCGGCCCGCACCCACTACGAGGGCGACGACTTTTCCGTGGTGCTGGCGCTGGTCGCGGCCGGGCACGGGGTGGCGCCGGTGCCGCGGCTCGCGGTCACGCCGCCGCCCGCCGGCGTAGCGCTGGTACCGCTGGCCGGCGCGGGTCCGGCCAGGCGCCGCGTCTGGGCGGTCGCCGCGGAAGGGGCCGACCAGCCGCCGGTGACTGCGTTCATCGGCGCACTTACTGCCGGGTCGCCCGCCGCGGGTACAGCTGCCGTATAGCTTTCGCATAGCGCGCCATACCAGTGTTGTTCGGAACGCCGTGGAGCATCAGGAGGGGGGCGCATGTCGGGGTCGGACGAGCGGCCGCTGTCGGTCGGGCAGCAGGCACTCTGGTTGCTTTACCGGCTCGCGCCGGAGAGCCCGGCGTACAACGTCGTGCTGGCGATGCGTATCCGCGGCCCGCTGGACACCGAGCGGCTCGCCCGAGCCGTGGCCGGTCTGGCCGACCGGCACCCGGTGCTCACCGAGGGATTCCACGAGGTCGACGGCGTGCCTGTGCGCACGCCCGGCCGCGCCGGTGCGCCCCGCCTGGTGGTCCGGGAGGTGCCGGTGGCGGACCTGTTCGAGGCGGCGTGTGCCGAGTCGGTCGTGCCGTTCCGGCTGGATCTCGAGCCGCCGATGCGCGCCGTGCTGCTGCGCCGGGCCGCCGACGACGCCGCGCTGGTCCTCGTCACCCACCATCTGGTCAGCGACGCCACCGCGCAGTGGCTGATCGCCCGGGATCTGCTCGAGGCGTACGCGGGCGCACCGGCGCGGCCGGCGACTTCGGCGTTTGACGAGGTGGTGGCCGCCGAGCGGCGGCTGCTCGACTCGCCCCGCCGCGAGGTGCTGGAGCGCTACTGGCGGGGCGTGGTTACCGGCGTACCGGCGGCGAAGCTCCCTGCGGACCACCTGGCCGACGGCCTCGCTGGCCTACCGAAGGGCAGCTCCACCACGGTTTGGTTCGACCCGGATCTGGCCGTGAGCGTCGAGGCCGCCGCCCGGCGGGCCGGGGTGACCCCGTTCGCGTTCCTGACCGGCGCGTTCCAGGCGATGCTGCACCGGCACACCGGCGAGAGCGACTTCCTGATCGGCTGCCCGGTCACCACCCGGCTCCGAGGCGGCCTGCGTGAGGTCGTCGGCTACCTGGCCAACTCCGTCGTGCTGCGGGCCACGTTCGACCGCACCACCACGCTGCGTGCCACGATCAAGGCCGCGCAGCGCTCGGTGGTCACCGCGAACGCCCATGCCGACCTGCCGTTTTCCACGCTCACCGAGCTCGTCGCGCCGCGGCCGCCGCTCTTCACGATCGCGATCACCATGCTGGTCGCCGATCGGCTGGAGCCACCGCTGCCGATGGTGACGCCCGACGCGGTCGAGGGCCGTGAGATCACGTACGGCGGGCTGCGGCTCGCATTGCTTGATGTCCCGCAGATGGAAGGACAGTTCGACCTCCTGGTCGAGCTGCGCCAATCCGCCGACGGCCTGTCGGCGGTCTTGAAGTACGACGCCGGCCAGTTCGAGCGGTCGACGATTGAACGGGTCGCTGCCGCGTTCACCAGGTTCGTCCGACTGGCGGTGGAGGACCTCGATGCGGTAGTTGCCGACCTTTCGCTCGTCGACGCCTCTGACCTCACGCTTCTCCTCGCTATGGGAGGCAGTACCCACCCTGCTATGGGTACTGGCGTTGGAGACCGCGCCTAGGTTCTGCTCATACGATCGTCCCGATCAGGTCGACTGGCGCCACCAGACGATCGGGAAAGGGGGGGGACGACTTTGTCTGCAGGCATCAGACTCGAACGTGTCCGGAAGGCCTACGGGCAAGGCCCGACACAGGTCGTGGCGCTTGACGACGTCACCCTCGAGTTCGGGCCGGGCACATTCACGGCGGTGATGGGCCGCTCTGGTTCCGGCAAGTCCACTTTGCTCCAGTGCGCCGCCGGCCTGTTGACGCCCAGCGCGGGCCGGATCGTCGTCAACGGCGTCGACTTGTCCGGCCTGGACGAGATGGCGCTCACCGAGCTGCGCCGTGGCCACATCGGCTTTGTGTTCCAGTCGTTCAACCTCGTGTCGTCGCTCACCGCCGAGCAGAACGTAGAGCTGCCTCTGCGCCTGGCCGGGCGCCGCCCGGCGCTCGACGGTGTCCGCCACGCCCTGGCCGAGGTCGGCCTCGCGCACCGCGCCACCCACCGGCCCGGCCAGATGTCCGGGGGCGAGCAGCAGCGGGTGGCGATCGCCCGCGCTCTCATCTCCCGGCCGACCGTGCTCTTCGCGGACGAGCCGACCGGTGCCCTCGACACCAAGAGCGGCCGCGAGGTCATGCAGCTGCTCGCCGGTCTGGTGCGCCGCGAGGGGTGCGCCGTGGTCATGGTCACGCACGACCCGGTGGCCGCCGCGGCAGCGCAGCGGGTGATCTTCCTCGCCGACGGTCGTGTCGTCGGCGAGCTGACCGAACCTGACGCGGCGTCCGTCGCCGCCAAGATGGCAGACCTGGAGGTCAGCACCCGATGATCGGGCTTGCCGGGGCCACCCTGCGGTTCCGCTGGCTGTCCGTGTTCGGCGCGTTCGTCGCGCTGGCGATCGGCGTCGGCATGATCTCGACCGTCGCGATCGTGCTCGGCGCGACGATGACCGCACCGCCTCGACCGCCGGAGCGCTTCGTCGGCTCTCCAGTGGTCGTCGTCGGCCAGGGACGCCTGGTCCTCGACAACGGACAGGACGTCGAGTCGGTACGCCGGGATGAGCGTTCGCCCGTCGCTCCGGCCCTGGTCGATCGGCTCGCGGCCGCCGGCCGGACCGTCGTGGACCGCACCTTCTATGCGCAGGTCCCCGGCGGTCCGGCCGGGCAGGTCGGGCACCCGTGGGCGGTGTCGCAGCTGGGACGGTACGAGCTGGTCTCCGGCCGACCCCCGGCGGCCGCCAACGAGATCGTGGTGCCGTCGGGCATGGGCACCGAGGGGGTCGGCGTCTCCGTCATCACGCGGGCCGGGCCCAGCCGGTACACGGTGGTCGGTGTGGTCGCGGCCGTCGACTTCGAGTCGGCGGTCTTCTTCAGCGACTCCGAGGCCGCCCGGCTCTCCCCGGCCGTCGACGCGGTCGCCTTCCTGCCCGGCTCCGCGCCCGGCGAGGCGGCGGTGAGCCGGATCGTCGGCGACGGCGGCGAGGTGCTCACCGGCGACGACCGCCGGCAGGCCGAGGAGGCCGCCCGGCGCGACCGCCAGCAGATGCTCAACACCCGTACGCTGCTCGCCGTCGCGGGCGGCCTCGCCGCGTTCGTCGCGGTGTTCGTGGTCGCCTCCACGTTTGCGTTCACCGTCGCGCAGCGGCGGGCGGAGTTCGCGCTGCTGCGCACGCTCGGTGCCACCGTGCGGCAGGTGCGGCGGCTGGTGTTGGGCGAGGCGGCCATGATCGGGCTCGCCGGCTCGATCGTCGGCTGCGCGATCGGGGTGATCGGCGGGCCGCTGCTCGGCGACCGGCTGGCCCGGGACGACACCGCACCGGCCTGGTTTGACGCGGGGCCGGCCGTACCGCCCCTGCTCGTATCCGTGATCGTGGGTGTCGGCGTCGCCGTCGTGGCCGCCCGCACCGCAGCCAGGCACGCCGGCCGGGTCTCGCCGATCGAGGCGCTACGCGAGGCGCGGGTCGAGGAGATCACCGTGACCCGCGGCCGGCTCATCGCCGGGCTCGTCCTGCTGTTCTGCGCCCTCGGCGGGATGGTCTTCATCGGCCGGGCCCAGCCGCACATCGCCACGGTTCCGGTCATCTACATGTGGCTGCTCATCATCACGGTCACCGCGGTGGCGGTGCTGGCTCCGGCGCTCGTACCGCCGTTCATCCGGGTGGTCACCTGGCCGCTGACCCGGCTGCGCGGCGCGGTCGGCATGCTCGTGCGCCAGCAGACGCTGAACGCGGTCCGGCGCACGGTCGGCACCGCCGCGCCGGTGCTGCTCACCCTCGGGCTGGCACTGTCGCTGCTCGGCGCGCTTGGCACCACCGACAGCGCCCGGGTCGCCGAGCGCGACAACACGCTCGTCGCCGACCTGGTGCTGCTCCCCGACGACGCGCCCGGCCTGAGCCCGGCGCTGGGGGAGCGGCTGGCTGGGCCGGGCGACGCGTACGTGGCCACGCCGGTGCCACTCACCGTGTACGGCTACGACTCCGGCAGCCTCCGCGACTTCGACGCGATCGCGGTCGACCCGGTGGCGCTAGAGCAGACCTCGCCGCGCACGGTCCTCTCCGGCTCGATGGCCGACCTGGCCGACGACACCGTCGTGGTCACCGACCGCTTCGAGGCCTCGGTGGGGCAGGAGCTGCGTCTGTGGCTCGGCACCGGGCAGGAGGTCACGCTGCGGGTCGCCGCGGTCGTGGCCCAGGGCATCGGCGGCTCCGAGGTCTACCTGGCTCCGTCGTACGCGGCGCGGGGCGGCGGCGACGGCCTGGCCGAGTCGGTCCTGGTCAAGTTCCGCCCGGGCGCCGACCCGTCGGGGGTGCGGGAGCGGGCTGAGTCGCTGGCCGGCAGCTACCAGGCCCGGGTCGCGTCCCGCGACGACTTCGCGCACGCCGGCGCCGGCGGCACCCCGCGCAGCAGCATGGCCGGCGTGGAGCTCCTGATCGGCGTCACCGCGCTCTACTGCGGTATCGCGATCGTCAACATGATGATGATGGCGGCGGCCTCGCGGGTGCGGGAGTATGCGGTGCTCCGGCTGACCGGCGCGACCCCGCGGCAGGTCCGGCGGGTGGTCTCCGGCGAGGCGTTGCTCGTCGTCGGCGTCGGCGCGGCACTCGCGCTGCTGGCCACGGCCGTCAACCTCGCCGGCACCGCAGCGACGCTGTCCCGGTTGGTCGGCGGGGTACCCGTCGCGGTGCCCTGGGTGGCCGGCGTGGCGCTCGTCGCGGGCAGTGCGGTGCTCGTGCTGGTCACCTCGCTGCTGACTGTTCGGGTGACCATGCGCGCGCCGGCCGTACAGCTCGTCGGTGCCCGTGAGTAACCGCTGCGGGCGAGGCGACCGGGGCGGCCGCTACGGGCTGCCCCGGCGTCCACGCGTTTCCGCCAGGCCGGCGGCGGATATAGGGACGTTATAGCCCCGGCCAGCACAGTGTCCGCATGAACCCCTTCTCGCAGGCGGACGCCCAGGCGCCCGGCGGCGGCGCCACCCTTGCAGAACAGTTCGCGCAGCAGGTGCGGGCCACGCCCGAGGCGACCGCCGTCGTGGACGGCGGACAGGAGATCAGCTACGCGCGACTCGACCGTGCCGCCAACCGCCTGGCGCATCACCTGCGCACCCGAGGCGTAGGCCCCGACTCGCTGGTCGGCGTCGGCCTGGAGCGCGGCGTGGACCTCATCACGGCTCTGCTCGCGGTCTGGAAGGCCGGCGCCGCGTACGTCCCGCTCGACCCGCGGCACCCGGCCGACCGAATCGCGTACGTGCTGGCCGACACCGGGGCACCAGTCGTCGTCTCCGACCTGCTCAAGGAGGCGCCAGCGGGTACGGCGATCGTGCACCCGACTCGGGACCGCGCCGCGATCGAGGCGTGCCCCGACACCGCGCCGGACGTGCGTCCCGACCCGGACGGCGCGGCGTACGCGATCTATACCTCCGGCTCGACCGGCCGGCCCAAGGGCGTGGTGATCTCCCACGCGGGCATCGCCAACCGGGTCGGCTGGACCGTCGGGGTGCACAAGCTGTCGGCCGCCGACCGGGTGCTGCAAAAGACCGCGATCGGCTTCGACGCGGCCGGCTGGGAGGTCTTCGCCCCGCTGGTCAGCGGCGGCACCGTCGTGCTCGCCCCGCTCGGCGCTGAGCGCGACCCGGCAATGCTGGCCCGCAGCGCCGCCGACTCCGACGTCACCGTGCTGCAGCTCGTGCCGTCGGTGCTGCGGCTGCTGGTACAGGCACCGGACCTTGCCCGCTGCACCGCACTGCGCCTGGTCTTCTCGGCCGGCGAGCAGCTGCACGCCGAGCTGTGCCAGCGGCTGCTGGCGCGGGTAGACGTGGAAGTCTGGAACACGTACGGGCCGACCGAGTGCTCGATCGACGTGACCGCGCACCGGTTCGACCGGGCACAGACCTCCGGCCCCGTGCCGATCGGCCGCCCGATCGCCGGCATGCGCGTACTCGTGCTCGGCGACGACGGCACGCCGGTTCCGATCGGCGTACCCGGCGAGCTGTACGCGGGCGGCGTCGGCCTGGCCCGCGGTTACCTCGGCCGGCCCGACCTAACCGCCGAGCGGTTCGTGCCCGACCCGTACGGCGCACCGGGCGAGCGCCTCTACCGCACCGGTGACCGGGTGCGGTGGCGCTCCGACGGCACGCTGGAGTACGTCGGCCGCCGCGACCACCAGGTCAAGATCAATGGGGTGCGGATCGAGCCGGGCGAAGTAGAGGCCGCGCTCGCGGCCCACCCAGGGCTGCACGGCGTCGCGGTCGTCGCGTTCGCCGACCCGGCCGGCGTCCAGCGGCTCGCCGCATACGTCGTACCCGCCGAGCCCGGCGCGGCCGTGGCGGCCGACGCCCTACGCGCGTTCCTGCGCGACCGGCTACCGGAGGCGATGATCCCGTCGGTCTTCGTGCCGCTCGCCGCCCTGCCCCTGAACGCCAACGGCAAGCTGGACCGGGCCGCGCTGCCTGCGCCGGACGTCGCCGGCCTGGCCGCCCGCCCCGCCTACCTCGCGCCCCGCGACGACGCCGAGCGGACGGTGGCCCAGGCATGGCAGGAGCTGCTCGCCGCCGCCGGCGAGGTCGGCGTCCACGACGACTTCTTCCAGCTCGGCGGCTCCTCGCTGCAGCTGACCCGGCTGGCCAACCTGCTGCGCGAAGCCACCGGCCGTCCGGTGCCGCTGGCCGGCCTCTTCACCGCCTCCACCGTCGCCGCGCAGGCCCGCCTGCTGGCCGACGCCCCGGCGGCGCCCACCACCGACCGGATCGTGCCGGTACCCCGGGACGGCGCGCTGCCGCTGTCGTTCGGCCAGCACCGGCAGTGGTTCCTGGACCGGCTCACGCCGCGCAGCCCGGAGTGGGTCAGCCCGCTCTTCCTGCGCCTGCCCGACGATGTCGACGCCGGCGCGGTGGGCCGCGCGCTGAACGTGTTGGCCGGCCGGCACGAGACGCTGAGGACGCGGTACCCGAGCGTGGACGGTGAGCCGCGGCAGACGATCGACCCGCCGGGCCAGGTCGCGCTGCGTACCCTGACCGTGCCCGCCGACCAGCTCGCCGCGCACATCTCGGCGGAGCTCAACACCGGCTTCGACCTGGCCGAGGGCCCGCTCTGGCGCGGCCTGCTGGCCCGGGTCACCGACGACGAGCAGCTGCTGCTGCTCACGTTCCACCACATCGCCTGCGACGGCTGGTCCTCGGTCGTGCTGGAGCGCGAGCTGCGGGAGCTGCTCGCCGCGGACGCGGAGGGGCGCCCGGCGCGCCTGCCCGACCTGCCGGTGCAGTACGCCGACTTCGCCAGCTGGCAGCGCGATCGGCTCAGCGGCGCCGCTCTCGACACGCAGCTGGACTTCTGGCGCGGTGCGCTCGCGGGCCTGGAGCCACTCGACCTGCCCGCCGACCGGCCGCGCCCGGCCGAGCGCGACCCGGCTGGCGCGATGGTGCCGTTCACCCTGCCGGCCGCGCTCGTCGAGAAGCTGACCGACGTGGGTCGGGCCCACGGGGCGACCCGCTTCATGACGCTGCTGACCGCGTTCGCCACGCTCGTGTCGCGCTACACCGGGAGCACGGACATCGCCGTCGGCAGCCCGGTCGCCGGCCGGCAGCACCCCGACGTGCGGGACGTGGTCGGCTTCTTCCTCAACACTGTCGTGCTGCGCTGCCCGCTGGACGGCGGGCCGGCGTTCACCGAGGCGGTGCGGCGGGTCCGGGACGTCACCCGGGCCGCGCTCGCCCACCAGGAAACCCCATTCGAACGGCTCGTGGACGAGCTGGCGCCGGAGCGGGACCTGTCCCGCACACCGCTGTTCCAGGTCGCGTTCGACCTGCACGACGAGGAGTCGACGAGCACGCTCACCGACCCGGTCGACATGGACTCGTTCCTATCCGGCTGGCGGATCGCCAAGACCGACCTGTCGCTCTACCTCAAACGCGAGCCGGACGGCTCGTTCACCGGCGCCCTGGAGTACGCCTCGGCGCTCTTCGACCACTCCACGGTAGAGCGGATGGCCGACCACCTGCTCCGGCTGCTGAAAACGTTCGCCACCGACCCTGAGCAAAACGTGTCCGAGGTGGACTTCCTAGACCCGGCGGAGCGGGCCCAGGCGTTGGCGCCGCCGGTCGCGACCGCCGACGAGGTCCACTGCCTGCACCACGTCTTCGAGGAGCGGGTGCGCGCGACGCCGGACGCGACCGCGGTGGTGGCCTGCGGCGTACGGCTCAGCTACCGCGAGCTGAACGAGCGGGCCAACTGCCTGGCGCACCACCTGGTGTCGCTCGGCGCCGGCCCGGAGTCGCTGGTCGGCGTCTGCCTCGACCGCGGCCCCGACCTGGTGCCCGCGCTGCTCGGCGTGCTCAAGGCAGGCGCGGCATACCTGCCGCTGGACCCGGCCCAGCCAGCCGACCGCATCGCGTACTTGATCGACGACGGTGGGGCGAAGCTGGTGGTCACCTCCTCGGCCCAGCTCGCAAAGGTGGCGGACGGCGGCGCGACCACGGTGGTCCTCGACCACCAGGGCGTACGGGCCGCGCTGGCCTCAGAGCGGGTAGACGACCCGGTCACACCGGTCGGGCCAGACAACGCCATCTACGTCATCTACACCTCCGGGTCGACTGGCAAACCCAAGGGCGTCTGCCTCACCCACGCCAACGTGCACCGGCTGTTCACGATGACCGACGCGCTGTTCAGCTTCGACGCGGCCGACGTGTGGACGCTGTTCCACTCGTACGCCTTCGACTTTTCGGTCTGGGAGCTGTGGGGTGCCCTGCTGTACGGCGGGACGCTCGTCGTCGTGCCGTCCACGGTCACGAAGTCGCCGGACGAGTTCGTCGCCCTGCTCGTGGCCGAGGGCGTCACCGTGCTCAACCAGACGCCGTCCGCGTTCCGGTCACTTGTCGCGATGGCCGCGGCCGGTGACCCGCGCATGGCTGACCTCGCCCTGCGCACGATCGTCTTCGGCGGCGAGAAGCTCGAACCGGCCGACCTGCGGCCGTGGGCGGAGCGCTTCGGCCTGGAGCGGCCGCAGCTGATCAACATGTACGGGATCACCGAGACCACCGTGCATGTCACCTACCACCGGATCACCGCCACCGACCTCGCCCAGCCCGGCAACCCGATCGGTTTCCCGCTGCCCGACCTGACCGTCCGGCTGCTAGACGAGCACGGGCAGCCGGTACCGATCGGCGTACCGGCCGAGATCTACGTCGGCGGGGCCGGCCTGGCCCGGGGTTACCTGAACCGGCCGGAGCTGACCGATCAGCGGTTCATCCCGGACCCGTTCGGCGGCCCGGGCGACCGCCTGTATCGCAGCGGTGACCTCGCCCGCCGCCGGCCCGACGGCACGATGGACTTCCTGGGCCGCGCCGACGACCAGGTGAAGATCCGCGGCCACCGGGTGGAGTTGGGGGAGATCACGGCCGCGCTGGCCGCCCAGCCCGGCGTCCGCGAGGCGGTCGTGGTGCTCTCCGGCGACCGGCTCGTCGGCTACCTGGTGCCCGCCGAGGGCGCGGCCGCGCCAGGCGCCGCCGAGCTACGTACGGTGCTCGCCGAGGCGCTGCCCGAGTACATGATCCCGGCGGCGTTCGTGGCGCTGCCGAAGATCCCGCTGACCGTCAACGGCAAGCTCGACAAGCGGGCCCTGCCGGCGCCGGACCGGGACGCCACCGGCGCGGGCGAGAAGTACACCGCGCCCAGCAACCCGGTCGAGGAGCGGATCGCCGCAGGCTGGGCCGAGCTGCTCGGCAACACCCCGGGCACGCCCGGTGTACACGACAACTTCTTCCGGCACGGCGGGGACTCCATCCGCGCCGTACGCCTCACGTCCTGGCTGCAGACCGAGTTCGGCGTCGAGGTGAAGGTGCGGACAGTCTTCGAGCAGCCCACCATCGCCGAGCTCGCCGTCGTGGTCGAGGAGCTCATCCGGGCGGAGGTCGCCGCATTGACCGACGAGGAACTACTGGTGCTGGGAGAACAGCAATGACTTCGAGCGGTGACATCAACTCCGCCCAGGCCCGCGAGGAGCTGATCCGGGCCCGTCTGGCCGGACGGCGCGGCGGTGCCGCCCGCATCTCGCCCGCCGACCGCAGCGGCCCGCTGCCGCTGACGTACGGGCAGCAGCAGATGTGGTTCCTCAACCGGCTGGAGACTGGTAGCCCCGAGTACCTGGTGCCGATGGCGCTGCGGCTCACCGGCCCGCTCGACGCCGGGCGTCTCGGCGCGGCGTGGGCCGCGCTGGTCGACCGCCACGAGATCCTGCGCACCCGCTACGCGCTCGCGCTCATGGGCGACACCCCGGTGCAGACGGTCGACGCGTCGCCGGCGCCGGCCCCGCTGCCGGTGACGGACCTGGCCGCCGTACCCGCCGACCAGCGCGAGGCCCGCGCCGTCGAGCTTGTCGAGCGGGCCGCCGCCACCCCGTTCGACCTGGCCGAGGAGTGGCCGGCGCGCGCGTCGCTGATCCGCCTCAACGCCGAGGAGCACGTCCTCGTCGTCGTGATGCACCACATCGCCTGCGACGCCTGGTCGATGCCGCTGCTGACCTGCGACCTGGCAGCGTTCTACGCCGGCACCACGCCCGCGCCACTGCCCGTGCAGTACGCCGACTACGCCGCCTGGGAGCGCGGACCGGAGGTCGCTGCCGTGCACGAGCGGCACCTCGGGTACTGGCGCGACGAGCTGACCGACCTCACCCCCGTAGACCTGCCGACCGACCGCCCGCGAGCGCCGGTCCGGGACTGGCACGGCGACGTGGTCGACTTCCAGGTGCCCGCAGCGGTCGCCGAGCGGCTCGCCGAGGTCGGCCGCAGCAACGACGCGACGCTCTTCATGGTGCTGATGACCGCCTTCCAGGCGCTGCTGTCCCGATACACCGGGCAGTCCGACGTCCCGGTCGGCACCATGGTCGCCGGCCGCACCCGCCCCGAGCTGCAAGACTTGATCGGGTACGGCGTCAACAGCCTGGTCGTGCGCACACGCTGGGAGGACGACCCCGCCTTCACCGAGATGCTGTCGCGCACCCGCACCGCCGTGCTCGGCGCGTTCGACCACCAGGACGTGCCGTTCGCGCGGCTCGTCGAGGAGTTGCAGCCCGAGCGGGACATGTCCCGCACCCCGCTGTTCCAGGTCGCACTGACGCTGCAGGACGCCCGCTCCGAGACCGGCGACTTCGCCGGGCTGCGGGCCACGCCGCTCGTCGCCGGCTCCCGAGTCTCCCGCTTCGATCTGACCGCGCTGTTCAGCCGCGCCGCCGACGGGACGCTCAACGGTCACCTGGAGTACGCCACCGCGTTGTTCGACCGGCCCACCGCGGAACGGATCGCCGGCCACCTGAGCCGCCTGCTCACCCACGTCGCCGCCGCGCCGGAGGCCCGCATCTCCGCGCTGGAGATCCTCGACGCGGCCGAGCGTGAGCTGCTGACCGCTGGCGCCGCTGCGGTGTCCGTGGTGGATCGTCGGGTGCACGAGTTGTTTGGCGAGCGGGTCGCGGCGACGCCGGATA
>NZ_VSFA01000154.1 GCF_008119785.1 Micromonospora sp. MP36 | reverse complement strand
CTTGGGCGGGTGATCGCCTCCCGCCGCCTCCTGATCACCGACCTGGTCTGGGCGCTGGTCCTCCTGCTGCTGGTCGCCTACACCGTCACCGACCCGCCCGGCCCGGCGTACCCGGGACCCTGGTGGGCGGTCTGGGCCACCGCCGGGCTCGTCGCGCTGCCGGTCGTCGCCCGGCGGCGGTGGCCCCTCGCCGTGCTGGCCGTCGTGCTCGTGGTGGCGGCGTCGGCGACCGCCGTGGGCGTGGCCGGTGCGGGGATGCTGATGATGGAGTTCGTGCCGGCGGCGACGGCCCTCTACACGGTTGCGGCCGCTCTTCCGCCGCGCCGTTCCGTTCCCGCGCTGCTCGCCGCCCTGGCCGTCCCGGCGGCCGCGATCGCGGTGTTCTACGCGGCACGGCTGCCCTCGCTGCCCACCGCCGCCGGCTCGGAGGTCCCCCTCTGGGCGCCGGGGGAGATCGGCGTGACGGGGGCCCTGCTCGCGATCTGCTGGTCGGTCGGGCGTCTCGTCGGGTGGCGCCGGGACCTTGCCGCCAGGCTGGCCCGCTCCCAGGCCCACACGGCGGTCGTCGACGAGCGACTGCGGATCGCGCGGGAACTGCACGACATCGTGGGCCACAGCATGAGCCTGATCTCGGTGAAGGCCACCGTGGCGAACCACCTGGCCGACAGCAGGCCCGACGAGGTCCGGGCCGCCCTCGCCGTCATCGAGAAGACCAGCCGGACGGCACTGGCCGATCTCCGACGAGCGGTCGGCATCCTCCGGACGGAGGGCGCCGGTGAGCCGGGCGTCGAGCTCGCCCCGACGGCGGGGCCGGCTCAACTGGCGGACCTGGTCAGCAACGCCGAAGGCACCGGCGTACGGGTGCGGTTGCGGGTCGACGGGGTCGACGACCTGCCGCAGGCGCTCGGCCTCACCGCGTACCGCGTCGTGCAGGAGGCGCTGACCAACGTCATTCGGCACGCCGCACCCACCACGTGCCGGGTCGATGTCGAGGGGAGCGCGGGAACCCTGCGCATCGAGGTGACCGACGACGGACCTCCGGACCCGACCGGGGCTACGCCGGGCACCGGGCGGGGACTGGCCGGCATGCGGGAGCGGGTCGCCATCTACGGTGGCAGCATGATCGCCGAACCGCGGCCCGAGGGCGGATTCCGGGTCTGCGCGCTGCTGCCCTACTCGCCGGTCGGGGAGGCGGGGTGACCGGTTCCGCCGTCCGGGTCGTGATCGCGGACGACCACACCCTGCTGCGGGACAGCTTCCGGATGCTCATCGACAGCACTCCCGGCCTGGGCGTGGTGGGTGAGGCGGCCAGCGGCGCCGAGGCGGTGACGGTGTGCCGACGGGAACGGCCCGACGTGGTGCTCATGGACATCCGGATGCCCGACGTGGACGGCATCGAGGCCACCCGGCGGATCTGCGCCGGCCCGGACACCCGGGGCAGCCGGGTGCTCATCCTCACCACCTTCGATCTCGACGAGTACGTGTTCGGCGCGCTGCGGGCGGGCGCGAGCGGGTTCCCGGTCAAGGACGCCAGTGCGGCGGACCTGCTCGCCGCGATCCGGGTGGTCGCGGCGGGCGAGGCGCTGCTCGCGCCGACGGTCACCCGCCGCCTCATCGCCGCGTTCACCGCGCGGCCACCGGAACGGGCCGGGACGTCTCCGCTCCTCGACCGTCTCACGGTGCGCGAGCGCGAGGTGCTGACCCTCATCGCGCGGGGTCGATCCAACACGGAACTGGCGACGGAGCTGTGCCTCAGTCATGGCACGGTGAAGACGTACGTCGGACGACTGCTCAGCAAGCTCGACGTACGTGACCGGGCGCAACTGGTCATCCTCGCGTACGAGACGGGGCTCGTGACGCCGCAGGGCTGACCCGCGGCCGCCGGCCCGCCGCGTCAGGACGGGGCGGGGCCGAGGCTGTCCCGGCGGACCAGTTCGGCGGGGAGGGTCTCGGTCCGGTCCCGGTCGGCGGCCGGGTCCAGGGCCAGGGTCATCGCCCGGGCGCCCAGCTCGGCCAGCGGCAGCCGGACCGTGGTCAGGGTGGGCGTCACGTCGGCGGCGATCGGCATGTCGTCGAAGCCGACCACGGAAACCTCCTGCGGCACGCGTACGCCGCGTTGCCGGAGCACGGACAGGGCGCCGACCGCCATCGAGTCGTTCAGCGCCACGACCGCGGTCAGCCCCGGTACGCCATCCAGCAGCTCCGCCGTGGCTCGCGCCCCGGAGTCGCGGGTGAAGTCGGCGTACCGGATCCGGTCGGCGGGAAGCGCCCCATCGAGGCCGGCGGCCAGGCCGGTGAGCCGGTCGGTGGTGGTGGTCAACGCGTCCGGGCCGGCGATCACGCCGACCACCCGGTGCCCGAGCCGGCGCAGTTCCGCCCCGACCAGGCGGGCGCCCTCCTCGTTGGCCGGCAGCACCGCGTCGCCCCGGTGCCGGTGCCGGCCGACCAGCGCTACCCGCCCGCCGGTGGCCACGTACGCATTTAGCCGCTCGTCGAGCAGCGCGTTGACGCCCGCGTCGTGGTAGCCGGACCCGGCCAGCACGATCGCGGCCACCTGCTGGGCGCGGAGCAGGTCGACGTACTCCAGCTCGCGTTCCGGGTCACGGTAGCTGTTGCAGATGATGACCAACCGGCCCTGCTCGGTGGCCACCCGTTGCAGCCCCCGGGTCACCTCGGCGAAGTACGGGTCGGAGACGTCGTGCACCACCACGCCGACCACGCTGCGCTGCGGCCGGGCCAGCAGCTGGGCGTGTGCGTTCGGCACGTACCGCAGCTCGGCGACGGCCCTGAGCACCCGCTCGCGCAGCTCGTCCGCGACCGGCTTGCTGCTGCGGTTGATCACCCGCGACGCGGTCGCGGGAGAGACGCCCGCTCGGCGGGCGACGTCGGCCAGCGTCGCCATGCCACCCCCTTTTCTCACCCGGTCGCCGAGAGGTTATCGCAGCACCGCAAGGAGGCTGGATCGGCGGACGTCATTCTCCCCCAACCCCCGCCTCACCGCGACGGGACGGTGGGTCGGGAGGTGGTGGCGGTGGTCCGCACCGCCTTGACGATGGCGGGGACGGAGCCGACCAGCAGGACCAGCGCCCACACCGCCGCCACCACGGCGAAGATCAGCGCGCCGAGGTCATCGGTGATGCTGACCAGGATCATCGGCACCAGCCGGTGCAGGAACTCCAGCACCACCGTGCAGACCAGGGTGGTCAGCGCCAGCAGCACCAGGCCCTTGTTCTGCAGGAAACGCGGTTGGGCGAGCAGCAGCAGGCCGGCCCAGACCAGTTTGAGCAGCAGCACCAGGCCGAGCAGCACGGCCGCGTCTCCGACCGGGAAGAACCCCCACACCACCAGGTACGCCAGCGTGCCGAACGGCGCCGCCAGGAACAGCGAGACCATCACGGTCAGCTCGACGAAGGCCACGATCAGCAGGACCACCGAGACGATCAGCAGGACGATCGCGAAGACCAGGGTGGCCACCCCCTGCACCCGGCCCTGGATCCGGTCCGGCACCACCAGGCTCAGGCTGAACAGCCCGGTGGTCCAGAGCGCCACCACGTCGATCAGCGCCAGGTAGCCCGTGCCCCGGCCGGCCGGCTCGGTGACCGTCCCGACCTCACCGAGCTCCACACCCAACTGCCCGGCGCTGTCCCGCAGCGCGCCACCCGCGTCCCCGCCGCCGGTGAGCAGCGCCGCCCCCAGCTCCAGCCCCACCACCAGCGCCACCGCGAGCAGCGCCAGCAGCAGGAACGGTTTGCGCAGCTCACCCATGCCGTGCCTCCCTCCCGGGTCCCGCCCGGCGCGTCCGTCCGATCAGGACCGGGCGACGGTGACCGTGCATCCGTCACCTCCCGGGCAGCGCAGGGTGACCTCGGTGGCCCGGTCGACGGCCACCTTCGCCACCGCCGCCGTACCCTCGTCGCCGGGGCTCACCTCGTCGCGGACGGTGACCTCGGCGTCCCCCGGTGCGGGCGCCGTCACCTCGAACGCCGCCGGACTGCGCAGCACCAGGGTGCGCAGGCCGCCCGGGTCGGCGACCCGCAGCAGGCAGCCGGTGGGGAAGGTGACCACCGTGCCGTCGGCGGAGGCGGTTGGCGGCGCGGCGGGCGGCGCGCACGCGACGGAGACCGTGGCCGGGTCGACCGTGGCCGCGCCGCCGCCCAGCCCGCTCAGCCAGCCCGGCCGGGCGGCCGGGTCCCCCCGGTCGTGCCGGCCCCCGCCGACCGCGATCAGATAGAGCGCCACCAGCAGCCCGCCCAGCGCCGCCAGCAGCAGCTTCTGCCGCCCGCTCATGGTCGATCTCCGCTGCGTTCGCTCATGGCCGATCTCCGCTGCGCTCCGATCGACCATGAGGCACCACCGCGCTGTGCCTGATGATTCGCTCGCTGCGCTCGCTCATGGCGCTCACGGCTGAATGAGCTGGGTGAACCGGAGCTGGTCGACACCGGCGTAGTAGAGGTCGGTGGCCTGCGTCTTGCTCACCGCCACCAGGGTGACCTGGTGGGTTCCCCGGTTCAGGGTGACGGTGCCGACGTCGATCCAGTCGGTCTTCACCACGGTCGGGGTGAAGCCGAAGAAGGTGTTGCCGACCTGCCGGCCGTCCACCAGGAAGATGGTGTTGGCGTAGTCGTACGACGTGGTGCGCACGGTGGCGAAGCGCCAGGTCCCGTCGACCGGGAGGTTCACCGTGACGGTCACCCGGTCGCCGATCGTCCGGCCCTGAAAGAACAGCTGGGCGTCGCCTGACCAGGTGACGAGGCAGCAGTTCCGCTGCTCGATCACGGTCGCCGCCACCGGGCCGGCCGACTGGACCACCGCGCCCGGCACCAGGCTTTCCGCCTCCAGGGTCACCACCTGGGCCCGGGGCGGCGGAGGCGGCGCGTCACCGCCGCGGGTGACCAGCCAGCCGACCACCCCGGCCACCACCAGCACCAGCGCCGCCGCGGCCGCGAGCCACGGCCACGGCGTGCGCTTCGGCGGTACGACGGCCTGCACGTCGTAGGTCACCCGCCCACTGGACCGGGAACTCTCCTCGGGTGCGGTGTTCGCCGAGTACGCGAACCCGGTCATGTCGTAGCGCCGGGGTGGGGTGCCGGGTGGCACGGTGAGCCGGACCAGGAAGGAGACCGAACCCTGCCCGGGCACCACCCGCTGCGGCTCGGCGACGGTGAACCAGGCGCGCTGGCTGCCCTCGCCGGGCGCCACGTCGAAGACCACGGTGTCCGGCGCCGCGCCCGGGTTGGAGACGGTGAAGGTGAGCTCACCGCTGTTGCGCACGTCCAGGGTGAACTGCTCGGCGGCGGCGACGACCGCCCATTCGGTGGTCATGACGGCTCCTCTGGGGACGGCACGGACGGCGGGGACGGGACGGCGGTGACGATCTCGACGGTGACGGCGGCGGGTTTCTCCGCCTCGACGATGCGGGTGATCACGGCGAGCTGGTCGGCGGCGGCCGGTGGCACCCGGACCACCACGTGAAACGGCCGGTCCGCCGGCTCCTCGAGCAGGAAACCGGTCGCCCCGGTGGCCAGTTCCAGTGCGGTGCGCATCCCGTACGGGGTGCCCCGCCAGCGGGCCAGCAGCGCGCCGTGGGCGACCAGGTACCGCAGCCGGCCGAGCGGCAGCGGCAGCGGCGCGTCCGCCCGGGGCGTGGCGACCACGTGGTCCATCGCCACCCAGCGGGTCAGGTACGCGACGAAGCCGTCCGGGGTCCGGTACGGCGCGAAGAGCGCGTCGACGTCGGCGAGCACCGCCTCGTCCGGGGCGTGCAGCGCCTCCATCACGTCCAGCAGCGCGCCCAGCACGCTGCCCGGGCCGGCGGCCCGCTGGTACGCGGCGGGCAGCAGCCGCTCAATCGCGGTTCGGCGCATCCTGCCGCACCACCTCGATGTCGTGCTCGCCGGAGCAGAGCAGCCAGGTGCCGGGGACGGTGACCACGTCGGCGGTGGCCTGGTTGGCGCTGGCCGTCCAGTCGACCGCGTCGCCGGTGCGATACACGCCGCGCTCCCCGCCGGCGAGGATCAGCCGGTCCGGCCCGCCGGTGGCGGCGATCGCGTCGACCGGGACGAACCGGGTCCGGTCCCGCAGCGGCAGCCCGCAGTTGACCATCACCGGCTGCCACTGCGGCTGGGCGGCCAGGGTGTCCAGCCGGACCACCCCGCCGCTCTGCGTGGCGGCGACCGCCAGCGTGCCGCTGAACGCCAGGTCCCGGCAGGTGCCGCCGATCCAGCCGGCCTGTACGGCCTGCCACTTGACGTCCGACTCGAACAGCCGGGTGCGGTGGCAGCCCTGCCCGGGCTTCTTCGGGTCCGGCTCGCCGGCCCCGCACCACAGCAGGGTCGCCGGGCCGTCGTACTGCACCGCGAGGACCCGGTTGTCCACGTTGGCCAGGCCCACGTGGGCGAAGGTGCCGGGGCGGCCGGCCGCGGTGGACAGGTAGACGCCGAAGCCGGCCTGGGCGGCGACCGCCACGCCGGGGGCGCCGCGCTCGGAGACGAACGCGCGGACCGCGTAGAAGCCCCGGTCGGCGTCGGCCGGGTCGACCAGGATCTGCAGCGGCACCGACCCGGGCAGCAGGGAGACCTCGTACAGGCCGGCGTCGGTGGCGAGCAGCAACGCGCCCGCCCCGTCCCGGTCGATCCAGGCCAGATCCTGCACCCGGGAGTCCAGGTCGGTCAGCAGCGTCCAGGTCTCGCCGAGGTCGGTGCTCAGCCGGACCCGGGAGCCGCCGGCGTCGCGGGCGGTGACCACGGCCACCGAGCCGGCCCGGGGTACCACGCCGGGGCGTACCGGGGCGGGGGCGGGGACCACCCGGACCACGGTCTCGGCGTCGAACCGGCCGGCCGGCTCCCAGCCCGCCCCGGCGTTGGTGGAGCGGAACAGCACCGGGCCGCGGCCCGCGTACCAGGTGCCCGGCTGGTACTGGTCGACGGCGACGGTGCGCACCTGCGCGTCGGGCGCCTCGTCGACCACGAACCGGACCGACTCGACGTAGCGCACGCCCGGCTCGGCGTGCTCCAGCATCCGGTACACGTTGGACGCCCGCAGCGGCTCGCCGAACGCCCAGCCGGTCGGGTTGAGCGGGGTGGGCAGCGGGCTGAGCGTCTGGTGCAACCGGTCGTGGATGCGGCTGCGGACCGCGTCGACGTCCTCCTCCCGGCGGACCACCACCCGGGCCCGGATCGACACCGCCTTGTAGCGGGCCCAGCCGGCCCGGACCGCGGTGCCCAGGGCCCGCCGCCGGTCCAGGTCGGCCTCCACCCGGCGGCGAGCCTCCTCCACCTCGTGCTCGCGCAGCACGCCCACCGGCAGCCGGCCGCCGGGGCGGGCCTGCTCCGGCACGTACGGCACCAGCACCACCTCGACCTCGCCGGGCCGGGCGAAGCTGTAGACCGCCGCCCGGGTGAACGCCCGGGCCCGGGCCACCGCGCCGGAACCGGCGGCGAGGATCTCGTAGTCGCGGGCGGTGACCGCGCGCTGCTGGGCGAAGAACTCGTACGGCCCGCGCGTGAGGGCCGACTCCAGCGACTCCAGGTCCCGACCTCCGCCGGCCGGCTCGGGGTTGTCCACCCGCAGCCCGGGCAGCGGGTCCCGCAGGCTGGTGAGCGTCCCCGCGGCCACGTTCCCGGCCGGCCCGCCGCCGCACCGGTACCAGAGCCGGATCTGCCGCCCGGCCGGCGGCACCGCCGCCACGGTCACCAGGCCGCGCGGCGCCCGTGCCGCCTCGCCCGGGCCGCCGGCCGCCGGTCCCGCGCCGCCCCCGGCCGCTGCGTCGCCGGTCGCCGGGCCGCTGCCGGGCGCCAGGCCGTCGATCCCCGGGCCGGGCACCCCCTCGACGTCCGGCCCGGCGTCCGGCCCGGTCTCCGGCCCGGCCGGCGGGCGCAGGTCCAGCGCGGGGGCGAAGGTGACCACCCCGGAGGCGCGGTCGACCAGGTAGACCTTGGCCTGCGGGCCGACGCCGGCGAAGCTGTCCACCGGCCGCCAGATCTCGTACGTGCGCCCCTCGTGCTCCCGCGCGGCCGCACCCAGCTCCACCGAGCCGGTCGGCACCTCCACCCCGAGCAGCAGGTCGAGCGCCTCGGTGGTCCGGGTCAGCGGCGCCCGGGCCGCCCGGAACACCTGGCCGGCCTGGCCGGTGCCGACGCCGAGCAGTTCCGCCTCGACCGGCTCGCAGTGGTGCATGCGTACCGTCACCTCGGTCTCCCCCTCGGGAAGCAGGGCCGGCTCGGTGGTGACGAAGACGACCGGCCGGGGGTCGGCGCCGCGGGCTGCGGCGACCCGGGTGCCGGCCGGGACGCGGACCGCGCCCCGGTCCGGGCCGGTCCGGCTGAACCGGACGTCCGCCCAGGCCGCGGTGGGCGGGTGCCGGGCCACCCCGAGCAGGTTGAGGAACGCGACGTACGCCTTCTCCGGCAACTGGTTCAGCCGGTAGATCATCACCTCGGTCAGGTAGGCGAACGCCTCCAGCAGCGCCATGCCGGGGTCGTGCGCGGAGAGGTCGGTCCAGTCGGGGCAGGACCGGCGGATCCGCTCCCGCGCCTCGGTGACCAGGTCGAGGAAGGCGCGGTCGTCGAGGTGCGGCACGGGCAGCGTCATGACGTTCCCTCCTCGCCGGGGTCGTCGGCGGGCAGCAGGTCGACGGAGAAGACGAGCTGGCCGGGGGAGAGGCTGGCCCGGACCCGGTAGTCCAGCCGGATCACGAGCCGCCACGGGTCGTCCGGGTCGGGTCCGGCGTCCACGTCGATCACCTCGACCCGGGGCTCCCACCGCCGGATCGCCTGCCGCACGTAGTGGATGGCCAAGCCGGCGGTGGTGTCGTCGTTGGGCGCGAAGACCAGCCGGTGCAGCCGGGAGCCGTACCCGGGGCGCATCAGCCGCTCGCCCGGCGTGGTGGACAGCAGCAGGTACAGCGCCTGGCGTACCGTCTCGTCGCCCTCGGTCATGGCGAGCCCGCCGGCGGCGGTCAGCGCGAGGCCGCCGGTGCGACCCGCGTCGAAGCCAGCGCCGACGAAGCGGAAGGCCCTCATACGTCCGCCTCCAGGAAGCTCTGCCGCGGGTCGCGGACGGTGTGGTGGACCAGCCCGGGCGGGGTGCCGTCGGTCAGGCCGTCCAGGTTCGACAGCACCACCCGGTGGCCGTCGACCCGCAGCCAGGTGCTGTAGCCGACGGTCACCTGCAGCGTCTTGGCACAGGGCTTGATGACGGGGCCGTAGTTCGGGCAGGCGGTGATGTCCCGCCCCTCCGGGTCGGTCGCCACCAGCACCGGGACACCCTCGACGGTGACCCACTGCTGGGAGGCGCGGTTGGCGACCCGGCCGTCGTGGTCGCAGGTGATCAGCGAGTCGCGGTGGATCCAGCGCATCAGCCACCTCCGTGGGCACGGGCGAGGGCGCGGGCCTGCGCCGCGGCGGTGTCGGCATCCTCGGCCGCCTCGGCATGCCGGAAGTCGACGGTCCGGGCGCGGACCACCATGGCCCGGCCCGGCGCGGAGAGCACCAGGTCGCCGGCCGCGTGCACGGTGGTCAGCTCGGGCCGCAGCTCCACGAAGCTGCCCGCGTCGGTGGCCAGCCGCAGGGTGCGCCCGTCGTCGTCGATGACGATCGACTGGCCGGTGCCGGTCCGCATCGACCAGCGCCGGGACCGCCCGTCCACGATCCCCGCGTCGTACGGCTCGACGGCCCCGAAGAGCGAGCCGAGCACGATGCCCGCCGCCGGTTCGCCGCCAGGAAGCGCCACCAGCACGGTGTCCTCCGGGTCGGGCAGCGCCACGATGCCCTTACCCCGGCCGGCGCCCGGGCAGACCACGGCGAGCCAGCCCGCGTCCAGATCCCCGTACGCGGGCAGCGTCACCCGGGCCCGGCCGAGCCGGTCGGGGTCGTCGACGTCGGTGACCGTGCCCAGGGTGACCGTGGCCGGGGCGGGCGCGGCGGCCGGCGGCGGCTCCGGCGGGACCGTGGAGAACCGGCTCAGGTGGCCGTTCGCGTCGACCGTGTGCACCACCTCGGTGAGCACGTACACCCCGGCTACCGGCGCGGGCACGCCGGCCAGGGCGATTCGCCGGCCGGGGCGCAGCGCCGGGTCGCCCTCGGCCGTCCCCGCCGCGGTGACCAGCGCGGCGACCCGGGCGTCCAACCCGGCCTGAGCGAGGGCGGCGAGCTCGTCGTCGCTGCGCCCCGGCTGGTCCACGGCGGTCCGCACCCCGTCCGCGCCCACCTCGCCCGGCTCAGGCCGCAAGGGGATGCGCCGCCCGGAGCGGGCCGCGTCGGCCTGCTGGCGCAGCGGCTCGGCGCGCTGCGGATGCCAGCCGAGGGCGGCGCACTCCGCGCCGGCCCGGTCCAGGTTCTCCGCGATCCGCAGCGCGTGGACGGTGTCGCCGAGGGTCAGCGGGACCGGTTCGCCGTAACCGTCGAGGGTCAGCAGCCGCAGCCGGTCACCGTCCACGGCCAGGTGCAGGCCGGCCCGGCCGGCGACCTCGCGGAGCAGGTCGAGGTCGCTGTGCCGGTGCTGGAGCAGCCGGTCCAGCCGGGGCCCGTCGGTCTCCGCGTCGACGGTGAGCCCGAGGTCGGCGCAGAGCGCCCCGGCCAGGTCGGCGGCGGTCACCGCCTCGAAGACCCGCAGCTCCTGCCGTTTGCGCAGCCGGTGCAGCGGGTCGTACGCGCGGATCCGCAGCAGGGCGACCCCGTCGGCGGCGTAGTCCACCTCGACGGCGGTGACCTCGCCGGTGAACAGGGCCTCCGGCTGGCCGTCCAGCCGCAGGTCGAGGGTGGCGCCGGGGCGTACCGGGGGGTCGAGGGCGGCGGCGCCCGGCCCGGTGGCGAGGGTGAGCTCGCACTGGGTCGGCTGGTCGAGGCGGGCGGCCACCCGGACATCCCGCAGCCGGCGGGGGTCGGTCAGCGGGGTGCCGTCGATCGTCACGGTGGCGGCCCGGTTCACGCCGCACCTCCCGTCGCGTCGCCGCGTTCCCGCCCGGCGTGGCGTCCTGCCGGGCCGGCGGGCCGGGGTGCGGCAACGGCGCGGGGTTCTCCCGTGCTGGCGGGCTGCGGTGCGGTCACGGCGTGGTCCCTCCCGTCCCGTCGCCGGTCGGCGTCGCGGTGGCCGCCGGCACGGCCAGCGCCGTGCCGGCCGGCACGGTCAGCGGGTCGCTGATCCGGTTGTGCTCGGCGAGCAGCCGCCAGCGCAGCGGCGACCCGAGCGCGTCGTGGGCGAGCAGGTCGAAGCGCACCCCGGACCAGCCGGGCTCGGCCGCGCCGTCCGCAGCGGCGACGACCGCCGACCCGGGCGGCAACGGCGTGCTGGCCGCGGCCAGTTCCTCCGCGAAGCCCGCCTGGGCCGCCTCGGCGGACTCGGCCACCCGGACCAGCTTCAGCCGCAGCCAGGAGCGGCGGGGCGTGCCGGTGAGGGTGAACCCGTCGAAGCGTTCCGCGATCGCCACGATGACCCCGGGCACGTTCCAGGTCTTGCCCCACACCAGCCGGACCAGCGGGGGTCGCAGCCAGCCGTGCTCGGTGGCCGAGTTCTCCGCCAGCAACCACAGCGGCCGGGTGAGCGCGCGGACGTCCTCGGGGCGTACCTGGGACTCGACCAGGTCGGTGTCGAAGAGCAGGTCCAGCACCAGTTCGGTGCGCCCGCCGCCGGTGAAGACCAGCGGGTCGTCGGCCAGGCCGGCCCCGGTGAGCTGGCCGTCGGCGGCGCCCCGGGGGCGTACCCCGGCCAGCCGGGTGACCTGCACGGTCTCCGGGTTGAGCAGGCAGTCCACCCGGGTGCCGGACTCGTCCACGAGGAAGGCCACGCGTTCCATCACTCGCCCGCCTGTTCCCGGTCCAGCCGGCGCAGCCGCGCGGCGTCGACCGTGGCCGCCGCCGGCAGCCACAGCTCCCGGTCGTCGGGCAGCGCCGGCCAGGGGTCCCGCCGGCGCCGGTCTCCGGGTGCGCCCCGGGCCTCGGCACGAGGTGCGGTCCGGGCCTCGTCCGGCAACGCCGGCCACAACCCGGTGGCGGCGAGCGGCGGCGACGATTGCGCCGGGACGGACGCCGAACGCTCCTCGCTCCACTCCGGACCGGCGGTGGCCGGCCCGCCCGCCGCCCCGGAACCGCCCGTCCGCGTTCCCGATCGAATCTCGCCGCGGTTCGGATGCAGCTGTTGTTCCTCCAGCGACGACAGCTGCACCCGAAGGTCCGCCACCCGGGTCGGGTCGGCGCCGAAACCGCCGGCCCGGTCGAGATGCCCACCGTCGCGCGGGTCGGGGCGACGTGGTGCAACCGGCGTATCCCCGTCGGGCCGCCGGCCCGCCACGGGTGCGGCCCGCTCGCCGTACCCGGGGAGCGTCGGGTCGTCGCCGTGGCCGGACCACCCGGTGCGCGGGCCGGGCCCGTTGCTCAAGCTGGGCCCGGTCCGGGCGATGTGTGCACTGGGCTCGCCGGGGCGAGGCGGGGCCTGCCGGGCGCGCCCCGGGTGGGTGCCCGGTGCCGTGCTGGTTTCCTCGTCCGCTCTGCGGCCGTCATGCCCGGTCCCGGCGGTGCCGCCTGACCCCCGCTGACCAGGCGCCGCCGCGATGTGATCCGGGAAGCCGGTGGACGCCGGGTCCAGGTCGGTCCGGGAAGCCGAGGGCAGCTGGGCGTGGGCACCGCGGTAGCCGAACGGGGGCACCCGCGGCTGTCCGGCGGTCTCGGCACGGAGACGCGGGCCAGCCGCAGTTGCCAGCCGTTCCCCGCCGTGGTGCTGGCCGGAGGCCGCGTCCAGGCCCGACCCGGCCAGCCGGTCCGATCCGGCCAGCCGGTCCGGCCCGGCCGGCGGGTCCGCGTCAGGGCGCCGCCACCGGCGCCGGACGCCGCGCCCGAACCGCGCCCGCCACCTCCGGCCGCCCCGCGTCCCGACCACGGCCCGGCCGCCGTCCCGCCCCTGCACTCCCACCGCCCCGCCCGCACCCACCCCGTCCTCGGGCCCGTCGATCAAGAGGTCTGCGTCGTCTGACGCGGCGAATCCGACCGAAACTTCTTGATCAACAGCGGCGAGGTCGGCCAGGGGGAGTGCGGCTGGGGGGAGGTCGCGGAGGAGGCCGGGGGCGTGGGCGGCGACCAGGCGCAGCCAGTGCTCGGGGGGTTCGCCGGGGCGGCGGGGCGGGGGCGGGTCCACCGCCACCGGGGCGAGCCGGTCGCCGGTCGGGGTGACGAGCCGGTCGAGGGTGGGGGCGGCGTGGCGGTCGAGGGCCAAGACCCAGACCGTGATCGACACTGGTGGCAGTGGCAACGGCGGA
>NZ_VSFA01000153.1 GCF_008119785.1 Micromonospora sp. MP36 | reverse complement strand
GGAATCCCAGCCCCTTCAGGGCCGGGAGGATGTCAAGTTCCTCAATGCGGCCCTCGCCGGCGGGGTGAACGTGCTGGGCCCGGCCGCCGCCGACGACACGATCGGCCGCAGCGCCTGGGGCGTGGTGCTGGCGGCGGAGACCGCCGGAATGGTGGCCGGCGGGCTGATCGCCCTGCGGATTCGGGTACGCCGGCTGCTGCTGCTCGGGGTGGCCTGCATGTTCGCCGAGTCGTTCCTGCTGCTGGGGCTGGCCCTGGCGCCGACCATCGGCGTGCTGCTGGCCGCCGGAGTGGCCGTCGGCGTCGCCGTCGAACAGTTCGCGGTCGCCTCGGACACGTCGATCGCGCAGCACATCCCCGCCGACCGGCTGGCCCGCGTCTACTCGTACGACATGTTGGGATCCTTCCGTCGCCATCCCGCTCGGCCAGGTGGCGGTCGGACCGGCCGCCGCGGCGATCGGCACCCGCGACACGCTGCTGATCCTCGCGGCGTTGGTGGTGCTCTCCGTGCTCGGCATGTTGACCAGTCGGGACGTCCGTCGGCTGCAGGCGAGGGCGCCCCTCGGGGCCGCGGCCGCGGTGCCGGACCCGCCGGCGCACCAGGGACCCGGGGACGCCCCCGCCATCGCGCCGGCCGAACCACTCAGGTGAGGGTGCCGCCCGACCCGTGCCGTGCGGGAGTCAGGGGTGCAGGTCCGTCCGCGCCTGCCCGGTGGTCGGGTCGTACGGGTATGAGAGGTGCTGGTGGATCATCAGCCAGGCCCCGTCCCGCCGTTCGAAGATCCGGGTACCGCGGGACCAGCTTTCGACAGCCTCGCCCTTCGGTGGCGTCACCCGGACCTGGTTGAGGCCCCAGGCGACGGCCAGATCACCGTTGACCAGGATCGTCAGGTCGGGAACCTGCCAGGTGACGCTGCCGTCGCCGGCGGCGTCGAGGCCGGCCTTGCAGACCTCGCGTACCTGGTCGACGCCCAGGTGCTGCAGGGGCAGGTCGTGTTCGTAGGAAACGACGTCCTCGGCGATGCCGGCCATCAGCCCGTCGAGGTCTTTCGCGGTGGTCCGGTCGAACCACCGCTGATGCAGGCCGCGCAGGTCCTGTTCGGCGGCGGCGTCGTCGCCCCGGCCGGGACCGGGCTCGGCGGCGGCTGAGTCGGTGAGCGGGAACGAGTGGTGCTCGTGGGCGACGACCCACCGGCCGTCCTGCTTACGAAGGCCGAGCGTCAGCCGCAGCCGGTTGTCGGGATCGTGGGCGAACTCGTCCGGGGTGCCGCAGCGCAGCAGCGCGTACGCGAAGGCGACCTCGTCGCCGGCGATGACGTCCAGCGACTCGATCTCGAACGAGGCGCCCTGGGCCTGCCACTGGAAGAACGGCGGCCAGGTCTCCCGGTAGGCGTCCAGGCCACGGACGCCCTGCCGCGGTGGCGGCACGTCGAACATCACGATGTCCTCGGCGTGGTCGGCCAGGACCGCGGTGAGGTCACCGCGGTGCACCGCGGCGGCCCAACGTTCGATCAGGGTGCGGATCCGTTCCTCGTCGGTAGGCACGGTCGGTGGGTCCTCTCGGTTGGTGCTTCCGTCAGGACTACAACCCCGGCCGCCCCGGAAACTCATCGCTGGTCGTCGGACCTTTTCCGCCCAGTTGAGCCGGCAGGCCGAAGGTGGGGAAGTCGGCGTCCAGGAACGAGACCACCTCGGCCACCCGGCGGCCGCGCAGCCGGAGCACGTCCAGGCCGGCCGGGACGTACGCGGCCCGCTCGCTGTGCCACAGGTACGTGCCGAACGCGAGCTGCCCGTTGGCCCGCACCGGCAGGAAGCGCCAGCGATGCGACAGCACCGCCTCGCGCAGGAATTCGCGGATCGCGTCCCGGCCGTCGTACCAGACCGTCAGCGGTGGCATCGAGTACCGGGCGTCCTCGGTCAGCATCGCCACGATCGCGTCGACGTCGCCGGCCTCCCACGCCGTCACGTACCGCTCGACCACCTCCCGCTGCGCCGGGTCGCCCAGCGCGTTCAGGGTCTGTCGTTGGCTGGTCTCCGGCCCCAGGTCGGCGACGACCTTCCGGGCCCGCTGCAGGGCGCTGTTGACCGCGGCGACCGTGGTGTCCAGGAGTTCGGCGGCCTCGCCGGCGGCGTAGCCGAGCACCTCGCGCAGCAGCAGGACGGCTCGCTGCCGAGGCGGCAGGTGCTGCAGGGCGGCGACGAACGCCAGCTCGACGCTCTCCCGCGCGACCACGCGCTCCTCCGGGCCCAGCCGCGCGGTCCAGCCCATGAGTTGATCCGGGTACGGTTCCAGCCACACCCGCTCGGCCAGCGGCGCACCTGCCGGGCTCAGATCGGTGGGCAGCTCCCGCCGGCCCCTGCGTTCCAGGAGCGTCAGCGACCGGTTCGTCGCGATCTTGTAGAGCCACGGCCGGATGGACCCGTGGTCCTCGAACCGCTCCAGGCTGCGCCACGCCCGATCCAGCGTCTCCTGGACGGCGTCCTCCGCCTCATGCACCGACCCGAGCATCCGGTAGCAGTGCGCCCGCAGCTCGTCGCGCAGCGGCCCGACCAGGCGACCGAAGGCGTCGCCGTCACCGGCTCGCGCCGCGGCGAGCAACTCCGTCACCGACGGCTCACCGCCCTGCTCAGTGCGCACCTACGATCTCCGTCCTGCCTCCACCGGCTGCCGCCGACTCAGCGGTGCTGTCGGATCCGGTCCCAGGTGCTCGGCGGCTCCAGCCCTACGCCGCTGTGGAGCGGGGTGGCGACCGGGGCGCCGGTGCCGGGGACGGCCTTGACCCGGCCGAGTTCGGTCCCGGCCGGCAGCCGGGCCGGTACGGCCGGGAGGTCGACGTCCAGGCGTACCCGCATGCCGGGCCAGCCCACCACGGTGAGGTCCTGCGCGGCGTTGAGCGCGGTGCCGGCGCCGAGCGGTCCGCGTACGGTGGCGACCTGATCGCCGGCCCGCACGATGGGGTGCATCCCGATCGCGGCGGCGGCGGCGCGGACCAGCGGTCGGGTCGCCCGGAACACCCGATCCAGTTGCACGGGGGTGTTGGCGCCGGGCTGCCCCAGGACGGCGCCGACGATGGTGAAGGTCCGGCCGCCCACCTTGGTGACGGCGGCGAAGACCAGGCAGCCGCCGGCCTCGTCGGTGGAGCCGGTCTTGATCCCCACGACGCCGTCCTTGCCGACCAGGGAGTTGTAGTTGCGCACGGTGCCGGCGACCGGCAGGGTGGCCTGCTTCTGCGCCACGATCTCCGCGAACGCCGGCAGTTGCATCGCCTTACGGGCCAGGATCACCTGGTCGACGGCGGTGCTCACGGTGCCGGGATCGTATCCGGACGGGTCGGTGTAGTGGGTGCCGGTCATGCCGAGCGCGGCGGCGGTGTCGTTCATCTTGGCGATGAACGCCTCGATGCTGCCGGCGTCCCAGGCGGCGAGGATCCGCGCCATGTTGTTCGCGGAGGGGAGCAACAGCGCCTGCAGCGCCTGGCGTTCGGTGAAGACCGCGCCCGCGACGACCGGCACGAGCGACTCGCCGCGCGCCTGCTCCGCCGGGTACGCGGCGGCCTGCTGCGCGCTGACGGTGAGCTTCGGGCCCGGCTCGCCCCGGTCGAGGGGGTGCTCGGTGAGGATGACGTACGCGGTCATCACCTTGGTCACGCTCGCGATCGGCACCGGCTTGCTACCGCCGGACGTGCCGAGGGAGCCGACCCCCTCGACGGAGAGGGCGGCCTGCCCGGTCGTCGGCCACGGCACCCTGGGGGCCTTGCCGGGGATGATCGCCGACGCGGGCAGGGTACGCGTGAGCGTCGGTGCGGGCAGTGGGTGGCGCAGCGGCGCGACCGCGACCAGCGCGGCAGCGGCCAGGAGCAGGGTCAGCAGGCCACTGATCAGCAACCAGTGACCGCCTGCCCGATGCCGGGTCGGGCGTTGCGGCGGGACCGGGTTGATCACCTGGGTCGTCGCAGAGTCGAGCATTCGGATATGTCTTTCCGTGTGGCAGGCCGGCCGGTTCCACGGCGCCGGCGCGCTGATGTCGGGGTCACTGTGGTCGGCGCACGAACAAGGCGGTCCCGGTCGGGCGGCCTCCGCGGGCGGATCGTTGCTCCGTGCGGAGAACAGCCGGCCGGGCTGGGACAGATGCAGGGCGACGACGCAAGGGTCAGGTCGATGCCGGCACCGTAGTCACGGTCTTCCCCTTGGGGCAAGGGGCGGCGGATCCGGGCACGGCTTACCCATGCGAATCGCACAGGTTCTTCACAGCCGACCGGTTAGCTCCTGATCACCACGACAGGACCACGCCGATGGAGATCGCCGGATGTTTGACTACGACGGCCGGACGGGCTACGAGCCGATCAGCGACGTCGACCGCAAGGAGTTCCACGAGCAGGGCTTCCTGCTGCTGCGTAACGTGCTGACCGAGGAACACCGAGCGGCGCTGGAGCAGGCGGTGGACCGGATCTACACGGGGGCGGCCGCCACCGGCAGCACCAGCGCGGACGGGTCCCTGCACCTGCTCGGGTTCCTGGAGCGCGACCAGCTCTTCGGCGACCTGCTCACCCATCCCGTCACGTTCCCCTACGTGTGGGGGCTGCTCGGCTGGAACATTTACACGCACCACAACCATCTCGACGTGACCCCGCCCGCACGGGAGCCGGAGCGCCCGTACTGGGGATGGCACCAGGACGGTTACCGGCAGAACTCCGACCCGGAAACGCTGAACTCGGATCTGGCTCGGCCGATCTTCTCGCTCAAGGTGGCCTATGTGCTGTCCGACCTCACCGAGACCGGTCGCGGCGCCACGAAGATCATCCCCGGCAGCCAGGTGCGGAACACCCTGCCTCGGCCCGACGACGTGTCGGCGCACCATCCGGACCCCGCCGGCACGGTCGAGATCACCGCCCGGCCCGGTGACGCGTTCGTCTTCGACCGCCGGCTCTGGCACTCCCGATCGACCAACCGCTCCGCGGTCACCCGCAAGATGCTCTTCGTCGGCTACACCTACCGCTGGATCCGTCCCCTCGACGACCTGCACGTCGACGAGGGCGGGCCGTGGTGGGCGGCCCGCACACCGGTGCAACGCCAGTTGCTGGGGGAGGGGAAGCACACGGCCAACTACTGGGGCATCGACTGGGACGGCCACGTGGACGACGACATTCCCCTGCGCCACGAGCTCAAGCAGCGCGGGCTGCTCGACCGGCAGATCCCCTGGCTGCGCTGAAGCCGCCAGCATGGCTACCCTCTGCGACGAGGCCCGCGCGGCGGACCTTACGAAACACCCTCAGTAGCGTCACCGCCAGTGA
This sequence comes from Micromonospora sp. MP36, assembly GCF_008119785.1. Lineage (GTDB taxonomy): Bacteria > Actinomycetota > Actinomycetes > Mycobacteriales > Micromonosporaceae > Micromonospora. The sequence continues at coordinate 8,004 of NZ_VSFA01000153.1, read as the reverse complement.
CGCGGGTGGCCGGTTCCCCGTGACGTGCCGGCCGCCCGAGGGGCCGATCAGGACGGAGCGACATGGGCGGACGGATTCTGGTCGCCGAGGACGATCCCAAGCAGGCCAACCTGATCCGGCTCTACCTGGAGCGCGAGGGGCACACCGTGCTGGTGGTCGGCGACGGGCGAGCCGCGCTGGATCATGCCCGGACCCGCCGTCCGGACCTGGTGATCCTCGACGTGATGATGCCGGTCGTCGACGGACTCGACGTGTGCCGGATCCTGCGCGCCGAATCGGACGTGGCCATCCTGCTGCTGACCGCCCGTACCACGGAGGACGACGTCCTGCTCGGCCTCGACATCGGTGCCGACGACTACATCACCAAGCCGTACAGCCCGCGTGAGCTGACCGCCCGGGTGCGGGCCCTCCTGCGGCGGGCCGGCGTCGTCACCACGGGCAGCCAGGCGGTGCTGCGGGTGGGCGACCTGGAGGTCGACCCGGGCCGGTTCGAGGTACGGGTGGCGGGCCGGCCGGTCACGCTGACCGCCAAGGAGTTCGGCATTCTCGAGGTGCTCGCCGGCGAGCCGGGGCGCGCCTTCACCCGAGCCCAGATCATCGACCGGGCCTTCGGCTTCGACCATTTCGTGCTGGAGCGTACGGTCGACGCCCACGTGGTGAACCTGCGCCGCAAGATCGAGACCGATCCCGCGTCGCCGCGCTACGTGCAGACCGTATTCGGCCGCGGCTACCGGCTCGCCGCTCCCCGACCGGGGTCAACCGACCCCGACGATGCACCGGCCCGGCAGCCCGCGGACCGCCGGCCGTGAGCTTCCGGCTGCGACTACTGCTGCTGGTCGTCCTCGTCGCGGTGACCGCGACCGTGGCGACCGCCTGGCTGACCCTGCGCCAGGCCTCCCAGCAGGTCCTCGACTCCGCAGCGGCCGACCAGACGCAGATCGACCTGGTCACCGACCATCTGACCCGGTACGGCCAGGAGCACGGGACGTGGACGGGGGTGGTGGACCTGGTCCGGGAGCTGCGCACCAGGACCGGCCAGCGGATCCACGTGGTGGCCGAGTCCGGGGTGGTGCTCGTCGACACCGACACCGAGGAAGGCCGGTCGGCCCGCCCGCTCGGCAGCAGCAGCACCATCGTCGACCCCCGGCCGACCCTGCCGGTCACCCTCGCCGGACCCGACGCCGCGAAGGCCACCGCCAAAGCGATCACCGAGTACCGCCACACCGCCCGGTACGCGGCCTGCCTGACCGCCCAGGGCGTCTCGCTGGACCGGTCGTCCGGCTACCTCGGGCTGCCGCAGTTCGCCCCCGCCGAGCAGGGGCTGCCCGAGCTCAAAGAAACCATGGTGGCCTGCAAGCAAGTCGCCGCCGTCCCCGGCGACGACGTCGAGGCCAGCCGGCAGGTGCAGTCCTGCCTCACGGCCTCCCCGGTCACGATCGACGGAAGGACCCCGCCCGGCCAGCCCGCGCCCTCCACCCCAGCGACCAGAGAAGACGAATTGCGCTGCCTGGCCGGCGCGTTCACCGAGGGGATCCGGGACGTGACGCCCGTGCCGGTCCGGATCTACTTCGGCGCCCGCGGGGAGGCAGCCCGCCCCGTGGCGACCGGTCCGCTGCTCGCCGCCGCCGCCGGCATCGCCCTCGTGGTCATCCTGGGCACCGCACTGGTGAGCCACCGGGTGCTGCGTCCGATCCGTACCCTGACCACCGTGGCCCAGCACCTGGGCCGGGGAGACCTGAGCAGCCGGGTGCCGGTGCACGGCAACGACGAGCTGGCCCACCTCGGCCGCTCGTTCAACCGGATGGCCGACTCACTGCAACGCGGTGAGGAACGACAACGGCGCCTCGTCGCCGACGTGGCGCACGAACTCCGCACCCCCCTGGCCAACCTGCGCGGCTACCTCGAAGCGCTCGCCGACGGCGTGATCGCCCCCGACCCCGAACTCTTCGCCTCCCTGCACGAGGAGGCCGTGCTCCAGCAGCGGATCGTCGACGACCTGCAGGACCTGGCGCTCGCCGAGGCGGGAAGACTCGCCTACCACCGGGTAGCGGTCGACGTGGCCGAACTTCTGGAGACCTGCCGGACGGCACACCGGGCGCGGGCGGAGGCCGCCGGAGTGACGCTGACCGTCCAGGTCGAGCCGCAGCCGGCCGTCTCGGGAGGGGGTGCCGCGCCGCCGCTGGTGAGCGTCGACCCGGACCGGCTGCGCCAGGTTCTCGGCAACCTGATCACGAACGCGGTACGGGCAACCGCGCCCGGCGGCAGCATCTCCCTGCACGCCACCGGGACCGCGGCGGCCGCCGTGATCCGGGTCGCCGACACCGGCACCGGCATCGAACCCTCGGCGCTACCGCACATCTTCGACCGGTTCTGGCGGGCCGACCCGGCCCGCGGGCGGCAGACCGGCGGCGGCGGGCTCGGACTCGCGATCGCCCGGCAGATCGTCACCGACCACGGCGGCACCATCACGGTCGCCAGCCAGGTGGACGTCGGCACCACCTTCACCATCACCCTGCCCGCCCTCGTCCGGTGACGAGCGGTCCCGGTGGGCGACGGAGGCGTCGCCCCCGACCGCGACAAGCTCAGGAAGTGGTGTCCGCCTCGGTGTAGCCGTGCGCGAGCAGCGCGGCGAGAAGCCGTTCCTCCCACGCCGTCTCGTCGGGGTCCCACCATCGGTGCTGCCGTGGGCACTGCCAGTTCGGCGCCGCTTCGGGAACCAGACACCCACCGAGCGCCAGGTGCCCGTCGGCGGCAGCGTCGCGCGCTTCCGGGACGGGCAGACCAAACATCAGCGGCACCCCGGGCGCGCCGCACTCAGGGCAGGTGGGCATCACGTCGCCACGGTACTCGTCCGCCGAGATCGGCCGGCCGACGGCCCGGCCCGGGCAGCTGATCATCGACCTCGGCGGCGTGACCTCTGGTGATTCCACGGCCCGCCAGTCGGGGCACGTCCGCGGTCAACCGCGGTGGCCCGGATGTGCGGGTGAACTGTGCGGAGTGTGGTGCGTTGCCGTGGTGGCGGTCGTATGGGCGGGCCTGCTGGTGGCGACCAGCAGCGCGAGGCCACCGATGACCAGGGTGAGCACGCCAACCAGTGCCTTGGTCCGCCATCGATGAAGGCGTCGGGCCCCGTTGGGTGGCAGCCGGGGCAGGTCTGCGACCCGTGGTCGGGTTGGCGCGGCCCGAGAGTTCATCACCGGCCACTCTGGTGGCGAACTTCGCTCTCGGGACGTCATTGCTGCCTCCAGTTGAACCACTGACCGACTCGGACGGCTCGGCGGGGAAGGGGTCGGCGAGCCGTCCGGGCGCAAGGACCGGCTGGTACCCGGTCCTCACCCGCATGAGCGCCAGGTCGCTCGGCCACATTACGCAAGCATGCGGCATCTGCGGTGGGATCGTGTCCGTGGCCGGCTGATCATCCGGACATGTGTACGAGCGACCGCCTCGGCGTGCCCGCGATGCCCGTAGGCCGTTTCGTGTGACCCACAGCGCCAGAAATCAAACTAGAGTGCGTCGAATGGAACAAACGGTCGATCGTTCGGCCAGACGCGCATATCGCGGCGCGCGCCATCGGGCGCCGAGTTCAGCCCTGTCCGGTCGAAGCCGGAGGCGACCACCTACCTACCTCTGGCTGGTCCTGTTCAGCGGCCTCGCCGGCGTGTTGCTGCTCGCCCTCCGGCCAGGCTCGGCCGACACCGACCAGGACCAGCAGGCCGTGGCCCCAGGCCCGGCGATCGGTCTGCCACGGGAGACCGATCCGATCGAATTGACCGATCAGACACCGACGCCGGCCTCGGCGTCCCGGACGGCCGAGCCCGAGGTATCCGAATCGGCCTCTCCGACGCCCACACCGGCGTCGTCTCCGACACCCACCCCAACTCCCACGGCATCGCCGTCGCCCAGTCAGTCGCCGACCCCTGGCCCCACCGCCCAGCCGGTGCTGCTCGGCCCGGACGGCGCAGGCGAACTGGCAGCCATGGTGGAAAGCTACTGCGACCGGCACGTCTCGGGGTCGAGCTCAGCCAGTGCCCGCTCGGACGGGCGCTGGGAATGCCGCCGCTTCCTGGCGTCACCGCGGATCGTCAACATGGACACCGCCTGCCGCGACCGATACGGCGCGGACGCGTACGCGCAGAACTCGACCGGCGACGCGTACGACTGGCGCTGCTACCACCTCCAAGCGGTATGACCGACGCCCCGCGTGCCGTTGAGGGTTGTTGTCGCGTACGCGGACCTGGTGGTGTCTACGTCGTATCGGCGGATGCCAGGGGTCGCTGCTCGCGCGGTGGCCTGCGGCGCAGGTCGAAGGTGCCTGGACACCGGGTGAACGCCCAGCCGGCAATCGCGAGAGCGATCAGACAGAGCACTGCCGGGACGACGAAGCCGAGCTGGTGTCCCAGCGCGGCAACGGACACGGTCGCCACGAGACTTCCATTGACGGTCGCCACGTTCTCGTGACTGAGGTATATCGACGTGGCCGTGCCGGCACGTCCAGCCATCAACCGCTGAGCCAGGTCGAGGCCGGCGATGACCGTGGCGGCGCCGAAGACCGCGTAGACGACCTGCAGCAGCATCAGCTGTCCGGGTGTGGTGACGACGACGAGGGCGCCGTAGTAGACCACGACCGCGGCACCGCCGGTCAGGAACACCGTCCCGCGTCCCCAACGCAGGGCCGCGAACGCCGCGATCGGCATGAGGACCAGTTCGCACAGCGGCGGCAGCGCGAGCACGATGCCAGTCATCTGCACCGGGGCGTGCAGAGACACGGTCACCAGGATCGGCAGCTGGGCCAGCAGCATGACGCGTCCGCTGGAGAACAGCACCATGACGGCCACGAGGACCAGCAACGGCCGCTGACCACCGGCCGCCCCTTCCCCCACACCGCGCCGGTCGTCGGTGCTGTCCGCCGGGGCCGGCTGCGGTGCCGCGGCGGCGACGGTGTCACCCCCGCGCAGCAGGTACCACGACAGCGCCAGGCAGCCGAGGCATGCGACGGCCACGATCCGGAAGAGCGGACGCGCCCCGAGGTAGGCCAGGCCGAGACCGCCGATGCCGAATCCGGTGAACGAACCGATGGACAACACGACGCGCATCATGGCGATCACGGTGGTGGAGGTGGCGATGTCGTCCCGGCGCTCGACGAGGTCACGCGCGTAGGCCATCAGCTGCGCGTTGGGGACGCCGACCGCGCAGAAGAACACGACCCCGACGGCGAGCATCGCCGGGTACGACCGCACGCTCGCCAGGATCGCGTAGCCGATGCCCAGCCACGCGAGACTCACCGGAATGATCACGCGTCGCACGCCCCGGAGGTCGGAGACGTGGCCCGTGGCGAGCAGCACCGCCATGCTGGCCAGTGCCACGACGACGAAGTTGACCGTCACCATGGTGTCCGAGGCGCCCAGTTCGTTCCGGGCGAACAACGACAACGCGCCGAGCGCCGCGAACGACGCCGTCGAGCTGACCAGCATCAACACGATCAATGGCCGGTACGGGGCGGCGGCGCGCCACGCAGCCACGAACCGGCTGTTCCCGCCGGCCACTACTGCTCCTTGAGGCGGCGGTTCACTTCCTCGGCGACCCGCCGGTTCAGCTCGGCCAACTGCTCATCGGTGTACCTGGTCAGGTCGCCCGGAGCCGTGCCGCCGTTCGCCGCCTGCTCCTGCTGTTTCTGCTGCTCCCGGCGTTGCAGCTCCTGCTCCTCCGGCGAGCCGGGGGCGGCGTATGCGCACCGGACCAGGGTTCCGTCGGCGTTCTTGAGGCAGGTCGCCTCCCGGCCGTTGATCTGGCCCCAGCCCTCCACCCGGTACCGGAGACTCTGCTCACTGCCGACCGTGGCGGTCCACGTGCTGCCGCCGGTCGGCACCACCTCGAACACCTGGTCGTCGTTCCAGCAGCAGACGTCCCGGTACTCCGCCTTGATCAGCGCGACGATCGCCTGCGGCGAGGACCAGGTCGGGTTGAGCCGGTGTACGGTCAGCGGGGCGAGACCGCTGCCGGAGTGCCGGGTCGGCACGGTTGACACCGCCACCACCGAACTGGCCTCGCCCTGCGGGGTGAGCGGGGTGACGTAGGCGCTGCGTCCACTGTTGTCGCCGTAGCGCAGGGCGAACTCCGACTCGTTGCCCTCGTTGGCGCCGTCCTCGGAGGCGTCCCAGCCGCTGCGCTCGAACCACCAGTCGGCGAAGCTGCCGACGGCGGTGGTGCCCTCTCGCTGCCGGGCAGCCAGGCTGATCGGATACGACGGCCCGGGCACCTTCGTCGTGTCGTCGATGATCGTGACCTGCCCGGTCCGGCCGTCGTACCGCGCCACCCCGGCCGGCCGTTCGGTCACCACCAGGATTCCGGTCTGTCGCTTCAGCGGCACCACCACGATCGGGGTGTCGCCCTCGCAGTGGACGTACGCGTCCTCGGCGGAGAACCGGACCCAGCGCCGCTCGGCGGAAATCTTGCGGCCCAGGTTGTGGGTGAACCAGCCACCGATCCGCGCGTCGGCGGCAGACACGTCGAACTGGCACCGCTGCTGCATGCGGCTGGTGCCGCCCAGCGGGACCTCCTGCACCAGGCCGACCTCGTAACCGGCCAGCCAGCCGCGCCGCTCGACCAGGACACCGAACCGGTCGGAGTCGGGCAGATAGCTGATGTCGGTGATCTCGCCGGTGACGTCACCCAGGTTGGGCGCGGCCTGTGCCTTGCCGACCAAGTACGGCGCCCGTGCGGTCAGCTCCGGGACCGGATCGGTCACCACCCGCATGGTGCTCACGTACGCCCGGTCCTGGAGGTATTCGCCGTAGACCAGCCAGCACACCCCCAGCGCCAGGCCGACAGCGGCGCCCAGCCAGCCGAGGACGACGACTCCGCCCGTTGCCGGAGGCGCGGTCCTACGGCCGCGGAGCCGATAGGCGAGCAGTCGCACCAGGGCCGGCGCCCCGGCGAGCAGGGCCAGCAGGGCCGGCGCCACCAGCCAGGGCACGAGCTTGCGGAGCTCCCACACGAGGATGGTGGTGGCGTACGAGGCGTACCAGGCGATGGCGCCGAGCAAGAGGAGCAGGAAAAACGGTGTACCCACCCGCAGCGCCCGACCCATCGACACTCTCCTCTCGGAACGACGAGGCCCGATCCTATTTCTGTGGGTCAAGACGGCTCAGGACGGGTGCCGCCCGGGCGAGGCGCGGCGGTTGCCTGGCGGATCGAAGCTGATTCCATGCGCACGGCCCTTTCGTTCTCGTGCGATCCGCATCGCCAGCGAGGGCCGCGCGACGGCCGTCTCGACGGTGGCGGCGACGCTGTTCGTCGCGAAGGGCTTGGAGGTGCCTCCCGGGCTGTTCGCCGTGTCGGTGACGTTTCGTCTCCTCCATCTGGTATGCCCCGGTTGTCCTTCTCGGCGAGGATGAGGGCATGTCTGCAGGGAACAAGTGGTGGGGCCGGCTCGCCGCGGTCCTTGGTGCGGTCGTGTTCTCGGTGTTCGTGCCGGTCGCGGCCTGGGCGTCCACCGCGACCGGCGAGCGGGCGGTGGAAGCGGTCGCGCGCAGGCCGCGAGGCGGTGCCGGCCTGGTCTGCTGCCTGGTGGTCATCTTCGTGGCCGTATTGCTGGTGCTGTGGTTGGTACGCCGCCGGCGGGGCAGGCCGCGCTGACCCGGTCGGGTGGGACAAGGCGGCCAGCGCCGCCCGGCGGCGGCCCCACGGGTCGACTGCCTCAGCGATGTGCGCGGAGCCGCCGACGAGCAGGGGCGTGGCCGAAGACGGAATCACCCGTTCGGGGTGATGCCGGCTCGCCCTCGCGTCCGTGAGTCTGTCGCTGCCGCCGTAAGGCTGACCAACTTGATTAGGAATCGTTGGTGATCATAGGTTAGCCGTGTGGACCGTGGCGCTTCGTCTTTGGGCTGGTTCGGGGGAGATTCCGGTGAGGTGGGCCGTTCGTGATCGCGGGTTCTCCTGGATCGATGTCGAGGCGATGAGCCGGTGACCGGAAAGCTGCCGCTGGCTGAGGGTGAGACTTCCCGT
>NZ_VSFA01000152.1 GCF_008119785.1 Micromonospora sp. MP36 | reverse complement strand
ATCCAGGATCGAGCGTGATCTTCAACGACGGCAGCCTGGCGGGGGTGCAGACACGTCGAGCGCGGCACCCCTGAGGGATACCGCGCTCGACGGGTGACCGGCGGAAGCCGGCTCAGACGTTGAAGCCGAGGGAACGGAGCTGGTCCCGGCCCTCGTCGGTGATCTTGTCAGGGCCCCACGGCGGCAGCCACACCCAGTTGATCCGGATGTCGTTGACCAGTCCGCCGCCCGGGCCGGTGGTCAGCGCCTGCCGGGCCTGGTCCTCGATCACGTCGGTGAGCGGGCAGGCCGCCGAGGTCAGCGTCATGTCCAGGGTGGCGACGTTCTCGTCGTCGACGTGGATGCCGTACACCAGGCCCAGGTCGACCACGTTGATGCCCAGCTCCGGGTCGACGACGTCCTTCATCGCCTCCTCGATGTCACCGATCGCGGCCTTGCCGGCCGGAGCGGCCCCGCCGGTGGCCGGCGTCGCCGCGCCGTCGGTCGCCACGGCGCCGGTCTCCGGCGTGGTGGTGTCCTCGCTGCTCATGCCTCTACCTCCGTCGGGCTCACGCCCACCCCGGCGCGTGCCGCGGCGTCCTTGAACGCCATCCACGACAGCAACGCACACTTCACCCGGGCCGGGTAGCGCGCGACACCCGCGAACGCCACCCCGTCACCGAGCACTTCCTCGTCCGGCGTGACCTGGCCACGCCCGGACATCAGCTCGACGAACGCCTCGTGCACCACGGCGACGTCGTCCGCGGCCCGGCCGCGCAGCAGCTCGTGCAGCACGCTCGCCGACGCCTGGCTGATCGAGCAGCCCATCCCGTCGTACGAGATGTCGGTGAACACCTTGCCGTCGGTGGCCACCCGCACGGTGATCTCGTCGCCGCAGGTCGGGTTGACGTGGTGCGCCTCGCCGACCCGGGCGGCCGGGTCCGCCGCGTCCCGCAGGCCACGGCCGTGCGGGTGCTTGTAGTGGTCCAGGATGATCTCCTGGTAGAGCTGGTCGAGCTGCATCAGCCGAACACCTTCCGCACCTGCTCGAGACCGGCCACCAGCGAGTCGATCTCGTCCGTCGTGGTGTACAGGTAGAACGACGCCCGCGTCATGGCCGGCACGCCGAACCGGGTGCACACCGGCTTCGCGCAGTGGTGCCCCACCCGCACCTGCACGCCGAGCGAGTCGAGCACCTGCCCGACGTCGTGCGGGTGCACGTCGCCGAGCGCGAACGAGATCGTCCCGCCCCGGCCGACCGGCACGTTCGGGCCGAAGATGCGCAGCCCCGGCACGGTGGCGAGGGCGTCCAGCGCGTACGCCGTCAGCTCCTTCTCGTGCCACTGGATCGCGCGCATGCCGATCCCGCTGAGGTAGTCCACCGCCGCGCCGAGCGCGACCGCCTCGGCGATCGGCGGGGTGCCCGCCTCGAACCGGGCCGGCGGCGCGGCGAACGTCGACCGGGCCATCGTCACCGTCTCGATCATCGACCCGCCGCCGAGCACCGGCGGCATCGCCGCCAGCAGCTCCGCCCGGCCCCACAGCACCCCGATGCCGGTCGGGCCGCACATCTTGTGCCCGGTGAAGACGATGAAGTCGGCGTCGTAGTCGACCACGTCCATCGGCATGTGCGGCACCGACTGCGAGCAGTCCAGCAGCAGCAGCGCGCCCACCTCGCGGACCCGCTGGGTGATCCGGGCGGTGGCGTTGACCGTGCCGAGGATGTTGGAGGTGTGCACCAGCGAGACGATCTTCGTCCGCTCGGTGACCAGGTCATCCAGCCCGGACTCGTCCAGCCGGCCGTGGTCGGTGACCGGGAACCAGCGCAGCGTGGCGCCGGTCCGCTCGGCCAAGAGCTGCCACGGGACGATGTTCGAGTGGTGCTCCATCTCGGAGATCACGATCTCGTCGCCGGGGCCGAGCCGGAACCGGGGGTCGGCGTCGGCCCGCGGCGAGGCGTTGGAGAACGCGTACGCCACCAGGTTGATCGCCTCGGTGGAGTTCTTGGTGAACACCACCTCGTCCACGCTCGGCGCGTTGATGAACGCGGCGATCTTCGCCCGGGCCCCCTCGTACGCCTCGGTCGCCTCGGTGCCCAGGGTGTGCACCGAGCGCGACACGTTGGCGTTGTGCCGCGCGTAGTGCTCGGCGAGCACGTCGAGTACCTGCCGCGGCTTGTGCGAGGTGTTGGCGCTGTCGAGATAGACCAGCCGGTGCCCGTTGATCTCCCGGTCCAGGATCGGGAAGTCGGCGCGCACCGTGGCCACGTCGAAACGCGGCACGTCGTCGTACTGCGGCATCCCCTCCGGGATGGCGATGGTGGTCATCTCCGCGGCCCTTCCGGCTCTCAGGCCCGCGCCGAACCGGCCCCGGCGACGTACCGCTCGTAGCCCTCTTCCTCGAGCTTGTCGGCCAACTCCGGGCCGCCCTGCTCGACGATCCGGCCGGCCACGAAGACGTGCACGAAGTCGGGCTTGATGTAGCGCAGGATCCGGGTGTAGTGGGTGATCAGCAGCAGGCCGGTGTCGCCGGTGTCGCGGACCCGGTTCACGCCCTCGCTGACCACGCGCAGCGCGTCCACGTCGAGGCCGGAGTCGGTCTCGTCGAGGATCGCCATCTTCGGCTTGAGCAGCTCCAGCTGCACGATCTCGTGCCGCTTCTTCTCGCCGCCGGAGAAGCCCTCGTTGACGTTGCGCTGGGCGAACGCCGGGTCCATCTGCAGCTTCTCCATGGCGCCGCGCAGCTCGCCGGCCCAGGTGCGCAGCTTCGGCGCCTCGCCGTCGATGGCGGTCTTCGCGGTACGCAGGAAGTTGGCCACGGAGACGCCCGGCACCTCGACCGGGTACTGCATGGCCAGGAAGAGGCCGGCGCGGGCCCGCTCGTCGACGGACATGGCCAGCACGTCCTCGCCGTCGAGGGTCACCGAGCCGCCGGTGATCTCGTACTTGGGGTGACCGGCGATCGAGTACGCCAGGGTCGACTTGCCGGAGCCGTTCGGGCCCATGATCGCGTGGGTCTCGCCCGACTTCACGGTCAGGTCGACTCCGTGCAGGATCGGCTTGAGCTCACCCTCGGGCAGCTTGACCGACACCTTCAGGTCGCGGATCTCCAGGGTGCTCATTATCGGGTCACTCCATTGCTCGGCGTCAGGCTGACGTAGATGTCGCCGTCGCGGACTTCGACGGGATAGACGGGAACGGGTTCGGTCGCGGGCAGCCCGGTGGGCTCACCGGTACGCAGGTCGAAACGGGATCCGTGCAGCCAGCATTCCAGCGTGCACCCCTCGATCTCGCCCTCGGAGAGGGCCACCGCGGCGTGCGAGCACTCGTCGTACACGGCGTAGAAGTTGTCGTCCTCGCCATGCACGATCGCGATCTGGGTGCCGTCCACGTCGGCGCTGATCGCGGTGCCCTTCGGCACGTCCTCGGTCGCGCAGATCCTGATCATCAGGCGCCGGCCTTGGTCAGCCGGGCCTCGATCGCGTCGCCGAGCCGCTCGCGCAGCTCCTCGACCGGGATCTTGTTGATCAGCTCGGCGAAGAAGCCGCGCACCACCAGGCGGCGGGCCTCCTCCGCCGGGATGCCGCGGGCCATCAGGTAGAAGAGCTGTTCGTCGTCGAAGCGGCCGGTCGCGCTGGCGTGGCCGGCGCCGGCGATCTCGCCGGTCTCGATCTCCAGGTTGGGTACGGAGTCCGCCCGGGCGCCGTCGGTGAGCAGCAGGTTCCGGTTGATCTCGTACGTGTCGGTGCCGGTCGCCTCGGCCCGGATCAGCACGTCACCGACCCAGACCGTGTGCGCGCTGTCGCCCTGCAGGGCACCGCGGTAGCCGACGTAGCTGCGGCAGTCCGGCACCGTGTGGTCGACCAGCTGCCGGTGCTCCAGGTGCTGGCCGGAGTCGGCGAAGTAGACGCCGTACAGCTCGGCCTCGCCACCCCGGTCGCCGTACTCCACCGAGGTGTACTGCCGGACCAGGTCGCCGCCGAGGCTCACCTGGACGTGGATCACCTTGGCGTCCCGGCCCAGCCGCACCTTGAGGTGCTGCGCCTGGACCGCGTCGTCGGCCCAGTCGGCGACGGTGACCAGGGTCAGCTTCGCCCCATCGGCCACGGCCACCTCGACGTTGTCGGCGAGGGTGGCGGAACCGGCGTGCTCCAGCACCAGGGTCACCTCGGCGAACCGGCCCACCTCGACGAAGGTGTGGCCGAAGGCGAGCGTGTCGGCGCCCTCCCCGACCACCCGCAGGCGCACCGGCGCGGTCACCACCGCGTCCCGCGCGACCTGCACCAGCAGCGCCTGCCCGGCCCCGCCGTACGCCAGCGCGCTGACCCGGTCGAACGGGGTGAGCACGCTACCCACCCGCGGGTCATCCGTGCCGATCCGGCTGACAGTGACGCCCTCAGGCAGATCGGCGTACTCGTGGCGGACCGTGCCGGTCGCGGCCGGCGCCCCACCGACCAGGCCGCGCAGGCGCTTGAGCGGGGTGAAACGCCACTCCTCCTCCAGGCCCGTGAGGGCCGGGAAGTCGGCGACGTCGTACGAGCGGAGCGCCTGCGACTTGGTGGCGGGCGGCGCGGAAGCCTGGATAGTCATCTCTTCCTTGCTGTTCTGCGACGGCGGTGTTTCGTGCTGTGTCCGCGGACCGGCGCGACCGGCCCGCCGGGCGACCACTCCGGCGCGGCGCGGCTGCCGCCAGCGCCGCGACCCGGAGCGGTCGTCGGGTGGCCGGGGTCAGCCGACCGCGCCCTCCATCTGGAGCTCGATCAGGCGGTTGAGCTCCAGGGCGTACTCCATCGGCAGCTCCTTGGCGATCGGCTCGATGAAGCCGCGCACGATCATCGCCATCGCCTCGTCCTCGCTCAGGCCCCGGCTCATCAGGTAGAAGAGCTGGTCCTCGCTGACCTTGGAGACGGTCGCCTCGTGGCCCATCGACACGTCGTCCTCGCGGATGTCGACGTACGGGTAGGTGTCCGAGCGGGAGATGGTGTCGACCAGCAGCGCGTCGCACTTGACGGTGCTCCGGCTGCTGTGCGAACCCTCCAGCACCTGCACCAGACCGCGGTACGAGGTGCGGCCGCCGCCCCGGGCGATCGACTTCGACACGATGGTCGAGGAGGTGTGCGGCGCGGCGTGCACCATCTTGGCGCCGGCGTCCTGGTGCTGGCCCTCGCCGGCCATGGCCACCGAGAGCACCTCGCCCTTGGCGTGCTCGCCGGTCATGTAGACCGCCGGGTACTTCATGGTGACCTTGGAGCCGATGTTGCCGTCGATCCACTCCATGGTCGCGCCCTCGTGGCAGACGGCGCGCTTGGTGACCAGGTTGTAGACGTTGTTCGACCAGTTCTGGATGGTCGTGTAGCGGCAGCGGGCGTTCTTCTTGACGACGATCTCGACCACGGCGCTGTGCAGCGAGTCCGAGGAGTAAATGGGCGCGGTGCAGCCCTCGACGTAGTGCACGTACGCGCCCTCGTCGACGATGATCAGCGTCCGCTCGAACTGGCCCATGTTCTCCGTGTTGATCCGGAAGTAGGCCTGCAGCGGGATCTCCACGTGCACGCCCTTCGGCACGTAGATGAAGGAGCCACCGGACCAGACGGAGGTGTTCAGCGCGGCGAACTTGTTGTCGCCGACCGGGATCACCGTGCCGAAGTACTCCTTGAACAGGTCCTCGTGCTCCTTGAGGGCGGTGTCGGTGTCGAGGAAGACGACACCCTGCTCCTCCAGGTCCTCACGGATCTTGTGGTAGACGACCTCGGACTCGTACTGGGCCGCGACACCGGCGATCAGCCGCTGCTTCTCCGCCTCGGGGATGCCCAGCTTGTCGTAGGTGTTCTTGATGTCCTCGGGCAGGTCCTCCCAGGAGGCGGCCTGCTTCTCGGTGGACCGGACGAAGTACTTGATGTTGTCGAAGTCGATCCCGGTGAGGTCGGCGCCCCAGGCCGGCATCGGCTTGCGCTCGAACAGCCGCAGGCCCTTCAGGCGCAGGTCGAGCATCCAGGCCGGCTCGTTCTTCTTCGCCGAGATGTCCCGCACCACCGCCTCGTTGAGGCCGCGCTGGGCGGACGCCCCGGCGACGTCGGGGTCGGCCCAGCCGTACTCGTAGCGACCGAGGGCGGCGAGCTGCTCCTCCTGGGTCAGGGGCTGGACGATCTGCTCGGTCATCTATCTGTCCTCACAGTGGTGACGGTGTTACCGGACGGAGAGCCCGCGCGCGGGCTCTGACGCGGCTGGGCCGGGATGTGCGTGGTGCACACCCCGTCGCCGTGCGCGATGGTGGCCAGGCGCTGCACGTGGGTGCCGACCAGACGGGAGATCACCGCCGTCTCGGCCTCGCACAGCTGCGGGAAATCGGCGGCCACGTGCGCCACCGGGCAGTGGTGCTGGCAGAGCTGGCCGCCGGAGGCGATCGTGGACGCGTTGGCAGCGTAGCCCTCGGCGGTCAGCGCCCCCGCGAGCGCCTCCGCCCGCGCGAGCGGGTCGTCGCCGGCGTCCTCCATCGCGGCCTGGCAGCGGGCCTCCAGCGCGGAGACCTGCTCGGCGGCGAACTCCTCGACCGCCTCCGGGCCGCCGGTGCGGGCGATCCAGCGCAGCGCAGCGGTGGCCATGTTGTCGTAGTGGTGGGTGCCGCAGCGCACCCGCCCCGCCTCGGTCAGCACGAAGACCTTGGCCGGGCGGCCCCGCCCCCGGCTGCCCCGCACGACCTGCTCCCGGGCGACCACGTCGCCGTCGGCGAGCATCGCGTCCAGGTGCCGGCGGATCGCCGCCGGGCTGAGCCCGAGCGCGGAGCCGAGCTGGGCGGCGGTGGTCGCGCCCCGCTCCAGCAGCAGCTGGGTGACCCGGTCGCGGGTGGAAAGATCGGTGGACGCGGCCGGCGAAGACTCCGGCTCGGCGCGTCTGGGGCCGTCGCCGGCGACCTGCCCGGTCGCCGGCGGTTGCCCGGAGAGCGCCGCCGCGTTTTTCACAACGCCAACGTTACGTAATTCGCCGGAGGCCCGCAAACCGGGTCCCCGGTGATCCCCACCACCGGGGTAACGGAGTCACCCGATCGGGGACCACTACGGTGCGTAGGATTCGCTCCGTGAAGCCTTCCGTCCGGTTCCCGGTCTCCCCCGCGCTGCTGCGCCGCCTCGCGTACGCCTCGATCATCGCGAACGTGGCGATCGTGGTCACCGGCGGGGCGGTCCGGCTCACCGCCTCCGGGCTCGGCTGCCCCACCTGGCCCCGGTGCACCGACGAGTCGTACACCACCACGCCGGAGATGGGCGTGCACGGGGTGATCGAGTTCGGCAACCGCCTGCTCACCTTCGCGGTGGGCGTGATCGCGCTCGCCGTGGTGCTCGCCGTGCTGGCCCAGCGACCCCGCCGGCGCGGGCTGCTGCCGCTCGCGGTCGGCGTGCTGTTCGGCATCCCCGCCCAGGCCGTGATCGGCGGGTTCACCGTGCTGACCAACCTCAACCCGTGGGTGGTCGGGCTGCACTTCCTCGCCTCGATGGTGGTGATCGCCGCCGCGTACGCCCTGTGGCGGCGCACCGGCGAGCCGGACGTGCCGGCCACGCCCACCGTGCCGGCGCCGCTGCGCGCCCTCGCCCGGCTCACCACGCTGGTGAGCGTGGCGGTGCTGGTGATCGGCACCTGGGTGACCGGCAGCGGCCCGCACGCCGGCGACCAGGGCGCGGCGCGCAACGGCCTGGACCCGGAGTCGATCTCGCAGGTGCACGCCGACGGGGTCTTCCTGCTGATCGGCCTCTCGATCGCGCTGGTCTTCGCGTTCCGCGCGGTGGGCGCGCAGCGGGCCACCCGGGCCGCCGTGGTGCTGGTCGCGGTCGAGCTGGGTCAGGGCCTGATCGGCTTCGTGCAGTACTTCACCCACCTGCCGGCGGCGCTGGTCGCCGCGCACATGCTCGGCTCCTGCCTGGTGCTGCTGGCCACCCTGGCCGTGCTCTGGTCGACCCGGGAGCGCCGCCCGCTCGGCCCGGCACCGCACGCCGACCGGGCCGCCGAGCCCGCCATCGCCGCCGTCTGACCCGCACCTTCACGCCCCGCCCCAGATCCGCACAGCTGCACGAAAAGAGTGGCCTTCGGACGCACCGAGGCCACTCTTTTCGCGTATCGGGATGGTCGGGTGCCCGGCCCGGGTGGGGACGGGTCAGGGGCGGCGGGTGAGGTGGGTGGCGATCGCCTCGGCGAGGCGGTCGGGGGCGCCGTCGGCGTACCCGATGAAGAGGCTGGGCTCGGTGAGCTCCAGCTCGACCAGGACGGGCGATCCGTCCGGGCCCGGGATGAGGTCCACCCGGGCGTACAGCAGCCGCCCGGGGCCGCCGGGCAGCACGGCTAGGGTCTTCTCCGCCACGGCCAGCTGCTCGGGCGTGGCCGTCCGCGACGTGATCTCCTCGCGCTTGTAGAGCTCGGCGACGCCCAGGTCCGGGCCGACCAGCATGGGGCCCTTGCGGATCGCGTGGCTGAACGCCAGGCCGCCCGGCCCGGCCAGGAAGAGCAGCGCGGTCTCCCCGGCGGTGTCCACCGCGTCCAGGTAGGGCTGGACCATGGCGACCCGGCCGGCGTCGGAGAGCCGCCGCACGTGCGCCACGGCCAGTTCCCGGTGCTCGGGGTCGGCCAGGTCGTACCGGCCGGTGTCCTGGCTGCCGGCGCTGACCGCTGGCTTGATCACGTACTCGCCGGTGTCGGCGGACGGCGTCCAGTCCCGCCCGGGCTCGACCCAGGTGGTCGGCACGGTCGGCACGCCGGCGGCGGACAGCTCGGCCAGGTAGCGCTTGTCGGTGTTCCAGGCGACCACGTCGGCCGGATTGACCAGGCGCGGGACGGTCTGCGCCCAGGCGACGAAGTCGTCGCGGCGCAGCGCGTAGTCCCACGGCGAGCGGAGCACGACCAGGTCGTACGCCGACCAGTCGACGGTCGGGTCGTCCCAAACCACCGCCTCGGCGGTGATGCCGCGTGAGGCGAGCGGGGCGAGCACGAGCCGGTCGTCGGGGTCGAGGTCGGTGAGTGCGGTGCAGGTGGCGAGAGCGACCCGGGGTTCCCCCCGGGTCGACTGGTGGTGGTGGGTCATCTATTTGTCAACGGGCCATCGTGCGCCGGGCCATCGACCGCCAGAGGTCGTTGCTCGGACGCATCTGGTCCATCAGTTCACGCTCCCAGGCGTTCTCGACGGCGACTCCGGCCTTGGCGCAGGCCTGCCGCGCGACGTCGGTGCCGTCGGCGAACTGGTCGGCCCACGCCCCGTCCTCACCCACGAGGACGATCCGCGCGCCGCGCTTGCCGACGTACTCGATGACCGCCTTCGCCCCGCCGTGCCCGGCGGCGAACGACCTGATGCCCGCGACCAGGCCGTTGGGGGCCTGCTCGGCGGTCTGTTCAGCCGTCAGCGTCGTATCGGAACCATCTGCCATGACGCGAAGCCTAAGCAGACTTCCACCCACATGTGCGAGAACGATGAACCAATTGTGATGCCAATTACCTACGGGTTTAAGGAAGACCACAGGTTTTTCGCCCGGACATGTCGGATAAGGCAGGACGAAGCGGGCAGGCGAAATCGCCCTGGTCTGTCCTGGTTGGGCAGGCCCCGTCGAACCCGAAAAAAAATTCTGGAAAAAATCCGACGCACGTCCTCGCGGACGGGTCAGAGCAGGGCGTCGAGCGCGACGGCGGCGAAGAGGATGGTCAGGTAGGTGGTGGACCAGTGGAACAGCCGCATCGGCTTGACCGCCTCGCCCCGCGCCGCGCGGCGGCACAGCTTGTGCGCCTCGACCACGAAGACGCCACCGACGACCAGCGCGGTCACCCCGTAGATCGGGCTCATCCCGAGCGGCCAGACCGCCAGCGAGGAGAGCAGGGTCAGCCAGGAGAAGATCAGGATCTCCGCGTTCACCCGGCGGACCGAGGCCACCACCGGCAGCATCGGAATGCCGGCCCGGGCGTAGTCGGCCTTGTACTTGATCGCCAGCGCGTAGAAGTGCGGCATCTGCCAGAAGAAGACCACCGCGAACAGCCCCCACGCGGCGGGCGCCAGCGACCCGGTGACCGCGGCCCAGCCGATCAGCACCGGCGCGGCCCCGCAGGCGCCACCCCAGAACGTGTTGGCCGCCGTGGTCCGCTTGAGCCAGAGCGTGTAGACCAGGTCGTAGTAGGCGATCGCGGCCAGGGTCAGCCCGGCCGCCAGCCAGTTGGTGAACGCGGCCATCAGCGCGACCGAGATCACGCCGAGCACCAGGCCGAAGATCAGCGCGCTGCGCGGCGACACCGTGTGCGCGGGCAGCGGTCGGCGCTTGGTACGCCGCATCAACTGGTCGATGTCCCGGTCGATGTAGCAGTTGAGCACACTCGCCGCGCCGGCGGCGAGCGAGCCACCGACCAGCACCACGGCCACCAGCCAGAGCGAGGGCATCCCCCCGTCCGCGAGCATCATCGCCGGCACGGTGGTGACCAGCAGCAGCTCGACGATCCGCGGCTTGGTCAGGGCGACGTACGCGGCGAGCACCGCCCGCACGTCCCGCCGACCGCTCGCCGCCGCCTCCGTCACCGTGCGCACCGGCGGCTGCCCGGCAGAGTCGCTGACGGGGCGCTCGGTGATCATGCTCACGGATTGCCACCTTCCGGCTTTTGGCGGGGGAGGTCGGTCGGCCCGGACCCGTCGGGTCCACACACCGACCCACAGACTACGCGTCGTCGTTTTGGCTGCCCCGGAGACCCGACAACGGTGCGGGCCGTCACAGTCCGCGGTGCACGACGGATCCGGTCGGAGGAGCACAGAAGAGCATGCAGAGATCCCCGGGCGTACGTTTAGGACCGCTCGATAGGGTCATCACTGAGGGTTCCGCCCATCTGCCGAGGAGCACAACCAACGTGGCTGCCAACCGACCCGAGCTTCCCGCTCTCAACTGGTCCGACCTCGACCGCAGGGCCGTCGACACGGTCCGCGTGCTGGCCATGGACGCCGTGGAGAAATCCGGCAACGGCCACCCGGGCACGGCGATGAGCCTCGCCCCGGCGGCGTACCTGCTCTTCAACCGGGTCATGCGGCACAACCCGGCCGACCCGAACTGGCCCGGCCGGGACCGGTTCGTCCTCTCCGCCGGGCACTCCAGCCTGACGCTCTACATCCAGCTCTTCCTCTCCGGCTATCCGCTGGCCCTGGACGACCTCAAGGCGCTGCGCCAGTGGGGCTCGCTCACCCCGGGTCACCCCGAGCACGGGCACACCCCGGGCGTGGAGACCACCACCGGCCCGCTCGGCCAGGGCCTCGGCAACGCCGTCGGCATGGCGATGGCGGCGCGCCGCGAGCGGGGTCTGTTCGACCCCGAGTCGGAGGCCGGTGACTCCCCCTTCGACCACGACATCTGGTGCATCGCCTCCGACGGTGACATCGAGGAGGGCATCAGCCACGAGGCCAGCGCGCTCGCCGGCCACCAGCAGCTCGGCAACCTCTGCGTGATCTACGACGACAACGAGATCTCGATCGAGGACGACACCCGCATCGCCAAGAGCGAGGACGTGGCGGCCCGCTACGAGGCGTACGGCTGGCACGTGCAGACGGTCGACTGGCGCCGCGGCGACGCCGACCAGGGCGACTACCACGAGGACGTGCCGGCGCTCCACCAGGCGCTGCTGGCCGCCAAGGCGGAGACCACCCGCCCCTCCTTCATCGCGCTGCGCACCATCATCGGCTGGCCGGCGCCGAACAAGAAGAACACCGGCAAGATCCACGGTTCGGCGCTCGGCGCCGACGAGGTGAAGGCCACCAAGGAGATCCTGGGCTTCGACCCGCAGCGGACCTTCCAGGTCGACGAGGACGTGCTGGACCACGCCCGCCAGGTGATGGCGCGGGGCGCCGCGGCGCAGGCCGAGTGGACCACGGCGTTCGACGGCTGGGCGCAGGCCAACCCGGAGCGCAAGGCGCTCTGGGATCGGCTGGCCGCCCGGCAGCTCCCCCAGGGCTGGGCCGACGCGCTGCCCACCTTCCCCGCCGACGCCAAGGGCATCGCCACCCGGGCCGCCTCCGGCAAGGTCCTGGAGGCCCTCGCCCCGGTCCTGCCGGAGCTCTGGGGCGGCTCGGCCGACCTGGCCGAGAGCAACAACACCACCATGAAGGGCGAGCCGTCCTTCATCCCCGCGGTGCACGCGACGAAGGACTTCCCGGGCCACGAGTACGGCCGCACCCTGCACTTCGGCATCCGCGAGCACGGCATGGGCGCCATCCTCAACGGCATCGCCCTGCACGGCGGCACCCGCCCGTACGGCGGCACGTTCCTGGTGTTCAGCGACTACATGCGCCCCTCGGTGCGGCTCGCCGCGTTGATGAAGCTGCCGGTGGTCTACGTCTGGACGCACGACTCGATCGGCCTCGGCGAGGACGGCCCGACCCACCAGCCGGTGGAGCACCTGACCGCGCTGCGCGCCATCCCCGGCCTGGACGTGGTCCGCCCGGCCGACGCCAACGAGACCGCGTGGGCGTGGCGGCAGGCGCTGGAGCACACCGACCGACCGACCGCGCTGGCGCTCAGCCGGCAGCCGCTGCCGACCTTCGACCGCACCGAGCTGGCCGGCGCCGACGGCGTGGTCAAGGGCGGTTACGTGCTGGCCGAAGCCTCGACCGGCAGGCCGCAGGTGATCCTCGTCGGCACCGGCTCCGAGGTGCAGCTCTGCCTGACCGCCCGGGAGCGGCTGGAGGCCGACGGCACCCCCACCCGGGTCGTCTCCATGCCCTGCCAGGAGTGGTTCTTCGCGCAGGACGAGGCGTACCGGGAGTCGGTCCTGCCACGCGGGGTAAAGGCACGGGTGAGCGTGGAGGCGGGTATCGCCATGTCCTGGCGGGCGATCGTCGGCGACTGCGGCGAGAGCGTGAGCCTGGAGCACTACGGGGCGAGCGCCCCGCACACCGTGCTGTTCGAACAGTTCGGGTTCACCCCCGACCGGATCGTGGCCGCCGCGCACGCGGCACTGACCCGGGTGGGCGACATCACCGGTAACCCGACCGGCAACTGAGGGGAGCGTGGACGGCATGACGGACCGGCTGGGCGAGCTGAGCGCCGCGGGTGTGGCGATCTGGCTCGACGATCTTTCCCGGGTACGACTGAGCTCCGGCGGGCTGGACCAGCTCCGCCGGGAGAAGCACCTGGTCGGGGTGACATCCAACCCGACCATCTTCGCCAAGGCGCTGAGCGCCGCGGACGAGTACAACTGGCAGCTGAAGGACCTGGCCATCCGTGGGGTGGACGTCGAAGAGGCGGTCCGCATGCTCACCACGTACGACGTGCGGTGGGCGTGCGACGTGATGCGCCCGGCGTACGACGCCAGCGCGGGGGTGGACGGCCGGGTCTCCATCGAGGTGGACCCGCGGCTGGCCCACGAGACGGAGAAGACCGTCGCCGAGGCCGGGGCGCTGTGGTGGCTGATCGACCGACCCAACCTCTTCATCAAGATCCCGGCCACCGAGGCGGGGCTGCCGGCGATCACCGCGACCCTGGCCCAGGGGATCAGCGTCAACGTGACCCTGATCTTCGGCCTGGACCGGTACTCGCAGGTGATGGAGGCGGTCCCGG
>NZ_VSFA01000151.1 GCF_008119785.1 Micromonospora sp. MP36 | reverse complement strand
TGCGGGCGGTGATCGCCACCGTCTTGGACTAGCCCGGCGTCGGGCTGCTCTCCACCGAGGGGGGGGTGAGGGTCAGCCGGCCCGCCTTGAGCGTGAAGTCCGCCCGGGTGGCCCGGTCAGCCGCTACATCCACCGTGGACGTGGCCGATTGGTACTTTCTTCTCGCCCCGGTGAACGGGTGGTTCCCGGTCAGGGTGGAGAACATCCAGTAGAAGCCGTCGCCGAGGTTGGCGTCGTCCGGGGTCGGCCCGGTCTCCGCCTTCTCCGCCGGCTGGTCCACGCTGGTCACTGTCGCACGGTTGAGCCCGGTGCCGGTGTTGCCGTCCAGCACTCGGCCGACGACCAGACCACCCGGGATCGGGTTGCAGGGCCGGTTGACGATGGACACGTTGTCCAGCTCCCACCAAAGCCCCCAGGGGGTGGCCTGGTAGCGGAACCGGATCCGCACGTTGGATTTCCCGGCCGCCTGCGGCACCGAGATCTCCTCCAGCCTCTGAAAGGGTCGGGTGCTGGTCCAGTGCGCCACGTTCGTCCAGGTCGTACCGCCGTCAACGCTGACGTCGACCTCGGCGAACCCGTTGAACGAAAAGTGCCGGTAGTCGCTGTTGAACCGCAGCAGCGGTGCCGGTACGGCGGACAGGTCGATCGCCGGGGTGATCAGCGCGGTGTCCATGAGCTTGCCGGGACCGTTGTAGTCGGTGTCCGCGATGGCGTACTTGCCGGTGCCGCCGGTGAGGTTGCCGTGGTTGCGGGGGTCGGTGAAGACCCAGCCGCCGTTGGGGGTGGTGTTCACCACGCTCCAGCCGGCCGGCGTGTCCCCGGACTCGAACTGCTCGGAGAGGACCGGTTCGCTGTAGCTGGACTTGTATCCGGCGGCGTTGCAGGTGGTCTCGACCGCCAGGTCGAAGTTCCGCACCTGGTTGCTGTCACCGACCGTGACCTGTGTTGTGGCTTGCTGGTAGGACCGGTACATTGCCTTGACCGTCAGGCCGTGCTCGCCCTGTGGCAGGTCGACGCTGTACGCGCCGGTGGCCGGGTCGGTGAAGACCGGGCCGCCTGGCTTGCCGGCCACGTCGATGCGCGCGTAGAGCGGCCAGCCGTGCCCGGAGCCGTCCTTGACCACGCCGGAGACCTTGCGGCTCGGCACGGCGTCGAGGGTGAAGTTCGCCGTCACCGCGCCGCCGTCGGGCACGGTCACCGTCGCGGTCTTCGACGCGTAGCCGTATGCCGAAGCGGTCACCTCGTGCTGGCCGGCTGGAAGGGTCAGCTTGTACCCGCCCTGGTCGTCGGTGATGGTGCCGCTACCGCCGCCGCCGACGCGTACCGTCGCACCGGCGATCGCTACGCCACCGGCCTTGGTGACCTTGCCGGTCACCCCACCCCACGGGCCGGCCGTGCAGTTGGGGAACTTCATCGCGCCGATGCGGGTCTGCCAGCCAGCGTCGCTGGTCTGGGCCAGGTACTCGGAGGTGAACCAGAAGGTGCAGCCATCGGTCGGGTCCACCGACATCGAGCTGTAGCCACCCCACAGGCCCGGATTGTGGGTTTGGGCGCCGGTCCCGGCGATCAGGGTCCGTTCGCTCTGCCCCAGCTGGCCGAGCGGGTCACCGGCCAGCCGGCCGGCCACCCGGATCGAGGGGTATGACGTGCTGCTCGATGCCGAGTAGCCCATGGCGATGTTGCCGGAGACGTCCATGGCCGCGCTGGCCATCCACCGGTTCTCGGCGTCCGGGGCGTAGGTGCCCTGTTGGTGGATCGCCCAGTCGGTGGGGGTGGTGCTGCGCAGTTCGTACCACCGCACGCCCGCATGGTCGCCGCCGACGTCGACCGCGTGGTTGAGCACGATCGAGGCGTGGTCGCCGAAATTGCGGTACGCCGCCCGGTACATCAACCGGTCGGCGACCGCGTCCAGTCTTGCCGTCGTCCCCTGTTGCGGGATGCAGCCACGGCTGTAGAAGCACAAGTTCGAGTCGAACGGCGCGGTCTCCATGGACCGGCTCGGCGCCAGGTCGTTGCCGAACGTGGACTCGGCCGGGTCGGCCCAGTCGACGTGGAAGTCCCACATCAGCAACCGGTCTGTCGGCAAGATGCCCGACGCGTCGTCGTTGAACTTGATGAACGGGTTCGGCGCCCCGGGTGGGGGTGCCTGGCCCTCCACGTCGGACGGCAGCATGCCGGCGAACTCCGGGTCGAGGTGGAAGTAGACCATCCGGGCCGGCTGGCCGGCGAGCATCTTCTCCCGCTCGAACGCCACCGCTCCAGCGCCCACGCCACCAATGACGTTGGGAGTGAACTCGTTGGCGGACATGTAGTAGGCGTCCGGCCAGATCCCGAGCTTCGCGGAGTCGTTCTGTCGGGTCTGGTGGTACAGGAAGTCATACCGGTAGAAGGCGCCGGTCGGATCGCCGGTCTGCGAGATCGCGATGCACTGGTGCATGCCGATCGACCCGCCAGGCAGGGAGAACTGGGTGAGCATCCACCGGTCGGCGGCCTCGTCGTAGAGGACCACCGGGCCGCTGTTGTGGTAGGGGGCAGTGCGGGTCTCGCACGGTCCGCCGAAACCGGCCCACAGAGAGTTGGTCGGCAGCGGCCCGAGCAGCTTGGTGCCGCTCTTGTCGTACACGGCGTAATGCAGGTTCACCATCTGGACGTAGTGGTTCGGCCCGACGTCACCGTTGGTGTCCGGCGGCAGTACTCCAGCCACGTTGCCGACGCCTTCGAAGGTGGCCGTGAACTCGGGCACCCGACTGGCGGTGAAACCACGCTGGACCTGGTCGCTGCCCTCCTTCGCAGACGGGTTCACGGCTGCACGCTCCAACGAACGAGCCGGCCGCACGCTCGCCTTGGCGCTGCCGCGCTCGGAACCGGCACGCTTCCCGGAGATGTCACGCAGCTTCGGGGAACGGTCGTGCTTGACAGCCTGGCGCACCTCCGCCTTGGCGGTCGGCTTGGCGGCGGGTGCGGCGGGCACCTCGTCAGCGGGCTTCGCCGCAGCTGGCAGGCCGCCGACGAGCAGCGCCAGCGCGGCCAGGACCGCCACCGGTCCCGCTCGTAGCATTCTTCGTCGTACAGGTCGCATATGGACATTGCCTCCTTGCCGGGGCGGGCCAAGGGGTGCCTCAGACCGCCTGGGGGTTCGGGCTACAGGGGTCCGTACTCGTCGTCCGGGTCGGTCCCGGGTGGGGGCCGGGCTCGCGCCGGTCGATCGGCGCGGGCCCGGTGGGTCAGACTCCGCTCAGCAAGCGGTGTCGGGGCGGAGGGCGAAGTCGGTGGCTATCGTCTCGCCCGCCTTGAGGTTCACCAGCCTGAACTGCGGCTCCCAGCCATCCCGAACCGCGTTGATCGTGACCGGATTGTCCTTCGGAGCCCAGATGGCGTACCGGCCATCCGCATCGGTCTTCAGGGTGTAGGTCCAGCCCTTCTTACCGTTGATCCGGACGGTCGCCCCGCGCAGCGCGGTGCTGTTGCCCTTGCAGTCGACGCCGGTGACGACACCCGTCGCCTTGCCCCAGTCCTTGGGCGGCTGCACGGTCATCGTCACGTTGATCGGTGCTACGGCGTACGGGGTGTCCGCCTTGATGGCGAGCTGGGCGGTGTAGTCACCGGGCTGCTGCACGTCCGCCGAGGTGGCGTCGAGCGTCACGTTCACCGTGATGCTCTGCTCGGGCTGCAGCGTGGCCGAGGCCGGCGACGCGGACAGCCAGGGCACGTCGGCCACGGTGTCGCACTGGTCGAAGCCGGGCAGCTGTTCGCTGTCGACTGTCGGGGTGAACCCGCCGGTCGTGCCACCGACCTTGACGAACCCGCATGCTCCACCCGCCCGGTAGCGGGCGTGGTTGGCGTTGGGCAGCGCCGACCACGAGTCGGCCGCCGGGTCGTACGCCCAGCCCTGGTTGGTGACCGTGGTGGAGCCGTTGATGACACCGGTGGACAGCAGCAGCAGGCCGTTGGCTGTGTCCGAGGCCGCGCCCCAGAGGTCGACCGGCAGGTCGGCCTTCCGAGTCCAGGTGTTCGAGCCCGGGTCGTAGGCGTAGGTGCTCTTCAGGTCCGTCTGCCCGACGGAGCCGCCGGCGCAGTAGAGCGTGTCGTCGATGCCGCCGCAGCTCTGCCACACCACCGCCTCGGGGTACGCGGCAACCGTGGTGAAGGTGTCCGCCCCTGGGTTGTACCGGACGACGGCCCCATGGGCCAGGTCGCACGGTCCGTTCGCGCAGCCGCCGACCAGGTAGATCTGGCCGTCGACCACCCCGATACCGGCCGCGGCAGTCGGGGCCGGGTTGGTGCTGGCCCGGGTCTCCCACGCGTTGGTGTTCGGATCGTAGACGTAGACCTTGGGCGAGGTGTTGCCCACCGGGTCCCAGCCGCCGAAGACGTACAGCCTGCCGTCGACGAACGCCGCCGCCGGCTTCTCCAAGGCCGCCGGAAGGTTGGCGATCCGGGTCCACACGTTCGTGGCCGGGTCGTACACGTAGCTGTTGACGACATTGGCGGCGGCGTCCGTCCCGCCCACCGAGTACACCTTTCCGTCGAACGCGGCCATAGCGTTGTCCATGATCGCGATCGGGTAGTTGGCCGTGATGGTCCACGGCGGTGCGGACGGGGACGGCTCCTCGACCTGACCGGGCTTGTTGTCGCCCCGCCAGGCACGCGACAGGCCGCCTCCCTTGACGCGGAGGTTCTGCAGTCGCGCACCGCGCGGGCCGAGGATCTCGAAGCCACCGCGCCGCTCGGACAGCTCCACCGTTGCCGGTGCGGTGCCGTCGTTGCGGATCGTCGTCTGCACCGTCCTGCTCTGGCCCACGTCCTGGGTGCTCTTGACCGTCGGGGAAGTGATGGTCAGCTGGCCGGCCTTCAGCGTGAAGTCAGCCCGGGTGGCCTGGTCAGCCGTCACGTCCACTGTGGACGTTGCCGATTCGTACTTGCCGCTCGCCCCGGTGAACGGGTGGCTCCCGGTCAGGGTGGAGAACATCCAGTAGAACCCGTCGCCGAGGCCGGCGTCGTCCGGGGTCGGCCCGCTCTCCGCCTTCTCCGCCGGCCTGTCCGCGCTGGTCACCGTCGCCCGGTTGAGCGCGGTGCCGGTGTTGGCGTCCACCACCTGTCCGACCACCAGACCACCCGAGACCGGGTTGCAGGCCCCGTTGACACCGGAGGTGTATCCGGCAGCGGTGCAACTGGTCGCGACCGCGAGGTTGACGTCCTTCACCTGGTTGCTGTCACCCACGGTGACGTGTGCGGCGGCTCGCTGGTAGGACGGGTACATCGCCCTGACCGCCAGGTCGTGCTCGCCCTCGGGAAGGTCGGCGCTGTACGCGCCGGTCACCGGGTCGGTGAAAATCGGGCCACCCGGCTTGCCCGCCACGTCGATGCGCGCATACAGCGGCCAGCCGTGCCCGGAGCCGTCCTTGACCACCCCGGAGACCTTGCGCATCGGCACCGTGTCCAACGTGAAGTTCGTCGTCACCGCGCCACCGTCGGGCACGGTCACCGTCGCGGTCTTCGACGCGTACCCGTACGCCGACGCCGTCAGCTCGTGCTGACCCGCCGACAGGGTCAACTTGTAGCCGCCCTGATCGTCGGTCACCGTGCCGCTACCGCCGACCCGGACGGTCGCGCCGGCGATCCCCGTGCCGTCGGCCTTGGTGACCTTGCCGCTCACCTCACCCCGCGGGCCGGCCGTGCAGTTGGGGAACTTCATCGCACCGACGCGGGTCTGCCAACCAGCGGCACTGGTCTGTGACAGGTACTCGGAGGTGAACCAGAAGGTGCAGCCGTCGGTCGGGTCCACCGACATCGAGCTGTAGTCACCCCACCGGGCCGCCGCGTGGGTCTGGGCGCCGGTCCCGGCGATGAGGGTCCGTTCGCTCTGTCCCAGCTCCCCGAGCGGGTCACCGGCCAGCCGGCCGGCCACCCGGATCGAGGGGTACGAGGTGCTGCTCGAGGCCGAGTAGCCGATGGCGATGTTGCCGGTGACGTCGATGGCCGCACTGCCCATCCACCGGTGCTCGGCGTCGGGCGCGTAGGTGCCCTGCTGGTGGATCGCCCAGTCGATGGGAGTGGTGCTGCGCAGTTCGTACCACCGCACGCCCGCATGGTCGCCGCCGACGTCGACCGTGTGGTTCAGCACGATCGAGGCGTGGTCGCCGAAGTTGCGGTATGCCGCCCGGTACATCATCCGGTCGGAGATCGCGTCCAACCGCTGCGTGGTGCCCTGCTGCGGTATGCAGGTGCGGGCGTAGTTGCACATGTTGGAGTCGAACGGCGCGGTCTCCAGGAACCGGCTCGGCGCCAGGTTGTTGCCGAAGGTCGAGTTCGCCGGGTTGGCCCAGTCGACGTGGAAGTCCCACATCAGCAACCGGTCGGTCGGCGAGATGCCCGACGCGTCGTCGTCGAACATGACGAACGGGTTCGGCGCCCCGGGCGGGGGTGCCTGACCCTCCGCGTCGGACGGCAGCAGGCCGCCGAACTCCGTACCGAGGTGGAAGTAGACCATCCGGGCCGCCTGGCCGGTGAGCATCTTCTCCCGCTCGAACGCCACCGCGCCAGCGCCGACGAAGCTCGGAGTGAACTCGTTGGCGGTCATGTAGTAGGCGTCCGGCCAGATCCCGTACTTGGGGTAGTCGTTCATCCGGGTCTGGTGGTACAGGAAGTCGTACCGGTAGAACGCGCCAGTCGGATCACCGGTCTGCGAGATCGCCATGCACTGGTGCATGCCGACGGACCCGCCAGGCACGGCGAACTGGGTGACCATCCACCGGTCGGCGGCCTCGTCGTAGAGGACCACCGGGTCACCCATGTTGCGGGTCTCGCACGGTCCGCCGAAACCGGCCCACAGTGAGTTGGTCGGCAGCGGCCCGAGCAGCTTGGTGCCGCTCTTGTCGTACACGGCGTAATGCAGGTTCACCATCTGGACGTAGTGGTTCGGCCCGACGTCACCGTTGGTGTCCGGCGGCAGTACTCCAGCCACGTTGCCGACGCCTTCGAAGGTGGCCGTGAACTCGGGCACCTGACTGGCGGTGAAACCACGCTGGACCTGGTCGCTGCCCTCCTTCGCAGACGGGTTCACGGCTGCACGCTCCAACGAACGAGCCGGCCGCACGCTCGCCTTGGCGCTGCCGCGCTCGGAACCGGCACGCTTCCCGGAGATGTCACGCAGCTTCGGGGAACGGTCGTGCTTGACAGCCTGGCGCACCTCCGCCTTGGCGGTCGGCTTGGCGGCGGGTGCGGCGGGCACCTCGTCAGCGGGCTTCGCCGCAGCTGGCAGGCCGCCGACGAGCAGCGCCAGCGCGGCCAGGACCGCCACCGGTCCCGCTCGTAGCATTCTTCGTCGTACAGGTCGCATATGGACATTGCCTCCTTGCCGGGGCGGGCCAAGGGGTGCCTCAGACCGCCTGGGGGTTCGGGCTACAGGGGTCCGTACTCGTCGTCCGGGTCGGTCCCGGGTGACGCGTCCGGAGATGGCCGCGGATCCGCGGGTGCAGGCTCCACCGCGTTTGGCGGGGGGCCGTCCGGCATAGGCTCTTGTGCCGCTGGGGTCCGCTCGCGTTCTTCCATTGCCGCAGTCTCAGCCCGTGCCGGTGGTACGCGCGACTGGTCGGATGAGGCGTTTAAATATCTCGACGTACTGATTTAATTGTCGGCAGCGGTTGCGGCATCCTCGGACAGCAGTCCCAGCTCCACGACCCGTACCGCCACCCCGGTACGGGACGAGACGCGCAGCTTCCGCATGGCCGACTTGAGATGGCCTGCCACGGTCTGCACGGAAAGCACGAGATCCTCGGCGATCTGCCGGTTGGTCCTGCCAGCGAGCAGCAGCCGCACCACGTCCAACTCCCGCGGCGACAGCCGATCTCCGTAGCTGGGCCGGCCGCGCGCGCGCCGGGGCGCGGACACACCGAGATCGCGCAGCTGGCGCCGTACCCGGTCGGCGTCGCGACTGGCACCCAACGCAGCGAACCCTTCCAGCACATCGGCCAGGTCCGCCTGTCCGCCGTCGGTGGTGTTGTTCGCCGCGCTCAGCTCCGCCGCGCGCAGGGCGGCGTACGGTCGCGGCAGTGACCGCCAGATGCCGGCGGCACGCCGGTAGAGGGCTGCCGCGCGCCACCGATCGCCGCGAGCCTCGGCGACCGCGGCGCGGGCCTGGACCCGCGC
This sequence comes from Micromonospora sp. MP36, assembly GCF_008119785.1. Classification (GTDB taxonomy): domain Bacteria; phylum Actinomycetota; class Actinomycetes; order Mycobacteriales; family Micromonosporaceae; genus Micromonospora. The sequence continues at coordinate 5,414 of NZ_VSFA01000151.1, read as the reverse complement.
CGCCCGCGCCGCCGGGATGTCCCGCCCGCGCATGCCTCGTGCGAAGTCCCCGACCAGGTCCGCCGCCGCGTCCAACCGTTCGGCCGCGACCAGCGCGTCGACTCGTACCGGCACCACGGGGACACCCCATAGCCAGATTCCCCTGGCCGCGACGATCCGTACCGGTTCCTCGGTGACGGACAGTGCGGCATCGACATCACCATCGGCCAGCCGTGACGTGGCGATCGCGGCGGCGGTCTCCATGTAGAGCTCGGCCAGGCTGTACCGCCGGGCCACGTCGAGCACCGCGGTGAGATCAGGCACGCTTGCGCCCGTTGCCGCGCGGACCATGCCGGCGACCAGTTTCGCCTCCGCCCAGATGATAGGTGAGGGGTCATCGCCACCAGCCACGGCGTCCGCCCGGTCGGCCAGGTCGGCCCACTCGCCAACGAACCAGTCCAGGTGCACCTGGGTGGCGAGCACCACGTCCCGTACCGCCATCAGGTCGTGCTGCTCGGCGAGGGCGAGGGCGACGGCCAGGTGGTGGCGGGCCTGGCCGTAGCGGCCCCAGCACATGGCGGAATCTCCGAAGTTCAGGTGCCCCCGGGTCACATGCTGACGTGTCGTCGCATCAGGAACGTCCCGCGGAATCGTGACCGCTTCAACCCACCCCGACTCCTCGCCCATTCTGAGCAGCGCACTCGCCCGGCCGACGACGAGGTTGAGCCGGTCCGCCGGGGACCACCCGGACTCGCGCGCGGCAGCCGAGCGCCGCAACCAATCCAGGTTCGCGGCCATGGTCCCGGCGAACAACTCTGGCCAGCCCAGGAGAACCATCGCCCGCACCGCCTCCAGCGACCCAGGCGGCAACTCCGCAACTGACCGTTCCGCCTCGTCGTGGGCCGCGGCGATCTCACCCCCCATCGACAGCAGCCGGGCGAGGTGCAGCCGTGCCAGATTGCGCTCGCGGACGGGCAGCGAAGCGCAGTCCATGGCCCGGCGCAGCGCCCGCACCAAGATGTCCAGGCGAGCCGGACCGGTGAACGTGACGAACGGCACCTTGTCCACCAGACGGGCCACGTCACCCACCGGCAGATCCGGGCTCTCCAGCAGCTGGTACAGCAGGGCCGCCGCCGCGGCCTCGTCGGCCGACCCGAGCGCCACTTCCACGGCCAGCTCGGCATACCGAAGCCACGAGGCGACTTCGCCGGCCTCCCGGAAGTGGCGGGCAAGGCGGGCCAGCGGTGCGGGCGTACGGTGTTGGAGAAGCTCGGCCGCACGGCGGTGCAGCACACGCCGCTCGGCCGGCGGAATCGTGTCGTACACCGCCCGAGCCGCCAGCGGGTACCGCACCGAGAACAACCCGCGCGAATCCTGCTGCAGCAGACCGGTCTGGATGGCCTCGGACAGGCCTTGGTCCGCGTCGCCGGAGGCCAGACCGCTGACCGCGGCGAGCATCGCCCAATCCGACGGGTCGGCGAGCACGGCCGCGGCGCGCAACACCGCCTGGGCCGGGAGGCCGAGCCGCGCGGCCCGTTCGAGCACAGCGTCGCGGACCGTGGCCGGTATATCGATCCGATCCAGCCGGCGCCGCGCCCAGCCCTCGCCACGGTAGGTCAGATCCGCGCGGTCGTGCAGTAGGCGCAGCACCTCCTCGATCGCGAGCGGGATCCCGGCAGTGTGCCGATGCAGGAACTCCACGAACTCGGCGGAGATGGCCTCGCCCGCCACCATCGAGGACATCAGCCGGCCGGTCTGGGCCACGTCGAGGCCACCCAGCGGAATACGCAGCTGGGTGGTCCCGGCCGGCCGCCGCGAGGACAGCCGCACCACCGGCGTATCCGCGGGCAGATCCTCCGGCCGGTACGTAACGAGCAGCCCTGGACGGGAGCTGGACCCGACAACCGGACGCGTGACGAGGAACAGGAGGAACTCCACGGTGGCCTCGTCCGCCCAGTGCGCGTCCTCCACAACCAGCACCGCGATGCGTAGCCGGTCCAGCAGCTCCACCAACGCGCGGAACAACCGGTGCCGCGCCGCGCGCGGGTCATCGAGCGGTTCCGGCGGCGGCGGCAGGTCCGCTGCCCACTCGGGGAAGAATGGGCGCAGCGTCCCGGCCAGCGCGCTCAGCCCAAGACCCGTAACCGTTTCGGTAGCCTGCCGTATCGCATCCAACAGCGGGCCGAGCGTGTCCGGTTCGCGGAACGGCGGACAGACCGCGACCAGAACGCGCCGCGCCCGCATCGCCGGAGACGCCAGAAATTCCAGCACCAGACGGCTCTTGCCGATCCCGGCCTCTCCCTCGATCAGTACCAGGGCCGGTGACTGCGCCATCGCCTGTGCCAGCGCGGTCAGCTCCCTGGCACGACCCACAAAGGCTGGCGAGGCCAACCGGGGTAACCGCGCGGCGCCGTCGCCGCGCATACCGGCTGAACCCGACATCACAGGGCCCCTCGGTCTAGGTCACCTATACGCCGATGATTCTCTATGTCTCTGCCTCATTGTCAATCAGCCGGAACGCCCAAGATCGCGGCCAGTAGCGGCAACTACTCGTATTTGTGATGATCGGTGTGGAACCTGGCTGATGCCTGCAGAGGACGCGTACACAGGCAGCATCGCCACGCGGCCGAGAACAGGCCGCCGGAGGGAACCGACTGGGTACGCATCTCGGCGCTCTACGAGGCGCTCGCCCAGGTCGCGCCGTCGCCGGTCGTGGAACTCAACCGGGCGGTCGCGCTCAGAATGGCGGACGGGCGGGCCGCACATGCAGCAGATCGGCCGGGGAGATGCCCGCCCGGCACTGGTGACCGGCGTCGACGTCACGGTGCCCGTGCACACGCTGGCCGGCATGCCGCTGCCCGCACCGAAACGGAGCCCGTCGAGGCCGGGGTGCCCGTGCGGCTGCGGCTGATCAACACCGACAGCACGACCCTGTGGCTGCCGAATATTGTGTCCGCGCTGGTCGGAAGCCCTTCGACCTGCAGCCTCAGTCTTGGCCTACTCACGCCCCGCGTGTCTTCCTGACCCATCGCCGTTGGTCATCGCGCGATGATGCCGCCCATGCTGTCGAGTCGGCATGAGGCGCGGTGCCGAGGTTGCCCCAGGTCCGTTTCCTCATGCCGCTCGCCGAACCGTACGTGCGAGTTGGCCCCGCATACGGCTCTCCACGGCGTCTGCCGTCGGGTTTGGTGGTTCTAGATGTTTGCCCAGGGTGTTGGGATCGTGTCACCCCGGTAGCGGTAGCGAGTGATCCTCGGTGTCCGCGCCAGGTTGATCAACACGATGCCGTCCGCGGAGATCGGCTGCCAGGTCCCGTGGGCGCCCAGTAGCCGTCGGCGGACGTCTTTCCACGTCCAGCGATGCCGGGTTTTCAGCCACACGATCACGCGGTGCCAGAGAAAGCGCTCCAGCGTGTGGAAGGTGTGTTTGGCCACGGCGTGCTTGAAGTAGTTGGCCCAGCCGTGCACGATCCCCGCGGCTGCTCGGCTGACCATCACCCAGATCAGCGCGGCGCTACGCCAGGCCCGCCGCCGTAACGTGCCCACCAAGGCCGCCGCGATCCAGGCCGCGTTGCGCACCCAGCACCTGGGCCAGCCACCGATCGTGGCCGGCGCCTATGCGGCCACCGTCCGGGCACAGGTGGCCATCCTGACCGTCCTCAACGCTGAGATCACCACCATGGAAGAACAGGTGAAGGCTCATTTTGGCCAGCACCCGGACGCTGAGATCTACCTGAGCCAACCCGGCTTGGGGGTGGCGCTCGGCGCCCGGGTGCTTGCCGAGTTCGGCGACGACAAAACCCGCTACGCCGACGCCCGGGCCCGCAAAAACTATGCCGGCACCAGTCCGATCACGCGCCAATCCGGTAAGAAGAAGTTCGTCCAAGCCCGCTACGTGCACAATGACCGCCTTGTCGACGCCCTCGGCCTGCAAGCCTTCGCCGCCCTCAGCGGCTCACCCGGCGCCCGCGTCTACTACGACCAACTCCGCGCCCGCGGCACCGGCCACCGCGCCGCGCTGCGCCAACTCGGCAACCGCCTCGTCGGGATCCTGCACGGCTGCCTCAAGACCGGCACACCCTACGACGAACACACCGCCTGGGCGCACCACCAACAACAAGATCAACAAGCCGCTGCTTGACAACAAGACCCATGGGGTGTCTACCCACCCTGCGCGTGACCGGCCGGCAGGTACGCGCCGACGTCGCATACACCCACGCGGTGCCGAAGGCTCAGCGCACCGGCCATATGGTGGCGCTCGGCGTGGACTGGGGCCTGAACACCCTCCTGTGCGCGGGGGCCCTGCGACGGGAAGCCGACGGCCGGATCACCGGGTTGGGGTCTGGTGGCCAGTTCCGGGCCGCCGGCGTCCTGGCCAAACAGCACCGCCTGCGCCGTCACAGTGAGCGGCTGCGCGCCAAGGCCGACCACTACCAGCGGCTGATCGACGGCCGCCCGGACGAGCACCTGCAGGCGAAGCACGAGGTGCTGCGCGACGAGATCCGGCACGTGTCCGAGCGCCGTGCGAACCTCAACCAGGCGCTCGCCTGGGCTGCCGCACGGTGGGCCGTGGACCAGGCCATCGCCGCCGCCGCGACCGTCATCTATGTGGAAGACCTGCGGTCGATGGAAGCCCGGGGCATGGGCGCCACCCTGAACACCCGCCTGTCCCAGCAGGTACGCGGGCAGATCAGCGACCGGATGCGGCACCTCGCCGCCGAGGCGGGTGTCGCCGTGGTCACCGTCCCCGCCCGCAACACCTCCAAGCACCGCCCGCACTGTCTGACCCCGCTGCGGCATCGCAAAGCCCCCGACCAGCCGACCGTGGCCGGCTGGAAGTGGGCCATCTGCCCCAACCCGTCCTGCCGCTGGCAGGGCGACCGCGACAACGGCGCCTGGCGCCGCATCGCCGCCCGCGGCCTCACCCACCAAACCACGACCATCACCGACAAGACCAGCGGACAGATGATGATCCGCGCCGTGGTCGACACGCTCGAAGCCTCGGCGGTCATCACCAGGACCAGCCGGAGAGACCGGTCGAAGACCGGCCCCACCCGGCCCAACACCTCACGCCCCGCGCCCAAGCGACGCAGGGCACCCTCCCCCACCCGGCCCCACAGCCAGGCGGGCAAGCGTCCGGAGGGACACGCACCAACGGACCGGACCAGGCTGCCCCGCGCCGCCCACGGCACCAGAGCGTGAAAACGATCAGCACACCCACCACCGGCCACCGGCCACGAGGAGCAGCACTGGCGCAGGATTCCACCTGCATGCCCACGCCTCCCCACCACGGTGGGAAACGATCCCGGAAACCCAATCCGACTCAGGATCACAAAGCTAGTCAGAGACGCTCCGCCGTCCTGCTCGCAGCAGTGGCGGCCGCAGACCTCGCAGCACCATGGAATCTCGCAAGCGAAGAGATCACCCAGCCCTCGC
>NZ_VSFA01000150.1 GCF_008119785.1 Micromonospora sp. MP36 | reverse complement strand
CCCGGCACAACACCGGCCTGACCGACCTGCCGAAGGTGGAGAAGTCGGAGCTGTGGTACTCGTTCCAGGCGCCGACCCCCTGCCCGGAGTCCTACCTGTCGACTCCGACGCAGACCTGCCCAGTGCTCTTCCCGGAGCTGGGCACCGGTGGGGTCGGCCCGCACGGCGCGGCGAAGTACGACTACGACCCGGAGCTGAGGTCGGAGACGAAGTTCCCCGCGTACTACGACGGCGCCATCTTCTTCGGCGAGTTCACCCGGGACACCCTCAAGGAGATCCGGCTGGACGACCAGGGTGACATCCTGAAGATCAACAACGTGTTGAACTGCGGGCAGGCGCCCACCACCCCGGCCAAGCCGTTCCTCTGCGACAACCCGATGGACATGCGGTGGGGCAAGGACGGCAACTTCTACCTGCTCACCTACGGCGACGGGTTCTTCAACATCAACCCGGACGCGGCGATGCTCAAGTTCAGCTACGTCAAGGGCCTGCGAGCACCGATCGCCGTGCTGAACGCCACCCCGACCAACGGGCGGGCACCGCTGACCGTCGCCTTCTCCAGCGAGGGCTCGAAGGACCCGGACCCGGGCGACTCGATCAAGTTCGCCTGGGACTTCGACGGCAACGGCACCACCGACTCGATCGACCCGAACCCGTCGTTCACCTACACCACCAACGGGGTCTACACCGCCCGCCTGACGGTGACCGACTCCAGCGGCAAGACCGCGTCGGCGAACACCACCATCACCGTCGGCAACACCGCGCCGACCGTCACGGTCAACACCCCGCTCGAAGGCGGCTTCTTCAACTGGGGCGACGACATCCCGTGGACGGTCACCGTCACCGACCCGGAGGACGGGCCGATCGACTGCAGCAAGGTCGAGGTGACCTTCGTGCTCGGCCACGACAGCCACGGGCACGGTGAGGCCAACCAGTTCGGCTGCTCCGGGGTGCTGCCCACGGACGCGGACGACGCCTCGCACGGCGGCTACATCTACGGCGTGGTCAGCGCGTCGTACACCGACAAGGGCGCCAACGGGCAGCCGGCGCTGACCACGGTGGACCAGCAGATCATCCAGGCCAAGCGGCAGGAGGTCGAGTTCGCCACCGACGAGTCCGGCACCACGGTCGCCACCACCGCCGACACCGGCGGCGGGCAGCAGCGCGGCAGCCTCGACCCGGGTGACTGGATCGCGATCAACAACACCGTCAACCTGACCAACATGCAGTCGGTCATGCTGCGCACCTCCGGTGGCAGCGCGGCCACCGCCGGTCAGCCGCGGTTCGGCGTCCAGTTCCGCCTGGACTCCCCCACCGGCCCGCTGCTGACCACCGCCACGGTCAACGCGACCAGCGGCAACAACGCCTTCACCAGCACCACCGTGCCGATCACCGACCCGGGCGGGACGCACAAGCTCTACCTGGTCTTCACCACCGTCCCCGGCGGGCCGACCAGCGGCTTCGGCAACCTCAACTGGGTCGAGTTCACCGGCCAGGGCATCGGCGTCACCCCGTGACGCACGGGGTGGGGCCGCCCGCCGGGCGGCCCCGCCCCGGCCCCCCTTCCCCACCACCACCATCACCTCAGAAAGGCAGCCCGAGATGAACGACAGCACACACGGGATGAGCCGCCGCCGGATGCTCGGCACCATCGCCGGGGCGGCCGGCGCGGTCGCCGTCGGCGCCGCCGGCTGGGCCCCCTCGGCCGCCGCGGCGAGCAACGGGGTGCTCGTCCCGACCGGCAAGCGGGGCATCATCCTCTACAGCGTCCGCGACCGGATCGGCGCCGCCGACGACGGCAGCGGAGTGCCGTTCGGGTTCGAGCGGGTGCTCGGCCGGCTCGCCGAGATCGGGTACAAGGAGGTCGAGTTCGCCGGCTACACGCAGCACACCTCGATCCTCGGCCGGCAGATCACCCCGGCGGAGATCCGCAAGATCCTCGACGACAACGGGCTGCGCGCCAACGGCTCGCACGCCTCCGTCCCGAGCACGGTCACCCCGACCACGATCGCCCAGTTCGAGCAGACGCTGGACACCGCCGAGATCCTCGGCATGACGCACATCGGCACCGGCAGCGACCCGACGGGCAGCAACTACAAGGCCGACTGGGACGCCGCGGCCGACCGGTGGAACACCTTCGGCGAGATGGCCGCCGCGCGGGGGCTGAAGCTCTACACCCACAACCACGACGCGGCGTACAACTTCCTGCTGGACAGCGGGCCGCTGGATGCGCTGGGCCGGCCGACCCGATCCTCCGGCATCCGCAAGCTGGAGTACTTCTTCGGGCTCACCAACCCGGAGTGGGTCTGGTTCGAGATGGACATCTACTGGGCCCACGTGGCGCAGTACCGCTACCGCAGCTACACCGACCCGGACGGGGTGACCCAGACGAACATCTTCGACCCGCTCGCCACGGTGGCGGCCCGGACGATGCGGTTCCCGCTGTTCCACGCCAAGGACGGTAAGATCAACACGGGCACCACCAACGGGTACGACATGGTGCCGCTCGGCCAGGGCGACATCGACTACGGCGGCTTCTTCGCCAACATGGGCGCCAAGGGCTACCACAACCCGATGTGGGAGCAGGACACCGCGCCCGGTGGCAGCGCCGACCCCGGCCGGTCGCTGCGCTACGCGGAGATCAGCTACCAGCACATGTCGAGTCTGCGGGGCTGATCCGACCCGCCGACCCGTAAAGGGGGGCCGCACCCGGGAAACCGGGGGCGGCCCCTTCGCGTCACGCGGTGGTGACGCGGGTGTGGCACATTCGGAAGCGAGGTGATCGTATGACCATAGTCGGACCGGAGAACGCGGACCAGGCGCGGCTGCTGCGACTGCTGCGCGACGGCCCGCGCTCCCGGGTGGAACTGGCGGACGCCGTGGGCCTACCCCGGGCCCGGTTCACCGCCGAGGTGGACCGGCTGACCGCGCAGGGGCTGGTGGAGACGGCCGGGCCGGCCGCGTCCCGGGGCGGTCGCCGGTCGTCGCTGCTCCGGATCGCCGGGCAGGTCCGGTTCGGCGCGGTGGTCGTCGGCGACGGGCGGCTCGACGTCGCGCTCACCGACGGCGAGCTGACCGTGCTCGCCCGGCACGGCGAGCCGCTCGACGCACGAGTTGGCCCGGACGCGGTGGTGGGCCGTGCGGTCGAGGTGCTCGGCAAGCTCCGCGCCGAGGCCGGGCTGGTCCGGCTGGCCGGGGTCGGGGTGGCCCTGCCCGGACCGGTCGCGGTCCGCGACGGCGCGCCGTCCGTCGCGCCCGCCCTGCCCGGCTGGCACCAGTTCCCGGTCCGCGACACCATCGCCGCCGAACTGGGCTGCCCGGTGCAGGTCGACAACGACGCCAACGTGATGGCGCTCGGCGAGCAGCACGCCGGCACCGGCCGGGCGTTCGACGACTTCCTCTACGTGAAGCTGGGCAACGCGATCGGCTCCGGGCTGATCCTCGGCGGCGCGCTGTACCGGGGCGCGGCGAGCGGGGCCGGTGACGTCGGTCACCTCCAGCTCACCGAGGACGGGCCGCTGTGCGGCTGCGGTCAGCCCGGCTGCCTGGAGGCGTACTGCGGGGATGCCGCGCTGGTGCGGGACGCGGTGACCGCCGCGCGGGCCGGACGCTCGACGGCGCTCGGCGACCGGCTGGCGGCAGCCGGCACGCTGACCATGGCCGATGTGGCCCGGGCCGCGACCGGCGGCGACCCGGTCGCGCAGACCCTGGTCCGCGACGCCGCCCGCCGGCTCGGTCAGGTGCTGGTCAGCCTGGTCAGCTTCGTCAATCCGGCCATCGTGATCATCGGCGGGGCGGCCCCCGGCATCGGCCCGGTCCTGCTGGCCGAGATCCGCAGCGTGGTCTACCGGCGCTCGACGCCGCTGGCCACCGGCAGCATGCCGATCGTCCTGTCCGACCTGGACGACCGCGCCGCGCTGGTCGGCGCGGCGCGCCTGGTCAGCGACCAGGTCTTCGCGGCCTGCTGATCGCCGGCGGCGTCGTTCCGGTCCGGCCTTCGGGCGGGTGCCGCAGGCGAACCACTGGCTGGCCGCTACGAACTTGATGACGTAGGTGAATCATCGGCGCTGGCCCGCCCCGGCGGATCGGCCCGGCGGCGGCCGACCGGGGTGAATCGTTCACGTCATCAAGTTCGTAGCGGCCGAAAGGTCAGTCCCGGTTGCTGCTGAAGGCGGCGTCGAAGGCCGCGGCCGGGGCGTCGAAGGCGAGCCGGCGGACGAACTGGATCGCTTCGGGCGCGCCGACGAGCCGGTCCATGCCGGCGTCCTCCCACTCGATGGAGATCGGGCCGTCGTAGCCGATCGCGTTCAACGCCCGGAAGCAGTCCTCCCACGGCACGTCCCCGTGGCCCGTGGACACGAAGTCCCAGCCGCGCCGCAGGTCCGCCCACGGCAGGTGCGAGGAGAGCCGGCCCCGCCGCCCGTCGCCCGTACGCACCTTCGCGTCCTTGCAGTCGACGTGGTAGATGCGGTCGGCGAAGTCGAAGATGAAGTTGACCGGATCCAGCTCCTGCCAGACGAAGTGCGACGGGTCCCAGTTCAGCCCGAACGCGGGCCGGTGGCCGATCGCCTCCAGCGTCCGCTTCGTGGTCCAGTAGTCGTAGGCGATCTCACTGGGGTGCACCTCGTGCGCGAAGCGGACCCCCACCTCGTCAAAGACGTCGAGGATCGGGTTCCACCGGTCGGCGAAGTCCTGGTAGCCGCGTTCGATCATGGCCGGCGGCACCGGCGGGAACATCGCCAGCGTGTGCCAGATGGACGAGCCGGTGAAGCCGACCACCGTCCGCACCCCCAGCTTCGCCGCCGCGCGCGCGGTGTCCTTCATCTCCTCGGCGGCCCGGCGGCGTACGCCCTCCGGCTCGCCGTCGCCCCAGATCCGGGCGGGCAGGATGTCCTGGTGCCGCTCGTCGATCGGGTGGTCGCAGACCGCCTGCCCGACCAGGTGGTTGGAGATGGCGAAGACCTGCAGGTTGTGCTTGGCGAGGGTGGCCCGCTTCCGGTCCACGTACGACTCGTCGGCGAGCGCCTTGTCGACCTCGAAGTGGTCGCCCCAGCAGGCGATCTCCAGGCCGTCGTAGCCCCACTCGGCGGCCAGCCGGCAGACCTCGTCGAACGGAAGATCGGCCCACTGGCCGGTGAACAGCGTGATGGGTCGCGCCATTGTCCTTCTCCCCTGTGGTGATGGGGGATTCCGTTGCGGGCCGGGGCGAGGGCGACCGGGCGTCAGCGACCCTGGGGCACCGGTGGGCGCGGTCGCGCCTCAGGCCCGACGGGTTGCGCCTCCCGTCGAGTCACCGGCCACCTCACGGTCGCCGCCCCCACTCTATTTCCGCCGCCCCGCTCGCGGAAGGCCCCATCCGCGGGGCCCGGCCTTTCACTGCCGGCGGTGCGCGGCGCGGACGGTCAGTTCGACCAGGGCCGAGCGGGCGGGCTCGGCCAGCGGCGTCCGGTCGAGCGCGGCACGGGCCTGGTCGACCCGGGTCTGGATCATCCCCTCGACCCGCTCCCGCGCGCCGGTGACCTCGATGATCTCCCGCACCTCGGCCGCGCCCCCGTGGTCCAGTTCTTGGTCGCCGACCAGCGCCCGCAGCCGCGCCGCCTGGGTCGGGCCGGCCGCCGCCCGGGCCAGCGCCAGCAGCACGGTCGGCTTGCCTTCCCGCAGGTCGTCCAGGTTCGACTTGCCGGTGACGGCCGGGTCGCCGAAGACGCCGAGCAGATCGTCGCGGAGCTGGAAGGCGTCCCCGAGCGGGTCGCCGAACTCCGCCAGCGCGGTCACCGCGGCCGGGTCGGCCCCGGCCAGGGCGGCACCGATCTGCACCGGCCGGGTCACCGTGTAGCGGGCCGTCTTCATCCGGACCACGGCGAGGGCGGAGGCCACCGAGCCGTCGCCGACCGCGGAGACCACGTCCAGGTACTCCCCCGCAATAACCTCCGCGCGCATCCGCGCGAAGACGGCGAGGCCCTGGCGGACCCGCCCCGGTTCGAGCCCGCAGTCGTGGAACATCTGCCCCGACCAGGCGGCGCAGAGGTCGCCGCAGAGCAGGGCGGCGTCCCGGCCGTACGCCTCGGGGTCGCCCTGCCAGCCGGAGCGGGCGTGCAGGTCGGCGAAGACCCGGTGCACCGAGGGCTGGCCGCGCCGCAGGTCGCTGCGGTCCAGGATGTCGTCGTGGATCAAGGCGAAGGCGTGGAACAGCTCCAGCGCCGCTGCCGCGACCACGATCGGGGCGCCGTCCGGACCCCCGAAGCCGCGCCACCCCCAGTAGCAGAACAGGGGCCGCAGCCGCTTGCCACCGGCGAGAACGAACCGGCGCAGCACGGCGTGGACGGCCCCCGTACCGTCGTCCGACCGACCCGGCCGCCGCTCGCGCAGGAACGCGGCGAGCGCGGCGTCGAAGCGGTCCCGCAGCAGGGCCGGGTCGGTCGGTGCGACGGTCACGGTCACGGCGCCTCCCGGGCCAGTCCGGCGAGCTGGAGCAGCAGGGCCTTCACGTCGGTCGCGGCGACCCGGTCCCGGGCCGCGGCCGGATCGGAGCAGAGCAGCACCGGCCCGTCGGCCGGGTTGGCGGGCAGCCGGCCGTGCGAGCCGCGGACCGCCCGCGCCCCCGCGTCCAGCCCCACCACGCTCATCAGATAGCGCATGCCGAGCTTCTTGCGGGCCAGCGCCACCGCCGCCCGCCGCTTCGCGGCACCCGGTGCGGCCGGGTCGAAGAACAGCTCGGCCGGATCGTAGCCGGGCTTGCGGTGGATCTCCACGAGGCGGGCGAAGTCGGGCGCGCGGGCGTCGTCGAGCCAGTAGTAGTAGGTGAACCACGCGTCCGGCTCGGCCACCAGCACCAGCTCCCCGGAACGCTCGTGGTCCAGCCCGTAGCCGGCCTGGCCCTCGGCGTCCAGCACCTCGGCGACCCCGGGCAGCCCGGCGCAGAGCTTGGCCACCGCCGGCACGTCGGCCGGGTCCTTGACGTAGACGTGCGCGACCTGGTGGTCGGCGACCGCGAAGGCGCGCGACGTCCACGGGTCCAGGTATTCCATGCCGTCCTGCGTGTAGACCCGCAGCAACCCCTCGGCGCGCAGCAGCCGGTTGACGTCGACCGGGCGGGAGACGTCGGTGATGCCGTACTCGGAGAGCACCACCACGGTGGCGTCCCGCTCCCGGGCGGCGTCCAGCAGCGGGCCGAGCACCGCGTCCAGCTCGGCCGCCGCGGCGGCGGCCTGCGGCGAGGACGGGCCGAACCGTTGCAGGTCGTAATCGAGGTGCGGGACGTAGACCAGGGTCAGGTCCGGGGCCTCGTCGGCGAGGATCCGCTCGGCGGCCCGGCAGATCCACCGGGACGAGGGCAGCCCGGCGCCCGGCCCCCAGTAGGTGAAGAGCGGGAAGGTGCCGAGCGCGTCGGTGAGGGTGTCGTGCAGCTCGGGCGGGTCGGTCCAACAGTCCGGCTCCTTGCGCCCGTCGGCGTAGTAAATGGGGCGCGGGGTGACCGTCCAGTCCACGTCCGCGCCCATCGCGTACCACCAGCAGACGTTGGCCACCCGGTAGTCCGGCTCGACCCGGCGGGCCGCCTGCCACAGCTTCTCCCCGCCGACCAGGGCGTTGTGCTGCCGCCAGAGGAACACCTCGCCGAGGTCGCGGAAGTACCAGCCGTTGCCGACGATCCCGTGGCCGGACGGCAGCTCCCCGGTGAGGAAGGTGGACTGCGCCGAGCAGGTGACCGCCGGCAGCACCGTGCCCAGCTCGGCGGCGAAGCCCTCCTGCGCGACCGCGCGCAGCCGGGGCATGTGCGCCAGCAGGCGCGGGGTCAGCCCCACCACGTCGATGACCACCAACCGCTTGCTCATGCCGGCACCTCGCTTCGCTCGGCACCGCCATGAGGCACCACCGCGCTGGGTCGATGATTCACTCGCTGCCGCTCGCTCATGCCGCCACCTCGCTTCGCTCGGCCAGCCCGAGCCCGATCAGCTCGTCGCGGGCGAAGGCCAGTTCGGCGGCGATGCCGGCGGCCAGCTCCGCGTCGGTGCGCGGCCGCCGCGCCGCCGGCAGCACCCCCCAGGTGTACGTCTCGACGTCCAGGTGCTCGCAGCCGGCGACCGGTCCGGCGTAGAGCGCGGCGAGCGCGGCCCGCAGCACCGGCAGGGTGGACCGCAGCGGCGGCTCGGGCGGGGCGTGCAGCGGCACGTGGTAGTGCACCCGCCACGGCCCGGGCAGCCGCGCGTCGAGGGCGGCGTCGAGGTCGTCGGCGGCGTACGCCGGGTCAGCCGGGTCGGTGACCTCGGCGCAGCCGGCGGACCGGGTCTGGTGCAGGAAACGCGGCTCCACCCAGCGGCCCAGCGCCTCGGCCGAGCCGTCCGGGTCGGCCGCCTCGACGGCGGCGGAGACCTGCACCTTGACCACCGGCAATCCGGCGGCCCGGAGCCGGCCCAGCGCCTCGGCCGGCTCCTCCCAGGCGCAGGCGAGGTGGGCCAGGTCGAGGCAGATCCCGAGCCGGTCCAAATCCATGGCTGAGAATATCTCACGCGCCTGTCCCGTGGACTCCACCAGGCAACCCGGTTCCGGCTCGAAGCCGACCCGGATCGTCCGGCCGGTCTCCCGTTCCACCGCGGCGAGCCCGGCCGCCAGCTCGTCCAGGCGGCGCCGGGCAAGGTCGGCCCGGCCGGCGTCCCACGGCGTACGCCAGGCCAGCGGCAGCGTGGAGATCGAGCCGCGGGCCGCATCCTCGGGGAGCAGGTCGGCCAGCACCCGGGCCAGGTCCAGGGTGTACCCGAGCCGCTCCGGGGTGGTCCAGTCCGGGTGGTACACCGCGCCCTTCACCACCGGCGCCTGGAAGGCCGCGTACGGGAAGCCGTTGAGGGTGACCACCTCGAGGCCGCGTACGGTCAGCTCGTGCCGGAGCCGGCGGCGGGCCGCCGGGTCGGCGGCGAGCGCGGCGGCCACCGGGGCGGCCAGCCACAGCCCCAGCCCGAGCAGGTCGGCGCCGAGCGCCCGGCGGACCGGGAGCGCGTACGTGTCGAGCTGGGCGAGGATCCCGGCCAGGTCCTCGGCCGGGTGGACGTTGGTGCAGTAGCCGAGGTGAACGGTGCTGCCGTCGGCGTGCCGGAACCGCATCACTCGCCCCCGCGCAGGATGGAGTTGCCGGCGAAGGTGGGCGCCGGCGCGTCGACGTCGGTGAGGTCCAGCTTTCCGGACTGGCCGTAGAACTCGACCGGGTTGCGCCACAGCACCCGGTCCACGTCGTCCTCGGTGAACCCGGCGAGCAGCATCGCCTCCCCGGTGGCCCGGGTGAGCAGCGGATCCGAGCGCCCCCAGTCGGCGGCCGAGTTGACCAGCATCCGCTCGGTCCCGTACGTCTTCAGCAGCTCGACCATCCGCGGCGGCGACATCTTCGTCTCCGGATAGATGGAGAAGCCCAGCCAGCAGCCGGTGTCCCGGACCAGCTTCACGGTGACCTCGTTGAGGTGGTCGACCAGCACCCGGCCGGGTTCGATGCCGGACTCGGCGACCACCGCCAGGGTGCGCTCGACGCCGCGGGCCTTGTCCCGGTGCGGGGTGTGCACCAGGGCGGGCAGGTCGTGCGCGACGGCCAGGGCGAGCTGCCCGGCGAAGGCGGCGTCCTCGGCCCGGGTCATCGAGTCGTAGCCGATCTCACCGATCGCCACCACGCCGTCCTTGTCGAGGTAGCGCGGGAGCAGGTCGAGCACCGGGTGGCAGCGCGGGTCGTTGGCCTCCTTCGGGTTCAGCGCCACGGTGGCGTGGTGCCGGACGCCGAACTGCCCGGCCCGGAACGGCTCCCAGCCGATCAGCGAGTCGAAGTAGTCGACGAACGAGGCGGCGCTGGTGCGTGGCTGGCCGAGCCAGAACGCGGGCTCCACCACCGCGCGTACCCCGGCGGCGGCCATCCGCTCGTAGTCGTCGGTGGTGCGTGAGGTCATGTGGATGTGCGGGTCGAAGATGCGCATCACGCCTCCCTGGCGGTGGTGGGGTGCGAGCCGGCGCCGAGCCGGTCGAGCAGGTCGGTGGCGTCGGCGGGCATGGTCCGGCCGGCCGCGTGCCGCTCGGCCGCGAACGCGGCCAGCATCGCCGCCAGCTCGCCGTCCGCCCGGCCGTGCAGGTCGTCGACGGCCGCCAGCGGCACGCCGGTGAACACGCACTTGAGCACGGCCTGCCGCCAGGCCGGCTGCTCCAGGTGCCGGGAGTACGGGCCGAGCGCGGCGGCGATCAACCGGGTGTCGTTGGTGCGGATCGCGTCGTGCAGCAGCGGCACGCAGGCCGCCCCGATGGGCAGCAGCGGCAGGGCGCGCAGCACGGCCCGCTTCTCGGCGGCGTCGCCGTGCCGGTAGAGCGAGTCGGCCGCCGCCGCGTGGTCGGCGGGGAGCGCGGTGAGCAGCAGCGCCCGGGCGGCCTCGTCGACCGTCCAGCCGGGCGGATCGGGCAGCGGCCCCCGCCCGCACCGCCGGGCGGCGGTGGCGAAGAGGCGCGCGATCGCCTTGGGCTCGGTCGCGACGCGGCGCAGGGCCGCGTCCAGCCACTGCGGATCGGGTACGCCCCGCAGCGCGGCGCGCAGTCGGTCGGGTGTCATGCCGTCTCCCCTCTGAGCCGGGTGGCAGGTGCTCAGCCACCGCCTTTGCTCTGCAGCCCCTTACGCAGCACCCGCGATCCGGACGTGTTGCCTCCGTGGCTGCAGAGCAAAGGGTCCGAGTCGGTTGTCCGGTGCCGGGCGGTCCCGGCGGCGGCGTGCAGGAATTCGATCGACCGGGCGGCGACCGCCGGCGCGGCGTGCGAGTGCCGGGGCAGCTCCACGGCCACCAGACCGCGGTAGCCGGCGTCGGCGAGGGCGCGCAGCACCGGCGGGAAGTCGATCTCGCCGGTGCCGAACTCCAGGTGCTCGTGCACGCCCCGGCGCATGTCGTCGATCTGCACGTTGACCAGGTGCTCGGCGACCGCCGTGACGCAGTCGGGCACCGGCCGGGGCTCCAGACAGCGGCAGTGCCCGATGTCAAGGGTGAGGCCGAAGCCGGGCGGCGCGCCGAGCGCGTCCCGCAGCCGGTGCCAGCCGGCGATGTCCTCGACCAGCATGCCCGGCTCGGGCTCGAACCCGAGCGGCACGCCGGCCGCCGCGGCCTCGGCGCAGACGGTGGCGCAGCCGGCCACGAGCCGGTCCCAGGCGACCGACTCCGGCACCTCCGGCGGGCGTACGCCGGCCCAAAAGGAGACCGCCTCCGCGCCCAGGTCCGCGCCGATCCGCACGGCCCGGCGGAGGAACTCGATCCGCAGCGCCGGGTCATCGTGCAGCAGCGTCGGGGCGTGCTTGTGCCACGGGTCGAGCAGGTAGCGGGCGCCGGTCTCGACCACCACGGCCAGGCCGAGCGCGGCCAGCCGGCGGTGCACCGCGGCCACCCGGCGGCCCAGTTCCGGGGCGAACGGGTCCAGGTGGTCGTGGTCCAGGGTGAGCGCCACCCCCTGGTAGCCGAGGTCGGCGATCACGCCGAGCGCGTCGTCGAGCCGGTGGTTGGCGAAGCCGTTGGTGCCATACCCGAAGCGGAGCCCGGCCGGGTCCAGCGGGCCCCCGCGCCCGGCCGGTGCGTCCGCCGCCGCCTGGGTGGTGCCGGGCGACGCGGAGGGGAGCGAAGGGCTGGTCATGTCGGCGAGATCAGTCGGGCCAGGCGGCGGCCGAGCGGGGCGGCGGCCGCGACGGCGAGGCCGAGCAGCCGGGCGCCGGCCCGGGCGGTCAGCGCGCCCTGCAACGCGGGCAGCCCGGTGATGCCCGCGCCGACGGCGGCCCGGACCCGGGCCGGTGACGGGTCGGCGAGCACCCGGACCTGCGCCGATCCGTAGCGGGTGGCGTAGCCGGCGGCGAGCGCGGCGGGGACCGGCTCGGTGCGGCTCAGCGCGGTGGCGGCGACCAGGGCGGTGCCGGCCAGGGTGGCTTGGGGCAGCCGCCGGTCGGCGCCGGAGACCTCGCGACGGGACAGCGCGGTGACGGTCCAGGTGTGCGCGGCGACCGTCAGCGCCGCCGGCAGCGCCCGGAGGACGCCCCGCCGGGCCGAGGGGACGCCGCGTGTCGCACCCCGGCCGGTGCCGGCCCGGCGGTCGCGGCGGCCGGGAGCGGGGCTCGCGCCGAGCAGCACGTCCAGGCCCCGGCAGGCGGCCATCACGGCGGGACCGGCGGCGGTGTTCTTGGCGAGCAGGTCGTACCCCCAGATCGCGCCGGCGAGCGGGACCGCGACGGCGGCGGCCCGCCGACCCCCGGCGGCGGTGGCCACGGCGAGCCCGGCGGCGGTCAGGCCGGCGGCGACCCCGAACGCGGCGGCCGGGTGGACCCGGCCGGACGGGATCGGCCGCTCGGGGCGTTCCACGGCGTCCAGCCGCCGGTCGGCCCAGTCGTTGGCGGCCATGCCGGCCCAGTAGAGCAGCACCGACGCCCCGGCCAGGGCCGGCGTCCGGCGGTCCAGCGCGCCGGCCGCCGCCGCGCCGGCCACCACGTCCCCCGGTACGGAGAGCGCGGCGGGTGCCCGGACCAGCTCGGCGAGGTCGGCCAGCCGGGTCATCGCCCGGCTCCGGCGTGCAGCCCGGCGACGAAGTCGCAGAGCACCGCCCACTGCCCGGCGAGCGAGTGGGTGGGCGCGTCGATGCCGTCCTTGAAGAAGAACGCCAGCTCGGCCAGGGGGCCGTGGCGGCCTGCGGCGTGCGCGGCGGCGGTGAGCCGGGCCAGGTCGAGCACCAGCGGGGCGGCCAGCGCCGAGTCGCAGCCGTGCCAGGTGAACTCCATCCGCATCCGGGTGCCGAGGAAACCGGCGAAGGTGACCAGGTCCCAGGCGGTCTTGAAGTCGCCGAGTTCCTCGACGTAGTCGATCCGGGTGTCGCCCTGCGGCAGGTAGCCCAGGGTCTCCCCGAGCACCCGCTGCTTGCTGCCCACCTTGGCGGCGTTGGCGGCCGGCTCGGCGAGCGTGGCGCCGTCCCCGCCGCCGAGCAGGTTCAGCCCGGACCAGGAGCGCACCGCCAGGTGCCGCATCGCGAACATCGGCGCGAGCACCGACTTGACCAGGGTCTCCCCGGTCTTGCCGTCGTGCCCGGCGTACGGCAGGCCGCGCTCCTCGGCCAGGGCCGCCAGCGCGGGCAGCCGAGCCCCGGTGGACGGCGTGAAGTCGACGTACGGGCAGCCGGCGGTGAAGGCCGCGTACGCGTACAGCGAGCTGGCCGGCAGCACGTCGGCGGAGCCGGCCAGCGTCTCCCGCAGCGCGGCCAGGTCGTGGTGGGCCGGGTGCGCGGCGACGGCCGGTTCGGTGGTGGAGACGTTGACCACCACCACCCGGTCCAGGGCGTGCCGGTCGCGGAACTCGGTGAGGTCGCGGGCCACGGCGGCCGCCCGCTCGGCCTGGGTGGCCCCGGTCGGGGCGGGACGCAGCCCCGCCTCGACGCCGGCCAGTTCCCCGGCGAGGGCGTCCACCAGCCGGCCGGGCAGCACTCCGGCGGTGGCGAGCGCCTCGGCCCGTTTGATGAGCGGACACGCGACCACGTCGTGGCCGCCGAACACCAGGTCGGCGAAGGCCGGCAGGGCCGGCCCACGCAGGTCGGGCAGCTCGGTGAC